>NZ_JAWLHG010000106.1:0-2618 GCF_041690465.1 Falsiroseomonas sp. | reverse complement strand
CAGGAAGCGGATGAACTCGGCGGCGCGGTGGCGGAGCATGCACTGGCTGATGACCGTGCCCGCATTCACGTCGAGCGCGGCGAAGAGCGTCGTCGTGCCGTGCCGCTTGTCGTCGTGCGTCATGGTCGCGCCGCGGCCCCGCTTCATCGGCAGCCCCGGCTGGGTGCGGTCGAGGGCCTGGATCTGGCTCTTCTCGTCCACCGAGAGCGCCAGGGCGTGCTCGGGCGGGTTGATGTAGAGCCCGACGATGTCGCGGACCTTCTCGACGAACTTCGGGTCGTTGGAGAGCTTGAAGGTCTCGACCCGGTGCGGCTTCAGCCCGTGCTCGCGCCAGATGCGGTGGATGGTGGACGGCGCCAGGCCGCTCGCCTTGGCCATCGAGCGCAGCGTCCAGTGGGTCGCCGCGGGCGGCTCCTCGTGCAGCGTGCGCTCGACCAGCGCAGCGATCTGTTCGGGCAAGGCGGCGGCGAAGGCGCGACCGCGCGGGGCGTCCCGGAACAGGCCCTCGGCGCCGTCCCGCATATAGCGCGCTTGCCAGCGCCAGATGGTGGGCTTGCCCTCCCCCGTGGCCGCCCGGATTGCCATCGTGCCCGCGCCGTCGGCGGTCATCAGCACGTGTCAATGCTGAGGACGAATTCCTCAGAAGTGCTGGCTGAAAATTCCCCAGATCGGCTGGTGGCTATGTCGCGGTGATGAGTTCCGAGGTGCGTATCTTCGGCGGCCTGCCACGTCGACGTAGCGGGGGTTCGGGCTTGTGCATGTGTCGTGCTGCGGCGCTGTCCGGCAGCAGGTCGGCATGGCGGCGGAGGCGATGGCTGGCGCCTTCGATGCGGACGACGACGGCGTGGTGGAGCAGGCGATCGAGCAGCGCGGTGGCGACGACGGTGTCGCCGAACACCTCGCCCCATTCGGCAAAGCCGCGATTGGAGGTGAGGATCATGGCGCCAGGTTCGTAGCGGGCGTTGACCAGCTGAAAGAACAGGTTCCCGCCACCGGCGACGACCGGCAGGTAGCCGATCTCGTCGACGACCAGTAGCTGCGGCCGGCAGAGGAACCGGATGCGCTCGCGGAGCGTCCCCTCGCGCTCGGCCTTGGCAAGCGAGCCGATGAGCTCGGTCAGCGTGGTGAAGTAGACGCTGCGGCCTGCCTGCACGGCCTCGACGGCGAGCGCGATGGCCAGGTGCGTCTTGCCGCAGCCGGGCTGGCCGAGGAAGTGGACGACTTCGTGGCGGTCGATGAAGTCGAGGCCCGCGAGGGTGAGGATGCGGTTGCGGTCGAGCGAAGGCTGGAACGCGAAGTCGAACCCTGCGAGCGTCTTGATGCTCAGCAGCCGACCCATCTTGAGGGCCGCCTTGACGCGGCGCCCCTCGCGCAGGCCGAGCTCCTCGTCGAGCAGCTGATCGATCGCCTCGAGGGCGGAGATCTCGCCGCGCTCGAGTTGGCGCAGGAGGTGCTCCAGCACCTCGAGGGAGCGTGGCATCCTGAGGCCGACCAGATGGCGGCGGATGCGATCGAGGGTGGCGGGTGCCGTGGTCATCGTGCCCGCTCCGCGCCGGCGAGGCGGCGGCCGATCGCCTCGTAGATGGCCAGCGAACGTGGCGCCACGCCGGCGGCCGCGGCGGGTGCTGGTGGCCCGATGCCGAGGTGCCTGCGCGGGGCGTGGTGCTGTTGTGCGTCGGTGGCAGGCGGCGGTGGCCCTCGGCGATACGGCGCCGGCCGCGGCCATCGAGCACGGGATGGGTGGCAACCAGCCGGCCATCCTCGAGGATGTGCACCTCCGCGGCGGTGACCTGGACCTCGACGGGGCGGCGGCGGGTGCCGTCGGGGACGGAGTAGAGATTGCCGCCGACCGAGATCATCCCCTCGTGGGAGATGCGGCGCCCGAGGCGGAGGACGGCGTTGAACGGCCCGGCCGGCAGACCCTTGAGGGTGGGCCGCTCATCGGCGAAGTGCTCGATGACGATCCGCCCCGTGGTGCTGTGCAGGCGGCGGTTGGCCACCTGGTCGAGCCACTGGGTGAACTGGGCGTTCAGGTCGTCGAGGTTGCGGAAGCGGCCGGTGAGGAAGAAGTCCTCGCGGACGTAGCGGAACGGCCTCTCGACCTTGCCCTTGGTCTTTGCCCTGTAGGGCCGGCAGGCCTTGAGGACGAAGCCGTAGTGGGCGGCGAGGGCCAACAGCTTGTCGTTGTAGACGATGCCGCGCTCATCGACCTCGCCGAGGACAGCGGTGCGCATGCGGTCGTAGAGGATCTGCTCGGGCACGCCGCCGAGGTCGTCAAAGGCGGCGACGTGGCAGCGCAGCATGGTGGCGAGGTCCTGCCGGGCGACGAAGCGGGCCCACATCATGCGGCTGTGGCCGAGCACGAGGGAGAACAGCCAGACGATGCGCTCGGCGCCGGGCTCATCCTCGAAGCGGACCTTGAAGCAGGCGAAGTCGACCTGCGCCTGGCGGCCCGGCGGGGTCTCGAAGCGGCGCTCGAAGGCGGCGGGCTCGGCCGGCGGGCGGACGGTGGGGACTGTCGGAAATTCCGTGTTTGGGGCCGTACGATGCTGCTGAAGGAGCCATCGTATGCCGCGACGCAAACAGCCTGCGATCCCGGATGAGTTGCTGGACCAGCT
>NZ_JAWLHG010000105.1:0-2661 GCF_041690465.1 Falsiroseomonas sp. | reverse complement strand
AAAACAACCCCGCCATCGCCAATTCCTTCTGCTGACTGATGTCAGTGAATCACCAGAATAAAAATAGATCAACAGGTTGATTGGGTTTGGAGCCTAGCCCTCTGCCTTGCGTTCCAGCCTGCGGGCGTGCAGCACCGGCTCGGTGTAGCCCGAGGGCTGCACCCGGCCACGGAACACCAGATCGCAGGCGGCCTGGAAGGCCACGCCCTGGAATCCCGGCGCCATCGGCTGGTAGAAGGGATCATCGGCGTTCTGCCGGTCCACCACCTCGGCCATCTTGCGCAGGGCGGCCATCACCTTCTGTTCGTCGACGACGCCGTGGTGCAGCCAGTTGGCCAGCGCCTGGGCGCTGATCCGGCAGGTGGCGCGGTCTTCCATCAGCCCGACGTCGTGGATGTCGGGCACCTTCGAACAACCGATCCCGGCGTCGATCCAGCGCACGACGTAGCCGAGGATGCCTTGCGCGTTGTTCTCGATCTCGGCCTGGATCTCGTCGTCCGACCAGTTGGTGCCGCCCGCGAGCGGGATGGTGAGCAGTTCGTCGAGCGTGGCGCGCGGGCCTTGTGCGGCGATCTCGTCCTGCCGGGCCTGGACGCTGACCTTTTGGTAGTGCGTGGCGTGCAGCGTGGCCGCCGTGGGCGACGGCACCCAGGCGCAGTTCGCGCCCGCTTGCGGGTGGGCGATCTTCTCGCGCAGCATCTCGGCCATCCGGTCGGGCGCTGCCCACATCCCCTTGCCGATCTGAGCGCGGCCGCGCAGGCCGCAGGCGATCCCGATATCGACGTTGCGATCCTCGTAGGCCTTGATCCACGCCGCGCCCTTCATGTCGCCCTTGCGCAGCATCGGGCCGGCTTCCATCGAGGTGTGGATCTCGTCGCCGGTGCGGTCGAGAAAGCCGGTGTTGATGAAGGCCACCCGGTGGCGGGCCGCCCGGATGCATTCCTTGAGATTGGCGCTGGTGCGCCGCTCCTCGTCCATGATCCCGAGCTTGACGGTGTATCGCTCCAGCCCCAGCACCGCCTCGACGCGCGAAAACAGCTCGTCGGCGAAGGCCACTTCCTCCGGCCCGTGCATCTTCGGCTTGACCACGTAGATGCTGCCGGTGGCCGAGTTGCGCCGCGCGGCAAGGTCGTGCATCGCGGCCAGCGTGGTCATCATCGCGTCCATGATCCCCTCGGGCACCTCACGGCCCTCGCGGTCGTGGATCGCCGGGGTGGTCATCAGGTGGCCGACGTTGCGCACCAGCATCAGCGCCCGGCCCTTCAGCGTGACCGCGCCGCCGCCGGGGGCGTGGAAAGTCATGTCGTCCGCCAGCCGGCGGGTGAAGGTCTTGCCGCCCTTGCTCACCTCTTCGGTCAACGTGCCCTGCATCAGCCCCAGCCAGTTGTCGTAGGCCGCCACCTTGTCGGCGGCATCGACGCAGGCGACGCTGTCTTCGCAATCCATGATCGCCGAAATCGCCGATTCGAGCTTGATGTCGGACACGCCGGCGCGGTCGTCCTGCCCCACCGGGGTGGAGGCGTCGATCTCGATGACGATGTGCAGCCCGTTGTTGCGCAGCACAACCGCCTCCGGTGCATCCTCGGTGCCGCGCCAGCCGATGAACTGGCCAGGGTCGGCCAGCTCCGGCACCAGCGCGCCGTTCTCGACCCGGTAGCCGGCCACGTCCATGTGGCTGCCGCCGGCGAGCGGCACCGCCTCGTCGAGAAAGCGCCGGCCCCAGGCGATCACCTCGCGGCCGCGTGCCCGGTCGTAGCCGCCGGCCGGTGGCGGGCTGCCCAGCGCGTCGGTGCCATAGAGCGCATCGTAGAGCGAACCCCAGCGGGCATTGGCGGCATTGAGCGCGTAGCGCGCGTTGGTGATCGGCACCACCAGCTGCGGCCCGGCGATGGTTGCGATCTCGGGGTCGATATGGTCGGTCTCGATGCTGAAATCCTCGCCCTCGGGCAGGAGATAGCCGATCTCTTCGAGGAAGGCGCGGTAGGCGGCGGCGTCATGCGGCTGGCCGCGCCGGGCGATGTGCCAGGCGTCGATCTGCTGCTGCATCGCCTCGCGGATTTCCAGCAGCGCGCGGTTCTTCGGTGCGAGATCGTGGACGATGGCGGAGAAGCCTTTCCAGAAATCTTCCGCCTTCACGCCGGTGCGGGGCAGTGCCCGCGCCTCGACGAAGAGCGCCAGTTCCGGCGCGATGCTCAGCCCGAAGTGCTCGACCCTTCGTTCCATGCGCGTCTCCCTCGTATGCAATTGTGTGCCGTTCGCTTCCGCCACGGATAGGAAAAAAGTTTCCTATAGGCAACACGCGAAATCCGGCGCGGTCACTTTCCGCCGCCCGGCCCCGCCTTCGCAGCCTTGCGGCAGGCGTCGGAGCAGTATTTGACCGCCGGCCAGTCGCGCGCCCACTTGCGCCGCCAGGTGAAAGGCCGCCCGCATCGGGCGCAGGTCTTTTCCGGCAGGTCGGATTTGCGTCGCATCTTCGGCATGACCTGTCAGATGGGAGCGCAGGCCATGTTGGCAAGCGGCGCGCCACGCGGTTTCCAAACCGCGCCACACGGCTTTTCGAAAAGCCGTGCCGCCGCCCGTTGCAGCCGCCCGCTCACCCGCCTACCTTGCCCGCAACCGCTCCCGGAAAGGACGCCCGATGAAAGACGCAGAGCCCCAGGC
>NZ_JAWLHG010000104.1:0-2864 GCF_041690465.1 Falsiroseomonas sp. | reverse complement strand
TAAGCGGAGGATGATCCCCAAGCCGTCGCTGAAGGCCGGCAGGAGGGAGCGTTGCCGCATGCGATAGATGCCCGCACCGCCTAGTGCTAATCCAATCGAGTGACCACACCGAACGCCGGACAGGCGGGGTGCGTTTGACGGCTCGTTTGGTTTGGCGCACGCTGCCCCGTCGAGACGCACTGGCGAGTGAGAGGGTGTCGTGACTAACGTTCTGAAAGTGCTGGTGATCCTCGGCCTCGTGTCGGCCACTGCATCGGCCGAGCAAACCCAGCCGAACGCATCCGACGATCCCGCCGTGCGCGATCACGTTTTTCTGGTCGTCCTGAAGCCGGGGCCGGCGTGGATCGAAGGCAAACCCGTCAGCGAGCAACCGTTACGCGAGCATGGCCGTTACGTGCTGCAGCGGTACGCGGAGGGCCTGATTCAGGAGGCCGGACCGTTCACGGACGACAGCGGAGGTGCGGTGATTTACCGCGAGGACAGCATCGAGGAGGTCGAATCCCTGCTGGCAGAAGACCCGGCGATCGCCGACGGTGTCCTCGTACCGAGGGTGTATCCCTGGCTGCTGCGCGAGTGGGACCATTATCTGCGGTCGCAGACGACCCACGCGCAAGGCACGTTCGTACCCCGCCGCACGTCCCGCGGCGAACCCGATGGGCGTGACGGCGTCACCCTCGAACGGCAACTGCTCGAGAAGCGCTACGAAGGCGACTTCGTCGGCGAGGGACGCGGCAAGATGCTGACGGCCACCACACCGGTCGAAGGCTCCATGGCCTACGTGGCTTTCGAGCGGGTGACCGGCGAGCTGGCGGGCCGCCGCGGAAGCTTCCTGCTCCAGCACAGCGCCAGCATGGAGCGCGGCACCCCCGGCTGGCTCACGATGACCGTGGTGCCGGATTCCGGCACGGGCGGCCTGGCCGGCCTCGAAGGCGAGATGCGCATCGAGACGGGCGACGGCGGGTATCGCTACGACTTCGAATACACGCTGCCGGAAGCGCCCGAGCCTCGCTGATACCGCCGGCTGATCAGACTGGACGCTGCCAATGTCCCCCCGAGTCTTCTCCGCTGTTCTGCTCACGCCCTTGTACCTCCATGGCGATGCGGCGCTGTTGCTGCTGCGCGTCGTAGTGGGCGCGTTCCTGGTCTGGGGCGTGGCCGACAACGTGCAGAGCGCCGAGCGGATGGACGAGTTCGCAGCGTTTGTTGCCAGCTTCGGCTTTCCGGCGCCGGAGCTCATGGCGCCACTTTCCGTCTGGGCGCAGTTCGGCGTCGGTACCGCGTTCGTCCTCGGGCTCCTCACGCGCTGGGCCGGTGTGATCTGCGCCGTGAATTCCTCATCGCGATCGTGATGGTGGATATTCACAGCGGCATCCGTGGCGCCTTCCCGTCCGCCTGTCTCGTCCTGATCGGTCTCTACTTCGCGACCCATGGCGCGGGGCGGTTCAGCTTGGATAGAGTGCTCGAGTCGCGGCTTGCCGGCCATGAGGGCCGATCGACCAACCCGACGACCGGTTGATTGTCCCTGCCGCGGTGTCTTCTGCGAGGGGTGCTACGGCACCCCCTCGTGCCAACGCACGAGGAACGCGCCAGCCACAGTATCGAGCGCGACATCCGCCATCTCCAGCAGCTCCGAGCCGAGAATGCCCTCGAAACTCCCATTGCCGTTCAAAAGCTGCGCGAGCTCGGGTGGCGGTTCGCCGCTCGAGAGGTGCACCGTTCGGCCGGCGATCGCGACGGCGACCGTGTCGACGCGCGTCTCGAACGCGCCTATGCCGAGATAGAAGTCACTCCGGGTGCCGAGCGGCCGAACGCGGGGGCCCTTCAGGTACGAGAGCGGCGCGCCCGTATCGAACACCACCGGATAGCGTCGATGGGCTTCGATCTCGACCACGGGGAGCCCCAGGGCCAGCCGCAGGGGGATGGCGATGACCCCGTCCAGGCGCCCAGCGGTCTGCCCGGGCCCCTCCAGCACCAGCCGCTTCACGGAGGACTCGATGGCGATCCGCCGGTGGGAAAGGGCGTCCATGCCGAGAATTGCGTCGATGCGCGCATTCACATGGTCGTCGAGCAGCCGCGCGATCTCGTCCGGCATCGGCTGCGCGGGCAGAGGGCAGCCCCCGAGGGTAACTGACCCCGAGCGGGAATAGGTGGACGGCGAGCCGGTATCGAGCAGTACGCTGCGGCCCTCCAACTCGAAGACCACATGCCCCTCTACCATGTCGAAAGGAATCTCCATAGGCGGTTGCCCGGTTCAGCGATTCCGCCCGGCCTCGTCACCCTCGCCGAACTGGCGCCGGCCCTGCTGGGACTTGCGTCTCAGGAAGCTCCGCTTCTCGCGCTCCGCGGCCGGGTCGTAGTTCAGCAGATCCGCCTGGCTCTTCTCCGCCAGGCGTCGCCGCATACGGGAGGAGGAGTACGCCGTTTCCTTCTCCAGCGCCTCGGCGTCGCGCCGAGCTATGAGGTCCCGGACGGTGCGCACCATCTCCCGGAGCCAGGGGTGGTTCGCGGCCTCCTGCTCGGCCCAGGCGAGCAGCCGCTCTGCCTTGCGCCAGTCGCCGGCGCGCACGGCGGCGCGGATGCGCATGTGCAGCTCCGCCGACTCCAGCTCGCGCGCACGGCTCGCCACCAGCTCGTCGTGGGGCAGCGCGTTCAGCACTTCGCCCCGCAGCACGGGCAGGCGCAAAGCGCCCGGCAGAAAGCGGCGTTCGCGGCTCACCGTATCCACCAGCTCGACTTCGATCTCGAGCAGTTGCAGCAACCCACCGGGCTCGACGCCCGCCAGCGCACCTTCGTCGAGCTGCAGGCGAACCAGGGCCCAGGCCTCACTGCCGTAGGCGACGTCGGGCAGGCGGTAGGTCTCCGGC
>NZ_JAWLHG010000103.1:0-2991 GCF_041690465.1 Falsiroseomonas sp. | reverse complement strand
GCCATCGGCAACCTCCTTGACCGCTTCAGCCCCGAAGAATGCACCGACTACCTGCGACACTGCGGCTATGCACAGTCAGGCCAATAATGGTCTAGCGCAGTGCCTCTAGGTAGCTCAGCAGCGCCAGCAGGTCGGCCGGCGGCAGTGCGAAGGACGGCATGAGGTTGCCCGGCTTGACGTGCTGCGGATCGGCGATCCAGCCGCCGAGATGGCCGCGCGTCTTGGGGAGCGTTGCCGCCGCCAGGGTCAGCCGGCTGCCGAGATGCGTCAGGTCCGGGCCGAGCTGCCCGTCTGCCGGCGTGCCGCGCACGGCGTGGCAATCGCCGCAGCCTGCGGCAAGGAACACCTCCTGCCCTCGCACGAGCAGGGGCGCCTCCATCGTGACCGCCGGGCGCGCCTGGTGCTCGAGCCAAGCCGCGAAGCGCTCGGACGGCTCGACCACCACGACGAAGGCCATCAGCGCGTGCTGGGTGCCGCAGAACTCGGCGCATTGGCCACGATAGGTGCCGGGCTCCGCGGGCCGCATCCAGATCTCGTTCACCTGGCCCGGGATCAGGTCAGTATTGCCGCGCAGGTTCGGCACCCAGAAGCTGTGGATCACGTTGTCCGAGCGCAGCAGGAAATGCGCCGGGCGGCCCGCAGGGTGGTGGAGCTGGTTGGCCGTCACCGCAACGGGACGGCTCGCCTCGTCGAGGTAGCGGAACTCCCACCACCAGAGTCGGCCCGAGACCTCGATCGTCACCGCATCCTGCGTGGGATGCGAGACGACGCGGCGGCTGATGAGCGTGCCCGAGACCACCAGGCCGAGGATTGCGGCGAGCGGCAGGACTCCCCCGCCGGCGATGACCAGCGCCCAGGCCATGCGGCGGCTGAGCGCCCGCTCGGGCTTGTTCCCCCTGCTTCGCCCCCGGCGCGAACACCTCGCTGTGAGCGCAGGCGCTGGCGGTGTTGGCGGTCAGCACCGGCGTCCCGAGGCGCGGAACCCGCAACTCAATGCGGGTGCTGCTGCCGCTGCCGGGCGCGCCGGTTCAGCTTCTCCTGCACGCTGCCGTCGTAGATGCAGGCCAGAACGATGCTGCTGTTGTCATGGACGGAAGGATCGGAACCGCGGACCGTGCTCCAGACCTCGCGCCAGCGAAGCGCCTTCACTCCCCAGGAGCACCGCCGAAGGGACCTGCGGCTGCCGGAAGTTGTCGCGCTCGAGCCCATCTCGCGGAAAATCGTGTCCACCAGCTGGCGGATGGAAGGCGGAGACTTCCCGATTCCGCGGTACGGCCCGAAGCGGTTCTCGTGCATCTGCGGCTCGCCCAGGATCTCGCGTGCGAGCAGGTCCGCCACGTAGGGTGCCAGGGTGACACCGCTCTTGAAGAAGCCGGCGGCGGCCCAGATGGCGTCACCCGGCCGGCCGATCACCGGGTAGATGTCCTGCGGCATCGCGCGGATGCCGCCGCGCAGCGAGACGCCGTTCAGGTTCGCCCCGGGGTCGAAGAAAGCCAGAGCACGCTGCAGCTGCGCCGTGGTCTCCACCCGGTCGGTGTGCGTCAGCGCGGTGGCCCCGACATAGGTGTAGCCCGGCAGATGTACCGCATAATCGCCGCAGCTCGAGCCATAGACGGGCGTGCGGACGACGACCCGGCGGTCGTCCTTCGCAGGCAGCGTCATCCCCACACCATAGACCGGCAGGAGATAGGGCACACCTCCGCAGCCAAGATCCTCGACCAGCTTGTTGAAGCCGAAGCTGTTGGCCAGGACGATGGCGTCCGTCTGCATGCGCTCGCCCGCATCGTCCACCAGCGTCATGGCCTGCGGATGGATGTGCTCGATTCGGCGTAGGATCAGCTGCGCCTTCGGCTTCGCTGCCAGGCAGACGCGCAGGCCTTCCAGCAGTGCGCGCGTCGATGAGCAATTCGTCGGGTACGAAGATCCCACTTTCGAACCGGTCCGGGCTGATGATCGGCATGGAGCCCGAGCGGCGGAGGTTCAGCTCCTCGAACGCATTTCTGCGCTCGGCGATCGTCGTGCAGAGCGCATCCAGGTTCCTGGGCTCATCGGCGGCATCGGACCGTGAGACGATGTAGGTGCCGCGTGCAGTTCGAGCCTGGGCTCTCCGAGCGCCGCCAGATCCTCGTTCATCCGGGCGACCTGCTCCGGCCAGAGCGCCCGCGCCTTCTCTCCGATAGCTAGCTGGTGCCGGGCTGCCCAGGATGTTCGCGTCTTCTCGGTGATCTCGCCGATCACATTGATCATCGCAGGCGCGGCGCTGCTCCCGGCGTAGCTGCCGGGCAAGTGCGGAGGGCCGAAGACCAACACCTGCGGCGCGTCGCGGGACTGCAGGAGACGGAAGGCGAGCGAGAGGCCGACCGCCCCGTTCCCCACGATGGCTACCCTCGTGCGCATCGACACCGCTCCTTCCTCGAGGCGGCCGGGCGGGCCCGGAGCGAGAGCGGACCAGGCCGCATCAGGACTTGCCGCTACCGAGGCAGGGAAGCGAGAGCACGGCGCGGGCCGATTTTGCGTCGCGGCTCGTGCCCGCTCCGCAAGCCGTGCCTCAAGCCTCTCCAGGGAGTCCGGTCGGATGTCGGGCGCGCGGCGTTCGGACAGGCCGACATCGCAGAGCCGGTCGAGGAGCTCGAGGCCTCTCCCCCAGTGCCGGTCCGCCTCCTGCACGTCTGCGGCATCGCGGCGGCAACGACCGATCAGGCGGCCGGCGGCTTCCGCGATCTGGATCCCAAGGCCGGGCTCGTACGCGGTTTCTCCGGCCCGCTCCAGCACCGCGGCGACTTGGCGCTTGAGACGCGGCCTGAAGAGGCGGCGCCAGAGCCGGCCGAGCAGGATCGCACGCGACAGCCCGCCCTGTGTGCCGGTCTGCTGCGCATCCGGCGGAACCTGCTCGGCTAGACCATTATTGGCCTGACTGTGCATAGCCGCAGTGTCGCAGGTAGTCGGTGCATTCTTCGGGGCTGAAGCGGTCAAGGAGGTTGCCGATGGCGT
>NZ_JAWLHG010000102.1:0-3153 GCF_041690465.1 Falsiroseomonas sp. | reverse complement strand
CCATCGGCCGCATCGTCGACGCCTTCACGCCTGGGGAGTGCGCCAACTACTTCGCCGCTGCCGGCTACGATGCAGACTGATCGGAAACCGCTCTAGCCGTTCCTCGAAACGCCCAAGCGCGGGGCCGCTCAGGCATCTGCCGGCGGCGCTGCCCAACATCCGGAGCGCGGCGCTGCGCCCGCTCGCCGTCACCTCGGCCGAACGCTGGCCCGACCTGCCGGCGGTGCCCGAGGTGCGGTCCGAGGCCTGCTGGATGCAGAGAACAGCTGGGTGAAGCTGTCCGACCCCTACAATCACGAGCCGGCTCGGCCCACCCGCCCGGCCCGACGCGGGAGACGTCGCTTCTGCACTGGCGGGCGCCACCCCGGAGCGGGTGCTCCGGGCCGGCAACTGGCCGCATCCGAGCCAGCTCGACCTGCTCCGCGCCTAGGTGCCCGATCCGGAGCCGCGGCAGCGCGCGCTGCTGGACAACCCGGCCGAACTCTAAGGCTTCCCCGATCCCGCCTGAACCCGCAGGCTTTCGCAGCCGGGTGCATCCTGCAGGCGATAGACCCGCGTCGCCGTCCCGGAGAACAGGGCGGTCCGCTCGCCCTCCCCCGCACCCGCGGCGAGGCGCTTGAAGGCGTTCCAGAGCACGCCGTAGCCGCACATCCCCTTGTCCACAGGAAAGTTGCTCTCGAACATGCAGCGCCCGGCGCCGAAGGCCTCGATGAGCGTGTGGATGACGGGCCGCCACGCCGCCTCAAGCACGATCGAGCTCGGCGGCAGGTCGCGCAGGTGGAAGTCGTGGCCGCCCACCTCCATGGCGAGGCCGCCAAGCTTCATCACCGTGTTCGGCAATGCGGCAAGGGCCAGGATCTCCCGCCGCCATTCCGCCAAACCCTCTTCCGGGTGTCCGGCATAGGGGCCAACGCCGAGCGGTCCGCCGCAATGGTTCACGACCACCGTCAGATCCGGCACGGCGCGCGCGACCGCCGCGACACCCGGCAGCTGCGTCTGATAGGCCCAGATGTCGAGCACCAGACCATGCTCGGCGAGCCGGCGCGCGCCCTCCAGGAAGCGTGGATCCTCGAGGGGCCCCGGAGGCGGCCCGAGCAGGTTCGACCGCACCTCCGGCGAGGGGTGCCAAGCCGTGCGGTTGCGCACGCCGCGGAACCTCGCCCGTGCCGTCGCAAGGTGCGCCTCGAGCAGCGGCGCGACGCGGTCGCCGAGCGTGAGGTCCACGAAGCCGACGATGCCGGCGCAGGCACGCATCGGCCCGTAGGTGCCGCTGGCGCTCGCAGCCGCGATGCCGTTGATGAACTCCGTCTCGCCGAGGGAGCGCTCCTCCTCGGGGCCGGTCGTGCGATACATGGCGCCGCACTGGACGAAGACGCTGGCCCGCACGTCATGGCCCGTGCCGGTGTCGCGCAGCAGATCGTCCAGAAGATAGCGCTCCTCGGCACGATCCCAGAGATGGTGGTGGGGATCGACGATCGGAAGCGCGGGATCGAGCGGCTCCTCTTGCAGCTGCGCGAGCCACTCCTCGCGGATCGCGATCTGGCGCGACGGCGTGAGGCCGGGAGAACTTGACGACATCATGGCGCCGAGAGTGCCCAACGCTGCCCGGACAGCGCAAGTCAGGCACTCACGCAAGAGAAATGGCCAGCAGACCTGCGTCACCTTGCGCGGCGTGGCGGACGCGCCAGGGATTGTGCGCTCGTGTATCGGCTCCTTCTCACTGCAGGTGGCGAGAGGATATCCACGTGCCCCGGCCGCCACCCGCCGGCGAGCCGATCGGCCTCGGCACGCCGGGCCAGCGGGCACAGCACGACCAGAGCCGCGGCATTCAGCGCACGATGAGGCGCATGTCGGGCTTCCCGCTGTCGCTTCCGGTGGAGGTGAGGACGCCGCGGCTGGCTGCTCAGGTCCAACTTGTCGGCCTTGCGCGGTCATGGGGCGCCCGTCGAAAGGAGCTCGAGCGGCTGACGTTTCCGGCCGCCGCACAATCCTCAGGCCGGCCGGTCGGAGCTGCTGGGCGATCGGAAGCCGGCGCGCGCTCGGTGCCCGCCGGATCGGGCTGGTGACGCCCTCCCTCTATGCTGTGTAGGCGGCCACGCTCCGCGTACTCGGCCAGGAGGGGCTGGAGGTCGTGGCGGAGCGGCATCTGGATGACCCCGGCAACTTCGGCTTCCCCGAGCACTCCAGGGAAACCGTGGAAGCGCTGGTGCGTGAGATTGCGGCGAGGCCGGGCGTGCAGGCGATCGAGCATCGCCGCCGTCAGCACCGTCTCGCCCGCGAAGGCCTGGTCCCAACTGCCGAGGGTCAGGTTCGAGGTGAGGATCATCGCGCCCCGCTCGTAGCGCTTGATCAACCGCGCTTATGAGGTGCTGTCTGATCCGTCCCTGCGTCGGCAGTATGACCGCGAGTGGCAGAGATTCAGGAACGCCGAAGAACCGCCGGAACCGCCCGGGCCTGCAGCGCAGGTCTCGGCGGCCGATTGGCACTTCGCCTGTCGCTATTTCCCCGACCTAGAGCGATTGTCCGAGCGGCTCACCAAGTTCTCCGAAGTGGTCGAGAGGCGGTGGCGAAACCTCGTGTTCTTCGAGAAAGCTTTCGACCGGGCTGACGAACTCGCCCGAGCAGCGGAAGAGGCGTTCTTGGGCCGGCGCGTCGGAGGTTCTCCGGACCGTGGCGCGCGACGCATTGCTCGCTTCGCACGAGGAGCTTCTCGCCGAACTTGCAAACGCGCTCCGCATCTTCGGACCTGAGCAGGTCGAGAAGCTCGCCCCCGACATCTGCAAGAACGCGCTCGGCGAAGAACGGCCGCCTGGCACTTCTAACGACCGTGACCTACGCAGCGAACAGCACCGGGGCTTCACTATCGACATCAAGCATGACCTCTGGTGCAGGGTGCAGAAGAAAGTGTAGCCGCCGGAGTGAAACTGACCCGGTCGCCGGTTGAAAGCTGACCCAGGCTTAGGGTGCCCCGTCATGTTGGCGGGGGCTCGGATGCTTGGGGGAGAGCTGGCGTTGGAGATCCGGGTGTTGGCCAAGCATGGCAAGGGCGTGCGGGAGATCGCGCGCGAGGTGGGCGTGTCGCGGAACACGGTGCGGCGCTACCTGCGTGACCCGGAGGCGGCGCGGTATCGGGCGCGGCCGCCGCGGCCGGGG
>NZ_JAWLHG010000101.1:0-3196 GCF_041690465.1 Falsiroseomonas sp. | reverse complement strand
GCCGCGGTCCGAGCGCGAGGGCAAGGACCGCGCCCCGCCCACCGGCTCCATCCTTCGAGAACCAACACAGACTGTCCGATCAAGTCTCAGCTATCGCAGTTGGACGCTCGTTAGGGGCGCGCACGCCGCCGCGTCCGACCCGGTCCGCATCGGCAGCCTACAAGGACCACAGACACCCCTCGAACGCTGCGGACCGACGCCGCTCACGCCGTCACAGCTCTACCCGTCTCCGTTCCGAACTGGGTTCTCAGCGCAGCCAGCCCGTGCGCGGCGTGAGCCACGTGCGGGGCCGCGCCGCCCCAGCAGCCGGCGAAGGCGAAGCATCGGGCGAGGGCGCCGGCTCGGCGGCCGGCAGCGAAAGCGCATCGGCCATCCTCGCCCAGCGACCGTCACCCCATCCGTCCATGCCGACCGCCGCCGCAGCCGCGCGGGCGTAGACCCGGCAGTCGAGCGCCTCGTTGCGTCCCCTGGTCTTCACCCATTCCAGTCGGCGAAAGCCGTTGCGGCCCGCGCGCGCCACCAGCTGCTCGGCGATGAGCTGACGGCAGAACTCCTCGCCCGCGGCGTGCACGGGCAGATGCACGTAGCCGGCGGGGAACGGATCGCCGCTCTCTGCCGTCGGCCGCTCCAACTTCAGCCAGCCGTAGGTCTCGCCCTTCAGGAAGGAGGAGCCCACCGGCCAGACCTTCAAGCCACCGAGCTTCCGCCCGTTGCGCCGCACCTCCGTCGCCGCCGGCTGGCCGATCGCGGCGCGCAGCCCGTCCTGACCCTTCACGGCGATGGCACGGCCTGCGCCGCACCGCCGCACGAAGGCGTAGACCTCGGCGGTGGTCATGCCGTCGCCGCTGTCGATCGCGGCCATGGCCACGGGCAGGCGGTGCCCGCTGGCGTGCCGCCAGGTCTCGCCGAGCAGCAGCCGCAGTTCCTCCCGCGCCGCCGCCTCGAACGGGTTCCCCGCCAGGACGCGGTGCTCGAACCAGCCAGGACTGGCGATCCTGTCCCCAGGCCCAGATGCTCGCCTCGAGGCGATCGCGCTGCACGTCGACACCGGCCGTCAGCAGCAGGCCGCCCGCCGGCACTTTGCCCGCGGGCCAGTGCTCGCGGCGATCATAGAGCCGCTGCCAGTCCGGTGCCTCGCCAGCTTCCTGCCAGGTCTCGCCCAGCACGGTGTTGCGAAAGGTCTTGATGGCGCGGTCGTCGCCCTGCGCCGCGAGCCAGAGCCGGGCGATCTCCGACCAGGGCATCCAGCCCGGCGGCGAGTAGAGCGCTAAGATGTGGAAGCCGATCGCGTGCGGATCCGTCGCCGTCGCGGTGGCTCGCCACGTCCCGGCAGCCAGCATCGCCGCCTTGTGCTGCTCCCCGATCGGCGCGTCGCAGGCTTCGCAGAGATAGCGTGCCGTCTCCGGTTCCCCGTCGTCCCAGACCAGCCGCTCGAAGCGCAGCCACTGCATCGCCAGGCAGTGCGGGCACGGCAGGAAGTAGCGCCGCTGGTCGGTCGCCAGATACTCGCGCTCGATCCGCGACAGCCCCGCGATGGTCGGCGTGCTGACGAGGAACACCTTCCGCCGCCAGCCAAAGGTGCGGGCCCGCGCCTCAGCCAGCGCGATCGGATCGCCTTCGCCCTCGACGTCGCCGGCATAGGCGTCGATCTCGTCCAGGAACAGGAACCGTGCCGACATGGGGCGCAGGCCGACTGCGCTGTTCGCGCCGGTCATCACCAGCCGCCCGCCCGGGAACTCCTTCGAGAGCTGACGATTGCCGCTGTCGCGCGAGCGGGCCGGCGCAACGCGTTCCCGGATCGCCCGCGTCTCCTCGATCAACGGATCGATGCGCTGGTCGGAGAAGCGCTTGGCCAGTTCCGTTGTCGGCTGCACCGCGAGCATCGGCCCCGGCGCATGGTGGATGACATAGCCAATCCATCCATTGCCGCACTCCGTGCCGCCGACCTGCGCCCCTTTCATGAACACCACGCGCCTCGCCGGGTGTGCCGGCGACAGCGCGTCCATCACCTCCTTCAGGTAGGGCGTGCGCGATGTCCGCCATGGCCCGGGTTCGGCCGAGCCGCGGCTGCTCAGGATGCGATGCTTGTCCGCCCATTCCGACACGAGCAGCGCCGGCTCCGGCGCCATGCCGTCGCGCCAGGCCTGCAGGATCTCGGCGTCACCATCGAAGCGGCCGAGCTCCTCCAGCAGATGTTCGCCCGGCATCATGGAACCTGGACCCGCACATCGTGCCGCGCCGCCAGGTGCTCGCGCAGGCGCGTGTCCATCATCGTCTGCAGCCGGTGCGCGTCGACGCCGAGTTCGGCCGCCATCTCGGCGGCGACGCGGGCGGGCCAGGCGAGGATGGCGTCACGCTCCTCCTTGGCGAGGCGGTGCACGAGCAGCAGCGCGCGGGCCTTGTCCACCAGCTTGCCCTTGCGCTCGTCGAGCCGCAGCCGGCGCTCCTGCGCCTTCAGCACCTCGTTCGCCGTGCGCGCGTCGTGGAACGTGCTGCCCGCGGCCCGCGGCAGCGGATCGGGCGCGGGCGCTGCGATCGGCGGCGAGACCGGCCGCGGCGGCACCGGTGCGACGAAGGCCGCCGTCTTCCGCGTGGGATCGCTGCTGTCGGCCAGCCGCGCCCGGACCTTCTCCAGGTCCCAGCCGCCATCGGCCTCGGGTGCGATGCGGCCGGCGCGATGCGCCTTCTGCAACGCAGTGTGGGAGACGCCGAGGCGTCGCGCCACCTCGCGCTGCGAGGCCACGCGGCCCGGCTGCGCAGCGGCGATCATGATGTAATCGAGATCCTTTGAAGAACGGTGCTTTGGCGATCACGCTTGGCTCGGGCGCGGCACAGCGCGAATGGTCCGTCACGCGATGCGGATGACGGAGACCACGATGACGACGCGTGAAGCCAACCAGCAGCGGAGCCTCGAAGCCTTCCTGGCTAAGAAGGCGGAGTTCGACGCCCTGCTCGCCGAACTGCAGCAGGCCAGCGACGACCACTTCGGCGCTGATCCCGAGGCGGTGCTCTGGGGCGACGCCGCCTGGCTGGCCGACGCCGCCACGAAGCTGAAGGCCATCGCGGACCAGCACTTCTGCCGCGGGGAATACGCCGCCTAGGAGCCTGTCCTTGTAACTGGAATTTGGCTGGCTGCGGTCCGGGCGTGCCGGCCTGGATGGCCGGCGCGAGGCGGTTGCCGGTCAGGCGGCGGCGA
>NZ_JAWLHG010000100.1:0-3233 GCF_041690465.1 Falsiroseomonas sp. | reverse complement strand
AGGCACGCAACCCCGAGCTCAGCGGCGCGGCGTAGACGCCAGCCGAAGTGGGGAATTTTCAGCCAGCACTTCTGAGGAATTCGTCCTCAGCATTGACACCGAGAAAGGGGTCAAGCACGAGATCGCCCCGCGCCGAGCAGTCGAGGATGGCGTCCGCCACCAGGGCGACCGGCTTTACCGTCGGGTGCAGCGCGAGCAGGCTGCCCTCCTCGCCCCGGCGCCCGAAGGAGTTCACCCCCGGGTAGGACCAGAGATTGCTCCGGTGCCGTCCATGCCGGCCGAGCTCGACGTTGTTGCGGTGGGATGCCCGGCCCGACTTGTAGACGAAGACCAGCTCGTGCTGGCTGCGGTAGAGCGAGCCCATGCCGGCGTTGTCCTTCGCCCAAACGCAGAGGTTCTTCAGCTCCGAGTAGACCTCGCCACCGGCGGCCAGCAGCTCGGGCATGTGACGCCAGTCCATGCAGACGAAGTGCAGCGCTCCGTCGCGGCTGTGTCGCGCGGCGGGGCCGAGCGCGCTTCGCAGGAAGGCGGTGAACTCCGTCGCGCTCATCTCGCCCGAGGCCATGGCGAACTCGCGGTGCTGGACGGCGCCGAGGCCGCTGACATGGCCGGCGATGGGCACGTTGTAGGGTGGATCGGTGAACACCATCGCGGCCCGCTTGCCGGCCATCAGCTGCGCATAGGCCGCCTCGTCCAGGGCGTTGCCGCAGAGCAGCCGATGGCGGCCGAGCTTCCAGAGGTCGCCAAGGTGACTGACGGCTGGGCCGGTGGGGAGAGTGGCCGGAGCGTCGGCCGGGTCATCCTCGCGCTTGGGCGCCGCATCGAGGCTCTCGATGCGGAGGTCGATCTCGGCCATCTCGAAGCCGGTCACCTCGAGGCTGAAGTCGAGGTCGACGAGGGAGAGGTCGCGCAGCGTCTCGGCGAGGAGCTGCTCGTTCCAGGTCGAGGTCTCAGCGAGGCGGTTATCCGCGATCATGAAGGCGCGGGCCTCGTCGGGGCTGAGGTGGTCGAGGCAGATGGTGGGCACCTCGGTCCAGCCGAGCTGCTGGCAGGCCAGTATGCGGGCGTGGCCGGCAATGACCCCGCCCTCACGGTCGATCAGGACGGCGCCGTTGAAGCCGAAGGTCTTGATGCTGTGGGCAAGCTGGCGGATCTGGCGCGGGCTGTGGACCCGGGGGTTACGATCATTGAGCTTGAGCCCGGCGATCGCGTGATAGGCAATACTGAGGTGGCGCGGGGCTTCGGCATGGCTCTGGCCTGCGGGCCGGGACTTCTTGCGGGCGACTCGATGCATTGGGTGGTCTCCGATTCGGGGGAGACCGCCTAATCATCACGTTCCGGCTGTGGAGAAAAAGCGGGTAGCGAAAGGCTGCGGCACTTCGCTGATCAGCAAGGCTCGGCTAGGAGCCTGTCCGAGAAAGCAGATTCGCGACAAAGGGCGACACAACCTTGCTCCTATAGCGCCTGTGAAAGTGAAAGCGGATACCGATGATAGCCTTCGTGTATCAAAATTGCTGACTGCGGTGTGGGCGAGGAATACTCGGACAGGCTCCTAGGCGGCGTTGGAGCTCCGCGTGCCACACACTCGCGATTGGCAGGGGGAGGTCCACCAAGGGGCTATGAGCGCCGACGCGTTGCAGGAGGTGCGTGAACTCGTCGCGCTCGTGCTGTTCGGCTTGCAGGCGGTGGACCGCAAGGTGGTACCGATATCGGAGCGTCTCACCGGAGATGCTGTGGTGCTGGTTAGAGTTGTCGAAGCAGCCGACGAACGTGTTGAACGTGTATTTGCGGCAGACCTGGTTTATGGACAGTCCAGTCCGAACCATCACCTCCTGAACCGCCACCCAGATCTGCATGTCATCATGATAGCCGTAGTACTTAGGCCGCCCAGCACTCAGCTTGGTGGGGTTGTGCTTGAGTTTCAACGAAGGCGGTTGAGGCCTGCAGTCCGCGCGCATGGAGCCGTCTCTCAGTTTTACATCCGTGTGATCTTACCGCAGTTAGAACCGATTCGTCGCGCCCCAGGCGGGCTCCCGCACGTTTTCCGTGTGCAGCGTGCTCTGCGCCGAGCTGGCGACCGATCTCTGGCTGCGCGGCATCGCCGATTTCGAGGTGCTGCGGAGCGAGGTGGACGACGCCGGCTATGACCTGGTGCTGGAGGCCAACGGCTGTCTGCGGCACATCCAGCTGAAGGCGAGCTGGGCCGGCGCGGCCACCGCCGACGTCAGCGTCAGCACCCGGCTCGCGCGCAAGCCGTCCGGCTGCGTGGTGTGGATGCTCTACGACCCGCGGACACTGCGGATCGAGCGGTTCCGCTGGCTAGGCGGCGCGCCGGGGGCGCCGCTGCCGCCGCTCGGGGACAAGGTGACACGGCACACCAAGGGCGACCGGCTCGGCTACAAGGCGGAGCGGCCGGGACACCGCACCGTGCCGAAGGCGCGCTTCGAGACGCTGCACTCGCCCGCCGAGCTGCTGGACCGGCTGTTCGGGCCGTTCGCGGCGACGCAGGGTGGGGGAGCACAGGAAGGCCCTGCCGAGTGACTCACCGGCCTTCCAGGCCAGCGCCCGCGGCTGCGCCGACAGCACGTGCCCGGGCAAGGGGCTGTCTGCTCGGTGGCGCGGTCGGGGATGCGCTCGGGGCCCCGGTGGAGTTCATGTCTCTCGCCAAGATCCGGCGGCAGTTCGGGTCTGACGGGATCCGCGACCTCTCTCCCGCCTATGGGCGGGCCGGTGCGATCACCGACGACACGCAGATGACGCTGTTCACCGCCGAAGGCCTGCTGCGTGCATGGGCACGGCAGAACACCAGGGGCATCTGCAATGTGCCGTCCGTCATCCATCATGCCTATCTGCACTGGCTCCTGACCCAGGGCGAGTGCTCAGAAGGCACAAGTGCCGGGGAGGACGGGTGGCTGTTCTCGGTGCGCGCATTGCACGCCCGACGCGCGCCCGGCGTCACCTGCCTCTCCGCCCTTCGCGCGGCACGCGGTTACGGCGACCCCGCGGTGGCGGAGAATGACAGCAAGGGCTGCGGCGGGGTGATGCGGGTGGCGCCGATCGGGCTGGTCGCCGCGCAGCTGGGTGGCGACGATCAGGTCTTCGGGCTGGCAGCGGATGTCGCTGCCCTCACCCATGGTGCGATAGCTGAGACTTGATCGGACAGTCTGTGTTGGTTCTCGAAGGATGGAGCCGGTGGGCGGGGCGCGGTCCTTGCCCTCGCGCTCGGACCGCGG
>NZ_JAWLHG010000099.1:0-3377 GCF_041690465.1 Falsiroseomonas sp. | reverse complement strand
GGCGTTGGCCTTGGGCTTGAGGCGGATGGTGGGGCGGGTATCGGTCATGCCGCTCCCCTACCCCAGCGCGCGCCCGGCGCAAAGCCCAAACGAAGGGGGGCGAGCCGCCGGCCCGCCCCCGCTCATCGGTTTCTGCCTGCCTCAGCCCTGCAGGAAATCGCGCGGGCGGGTCAGTTCGTGGCGGATCATCTCCTTGACCAGCGCGGTGATCTCGAGCCGCTGGTTCAGCCCCTGTGCCTCGTTTTCGAGCGCCTGCGCCGCGCTGATCCGGTGATCGAAGCCGATCCGGCGCGCCGGTTCGAGCAGCTCGCCGGTCTCGGCATCGCGCACCGCGACATACATCCAGACCTCGTGCTCGCCGCCGATCGAATAGCGGGTGCGCTTGGTCAGCGCGTGGAAGCGCGTCATCACCACGTCGAGCACCACATCGCGGCTGCCCTCCGTCGCGGCCACGCCCTCTTCGAGCGCCGCCGTCATCAACTCGCGCACCTGCGCGTGCCGGTCGCCGGCAGGGTCTTCCTGCCAGAGGATGTCGACGCGCGGCTTGATGCCGTTATCCTCCGAGGAGGTGAGCGTTTCGGGCACTTCAACCCTGACGTCCACCACCCGGTAGGACCGGTTCAGGGGCACCGACGCGCGCATCTCGCCATCCTTGGAGCCCAGGAGCTCCGAGTTTGTCAGCGCGTTGCGGCTCACGATATCGCCCCCGGCGCAGGCGGAGAGCAGGGCGGCGGCGGCCAGCATCAGGGTGGCTCGGAACAGGGTCATGGTTTCCTCCAGCTTCTTTCACGCGTCTCGATGCCGGAGACTTTGTTGACCAAATGCGGCGGAACTGCGGAAAGCTGGCGGTATTGTCGCGGAAATCAGCCGAAGGCGGGTCGGGCGGGGTCGGGTATTGTTAGCGCTAAATCCCTGTGCTACCTCCCGGTCACCTGCCCGTGCACGGTTTCGCACCCCCCGCATGTCGACGAAGGACCGCCCCGATGACCCTCCATCCCGAGCTTGACCGCATCACCCAGCGCATCATCGCCCGTTCGCAGGACCGGCGCGCGCGCTATCTCGACCAGGTCGCGCGCGCCGCCGAGGACGGCCCGCGCCGGGCGCATCTGAGCTGCTCGAACCAGGCCCATGCCTATGCCGGCGCCGGCGACGACCAGGGCGCGCTGGCCACCGGCCGCGCCCCCAACATCGGCATCGTCACCGCCTATAACGACATGCTCTCGGCCCATGCGCCCTACAAGGATTTCCCCGACCTGATCAAGGCCACCGCCCGCGCGGCAGGGGGCACGGCGCAGGTGGCGGGCGGGGTGCCGGCGATGTGCGACGGCGTCACCCAAGGCGAGGTGGGCATGGAACTCAGCCTGTTCTCGCGCGACGTGATCGCGCTCGCCGCCGGCGTGGCGCTCAGCCACAACACCTTCGACGCCGCGCTCTACCTCGGCATCTGCGACAAGATCGTGCCGGGGCTGGTGATCGCCGCCGCCACCTTCGGCCATATCCCCGCCGTCTTCGTGCCCGCCGGGCCGATGACCTCCGGCATCTCGAACGACGAGAAGGCCAAGGTGCGCCAGCGCTTCGCCACCGGCGAGGCCAGCCGCGAGGAGCTGATGGCGTCGGAAATGGCGGCCTACCACGGCCCCGGCACCTGCACCTTCTACGGCACCGCCAATTCCAACCAGATGCTGATGGAGTTCATGGGGCTGCACCTGCCCGGCGCGAGCTTCGTCAACCCCGGCACGCCGCTGCGCGAGGCGCTCACCGCCGAGGCCACGCACCGGGCGCTGTCGATCACCGCGCTCGGCAACGAATTCATCCCGGTGGCGGACGTGCTCGACGAGAAGGCCTTCGCCAACGGCATCGTCGGGCTGATGGCCACCGGTGGCTCGACCAACCTCGTGCTGCACCTCGTGGCGATGGCGCGCGCGGCGGGGGTGGAGCTGGCGCTCGAGGATTTCGCCGAGATCTCCGCGATCACGCCGCTGATGGCGCGGGTCTACCCCAACGGGCTGGCGGACGTGAACCACTTCCACGCCGCCGGCGGGCTTGGCTACATGATCGGCAACCTGCTCGACGCCGGGCTCCTGCACCCCGACACCAAGACCGTGGCGGGCGGCGGGCTGGCGGCCTACGCCACCGAGGCCAAGCTCGCGGGCGAGCGGGTCACCTGGGAGCCCGCCCCGCGCGACAGCCTCAACGACAAGATCCTGCGCCCCGCCGCCGATCCGTTCCAGCCCTCGGGCGGGCTGGTCCAGCTGTCGGGCAACCTCGGGCAAGGCGTGATCAAGGTGTCCGCCGTGGCACCCGAGAGGCACGTGATCGAGGCCCCGGCGCGGGTGTTCGACAACCAGGAGGCGGTGAAGGCCGCGTTCCAGGCCGGCGAGTTCACCGGCGACGTGGTCGTGGTGGTGCGCTTCCAGGGGCCGAAGGCCAACGGCATGCCCGAACTGCACGGGCTGACGCCCACGCTCTCGGTGCTGCAGGATCGCGGCCTGAAGGTGGCGCTGGTCACCGACGGGCGGATGTCGGGCGCCTCCGGCAAGGTGCCGGCGGCGATCCACGTCTCGCCCGAAGCCGCCAACGGCGGGCCGATCGCCAAGCTGCGTGACGGCGACCGCGTCCGGCTCGATGCCGAGGCGGGAACGCTGGAGGTGCTCGAAGCCGGCTTCGCCGAGCGCGCCGCCGTCAGCGCCGATCTGAGCGCCAACAGCGCCGGGATAGGGCGTGAATTGTTCGAGGTTTTCCGCCAGAATGTCGGTCTGTCCACGACCGGCGCCGCCGTCGTCGTCTAGGGAGCACAGCATGACACCGCAAGAAGCCAGCCGGAAAACCGAAGAGATCTGCCGCCTCGCCCCGATCGTGCCGGTGCTGGTCGTCGACGACGTGGCCCATGCCGCGCCGCTCGCGCGCGCCCTCGTGGCCGGCGGGCTGCCGGCGCTGGAAGTGACCCTGCGCACCGCCGCCGCCCTCGACGTGATCGCCGCGATGGCGGAGGTTCCGGGCGGTATGGTCGGCGCGGGCACCCTGCTCACACCCGACGACGTGAAGGCCGCCAAGGCCGCCGGCGCGCGCTTCGGCGTCTCGCCGGGCGCGACCGACGCGCTGCTCGATGCCGCCGAGGCGGAGGATCTGCCGCTGTTGCCCGGTGCCGCCACCGCCTCGGAAGCGATGCGGCTGTTCGAGCGCGGCTATTCGGTGATGAAGTTCTTCCCCGCCGAGGCCGCCGGCGGCGCCGCCTTCCTCAAGTCGCTCGCCTCGCCGCTGCCCGCGATCCGGTTCTGCCCCACCGGGGGCGTCAGCCCGGCCAACGCCGAAGACTACCTGTCGCTGCCCAACGTGCTGTGCGCCGGCGGCAGCTGGGTGGCGCCGAAACCGGCGAT
>NZ_JAWLHG010000098.1:0-3663 GCF_041690465.1 Falsiroseomonas sp. | reverse complement strand
GAAGTTGCGCGAGAGCGTGGCCAGCGCCCCGACGCGCAGGGCCTGCCGGCCGCCGCCGGTCTCGCGCAGGGTGGCGGTGAGGTCTTCGGCGGTGCGGAAAATCGCCTCGGCATGGTCGAGCGCGATGCGCCCGGCCTCGGTCAGCACGAGGCCGCGCCCGCGCCGCTCGAACAGGTCGTGACCGAGCGCGGCTTCGAGCGTCTTGATCTGGGTCGACAATGCCGATTGCGACAGGTTCAGCCGCCGCGCCGCGCCGGTGAGGGTTCCGTCCATCGCAACGGCGCGGAACAGCCGCAGGTGGTGGAGATTGAGACGGGACATACTTCTAGCCAGTAGAACGATTGGTGATAATATATGTAATTTTATAGAAGCAGCGCAACCGGTATCCCCGCGGCAACCCGCCCGAACCGGAGATTGCGCGATGATATCCCTTCCCCCCCTCGGCCTGCTGGCGCCGATCCTGTTTCTCGCCCCCGCGGCGCTGGCACTGGTTCGCCCCGGCCCGCGCCCGAAGCATCTGCCGCGCCTCGCCGAAACCGCCGCGCTGGCGGCGCTGGCGCTGGCGCTGGCCGGGGTGGCGCAGCTGCTGCTCGCCGGGCCCTCCACCGTCGCGCTCGGCGATGGCGCCCTGCGGCTCGCGATCCGGCTCGACGCGATCAGCGCGACGATGACCCTGCTGGTCGCCTTCGTCGGTTGGGTTGTGATGCGCTACGGGCGCAGCTACCTCGACGGCGCGGCGCGCGAGGGGGCGTTTCACGGCTTCATGTCGCTCACGCTGGCGGCGGTGCTGGTGCTGGTGCAGGCGGGCAGCCTCGCGGTGCTGATCCTGGCCTTCTTCGCGGTCGGGCGCGCGCTGCGGCGGCTGCTCCTGTTCCACGGCGAGCGGGCCGAGGCGCGACGGGCGGCGGCGAAGCTGGCGCTGGTCTGGGGCATGGGCGACGTGGCGCTGGTGCTGGCCTCGGCGCTGCTGTGGTGGGCCTTCGCCACCGCCGATCTTGCCGCCCTCGGCGCCGCCGCGCGCGACGGCTTGCCGCTCGCGGCGCAGGTCGGGGTGGTCTTGCTCGTGATCGCGGCGCTGCTCAAGACCGCCTCGTTCCCGATGCACGGCTGGCTGACCGAGGTGATGGAGGCGCCGACGCCGGTCTCGGCGCTGCTGCATGCCGGGATCATCAACGCCGGCGGCTTCCTGTTGATCCGGCTCGCCGAGGTGGTTCAGGCCAGCCCCGGCGCGATGGCCGCCCTGCTCATGCTGGGGGGGATAACGGCGCTGTTCGGCGCGGTGGTGATGCTGACCCAGAGCGCGGTGAAAACGGCGCTGGCGTGGTCGACGGTAAGCCAGATGGGCTTTCTGTTGATGCAGATCGGGCTCGGGCTGTGGCCGCTGGCGGTACTGCATATCGTCGCCCATTCGCTCTACAAGGCGCATGCCTTCCTGTCCTCGGGCGGGGCGGTGACGGCGGTGGCGCAGCTGCGGCGTCCCGGCCCGGTCGCGGTGCCGGGGATCGCGGCGGTGATCCGGGCCTTCGCGCTCGCGCTGGTGCTCTACGCGGTCGTTGCCACCGGGTTCTCCGTGCTGGTCGGACCGAAATCGGCGCAGGGGCTCAGCCTTGGCGCGATCCTTATCTTCGGCGTGGCCTACCTTGTGGCACAGGGGCTTGCCGATACCGCGCCGCGGGCACTGACCCGGCGCACGGTCAGGGCCGCCTTCGCCGCGGCAGTGGCCTATTTCGGCTTCCACGCCGCCGCCGGGGCGCTCTGGGGGCCGCATCTGCCCGCCCCGCCCGCGCCCGGACCGCTGGAATGGGCGTTGATCGCGCTGGCGGTGCTGTCCTTTGCCGTGGTCGCCGTGGGGCAGGCGCTGTTTCCGCTCTGGGCGCATCACCCGTCGACGGCCGGGATCAGGGTGCACCTGGCCAACGGCCTCTATGTCAACGCGGTCTTCGATCGTCTGATCGGCGGGCTGCGCGTCGTGAAATCGCGCTGAACGAAAGGGTTCTGCCATGTTCCTCAAGCACAAGACGATCGCGCCCGCCCGGGTATCGAGCCTGCTGGTGGCCGCCGAGGCCGCGGCGCGGGCGATCCCGCCGGCCTTCCCGCTGGATGCGACGGTGGCGGTCAACCCGTTCCTTGGCCAATCGGGGGAGGATCTCGCCACCGCCTCGGCCCGGCTTGCCCGCGTGGCCGGGGTGCGGCTCACCCGGCCGCGGGCGGACTACGCCGCCGAGGTGGCGGCGGGGCGCATCACCGACGACGATCTCGCCGCCGCGCTGATCGCCAGCACGTCGCCCCTCAAGCCGGTGGACCTGGCGCTGCTGAAGGCGAAGCTGGCCAGGGAACGGCCGGCGCCACGGGCCTTGCCGAGCATCGCCGATCTCGCCGCCGAGGCGACCGGGATCGACTGGCCGGCGATCCTCGCGCGCGCCTTCGGGCTTTGGGCGGCGGGGCATTTCGACCGCGGCCAGGCGCTCTGGACGCCGGCGCCGGGGCGCTCGGCCTTCGCCGCCTGGCGGGAATGGGCGACGCATGATCTTGCGCCCGAGATCGCCGGGCTCACCGGGTTCTGCGCGCATGTGGCGGCGGCCCCCGACACCGCAGAACGGGCGATCCTGCGCGCGGCGGAGGGTCTCGGCATCACCGACGCGGCGGCCGAAACCGCCTTTCACCGGCTGTTGATGGATCTCGGCGGATGGGCGCAGCACGCGCGCTGGCTGCTCTGGCAGGCCGAGCTTGCGGGCGGGTCCGACACCACGATCACCGACCTGATCGCGATCCGGCTGATCTGGGAGGAGGCGCTGCTGGAGCACTGCCCGGACGTTGCCGAGGCCTGGGCCGACGTGTGCGCCGCGCATGCCGAACCGGTCGCGCCCGGACCCGACGAGGCGCTCGACGCGATCCTGCAGGATGCCGCCGAGAGGGCCGGGCAACGGCGGCTGGCGGCGGCGCTGCCCGGCGCGGGGGGGACGAGTGATCGCCCCGCCGTGCAGGCGGCGTTCTGCATCGACGTGCGCTCGGAGGTGTTCCGCCGCGCGCTGGAGGCGCAGGATGCGGGCGTGCGCACGCTCGGGTTCGCCGGGTTCTTCGGCCTGCCTGTTTCGCATCGCGCGCATGGCTCCGACATCGCCGAGGCGCACCTGCCGGCGCTGCTGACGCCCGGCCTTGCCACCTGCAGCCACGTCGCACCGGAGGCGGAGCAGGGGGCGCGGATCGCCGCGCGGGCGTCGCGCGCCTGGGGCCGGTTCCGGCAGGCGGCGGTGTCATCCTTCGCCTTCGTCGAGGCGGCGGGGCCGACCTATGCCTGGAAACTGGTGAAAGACGCGCTCGGGCGCGGCGGCAAGGGGCTGGCGACCGGCCCCGCGCCCCGGTTCGAGACCGGGCTGAGCCCGGCCGAGAAAGCCGCCACCGCCGCCGCCGCGCTCAAGGCCATGAGCCTGACCCGGGGCCATGCCCGGCTTGTCCTGCTGATCGGGCACGGCGCCCAGCTGGTGAACAATCCGCATGCCAGCGCCTATCATTGCGGCGCCTGCGGCGGGCAGACCGGCGAGGTTTCGGCCCGCCTGCTCGCCAGCCTGCTCAACGATCCCGAAACCCGCGCGGGATTGCCCGCCGAGGGGATCGACCTGCCGGCCGACACGCGCTTTGTCGCCGGGCTGCACGACACCACGA
>NZ_JAWLHG010000097.1:0-3805 GCF_041690465.1 Falsiroseomonas sp. | reverse complement strand
GGCGACAATCGCCTCCGCCAACGCCTTCCTCTACGCCGCCTCCGTCAACCTGCTGCTCCGACGCCTCGCTCGTTCCACATGAGTTCAGAGTCAGGCACTCAGCAGCGGGACGCTGCGCTTGCGGGTCGAGAAGATCTGGTCTGAGTGGACGAGCGACTCGGCTTCGGTGGACAGATCGGTCTTGAGCTACTGCGGCTCGAAGGTGTACCGGAGGATGCGCCGGAAGTGCACGCAGTTGCTATTACGCCCGCTATCGCCAGTGCCAATATTACGAGCCATTCCCAGAATGAATCGGCCAGTCGGGCCGCGCCTGCGGCACGGCCCAATCAGGTATTCAGCGGAAGGGGGGCGCGATCAACAGGCCACCGTCACGCCACAGGCGGTTCGGTCCGCGCGCGATCCCGAGCGGCACCACATTGCGCTCGAAGCTCTCAGCGTAGTTGCCGACCTGCTCGACAATCCGCGCCGCCCACGCATTGTCCAGTCCCAGTCCTTGGCCGAGATCGCCAGTCCGGCCGAGGAAGCGCTGCACGGCGGGCTCTTGGCTCTCCCGCGCGGCGACAACATTGCCGCTGGCCAAACCGAGTTCCTCAGCCTCAATCAGCGCCCAAACACTCCAGCGCACGATGTTGGCCCAGCGGTCGTCGCCGTACCGGACCGCGACCGAGAGCGGCTCCTTCGAGACGAGTTCGGGCAAGATTACGTGCTCCGCGGCGTTCGGTGCCCGGCTGCGGAAGCCCGCCAGTTGAGTCTGGTCGCTGGCGAGGGCGTCGCAACGGCCAGCAAAGTAGGCCGCGGCCAGCTGATCCGCCTGCTCAATCATCAGTGGCGTGAAGCGCGCGTTGCGGCGGCGGAAGGCGTCCTGCACGGCTAGGCCGGTCTCGGTGCCGGGCTGGATGCAGATCGTGCTGCCGTTCAGCTGCTCCAACCGCGTGACGTTGCTCGGCCGGGGGACCATCAAGCCGGTGCCATCGTAGTAGTTGATGACGACGAAGTTTACTCCCTGGGTGGTCGCGCGACCAAGCGACCAAGTGGTGTTGCGCGCGAGCATGTCCACCTCGCCTGAGGTCAGCGCTGGTAAGCGCTGCACCGCCGTTAGCGGAACGTATTGCACCTTGGCGGCATCGCCGAGCGCAGCGGCAGCCACCGCGCGGCACGCGTCGACGTCAAGCCCACGCCATTCACCGCGAGAATCTGGCGCAGCGAAGCCGGGGAAGCCGGTACTGACGCCGCACCGCACGGCGCCGCGGGCCTTCACGGCATCCAGTGTGGCGCTGCCCTGCGCAACCGCCGGAGGCGCGGCGGCCAGATGCACCAATGCCAGCGCCGCGGCACAAGCCAGCTTGACCCGTCGTAAACATTGCATTGCTTGTTCCCTCCCAGACCGTACGCCGATCATTGAGGGCGGCGCGTAGCGCTGACCGCCTCAATCGCGTTGCGAAGGATGGCCATCGCCTCGTCCACCTGATCCGGCGTGGTTGTGGCCGGCGGCACCAGCCGCAGCACGCTGCCCTGACGGCGCAGGCTGAAGATCAGCCCGTTGGCGAAGCATTGCCGGCCCACCTCGCGGCCCTCGTCCGTGGCTGGTTGCTTACCCTCGCGGTCGCGCACCAGCTCTATGCCGGTCAGCTGGCCGCGTCCGCGGATGTCGCCGATGATCTCGTAGCGTTGCTGCATGGCATCGAGGTGCTCGCGGATGCGTGCGCCGATGGCGCGCGCCTTGGCGGGGACGTCCTCCTCGACAATCACGTCCAGGCTGGCCTTGCCAGCGGCGCAGATCAGCGGGTCGTTGCTGTGCGAATGCGTGGCGGCATAGCCGGCATTCACCACCTTCTCCTCGATTTCGGCAGTGGTGATGACGGCGCTGATGCCGACACCGCCGCCGAAGTGCTTGGCCACCGTGATGATGTCGGGAACGATGCCTTCCGACTCGAAAGCGAACATCGAGCCGAGCTTGCCGAGGCCGGTCTGCTCCTCGTCCAGGATCAGCAGCATGCCACGTGCCTCGCACATGCTCTTCAACTCGCGCAGCCAGCCAGGCGGCGGCTCCACTACGCCGCCGGCGCTGAACAGCGGCTCGGTGATCACGGCGGCGGGCCGACCGGTGCTCTGCGCATCGATCAGCTCGAAGCTCGTCTTCAGGCAGGCGTATTCGCAGCCGGGGAAGGTCTGGCGCAGCGGACAGCGGTAGCAGTAGGGCGCGACCATTGCATAGCTGCCGGACGGCAGCTGGCCATGCCCGGCATGCCAGCCTGAGAAGGTGACGGCGCGCGTCGCATCGGACAAGCCGTGGAAGCTGATGTGCGGGGAGATGATCTCGTGCCCGCCCGTGTATTTGCGGGCGATCATCATCGCCATCTCATTCGCGTCGGCGCCACTCTCGCCGAACAGGCTCTTCTGCAGCGGACGCGGGGCAATCTCGCCCAGCTTCGCCGCCAGCTCGATCTCCTTCACGTTGAAATGGCTGGAATGGGCGTGGATCATTGTGTCGCACGCTTCCTTGATGGCGGCGACCACGCGTGGATGGTTGTGCCCCAGCGCCGAGCACATCTGGCCGGAGTTGAAATCGATCCAGCTCCGGCCGTTGACGTCGGTCACGACGCTGTCCCTGGCGGTCGCGAAGATCGGCCCTTCGGCGGTCTTCTTGTCCATACGGGCACGGAAACTGAACTGCTCCGCCTGGGCGAGAAGCGCGGCTTCGGACGCGGTACTGGACATCGGGCTCTCCACGGGACCGGACCAAGGCTCGCGCGTGGACACCGCCGGCCGCAAGCGATTAGATTTCAAGCTGACATGAAGAACCTTCACGATCGGCCCGGTTGACCGCATGCGCGGGTTGCCACCATTGCGTGCTGTCGTCGCCTTCGAGGCCACGGCCCGTCTCGGCAGCATGGCCCTTGCGGGGGTGGAACTCGGGATCACGCCCTCGGCTGTGAGCCATCGCGTCGCGAGCCTGGAAGCGCATCTCGGCCAGACGCTGTTCCGCCGGGCAGGCGGCCGGCTGGAGCTGAGCGCGGCCGGGTTGCGCTTTGCCGAACGGGTGGCGACCGGGCTCGAGGAGATTGCCGCTGCCAGCCGCGAATTTGCGGCTGCGCCCGGGCCGCGCGCGGTTATAGTTCAAGTCGCGATCAGCCTCGCCACGAAATGGCTGCGTCCGCGCTTGAGCCGCTTCCTGGCGGCGCACCCGGAGGTCGCGCTGCGCGTCGTGGACGCATCGGGTCCGCCGGATTTCAGCGCGGGCCTTGATTTCGCACTCGTCTATGGCGCCGATGCCCCGCCTGGGGCAGAGCGGCTTCTGGCAGAGGAGGTGCGGCCGCTATGCAGCCCTGCTCTCCGCCAACTCCTGCCGGAGCGCCCGACCGCGGCCGATCTTCTGGCCTTGCCGCTGCTTCATTCCCGCAATGCCGTCGGCTGGCCGGACTGGTGCCGTCACATGGGCACGCGAGCGCCGCCCGCCGGCGGGATTCGCTTCGACCGCTCCCACATGGCGATCGATGCAGCCTGCGAGGGCGACGGCATAGTGCTGGAAAGCGGTTTGCTCACCGAAGCCGAACGGCGCGAGGGCAGGTTGGTCGCGGCGCTTCCCAACCCGCGCGCGACCATCGCCTCCGCGGGTTACGCACTGGTGCTGTCGGGCTCGCAATTGCCAGCGGAGGCGCTGATGTTCTTGAGCTGGCTGCGGGCCGAGGCCGGGTTGCCGGCGCATGGCTAGAGCGGTTTCCGATCAGTCTGCATCGTAGCCGGCAGCGGCGAAGTAGTTGGCGCACTCCCCAGGCGTGAAGGCGTCGACGATGCGGCCGATGGT
>NZ_JAWLHG010000096.1:0-3821 GCF_041690465.1 Falsiroseomonas sp. | reverse complement strand
CATGATCACCCTGCCATGATCACCCTGGGCGCCCTGAACGATCTTGCCGGCGTGCGCCACGGCTTCCTGACCCGCGCCGGCGGGGTCAGCGAGGGGATCTACGCCTCGCTGAACTGCGGCTATGGCGCGAAGGACGATCCTCCGGACCGGGTGGCGGAGAACCGCGCCCGCGCGCTGGCCCGCGCCGACCTGCCCGCAGGCTCGCTGGTCACCGCCTATCAGGTCCACAGCGCCCGGGTGGCACGGGTCGAGCGGCCCTGGCCGCGCGAGGACGCGCCGGAGGTCGACGCGATGGTGACCGACCGGCCGGGGGTGACGCTGGGCATCCTGACCGCCGACTGCGCCCCGGTGCTGTTCGCCGACGCGCCAGCCCGCGTGATCGGCGCCGCCCATGCGGGCTGGCGCGGGGCGCAGGGCGGCGTGCTGGAGGCGACGGTGGCGGCGATGGTCGAGCTGGGCGCGGAGCGCGCGCGCATCCGCGCCGGCATCGGCCCCTGCATCGCCCAGCGCTCCTACGAGGTCGGGCCGGATTTCCCGAAGCCGTTCCTGGCCGACGACCCGGCGAACGCCGCCTTCTTCTGCCCCTCCCGGCGCGAGGGACATTTCATGTTCGACCTGCCCGGCTATGTCGCCGCCCGGCTGGCCGCGGCCGGGCTGCGGCGCGTCTGCCGGCTGCCCCACGACACCTGCGCCGAGGCGGAACGGTTCTTCAGCTATCGCCGGGCGACGCTGCGGGGCGAGCCCGATTACGGCCGCGGACTTTCACTGATCGGTCTCGTCGAGGAGGAGTAGGAGATGGCCCTGCATTTCAGCACCGAGGAACTGGCCGGGCGCCGCGCCCGCGCGATCCGGCTCATGGAGGAGCGCGGCCTGCACGGCCTGCTGATCTTCCGTCAGGAGAGCATGTACTACCTGACGGGCTATGACACCTTCGGCTATGTCTTCTTCCAGTGCCTCTATCTCGGCACCGACGGCCGGATGACGCTGTTGACGCGGGCGCCGGACCTCAGGCAGGCGCAGCACACCTCGGTGATCGACGACATCCGGATCTGGCGCGACGCGCCGGACGCGGAGCCGACCCGCGACCTGATGGCGATCCTCGACGAGCATGGCTGCCGCGGCAAGAAGCTGGGCGTCGAGCTGGAGGCCTATGGCCTGACCGCGCGCAACGGCCTCAGGCTGATGGTGACGCTGGACGGGTTCTGCACCCTGATGGACAGCTCGGACCTGGTCAGTCGTCTGCGCGTCGTCAAGAGCCCGGCAGAGATCGCCTATGTCCGCAAGGCCGCCGAGCTGGCCGACGCCGCGCTCGACGAGGCGAACCGGCTGGCGGGCCCGGGCGTGTTCGAGGGCGACATCATGGCGGCGATGCAGGGGGCGGTGTTCCGCGGCGGCGGCGACGACCCGAGCAACGAGTACATCATCGGCTCCGGCCGCGACGCCCTGCTCTGCCGCTATTTCACCGGGCGGCGCCATCTCGACGCGCAGGACCAGCTCACGATCGAGTTCGCCGGGGTCTATTGCCACTACCACTCCTGCCTGATGCGGACGCTGTGCATCGGCAAGGCGCCGGAGCGGCAGATCGAGATGCACAAGGTGGCGGTCGACGCGCTCGAGGCCTGCAAGGCGGCCCTCCTGCCCGGCCTGCCGATCGGCGAGGTGTTCGAGGCCCATGCCCGGGTGCTCGACGGCGCCGGCTATCAGGCGCACCGGATGAACGCGACCGGCTACAGCCTCGGCGCCACCTTCGCGCCGAACTGGATGGACTGGCCGATGTTCTATGCCGGCAACCCGGAGCCGGCGGCGCCGGGCATGGTGTTCTTCATCCACATCATCATCTTCGACAGCGACGCCGGCCTGGCGATGACGACCGGCCAGACCGTGCTGGTCGGCGAGCGCGGCGCCGAGACGCTGTCGCAGCGGCCGCTCGACCTCGTGGTGAAGTGAGGGTTTGGAAAGGACCTCATCCTGAGCCTGGCGAAGGATGAGGGGCACGCCCGATGCCGCATCTGATCATCTTCCTGGCGCTCTGCCTGCTCGGCCTCATGGTGAGCTGCGTCATGATTTGACGCGGCCCCACCGGCCTTTGGACGGGGACCTTCTTCCCGGACTCGCAAAATAACCCCATGCAAAGGGGGAAGCGACATGCGGAATGTCGCTTCGTGAACAGTCCGCAGCCTGTCGACCGACGGCGCGCCGCCCCCGCGACGTCGAGGTCCTTTCAGTGGAAGAACAAGGCGTTCAGGGCGGCGCCGACGAGAAGAACAAGGACCAGAAGCGTCAGTCCCATGACGATTCCCCACACTATTCGCGACTTGCCGAGCAGATGCTCGGTGAAGACGCAGACGATGGTCCGCCAGAGCCAGCCCAAGAACTCGCCGACGACTTCGCCGAATACGCAGCGCATGACTTCCCCCCTGCCCCGCTTATTCGAGTTTACGACCATAAGGCCACGAAACAAGACCGAGGCCGACCCGCGGCCCGCTCGCCCTGCCCTTGCGAAATTACGTAATATGCGTTATCATTACGCAATCAATGGTAGCGGCGGAGGAAGGCGATGGGCGGACGGCAGGGTGGCGCGAGCCGGGCACTGACGATTCGGGCGGAGGGCGCGGGCTCGCCCGCGGCGATCGTGGGAACGGCGGATCAGCGGCTGGCCGAGCGGCTGGTGACCCAGGTGGCGGACGCGCTCTGGCTGCCGGCCCACCTTGGGGAGGCGGAGCGGGTGGAGCGGATCGAGGCGGCGGTGGCCGCGCTCAAGGGCCTCGCGCCGCGCGACGAGATGGAGGGCATGCTGGCGACGCAGATGGTGGCGACGCACGGCGCGGCGATGGAGTGCCTGCGCCGGGCGATGCTGCCCGACCAGGACCTGACGGTGCGCGAAGCGAACCTGCGGCAGGCCGGCCGCCTGCTCGCGCTCTATGCGAAGCAGGTGGAGACCCTGAACCGTAACCGCGGCAAGGGGCAGCAGAAGGTGACGGTGGAGCATGTGCGGGTGGAGTCCGGCGGGCAGGCGATCGTCGGCACGGTGAGCCGGGAGCAGCCGTAGGCGCTATAAGCCATGGGGACCGGGACAGTGCGCGCGCCAGTTCCAGCGGCGACCGGGCCGATGCAGGCCAGCCCGCGCTGCGGCGCGCGGACGCGGGGCGGCACGCCCTGCCGGGCACCGGCGGTGAAGGGCAGGCGGCGCTGTCGGATGCATGGCGGCGCGAAAGGCTCCGGGGCGCCGAGATACAGTCAGAACGCGCTCAAGCACGGGCTCACGACAGCCGAGGCGAAGGCAGAGCGGCGAGAGATCGGGGAGTTGATCCGGACAGGCCGGCGAGTTTTGAAGGAGATGGATGACTTCTGATCCATAGCCCGCGTCGAAACAACGGCAAAGACGTTTTAATCACCCCGATCGCGGATGCTTCGCTTCCATCAAGGCACCTGATGGCGGCGTCGTCACCTGGCCGTTCGGATAGCCGAAGCACGGGCGTTGCGGCAGATTGAAATCCGGGAGACGGGTTCGGTTGCCGCCGCCTCCCCTTCACCCCCCTCTGCCTGGAGGGGTGGGGACTTCAGGCTTCTTCCTCGGGCACGTCGGGCGATGCCCCCAAAGCCGGCGCGGAAGCTCCGGCTTTGGGGAACATCGAACCATGGTCGGCGCAGCGGGCCGAAGGCCACACCGGCCGTCGTTGCCGAAGCAACGCTGACTACCGGCGGGTCGTCCGCTTGGTGGCCATCCGCTTGCGGGCGACCGACTTGCGGGCAGCAGCCGCCCGCTTGGCCACCGGCTTGCGCGCCGCCGTCTTCCGCACCGCGGTCTTCCGGGCTGTGGT
>NZ_JAWLHG010000095.1:0-4197 GCF_041690465.1 Falsiroseomonas sp. | reverse complement strand
AGCTGCTCCCCCTGAATCCGTCTATTGTCGATGGTGCGTAGCTGATCGACCATCACGTCGGAGTCCTGACGGAGGCCGTCCCGTGCCGCAATTCGGAAACGCAGCGGTGCGGCCTCCTCGATCAGCTGCGTGGTGAGCGGCAGCACCGTGGTGCTCGGATGCTCCTCGTCGTTCAGCAGGTCCGTCTGGATGACCAGGCAGGAGCGAATCTTTCCCGGCTCGGTGCCTTTGGAGGGGTCGAAGTTCGCCAGGTAGTTGCCGCCGCGCTTGAGGGCCACCGGCTACAAGCCATCGCCGGTTGCCGAATCAAGCTCCCGCTGCACGGCGGTAGCCTGAGAGCGAGTCCGGCGGGATGCCTCGCGTAGCTGTCGCCGCAGCGCGTCCCGCTCCAGTTGACGCTCATAGCTCCGCACCGCCTCACGAATCACCGCGCTTCGCGTAGTGTCGAGCTTTGCCGCCAGACGGGAGAGCAGCTTGTCGAAGTCGTCGTCTGCTTTCAGCGTGATGGTCTTCATCCGGATGATTTATTCCGTATTACCCCAGTAATACTGCGCTCGACATGCCTGCCAGCCAAGCGCCCCGCGACGCGCCGTGTCGGAATGCGGCCGCGATGACGGCTACCCGAGTTGTCTGTACTCGAGGGTCTCCGTAACCTACCCGGGGTAGGGTGGCTCCCGGGGGAACGACATGACGAGCTGGGCGATCGCCTCGAAGCTGCAGCCTTCGGTCCGCTTGCGCAGCCCGGTGCCGCGCACAGCCCTGATGCAACGCCTGGACGCGGCCCTGGACACCCGCCTCACGGTGGTTCACGCGCCCGCCGGATACGGCAAGAGCTCGCTGCTCGCCCAGTGGTACGAACGGCTGCGCAGCCAGGGGATCCCCGTCGCTTGGCTCTGCCTGGACGAGCACGATAGTGACCCGTTCCAGTTCCTGAACTATCTCATTGAAGCCTGCAAGGAGGCGGGGTTCGCGGCAGGTGTCGACCTCATCAACTCGCCCCACAGCTTTTCCGTTGCGAGTCCTGCGGCCACCAGCGCTTCCCTCATCACGGCCCTCGGCCGCTGCGCCGGAACCCACGCCATCGTGCTCGACGACTATCATCGCGCCGAGTGTGCCGAGACCGGGGCGCTGCTCGACTACCTGCAGTACATGCTGCCAGGCAACGTTCACTTGGTGATCAGCTCCCGGCGCTTTCCACGGTCGCTGTCGACCGCGGATCTGCGGGCCCACGAGGACTTGCTGGAGCTGGACCAGTCCGAGCTGCGCTTCAGTCCGGAGGAGATCGCCGCATACCTGGCCGAGCGCGCCCCATCGGTAGGCGAGTGGGCGCAGGCGCTGTTCGAGCGGACCGAGGGCTGGCCGATCGCTCTGCAGGCGGTGCGCCGCTGGTTGCAGCAGGGCACGCCGGTGGCGCAGGCGCTCGAGCAGATTTCGGGCCGCGCATCCGACCTGGTGGATTACTTCGTCGAGCAGGTGTTCGACACGCTCAGGCCGGAGGAGCAGGCCCTGCTGCTGAACACCTCCATCCTGGAGCGGGTGAATGGCGACCTGGCAGAGGCCCTCTGCGGCGCGGGCCACTGCTGGACGTTGCTCGAGCGGCTCGAGCAGCGCGATCTTTTTGTGCACGGCCTGGACCACGAGCGCGCCTGGTACCGTTATCACCGTCTGTTCAGCGAGTTCCTGCAGGAGCGGCTGCGCCGCGGCGGCGGCCGTCCGGTCGCGGAGCTGCACGGGCTGGCGGCACGCTGGTTCCACGACCACGGCCACAGCACCGAAGCGGTTCAGCATGCGCTCGCTTCCGGCAGTGCCGAGTTGCTGGCCGAGGTGCTGGAGGCGCTCGGCGGCTGGCACTACGCGCTGCTCGGCCACGTGGGGGTGTTCCAACGCGCGTTGCCGCAGATTCCTGAGGTGGTGCTGATCCGGCATCCGCGGTTGTCGCTGGCCGCCGTTTACCTGGACGCAAGGCTCGGCGAGCACGAGGTCGCCCGGGGAAAGCTCGAGGGCTTGCGCGCAGCCGTGGCGGAGCTGCGGCGAAGCGATCCGGAGCTCGCTGCCGAGATGCACCTGGCGTCCTGCCTCATCGACCGCTACGCCGGCCGCGAGGTCACCGCGGACGAGCTCGTAGCCTTGAAGGCGGTCACGGGCATGCTGCCGCTCGACAATCATGTGATGCGCGCGGTGAGCTGCAATCTGCAGTGCGCCATCTACGCCCGGCTCGGCCGGTCGGAAGAAGCGTTCGCCGTGGGGGAGCAGGCGATCGCCCATTTCCGCGCCATAGGCTCCCTCTACGGCGAAACGTTCATCTATTTCCACCAGGGCCACGCGCGCCTGCTGCAGGGTCGCCTGCGGGACGCCGAGGCGCTGTACCGGGAAGGCTACGATCTGTCGGTGGAGCACTTCGGCGAAGACAGTGATCTCGCCGCCATCGCGCGGGCGTTCCTCAGCGAGGTCGCCTACGAAAAGAATCATGTGCACGAGGCCGAGCGCCTGCTCGAGCAGGCGCTGCCCCACATCGAGCAGTTCGATTCCTGGCCCGAGGTCTACGAAGCCGCCTATTTCACCGCCATGCGGCTGGCGCGCCTGCGCCAGGACGCGGACGGGCTCGCCGCCATCGCCCGCCGGGTGCGCGTGACTGCGCGAGCGCGCAAGCTGCCGGATCTGCAGCGCATCATGGACGCGCGGCTGCGGGCGCTGTGGGACGATGCCGAGTCCGTGACCGAGGGATTCGACGAGGGCGGAGCGACCGGGGCCGACGTGGTGGATCCCTCACTGCGCGAAGCCCGGACGGCGGCTCGCGCGCGGATGCTCATGAGCGCCGGTGAGCTGGAAGCGGCGGAAGTTCTGCTCACCCCCGAGACCGATCAGGCGTACCGGGAACGCCACCTCCGCTGCTTCATTCTGCTGTCGGTCCAGCTCGCCATCGTCCAGTGGCAGCTCGATCGCCACGCCGAGGCCCGTGCCACGCTGGAGAAGGCTCTCGCCACCTCTGTGTTCGAAGGCATCAAGCGGCCGTTCATCGATGCCGGCCCGCTGCTGCTGCCGGTGCTGCGCGATCTCACCCGTCTCTCGGAAGGCCGCCGGCGTAACCGCCTGCGCGATACCTTTCTTGCCGAGCTCTCGCTGGAGATCGGCCGGCAGCAGCGCAACGACCAGCCGCCGGGCCTGCTCAGCCCCCGGGAGCGGGAGGTGCTGGGTTATCTGATGCAGGGGCGGTCGAACCGTGAGATCGCCGAAGCCGTGCCGCTCTCCATCAACACGGTGAAGTTCCACATCAAGAACCTGTTCGATAAGTTGGCGGTCACTTCGCGGCAGGATGCCGTCACGGCAGCCATCCGCCGCGGATTGCTGTAGGCGAGATCCCGAAGTCATGGCTGGGCGGTCCTACCCGGAAACGCCACCTACCCTACCCGCGGTAGGTGTTCCCGCTCCCGGCAGGCGCTGTTAGCGTCGACCCCGCATCAAATCGGGGGATGCCGCGCTGTGAGAATCGGGGTGGACGTGGGAGGCACCAACACCGACGCCGTGGTGATGGACGGCCGTACGGTGGTGGCATGGCACAAGGCGCCTACCACCGAGAACGTCAGCGACGGCATCGTGGGCGCCATCGGCGCCGTGCTGGGTCAGGCGAAGATCGCCGCTGGCGACGTGCACGCGGTGATGATCGGCACCACCCACTTCACCAACGCGTTTGTGCAGCGCCAGCGGCTCCTGCCCGTGGGCATCATCCGTATCGCCCTGCCGTCGTCCCGGGGGGTGCCGCCGCTCAGCGATTGGCCCGCCGACATGGCGGACGCCGTGGGCCGTCATCATCACATGATCGTCGGCGGCTACCAGTACGACGGCCGGGAGGCGGACCCGCTGGACGAGCGGGCCGTGGCAGAGGCCGCTCGCAGCCTGCGTGCGGCTGGCATCAGCACCGTAGCCATCACGGGGCTGTTTTCACCGGTCAATGCCGCCATGGAGGAACGCGCCGCGGACATCGTGCGCCAGGAGCTACCGGACGCGTCGATCACGCTCTCCAGCCGGATCGGCCGCATGGGCATCCTCGAGCGGGAGAACGCCGCGGTGATGAATGCGAGCCTCGCCGAGCTGTCCCGCGAGGTGGTGGGCTCGTTTCGCGCGGCACTCGCCCGGCTTCGGATCGACGCGTCGTTCTTCATCAGCCAGAACGACGGCACCCACATGAGCGCGGACTGC
>NZ_JAWLHG010000094.1:0-4201 GCF_041690465.1 Falsiroseomonas sp. | reverse complement strand
TCGCGTTCCTCCTCAGCCTCCTCGCCATCAGCGCCCCAACGGCCCCGACGCCAACACCGCAGCTCGCCGCGCGCTGAAATCGCGTTCTTCACGGCCGACCAGCTACAACCTGGCCACCTCCGACCTGATCCTGTGAGGGGGGGCAGGCGAGGGGGCCGACGCGCAGGCGGCTTCCCTCCAGCCGTATTGCTATTGCGAATGACTTGCAATTGCGGTAGGCATCTCCCTGACGCCGCCCGGTGGGTGGCCCATGGAGGGAACCGACATGCCGCTTCGCCGCTCGCTGCTGCGCACCCTGCTTCCCGCCGCCACGCTGCTGCTCGCGGCGCCCGCCATCGCGCAGGCGCAGCAGCAGCAGGGCGGCGAGATCGCGCTCTACTCCTCCCGCCACTACGACACCGACCGCGAGCTCTACGAGGCCTTCACCCGCGAGACCGGTATCCGCGTCCGGCTGATCGAGGGCGATGCCGACCAGCTGATCCAGCGAATCCGCACCGAGGGTGCGAACAGCCCCGCGGACGTGCTGATCACGGTGGACGCTGCGCGCCTCGCACGCGCCAAGGAAGCGGGCATCCTGCAGCCGATCCGCTCACAGGTGCTGGAGAGCCGCGTCCCCGCCAACCTGCGCGACCCCGAGGGCCACTGGTTCGGCGTCTCCAAGCGCGCACGCGTGGTGATGTACGACCGCCAGGCCGGCCCGCCGGCGGGTCTCACGAGGGTCGAGGACCTCGCTGATCCGCGCTTCCGCGGCCAGATCTGCGTGCGTTCCGCGAGCCACCCCTACAACACGTCGCTGGCCGGCTCCGTCCTGGCCGCCAACGGGCCGGAGGCGACCGAGGCCTGGGCGCGCGGCGTGGTGGCCAACATGGCACGCCCGCCACAGGGCGGCGACCGCGACCAGTTCCGCGCCATCCCCGCCGGGCAGTGCAAGCTGGCGATCTCCAACACCTACTATCTCGGCGGCATGGCGACCTCGCCGCGCGCCGAAGACCGCGCCGTGGCGGAGCGCATCGGCGTGCTGTTCCTCAACCAGGGACCGGGCGACCGCGGCCAGCACGTCAACATCTCCGGCGCCGGCGTGGTGCGCACCTCGCGCAACCCGGAGGGCGCGCGGCGCTTCATCGAGTATCTCACCAGCCCGCGCGCGCAGGAGATCTTCGCCGTCGGCAACATGGAATACCCGGTGGTCGCGGATGCGCCGGTGCATCCGGCACTGGCCGCCTTCGGCAATTTCCGCGAGGACCAGCTGAACGCCGGCCAGTACGCCGCCAACGCCGCCGAGGCGCTGCGCATCATGCAGCGCGCCGGCTGGCGCTGACCCCCCCCTCGTGCCGGTCAGCAGGCCAGCACCACATTGCCGATGACGCTACCCCGCTCGACCGCCTCGTGCGCCTCCACGATGTGGTCGAGCGGCATCACCGCACCGACCGCATGCCGAAGCCGGCCCTGCTCCAGCCACCCGGTCAACTGGGCGAGGCCGGCTTCGCGCGCCGCGGGCGACAACTCATAGACGATGAAGAAACGGATCGCCGCGCCGGAAAGGATCATCGGTCCGAAGGGCAGCGGCGTCTCCCGGCTGCCCGAGCCGTAGCAGGCGCAGAAGCCGTCACGCGCGACGATCTGCGGCAGCAGCGCGGCATTGGCAGCGAGATCCACCTCCACCACGCGGTCCACGCCGCGGCCGCCGGTGAGCTGCTTCACCACCTCCGCGACATTTTCCATGCGGTAGTCGATCACCTCGTCTGCGCCCGCGGCGCGCGCATGCGCGGCCTTTTCCGGTGAGCTGGCGGTGGCGATCACGCTCCCGGCACCCAGCAGCTTCGCCATCTGGATCGCGTAATGGCCGACCGCGCCGGCGCCGCCCGCGACCAGCACCGTCTGCCCCGCCACGCCGCCATCGGTCTGCACCGCCCGCCAGGCCGTCAACGCCGGGATGCCGAGGCAGGCACCGGCCTCGAAGCTGGTGTTGTCCGGCAGCCGCACCGCCTGCGCGGCGGGCAGCGCGATGCACTCCGCCGCGGTGCCGAAGGCGCGCTTCCATTGGCCGTTCCAGATCCAGACCCGCTCGCCGATTCGCGCGCGGTCCACGCCCGCGCCGACCGCCTCGATCACACCGGCTCCGTCGCTGTGCGGGATCACGCGCGGCGCCACCATCGGCCGGCTGCCCGCGCGCGTCTTCCAGTCGGAAGGGTTCACGCCGGAGGTGGCGAGTCGCACCAGCACCTCGCCGGGGCCGGGGGAGGGCGTGGGCATCTCGCCGACCACCAGCACCTCGCGCGCCGCGCCATTGCGTTCGTACCATGCCGCCTTCATCGCCATCTCCTGTCGTCTCCTGCCGTGTTGTCCCAGGAAGGCGCTGGTGCGCCAAGGGCTGGGTGCAGCGCGGGGCGAAGCTGCGACAGCGCGATCCTCGTTCGTGGATCACGCTGCAGCCTGTTTCGAGCGACTGATTCACCGCTCCGGCGATTCCGCCTCCGCGGAGCAGGCGCTATAGGCTTTCCGCCGCACCGCAGGACAGGACCCGCCATGCCTGACGCCAAGCCCGAGCCCGAGATCGCCGCGCTGCTGCGACGCGCCGGCTACAACCTGCCGCCGGGGATGCTGCCCGACGACCTCGACCACGCGCATGGGTTGCTGCGCCGGATGCTGGCGCGGCTCGGCAGCCCGGCGCCGGAGGCGGAACCCGCGACCATCTTCCGCCCGGAGGCGTCGCAATGATCCCCGCCGGCATTGCCGAGGCCGCGGCGCTGTTCCGCGCAAGGAAGCTCTCGCCCGTGGAACTCGCGCGCGACTGCCTGGCGCGAATCGCCCGCCTCGATCCGCAGCTGCACGCCTTCGTGCTGGTCGCCGAGGAGCGCGCGCTGGCCGATGCGCGTGCCGCCGAGGCGCGGCTGATGCGCGGAGAGGCGCGCGGGCCCCTCGACGGCATCCCCTTCGCGCACAAGGATATCGTCGGCACGGCGGGACTCGAGACGACCTGCTGCTCGCGCATCCTGCAGGGCCATGTGCCGGATGCGGATGCGCATGCGGCGAAGCGCCTGGCGGAGGCCGGGACGGTGCTGCTCGGCAAGCTCACCACGCATGAATTTGCGCTCGGCGGTCCTTCCTTCGACCTGCCGACGCCGCCGGCCCGCAACCCCTGGGACACGGCGCGCTTCACCGGCGGTTCGAGCAGCGGTTCCGGCGCGGCGCTGGCGGCAGGGCTGCTGCTGGGCGCGACGGGATCGGACACCATGGGCTCGATCCGCTCGCCCGCCGTGTTCTGCGGCATCACCGGGCACAAGCCGAGCTATGGGCTGGTCGGGCGCAGCGGCGTCTTCCCGCTGGCGCAGTCGCTCGACCATGTCGGGCCGATGGCGCGCAGCGCGGAGGATTGCGCGCTCCTGCTGGAGGCGATGGCCGGCCCCGATCCGGGCGACCCGGCCTCCGCGGGGCGGGACGCCGCCGGCGTGGCGGCGGAGTTGGCGCAGGGCGTGAAAGGCTTGCGCATCGGCGTGATCCGCCACTTCCACGAGACCGACAACCGCGGCAGCCCGGCCGCGCTGGCCAACCTGGAAGCGGCGCTTGGCGTGTTCCGTTCGCTCGGCGCGGAGCTGGCCGATGTCACGCTGCCCCCGCTCGCCGACTGGCATGCGGTGGCGGGCACCATCATGCTGGCGGAGGCGCACGCCATCCACGGCGCCTGGCTGCGCGCCCGCTTCGCCGAATATGGTGCGCTGTTCCGCGAGCGCGTGGTGCTGGCCGCGGCGATCGGCAGCGAGGACTACGTGAACGCGCAGCGCAAGCGGCGCGAGCTCTGCGCCGCGATGGAGCGCGCCTTCGCGCAGCACGACGTGCTGGTCACGCTGGCGCAGGCCGGCGAGGCGCCGCTGATCGAGAAGGCGCCGCGCTGGGGAACGCTGGAACTCGGCTCCTTCGCCGCGCCCTTCAACGTGACGGGCGGGCCTTCGGTGGCGTTCGGCACCGGCTTCGGCGAAGGCGGGATGCCGACTGGCATGCAGATCGCCGGCCCCGTCTTCGCCGATGGGCGCGTGCTGCGCGCGGCGCACGCGTATCAGCAGGCCACCGATTGGCACCGGCGCTGGCCGGCGCTGGCGGCCGGCTAGCCCGCGATCGCCCTGGGTGTGCACGCCGCAGGCGGGCACGCCAGGGCGTGAATCGCCGGCTCGAAAGGGCTGGACCCGAGTTGCCCGGACACAGT
>NZ_JAWLHG010000093.1:0-5105 GCF_041690465.1 Falsiroseomonas sp. | reverse complement strand
GACGTCCTCGTGCCCGAGCGCGATGCCGAAGATGCGCTGGCCGACCAGGGTGGCGATGTCGTGCTCGACCCGCTCCGGCATCCTGGCGTCGCGGAAGCACGCAGCGAAGCGGCCGACCAGGCTGATGGCGCGGTCCGTCGCGCCGAGCAGCAGTGCGCCGGCGTTCGAGGTGATCGCGCCGCCGTCGAAACCCGCCAACACACGACGGCCCTCGACAGGTGCAAAATCGAACAGCGCCGGGCTACACTCCGTCGGCATCGGGGATCCCTCCTGCATCGCCGTAAGGCTTTGTCACAGAAGAACTTTCGCCGATTCAGGACCCCGATGCACCTGCGCCCGGTGAGATTTCCGGGTTAGCGCCGTTGGCGGTGACCCGGTTTGACGCGGCGTCCGGTCAATGTCCGGTTTAGGCCGCCACCCATTCAGCCCATCGAGGCCAGCAAAATCAACAGTGAGCCCGGTGGGACTCGAACCCACGACCCCATGATTAAAAGTTCTTCGGGCTCTGCCACCGTAGGACGGTTCTAGGCGGTGATGCGCCATGATTTCTGTTGTCGGACAGTGCATTAGACGTCCAGAATAGGTGAGGAAGGGCGGGTAATGGTTCCGCTCCTCGTGACCCTCCCGCCCCGCTTCACCGTCCTAGGACCGTCCTACTATGCCCAGCGCCCCTCGGCCCGCCCTCACCGACAATTCGATCCAGCGTCACGCACTTGCCCCGCCCGGGCGCCAGCTGGTGTTGCGCGACACGCAGCCCGGCTTCTTCCTCCTAGTTGGCCAGCGCTCCCGGACGTGGATGATCCAGTGCGACGTCCGCGATCCGCTCGGCACAAGGCGCACCGTGAAGGAGAAGATCGGCGAGTGGCCGGCGCTCACGGCGCGCGATGCCCGTGCCCGAGCGAAGGCCCGCATCGGCGAGTTGCAGGCCGAGGGCCGGGCGCCCGAGCGCCGCCCGGATTCCACCCTGGGCGACGCTTGGCAACATCTGGAGAAGACCGATGGCCCGAAACTCCGGCCCAACACCTTGGATGGCTACCGCCAGCTGTTCGACCGGCGGATGAAAAAGTGGACTGACACGGCGTTGGTCCGCTTCGCCGATAACCCGCATCTCGTAGCCGAGGAGCATGCTGAGATAACGGCGAAGCACGGCCCCTATGCCGCTAACGCTTTCATGCGGCTGTTCCGTCATCTCTACCGCCTCGGCCGCGCCCGGCTCGATCCAAGGCTGCCGCATATTGAGTGGGGGCAGACAGTCCGCTTCAATCGCGAGCAGCGTCGGAAGACCGGCATGGAGGCCGGCGAGCTCGCCGCCTGGCATAAGGCGCTCGCCGCGCTGCACGAGCAGGCTCCCCTTCCAGGCGAGCGCCATGGGTTGACCGGCGACCCGGCGCGGCGGGACCGGAAGGGCAACGCGGTGCGCCGCGAGTTCCACCTTCTCTGCCTTCTCTCCGGCTCGCGGCCCGACGCCCTCGCACGCGCCCGCTGGGAGCACTTGGATATGCGCCGCCGCGCGCTGCACTTCCCCTCGCCAAAGGGCGGCCCGTCGCGCGCCTTCGACGTACCGCTTTCGCGGCACATGCTCGTCTGCCTTGCCCGCGCGCGCTGGGCCGGCCGGCTGCTGCACCCGGCGGCAGCGGCGCGCGCCTGGATATTCCCGGCCGCCAGCAAGCCTGGACACATCGTGGAGTGGCGCGAGGAGCGCGCCGACCTGCCGAAGTGGGGCATGGACCTGCGGCAGTCCTACGTGATCGCCGCCGAGCATCTCGACATCTCGGAACGCCTGCTGAAGCGGCTGCTCAACCACGCAACGCAAGATGTCACGATGGGCTATGGCGACCGCACACGCATCTGGGCGCAGCTGCTCGCCGCGCAGGAGCGGCTCTCCAGGCATATCATGTCGCACCGGCCGCGCGTGACATGAGAGAGCAGCGGAGCGCATGCCTCGGCGCGGCATCTCTCATGTTCTGCGGCTGCAGAACCAAAATGGCTTGTGCATGGTTTAGACCGCCGCCATAACAGCCGGCACAGGTAGCACTGCTGCCTTAGGGACTGGGCGAGAGCGTCGCCCGGCGGCCCGACGAGAAAGGGAACGACTACGGTCTAACCGATGCGCTACCCGACTCTGCGGAGCGGGATAGGGGCGAGGGGTGACCGACACAAGGCGCAGCCCAGTTGGCCGCGCATGTCGTGACAACCCTTTCCACGTCGTGAGCCAATGCAAACCGATCCACAATGGCAGGCACTCGCCGAGCAGATCGCTGCGCATGTCGCGCGTCGAATTGCTGAGGCGCCGCTTCCACCGCCCTCCCCCTGGCTGACGCCCGCGCAGGCTGCCTGCTATCTCGGGCTCAGCATCCCGGGCCTTGAGCAGATGCGACGCGCGGGAGAAGGCCCGGCCTTCTCCAAGGTCGGCGCGCGCCTGGTGCGATACCACCTGCGCGATCTCGACGCGTGGCTGGCGCGCGCTCGAACGGACACTGGCGCATGAGGCGCGACCATCTCTCGACGGACATGGTGGAGAGCCTGCGGCACGTGTTCGGCGGCGCCAACGTGCTCGCCGCGCGGCGGCTAGCCAAGCGCCGCAGCGTCGGGTTCTCGCACCTCCTTGCAGTTGCGCGCGAGGCAGACTGCGACTTTGATGCCGTGGCAGCGCACTTCGGCTGGTTGCGGCTTGAGAGCCCGTTACCCGCGTACGGCCACATGTGGCTGAACGAAGAGGCGTGGCGAACCGGCGATCCCCGACCGGGCGACGCGCTCGCGGGTGTTCTCGACCATTCCAACTCGCAGATGATTGCAGGGTGGGCGCTCTGCAAGCTCGTGACCGCTCCCCGACGGCGCTGGCCGCCGCAGTGGCTACGGCCGCTGCTCGTGCGAGGCAACGATGCCGAGACAGAGCGCCGATACATGGAGATGGCGCGCACTTGGCGGCCCGCCCGCCTCGGAGAACGGCCGGCGGCGAGGCACTAGCAAGCCATGGCGATCTTCGACTAAGTGGTGCTGCCCACGCACATCACTCGCGTCCTCGCGGCGGGAATGGTCGGCGACATGGTGATGCCCGACCACGTCGCCCTGGACCTCCGCGCCGTCCTCCCCACCGTCCACCATCGCCGCGCGATGCGCGCCGTGCTGCGCGCGCTCTACAACAACGGCAACCATGGCGACTTCGCGCTGCTCGGCTCGGCAGTGCGCGACATCTCAGTCGCCGCGCTCCTTCCGGTGCTGGGCTATACGGTGCGCGAAGGCAAGTTCGTCGCGCACGGGATCGCCATGCCGCGCCGCTGGCCCGACCGCCTGCCGCCCGACAAACACACGCCCCGCACCTGGGCCGCGCTGCGCGTGCATGGCTGGGTGCGAACCATCAGCCCGCCGGAGAGCGAGTGATGGTAGATGCGGACGAGGCGCTGGCCTTCCTGCGCGCCGCCCAGCCGGGCGGCGCTTGGGTGCTGGACACCGCCAAGGGCGGGCGGGCGCGTCGGCATCGCCGCGCGACGGATGAAGCGGAGGTACGCGCCTTCGTAGAGGCGACCGCCGGGCGCGACGTCTATGTGCTGCTCGGGATTGCCGCCGATGACGTAACCGGGCAGCCCGAGAAGCCGCAGATGCGCGGCTCGCGGCTGCTCTGGGTGGACCTCGACCCGAGGGCGGGCGAAGACCTCGCCGCCGAGCGCGAGCACATGCAGGCGCGGCTTGGCGCTCGGCGACCGGTCAGCGTGCCGCCGCCGTCTCTGGTCGTGGACAGTGGACGCGGCTTCTGGGCCTTCTGGTTGCTCGCCGAGCCCTGCATGGACACGGCGCTGGTCGAGCGCCACAACCAAACGCTAGGGGTGCTGTTCGGTGCGCTCGGCGACGCGTGCCACAACTGCAATCGAATTGGCCGATTGCCTGGCACGGTGAACGAGAAGAACGGCAACGTCGCCCGGGTCTGCTGGGGCCTCTCGAAGCCTGATGCCGTCTATAGTCTCGCCGACATGCCTCCGCCCGGCGCCGCGTGCGAGGCGCCGACATTTCGCTTGGCCGTCGGCGAGGCGCAGAGCGTCGAAGACCTGCCAGCCTTCCTCGCGCAGTACGGTTTGCCCGATCGCATCGGCGTAATCGTCAACCACGGCCGCGTGCCGGGCGAGACCAAGGCGAAGGACGACAGTCGAAGCGCGTGGCTGCACGAGGCGACCTGCGGCATGGCGCGTGTAAAGGTCCCGCCAGAAACAATGCTAGGCATCCTCCTGGATCGGGCCTTCGGCATCTCCAATAGCGTCTATTGCACGGCAGATGGACGCGCCGTGCCGAACCCGGAGAAGTATGCGCGACGGCAGGTCGAGCGAGCATACGAAGCAGTCGAGGCGCCGCCCGATCTGGAGCGCGACGACAAGGGCGTGCCGCACCGAACGCAGGGCAACATCCGAATCGTGCTGCGCCTGCTGGGCGCCCGCCTGTCGCATGACACGTTTGCCAATCGGCTGCTCGTGGGGGGCGTCAAAGGCATTGGGCCAGTGCTCGATGATGCCGCCCTCCGCAGGCTGTTCCTGCTCGCCGACGAGCGACATGGCCTGCGGCCGACGAAAGACCTCTTTTGGATGGTCGCGGAGGACGAGGCGTGCCTGGCCAGCTTCCATCCGATCCTCAACTACCTCGGCGGGCTTCGATGGGATGGCCGGCCTCGCCTCGACGGCTGGCTGTCTACCTACGGCGGCGCGGAGGCCAACGACTACACGCGCGCGGTCGGCTCGCTGTTGCTGGTCGCGGCGGTGCGTCGCATCCGCCAACCCGGCTGCAAGTTCGACGAGATGGTCGTCCTCGAAGGTGACCAGGGCACAAACAAGAGCTCCGCGCTGCGCTTGCTCGCTGTCGAGGATGACTGGTTCTCCGACGATCTGCCGTTGAATGCCGAGAGCAAGGTTGTCGTCGAGCGGCTCGCCGGCCGCTGGATCGTGGAGGCGGCAGAGTTGAAGGGCATGCGGCAGGGCGCGGTGGAGAGCATGAAAGCGTTTCTATCGCGGGCTGTGGACCGCGCGTGTAGCTGCTGAGTGAATTCTCCCCGGAAGTGCTGACTGAAAATTCCCCAGTCCAGCGCGACTGCCCGTGCCCGGGGGCGAGCCCCCGGGCACGGG
>NZ_JAWLHG010000092.1:0-5150 GCF_041690465.1 Falsiroseomonas sp. | reverse complement strand
CCAGTCGGGTGCTACCGCCCCGAGCCCCGCCGGCAGGACCGGTCGGGGCAGATGGTGCGCTTGCGCAGCGCGTGACGGAGCATTCGCGCTGTGCCGCGCGCGAGCCAAGCGCTGACAGCCCGGCCTAGATTGCGTTCTTCGAAGGGTCTGGATCAGATCATGATCGCTGCCGCGCAGCCGGGCCGCGTGGCCTCGCAGCGCGAGGTGGCGCGCCGCCCCGGCGTGTCTCATACGGCGCTGCAGAAGGCGCAGCGCGCCGGCCGCATCGCGCCGGAGGCGGATGGCGCCTGGGACGTGGAGAAGGTCCGCGCGCGGCTGGCCGAGAGCAGCGATCCGGCACGCAAGACAGCAGCCCTCGCGCCGCCTACGGCAGCACCTCGGCCCATTGCTCCGCCGCCGATTTCAGCACCTGCGCCTGAGCCACTGCCGCGCGTCGCGGGAAACACCTTCCACGACGCCCGCACGGCGAACGAGGTGCTGAAGGCGCAGGAGCGCCGGCTGCGGCTCGACGAGCGCAAGGGCAAGCTGGTCGACAAGGCCCGCGCGCTTCTGCTGGTGCACCGGCTCGCCAAGGAGGAGCGTGACGCCATTCTCGCCTGGCCAGCCCGCGTCGCTGCGGAGATGGCGGCCGAGCTCGGCGTCGATGCGCATCGGCTGCAGACGATGATGGACACGCGGCTGCGTGAGCACCTGGCGGCGCGGCACGATGTCCGGGTGAGCGTCGGCTGATGGCGGGCGAGCATCTCCTGGAGGAGCTCGGCCGCTTCGACGGTGACGCCGAGATCCTGCAGGCCTGGCGCGACGGCATGGCGCCGGAGCCGGCGCTGCTGGTCTCGGAGTGGGCCGACCGGCACCGCGTGCTCGGCTCGCGGGGATCCGCCGAGCCGGGGCCCTGGCGCACCGTGCGCACGCCGTATCTGCGCGAGATCATGGACGCACTGTCGCCGGCGCAGGCCGCGCGTCGCGTGGTGTTCATGAAGGGAGCGCAGGTCGGGGGCACGGAGTGCGGCAACAACTGGATTGGTTACGTCATCCACCACGCGCCGGGGCCGATGCTCGCGGTGCAGCCGACGACAGAGCTGGCGAAGCGCTTCTCCGACCAGCGCATCGATCCGCTGGTCGAGGAGACGCCGGCGATCCGCGAGCGAGCCGCGCCTGCCAGATCACGCGACAGCGGCAATCGCCAGCTCTCGAAGGAGTTCCCCGGCGGGCAGCTGGTGATGACCGGCGCGAACAGCGCTGTCGGTCTGCGCTCGATGTCGGCGCGCTTCTTGTTCCTCGACGAGATCGACGCCTATCCCGGTGACGTCGAGGGCGAGGGTGACCCGATCGCGCTGGCGGAGGCGCGGGCGCGCACCTTCGGCTGGCGGCGCAAGATGCTGCTGGTCTCGACGCCCACGATCGCCGGCCTGTCGCGGATCGAGCGCGAGTACCTGGCGACCGACCAGCGGCGCTACTTCGTGCCGTGCCCGCATTGCGGCCACCATCAGCATCTGCGCTTCGAGCGGCTGGTGTGGGACGACGGCGAGCCCGACACGGCGCGCTATCTCTGCGAAGCCTGCGACGCGCCGATCGGGGAGCAGCACAAGGCGGCGATGCTGGCGGGCGGGACGTGGCGGGCCACGGCGACGGCGACGGATCCGCACGCGATCGGCTTCCACATCTCGGCACTCTACTCGCCGCCGGGCTGGATGCCCTGGTCGGAGATCGCGCGGCTCTGGCTCGCGGCCCAGGGCGACGACCGGGCCATCAAGACCTTTCGCAACACCGTGCTGGGCGAGACTTGGCAGGAAGCGGGCGAGGCGCCGGACTGGCAGCGGCTCTACGACCGCCGCGAGCACTGGCCCGCGGGCACCGTGCCGATGGGCGGGCTGCTGCTGACCGCCGGCGTCGACGTGCAGCGCGACCGCCTCGAGGCGAGCCTCTGGGCCTGGGGGCAGGATCGGCAGTCCTGGCTGGTCGAGCACCGCGTGCTGGCGGGCAACCCCTTCGAGGCGGCGGTCTGGGAGGAGCTGCGGCGGCTGCTCGGCGAGACCTGGCGGCATGCCAGCGGACACCGGCTGCCGGTCGCCATGGCGGCGATCGACAGCGGCGACGGCATGACCACCGCGGAGGTCTACGCTTTTGTTCGGCGGGCCGGCGCCGGCCGCGCCATCGCCGTGAAAGGTCAGGACGGACTGCGCGCCGCGGTCGGCCAGCCGGCCGCGACGGAGGTGCGGCGCAACGGGCGGAAGCTGGGCGGGCTGAAGGTCTGGCCGGTGGGCTCATCCTTCCTCAAGGGCGAGACCTATGGCTGGCTGAAGCTCGACCGGCCGACGGTGGAGAGCGGTGATCCGTTCCCCGCCGGCTACGTGCACCTGCCCGTGCACGCGGCGGGCGAGGAATTCTGCCGCCAGCTCACGGCGGAGCAGCTGGTGGCGCGTGCTGGCCGCAACGGTTTCCGCCGGCTCGAGTGGGTGAAGACCAGGGAGCGGAACGAGGCGCTCGATTGCCGGGTCTATGCCCGTGCCGCCGCGGCGGCGCTCGGGATGGATGGGTGGGGTGACGGCCGCTGGGCGCGGATGGCCAATGCGCTGTCGTTGCCGGCCGCCGAGCCGGCGCCCTCGCCCGATGCTTCGCCTTCGCCGGCTGCTGGGGCGGCGCGGCCCCGCACGTGGCTCACGCCGCGCACGGGCTGGCTGCGCTGAGAACCCGCTTCGGAACGGAGACGGGTAGAGCTGTGACGGCGTGAGCGGCGTCGGTCCGCAGCGTTCGAGGGGTCTCTGTGGTCCTTGTAGGCTGCCGATGCGGACCGGGTCGGACGCGGCGGCGTGCGCGCCCCTAACGAGCGTCCAACTCACCCATCAATCCAAATCCTTCGGGAGCTGGAGTCGGTGCTGCTCGATGAACTTGCTGGCCTCTCTGCCGCCGATCCTTCTGAGCGCGTGGAGCGCCCATTGGCGGATGTTCCAGTCTGGATGCTCCAATTCTCGCGCGAGTTCCGGCACAACGGTTTGGTCGCCCGCCTCACCCAGAAGCTCGATGAGCTTGCCACGCGTGTATGAATCGTCGGCGAGGCGCATCTCAACGATCAATCTGGCGATGAACTCAGGGCCGTGCGGCCACTGTTCATGGAAGGCGTCCTCGTAGACCATTGGATCGCGGCTCTTGATCCGCGCTATCCACTCGTCGAAAGCCGCCATCATGGCCCTCCATGCGCCGTCGGCACGGTAGCCTATGGTTTTCCCGTAGGCCGGAAAATGGCGGAAGCCCATGGACCGAGCCGGACTGACCGTGTCGTCCTACATGCTTATGGGGTCCGTCAGGCGCACACGAAGAGCTCGGTCAGCATCCCTTCGTCGTCGGCAAATGGCCCGCCTTCATTCTGAAGCGGGCTCTGAGACTGAGAGGACGCGCATGGACCCAACCGTCCTCGCCTGGGCGCTGGCGCAGCCCGCCGGCAGCCGCGCCGCCGCCCTCGCCGCAGCCTACACGGGCGGCACCACGCGCGTGACCTTCGACGGGCGCACCGTGGAGTATCGCAGCCTGGATGAGCTCGGCCGCGCGCTGGCGGTGCTGCGTGGCGCCGAAATGGCGACCGCCCGCCGCCCGTCCGTGACGCTGGCCAGCTTCTCGCGTGGGGGAAGCAGGTGATGGGCCGCCTCCGCGATGCTTGGAACGCACTGCGCGGCTACGCGGCGGCGCAGGACAGTCGTGCTTCGGCCTGGGCGCCCTCCGGCGGCAGCGCGACGGCCGAGGTCGGCTTGGCCGCGGCGACGGTCGCGCGGCGGGCGCGCGATGCGGTGCGCAACGACCCCTACGCTAGCCGCATCGTCGATCTCTGGACCGGCAACGCGGTCGGCGCGGGCATCACCACCCGCTGGCCGGACCAGCGCCACGCCGATGCCTGGCGCCGCTGGGCGGAGAGCATCGGCTGTGACGCAGAGGGCCGGCTCGATCTCTACGGCCTTCAGGCGCTGGTCATGCGGGCGGTCGTCGAGAGCGGCGAATGCTTCTTGCGCTTCCTGATGACCTCGCCATCGCCGGTGAACCCGATCGGGCTGCGGCTGCAGGTGCTGGAGAGCGATCACCTCGACGCCGCGCGGAACGGCATGGTCGACGGCGCGCCGACCATCCAGGGCATCGCCCTCAGCGAGGCCGGCGAGCCGACCGGCTACTGGCTGCATCGCGTGCATCCGGGCGCGGCCTGGATCCTGCCGGGCGCGAGCTGGCAGACCAGCCAACGCATTCCCGCCGGTGACGTGCTGCACGTCTACCGCAAGCGCCGCCCCGGCCAGCTGCGCGATGTGTCGTGGCTCGCCCCGGTGCTGCTGCGCCTGCGCGAACTCGGCGACTACGAGGCCGCGCTGCTGATGAAGGCGAAGATCGAAGCCTGCCTCGCCGCGGTGGTGACGGAGGAGGGCGACGAGGCGCTGACCGGTGCCGCCGCGGGTCTCCTGCGCGATGCGCAGGGCCGCACCGTCGAGAGCTTCGAGCCGGGCATGATTCTCTATCGCCGCGGCATGGGCTCGGTGGAGGTGGTGAACCCCTCCGGCGGCGGATCGCACGCGGCCTTCGCCAGGCGCGCGCTGGAAGCCGCCGCGGTCGGTGCCGGCCTGACCTACGACCAGGTCTCGGGCGACCTGACGCAGGCGAACTACTCCTCGCTGCGCGCCGGCAAAATCGAGTTCCGCCGCCTCTGCGAGCAGGTCCAGTACGGCATGCTGATCCCGATGCTGGTGCGGCCAATCGCGGGCCGCTTCCACGCCCAGGGCGCGCTGCTCGGGCTGTGGGGCACGGAGATGCCGGCCGGTGTCAGCCACGTCCCGCCGGCGCACGAGATGATCGATCCGCTGAAGGACACCACGGCGCTGATCGCCCAGGTCCGCGCCGGCTTCGTGCCGCAGCCCGAGGCGGCCGGCGCCTTCGGCTACGACTTCCGAGGGGCGGTGGAGATGATCCGCGAGGCCAACGCTCTGCTCGACGAGGCCGGCATCTCGCTCGACACCGACCCGCGCCGCGTCGCGAAGTCTGGCGCAGCACAGGACGCCGCGCAGATGGCCGCGGTGGAAATCGCCGCCACCGGCGCGGCCGCGCCGCCGCGCGCGACACCAGCAGAGGGCTGAACATGACCGAGACCATCGAACCGAGCGGCAGCGATGCCGCGCCGC
>NZ_JAWLHG010000091.1:0-5373 GCF_041690465.1 Falsiroseomonas sp. | reverse complement strand
CTCGCCAGGGAGAAGATCATGCGCCACTGACCACAACAGACACGCCCAACGGCTCGAACAGCCAGCGCCGTCTGTCAGATCAAGTCCTGGCTAATACAATGCAGAGCATCGAGCGACCCGAACTGCGCTCGGCCGATGCGCGCTTCGCCAGCACGCTTGCCCGCGGCCTTTCCATCCTCGAGGCCTTCCGCCCAGGTGAGGCGAGCCTCGGAAATGCCGAACTCGCGCGTCGCACAGGGTTGTCGCGCCAAGCCGTGGTACGCCTCACCGCCACGCTCCTGGACCTCGGACTGCTGCAGCGGGACGCCGGCGGCTACCGGCTCGGCGCCAGGCTGCTGACGCTTGCACATCCGCTGCTGCGCCGGCTCTCCATCCGCCAGGCAGCGCGCCCGGTCCTGAAGGAACTCGCCGACTACGCCCGTGGCGCCGTCTCACTCGCGATGCTCGATGGCCTGGACATCGTGTTCGTGGAGACCTCGCTCGGGACCGACCCGCATCCGCTCAGCCCCGATATCGGCACCAGCGCGCCCCTGCTGCAGACCGCGGCCGGCCGCGCCTTGCTCGCGCTGCTCGCGCCGGCCGAACGGGCGGTGCTGTTCGAGGCCTTCCGCACGCAGCGCCTGGCGGTGTTCTCCGCCTTCAGCGAGACAGCCACCCGCGAGATTGCACGGGCCGAGGCCGCCGGGTTCTCGCTCTCGCTCGGCGACTACCGACCCGAGGTGCATGCTGTCGCCGTGCCGCTCGGACAGGCCGGCACGGGCGAGCGGCTCGCGCTGAACTGCAGCATCCCGCTCTACCGCCTGAAGCCCGGCCGCGCTGGAGGCGGAGATCGCGCCTCGGGCCGTCGCCGCGGCCAGCGCCATCCGCGCCATCATGCCCACAGCGGGCTGAGCAGCACGCAACAGCACGAAAGGCACGCCCATGTCCGGCAGCGAACTCGCCCCGCGCATCCGCGACTTCGTCGAGCAGCACTGCATTCCTGCTGAGAGCGCCACGCTGGCGCACGACATTCCCGGGCTGGACCGGGTGATCCTGGAACTGCGGGAGAAAGCTCGCGCAGCCGGCCTGCTGGCGCCGCAGGTGCCGCGCGAACTCGGCGGGCTCGGGCTGGGCTGGGCGGATTGCGTGCCCGTGTTCGAGGAGGCAGGGCGCAGCTTGCTGGGCCCTGGTGCGCTGCACTGCGCCCCTCCGGACCAGCCGAACATTCACCTGCTCGACCGCCACGCAAAGCCGGCGCAGCGGACGCGTCACCTGCTGCCGCTCGCGGCGGGCGCGGTGCGCTCCTTCTTCGCGATGACGGAGCCGGCGCCCGGCGTCGGCTCCGATCCCGCCATGGTGCGCACCACCGCCACGCGGGTGCCCGGGGGCTGGCGGCTCGACGGGCGCAAATGGTTCGCCAGCGGCGCCCGCGGTGCGGCCTTCGGCATCGTCGTGGCGCGCGCCGAGGAGGGCATCTCGCTTTTCTTTGTCGAGGCAGGCATGCCGGGCCTGACACTGGTGCGCGACATCGGCACGCTCGACGCCTTCGGCATCGGCGGCCACACCGAGCTTCTGCTGGAGGACTGCCGCGTCGGGGAGGAGGCGCTGCTCGGTCGCCTCGGCCAGGGTCTTGCGTTGATCCAGCAGCGGCTCGAGCCGGCGCGACTGTTCCACTGCATGCGGTACATCGGCCTCGCCTCGCGCGCGATGCAGCTGGCGCAGGACTACTGCCGGGAGCGCCAGTTCTTCGACCAGCCGCTCGCCGGGCATCAGCTTGTGCAGGCGCTGGTGGCCGATGCGCATATCGACCTCTTCGCCGCCAGGCAGATGACGGCCCATGTCGCGCGCCGCTTCGAGGCGGGCGAGGACATCCGGCACGAGTCCTCGATGCTGAAGGTCTTCGTGTCGGAGGCGGTGAGCCGCGTGGCGGATCGCGCGCTGCAGCTCACTGGCGCCCATGGCGTGTCGGAGGACGGACCGATCTCGCTGATCACGCGCGAGCTGCGGCCTTTCCGCATCTATGACGGGGCAAGCGAGGTGCACCGCGCCGCGATCGGCCGACGCGCCTTCCACCGCAACCTGCGGCCCTGAGGCGCGCCATGCCTGGTCCGCTCGACGGCATCCGCGTCCTCGACATCGCAACCGTCATCGCGGCGCCATTCGCGGCGACGCTGCTCGCCGACTACGGCGCCGAGGTGGTGAAGGCCGAGCTGCCCGGCGCCGGCGATCCGGTGCGGCAATTCCCGCCCTTCAAGGACGGGCGCTCGCTCTGGTGGAAGGTCACCAACCGGAACAAGCGCTTCGTCACCCTCGATCTCGGCAAGCCTGAGGGCCAGGCGCTGCTGCTGCGCATGCTGCCGCAGTTCGACGTGCTGATCGAGAACTTCCGGCCCGGCACGCTCGACCGGTGGAACCTGTCGCGCGACGCGCTCTGGGCCGCCAATCCGCGCCTGACGATCCTCCGCGTCACCGGCTTCGGCCAGGATGGTCCCTATGTGGCCCGGCCTGGCTTCGCGCGGCTGTTCGAGGCGATGGGTGGGCTCGCCTATCTCACCGGAGAGGCCGATGGCCCGCCGCTGCACCCGGCCTCTCCGGTCGGCGATGCCATCGGCGGGCTGTTCGGGGCGCTCGGCGTGGTCACCGCGCTCTGCCGCCGCTTCCGTGATGGACCAGTGGCGCAGGGCGAGGAGATCGATCTTTCGCTGACCGAGGCGGCCTTCCGCATCCTCGACAAGGTCGCCATCGAGTAAGACCAACTCGGTAGCAGCCCGCACAGGGCCGGCAATGCAAATCCCTACTCCGCCCCGTCGGAGATGTTCCGCACGCGCGACGGCCACTGGGTCTCGCTGGCTGGCAGCACGGACAGGATCTTTGCTGCCAAGGCACGCGCGATCGGTCGTGCGGATCTCGCCGCGGATCCGCGCTTTGCTGGCAACCGCGAGCGCATCGCCCACGCCGCCGAGCTGAACGGCATCTTCGCGGCCTGGATCGCCGAGCATGGGCTCGAGACGGTGGTGGATGCTTTCACCGCGGCCGGCGGGACGATCGCGCCCGTGTATTCCGCTGAACAGATCGCCGCTGACCCGCAGATGCGCGCACGCGGCGCGATCGTGGCGGCGCCGGACGAGGACTTCGGTGAGGTGCGCATGCAATCCGTGGTCCCGCGCTTCACGCGCAACCCCGGCACGGTGACGCACGCGGCAGGCGGCCTCGGCCGGGACAATGCCGCGGTGTATGGCGCCCTTGCTGGGCTGGACGACGCCGAGATTAGGGCGCTGGCAGATCGCGGCGTCATCTGACGCGAACTGCGACGGCATGACGATGCAGAGCGCCGTGCCTGCATTCTGACCGTCTAGGCCCTGAGGTTCGGGCGGACATTGGACCAGATGACGTCCCCGTCGACTGCCCTGCGCCGGGCTCGGCCGGGGGCTTCGGCTGCCGTCATTCGGGTTCGGGAGACAATCCGCCCGCGTGTGACGGACGCAATGTCAACGTAGGTTATCACATCAGGAAGCTCTCTCGCCGCGTAACTGTCTGCATTCGTCAATTCGACATCGCCGAGACGACGCGGCTAACCCGAATTTCTCACCGGCGCCTGGCGCGATTGAGCGGTTGGCCTGCGGCGGGGATGGCGGGTCCGGTTGAGGGCGTTTGGTGAGGCGGCTTGGCCTTTGATGGTCGCGCGTAAGCATCGCCGCCCGATGGGCAGCGGTGTTCGCGGGCGAAGGCGGCTCTGCGGTATCCGGGTCGTCAGGGCGCTGCCGCTGTGATCCTGGAATGGGCGAGGGCGAACTCGAGCTGGAAGGGGTGGCCCGACGCCATGGCGATAGCGAGGCGGCGGACCGACCTGCGGACCTGGGCGCCGATCTTGAGCAGGGCGAGGCGGAGGGTCCCACAGGTCGCCTCGGCGAACTGGGTGTGCGCGAGGCCGATGCGGCGAAGCGCGCACAGCAGGACATAGGCCATGGACGCGAACCAGAGGCGCAGCTGGTTGGTGCGCATGGTGGCCGCCGAGGCGCGGCTGGCGAACAGGTCGAGCTGGCACTCCTTTATGCGGTTCTCCATCTCGCCGCGGGCGCAGTATAGCCTCTCGTAGAGGGTGCGGGCATCGGCTTCGGCAGGTTTGAGCGAGGTGACGACGAAGCGCGGGTTGGGCTCGCCACGGGTCCACTCGGCCTTGGCCACGACCCGGCGCCGGCGCGACCAACTGTCCAGCGTCGACCAGCGGAAATCGTGGAAGCGCCGCGCCGGCTTGCCGGTCCGGGTGGCCTCGTGCTCGGTCCAGGCGAGGTCGATGGCGAGTTCCTCGACCAGCCGGGCGTTGCGGGCGAGGCCGAAGAGGAAGTCGACGCGGTTCTGCTCGCACCACGCCATCAGCGCCTCGCGCGCGAAGCCGCTGTCGGCGCGCAGCAGTATGCGCACCCTTGGCCAGCGGGCGCGGACCTGGCGGACGATCCGGGCGACCTCGTCGACGGCGCCGGCCGAGGCATCGATGTCGGCTCGACGGAGCCTCGCCGCCAGCAGGTGCCGGCCGCAGAAGACGTAGAGCGGCAGGTAGCAGTAGGCGTCGTAGTAGCCATGGAAGAACCTACCAGCCTTCGGCGTCCGAAGCAGTGCTTCGGACCCTGGTGCCCGTGCAGCGGCACGTCGGTGGCGTCGAGGTCGAGGATGATCTGGCGCGGCGGCGCCTTGCGGTGGGCCTCGAGGAAGAGGTCGACGACCAGCGCCTTGATCGCCGCCGCGTCATGGCCGATGCGATGATAGCGGCCGGGCTCGCCCAAGGGCGCGTGCTCCAGCCGGTTCAGCGTCGACTTGCCGGCCAGCGGCGCGCAGTCGCTGCGCCGGGCGGCGAGCTTGCCGGCGAGCACGGCCGGCACCGGGGCGTGCCGCAAACTGGTCGTGGCCCGTGACGTCCTCGTGCCCGAGCGCGATGCCGAAGATGCGCTGGCCGACCAGGGTGGCGATGTCGTGCTCGACCCGCTCCGGCATCCTGGCGTCGCGGAAGCAGGCGGCGAAGCGGCCGAGCAGGTTGATGGCGCGGTCCGTCGCGCCGAGCAGCAGCGCGCCGGCGTTCGAGGTGATCGCGCCGCCGTCGAACGCCGCCACCACCCGGCGGCCCTCGACGGGTGCAAAGTCGAACAGCGCCGGGCTACACTCCGCCGGCGTCGGGGATCTCTCCTGCGTCTCGATAAGTCTTTGTCGCAGAAGAAATCTCGCCGATTCAGGACCCCGATGCACCTACGCCTGGTAAGATATCCGGGTTAATGGCGGCCCTGGCGGCGTACAGGCACTCAACTCTAGGTCCTGTGGACTCTCAGGATTCCCCATTTGATTGAGGCATGATTCAAGGCTGTTCTGTGCGATGGGGGCGGCCTTGGCGGTGCTGGATCGGCT
>NZ_JAWLHG010000090.1:0-5561 GCF_041690465.1 Falsiroseomonas sp. | reverse complement strand
GCCGCGGTCCGAGCGCGAGGGCAAGGACCGCGCCCCGCCCACCGGCTCCATCCTTCGAGAACCAACACAGACTGTCCGATCAAGTCTCAGCTATCGCACTTTCAAGATTTCTCAAGCGGTGTCCGGCGGCGGTCCAGCCGCCGCATTGTCGCGTTCACTGTGATCCCATGAAGCATGATGGAAACGAGCACGGTGAAACCCACCACCGCCCATAGCGCTTCCGCGCCCCAGAGACCTGCACTGCTGATGGCAGAACGCACGACGCGGGCGCCGCCAGCTGGCAGCTTCCGCGGCGACAGGGATCTCCGCGAAGTCGTGCTCGCTTTCCAGCGCGCGGCGCCGGGTATTGCGCTGTTCCAGATCGGCACGACCATCGTCCCGCTAGTGCTTGCGATCGCCGCGATGCATGCTGGCCTCGCCCTCGGCTGGTGGTGGGTCGTGCCGCTGCTGGCCCTACCCGCCGCTGGTCTGACCGTGCGCACCTTCATCATCCAGCATGACTGCGGGCACGGCTCCTTCCTGCCCTCGCGCCGCGCCAACGACGTGATCGGGCGGCTCTGCGGCCTGCTCACCCTCACGCCATACGCGCATTGGCGGCGGCAGCACGCCCAGCACCACGGGACCTGGAACGACCTCGACCGCCGCGAAGGCCGCGGCGGCGACATCTACTCCACCTGCCTGACCGTCGCGGAGTATCGCGCGCTGCGCCCCTGGCCAAGGCGGTGGCATCGCGTCATGCGGCATCCGGTCGTAGCGCTCATCCTCCTCCCGCCCGTGATCTTCCTGATTCTCTACCGCTTCCCCTTCGACACGCCGACCGCATGGCAGGGCGAGCGCCGCAGCGTGCAGCTGACCAATCTCGCGCTGCTGTCGCTGCATGGAGGGATTGGCCTGGCGCTCGGCTTCGGTCCGACCGCCCTGGTGCTGCTTGCCGTGATGGTCCCCGCGAGCATCGTCGGCGTCTGGCTCTTCTCCCTCCAGCACCACTTCGAGGGCGCACACTGGGCACGCCACGACACTTGGGACCCGGTCGCCGCCGCCATCGGCGGCAGTTCCTTCCTGCGGCTGCCGCGCGTGCTGCAATGGCTCACCGGCAGCATCGGCTTCCACCACGTCCACCACCTGGCGCCGCGCATCCCGAACTATCGGCTCGAGGCCTGTCACAACGCCCACCCGGCCTTCGGGACCGCGCGCGTGCTCGGGATCCGGGAGGGGCTGCGGGCGTCGCGCTATGCGCTCTGGGACGAGGCGGAGGGTCGCATGGTGACGTTCGCCGACACTGATCGCCGCGCCGCCGCAGGCGCGGCGGCTGACGGCCCTTCCCTCCACTAGGTGCCCATCGCTGCGCCGTTGGCCGGCTACCGCGGGGTCGGCAAGTGGAGACTGTTTGCGCCCAGTCGCACTCCCTCCGCCAGTTGCCCTGCGAAGCGTGGTCTCCGCCGTTACCCGCCGCGCCGTGAGGCGCAGGTTTCCTGCGGGTTCGGCCCCTGACCTGTTGACCGGCAAGAGCCGGGAATGGCCCAGATCGGGTCTCTGGAGCCCGGTTCTCTCCGAAGCTGGTGACCTGCCGGATTCGGTACGGAACTCAAAAACCCAGGTCAAAGGCCGCTTTCAGCGCGGTCGGTACTTGCTCTGGTTCGCATCCCACTTGCCTTAAATCCGTACTTCGCCAGAAAATCAGGATACGTTGCGCGTGGCGGCCATAGAGACTGCGCAGATGCTTTTTCTGCTCTGCCTCCCCCCTCCATCTCGAGCTGTTGACCGTGCACCAACGGGCTGCTACGCGCGCAAAACGTGCAACACTTGTCATGGACCCAACAATGGATTCCGTTGAGCGCCTGACAAGTGCTGAAGCCGGGCTGCCTGAAACTCTTGAATACATCGGTGAATTCGGCAGTGAGCTCATCGTTTTCCTGCCTTTCGTGACGTGGCTTTCGCAACAGGGGCTGCTGCGCCGGCACCGCGTCACTTCCTATTCCGGCATGCGGTCGTTCTACGCGCATCTCGACTGCCGGGAGTATGTCGAGAAGAGCGAGCCCCGACGCTATGTGAAGCCTGCGGCGCGGCCGGCCTGGCTTCCAATCAAGGACGAGGACAGTTTCGACGGCACGCGCGCGCGCTGCGAGCGCCACGTCTATCCCGATCTGCGCGCCCGCTTCGCGCAAGTGGATTTGCATGCCGTTTCGCTGCGGAGCGGCAAGCCGCTGCTCATCGTGCACAACAAATATAACAACGAGTGGGCCTTCAAGCGGCCGATCAACCACCTCAACTGCGACATCCTCGCGGAGATCTTCACGCGGCTGCAGAACAACTACACCATCGTCTACATCCGCCACGGCATGCGGCCTGTGGACGCCTCCTACAGCCACGATCACAACATCACGAGGAAAGGGCTGGGCGACGCGCAGCTCCTGGCCCACTTCCCTGGCATCCTGACTTTCGAGCAGGTGTTCGAGGAACATGTCGCGGCGGGCGGCGCGCGCGATGTGAACCAGTTCAAGAACGCGCTTTACGCGCGCTGCTTCCACTTCATCAGCGCGCAGGGCGGCGGCACCTACCAATGCGCCTATTTCTCCGGTGCGCTGCTGCTGATCCTGCACCGGACCGGCATCGAGCACCGCTGGCCCTACCACGGCTATTTCCGCTGGCTGGCCACGCCGCCGGTCCGGCTGGCCATCGCCACCTCGGATGCGGAGCTGCGTGAAGGGCTCGCGCTGTTCCAAGCCACCGCCATCGCCGGCGGGGTGGCGCTCCTGCCGTCCGCCGCCGCGCCGGTGGCGGCTGCGCTGGACCCTGCGCGCCACGGCCTCGTGAGCATGCCGCCTTGGAAGGTGGTCCAGGACCAGCCGCATCTGCTGTCGGATGCGGCGGGTGAGGGGCTTCCAGCGCCCGCCCTGGGGCGCGCGGCCACCCCGCCGAAGCCCGCCCCGGAAGCGCCCGCCCCGGCGCCCACGGCCAGCTTCTCGCTGCACCTGGGCGTCCACAAAACCGCCACCACCTATCTGCAGGGCCGGCTGGCCAACAGCGCGGCCTACCTGGCCAGCCGGAAGGTCAGCTTCGAGCCGCTGGAACCCTTCCGCGACACCTTCACCACGCCGCTGTGGAGCACCCCTCCGGAAGACCCCCAAGGCGCGGTCGCCGGCGGAGCTGAAGGCGGTGTTCCAGGGATTCCTCGACCGCTCGCCCGGGCATTTCGTGGCCTCGGACGAGAACCTGCTCGGCTCCTGCAACCTAAGTGGCCGCATCTACGGCGACGCGCCCGCGCGGCTGCGCCTGCTCGCCGCCTGCCTGCCGGGCGCGCCGCGCAGCGTCGTCCTCACCGTGCGGGACTATGCGGGCTGGATCCCGTCCTACTACACCGAGTCCATCCGCTGGCAGCCCTATGTCGGATTCCAGGCGTATCGGAGCCGGCTGCAGCTCGATGACGGGCTCTGGGTGCGCGTCGTCGGCGCGCTGGTCGAGGCGTTCGGCGCCGGCACCGTGAAGGTCCTGCGCTTCGAACAGCTCTCCTCCCGTCTGCCCGAGCTTCTGGGGCAGCTATGCCAGACGCCCATCGGGGTGGACCAGCTCGCGGAATACGAGGAGCGGCGCGAGGGCCTCTCGGCCAAGGCAATCGAGGCGCTGGACAAGATCGCGGCCTTGTCCGAGCCGCGCATCGCAAGTTTGGCGGTGGATGCCGTGATGCAGCGCTTCCCGCGCTCGGCCGAACATCCGGCTTTCTCCCCGTGGTCCGAGGCGGAGGCCCGGCAGATGCGCGAACTCTATGAGCGGCACCTGGAGGAGATCGGCCGACGCCACCCGGGCGTTCTCCTTTGACCTGGTCAGTAGTGGAAGTTGCGTTCCACACCACCGAGCGAAGGTGCTTTACTTGTCTCGGATAGCCGCACCTGCGGGCCAGCAAGACGTCTCTATACATGTGGAGAAGTAGGGATATGGTAGAAAAAAAAGCCCGGAGGTATCGAAGGCAGTTCAGTTGACAGCAGAATTGCGCAAGAAAAAGCCCGGCGATAGAATTGGCGACGTCGGCCATCGTGCCTTTGTCGGAGGCACTGACCTCGAGACCTGGTACGGCATCGGGAAGCTCCAGTACCACTTCCTCGTCGCGAACGGCCTTGAGCCGCAGCACCGTTTCCTGGATATCGCCTGTGGTGCCCTCCGACTCGGTCAATACCTGATCCCTTACCTCCAGCATAGCTATTATTTCGGTCTGGATGCACATGAAGAGTTGGTCAGGTCCGGTCTATCGGGTGAGTTTTTCGCAAATATTGTTGATAAAAAACAGCCAATTTTTGCATTCAACAGTGATTTTGATTTCAGTTTTATAGAAAAATTTGATGTGGCCATAGCGCAGTCTCTGTTCACGCACCTCACGCGCGAAGATATACGTCTTTGCTTTCGCAACCTTCGGCCGCACGCGCACGCGCAGAGCCGATTCTGGTTTACCTTCTTCGAAGGAGATGAAGCGAAAAACCCCGCTGGCCCGTCCGACGCGAATCTGGGGTGGTACTATGCCTACAAGGACCTGGCGGCAGATGCGGCGGGCTGTGGCTGGACGACGCGACTCATCGGCGATTGGCAGCATCCACGCCGGCAGAGCATAGTGCTCGCGCTGCCCGCCCAGGCGTGATCAACGGCACGGGGAACGACGATCATAAGCTTCCACCGCAGCTGCGCCGAATCTCTTGGAGAGCGTGACGCCGCGTGTTTGTGGCGCGGATGGCGGTCGGCCAACCCCGAGCGCGACAGCGTCGTGCAGGCCGCGCTGCAGGACATGCCGCTTTCCAGTTCGGTCGGCGAGCCTGCTTTCCCGTCCCGACCTGGCTCACGCCGCGCAGCGCAGGCGATGGGGTTGGGCTGCAAAGCAGGCCAACCGCAGCCGCCCGCACCATGCGCAGCGCAGCGAGCATGGCGAGGATGGCGAGCACTGTACCTTCGCCGCAGCGAGCACCGTGGCATCGTCCACCCAGGTCGACGTGCCCGCCGCGGCCACCCTCACCACGGAGGCGACAGCCGGGGCGCCATAGCCAGCTCGTTACGAGATGCGCGTGGCAACTGCTTTGACACGCACCATCTGCGTCTGCACCCTCCATCAACCCCGGCAGCGTCATCCCCTCCCGCTGCCGCCCGTCCAGGATGGCCTCGACGATGTCCGGAGCCAGCAGCGTCAGCCGCAGCACGCGCGAGACATCGGACGAGTTGATCTTCTCCGCCGCGGCCAGTTCGTTGATGGTGGAGAAGCGCCCGGACTCCAGTATCCGCCGCCACCGGAACGCGCGCGCCACTGCCTTGATGAGCGTGATTTCCTGCCGGCACTCCAGCGCCAGCACGCCTCGCGTGACCATCGCCTTCCGCGCAGCCGAACCGCGGCGCCGTCCGCGCGGACGTCGACCCGGTTCACACGGAGCCGCACGATGTGCGCCTGCTCGGTGGGGAATCGCTCGTCCCACAGAGGCTCGATCCGCTCTAGAGCGGTTTCCGAGCTGAATGAATCGAAGGGGATTCCCCGGCGCGGGGCGGATCTGATTCAAGCTGTCTGTCGGCGAGGAGGCCGACAGGCATGT
>NZ_JAWLHG010000089.1:0-5752 GCF_041690465.1 Falsiroseomonas sp. | reverse complement strand
CGCCTCCGGAAAGCTCCGGCGCCGTTTCACGCCTTCCGACATCGTCACCTCCAGGCTCTTCAGCCTATCCGAGGTGTCCACTCAAACGGGGTAGGCCCAGCACCGCGGGGCCGAGGTAGCGGTCGCCGTTCCACCAATAGGAGGGGCAGGCGGTGGTGCAGCAGAAGCACATGATGCACTCCCACATCCCGTCGAGCTTCGCCCGTTCCTCCTTCGACTGCCGCCGCTCCGCGTCAGGTGGCGGCGGCGTGTCCGTCTTCAGCCAGGGCTCGATCGCGCGGTACTGCGCGTAGTGCTGCGACAGGTCCGGCACCAGGTCTTTCACCACCGGCATGTGGGGCAGCGGGTGGATGCGGACCTCGCCCCGCACATCCTCGATCGGCTTAAGGCAGGCCAGCGTGTTCAGACCGTCAATATTCATCGCGCAGGAGCCGCAGATGCCCTCGCGGCAGGAACGTCGGAAGGTCAGCGTGCTGTCCACCTCGTTCTTGATCTTGTTCAGCGCGTCCAGGACCATCGGGCCGCAGGCGTCGAGGTCGACCTCGTAGATGTCGAGCCGCGGCGTCGCATCGCTTTCCGGGTCCCAGCGGTAGACCTTGAATGTCTTGACGTTCTTGGCGCCCGATGGCGCCTTGTGAGTCGCGCCCTTCGTGATCCTGCTGTTCGCCGGCAGCGTGAACGTCGCCATTCGCCCTCCTTGCCTTTACCTCCCGACCAGGAGGCATGGCTCACCGGCGGGAGCAACCTTAAACCGCTGCGCCGCCGACCGCACCCTTGCCGGCCAGAGGGCGGCTCGGTGCTCGTTGCCGCCGGGGCAGATGTAGAGGTCGCGCTGGTGGTCGTAGCTGAAGTCCGAACGGCCCCGACGGCGGCAATTCGGGCGACGTGGGCGCGAGTGCGATGGCGGTCTGCGGCCATGGGCGATCACGCAAGCCTTGATGTTAAGCCCGCCTCCGCCCTCAGCCGGGCCCAGCGATTCCCTGGCGCGCCTCAGCATATCAAGCGGCTCCAGCTTCCGTAGCGCTCTTGGATCGGGCCACGCCGGAAGCTAAGCGCGATGAGCGCTGCGCCTGAGGCAGCGCGGACGACGGTCGCTGCGAGGTCGGCGTCGTAGGCGAACGGCGTGACGAACAGCGCCGCCCCGAGCGGCACGAGCAGATAGCGCATCGGCCGGGCGACCTCGGCCGCGGCGACCGAGACCACGGTCAGGACGAGTGCGCCGATCAGGTGGTCGGCATCCGCCAGGCCGCCTTCGGCGCCGAGCGTCAGGCGTGTGAACAGCAGCGACAGTCCGATGAGCGCCGACAGGGCCAGGTTCCACGGCAGACTCACGCCGCCACTCACCATGTCCCTGACCACGGCGCCGGCCGAGCGGCCGAACTCGTCGCCAGTCGGCCTGACGCCGCTGGTGTCCCGCGCCTCGTCGGTGTCGCCGACGAGGAGCACGCGCAGCCAGTTCCGGCCGGCCTTCGCGCGGCGGCGTAGGAACTGCAGCGTCGCGAGCAGCTCGTCCAGCGAGTAGGGAATCTGCACAAGCACTGCGGCCGCGCCGATCAGTGCGAGCGTGCTCCAGGTGCCGATGACGATTGGCTGGATGACGATAAAGAAGATCGAGGTGATGCCAAGCGGCGCTATCATCAGGCCGAACAGCACGACCAGCCACGGCATTGTGCGCCAGCGCATCCGCGAGCCGACGATGCCGGTGAGGACTTCGAGCAGGTAGGTGTAGCCTCCGACAGCGGCGTCGGAGACTGGCCAAGCTCTTGAGACGGCCGAGGTGATGATCTCCTCGGTGCCGTTCCGCGGATCGGTCGCCGAGCCGGCGAAGAACGGGTCCCACACCGTGGGGATGTGGCCGAGCTGGTAGGCCGCGAGGTAGCGAGAGACATAGAGGCCGACGAGCGCAAGGGCGATGATGGGCAGGCGCTGCGTCCAGGCGGACGGGTTGTAGCTCCAACCCGACGGCAGCTCAGGGCCGGCAAGCGCGGCGATCGCGGATGGGCCCGGCTCGGGCCTGGTGCAGACCGCGAAGCCGAAGACCAGAGCGCCGACAAGCGTGTCGGAGAGATAGGCGGCCGCGTTCCCCGTGGAGAAGAGGATCGGCGCGGCCATCACCAGCGCGCCGATACCCGCGCAGACCCAGCGCGCCCACTGCGCCCGCCAGGACAGCGCCAAGGTGGCGCAGACCACAAGCGCGAGGCCGAGGGCTATTTCGCTCCAGCGTAGAAGCGGCTCCTCGACGTTGATCAGCGGCGGCTGAGTGAGCAACCATGTGCCGAGGCCGATGTTGGCGAAGTGCGCCCACCGGTTGGCGCTGTGCTCGGCCCTGACCTGCGCTTCGCGGCGGGCCGCCAGATCCTCGGGATTCTCGCCAAGGCCGGCGGCGTCGCTGATCCAGGCCGGCGGCGTGACGCCGTTCGCCTTGTACCAGGCGCCGGGGTTGTCCTTCAGTGCCGCGACGAGCCGCGGCAACTCGTCCTTCAGCCGGTGCCGCGGCTCCCAGCCGAGCAGGTCGCGGGCGCGCCGGACGTCGAGTGCATAGTGGTCATCGGCCATGGCGACCATGAAGGGCCTGATGAACGGTGCCTCGCCCGCGTCGATCACGTCCGGGACGAGCGGTTCGAGCTTGTCCTGCGCCCAGGCGCCGGCGCTGGCAATAGTCTTCGGTACGCGCAATGTCGGCCAATCGTCCTCGCCGTGGAGGAGGCGGCCGAGTTCGTCCTGTAGCGCGTCATAGCCGATCGCGTCCGGCTCGCCGACCAGGATCTCCGTTTCAGGCGGCAGTGCTCCACGGCGCTCGACGGCGCTGCGGAATGCTTCGACCATGTCCTCGCGGTGAAGCATCGCCTGTCCTACGAGGGTGCTTCCCGAGTAGAAGTAGCTCTGGAAGTCGTGCTCATAGATCCGCGCCATCTGATGGGCCAACGTCGGCACCATCGACTGCTCGTCGTAGACGCCGGCCAGGCGCAGGATGACATACGGGATCCGACCGTGCTCGGCGCGGATCACCTCCTCGGCGGCGGCCTTCGACTTCGGGTAGGCCCAGCGCGGTTCGATGGGTTGGTGCTCGTCAATGCGCTCGCCGGGGCGGCACGGCGCATGCACGAGCATGGTGCTCGAGTAGACGAACTGCCGGACATCGAACGCCTGCAGCGCGCGCAGTAGGCGGCGAGTGCCCTCGACGTTGACGGACTGGTAAAGCGGGTTCTGCTCGCCGGTGAAGTCGAAATAAGCCACAAGGTGGATCACGCTGGCGATGCGCGGGCCGTACTTGTCGCGAAACTTATGGAGTGCCAGCTCGACCGCAGCGTCAGACGTGAAATCGGCCTCGAAGACGGGGAAGTCGGCGCCTTCCGCCGAACGGTCCAGCCCGATCACGCGGTAGTCGCGGTCGAAAGCCTCCCGGAGCGTACGGCCGAGATTGCCGGTGGCGCCGGTGATCAGGACGATTGGCCTCGGGTCCGAGGCTGGCGCCGGCGGAGCGGGGGTGGCTGCCATAGCCGCTGCTCCAAATTCTTTCTGAGATCGCGTTGATTGATAACACAGGCTTCGGCAAAGGGTTCTTCTGGGCGGGCATCCGGAACGTGAGAGATCGCGCGCCGGGTGGTTGCACCGCGCGGATGAGCTCGGCCTCATTTTGTTGGGCCGCCAATCTCGTCATTCGTCTATCGGGATCTGCCCCGCACGAGCATTTGCGTGCGTCGGGCGTCGCGGTGGCCGATCCACCTCGGGGGGCGGCCCGCAGCTCCGAGCCTCGGAAGGGGATCGAGGCAAATGCACTCCTCCGCGCGGCAGCAGCGGGGTGAGATCGCAGTGGAAGGAATAGGCACGGCGAGTGGGGCCGGCTCTACACGACACACAACTGCTGCCGCGAAGCGGGCGAAGCAGCTCATTTCTGCGATCGCCGGGAGTGGCGCTCCTGCTCTCGCTCAGTCAGGGGCAGGAGGCGGAAGCGGCCCTGCGTCGCTGGCGCGGCGCTGGGCTGCGCCCTTCGTCAGGGTGAGGTTCTCCGCGGTGTTGATGAGGCCCACGTGGGAGAAGGCCTGTGGGAAGTTGCCCAGCTGACGCCGGGCCTGCGGGTCGTATTCCTCGGCCAGCAGGCCGACGTCGTTGCGGATGCGGAGTAGCCGCTCAAATAGGCCCGCGGCCTCGTCGCGTCGGCCCATGAGAGCAAGGGCATCTGCCAGCCAAAACGTGCAGGGAAGGAACGTGCCTTCGCCGCCGGCTAGGCCGTCGACGCCGGTTTCGGTCCGGTAGCGCAGGACGAAGCCGTCGATGGTGAGCTCGCGCCTGATCGCCTCGACAGTGCCTACGCCACGCGGATCATTGGGCGGTAGGAAGCCGACGATCGGAAGCAGCAGGAGCGACGCATCAAGCTGATCGCTTCCGTGGGACTGCACGAAGCTGTTCCAACCGGTGTGGAAGCCGCGCCGGCAGATATCGTCATGAATCCGGGCGCGCAGCGCACGCCACTCCTCGACCGGCCCTTCCAGGCCATGCTGCTCGACCCCCGAGATGGCCCGGTCGACCCCAACCCAAGCCATCAGCTTCGAGTGGGTGAAATGCCGCCGCGGGCCGCGCACCTCCCAGATCCCGCTGTCCGGCTCGACCCACCTTTCGCCGATGAAGCGCGCGAGCACTCTCTGCACTCGCCACGCGTCCGAATCCGGCTCGACCCGGTACTTGCGGGCGACGTGCAGCGCGTCCATCAGCTCGCCGTAGATATCGAGCTGAAACTGGCTCTGGGCGGCATTGCCGATCCGCACAGGCCGGCTGCCCTCGTAGCCCGCGAGCCACGGCAGCTCCAACTCGGGCAGCCGGCGCTCCCCGGCGAGCCCATACATGATTTGCATCTCCTCCGGCCGCCCAGCGGCGGAGCGCAGCAGCCAGCGTCGCCAGGCAACCGCCTCGTCGGTGTAGCCGGAGATCAACAGCGAGTAGAGGGTCAGGGTGGCGTCGCGGATCCAGCAGTAGCGATAGTCCCAGTTGCGCTCGCCGCCGATCTCCTCGGGCAGCGAGGTCGTCGGCGCGGCGACGATGCCGCCGGTCGGGCTGTAGGTCAGCGCCTTGAGCGTGATCAGCGAGCGCCGCACCGCCTCGGCCCACGGTCCGTCGTACGTGCATTTGGCCGACCAGTCGCGCCACCAGCGCGCGGTGCACTCGAGCAGCACTTCGGGATGCTGGATCGGGGGCTCCTGTACGTGGGACGGATACCAGCACAGAGAGAAGGGAACACTCTGCCCCTCCCGCACCGTGAACTCTGCTTTCGTCGAGAAATCCTCGTTGCGCAGCTCGACGGGCGACCACAGCTGCAGCGCGCTCGGCCCGGCTATCGCCTGGAGGCCGTAGGGGCGCCGCTTGAGCCAGGGGACGACATGGCCGTAGTCGAAGCGGAAGACCGCCTCCAGGCGCATCGGCACCTCGCCCCGCAGCCCGCGCACGATGCGGATGACATCGACCTCGTCCTCGGTCGAGGGCAGCGGCATGAAGTCGGTGACCGCGACCGCGCCCGTGTCGGTCTCGAACTCGGTGTCGAGGATCAACGTGCCGTCACGGTAGCGCCGCGACACCGAGCGGACGACCCCGGCAGGGGCGATCAGCCAACGTCCGTTCTCCGGCCCACCCAGCAGGGCAGCGAAGCACGCGCCGCTGTTGTCAATGCTGAGGACGAATTCCTCAGAAGTGCTGGCTGAAAATTCCCCACTTCGGCTGGCGTCTACGCCGCGCCGCTGAGCTCGGGGTTGCGTGCCTT
>NZ_JAWLHG010000088.1:0-6683 GCF_041690465.1 Falsiroseomonas sp. | reverse complement strand
CGTTGCCGAACCTCAGGCGAAAACCGGTTCGATGTCTTCTTCGTCATGGCCCCATCCTCTCAATCCTCGGGGCCTCCGGCAAACCCGGCGCGGTTCACTGTTCGCCACGCTGACAAAGCGGCGCCTGAAGCGCAGCGTCTTCCGCTCTGTCATCGAGCTGCACCAGGCAATCCGCGATTACCTCCACGCCCACAACGCCGACCCAAAGCCCTGCCGCTGGACCGCGCCCGCCGACACCATTATCGGCAAGCACCAGCGCGGGAAACGTCTACTGGAATCAGTCCACTAGGTCCTGCCGGAGTTTGAGATCCGCAACTGGTTCGGCATCGCCGGCCCGGGCAACCTGCCGCCCGCGATCGTCGCACGCTGGACGGATGCGCTCCGGCGGGTCGGCGCAGACCCCGCCTTCCAGCGCCGCATGACGGAGAACGGCATGGAGGTCATCATCGGCTCGCAGGCGGAATTCCTGGAGACCATCCGCGCCGATCGTGCGCGCTGGGGCAACGTCATCCGCGACGCCAACATCCGCGCGGACTGACCGCGGCGCAGCGCTGCGGCCCGAGCGGAGGGTCGCAGCGCCAGGGGCGAGAACCGACGCGGCGCTGCGCCGCATGGACCGTGCTACGCTTTCCTACGCCCAAGCAATGACAGACCGCCGGGTAACCCAGCACCGGCTTGGCTTCAGGGAAGGCGTGTCGAGAGTTGCTTCGCACCGGCCTGCAGCGACGCGACGATCCGTCCGTGATCACCCGGCACGTAGTCGCCGATTGCCATGATGCGCGTCAGGCTGCCGGAAACCTGCGACCCGTCGCGCGACAGCACCGGCACGGAGACCGCGGCGAGGTGCCGGTTGAAGCGCCCCGCCGTGGCGACATGGCCGTCCCGCCGGATGCTCGCGAGCCGCTGGCGCACCTCTGCCCAGTCGGCGCCGAGGCCGGCGGCCGCCATCTCCGCCCCCCGCGCCGCGAACAGCGCCCGGATGCGCGGTGTCGGCAGATGCGCGAGGATCGCAAGCGAGGCAGCGCCCTGGAACAGCGGCAAGGGCAGGCCCCGCGCGCGCAGGATGCTGACGGAGTGGCCGCCGGAGTCGATCGCCTCCGGCCCTTCGCGGTGCACGCACAGCACCTTGTCGCGGTAGAGGCTGCACAGCAGGACCATGCTGTTCGGCTGCTCCGCCGCCAGCGCCGGCAGCACGGCCTCGCCGGCCTGCAGCAGCGGATCGGCGATCCGCATCAGCCGCTCCAGTTCGACCACGCGGGGGCCGAGCGTGTAGCGACCCTGCGCGGCCTGAGCGAGCAGCCCAGCATCGCAGAGCGTCTTCACGTAGCGATAGGCGGTGGACTTGCTGTAGCCGAGCCGCGCCTGCAGGTCGTCCACGCGCAGCACCGGGCGGGTCGCGCTGAACATGTCCAGCACATCCAGCATCCGTGCGAGGCTGCCGGCGCCGGGGGCATCCGGGCGGCGCGCCACCTGCGACGAAGGCGTCGCGGGCGCTTCGCTCTCGCCGATGTCTCGCATCAAGGTTCCGCTGGCCACGAACGAGTCATAACCCGATCGGGACTTGCACGCGACCACACCGGAGCGTTAGCGTTCCCCATAATGTGGGAATTCGCGTTCTCGGCCAGAGAGCCGGGACGCCCACCCGACGAATGGAGGAAACCATGCTGAACATCCGCCCTACCGGGGACATACTCGGCGCGACGGTCACCGGGATCGACCTGGCGAAGCCCATGTCCGACGCCGATTTCGCCACCATCCTGCGCGCCCTGGGCGAGCATGGCGTTCTGCGCTTCCCCGAACAGTTGCTGGAACCGGCGGCGTTGCGCGACTTCTCCGCGCGCTTCGGCAGCATCCAGGGATCCGTCACCGGCAAGTTCCAGGATCCGCAGGTGCCGGAGGTCGGCATCCTCTCCAACATCATCGAGGACGGGAAGCCGATCGGCATCGCCGATGCCGGGCAGGACTGGCACACGGACATGTCCTATCGCGACACGATGGGCTTCGTGAACGTGCTCAACGCGCACAAGGTGCCGCGGCGCGACGGCAAGCCGCTGGGCAACACGCTATTCGCCAACATGCATGCGGCCTACGAGGCGCTCGACCCCGCGCTGAAGGAGCGGCTGCAAGGCATGACGGCCACGCACGATTTCAACAAGTTCTGGGAAGGCATGCTCGCCAAGGGCAGCACGCGCGGCCCGCTGACGCCCGAGCAGCGGAAAAGCCGCCCGCCTTCGGTGCATCCGATCTTCCTGACCCATCCGATCACCGGCCGGAAGGTGCTGTACTGCAACCCCGGATACGCCGTGCGGATCAACGAGCTCGACGAGGCGGAGAGCGACCGCGTGCTGCAGCAGTTGTTCGCGCACCAGCTGGAGCCGCGCTTCATCTACACCCATGTCTGGGCCGAGCGTGACCTGCTGATCTGGGACAATATCGGCACGCTGCACAATGCGCTGCCGGACTATGCGCCGCACGAGCACCGCCTGATGAAGCGCTGCCAGGTGATGGCCGACCGGGTCTTCCAGCCCGCCTTCCTGCAGCAGGCGCTGGCGCCCGCGGCCCACGCCCGATGAGGCTGCTGAGCTTCCGTACCGCCGCCGGCGCCTCCTATGGCGCGGCGGTGGAGGATGGCGTGGTGGATCTCGGGCGACGCCTCGGCGCCCGCTTCCCGACGCTGCGCGCGCTGCTCGCCGCGGGTCCCGCAGGCCTCGACGCCGCACGCGCGGAGAAGGGCGTGGACCACGCGCCGGAGGCGATCAGCTTCCTGCCGGTGGTGCCGGACGCCCGGAAGATCATCGGCATCGGCCTGAACTACCGCTCGCATGTCGCCGAGTCCGCCGGCCGGGAGCCGCCGCCCTTCCCGCGTGTCTTCTCACGCTGGAACGACTCGGTGGTGGGGCATGGGGAGGCGCTGCTCCGACCCCTTGCCTCGGAGCAGTTCGACTACGAGGGAGAACTCGCCCTCGTCATTGGCAGCCCGGGACGCCACATCGCCAAGGAACGCGCCTTCGACCACATCGCCGGCTACACCTGCTTCACCGATGGCAGCCTGCGCGACTGGCAGCAGCACACCACCACCTCCGGCAAGAACTTCTTCCGCAGCGGCGCCTGCGGGCCGTGGATGGTCACGGCGGATGACGTGCCGGATCCGACGGCGCTGACCCTGACCTCCCGCCTGAACGGCAAGCAGGTGCAGCACGCCTCCACCGGCGACCTGATCTACGACATTCCCACGCTGCTCGCCTATGTCTCCGCGATCACGCCGCTCGAGGCGGGCGACATCATCGCGACCGGCACGCCGGAAGGCGTCGGGTCGCGTCGCACGCCGCCGCTGTGGCTGAAGCCGGGCGACGTCTTCGAGGTGGAGATCACCGGCATCGGCACGCTGCGCAACCCCGTCCTCGCCGAGGAGGGCTGACGCCCATGGACGAGCTTCTCGCCGCCGCGCGCATGTTGGCGTGCCAGCAGTCGATCCACCGCTTCTACGCAGCGCTCGACGCCTCCGACTTCGCCGCTGTCGCGGCGGCCGTCGCACCGGATGGCGTCTGGCACCGGCAGGGCAAGGCGCTGCGCGGCCCGGGCGACGTCGCGGCGGCCCTGGCCGAACGCCCGGCGGGCCGCGTCACCGCGCATCTCGTGCAGAACCTGGTGGTCACGCTTGAGGACGCGGAGACCGCGACCGCGCGCTACAACACGCTGGTGTTCCGGCACGATGGCGCGGCCGGCGCGCCGCTGCCCGCCCCGATCGGCGTGCCGCTTTCCATCGCCGCGGCGCAGGACCGCCTGCGCCGCGACGCCACGACCGGCGCCTGGCTCGTGGTGGAACGGCGCTCTTCCCGGGTGTTCGGCGCTTGAGCGCGCCGGCCAGCGGCATGCTGATGGTGCCGGCGGAGCGCGTTAGGGCGCAGATCCTGGCGATCCTGCAAAAGTGGGGCATGGCGCCGGATCTCGCCGAGACGACCGCCGAGATGATGGTGGAGACCGATCTTCTCGGCGTCGATTCCCACGGCATCTCCATGCTGATGACCTACGAGGCGCGGCATCGCGAAGGACGGCTGAACCTGCAGGCGCGGCCGAAGATCGTGCGTGACGGACCGGCGACTGCCCTGGTCGATGCCGGCGCCGGTCTCGGGCATCCGGTCTCCGTTTTCGCCATGAACCTCGCCGTGGACAAGGCGATGGTCAGCGGCGTCGCCGTCGTGGGCGTGCGCAACTCCCACCATTTTGGCGCCGCCGGCGTCTATGCGCGCATCGCCTCCAGGCGCGGCGCCATCGGCCTAGTGACGAGCGCGACGCGTGGCGTCGCCATGGTGCCGACGCGTGGTGCCGTACCCGTGCTCGGCACCAACCCGCTGGCCTTCGCCGCACCGGCCGGGCGCAACCCGCCCTTCGTGCTGGACATGGCGACGACGACGGTCGCCGCCGGCAAGGTGAAAGTCCATCACCTGAACGACCGGCCAGTGCCGGCGGGCTGGGTGATGGACGGCGCGGGCGCTAGCGTGACCGATCCGCATGAGGCCTACCGCTACGTGTTGGAGCGGCCCGAGGGCGGTCTCACCCCGCTCGGCGGCACGCCGGAGATGGCGAGCCACAAGGGCTACGGGCTGGCGATGATGGTGCACATCCTCGGCGGCACGCTGCTGGGCGCCACCTTCTCGCCGATCCGCAACCGCACGCAGTCGGAGACGGATCCGGACGGGATCGGGCACTTCTTCATGGCGCTCAATCCCGCAGCCTTCCGCGAGGCCGGGGAGTTCGAGCACGATCTGGACGAGGCGATCGACGTGCTGCACGCCACGCCGCCCGCCGACCCCGCACGCCCGGTGCTGGTCGCCGGCGACCCGGAGGAGGCGGCGCGTGAGCGGCGGCTGCGGGAAGGCATCCCCGTGCCGCCGGCGCTCGACCGACACATCCGCGCCATCTGCGAACGCGGAGGAGCCGACTACCTGCTGAGCTGACAAGACACCAGGGAAGGAACGACCAATGAAAATGAAAACCTTGAAGGCGATGCTGCTGGCCGGCGGCGTGTTCGGCGCCGGCGCGATCGCCGCCGCGATGCCCGCGACGGCACAGACGCTGCGCATGGCGGTGGGCGCGCAGGTCACGTCGCTCGACCCGCACTACCACAACATCTCGCCCAACAACGCCTTCGCCGCGGCCATCTTCTCCAACCTGCTGGAGATGGACCCGAACTCGCGCCCCGTGGCGGCGCTGGCGGAGAGCTGGCGGCCGATCAGCGAGGATGTCTGGGAACTCAAGCTGCGCGAAGGCGTCCGCTTCCATGATGGCACGCCCTTCACCGCCGAGGATGTCGCCTTCACCTTCGAACGCATCCCGCAGGTGCAGAACAGCCCCGGCTCCTTCCGCACCTACACCCATGCCGTCACCGCGGTGGAGGTGGTGGACCCGCTGACGGTGCGCCTGCGCACCCGCGGGCCGGATCCGAACCTGCCGGCGAACCTGTCGCAGGTGCCGATGCTGTCGCGCACCATCCATGCCGGAGCTTCGACCGAGGATTTCAACTCCGGCCGCGTCGCCATCGGCACGGGCCCTTATCGCATCACCGGCGGCCGGTCCGTGGACCGCATGGATCTGGAGCGGAACGACAGCTACTGGGGCGGCGCGGAGCCGTGGCAGAAGGTCGAGTACCGGATCGTGACCAATGCCGCCGCGCGCACCGCCTCCCTGCTTGCCGGCGACGTCGATTTCATCGACCAGGTGCCCACCGCCGATCTGGAGCGGCTGCGCCGGGACAGCAACATTCGCCTGTCCGAGGTCGACAGCCTTCGGCTGGTCTATTTCCACTTCGACCACATGCGCGATGGCCCCTCGCCCTTCATCACCGACAATGCGGGCCAGCCGCTGCCGCGCAACCCGCTGCGCGACCTGCGGGTGCGGCAGGCCCTGGCGCATGCCATCGACCGGCGGGCGATCGTCGAGCGGGTGATGGAGGGCAATGCCGCGGCGATCAACCAGTTCATGCCGCCGGGTGCCTTCGGGCATGTGTCGGAGCTGCATCCGCCGCCGCCGGCCGATCCGGAGGCAGCGCGGCGCCTGCTGGCCGAGGCCGGCTACCCCGAGGGCTTCCGCATCACGCTGCACGGCCCGAACGACCGCTATCCAAATGACGCGCGGATCGTGCAGGCCGTGGCGCAGATGTGGTCGCGCGTCGGCGTGCGGACCGCGGTGGACGTGCAGCCCTTCTCGAGCTTCGTCACGCGCGCCTCGCGGCAGGAATTCTCGTCCTTCCTGGTGTCCTGGGGCAGCTCGACCGGGGAGCCCTCGGCCGGCATGCGCTCGGTGCTGGCGACCTATAATCGGGAGCGGGGCATGGGCTCGGTCAATCGCGGGCGCTACTCCAACCCCGAGTTCGACGCCATCCTGACCCGCGCGATGCGGGAGCTGGACAGCGAGAAGCGCGAGGGCCTGCTGCAGGATGCGATGCGCCTGGCGATCCGCGACCAAGCGATCATCCCGACGCATGTGCAGCGCAATGTCTGGGCGATGCGCAACGGCTTCAACCACACGCCGCGCACGGATGAGCGCACGCGGCCACAGGATGTGCGCCCGGCGAACTGAGGCAGGCGCATCCTCGGCACCGACAAGGTGCCGGGGATGCAGCCCGGCCTAGACCCGAATTGCCCGGGCTGTGGGGGGGCCCGTGGGGGGCAGCCCGTTCGAGC
>NZ_JAWLHG010000087.1:0-7174 GCF_041690465.1 Falsiroseomonas sp. | reverse complement strand
CGCCATCGGCAACCTCCTTGACCGCTTCAGCCCCGAAGAATGCACCGACTACCTGCGACACTGCGGCTATGCACAGTCAGGCCAATAATGGTCTAGCGTCGCGGCGCGGCGCAGGAGGGCGTCGATCGCCTCGGGCACTCGCGCGGGCGCCCATCGCGCCAGCAACGCCAACAACTCCGCCGCGTGCCGCACCGAAAGCGAGGAAAGCACTTCCCGCAGCCGATCCTCGTCCCACGCGGCGTGCACCGTCGCCGCGACAACCCCGTCGGCCTCCTCATCCGCGGAGCAGGCGTCGTCCAGGCGCTTTAGGCCCCAGAAGGAGGCCCGGTCCGGCTCGCAGCGATCCTTCGTGTTTTCGGCTTCCGAGTGGGCGAGGAGGTATGCCGCCTCCGGCGTCGCCAGGGCATGGAGCAGGGAGCGCGCGGCCCTCGTCGCGAGAGGGTGGTCCACCTCCAGGAACTCCCTCGCCGCCGCCAGCACCGCGTCGGCCGCCGCCCCGGCGTCAAGGCTGTTCCAGCGGAGAGCCCATGCCGCCGCTTCTGTGAACGACGGCCAGCCCAGTATCGCTCCCGCGGCCGCCCAGGCGCGGAGGGCGGCGACCGCCGGGGCCCGCGGCAGGTAGGACAGCGTGACGAGCGCCCGCCGCGCTACCCATGCCCATCCGTCTTCGGACGGCATGCCGTTGAGCGCGGGCGGCCGCACGAGACGTGGCTCGACCTCGCGCGCCCACTCCGCCGCACGTGCGAGGACCTCGGTGCGGCGGCCCTCGCCCCCGGGGATGTCGGACGCCCGGCCGAGGATACGCCCTTCAAGGTGGTCGGGCCACCAGGTGCCCAGCCACCGCTCGAGGCGGGCGACGACCGCGTCTCGTCCGACGACATCGTGCTTGGCCGCATGGGCCAATCCCTTGGTCAGGATCTCGTCGAGATCCTGACCCCAGCGCCGCTGGCGCCACACGCTCTCGGCGAAGTCGGCGACGATTGCGGGGGCGAGGCAGGCCAGCCGCCAGAACGTCTGGAAGTGCTCGTCTGTGAAGCCCTGCGCCGTCACCCACTCCAGGAGCAGTTGCCGGCGCATTCCTTCGTTCGCCTCCCCGTCGAGGAGGGCCACGGCGCAGGCGGCGCGGATGACCTTGGCGCCCAGGTCGCTGCCGCGAAAGACGTCCAGGAACTCAGCGAGGAAGGCTTCCGGCGGCCTCGGGTCCCTCCGCGCCTCGTCGACCAGCGCGAGGCCGAGGGCCAGCGGGACAGCGCGCGTATCGAGCGCAAAGCGGTTCTCGCCCCATTCCACAAGCCACCGCCCGCTGGCGAGTTCGCTGACCATCGCGTCGAGCCCAGGTCCACGCTCTTCGCCGCTCTCGAGCGAGATCTCCTGGACAAGCTCGCGCCGCGTGATGACCTGGTCCCGCGCTTCCGCCACGGAACCGCGGAAGCGCTGGCCGAGGCGGGTGACTAGATTCCGAAAGCCTTCCTCGCCGAGCGGCAGCCGTTCCGCTCCGTGCAGCCGGAGGCGGTGGCGATACTCTTCAAGAGCCAGCGCCTCCGGCGTCAACTCGGTAATGCGAATCGGGTCGCGTGCGCGCGCGGCGGCCAGGGCGAACAACCGCGGGACCTTCATCAGCGCCGGGAGCCGCGGGTCGAGCGCCTGGCGATCGAGCCCAGCCGCGCGCAGCAGGTCATCCACCTGCTCGTCCGTGTAGGGGCCGATCTCATGCGGCAGTGGCGCCGGGCTGAGGTCGGCGAGCCCATTGAGCCGCCGCCACTCTGTCGGTCGCGCAGTAAACACCACCGAGGCTCGCCCCACCCATCCGTCAGACACGAAGGGGCGCACGAGGTCGGCCCAGCGGACCGGAGCGCGGACTTGGTTGAGGCCGTCGAGCACGACGAACAGCGTCGCCGTGCCCCCGCGGCGCCAGCGCGCGAGCCTGCGTCGCCAATGCGCCTCGTCGCCAACGCCAGTCCGCGAGGCGAGTGCCGCGGCGACCAGCGCCTCAAGGTCATCGCCGCTTACGTCCCGGGCCGGGATGAAGACCGTCAGCGGCAGCCCGGTCCCGTCGGCGCCCGCGCGCTCGTTCCACCACTTCAGGACCGCCCACGTCTTGCCGTGGCCCTCGGGTCCGAGCACCGCGCGTGGGACGCCCGGCGCGGACAGGACGCCGTCGAGCAAGCCGTCTACTGGACGGTCCATGAGCCGCGTCGCGGGCGCGAGCAGCTCGGCGAAGGTGTCCAGCCGGGCGCGTGACCGCGCCTGCTCCGCCATGGACTCGCGCAGCCACGCCGCCATAGCGCGGCGGGCGGCGTCCCACCCGAGGTCGGCCCCGAGCAGGCGATCGCGCAGCTGAGCCTCCGCGACAAGGAATTCCGAGGCCGCGCGCACGGCCGCGATCGCGGCGAGAACGGCGGCCTCTCCGGCGAACCAGGCGTCGCACGTCAGCGGCGCCGCGGCGAGCAGGACCGATACGCCATCCAGCCCGCGCGGCCCCTTGCAGGAATCAAGGATGACGACCTTGACGCCGAGGGCCGCCCCATAGACGCGCAGGGGCTCCGCGTCCTGGAGGGGCAGCTCCCGCGGTGTGGCGAGGATCCAGACGTCGAGCCCAGGATAGCTCGAGGCAGCATCGGCGACCTTTGCCTTCAAGGCGTCGAGCGGCAGGTGCGTGGACGACTGGTATCGCTTCGCCTCCATCCCGATGCAGGCAACGTTGCCTGGCGACAGCGCGTCGACGCCGCCCTGTCGCCCGGGGCCCGCGAGGTAGAAGCGCTGCCCCGTCACCTCGGCGAGGGCGTCTCTGACGAGGCCCTCGAATCCCCGCTGGCCCGAGGCGTCGAGAGCGGAGAGGCGGGCGAGGAGAGGGTTTGCAGCGGGCGGCATCAGGGGCACCGGCGCGGCCGCCTGCCTGTACCGAGGTAGCTGCCGCGCAGCGGGCGGTGTCGATCGTCGCGGTTCACACCCCGTGATGCTGAATTCTTGGCCAGGCAGCAAGGCCGCATTCGTGCGGAAGCGGTGGCGTCCTTTCGTCCCTACGAGCGGAAGTCCGAGACTAGTCTTGTGCAGTTGCTCATTGGCGAGCTTGCTGCCGGGCGGGGCTGCACCCAGCAGTTGGAAGGCTCGCCGCGATCACCCGCACTCCGCACACGTAACCAGCCCGCGCCGCTCGCGGGCCGGTTCGATCAGGTAGCCGCAGCGCAGACAGTTCGCGCCGTCATCGCTGGCATCGAACGGATCCGCGACACGGCGGGCTTTACCCTGTGCGGTGCGGCGAGCTTGCTTCGCTGATTCCAGCGCCGGCTGAGCAGCTTCGGAGGGGGCAACCGGCGCCGGCTCGACGCTGGGCTCCGCGACCGCCGGCGTCCAGGTCGGCATCACGTGGGCGACCGGCTCGGGCGCTTCAGCGGCGACCGGCAGCGGAGCCGAGGACGGCGGTGGCGTAGACTTGGCGGGAAAGCCGTCGTCCCACGTCGCCGCGCGGACTCGGTGATCGGTCCGGCGGGGGCTGTCTTCGCTGGCAGCCGCGCCTCTGGCCGGCAGTCGCACCACCTCGACGGTCCGGCTACCGGCGGAGGCTCCCTTTCGCGGGATGTTCCGAAGCTCGCGCTGGTCACTGCCAGCAGTCTGCCTTCCGCCCAGTCGCGCGAAGACGCGGTCGATGTCGGACATGGATCTCCATGTATATCAGTGGCTTGAGCTTCGGCAGACGGATGACTGCCGAGGCTCGGGGGCCAGGAGAAAGTTGAGCAGCAGAATCGCCCGAGCAGTCAGAAGGCTGAACACCGCAGCCGGGTTCCGCCAGAAACGATTCGCAATCAAGGGCTTAAGCTTGGGGGTAAAATCGGCCTACCCTCAAGGTCCGGAGAGTCTCCGGCATTCGGAGAGGGTTTTCCGCACTTCGTTCCATCGTCGAACCCTCAAGGTTCACGCGCGAACCTCGGCCAGACAGGCGTTCCCGCGCACTCTGAACGACAACGGAGAGACTTACAGGAAGGACCGACTGGAGCTGGCGAAGGGATTCGAACCATCGCCCCCAAGCTGGGGGTGAGCTCTGGTCAGTCGACCTGCGCCCGGGTCGTCGACATTCCCCTCGACTTCCCGCGCACCGGAAGCATTGCTGTGGGTGCGCGGCGGGGCTGGTGAGCCCTGGCGGCGCGCAGCCCGGCTTCGCCCGGGCTTCCGGTGGTGGGAGCGCTGCATGGTGCGGCGCCTCAGGAGCAACCACCCCATGCCGAGCACCAAGCTACTGTCGACCACCCAGCGCCGTATCCTGGAGGCGGCGGCGGACCGCCCCAGTCGTGTCGTCCTGCCTCTGCCTTCTGATCTGCCGGTCCGCGGCGCCATCCGGCAGCGCCTGCTCGCCGGACTGCTGCAGGCTGGGCTGACCGAGGAAGTTCTGGCGACTGATGCGGCCGAGGCTTGGCGCACCGATGAGACCGGGCTCTCTATGGCGCTCCGTGTCAGTGTGCACGGCTTCGCCGCAATCGGCCGCTCGCCCCCGGCAGAAAGTCGCAGGACGCGAGCGCGTCCCGCGTCGGCATGGGCCAAAAGCCCCGCCTCTGCCGACGCCGCGGCGCTGCCGGCGAGCACCGCATCGGCTGGGAATGCACCGGCTGGGTCTGAGCCGCCAGCGCTGGCGGATGCACCAGCCGAGAAGCATCCCGGCGGCAAACTCGGCAGCGTGCTGGCCACACTCTCGCGTCATGGCGGCGCCACGCTCGGCGAACTCGCTGCCCTCACGGGCTGGCAGCCCCACACCACCCGCGCCGCCCTGACCCGTCTGCGCCAGCGCGGTTACGCGCTCGAGCGCCTCGAGCTGGATGGACGGAAGGCCTACCGCGTAAGCGGGCCTCGCTGATGCCACTGCACGTGCAGGAGGTGCCGAGGCCAGACTCGGCCTTGGCCCTGGCTGAGATAGCAGGCGCCCTCGCGCGCCTGCCGGGGTTCGACACCGCGGCGCTACGCGCGGAATGGGAGCGTCTGCACCGTCGACCACCTCCCCATGACCTCACCCGTGACCTGCTGCTGCGCGGTATTGCCCACCGTCTACAGGAGCAGGCCTTCGGTGGCCTATCGCCAGCCACGGCGCGACGGCTGGAGAGCTCTGCTGCGCCGACCACGGCAGGGCGGACACGCCGTGCCAGGGCCAGCCGGCTCAAGTCCGGCACGGTGCTCGTCCGGGGATGGCGTGGGCAGACGCACACCGTCACCGTCCGGGATGACGGCTTCGAGTATCGGGGCCACCTCTACCGCTCGCTGTCGCTGGTCGCCCGCGAGATCACCGGCGCCCACTGGTCCGGCCCGCGCTTCTACAGGATCGCCGGCCACAAGGCCGCGCCAGGCGGACCCGGGGTGAACCGCGATGCCTAGGCCAGGTGCTCCTGCCAGTCGCGATCGTTCCCCGGGCCGTCGCTGCGCCATCTACACCCGGAAGTCGTCCGAGGAAGGGCTGGAGCAGGAGTTCAACTCGCTTCATGCGCAGCGCGAGGCCTGCGAGGCCTACATCCGCAGCCAGCGCCATGAGGGTTGGACGGCGCTCACCGCCAGCTACGATGACGGCGGGATCTCCGGCGGCACGCTCGAGCGCCCCGCCCTGCAGCGTCTGCTGGCCGACGTGCGCGCCGGCCGGCTCGACCTCGTGGTGGTTTACAAGGTGGACCGGCTGACCCGCTCGCTGGCCGACTTCGCGAAAATCGTCGAGGCCTTCGATGCGGCGGGCGTCAGCTTCGTCTCGGTGACCCAGCAGTTCAACACCACCACCAGCATGGGACGGCTGACGCTCAACATGCTGCTCTCCTTCGCGCAGTTCGAGCGCGAGGTCACCGGCGAGCGCATCCGTGACAAGTTCGCCGCCTCCAAGCGCAAGGGCATGTGGATGGGCGGCACGGTCCCGCTCGGCTACGAGGTGCGCGACCGCAAACTGGTGGTCAACGAGGGCGAGGCGGCAACGGTGCGCCACATCTGTGCAGCATACCTCACGCTCGGGTCGGTCCGCCTGCTGGAGGAGCGGCTGAGGGCGGAGGGGGTGGTCGGCAAGTCGGGACGGCCTCTTGCCCGTGGGGCGCTGTTCCACATGCTGCAGAACCGGGTCTACCGAGGCGAAGTGGGCCACAAGGGCGCGGTCTATCCCGGCGAGCACGCCGCCATCGTGGAGGCGGAGCTGTGGGGGAGGGTGCAAGGGAGGCTCGACGCGGCTCGATCAGCAGCAAGGGGAGGCAAAGGACGCCACGGCTCCAGCCCCCTCGCCGGCATCCTGTTCGACGCCTCGGGCGAGCGCCTGACGCCGACGCATGCGGTGAAAGCGGGCAAGCGCTACCGCTACTACATCTCGCACGCCCTGGTGACCGGCACGCGTGCGGATGCGCGCGAGGCGGTACGATGCCCGGCGGGTGAGGTGGAGGCGCTCGTCACCACGCGGCTGCTCGGCCTGCTCGGCGACCGCGCTGCGCTGTTCAGGGCCCTTCGCGATGCCGGAGCGCTCCCTGGCACGGCAGCGGAGCAGGAGCGAGTGCTCGAGGGAGCAACCAAGCTTGCACAGAGCTGGCCGGGGCTCGAGCCCGCGGCCCAGGCGGCGATGTTGCGGCGTCTGCTCCAGCGGGTGGAGCTGCACCCCGAGCGGCTGGACATGCAGGTTAACCTGCGACGGCTCCGCCACCTCCCATTCCCGGGGGAACTGGCGGTCGAAGCGCTGCCTTCCGCGGACGACACGGATCAGCCCTCGTCCATCTCGATCTCCGTCTCGGCACGCCTGCGGCGTTCGGGCAAGGAGGTCGCGCTTGTGATCGGTGAGGGTGACGGGGCGCGGCACGCGGAAACGCCGCTCGCGCGGCTGGTGGCGAGAGCGCATCTGTTGCGGGCAGCGCTGACCTCGGGCGAGGCCCCCGATCTCGATGTGCTGGCCCAGCGCGAGGGGATGGGCCGCACCTACCTGATCCGCGTGCTGCGCCTGGCGTATCTTGCTCCGGACGTCATCGAGGCGATCCAGGCTGGGCGTGAGCCCGATGGCCTCACGGTCAACAAGCTGATGAAGGCTATCCAGCTCCCGCTGACCTGGGACGAGCAGCGCCGGGTGCTCGGCCTCGCCTGAGGTCTAGGTCCTGTGGACATTCACCTGAGCCAGAGGATGGTGGCTGCGATGGTGATGATGGCGAGGTAATTTCTCGCGGTCTTCTCGTAGCGAGTTGCG
>NZ_JAWLHG010000086.1:0-7896 GCF_041690465.1 Falsiroseomonas sp. | reverse complement strand
CTCGCCAGGGAGAAGATCATGCGCCACTGACCACAACAGACACGCCCAACGGCTCGAACAGCCAGCGCCGTCTGTCAGATCAAGTCCTGGCTAATACACATTAGGCGCGCAGATCCATGCTCCTCGCATCCGGCCAGACCCGCGTTGACGCCGTGACTTCCTGCTGCCTAACATCTCAGTGGGAAAACGAGAACGCGAGGAATGCCAATGCGGATGCGCGATGCCCTGGCTGGGGCAATGGCTCTGGGTGCCGCCTTTTCTGCAAGCGCCTCAGCCCAGCAACTCAACGTCGCCATCTTCGGCGGCTCCTTTGCGGAAAATGTCCGCACCTGCGTCGCCGAGCCCTTCACGCGCGCGACCAGCACCCGAGTAAACTTCGTCCTTGGCAACTCTGTGCAGAACGCGGCGCGCCTGCGTGCGACGCGCGGGCGGCCGGACGTCGATGTCGCTTACATGGATCTCCAGGTGGCGGTGCAGGCCAAAGCCGAGGGACTGCTCGACCAAATCGATCCCGCGCGCCTTACGAACCTCCCCGACATCTATCCGTCGGCAGTAGATCCCGATCGGCGCTGGATCGGCTTCATGTATTCCTCAACCGCCATCGCCTACAATCCGCGCGAGCTGCGCACTCCGCCCAGCAGCTGGGCTGACCTCTGGTCGCCGGCGCTGCGCGGCAAGATAGCTATTGGCGATATTTCCGCGACGTCGGGGCAGCACTTCCTGATCGCCGCAGCGCGTCTGAATGGCGGATCGGTCGAGAACACGGAGCCAGGCTTCCGCGCAATCCGCGAGCTGCGCCCGCATGTCGTGACGCTCTACACCCAGGCCGATCAGGTGGTGCAACTGATCGAGCGCGGCGATATCGCCGCGGCAGTCTGGTTCTCCGACCGCGTTGGCGCGGCGGCGCGCAGCGGCGTCCCGGTAGCGGTTGTGTTTCCGAGCGAAGGGGCAATCGGCATCCTGCCGACCTTTGCTATCCCGCAAGGCGCACGGAATAAGGCGTTGGCCGAGCAGTACATGGACCGCGCCCTCTCCTCGGATGCGCAGCGTTGCTTCGCAGAACGTCAGTATGCGGGCCCCACAAACCGAAGAGTTGAACTGCCCGCTGAACTCGCGGCGCTGGTGCCCTATCGCGAATCTGTGGACCGGCTCTACTTCCCGCCGCCTGAGGTTGTAGCGCAGAACCTACCGGCCTGGACCGACCGCTGGAACCGCGAGATAGCGCGCTGATCTAGCCGTGGCGACTGTCGAGCTGCGAGGTCTGAGCAAGCGCTACGGTGCCGCCGTTGCGGTGGCTGGCGTCGACCTGATGATTGAGGAGGGCGAGATGGTCGCCCTCGTCGGCCCGTCCGGCTGCGGAAAGACCACGGTGCTGCGCTTGATCGCCGGGTTAATCGAACCCGACGGCGGCAAGGTTCTGATCGGCGGCGCCGATGTCACCCGCGCACCGGTGCACAAACGCAATCTCGGGCTGGTGTTCCAGAGCTATGCGCTGTTCCCGCACCTGACGGTCTTCGAGAATATCGCCTTCGGCCTGCGCCGCCGCGGTGTCGCGGATCCGGAGGTGACGCGCCGCGTCAAGGCCGCGCTGGAACTTGTGCAACTCGGCACGCTTGCGGCGCGCTACCCGAAGCAGCTTTCAGGCGGGCAGCAGCAGCGGGTCGCGCTAGCACGTTCGGTGGTGACGGAGCCGCGCGTGCTGCTGTTGGACGAGCCTCTCTCAAACCTAGATGCCTCGCTGCGCGACGAGATGCGCGTGGAGTTGCGCCGCCTACAGCAACGCCTCGGCATCACCACGGTCTTCGTCACGCATGATCAGCAAGAAGCACTGACGCTGGCGGACCGCATGGCGGTGATGCGCGCCGGCCGTATCGAGCAGTTAGGCTCGCCGCAAGAAGTTTATGAGCGACCCGCGAACAGCTTCGTTGCGGGCTTCGTCGGCCGCTCCAACCTTTTCGATATCGATGCGCGGTTCGACGGGTTGCGCGGCCCCGGCGGCATCCCGCTGCTGGCCGCCGGCCCGCGGCCAGCCGGCGCACATCTGCGCGCCGCATTGCGCCATGAAAAGCTGCGCCTCGACGGCACGCCACCGGAAGGCGCCAACACATTCCCGGCCGAGATCCTGCTGCGCGCCTTCGCCGGCGCCCAGGTCCAGTATGTGCTGCGCCTCGACGCCGGCCCGGAATGGCTTGCGGAAGGCCCAGCGCATCCCGCCATCCCGCAGGGCGCCCGCGTCACCGCATGGTTCGCTCCGGAGGATCTAATCCTCCTTCCCGCAGATGGCTGAAGTGCGGCGCCGCGATACGGTCGGGTTGCTGCTGCTCCTCCCGCTGCTGCTGCTTCTCGGGCTGGTGTTCCTGCTGCCGGTTCTGTCGCTGGTGCCGACCAGCCTGCATCCCTACCTCGCCGGGCGCGGCATCGGCGAAGGGTGGACGCTCGAGCATTACATCATCGCGCTGACCGACGAGTTCTACCTAGAGATCCTGCTGCGTACGCTCGGACTCGGCTTCGTCGTCACGCTGTTGACGCTGCTGATCGGCTACCCTGTCGCGTATATCCTGGCGCGCTCCACCTCGCGCTGGCGCCACTGGCTCACCCTGCTGGTGGTGTTCCCAATGCTGCTCAATCTGGTGGTGCGGACCTTCGGCTGGATCGCGCTGCTGGCGCGGCGCGGGCTGGTGAACCAGTGGCTGATGGGCCTTGGCATCACCGACGAGCCGCTGCGGCTGATGTTCAACTTCACTGGGCTCCTGATCGGGCTGACCCACATCTTCCTGCCGATCATGGTGCTGGTGCTGGTCGCAACGATCCAGAACATCCCGCGCGACCTTGAGGAAGCGGCCGGCGTGCTCGGCGCATCACGCATCGCCGTGTTCGCCAAGGTCACGCTGCCGTTGAGCGCGACCGGCATCGTCTCTGGCTCGATCCTGGTCTTCGTGCTGACGGTCAGCGCGCTGGTCACGCCTCGGCTGCTCGGCGGGCCGACCTACAAGGTGATCTCCACACTCGTCTACGAGCAGTTCCTGCAACTGCTGAACTGGCCCGCCGGATCGGCGATTGCGCTGCTCATGACGGCGATCGTGCTGCTCCTGCTCTGGGCCGGGGCACGCCTCGCGCGGCGGTGGGAGGCGCGGGCATGAAGCCGGGCCGCATCCTCGCCGGCGCCTATGTCGCGCTGGTGCTGGGCTTCCTCATGCTGCCGGTGGCGGTGGTGGTTCTCGCCTCCTTCAGCACGACCTCCTTCCTGACCGTACCGCCACAGGGCCTCACGCTGAGGTGGTATGGGCGGGTGCTGGAAAGCACCGACTACCTCCACGCCATCGGCATCAGCCTGACGCTTGCCGCGGCGGCGACGACGGGTGCGCTGCTGATCGGCACTGCGACCTCCTATGCGCTGGTGCGACGCATCGTGCCGGGCCGGGCGCTGATCTCATCGCTGGTCATGTCGCCGCTGGTCTTCCCGGGCATCGTCATCGGCGTGGCGCTGCTGCAATTCTACTCAGCACTTGGCCTGGCCGGCACCTTCGCCGGGCTGGTGCTCGCGCATATCGTCATCACCGTCCCCTATGTCGTACGCACGACCCTGGCGAGCCTGCACGGGCTGGACGCCGAGCTTGAGGACGCCGCCTGCACGCTCGGTGCGACGCGCTTCGATGCCTTCCGCCTGGTGACGCTGCCGTTGCTGCGGCCTGGCCTGGCGGCTGGCGGGCTGTTCGCGTTCATAACCTCCTTCGACAACGTGCCGGTCTCGATCTTCCTCACCGGCGTGACCAGCACGACGCTGCCGGTGAAGCTGTTCACCGCGATCGAGTTCGGCGTGGACCCTTCGGTCGCGGCAATCTCTTCGCTGATGATCGTCACCACCGGCCTGACCTTGGTGCTCGCCGAGCGCTGGATTGGGTTTCACCGCTTCACCTGAGGGAATGGCGCCACGATGCCGATGACCCAGCATGGCCTGCCCGTGATGCTCAGCTTCGACCTGGATTGCGAAACACTCTGGACCTCGCGCGATCCGAAAAATGCCGAGCGGCCGGTGATCATGTCCCAGGGCGCATACGGATGGAAGGTCGGTTGCGACCGCGTGCTGGACCTGCTCGCGCGCTACGGCATCACCAGCACCTTCTTCGTGCCCGGCCTGGTGATCGAACAGCGGCCCGCGCTGATGGAGCGCATCCTGAAGGGCGGGCACGAGATTGCACACCACTCCTACTCCCACCGCTGGATCGTGACGCTGACGCCGGAGGAAGAGCGCGAGGAGATGGAAAAGGGCATCGAGGCGGTGCGCCGCGCCACCGGCCGCAAGCCGGCCGGCTACCGCTCCCCGGCCGCGGAATTCAGCGCGATCACGCTGAAGTTGATCCGCGACTACGACTTCTCCTACTCCTCGAATTTCTTCGATGACGACAGCCCCTACCTGCTCGAAATCGAAGGCCGGCGCAGCGATGTTGTAGAGTTTCCGTTTGCCTGGGTGCTAGATGACGCGCCCTTCTTCAACTACTCCATCACGCTGCCGGGTCGGACAATGCAGCCGCCGTCCTCGGTCCTGGAAGGCTGGGTTGACGAGTTCGACTTGCTCTACAAGGAGCAGCGGCAGTTCATGCTGGCGATGCACCCTGAGATTATTGGCCGCCCCTCCCGCATCGCAATGCTGGAGCGGCTGATCAAGCACATCCTAGGCCATCCCAAGGTCTGGTTCACCCGCTGCGACGCGGCTGCCGAGGCGCTTCGCCCAATCCTCAAGGCTGGGACCGCACGATGAGGCTCGCAGGACGACGCGTTCTCGTCACCGGCGGCGCGAGCGGCATCGGCCGTGCCATCGGCGCGCGCTTCACGGCGGAAGGTGCGTGCGTCGCGCTGCTGGACCGCGCGCCAATGCCCGATGCCGTGACCGGCATCCTTTGCGACCTGCTGGATGCCGCCGCCATTGGGCCCGCGGTCGAGCGTGCCGCCGCGGCGCTGGGCGGGCTCGATGGCGTGGTGAACGCGGCCGGCGTGGATCTGATGCGCCCGCTCGCTGAGATGCAGCCGGACGAATGGGCGCGCGTCATCGGGGTGAACCTGACGGCGCCGATGCTGGTTTGCCGGGCCGCCCTGCCCGCGCTGACCGCGGCCGGACGCGGCACCATCGTCACCATCGCATCCGGCGCCGCCTTGCGGCCTCTCCCCGCCCGCACTGCCTACTGCGCCGCCAAGGCCGGCGTCGTGATGTTCTGCAAGTCACTGTCCATCGAGTTGGCCGTGCGGAACATACGGGTCAATGCGATCTGTCCCGGCATCATCGACACGCCGATGTGGCGGGAAAGCTGGGAGGCCGCGCCGGATCCGCAGGCGGAGCTTGCCATGATCCTCGACCGCTACGTCATCAAGCGTGTCGGCCAGCCGGAGGAGATCGCGGATGCGGCTCTCTTCCTGACCTCCGACGAGAGCTCTTACGTGACCGGCACCGCGTTGGCGGTGGATGGCGGGAGGACATTCCACTGAGCACACAACGTTTCACCGGCCGCCTTGTCGCGATCACCGGTGCCGCCAACGGCATTGGCCGGGCCACCGCCCTGCGCTTCGCGGATGAGGGCGCCACGCTCGCGCTGTTCGACGTCGAGGCGGATCAACTCGACGCCACCGCCGCGGAGTGCCGCGCCAGGGGTGCGACGGCCACGGCTTTCGTCGCCGACCTCACCAACCGCGCTGCCGTCGAGGACGCCTTCGCCCGAATCGGGCCGCTCGATGTGCTGTTCAACAACGTCGGTCAGAGCGCACGGGAGAAGTCCCGCCCCTTCCACGAAAGCGATCCGGACACGTGGCGCTTCGTGCTCAACGTCTCACTGGTGACGACAATGCTGGTCTCGCGGCAAGTGGTGCCCGGGATGCGGGACCGCGGCGCCGGCCGCATCATAAACATGTCCACGGAAAGCGCCTTCTACGGGGATGTCGGCATGGTCGACTATGCGGCGGCGAAAATGGGCGTAATTGGGTTTACTCGCTCACTGGCGCGCGAACTTGCGCCCTTCCACGTCAACGTCAACGCCGTCGCACCTGGTGCGATCCGGACCCGTGCGCACGACCGGCTACCGCGTGAGGTAATCGATAAGGTACGCAATTCCGTCCCCATGGGTTTTGTTGCCGAGCCGGAGGATGTTTCTGGCGTCGTCGCATTTCTTGCCTCCGACGACGCCCGCTACGTCACGGGGCAGACGCTGCTGATCGATGGCGGGCGCTGGATGATATGACCAACCCCCTTCACCTCTCCGCGGCTGAGGCCGCCGCTGCCATCCGGACGCGGCGCCTGTCCCCTATCACGCTGATCGATGCTGTACTTGATGCTATTGCGCGCACCCAGTCCACGCTCAACGCATTTGTCACGGTGGATGACGAAACCGCACGGGCCGCCGCGCGGGAGGCGGATGCGGCGGTAATGCGGGGTGATGTGCTTGGCCCGCTCCATGGTGTGCCGTTTTCGGTGAAGGACCTTACCTGGACAAAGGGCCTGCGCACCACGATGGGCTCGGCGCTCTACAGGGAGTTCGTGCCGGAAGAGGACGCTGTCCCGGTGGCTCGTCTGCGGGAGGCCGGCGCCATCCTAATCGGCAAGACCACCACGCCGGAGTTTGGCCACAAGCCCTACACCGATAGCCCCGTGAGCGGGGTATCGCGCAACCCTTGGGACTTGGCGCGCACGCCGGGCGGTTCATCCGGCGGAGCGGCGGCGGCGGTAGCCGCAGGTCTAGGGCCGATCGCGCTCGGCACGGACGGCGGCGGCTCGGTCCGCATTCCGGCTGCCTGCTGCGGCGTCCTTGGCCTGAAGCCGACCCTCGGCCGCGTGCCACACGTCCATGCACCCGACGGCTTCGGGAACAACTCCTACATCGGTCCGATAACGCGCACCGTTGCCGACATGCGCCTCATGGTGGCAGCCATGGAGGGCCCAGATCCGAGGGACCCTTATGCCTTCGCCCTGCCCACACCGCCCGCCCCTGGCGCGCTCCGCATTGGTTGGGCGCCACGCGTCGGCAATGCGCTGCTCGACCCGGAAGTCGAAGCCCTGACGGCGGCCGCCATGCGGCAACTCGGAGGCACGGTCGAACGGGTCGAGATCGACTTGGCGTCCGAGGAAGAAGCCTTCCTGGTCATTCTGCAATCAAGTTTGGCGGGCCGCTTCGGCTCGCGCCTGACGCAGGATCGCCACTTGTTCGACCCCTCTTTCGTGGAGGCGATTGAGCACGGCCTTGGCCGCAGCGCCTCAGAAATTCTGGCTGCGACGCAGCGCCGCACAGTGCTGTTCCGCCAGATCGTAGCGCTCTTCGGTAGAATCGATGTGCTCGCCACGCCGACGATCAGTGCGCCAGCACCTGCAACTGGCCTCGACCCGTTCGCAGCCTTCTCCGTTGGCAACGGCGCTGGTGAGGCCGGCCACATCCGTGCGACTTGGTATCCCTACACCTTCCCGTTCAACCTCACTGGACACCCAGCGCTGTCGATCCCCTGTGGGCGCACCACGGCCGGGCTTCCCGTGGCGCTGCAACTGGTCGGGCGTTGGCACGAGGATAACCTGCTGCTCGATCTTGCGGCACGAATGGAGGAGGTCCGCCCCTGGGCGCAGGACTGGCCGCCTCACGCCGCCTGAGTGACCCACGTCGTGACCCCGTGTTGGCAAGTATTTCGGCGGTGTGGTTCTGACCAATCCGATCCTGCCGAGTTCTCGCCCAGCGACGGTTCGAATCCGGGGCACTTCCTCCGCCAGCTGCCTTGGGTGCCAGGCGCCCCGCTGAACGGGACGGTGCCCAGGGGCGCAGGTTCAATCGTAAGCGGAGGCTCCGGACCCTTCGCGCCGCGGCTTGACGCTCAGGTGTTTTTCGAGGCTGCCCAGTGCCAGGGCATGAGCTCGTCGATGCGGTTCTC
>NZ_JAWLHG010000085.1:0-7942 GCF_041690465.1 Falsiroseomonas sp. | reverse complement strand
CCCGGTGAGGATCACCTTGGCGATGCGTCCGGTTGCGATCACCCTTTCAACCTGGGACCGGTTCTCACCGAGCAGGGTGAGCAAGCCGTCCGGAAGCCCCGCGGCGTCGAGTTGTTCGGCCAGGCGCAGCAACGGCCCAGTCCCGCTCGGCGCTGGCTTGGCGAATACAGCGTTTCCGGCAACGAGCGCCTGGAGAATCTGCACGCCCGCCAGAAGCAACGGATAGTTGGACGGGGCCAGGATCAGGACGACACCGAGAGGCTCGCGCCGGACCTCCGCGCGTGTGCCGAGCAGCCAGAGAGGACGGCCGCGCGATCCGAGCCGGCGGGCGGCAAGAAGTCCGGCCGCATTACGCTCCAGAAAACGGCAGGCCTCGAGCAGCGGCAAGACCTCGGCGACCATCTTGTCGCCGGCGCGCCAGTCGGAACGCAGGGCGGCCAGATCATGACCCAGGACTGCGGCGTCGGCGGCCAAGGCCGGTCGGAGACGCCTCAGGATCGCGAGCCGTGCCGACACCGGACGGGCGGCCCAGGCCGTCTGCACGTCTTCGGCGCGCCGGATGGCCGCAAAAATTTCGTCGGGCGCTGGAACCTTTTGGCGCACGATCTACTTTCCTGCCTGGAGCGGCGCGCCGGAGACTGCTGCCCCGGAGGGACATCCCCGTGTGGCGGCCATCATGGACCACGTGCAAGCGGGTTTGGAGTGATGCGGCACGTCGTTATTGTCGGAGCGGGGCCGGGTGGCCTGGCCACTGCCATGTTGCTCGCAGCGGCGGGCGCGCGGGTGACAATCCTCGAACGCCAGCCGCGCCTCGGCGGGCGCTCGGGTACGATCGAGGCTGACGGCTTCCGGTTCGACATAGGACCGACCTTCTTCCTCTACCCGCGCCCCCTTCAGGACATCTTCCGAGCCTGTGGCCGCCGACTGGAGGACTGTGTCAATCTCCTCCGCCTCGATCCGCAATATCATCTCCGTTTCGAGGATGGCCAGGAGATTCACGCGACCAGCCACCTTGAGCGCATGCAGGCCGAGATCCGACGCTTCGCGCCGGCAGACGCCGAGGCGCTGCCGCAGTTCATGGCCGACAATCGCCGCAAGCTTGCGGCGTTTCGGCCGATCCTGGAGCGACCCTTCACCAGCCTGAGCGCCTTTCTGGACCCCGCCGTGATCAAGGCGCTTGCCCTTCTTCGGCCGACGAGGAGTGTGGACAGCGACCTGACCCGCCACTTCAAGGACTCGCGGGTGCGCCTCGCCTTCTCCTTTCAAAGCAAGTATCTCGGGATGTCCCCCTTTCAATGCCCGAGCCTCTTCACGATTCTGTCCTTCTTGGAGTACGAGTACGGCGTCTTCCATCCGCGCGGCGGGTGCGGTGCGGTCATGCAGGCGATGGCGACCGCGGCCGGCGAAATGGGGGTCGAGATCCGACTGGCCGACCCGGTGCAGGAAATCCTTTTCAAGGGACGAAGGGCCCTGGGCGTACGGACCGAGGCGGGCACCGAGCTACGCGCCGATGCGCTCGTCCTCAATGCCGATTTCGCCCACGCCATGACAACGCTGGTACCCGACCGGCTCCGTCGCCGCTGGACGGATCGGCGGCTGGCCGGCAAGAAATTCTCCTGCTCAACCTTCATGATGTATCTCGGGGTCGATGGCCGGTTTCCGGATCTCGCCCATCACACGATCTGGCTGGCGCAGGACTATGGGCGCAATATCGCCGAGATTCAGACCGGGCGGAGCCTGCCCATCAATCCGTCATTCTACGTGCAGAACGCCTGCACGACCGACCCCGGCCAGGCTCCGGATGGTTGCAGCGCGCTTTACGTGCTCGTGCCGGTTGCGCACCGGACGCCGGACATCGACTGGGCGGCGCATCGCGCCGAGTTTCGCGCGCTGATCTTCCGGCAACTCGTGCGGATAGGCCTGCCGGCGGACCTCGAGCGGCGCATTCGGTTCGAGCGCATCGTGACGCCGGTCGACTGGGAGCAGGACATGGCCATCTATCGCGGCGCGACATTCAACCTGGCCCACTCGATGGGTCAGATGCTGCATCTGCGGCCCCGCAACCAGTTCGAGGACCTCGACGGTGTGTATCTCGTCGGCGGCGGGACCCACCCGGGCAGCGGACTGCCCGTCATCTTCGAAAGCGCGCGGATCACCGCACGCCTGATGAGCGAGAATCTCGGCCTCGGCCAGCCGAGGATGGCTGCGGAATGAGGCCCGCGATGGACGAAAGCGGATCAGGGCCGGTACCGGTCGGCGTCATCGGCGGCGGCTTGGCGGGGCTTGCCGCCGCCTGCACCCTGGCGGCGCGCGGGTACCGTGTCGTGTTGCTCGAGAAGAACCCCTGGCTGGGCGGCAAGGCGGCGGTCCTCGAGTCGGACGGCTTCCGCTTCGACATGGGACCAACCATCCTCACGGTGCCGCGCGTGCTGCGGCGGATCTTCGCGGAAGCCGGGCGCGACCTCGACGACGAACTCGACCTCGTTCGCCTTGACCCGCAGTGGCGCTGCTTCTTCGATGACGGCTCGGCTCTCGACCTGGTCGAGGACGTCGAAACGATGGCGAAGCAGATCCCCGCCCTGGGCGGTGCCGCGACAAACGCTGCGGCGGGCTATCGCGACTTTATCGGCCTGTCCGAGCGCCTCCACGCGATCTCGGAGCGCTTCTTCTTCTGGAAGCCGGTGGAGGACATCCGCGACACGCTCAACCTCGGCAAGAGCCTGGATCTCTCGATCCTGCGTGACGTCTTGAGCCTGCGCTTCGGCATGTCCGTTGCATCGGTGATCCGACGGCGGGTCGGCGACCCGCGCGTCGCCCAGATGCTTGACCATTTTGTGCAGTATGTCGGCTCCTCGCCTTATGGTGCCCCCGCCGTGCTCTGCTCCATCGCCCATATGCAGACGGACGGCGGCGTGTGGTACCCGCGCGGCGGCACCCGGGCCGTGGCGGTGGCGCTAGAGCGCCTCGCCCGCGCGCTGGGGGTCGAGGTCCGGACGGACGTCGGCGCGACGCGCATTCTGCACCGCGGCGGCGGCGTCGCCGCGATCGAGACCGACCAGGGCGAACGGATCGAGGTCGCGGCCGTGGTGTCGAACATGGACAGCGTGCGCACCTACCGCGAGCTCGTCGGCGGCGAGCCCGCACGGGCCTTTCTGCGTCGGCGGCGGAGGATCGAGCCGGCCTGCTCCGGGATCGTGCTCTATCTCGGTCTCGATCGCGCCTATGACCACCTGCTGCACCATAACTTCGTCTTCTCCAACGACCCGGAGGAGGAGTGTGACTGGATCTATCGGAAAGGCGAGCCCACGCCCGATCCCACCTGCTACCTGGCAGCTCCGGCGCGCACGGAGCCGGCTGTCGCGCCGCCGGGCGGCGAGGCCCTCTATGTCCTCGTCCATACGCCCTACCTGCGGCCGCACCACGACTGGACGGCGATGCTTCCCGCCTATCGCCGGATCATTCTGGACAAGCTTGCGCGGACTGCAGGCTTGCGCGATCTCGAGGCACGGATCCGCTTCGAGCGTGCGCTTACGCCGCAGGACATTCATGACCGCTACCGCGTGCTGGACGGCGCGATCTATGGATTGGCGAGCCATGGCCTTTTCTTCGGCGCCTTCAAGCCCGGGAACCGCAGCCGCCATCTCCGCGGGCTGTATCTCGCGGGCGGCGCGGCCCACCCCGGACCGGGCATGCCGATGGTGTTGATGTCGGGTTGGATCGCCGCCGACGCGCTCGACCGCGACCGCGGCGGCTCCGGCGCCGCCGAAATTGCCTCGGAGACGGCGGTTTAACCGAAGGTGAAGGTCCGGACGGTGGCAGCGGCACAGGGCAATTCGGTAGTGGATCCGCGGCAGCTGCACTCACCGCGTTTCGTCCGCTATTTCACGCGTTACACGCGCCGGTACGTCGGCCGCAACTTCCACGCCGTCCGCGTCAGCCGCGATGGCCTGCCCGAGCTGCCGCCAGACCGCCCGGTGATCGTCTACGCCAATCACCCCTCCTGGTGGGATCCACTCATCGTGCTTCTGCTGACGGACCGCTTCTTCGCCGGCCGTTCGGCCTACGGGCCCATGAACAGCGAAACGCTGAAGAAGTACGGCTTCATGCGGCGGCTCGGGGTCTTCGGCGTGCGGCAGAACTGGCTGTGGAGCGGAGCGCAGTTCCTGAAGATCGGCGAGAACCTGCTGCGCGACCCCGCAGCGCTCCTGGTGGTCACGGCACAGGGTCGACTCATTGACCCGCGCGAGCGTCCCGTTCTGCTGATGCCCGGCATTGCCTATCTCGCGCGCCGCGTCCCAGCCGCTATCCTGCTGCCACTGGCGCTTGAATATCCGTTCTGGGATGAGCGCTATCCCGAGGCGCTGGCACGCTTCGGCGCGCCGGTTCTCGGGCATGACCGAACGCCGGCGCGCCTGCTGCCGCTGCTCCAGCGCCATCTGGAGGAGGCGATGGATGTCCTCGCGCGGGACGCCTTGAGCCGCGACCCGAGCCGCTTCCTGCCGGTTCTGGAGGGCAGCGTCGGTGTGGGCGGAGTCTATGACGTGTGGCGGCGCGCCCGGGCCGGCCTGCTCGGGCAATCCTTCAGGCCGGGGCATGGGGACCGCTGATGATCGAATTCCTCGCCTGGTGCGCTCTTGTCCTGGCCGCCCTGCCCGCCGCAGTCGCGGCGATGAACCTCTTTTTCTACCGGCGCCCGCGGCCGGCGCCCGCCCTTGTCGGCGACGGAGCGCGGCCCGCAGCGATCTCGATTCTGATCCCCGCCCGTGACGAGGCGGCACAGATCGGCGGCGCGCTGCACGCGGTGCTCGCGAGCACCGGTGTGGATCTGGAGGTCGTGGTGCTCGACGACCATTCGTCGGATCGCACGGCCGAGATCGTGCGCGCCGTAGCGGCGGCGGACCCGCGGGTTCGATTGGCGATGGCCCCGCCCTTGCCCACCGGCTGGTCGGGCAAGCAGCATGCCTGCCATCGACTCGCCAGTCTCGCGTGCCACGAGCTGATGCTCTTCGTCGACGCCGACGTCCGGTTTGCGCCGGACGGGCTTGCGCGCGTCGCGGCCTTTCTTCAGGCGCATCCTGCCGTCGCCTTGGCCAGCGGCTTCCCGCTTCAGGTCACGCGGACCCTGGCGGAGAAGCTGGTCGTACCGATGATCCTCTTCCTCCTGCTCGGCTATCTTCCGATGCCGGGCCTGCGCTGGACCGTATGGCCCGCCTTCGGCGCGGCCTGCGGTCAGCTCATTGCGGTGCGCCGCGCCGCCTACGAGCGCGCCGGCGGTCACGCCGCCATTCGGTCGTCGTTGCATGACGGGCTGTCACTACCACGCGCCTTCCGCCGTTGCGGCCTGCGGACCGACGTGTTCGATGCGACCGACGTCGCATCCTGCCGCATGTACGGGGGCGCGCGCGCCGTATGGGCCGGCTTTTCGAAGAACGCGACGGAGGGGATGGCGACGCCCGCGGCCCTGCCGGTCTGGACCGTGCTCCTGTTCGGAGGGCACGTTCTGCCGTTTCTGCTCGTCGCTGCGGCGGTCCTGCTTGATTTGCCGCCGGGCGTGCTGTTGCTGGCCTTTCTGGCCACCGGCCTGTCGCTTGGCCTGCGGCTCGCCCTGGCGCTGCGGTTCCGGCAGTCCTGGCTCGGCGCCGTCCTGCATCCGCTGGGCGTGCTGGCAACCCTTGCGATCCAGATCTCGGCGCTGGTCCGTGCCCTGCGCGGTGCCCCACCGGTGTGGCGCGGTCGATCCTACCGGTGCACTGAGTGATGATCTGCGGCGACGGTGCCTCGAAGGGACGCGGCGGCGAGGATTCGCCCGTCGGCTTCCGGATGATCTCCGCATAGAGGGAAACCGTGCATCAACCAATCATCAGTGGCCTTGGCGGAGCGCTGCCGGGATCTATTTCGTTGGTGCCGTTGTGGCCTAGCCGCTAACGGGGCCGTCGCCCAGCCCAGCGGCGGGTAACCCCATCGCAGCAGGAGGTTCGGGTGACGATCAACAGCAAAGCGAATGCGCGCGATTCGCTGCAGGTAGTTTTGGCGAATCCGAGGGGCTTCTGCGCCGGCGTTGTCCGCGCTGTCGAGACCGTGGAACGCGCGCTCGCCCGTTACGGTCCACCGGTCTACGTCCGGCACGAGATTGTCCACAACGGTCGTGTCGTCGAGGAATTGCGTGCCAAGGGTGCCATTTTTGTGGAAGAGGTGAGCAGCATTCCGCCAGGGGCGGTGACGGTCTTGAGCGCGCACGGCGTCCCACGAACGGCCGTTGTCGCCGCAGATGCGCGCGGCCTTGCGGTGATCGACGCCACCTGTCCCCTTGTCGCCAAGGTCCATGCCGAAGGCCGCCGCTTCGCCGCCCAGGGACTCGAGGTTGTGCTGATCGGCCACCACGATCATCCAGAGGTGGTCAGCACGCGCGGCCAGATCGAGGGCGTTGTGCACGTCGTCCAAGACCTTGAGGAGGCGGCGCGCTTCGTTCCCGCCGATCCCACGCGCCTCGGCTACATTACGCAGACAACGCTGAGCGTCGACGACGTCCGCGCGATCGTCGCGCTGCTGCGGTCGCGCTTCCCCGCCATCCTCGGGCCGGCCGGCGACGACATCTGCTACGCCAGCCAAAACCGGCAGTCTGCCGTGCGTGCGCTGGCTGCCCGAGTCCAACTTGTGATCGTGATCGGAGCTGCCAACAGTTCCAACTCCAACCGGCTGCGCGAAATTGCGGCGGAATGCGGCACGCCCAGCCTGCTCATTCCGGACGCGAACGGGCTGGATCGCGCGCGGGTCGACGAGCTCCGGTCGATCGGCGTTACGGCTGGTGCCTCGGCTCCCGAGGTCCTCGTCAAGGAGTTGCTCGACCGCCTCGCGTCGTGGCGCCGGCTGGCCGTTGCGACACTCGACGGCCCGCAGGAGACGGTCCGCTTCAATCTGCCGCGCGCGATTGCCTAAGGCGCGTCACGCGGTGCCATACTCCGCGACCCGGCGGTGCGCTCGATCCACACCGATTACGTCGGCACCAGCCTGCTCCGTTGCTTTACCCGATGGCAGAATCCGCCGACGCCGGATGCAGCCCATCCGGTTGCGGCGGTGCTGATGTTTCCGTACGGAGCGTGACCGACAGGTTACCGCGTATCGCCTTCGAATAGGGGCAAGTTGCGTGCGCTGCCTGCATCAGCACTTCCGCATCCGCCTGTTCCAAACCCGGCAGGTAGCCGACAATCACCGTCGATAAGGCATATCCCTCGCCGTCCTTACCGATGGTTACCTCGGCGACGACGGACATATCGTTCAGGGCGATGCCGCGCCGGCGTGCCTCCAGCCGCAGGCTGGACTCGAAGCAGGCGGCGTACCCTGCGGCGAACAGCTCCTCAGGGTTGGTGCCGAACGCCTCGCCAGGCCCGCCAAGGGCGCGCGGCATGACCATCCGCATCCGCGGAACGCCATTGACGGATTTCACAAACCCCTCGCGACCGCCGCGGGCCATGACAATGGCGGTGTGCAACGATTTCATTCCGTCCTCCCAGCCTGCCGTGCAACAGGCGGTCAACAGGCCGACAAGGCAAAAGTTCCCCCTGATTGCTGCGGTCGCCAGCAGGGCCGTGGCGATTCCTGGGGATCAGGCCTTGGCACCCAGGTGCAGATTGGCTCGGATATTGATTCGATCATCCGTCACCAGAGGATTTGGTCTCATCGGGGGCGGCGGACTCCATGCTACTCTGGTAACGGTCCCGGATGCCGTGGGGGCTTTGCGAGTCCCGATGACGATCGACAGAACCAATTGGGACGCTAAGTCTCGTTTGGGTCAGAGGCGGTAGTCGTTCCGGCCAGTGCCTTATGTCCGCATAGGGGCTGAAGTCGGAAACCCGGAATGGGCGTTGATCCCGTCGGCGTAGCCGGGTGATGTAAATCCGCCTCCGATGGGTGGCGGGGGACTGCCTCAGTTGGTGCAGGGCCA
>NZ_JAWLHG010000084.1:0-8130 GCF_041690465.1 Falsiroseomonas sp. | reverse complement strand
CGAGCAATCTGAAGGCCTCGGCGTCGCCGAACGAGAACCGATCGTTATCTGCGCCGCCGCTCATGGCATCGCCCCCGCCCAGGCTCTCGAGAAAGTCGCTCCCTGCTCCCCCGGACATTGTGTCGGTAACGCCTTCGCTCGACCCGTCGAGCAGCCGATCAGTCCCATCGCCTCCGAACATGATGTCGGCGCCGGTGCCGCCGGCTAGGGTATCGTTCCCGCCATTTCCTTCGAGCGTGTCGTTGCCGCTCCCACCGCTAATGCTGTCGGAGCCTTCTCTACCGTGAAGCCGGTCGGAATTCGCCCCGCCCTTCAAAGTGTCTGATACCCGCCTGATGAAATGCTGACTCTTGTGTGAGTGGCGTCCGTGCGCGCCGGGTGATTCGCTTCTGCCGGTTGATTCGCGGGGGTAGCGATGGGCAGGGCGGTGGGGGTCCGGGCGGACATTGAGGCGGCGGAGCTGCGGCGGCTGGCGCGGCGCGAGGCGGACGGCCGGGTTGCCGCGCGGCTCCTCGGCCTGGCCAACGTGCTGGACGGGATGAGCCGAGAAGCCGCCGCGCGTGCCGCCGGCATGGACCACCAAACCCTGCGGGATTGGGTGCACCGCTTCAACGCGGCGGGCGTCGCCGGACTGCGCGACGAGCGCCGCCCGGGCCGGCCACCGCGGCTGAGCGAGGGCCAGCAGGCCGCGCTGAAGGCGATCGTGCTGCGCGGCCCGGACCCCGACCGCGACGGCGTCTCCGCCTGGCGGATCGTTGACCTTTGCCGCATCGCCGAGGAGCGATTTGGCGTCATCTACCGCGAGGGCGGCATGCTGCGGCTGGTGAAGTCGCTGGACCTGTCTTGGCAGAAGACGAGGCCGAGCCACCCCAAGGCCGACAGGGCGGCGCAGGAGCGCTTCAAAAAGGGGGCCTCGCCGCGGCACTGAGCGCCATCGCCCAGGCCCACCCCGAAGCGGAGGTCCAGCTCTGGTGCCAGGACGAAGCCCGCGTCGGCCAGAAGGGCCGCGGCACCCGCGTCTGGTTCGAGCGCGGCGTCCGGCCCGAAGGCATGATCGACCACCGCTACACCTCCGCCTGGCTGTACGGGGCCGTGCGCCCCGGCACCGACGAGGCCTTCGCGCTGGTCATGACCGAAGTCGGCGCCGCCGCCATGCAGGCCTTCCTTGACCGCTTCGCCGCGACCCTTCCAGAGGGCGTGCACGCCGCCATGCTGCTCGACGGCGCCGGCTGGCACACCGCCGGCGAGATCGTCGTGCCTGCGAACGTCAGCTTGGTCTTCCTGCCGCCCTACAGCCCCAAGCTGAACCCAGCCGAGCGCCTGTGGCTCTATCTGCGCGAGCGCTTCCTCTCGCTACGGCTGTTCCGCAATCTCGACCACATCATCGACGGCTGCTGCGACGCCTGGAACCGCATGCTCGCAGACCCAGGACGCATCGCATCCCTCACCGACTTTCCCTACCTCAGGTCGGTCAGAACTTCATGAGGCGGGTATGACCCGTCACCGCCTGACACAACGTCGTTGCCATCGCCACCGTCCAACGAGTCGTTCCCGAGATCGCCTTTCAGGACATCGTCGTTGAGGCCACCGTCGATGGTGTCGTTGCCCCACCATCCATCGATGGTGTCGTTTCCAGAGCCACCCCTGATCACGTTGTCGGCGATGTTGCCGTAAACGAGATCACTGCCTGCTCCGGCGTCGTAATTGTCGGCGACGTCCCAGACCGGCTGGCCGTTCATGTCGTAGGTGTTTGCACCTGCGGTACCGAACTTCCATTTGCCGTTGTTGAAAACCATTTCCGTCTCCCGTGGCTTGCGGTTCAGAAATCGGCCTGTCTTGCCCGACCTCATGCACCGCTTTCTCGCAGAGCGCGCAGGGCAGGACGTGTTCCCAAAGGAACAGGCCAGCATGTCACGCGGGAGCCGAGCAGCCTTCTCGACCTCGATGCAGGCAACTGGCTAAGGCGGCGGCCGACCGCTTCGACGCCGCATCCCACCGCAAACGGCTGGTTTCGAGTGCCGCAGCCGAAATCTGCTGCTGATCAGCGGCTTGCATCATGCCCGTCAGCCCGCGCGAATGATCCGGTTCAGGGGCCGGGCATTGGCGCTTGAACTGCACGGCAGCCCGCCACCCAGCGATAAGAATCTGGGCGCCTCACTGACGTGGCTGTCAGCACAGGACGATTCCGCATGACCGAAAACATCGAACACGGCGGCGACAACGCCGGGCCGGAAGCCGATGCTGCGCGCGATCGAGCCGCTCCGGCCGCGCCGGTTCCCACTGGTGGGCAATCGATCGTGGCGCACCGCGCTATCACCGCGCCGGCCACCGTCGATCGCACCGCGCGCACCGTCGAGGTGGTGTGGTCGACCGGCGCCCGCGCCCGCAACTTCGTCCCCGCCCTCGGCCTGATCACCGAGGAGCTGGAGATGTCGCCGAACGCGGTGCGCATGGCCGCGCTGCGCTCGGGCAACGCCCCGGTGCTGAACACCCATCGCAGCACCGACGCCCGCGACGTGCTCGGCCGCGTCACCGCTGCCCGCATCGAGCGCGGCCGGGGCTATGCGACCCTGCAGTTTAGCAGCGCGACGGACATCGAGCCGGTGTGGCAGCGGATCGCCGACGGCACGCTGCGCGCAGTCAGCGTCGGCTATCGCGTGCACCGCTACGAGCCGCGGCCCGATGCCGCCACCGGCACCACCGTCCACCGCGCGGTGGATTGGGAGCCGTTCGAGATCTCCGTCGTGCCGATCCCGGTGGATCGCGACGCCGTCACCCGCGGCGATGATCCCCAGACCGAGCCGAGCCCAGCCGTGGAGCCGCCGATCGCGGACGATCCACAGCCTTTCCCACAGTCCTGTCCACAGGAGACCCAGGTGTCCGAGACCACCCCCACGCCGCCTGCGCCGCCCGTCACCCCGCCCCAGGAGACCACCGTGACCACCACGCCCGAGCCCGCGCCCGCCGCGCCGGCCAGCCCGCCGCACGATCCCGCCGCCGAGGCCACCCGTGCCGAGCGCAGCCGCATCGCCGGCATCGACACCGCCGTCGAGGCCGCCCGCGCCCTGCTGCCGGGCGACCGTGTGGCCGCCCTGCGCGCCGAGGCCGTCGAGCGCGGCTGGTCCCCCGACGACACCCGCCGCGCCCTGTTCGACGCCCTGGTGCGCCACGCGCCCCGGCCCTCCGTGCCTGCCAACCCCGCCGCCCACGGTGCGCCGCCGCGCGAGGCCGTGCTCGACGCCATGGCCGAGGCGATCGCCGCCCGCGCCATGCCGGGCTACCAGCCTCAGGGCAACGGCCGCCACGCCGAGTTCATGGGCTGGCGCCCCTCCGACATGGTCCGCGAGCTGCTCTCCCTCCATGGCGAGACGCCGATCCCGCGCGATCCGGTGCGCCTGGCCGAGCGCGCCTTTCACACCACCTCCGACTTCCCCGCCCTGCTCTCCGCTGCCGCGAACAAGATGCTGCTCGCCGCCTACCAGCCGGCCGCGCCCACCTACCGCCAGCTGTTCCTCCGGCGCGATTTCCGCGACTTCAAGCCGCACCGGCATCTGCGCATCGGCGACTTCCCCGTCCTGCAGCCGCTGCTGGAGAACGGCGAGATCCAGGCCGGCACCATGTCCGAGAGCCAGGAGATCGTCCTGCTGCAGACCTTCGCCCGCCGCATCCGGGTGACGCGGCAAATGCTGGTGAACGACGACCTCGGCGCCTTCACCGACTTCGCCGCGATGATCGGCCGCCGCGTCGCCGACTTCGAGAACGCCACCGCCTATGCCCTGCTGAACCTGGCCAATGGCGATGGCCCGACGCTCACCACCGGCAGCGCGCCGGTGTTCTCGACCGCCGCAGCACGGGCGAACAAGGCGGCGGCCGGCACGGCGCTCGACGAGGCGAACATCGCCAAGGGCCGCGAGGCCATCATGAAGCAGCGCACGCTGGACGGCCTGCCGATCTCGCTCGGCCGCAGCATGCGGGTGCTGGTTGGGGCGGCGCTGGAGCTCTCTGCGCTGAAGCTAACCGCGGCGATCACACCGGGCAGTTCCGGCGCGGTGAACCCCTATGTCGGCCTGCTGCAGCCGGTGGTGGAGCCGCTGATCCCGGCGAACCGCTGGTATCTCTTCGCGGAGCCGCCGACCACGCCGGTCTACGTCTATGGCTACCTGAACGGCGTCGAGGGGCCGCAGGTCACCACCGGCCCGGTGTCCGGCGTCGACGGCATCGAGGTCAGCGTGCTCTTCGACTTCGGCGTCGGTGCCATCGACTGGCGCGGCGCCTGGTTCAACCCGGGCACCTGATCCCACTCACCACCCCCTTCGACCCATGCAGAGGCCGCCCTCCCGGGCGGCTTCTGCGTTTCTGGAGATCCCATCATGCGCAACATGCTGCGCCCCGAGGCGCGCTCCGTCCCCATGCCCGTGCCCTATGCCGGCGGTATCCTGTCCGGCCAGGGCATGCTGGTCGGCGCCTTCTTCGGCGTCGCCGCGATGGATGCCGAGCAGAACGCCACGGTCGAGTGCGAGACCCGCGGCGAGTTCGAGCTGGCCAAGGACCCGACCCAGGCGATGACCGCCGGCGCCCGGGTGTTCTGGGACAACACCAACCGCCGGCTCACCACCACCGCCACGGGCAACTTCCAGGTCGGCATCGTCACCGTCGCGGCGCTGGCGGCCGACACCACCGTCCGCGTGATGCTCGCCCGCGTGCCGGCCGCCGGCGCGTGACCGCCTTCGCCGCCGCGTTGGCGGTGCTGACGGCGGATCCGAACCTCGGCAGCGACGCCACCTGGCAACGCGGTGGCGGCCCGCCTGTCGCGCTGCGGGTGGTGCGCTCGTCGCCAGACCAGCTGCGCGACGCCTTCGGCACCGCGCTGATCCAAGCCACCGACGTGCTGACGGTGCCGGTCGCCGTGCTGCCGGAGATCCTGGCCGGTGACGTGTTCACCCTCGGCGGCGAGGTCCTGACCGTCCAGCACGCCGAGCGCGATGCCGCCGGTATGGCCTGGCGTGTTCTCTGCCAGCGATAGGAGCTCCCCATGCCGCACAACAGCCCGACCGGCTGGGGCATCCTGCTCGACCTGCTGCTGGGCGGCGCGGCCGGCCTCGCCGGCGGCTTCGTCCGCTGGAACCACCCGGAGCGGCGGCGCCTCGGCTGGTGCCTGGTCTGGGAGGTGCCCTCCGCCGCCCTGGTCGGCAGCGCCGGCTATGCTTTGGGCGGCCTGCTCGAGTTCAACGAATACGGCCGGTTCCTCTTCGCCTTCGTGTTCGGCTATCTCGGCCAGGCGGCGCTGCAGGATCTCGCGGTGGCCATCATCCGGCACCGCACTGGCCTGCCGCCGCGGGATCCGCCGGTGTGAGGCTTCGGGCTGCCGTCGGCGACCTGCGCCGAGTGCTGGCGGCGGAGGTGCGCTTGGGTGAGCGGGCGGCGATGTCAGCCGTGCGCGCCGAGACTGAGCAGGTGAAGGCGGAGCTGCGCAAGCAGGTGACGACCGCCTTCACCGGCAACGCGCGCGGCGTGGCCAATGCCTGGCGGTCGCAGGTGTTCCCGCGCGCGGGGCAGTCGCTGCGCCAGGCGGGGCTGGTGTTCACCAAGGTGCCAGCGATCATCGATGCCTTCGAGCGCGGGGCGCTGATCCGGCCGAAGGGCGGCCGTAAGTTCCTGGCTATCCCGACCGGCTTCAATCGGCAGGGGGGGCGGCGCGGCGCCAGGCCGCGTGTCTCGGCGCAGCAGATGGTCGCCTCCGGCCAGGGCTTCCTGCGCCCATTCAAGTCGGGCCGCGGCTTCGTCTGGTGCCTGCCGGTGCGGCGGGGCGAGCGCGTTGGCCGGCGCCGCGCCCCGCTGATCGCCGGCGGCATCGCCGCGGTCGCCACCCGCAACCGGCGCGGTGCTGCCGCCTGGCAGCAGTCGCTGCTGGCGCAGGGCTTCGTGCCGATGTTCCTGCTGCTGCCGCAGGTGCAGCTCACCAAGCGGCTCGACGTGAAGGGCGCTGCGGAGCGCGGGCTGCGCCGCCTGCCTGCGCGCTTCGTCGCGGCGTGGGAACGCGAGAGCGGGAGGCGGGCGCCATGAGCGCGCGCGCACGCCTCGCCCTGCTGGCGCTGCTCGCCGCCCTCGGCTGGATGGCAGCAGCCTTCGGCTTGGCCATCACCTGGGTGGTGGGCCGATTCTTCGCAACGCTGCTGGGGTGGACATGAGCGCGCGCGAAACCGCTCTCACCGCCCTGCATGCGCAGCTGGCGGCCGCCCTCCTGGCACGCAACCCGGCGCCGCTGGTATTGCGCGGCGAGACCGTGCCTCAACGCCTCCCGCCGGGCGGCCTGGTCGTCGTCCGCGACGGCGACACCGTGCAGGAGACGGCGATCCTCTCGCCGCTGGCCTTCGCCATCGAGCATCGGGCGGAGGTCGAGGTTACGGTCAGCGGTGCCACACCGGCCGCGCGCACCGCGCTGCTCGATGCGCTGCTCGTGGACATCGGCGCGGCGATCACAGCCGATCGCACCCTCGGAGGTGCCGTGGAGTGGACGCAGCCGGGCTCACCCGAGTTCCAGGACGTGGAGTTCGAGGGCGCCGTCGCTGCTCGTGCTGCGCTCGTCCCCGTCACCCTCTGGTTCACCGTCGCCGGCTCATCGCTGGCCTGACCATCCCCATCCTGCCATTGGAGGACACCGATGCCGCGAGCCATCGGCGCAAACTGCCGCTTGCTGATGTTCCCCGAGGTCACCTACGGCACCGCGCCGGCCGGCAACTGGCGGCGCATGCCGTTCCTGACCTGCGATCTGGGTGCCGAGCAGCCGTTGCTCGATGCCGACGTGATCGGCGTCGGCTCCAACCGCGACCCCGCCGCGCCCTTCCTCGACATCGTCACCATACAGGGCCAGGCGGTGGTGCCGGTCGATCTGGTGAACATCGGCCACTGGCTGCGGCTGCTGCTCGGCGCGCCCACCACCACCGGCACCAACCCGAACTTCATCCACAGCTTCGGCTCCGGCGCCGCCGCGCTGCCGTCCAACAGCGTCGAGATCGGCTACCCCGACGTGCCGTCCTACGATGTCTGCACCGGTGTGCGGGCCGACACGCTGGAGATCGACTTCTCACCGAGCGGACCGGCCACGGCCGGCTTCGGTTTGATGGGTCAAGGTTCGACGCGGGGCGCCTCGTCCTCCGGCGGCACGCCGGTCTCGGCCGCATACACCGCCTTCAACAAGGCGCAGGGATCCATCAGCCGGGCGGGCTCGGCGCTGGCGCAGGTCACCGGCGCGCGCATGACCTTCAGCAACGGCATGGAGATGGTGCGGACCATCCGTGCCGATCGGCGGATCGAGGGCGTCGATCCCGGCATCGCGCGCGCGACCGGCCAGATCACCGCCCGCTTCGCAGACACCACGCTGCTCACCCAGGCGCAGAACGGCACCGCGGCTGAGTTCGCCTTCGCCTACACCATCGACGCGAACCGCAGCCTCACCTTCACGCTGCACGAGGTCTATCTCGCGCTCGCCAAGACGCCGATCGAGGGCCCGGCCGGCGTCGAGGCCAGCTTCGAGTTCCGCGCCGCCTACAACGCCACGGCGACCCGCATGATGACGGCGGTGCTGAAGAACCAGCAGGCGGGGACGGAGTATGCGTGAGCGAGGCGACCGCGCGGCGCGGCTCACGCGACCAGGAAGGCGACGACCAGTCCCACGACGACGAGAACCAACGAGATCGCAAGGATGTACCGGACCGGGTACCTGGTCGTGCCCTGCCGCGCCTGAGTCGCTGTGAGTTTGGGTCCGCTGGGCGGACCTTGATCTTCCGGCTTCATCGTTCGCCTCGTGACGTCATCTGCCCTCTCGATATCGGCGCGGCGTGCCGCATGGCTCCGCCACGATCCCGCGATCCGCTCGATAGCTTTGGCCGCCGCTGAGCAGGAGAACCGCAGCGGGCGATCTCGCCAGCGAGCCAGTGCTGCCAGGGCACCCGTCCGTCCAGGTAGCTACGCCGGCAGTTCGAAGCGGAAGACCGCCGCAGCGATAGCGCAGGTCCAGAGTCCGTCCGGGTCGCCCTGCGCTTCGGCCGTGATCGACAGGCTGTCCACGATGAGGTCGCTCATCGCGTAGATGCGCCGGCGCTCGTCCCACGCGGCGTCCGGATCGAAGTC
>NZ_JAWLHG010000083.1:0-8232 GCF_041690465.1 Falsiroseomonas sp. | reverse complement strand
GGAGCTTCAAGCTCCCCGGCGGGGGCGCGGGGGCAGCGCCCCCGCAAACAACCCGAGCCACCGCGTCATCCAGCCCCAGCCCTGGCAGCGGCAGGCGTGGCGGGTGGGCGGCGCGGCGGCGGGTCATGCGCGGCGGCGGCGGGTGGGGGTGGCCAGGGGGGTGCTGTCGGTGGTGGTGTCGGTGTCGAGGCGGTCGGTGGTGGTGCGCCAGGTCACGGTCCAGGCGTGGGAGGTGCCGCCGCGGCAGCGCAGCAGGTCGAGTTGCCAGCGCGGGTCGCCGAGGCTGTGGCCGGTGCCGGTGCCAGGCAGGGCGCCGACGCGCCAGCGGGTCAGCGCGGCGGAGGGGCCGGCTTCCTCGGTGTCGGGGCGCAGCAGCAGGCCGAGCGCGCCGCCGGCCTCGGCGGCGAGTTGCAGGCGGCGGGCGGCGGTGATGTCGAGTTCGGACAAATTCAGCAGCGCGCCCGTTACCGCCGGGCAGCGCAGCGCTTCCTCCATCGCCCAGAGCCCGTCGGCGGGGCGCGGCGCGCGGACCAGGACGAGTTCGGCGGGCGAGAGGCCGTAGCGTGCCAGGCCGGGCGGCCAGGCGTCGGGCTCGGGGCCGATCCACAGCACCGGCCCGCCGGTGCGGCCGAGGATGACGGCGGCGAAGCCGGCGGCCGCGCCGGGCTCGGCGGCCAGGATCTCGTGCAGGCCGGCGCGGGCGAGGCCGCCGGCGGGCAGGTGGGCGTCGAGGGTTTCGGACAAATTCACCACCCCCGCCTGGGAGCGGGCCAGCGCCGCGGCGGCGCCGGCGCGCTCCAGCCGGCCGATGCGGGCGCGCAGCGCAGCGAGCAGCGCGGGCCGGTCCATCGGCAGGGGCTCGGGCGGCAGGGGGTAGGGGGAGGGGTCCGGATCCATGGCGACCTTCGTTCGCTATATGTTCTGGCAGCGAGGCGGCCGAGGTCAAGCGGATTGCGTGTGCAATCCACAGATTTTATTGGGACTTCCAGTGATTGCAGTCACTTGCGAGGGCTGTTCCATCCGCCCCGGCAATCATCCGCAATTCACCCGGATGTGCCTTTTACCCTTCCTTAACCAGGGCGACCTTCAACTCCGGATCGCACGGCGAGGAACACCCCATGCGAGTCGTAGCAGCCCTCTCGCGGCTTCGGTCCCTGCTCCCCGCCTTGCTCGCGGTGGCCCTGCTCGGCGCCTGCGCGCGCCTGCCGGCGGAGGAGGCGCGCGGCACCCCGGCCGAGTCGGTGGCGGCGCAGGGCTTCGCCCAGCTCTCGGCCACCGGCATGCCGGTCGGCTCCGCGGTGGCGGTCGCGCCGGACCGGCTGCTGACCAACGCCCATGTCGTTCCCGTGGGGGTCGAGGCGCTCGGCTTCCGCCGCGGCGACGGGGCCGCGGGCGGCACGGCGCGGCTGCTCGCGCGCAGCGACCGGATGGACCTGGCGGTGCTGGAGATCCCGCCCGGGTTGATGCGGCCGGTGGCCGTGGCCGCGGCCCCGCCGACGGCCGGACAGCCGCTCTGGGCGATGGGCGCGCCCTCGGCCGGGCCGGCGGTGGCGGCGGGGGAGGTGGTGCGGCCCGCCGCGACGCTGCCCGGCCATGGCCCGGGCTTCACCGCAAGGCTCGGCGCGCTGCTCGGCTATTCCGGCGGGCCGGCGCTGGACGGGCAGGGGCGCCTGCTCGGCCTGGTCACCGCCCTGCCGCAGCCGGGCGCCGCGCCACTGCTGGCCGCGCTCTCCGGCATGGACCTGGACGGGCTGGCCCGCGGGCGCGCGGGACGGGAGGTGTTCCTGCTCTCGATCGGGGCCGCCCTGGCGGAGGCCGAGCGGATCGCGCCGCGCTGAGGCCGGCCTGCTGGAACCGTTCGCCTCACGGCTGCGTGGGAACCGGCGGTGAAGCTATCGCGTCCTGATTGCAGGCCCGGGGGGGCGGGTCCGGATCAGGAGAACGCAACATGCTTCCAAGGATCATTCTTGCCCTGGCGCTGCTGGCGCCCGCCGCCGGTGCGCTCGCCGAACAGTCCCAGGTCCAGCGCGGCCGGGCCTCCTTCTACCACCCGGAGAACTTCACCGGCCGCCCGATGGCCAATGGCGACCGCTTCGACCCGCAATCCAACGCCGCCGCCAGCCGCACCCTGCCGCTCGGCACCGTGGCGGATGTGACCAACCTGCGGAACGGCGAGACCAGGCGCGTGGTGATCGAGGATCGCGGCCCCTATGCCGGCGGCCGCATCCTCGATGTCTCGCCGCGCACCGCCGAGGAACTCGGCATGGTGGAGGCGGGGGTGGCGCCGGTGGAAATCCGCCCCGTCGGCCGCCTGCCCGACAAGGCGCGCGACGGCCAGAGCGGGACGGAGTGATACCTCTTACCGCAGATCCCAGGGCTGGTGCGGACGCGGGCCGAGATCCCAGGGGGCTCGGTTCGCCTCCTCCAGCGCATCGCCGCGGCTGACGCCGATATCCTTCAGCATGCGGTCGTCCATCCCGGCGAGGTCGCGGCGCGTCTCGATCGCGCGCATCGCCTCGGCGAGCCAGGCAAGCCAGCCCGCCTTCTGCCGACGCGACCGGGCGGCCGCGATGGGGCGGGAGAGCACATGGCCGGACATCTCTGGGGTTCCTTTCCCTCACTGAAGGCGCCCCGACCTTCCCGCTTCGGCAGGCATCAGTAAAACGAATTGTATTGACGGCACGCATCAGGGGGATTGATGCTCATGCCATGTTCGCCCTGCCCCCGGGGCTCGACCCCGACCTGTTGCGCGCCTTCGTGCTGATCGCCGAGGGCGGCTCCTTCACCCGCGCCGCCGAGCGCGTGGGCCGCACGCAATCGGCGGTCTCGATGCAGATCCGCCGGCTGGAGGAGACGCTCGGCCAGCCCTTGCTGGTGCGCACGCCGAAAGGGGTGCAGCCGACGCCGCAGGGGATGTGGCTGCTGGACCGGGCGCGCGCCTTCCTGGCGCTGAACGACGAGATCATCGGCAATTTCCGCAGCCCGCCGATGGTCGGCACGGTGCGGCTCGGCACGCCGGACGACTACGCGCTGCAATGGCTGCCCGACATCCTGGCCCGCTTCGCGGAGGCGCATCCGGCGGTCGAGCTCGACGTCACCTGCATGAATTCCGACGTGCTGGCGGAGCAGATCGCCGAGGGTCGGCTGGACCTGACGCTGATCAGCGAGGGACAGGAGCCGCGCGGCTGGCCGGCGCAGCGCGTGTGGCGCGGGCCGCTGCGCTGGGTGGGCAGCCCGACGCATGGCCTGCACAAGCGCGACCCGCTGCCGCTGGCGCTCTCCCGGCCCGACAATTCCTGCGTGTGGCGCAACACGGCGCTGGGAGCGCTGCGGCGGGAGGGACGGGCGGCGCGGGTGACCTACAATTCCGCGACGCAGACCGGCTGCTTCACCGTGGCGCTGGCGGGGCTGGCGATCACCGTCAGCACGCCCTGCACGCTGCCGCAGGGGCTGGCCTGGCTCGGCGAGGCGGAGGGCCTGCCGGCGCTGCCGGAGATGGGGATTCTTCTGTTGCGCCACGAGGCGGCGGTGGGCGTGCCGGCGGTGGATGCGCTGGCGGCGCATGTCGCGGAGGGGTTCCAGCGGGCGGTCGCGCCGGGGGTGGCGATCGCGGCGTGAGGGGTTTTGAGAATACGACGATAAGCGCACGTCCAGAATGAAATCAGCATTTCAGGCAAAGTCGGCAATTCCAACCAGAAAATTTTCCATGCTGGCCGCATTCCGTGGAGATCAGATTTAAATCTGGCAGAGCCTTCGCATCACCGGCCGTTTCCCCAGAGTAATCGCTCTGCTTAACGGCTCGATTCCGCTGACTGCTCTCCAACTGCAGGCGATCTCACCCGCAGAGCAACCCTCCCCGGGGCCCAACGGCGCCATGGCATCCAGCTTACTTCAGGACGTGCCGCCGCCGCCGCGCCACCCCCGCCGCGGCCCGATGTCGAGATGCACGAAGCTCGGATACGTCCCGATGCCGAGATCGTTGTAGCGCCAGGAGACGTTCGCCGCTGCCGCCGCCAGCTGCGCCATCGGCACGCCGGGTATGCGGATGTCGGCGGCCTGGCCTTCCAGGTGGCGGCTGTTGCGGGCGGCACCTTCCAGCGCGTTGTTGGTCTGCGCGGTGCGGTAGCCCGACAGCAGGATCAGCGGCTGCTGCGCCCCCCAGCGCGCCTGCACCTGGCCGAGCATGTCCAGCAGCAGCACCGGCATCGGTCCTTCCTGGTTGCGGCGCAGGTCGCGGAACAGGCGCTTGAGGCGCGCGACCACCTGCCAGTCGATCTGGCCGTCGGGGCGGACATAGGCGGCGCGCACCTCCTCGCCGGCCTGGTTGCGGATCCAGATCGCGCGGGATCGGTCACCGGGGCGGCGGACGGCCTCGGCCGGGCGGGTGACAAGGCCGGCGAGGGCAAGCGCCGCGCCGCCGAGTAGGCCTCGCCGTTTGGTGGTCGGGTCCATGCCCGATTCGCTACCACAAGGACGTAAAGAGTCCAGCGATAGCGCTCGGGTGTCTTGCCGAAACGAATGGAGGGGCCCGGGGAGCTTCAAGCTCCCCGGCGGGGAGCCCCAATTTCGTTACGACTTTGGTGCTACCGACAACCCCGACACGCCATGCTTCTCGATCAGCCGGGCCACCAGCCCGCTGGCCTTCGCCTCCTCCACGAAGTCGCGCAGGAAGGCCTCGGCGGCGGGGTTGCCGCGCGGCGTGCCGACCGCCTGCTGCACCGCCATGAACTGCCCCTCGAGGATGCGCGCACCCGGCATCTTCTCGACATCGGAGAGCAGCTTCGGCCGCAGCCCGGCTAGCGCCTCCAGCCCCTGTTCCTGGAACAGCGCGAAGGATGCGTCGAGGCCGCTGGCGCGCATCAGCGTCGCCTCGCGGATGTTGCGCTCCAGCCAGAGGTCGTAGGCCGCGCGGGCGGCCACGGCGATGCGCACGCCGGCGCGGTCCACCTCCTCGATGCGGGTGAGGGGAGAGCCGGGGGGGACCATGTAGGTCGCCTGGATCTCGGCATAGGCGGGGGTGAAGGCGATCTTCTCGGCGCGCTGCGGCTCGGCGCCGATCAGGCCGATGTCCCATTCGCGGTTCGCCACCGCATCGGCCAGCTCGCCCGGGCGGGGATAGGGCAGGTAGCGCACCGGCACGCCCAGCCGCTTGGCGATGGCCGCGGCCATGTCGGGCGAGACACCGGCCGGGCCGCCATCCGGCGTGCGGCTGCTGACGAGCAGGAAGTTGCTCATGTTGATGCCGGCGCGGAGCACCCCGGTGGGCGCGAGCTGGGCAAGGATCTCGGGCGACATGGATGGTTTCCCCTCGGTGGTCTGGCGCGGCCCCGCCTGCATGCCGCCGCCGGTGGCTGCCGCCAAGCCCGTCTCGCTCGCCATCCGCACGCGCCCGCGCCTGGTCTCGGCGGCGCCTGCCGCTCCGCGGTGCTCGCCAAGACAGCCCGTCCTGGCTGCGCGCGGCGAAACGCCAGGCACCACCGATCCCGGCGCGATCATCGCGCGGTCTGGGGAGAAAATGGGACGAGTTCCGCCATCGTTGATCACGCCGACGTGAGGGCCAGCCCCGCGGGGGTGGCCTCGCGGCCGCACAGATTGCAGAATCGCATCGACCGGAAAGGAGGGAGGCCGCGATGCGCCAAATTCGACACCTGCTGCTGCCCGTGGTGCTGCTCGCGCCCTTCGCCGGCCCCGCCCGGGCCGAGCTGCCGCAGCCGGCCTGCGAGGCCATCGCGCAATGGGTCGAGGGCTACGAGCGGCGCGAGGGCTGGTCGCCGAACGGCCTCAACCGCCGGGAGCGGTTCAGCGCGCTGTTCGCCGAGCCGGCGACTGCGGCGCTGTTCGGCAAGCCGGTGCTGGAATGGACGCCGGACGAGGCGCGCGCGCTGGCGCCGCACCTCGCCGCCTGTGGCGACACGCTGCGCCGCGCCGGCAACCGGGAGGCCGGCGGCGCCCTTTCGCGGCTGCGCATCCATGCCCAACGCGAGGTGCCGAACTACCTGGCGGCGCTGGCCGAGGCGCGGGCCGCGGTGCCGCGGCTGCTCGGCGCGCTGGGGGAGGAGCCCGCCTCGCTGCCGCTGCTGCGCTTCCACCTGGCGCTGTCCGAGGCGGCGGAGAAGCCTGAGACGGCGGCGCAGGCCGACCAGGCGATCCGCGGCCTCGGCGGCGAGGGCCGCAACCACGCGCGCAACCTGCTGGCGGCGCTGCGCGATGTGCCGGAGGCGGAATTCGCCGCCCTGCTCGGCCCGGCCGCTTCCCGCCTGCCGGCGCTGCGCAAGGGGCTGGGCGACGCGCTGCTGGCCGAGGCCGGGACGGTGCCGCCGACGCTCGCCGGCCTGCAGGCGCTGGAGCGACAGGCACGCGGCCTTGTGGAGCAGGGCCCCGCGCTTGGCGAGGCGGAGGCGGCGCGGGTGGAGGCGGGCTTCGCGGCGCGGCGCGCGGCGATCGGCACCGCGCTGCGCGGGGAGTTGCTGCAGCAGGTGGCGGCCGTGCCGGCCGACCCGATGGCGGCCCAGCGGCTGAACCAGGTGCGGCAGCGGGCGACGCAGCAATACGCCGCTGCGATCGGCGCCGAGGGGATGCGCGCGGTGGACGCCGCGATCGCCAAGCGCCGGGGTGAGATCGGCACCTCGCTGGTGGAGCAGACCCTCGCCGCCGTGGCGCAGCTCCCGGCCACGCCCGCGGCGCTGCGCGCGCTGCGTACGCTGGAAACCGAGCCGAACCCGCCGACGCTCGTGCTGATCGGCCCGGGAGGTGTCCGCCGCGTGCAGGAGGCGGCAGCGGCGCGGCGGCTGGCGCTCGGCGCCGAGGTGGCGACGGAGATGCGGCGCCAGATCGCTGCCGTGCCAGCGGCGCCGGAAGGCTTCGCTGCGCTGGACCGCGTGGCGCCGCCCCAGGCCCTGGAACTGCTGCCGCCCGAGCAGGCGGCGCGGGTGAGGGAGGCCGCCGGCACGCGCCGGGGGCAGATCGCCGAGGCCACGCTGCCCGGCTTCCGCGCCGAGCTTGCCCGGCTACCGGAGACCGACGACTCGCTGGCGCTGATCGACGGCGTGGTGCTGGGCGGCATCGCCGGTTGGCCGGATTCGGCGGCGGCGGAGAAGGCGCGTTTCTCGGCACTGGCGACGGAACGGCGCGGCGCCATCCTGGCGGCGGTGAACCGCGCCGAGGCGGGGCGGCTGCGCGGGCGGATCTATGAGGGACCGCAGGTGAAGCTGGAATTCCTGGACGCCACGCGCGTGATCGTCACCGAACCCGGCGCCCCGCCCGAGGCCGGCACCTACACCGAGGAGCCGGATGGGCGGGTGATCGTGACCGCCGGCGGTCGCTCGGTGGTGATGACGCGGGAGGGGCGGCGGCTCATCGCCGGGCCGCTCGAGGCGCGGCGGGTGAAGTAGGCGGGGCTCAGACGGTCTCCACCTCGCCGCCGGCCTCGACCCAATCCTTGAAGCCGCCGAGGTTTCGCACGTCCGTGTAGCCCATGTCCTTCAGCGTCTTGCCCGCCAGGGCGGAGCGGCCGCCGGAGGCGCAATAGACGATGATGGTCTTGGCCCGGTCGAAGGCCGCGTCATGCAGCGGCGATTGCGGGTCGGCGCGGAACTCCAGCAGCCCGCGGGAGACGGCCAGCGCGCCCTTCGCCTTGCCGGAGGCCTTCACCTCCGCCGCGTCGCGCACATCGAGCAGCACCACCTGCGGCTGGCCGGCCATCGCCTTCGCCTCCTCGGCGGGGATCCGCGGCACCTCGGCATTGGCGGCGGCAAGCATGTCCTGGACGGTCTTCATGGCCGCACTCCCTTCTCGGTCCTTGCCCGGACGAGGCTAAACGCATCCTGCGGGAGGTGCCAAGCGGTTCATCCCCTTGGGTGTGCGACCCCGCCCTGTTCACAGGGGGCAGGACGCCGCGGCGCGTCTGCGCGGCTGCCCGGACCGGGCCGTCTATCGCCACGATGGCGGAAAGACGCCGAAGGGGGTTTGACAGGCCCCGGCCCCCCGACTAGATAGCGCCCACCGACGACGAACGCGGTGGCCTCTTGAAGATCCGGCGACGAGCCGCTATCTTCTTTGCCCCGCCCAGTCGGCGGTATCGGGACAGGCGGCACTTGGTGCCCCGAAAGGGGAACAGGGGTCGTCGTTCCTCGCTCTTTCAAGCTGTATATCTGCGAGGGAAGTAGTGGTCTGGTTTATCCTGACCTGATCTGGTGCTGTGTCATCCTGGTTGGGTGGCGTGGTGTTGGTGGT
>NZ_JAWLHG010000082.1:0-8764 GCF_041690465.1 Falsiroseomonas sp. | reverse complement strand
GACTTCGATCCGGACGCCGCGTGGGACGAGCGCCGGCGCATCTACGCGATGAGCGACCTCATCGTGGACAGCCTGTCGATCACGGCCGAAGCGCAGGGCCACCCGGACGGACTCTGGACCTGCGCTATCGCCGCAGCGGTCTTCCGCTTCGAACTGCCAGCGTAGCTGCCTGGACGGACGGGTGCTCTGGCAGCGCGGGCTTGCTGGCAAGATCGATCGCTGCGGTTCTCCCCCTCAGCGACGGCCAAAGCGATCGAGCGGATCGCGGGATCGTGGCGGAGCCATGCGCCTCCCCCGCCGATATCGAGAGGGCAGACGACCTCACGAGGCGAACGATGAAACCGGAAGACCAAGCTCCGCCCAGCGGCCCCAAACTCACAGCGACGCAGGCGCGGCAGGGCGCCACAAGGTACCCGGTGCGCTACATTCTCGCGGCCTCGCTGGTTCTCGTGGTGATCGGGCTCGTCGTTGCCTTCCTGGTCGCGTGAGTGGCGCTGTCGCTTACGCATAGACTGCCGCCGCCTGTTCGTTCCTGAGCACAGCGGTCATCATCCGCGTGGCAGTCGCGTTGAAGGCGGCGCGGAACTCGAAGCTGGCCTCGACGCCGGCAGGGCCCTCGATCGGCGTCTTGGCCAGCGCGAGGTAGACCTCGTGCAGTGTGAAGGTGAGGCTGCGATTCGCGTCGATGGTGTAGGCGAAGGCGAACTCGGCCGCGGTGCCATTCTGCGCCTGGGTCAGCAGCGTGGTGTCGGCGAAGCGGGCGGTGACCTGGCCGGTGGCGCGCGCGATGCCGGGATCGACGCCCTCGACGCGGCGATCGGCACGGATGGTCCGCACCATCTCCATGCCATTGGCATAGGTCATACGTGCGCCGGTGACCTGCGCAAGTGGCGAGCCCGCCCGGCTGATGGATCCCTGCGCCTTGTTGAAGACCGTGTAGGCGGCCGAGACGGGCGTGCCGCCGGAGGACGAGGCGCCGCGCGTGGAGCCCTGGCCCATCAGACCGAAGTTCGCCGTGGCCGGGCCGCTCGGCGAGTAGTCGATCTCCAGCGTGTCGGCACGCACGCCGGTGCAGACGTCATAGGACGGCACGTCCGGGAAGCCGATCTCGACGCTGTTGGACGGCAGCGTGGCGGCGCCGGAGCCGAAGCTGTGGATGAAGTTTGGGCTGGTGCCGGTGGTGGTGGGTGCGCCGAGCAGCAGCCGGAGCCAGTGGCCGATGTTCACCAGGTCCACTGGCACGACCGCCTGGCCCTGCACGGTGACGGTGTCGAGGAAGGGCGCGGCGGGATCGCGATTGGAGCCGACGCCGATGACGTCGGCATCCAGCAGCGGCTGCTCGGCACCGAGGTCGCAGGTGAGGAACGGCATGCGCCGCCAGTTGCCGCCGGCGCGGTGCCGTAGGTGGCCTCGGGGAACATGAGCAGGCGGCAGTTCGCGCCGATGGCTCGCGGCATCGGTGTCCTCCAGCAGCAAGGGAATGAAGGTCAGGCCAGCGGCGAGCCGGCGAAGATCGACCGGGGTGGCGGGGACGCAGCTCGGCGCTGCGTCCACCTCACGCGGTTTCGGCGCTCTGGTCCGGCAACTCGACCGCCAGGTCGAGGCGGTGCGCGTAGCCGCGCGTAACATGCTTCGCCATCGTCTCCGCATTCCCAGCGGTGGACGCCCATACCGGCACCGATCGTTCGGCATCGGGATGGACAAGCTCCACCCACCAGAGCGTTTCCTGCCGCAGCCAGGACGACTGGGGCCGGAGCGGGCCGGCGAGACCGGTGGAATTGGGATAGGGATCGATCACGACGCGATTGCGCCGACGCAGCGCGACGGCGATGAACTCCCGAACGGGCGTGACCCACACACCGCCAGGCCCTTCGATCCTCGCCTCCTCCTTCGACAGGCTGATCCGCACCCAGTCCGGGCGCCGCCGGCGCATCCAATGGAACATCCCGGCGGCGCCCAGGCACAGCACCGGCACGAGCAGCCATTCTGACTGCGCGAGCTCGATCAGATAAGCGAGATACTCCCCGAGTGGCTCGTCCTCGGCGCGATCGAGCACGCCCTCGTTCCAGGCGTAGGCCAGGAGCACCGCGAAGGAGATGCCCGCCAGCCAGAGGGCGATGCGCGTCCGCCGGCGAAGGTTCTCCGCTGGACGGAGCTCGACGGTCGCAGGGAGGGCCTCCGAATGGAGAGGGCGCTCCAAGCGCGCCATCAGTCCTGCGCGTGCCGCCGACAGGCGTTCGGCCCGCTTGCGTGTGCGGGGACTAACGTCACGGGATCCTTCAGTCATCGGTGCTGGACCGAGGCGTGGTCATACTCGGATGGTAACGGCTCGCGTGGGACCGTGCCACAGGCAGACAGCAGCGGTTCGTGCCGTAGTTGGAAGTCGAGGCGTTCAGGCCAGCGGCGAGCCGGCGACGGTGAACCAGAGGGTGACGGGGACGAGGGCGGCGCGGGCAGCAGCGGCGCCCTCGAACTCGACATCCTGGAACTCGGGCGAGCCAGGCTGCGCCCACTCCACCGCACCGCTGAGGGTGCGGTCGGCGGTGATTGCGGCGCCGATGTCCACGAGCAGCGCATCGAGCAGCGCGGTGCGCGCGGCCGGCGTCGCGCCGGTGACCGTGACCTCGACCTCGGCACGGTGCTCGATCGCCCAGGCCAGCGGCGAGAGGATCGCTGTCTCCTGCACCGTCTCGCCCTCGCGGACGACCACTAGGCCGCCGGGCGGGAGCCGTTGCGGCACGGTCTCGCCGCGGAGCACAACGGGCGCCGGACTGCGTGCTGCGAGGGCAGCCGCCAACGTATCGTGCAGCGCAGCAATCGCACTCTCGCGCGCGCTCATGCCCAGCCCAACAGTGTCGCGAAGAACCGGCCCGCCACCCAGGTGAGCGCCAGGGCGAAGGCGGCCAAGATCCAGCACGCGGCCGCGAGGAAGGCCAGAAGCGCGAGGCTTGCGCGTCGGCTCATGGTGCTGCCCTCCCGCTTTCGCGCTCCCAGGCGGCGACGAACCGCCCCGGCAGCCGGCGCAGCCCGCGCTCGGCCGCGCCCTTTACGTCCAGCCGCTTCGTCAGCTGCACCTGCGGCAGCAGCAAGAACATCGGCACGAAGCCCTGCGCCAGCAGTGACTGCTGCCAGGCCGCCGCGCCCTTGCGCCGCGCCGTCGCCACCGCGGCGATGCCGCCGGCGATCAGCGGCGCACGACGCCGGCCGGTGCGCTCGCCGCGCCGCACCGGCAGGCACCAGACGAAGCCCCGGCCGGACTTGAATGGGCGCAGGAAGCCCTGGCCCGAGGCGACCATCTGCTGCGCCGACACACGCGGCTTGGCGCCGCGCCGCCCGCCCTGGCGGTTGAAGCCGGTCGGGATGGCGAGGAACTTCCGGCCGCCCTTCGGCCGGATCAGCGCGCCGCGCTCGGAGGCGTCGATGATCGCCGGCGCCTTGGTGAACACCAGGCCCGCCGGCCGCAGCGACTGCCCCGCGCGCGGGAAGACCTGCGAGCGCCAGGCATTGGCCACGCCACGCGCGTTGCCGCCGAAGCTGCTGGTGACCTGCTTGCGCAGCTCCCCCTTCACCATGTCGGTCTCGGCCCGCACGGCAGCCATGGCGGCCCGCTCGCCCGCGCGCACCTCCGCCGCCAGCACCTGGCGCAGGTCGCCGACGATCGCGGCGCCAAGCTTCACGCCAGAGGATCCCCGGGCGGCAGGCCGGAGCGGTGGCGCAGGATGGCCACGGCGAGGTCATGCAGCGCGGCCTGGCCGAGGTAGCCGAACACGAAGGCGAACAGGAACCGGCCGTATTCGTTGAACTCCAGCAGGCCACCCAGCGCATAGCCGGCACTGCCGACCAGCGCCGCCGAGGGAACCTCCCAGACTAGGCACCAGCCGAGCCGCCGCCGCTCGGGATGGTTCCAGCGCACGAAGCCGCCAGCGAGGCCGGCCGCGCCGCCGAGCAGCAGGTCGAGCAGGATGCCCCAGCCGGTCGGGCTGTTGTGCGGCATCGGGACCTCCTATCGCTGACAGAGGACGCGCCAGGCCACGCCGGCGGCATCGCGCTTGGCGTGCTGGACGGTCAGGACATCGCCGCCGAGGGCGAACACGTCGCCGGCCAGGATCTCCGGCAGCACGGCGACCGGCACGGTCAGCACGTCGGTGGCCTGGATCAGGCCCGTGCCGAAGGCATCGCGGAGCTGGTCCGGCGAGGACCGCAGCACCCGCAGCGCCACGACAGGGCCGCCGCCGCGCTGCCAGGTGGCGTCCGTGCCGAGGTTCGGATCCGCCGCCAGCACCGCCATCGCCGCGGCGATGGCGGTCACGCCCCGGCGGCCGGCACGCAGGCGAGCATCACGCGGACGGTCGTGTCGGCCGCCAACGCCGCGACGGTGACGATGCCGACCTGGAAGTTGCCCGTCGCGGTGGTGGTGAGGCGGCGGTTGGTGTTGTCCCAGAACACCCGCGCCCCAGCGGTCATCGCCTGGGTCGGGTCCTTGGCGAGGTCGAACTCGCCGCGGGTCTCGCATTCGACGGTGGCGTCCTGGGCGGCGTCCATCGCGGCGACACCGAAGAAGGCGCCGACCAGCATCCCCTGGCCGGACAGGATGCCGCCGGCATAGGGCACGGCCATCGGGATGGAGCGCGCCTCGGGGCGCAGCATGTTGCGCATGGCTTTGGGATCTCCAGAAACGCAGAAGCCGCCCGGGAGGGCGGCCTCTGCATCGGTTCACGAGGGGTGGTGGAAGGATCAGGTGCCCGGGTTGAACCAGGCGCCGCGCCAGTCGATGGCGCCGACGCCGAAGTCGAAGAGCACGCTGACCTCGATGCCGTCGACGCCGGAGACCGGCCCGGTAGTGACCTGCGGGCCCTCGACGCCGTTCAGGTAGCCGTAGACGTAGACCGGCGTGGTCGGCGGCTCCGCGAACAGATACCAGCGGTTCGCCGGGATCAGCGGCTCCACCACCGGCTGCAGCAGCCCGACATAGGGGTTCACCGCGCCCGAGCTGCCCGGCGTGATCGCCGCCGTCAGCTTCAGCGCGGAGAGCTCGAGCGCCGCGCCCACCAGCACGCGCATGCTGCGGCCGAGGGAGATCGGCAGGCCGTCCAGCGTGCGCTGCTTCATGATGGCCTCGCGGCCCTTGGCGATGTTCGCCTCGTCGAGCGCGGTGCCTGCCGCGGCCTTGTTGGCCCGCGCCGCCGCCGTCGCGAAGACCGGCGCGGCGCCGGTGGTCAGCGTCGGGCCATCGCCGTTCGCCAGGTTGACGAGTGCATAGGCGGTGGCGTTCTCGAAGTCGGCGACGCGCCGGCCGATCATCGCGGCGAAGTCGGTGAAGGCGCCGAGGTCGTCGTTGACCAGCATCTGCCGCGTCACCCGGATGCGCCGGGCGAAGGTCTGCAGCAGGACGATCTCCTGGCTCTCGGACATGGTGCCGGCCTGGATCTCACCGTTCTCCAGCAGGGGCTGCAGGACGGGGAAATCGCCGATGCGCAGGTGCCGGTGCGGCTCGAAGTCGCGGAAATCGCGGCGGAGGAAGAGCTGGCGGTAGGTGGGTGCCGCGGGCTGGTAGGCGGCGAGCAGCATCTTGTTGGCCGCGGCCGAGAGCAGGGCGGGAAAGTCGGAGGTGGTGTGGAAGGCGCGCTCGGCCAGGCGGACCGGATCGCGCGGGACGTGGCTCTCGCCGTGCAGGCCGAGCAGCTCGCGGACCATGTCGGAGGGGCGCCAGCCCATGAACTCGGCGTGGCGGCCGTTGCCGGCGGGCTGGTAGCCCGGCATGGCGCGGGCGGCGATCGCCTCCGCCATAGCGTCCAGGATCTCGGTCCGCGGGGGTGCTGCGTGCGCGGCGGGGTTGGCCGGCACCGAGGGCCGGGGCGCGTGGCGCACCAGGGCGTCGAACAGGGCGCGGCGGGTGTCGTCGGGGGACCAGCCGCGCTCGACGGCCTCGGCGCGGAGCGCGGCCACACGGTCGGCCGACAGCAGGGCACGGGCGGCCTCGACGGCGGTGTCGATGCCGGCGATGCGGCCGCGCTCGGCACGGGTGGCCTCGGCGGCGGGATCGGGCGGCGGGCTGGCCGGCGTGGTGCGCTCGGGCTCGGGGCTGGCGGTCACGGTCGTCTCCTGGGGCGGGGTGGCGGGCGCGGCCGGGGGCTCCGGCGTCGTCTCGGGCATGGGTGGATCCTCGTTGGGCAGGGCAGGTTCAATGGCGACGGCGGGCGCGCCCTGGGGCGCCTCGCCTCGCACAGCGGCGTCGCGATCCACCGGGATCGGCACGACGGAGATCTCGAAGGGCTCCCAATCCACCGCGCGGTGGACGGTGGTGCCGGTGGCCGGATCCGGCCGCGGCTCGTAGCGGTGCACGCGATAGCCGACGCTGACCGCTCGCAGCGTGCCGTCGGCGATGCGCTGCCAGACCGGCTCGATGTCCGTCGCGCTGCTAAACTGCAGGGTCGCATAGCCCCGGCCGCGCTCGATGCGGGCGGCGGTGACACGGCCGAGCACGTCGCGGGCGTCGGTGCTGCGATGGGTGTTCAGCACCGGGGCGTTGCCCGAGCGCAGTGCCTCCATGCGCACCGCGTTCGGCGACATCTCCAGCTCCTCGGTGATCAGGCCGAGGGCGGGGACGAAGTTGCGGGCGCGGGCGCCGGTCGACCACACCACCTCGACGGTGCGCGCGGTGCGATCGACGGTTGCCGGGGCCGCGAGAGCGCGGTGCGCCACGATCGATTGCCCACCAGTGGGAACCGGCGCGGCCGGAGCGGGTCGATCGCGCGCAGCATCGGCTTCCGGCGCGGCATCGCTGCCGCCCGATTCGGTGGTCTCGGTCATGATCAGCCCAGTGCTGGTTGCTCGCGCGGCGGGGCGGCGGCGCCGGTGGCAGCGATCTCGACGGCGGCCATCTGCGCGGCGTCCTGCGCGGCGCCCGACTTCGCGACACGGCGCGGATCGGTGTCGAGCGAGATGCCGGCCTCGTCGAGCAGGGCGTTGGCCTCGCGGATCATCTCCACCGCAGCGCGGAAGTCGTAGCCGAAGGCACCGGCTGCCTCGGGCTGCGGCACGAAGCCGGCGCGCACCTGGGCGATCAGGGCGGTGGTGTCCTTCAGCGGGTCGATCATCTCATGCGCCGGCGGGACATGGCTGACGCCGTCCGGCATCTCCGCACCCCACAGCCCGAGCAGCGCGCCCTGCGTATGGAACCGCTCCGCGATCGGGCGCACCAGCATGGGGATGAGCATGCCGTACTGCACCTGCTCGCAGAGCCGGCGGAACTCGATCTTGCCGGCGCGGAGGGACGAGTAGTTCGCCTGCGTGAGGTCGCCCGAGACCTGGTCGTAGGTCAGGCCGGCGCCGACCGCGGCGGCTTCGAGGGCGCGGCGGGCGAAGGCAATCATGCCCGGCTCGAAGCTCTCGACCGTGCGGCCCTGGGCGTCGCGGAGCAGGCCGGCGGCACGCCGGTCAGCGCCTCGTCGCCTTCCTCGGTGACCACGGCGGCAAGGCAGGCCTCGATCTTCGCCTTCATCAGCAGGGCGGCCTCGTAGTCGCCGAGATCGCGCAGCCGCAGCAGCACCGGCGCCAGCCAGGAGACGTCGCGCAACTGGCCTGGCCGCCGCTTGCGATCAGCTGTATTAGCCAGGACTTGATCTGACAGGCGGCGTTGGCTGTTTGAGCCGTTGGGCGTGTCCGTTGTGGTCAGTGGTGCATGATCTTCTCCCGGGCGAGCGGGGCTGCGTCAAGGAAGGTCTGCAGGGGCGTCTTGCCGTAGCACCACCTGCCCTGGTGAGGCCTGCTGGCGTTGTAGTCGCCGAGCCAGCTATCGAGATCGGCCTGGAGTTCGTCGATGCCGCGGTAGATCTTCTTGCGGAATGCGACGCGGTAGAACTCGTCGAGCACCGTGCGATGGAACCTCTCGCAGATCCCGTTGGTCTGCGGGCTCTTGGTTTTGGTTCGGGTGTGGTCGATGTCCTCCACGGCGAGATAGAGCTGATACTCGTGCCGCTCGGGGTTGCCGCAGAACTCGGTGCCGCGGTCGGTCAGCACGCGGCTCAGCTTCACCTCGTGCTCGTCGTAGAACGGCACCACGCGGTCGTTCAGCAGATCGGCCGCGGTGATCGGCGTCTTGCGGTCGTAGAGCTTGGCGAAGGCGACCTTGGCATAGGTGTCGATGAAGGTCTGCTGGTAGATCCGACCCACGCCCTTCAGGGTGCCGACGTAGAAGGTGTCCTGCGCGCCGCAATAACCTGGGCACTCGCTCTCGAACTCGCCATGGGCCTCGTTTTCCTGCCTGGCGCGCTCGAGGGCGGCGATCTGGGCTTCGGTGAGCACCAGGCCGTCCTGCGCGCTCTTTGCCTCGAGTGCCTTCAGCCGCTTCTTCATGGTCTCGAGGTCGTGGCGCTGCCAGACGCAGCGCACCCCGGCCGGCGAGATGGAGAGCCCTTGGCGCTTCGCCGCCTCGGCCACGCGGACCTGGCCCCAGGCGGGCTGCTCAAGCGCGATGGCCACAACCGCCTCCTCGACCTCGGGCGGCGTGCGGTTCTTCAGCACGGGCTTGCGGCGACTGATCTCGGACAGCGCGAGTTCGCCGCCTTTGTCGTAGAGTTCCTTGAAGCGGTAGAAGCTGTCGCGCGAGTAGCCGAGCATCTTGCAGGCTTGGCTGACATTGCCGAGCTGGCGGGCGAGCTCCAGCAGCCCGATCTTCGCGCGAATGATCTTCTGTTCCTGTGTCATCTCCAGGTTCTCCGTCCCGCCGGTGGGCGGGCCGCGGTCCGAGCGCGAGGGCAAGGAC
>NZ_JAWLHG010000081.1:0-9700 GCF_041690465.1 Falsiroseomonas sp. | reverse complement strand
CGCTGCCGGACCTCAGGCGAAAACCGGTTCGATGTCTTCTTCGTCATGACCCCATCCTCTCAATCCGTGGGGCCTCCGACAAACCCGGGGCGGTTCAGGATGAGGTTGAGAGCCCATTGGGCTCACGGCCATGCGGACGAGTCCGAGCCGCGCGCATTCGCACCGCAAAGCTCTGGCAAACCGAAATAGTAATAATCGCCGCCCATCCCCGAACCACCTCTGGCACTATCCAGAGACGGAAGCGCGGCGCGCGCCCCGCGCCGCCAGCAAGCATAGCCGGAGGGCTCGCCGGGCCGCCTCATCAGCCCTTTCGGAGGCCTTCGTAGCGCGTGTAGTCTGCAGTGAGGCCCAGTTGCAGCCCGCTCACGTTGCGCCGCAGCACCGCGATCTCGTTCCGCTGCAGCATGAATGCCACGGGCGCGCGCTGCAGGTGCTCGCGTTGCATCTGCTCGTAGATCGCGAGCCGCTTCGCCGGATCGTGCTCCCGCACCGCCGCGCGCGCGCTCTCCGTCAGGCGCTGGTCGATCCAGTGCAGCCGCCAGGCCATCACGCGCAGGCGGTTGTTCTCGGAGTTGTCGTCGTTCTCGCAGAAGTACTGCGCGTTGGAGTTCGGGTCGAAGTAATCCGTGCTCCAGCGCAGCAGGACCATCTTCGTCGTGCGGTTGCGCGACTTGGTCAGCACCTGGCGTGGATCGGCGGAGAGCAGGGAGGCACGGATGCCGATCTCCGCCAAGTTGCGCTGCAGCGCCTGGGCGACATCGAAGAAGGGCGGGCTGCCATAGTGGTCGAGCTCGATGGAAAAGCCGTCGGGATAGCCGGCTTCAGCCAGCAGGCGCCGCGCGCGCGGGATGTCCCGCGTGTAGGGCCGTTCGGTGATCGCGCCAGGCATGCCCGCCGGCAGGAAGGCCTGGTGCACGCTCCAGGTACCGGGCGTGACGTTCGCCGCGATGCCGTCGTAGTCGATCGCCCACTTCACCGCCTCGTGCACCTGCGGCTTCGAGAACTCCGGCACGGAGGTGTTCATCGCCACGTACATCTGCGTGCCCTGGCCGGACGAAACCAGCGTATAGTTGGCGTCGCTGCGCAGCGCACGAAGCCGGTCGGCATCGAGGTCGCGTGCGATGTCGGCATCGCCCCGCTGCAGCATCAGGAACTGGACGGAGCTGTCGGGCACGTGGCGGATGAGGATCCGCCGGACCGGCACGGGCGAGGCATAGTTCGGGTTGGCCATCAGCGTGACCTGCTCGTTCGCGTTGTAGCCCGCGATCCGGTAGGGCCCCGCCCCGGCGCTGTTCGTCTTGAGCCACTGGTTACCCATGTCGCCGTCGCGCTCATTGGCCATGACGCGTGCCTTCTCGACGACGCTCGCGACATTGGCGGAGAGGCAGTAGAGCACGAAGCTGGTCGCGCGCGCCTCCGGCAGCTCGACCACCACCGTCCGCTCGTCCACGGCCCGAATCAGCTGGCGGACATTATCCTTGTTGAAGCCGAACTGTGTCAGGATGAAGCTCGACGCCTTGCCGAGCGTCACCGCGCGTTGCAGCGAGAAGGCCGCGTCCTCCGCGGTGACGGCCGCGCCGCCGGCGAAGCTCTGTCCGGCGCGCAGGTGGAAGGTGAAGCGCTTCGCGTCCGGCGTGATGTCCCATCGCTCGGCCAGGTCGCCGCGGACGGTGGCGCCATCGGGCCGCACCAGCTTGCGGTAGCAGTTGGTGCAGACCTCGTTGCTCGAGAACTCGTAGGCCTCGGCCGGGTCGAGGCTGATGATGTCGCCGATGTGGCGCGCCATCACGACGACGTCGCGCGGCGTCTGCGCATGGGCTGGCCCCGCATGGAAGGCCGGAAGGGCAAGCGGGGCGGCAACTAGGCTGCGACGTGTCAGGGTCATCGCTTTACCTTCCTCAAGGCCCCAAGGGGCGTGGCTCGGCCCGGCGCGGCTGCCGCGCCACGATCCGGGCGCGTTGAGTGAACATTGCAGGGCGCCGCTCATCACCGCAAGCAGGTTGCATATCTTGCAGGATGATGCACGGCATGTGACCATGCCTCCGAGGGCCACCGCGGCCCGAGGGGTAGCGCGCAGCATGGCGAAGGCAGCATCCCGCAGGCACGATCCTCTGAAGCGCGCCATCGCCCTTCTCGAGCGGGTGCCGCTGGTGGATGGCCACAACGATCTCGCCTGGGTGATCAGGCTCGATGCCGAAGCGCGCGGCGACGTGCTGCGCTATGACCTGACGCGCGTGCACCCGGAGAGCGACACCGATATCCCGCGGCTGCGTGAAGGCCGCGTCGGCGCGCAGGTCTGGGCAGCCTATGTGCCCACCGACCTGCCCAACCCGGCGCGTGCGACACTGGAGCAGATCAACACCATCCTCCGCGTCGAGGACGCACATCCGGATGTTTTCTTCCCTGCCCGCAAGGCGTCCGACATCGCGCGCGCGTACCGGGCTGGCAAAATCGCCTCCATCATCGCGGTGGAGGGCGGAGTCGGGCTGGAGAACAGCCTTTCGCCGCTGCGCGTCTGGCACGCCGCGGGCGTGCGGCTGCTGACACTCTGCCACAACGGCACGCTGGACTGGGTAGACAGCGCCACGGACGCACCGCGCAGCAACGGCCTCGCGCCCTTCGGCCATGCGGTGGTGCGGGAGCTGAACCGGCTCGGCATGATGGTGGACTGTGCGCATGTCGCGCCGAAGGTGATGCACGACGTACTGGATACCTCGACGGCCCCGGTCGTGTTCTCCCATTCGAACGCCTTCACGCTCTGCGCGCACCCGCGCAACGTGCCCGACGACGTGCTGGACCGCTTGAAGGGCACCGAGGGCATCGTGATGGCTACCTTCGTGCCGGACTTCACCAGCGAGGAAGTGCGCGCCTGGATGAAGCCGCTACGGGAGGCGCATCTGCGCAGCACCGGCGGCGGCTGGCTGCAGGCGATCGAAGCTTGGGAGAAGGACCACGGCCCGCGCCCTCAGGCTACGCTCGAGCAGGTCGCGGATCACGTGGAGTATCTCGCAAGCCGCATTGGCACGCGGCGCGTCGGCATCGGGTCGGACTATTTCGGCGTGCCGACCAAGCCGATCGGGTTAATGGACGTCAGCCGCTTCCCGCATCTCTTCGCCGAGCTGATCCGGCGCGGCTGGTCGGAGGATCACCTGGCGGACCTCGCCGGCGGCAACTTCATTCGCGTGATGCGGGCGGTGGAACGGGAAGGCCAGCGGCTGCGCCGGGCAACGCCGCCGAGCCTCGGCACGGTGCAGCAGCTTGACGCAAGACAGCAGGGCGGCTGAGGCGGACGCGGTGCCCCGGGCCGCGCGATGACGGGGCGGCTGCGCGCCCTTGCGGCCACCGCGGCGAGCGTGCCGATCACACTGTTCGGCCTGGTTCTCGTTACCTTCCTGATCGGCCGCGTCATGCCGCTCGATCCCGTGCTCGCCATCGTCGGCGACCGGGCGCCGCAGGAGGTGGTGGAGCGCGTGCGGGTCGAGCTCGGCCTCGATCGCTCCCTGCCCGAGCAGTTCCTGCGCTACCTCGGCCAGCTCGCGGATGGCGACCTCGGGCGCTCGGTGATGACCTCGAACCTGGTGACACAGGACATTGCGCGCTTCCTGCCGGCCACCTTCGAACTCGCGACGGTGGCGATCCTGCTTGCGACGCTGATCGGCGTACCGCTCGGCGTGGCAGCGGCCGTGCGGCAGGGCAGCTGGCTGGACCAGCTCGTGAGGGTGATCTGCATCGCGGGCCACAGCCTGCCGGTTTTCGTGCTCGGCCTCGCCTCGCTGCTGGTCTTCTATGCCTGGCTCGGCGTGGCGCCGGGGCCGGGCCGCCAAGGCGTCTATTTCCAGGGCATGGTGGATGTACGAACCGGCCTGCTGACGGTGGATGCCGCGCTCGCGGGGGACTGGCCGGCGCTGTACGACGCCCTGGCGCATCTGGCGCAGCCGGCAGGCGTGCTGGCCGCCTTCTCGGTCGCCTACATCGCGCGCATGACGCGCGCCTTCATGCTGGCGGAGCTGCAATCCGAATACGTGACCACCGCGCGCGCCAAGGGCCTGACGGAGGCGCGCATCGTCTGGCGGCACGCCTTCCGCAACACGGCCGTGCCGCTCGTCACCGTGCTCGCGCTGACCTATGCCGGCCTGCTCGAGGGCGCGGTGCTGACGGAGACGATCTTCGCCTGGCCGGGTATTGGCCAGTACCTCACCGCATCGCTGCTCAACGCGGATATGAATGCGGTGCTAGGTGCCACGCTGGTGGTCGGGCTGATCTACGTGGCGTTCAACCTGCTGGCGGACGCGCTTTATCGCCTGCTGGACCCGCGCACGCGATGAGCGCGCCCTTCTCCCGCGAATGGCTGCTGTCGGACGCACCGGAATCGCGGCGCCAGGCGGCCTGGGGTCAGCGCTACCAAGCCTGGCTGGCGTTCCGCCGAAACGGGCTTGCGATGGCGGGACTCGCGGTAGTCCTGCTGCTGCTGGCGATGGCGTTGCTGGCACCCTGGCTCGCCACGCACGATCCCGGCGCACAGGATCTGAACGCACGCCTCGCGCGGCCATCCGCCGCACATTGGCTGGGCACCGACGAGCTTGGCCGCGACCTTTGGTCGCGCCTGGTCTTCGGCTCGCGGATCACGCTGGGTATGGTCGTCTCGGTGGTGCTGCTCGTCGCGCCACTTGGACTGATCGTAGGCTGCGCGGCCGGCTATGCCGGGGGCACGGTGGATCGGCTGCTGATGCGCGTGACGGATGTGTTCCTTGCCTTCCCGCGGCTAGTACTGGCGCTGGCCTTTGTCGCGGCGCTTAAGCCTGGCGTCGAGAGCGCCGTCATCGCCATCGCGCTCACCGCCTGGCCCCCCTATGCACGGCTCGCGCGCGCCGAAACGCTTAGCGTGCGCAATGCGGACTTCATCGCCGCGGTGCGGCTGACCGGTGCCTCCGCTGCGCGCACCGTGTTGCGTCACGTGGCGCCGGTCGCGGTGCCGAGCCTGGTTGTGCGCGTCACGCTCGACATGTCGTCCTTCATCCTCACCGCGGCGGGGCTCGGCTTCCTGGGCCTCGGGGCACAGCCGCCGCTGCCGGAATGGGGGACGATGATCGCCACCTCGCGCCGCTTCATCCTGGAGCAGTGGTGGGTGCCGTTGGTCCCGGGCATCGCGATCTTCCTCGCCAGCCTCGCCTTCAACCTGCTCGGCGACGGGCTGCGCGACGTGCTGGACCCGAAGCAGCGATGACACCGCTCGCCGAGATCCGCGGCCTGCATGTGGACTTCCCCGGGAACAACGGCTGGCAGCCGGCAGTGCGCGGCGTGTCGCTCACACTCGGGCGGGAGAAGCTGGGGCTCGTGGGGGAGAGCGGGTCGGGAAAGTCCGTCACGGGCCGCGCGCTGATGCGACTGCTTCCGCCCACGGCGCGCATCCGGGCAGAGGCGCTGCGGGTCGCCGGGACCGATCTGCTCACCGCGAGGCCGGAGGCGATGCGGCGGCTGCGCGGCGCGCGCATCGGCCTGATCCTGCAGGACCCGAAGTTCTCCCTCAATCCCGTGATGCCCGCCGGCGAGCAAATCGCCGAGGCCTGGCGGGCCCATCATCGCGGCAGCCGGCGCGAAGCGCGGGAGGCGGCGCTCGACCTGCTCGCCCAGGTGCTGATTCGCGATCCCACGCGCGTCTTCGGTGCCTATCCGCACGAACTCTCCGGCGGCATGGGCCAGCGCGTGATGATCGCGATGATGCTCGCCCCCGGCCCGGACCTGTTGATCGCTGACGAGCCAACCAGCGCGCTGGACGCCACGGTGCAGGCGGAGATCCTGCGCCTCCTCGATCGGCTCGTCTCTGATCGTGGCATGGGCCTGGTGCTGATCAGCCACGACCTGCCGCTCGTCTCGCGTTTCTGCGACCGGATCATGGTGATGTATGGCGGCCGCGTGATGGAGGAGCTGCGCGCCGCCGACCTCCACGCCGCGCGCCATCCCTACACGCGGGGGCTGCTGAACTGCCTGCCGCGGCTCGATGCCGCGCAGCCTCGCCTGCCGGTGCTCGCACGCGACCCGGCTTGGCTGGAGGGGCAGTGATCGAGGTCCGCGACCTGGATGTCCGCTTCGGCAAAGTGCACGCGGTGCGCGGCGTCTCCCTCACGGTGGCGGAGGGCGAGAGCTTCGGCCTCGTCGGCGAGTCGGGCTCCGGCAAATCCACCGTGCTGCGTGCGCTAGCGGGGCTGGTCGCCGGCTGGACCGGCAGCATGTCTGTGGGCGGCCGGCCGCTCGGGCATCGGCGCGATGCGGTATTCCACCGCACGGTGCAGATGGTGTTCCAGGATCCCTACGGCTCGCTGCATCCGCGCCAGACAGTGGACCGCATCCTGTCGGAGCCGCTGATCGTCCACCGCATCGGCGATGCCGACCAGCGGATCGCGCGCGCGCTGGAGGAGGTGGCGCTGCCGCGCTCGGTCCGCTTCCGCTTCCCGCACCAGCTCTCGGGCGGCCAGCGCCAGCGCGTGGCTGTGGCGCGCGCGCTGATCGCCGGCCCCTCGGTGCTGCTGCTGGACGAGCCGACCAGCGCGCTCGACGCAACGGTGCAGGCGGAGGTGCTGAACCTGCTCGCCGACCTCCGCGCTGCGCGCCACCTGACCTGCATCCTGGTAAGCCACAACCTGGCGGTCGTCGCACATCTCTGCACGCGGCTTGCGGTGATGCAGCACGGCCAGATTGTGGAGAAGCTGGACGAGGCGACGCTGCGCGCCGGACACGCGACGCATCCGCATACGCAGGAGCTGATCCGGCTATCTCGCGATCTTGACGGGACTGGGTAGCGCGCGAGTTCAGCCGAGGCGTTCGGCCGTGAAGGGCGCAACATCCGCGGTCGATGGCTGGCCGAGGATGGTGGGCGCAGGCGCTGCGCCGTGCCGATGACGGGCACCGCCCATCCAGAAACCCTCCGCCCCCTACCGCCGCACCTGCGCCGGTCGGGAGAGCGGACCCAAAGGTCCGGGCGTTCACGCCCTCCCGCGGTCCGCTCTGATCATCACGCGCTCAGCGTCGCGATGGCCACGGCGAGGCGGCAGCCCAACGCGAATTCGGGGATGTCCACATACTCGTTGACGGTGTGGATCTCGGCCTGTCCCGCGCCGAAGGTCACGGTCGGCACACCGTGCCCGGCCAGCCAGTTCGCATCGAGCCCGCCATGGGAGATCATGGTGACGGGCTCGAGGCCGATCGATTCCGCTGCCTTCCTGGCGCGCAGCACGGCCGGCTCCGCTTCGTCCAGCGTGAAGGGCGGGTAGGCGGCGCGGGCGTGGAACGTCACCTCTGCGGTCGCGCCCTCGGCGTCCGTCACTTCCGCCCGCGCCTTGTCGAAGGCCTCGCCGAAGGCCTGCGCGATCCTGGCGGCGAAGGCCGCATCGGTGCTGCGCGCCTCGCCCAGGATGTGGACGTAGTCGGTGACGACGTTGGTGGCATCGCCGGCGGGCTTGCCGTCCTTGCCGCCGAAGATGCCGACGTTGCTGGAGCCCCGTCCCTCGGGCTTTACCACCTTGCCGAACCAGCCGCCGCGGGAGGCCTCGGTCAGCGCCACCGATGCCACCAGGGTCGAGGAGATGCCTCGCTCCGGTGCGACGCCGGCATGGGCTGCCTTGCCCTTGATTGCCACCTCCCAGTTCGTCTGGCCGACGGCGCCGATGGTCAGCTTGGCGGCGTGCGTGCTGTCCACGTTGAAGCCCATGGTCGCGCCGCCCAGGTCCTTCGGGTCGAGCTCACGGGCACCGTGCAGCCCGCTCTCCTCCCGCACGGTGAACAGCAGGGTGATCGGCGGGTGCGACAGCTTGTGCTGGATCAGGCTCTTCGCCAGGGCGACGAGCACGGCGCATCCCGTGCCGTTGTCCCCGCCCAGCGCCGTGGTGCCGTCGGAGACGATGCGGTCGCCTTCGCGCCGCGGCTTGGCGCCCTTGCACAGCGGCACCGTGTCGAGATGGGTGGAGAACAGCAGGCGCGGGCCCGGCCGCGTTCCCGGCAGATCGACGATCAGGTTGCCAACCTCGGTCGGCAGCGGGATGCGCTGGTTGGCCGTGTCATGGCGGATCGCGGCGGCCGGCACGCCGACCTTCTTCAACTCGCCGACGATGGCCGCGGCGATCTCGGCCTCCCGGCCGGTCACGCTGTCGATGGCGAGCAACCTGACCAGCAGGTCCACGGCGTAGTCCACATCGACGAGATCGGCAGCGCTGCTCATGGTTCGTGTCCTCCTGATGCTTGGGTCCGGTGGTGCTGCGCGGATCGCCGCTGCGCCGAAGCGCCGGCGGGCAGCTTGGCGCGACGCGTCATGGCGGCGCGAGGATGGGACGCAAGGCGTCGGTCACGCCGGTCAGCATGATCTGTGCGCCGATGCACAGCAGCAGGAAGGCAGCGAGCTTGGCGGCGATGAGCATGCCCGTCGGACCGAGCCGTCGCGCCACCGCCGCGGCGTTGGCGTAGGCGATCCAGACGGAGAGCGCAACGGTGGCCGCGATCAGCGTGGCGACGATGGCGCTGAGCATCAACTCCCCGAGCGCCGTGGTCCGCCGTTCCGCCGCGAGCGCGATGGAGGCGGCGATCGCGCCCGGCCCGGTGGTCAGCGGCAAAGTCAGCGGGAAGAAGGCCATGCGCTCGAGCGGCGCGGTGTCGAGCGCAGCGGGCGCGCGGGCGTCGCGCCGCTGCGCGTCTTCCGGTTCCTCGTTCAGCATGCGCCAGCCGGCCACCGCCACCGCCAGCCCGCCTGCGATCCTCAACGCCTCGAGCGAGATGCCGAAGAAGCCCAGCACGGGGGTGCCCAGGAACAGGGCCACGAGCAGCACGATGAAGCTGTTGATCCCGATCGCGCGGGCCAGGCGCGCGCGGTCTTGCTCGGTTAGCCAGCGGGTCATCCCGTGGAAGACCAGCGCGCCCCCGAGCGGGTTGATGATGCTGATCAGCGCCGAGAAGCCGAACAGCCATGCGGCGAAGAACTCGCCCGCAAGGGCGGAACCGGTCATCGCGCCCGTCCCGGCCCGACACCGGCCTGCTGGATCGGCTGCAGCAAGAGGCTCCGTCTCCCTACCGCACGGCGTGACGCGGACGGGCGTATCGCACCGCGGAATGATCCTAGAGGCCCATGCCGGTATGGATTAGGCCGATGGGCCCCATGGCTGTGCACGGCATTCCAACGGCCCGGCCCGCCTGGCCGCCTGCGCAGCCACCGAGGGTCGTGTCCCATCGCGTGGTTTAGGAGCGCGATCTTTGGCGGGTTGGGCCGCCGGGTCAGGCTGGCACGGCGGACAGGCTGACGGGCGCAGTGTTGCTGACGGCGCCGATGGTTTCCTGGGTCATGTAGCGGGACCGCTGGGTGGCCCATTCGTCGGACTGCTCAAGGAGAATGGCGCCGATCAGCCGGACCACAGCAGCCTCGTTGGGACAGATGCCGACCACGTCGGTGCGGCGTTTGATTCGCCGTTGAGGCGCTCGATCGGATTGGTCGAATGCAGCTTGGCCCGGTGCGCGGCGGGCAAGTGCCTCTAGCCCCAATGCTGTTCACTTTGACTGGCCATGGTGTGTAGCCTGCCGGCTTGGTGACGCGGGATCGGCAGCGATGGCCGGTGTTCCTGCCGGCCTGCCGGCCGGCGTTCGTCTCAGCGACCGCATCAGCCTCGGCGTGATCGCCCGGGTGCTGCCGCCCGACCGGGTGCGTCGGGTGCTGGCGGAGACC
>NZ_JAWLHG010000080.1:0-10251 GCF_041690465.1 Falsiroseomonas sp. | reverse complement strand
GTCGAGCATGCCGTGGCGGAACAGCAGCAGGCTGCGCGCCATGGCGGGGTTCGTGTAGGCCAGGAAGGGCAGGACGTAGATCTCGGTGTCCCAGAAATAGTGCCCCTCATAGGTGCGGCCGGTCAGGCCGCGGGCGCCAATCCCGTGGCCCTCGGCGCGCTCGGAGGCCTGCAGCAGCTGGAACAGGTTCCAGCGGATCACCTGCTGGCGGTGCGGGTCGGAATCCTCCACCTCCACATCGGCCCGCTCCCAGAAACGCGCGAGGCGGGCGCGCTGGCGCTCGGCCACGCCACCGAAGCCGAGGTGCAGCGCACGGTCGAGGGTGGCGCTGACGCGAGCGTGGATCTCCCCCGGCGCCACGCCGTCGTCGTAGTGATAGGCGAGCGCCTTCCACAGCCGGATCGGCCTGCCGGGCGCGACCTCTCCGTGGAAGCGCACGCAAGCGAAATCCTCACGGCACTCGGCCTCGGCGACCAGGCGATCCGGCTGCTCCACCACATGGTCCATGCCGCATCCGAGGATGAGGCCCGAGCCCTCGGTGCGGTAGCCGAGCACGGCCCGCAGCGCCGCGGCCTCATGCAAGGTTGGGCACAGCACGCGTGGACCGGAAGCGGGCTCGGCGAGGCGCGGATCCCCCGTGTCGACCGGAAGCGGCGGGTGGAGGACGAGCTCCGAGCACATTGTGATCTCCGCCGCTTCGTCCTCGGCCGACAATTCCCAGGCGAGTGCGGCAAGGTGCCGGTCGTCGAAGGAGACGAGACGCACGGTGCGCAACACGAGGCGCGCACCCGCGGGCGTCCGCCAGGCCACCACCCGCTGCAGCGCGCCCACGCGCATGTCGAGACGGCGGCTGAAGGAAAGCAGCTCGGCCCGGTCGAGGCGGAAGGGCTCGCCCCCCACATAGAGCCGCATGGGCGTGCCGTCGGGTAGGTTCAGCATGCTCTGCCCGACACGCGGGAAGCCGTAGGCGCGCTCCCCGTAGGTGATCGGGCGCAGCTCGTGGAAGCCGTTGAGGAACACGCCGGGCTCGCGCGCCGGCGCGCCCTCGTCGAGCACGCCGCGGATGCCGAGATAGCCATTGGCGAGGGCGAACATCGTCTCGGCCTGGCCGACGAACCACTCCGCGAGTTCCGGGCCGAAGCGCACGGCCTCGAGAGCCCAGGGCTCGACCGGGAAGGTATGGGCGGGCGGGGCCCGACGCATGCGCAGCATGATGTTCTCCGAAGGTCAGGCTCCGAGTCTCGCGGCAAGGCCAAGGCCTTCACCAGTCGTCAGCGCCAAGTGTCTGCATCATATGGGCCGCCACCGCGCCAATGCCTGCAGCCGTCCGAGCCTCCGCAGGCCGCCACCTCGAAGAAGCCGTCGGAGGCGTCCGGGATCATGTATTGACCAAGCCGGATTGCGGATCAGCAGCGCCGTCGGATGGAACCTGCGCGCCGTGCACGGCCTTGGTCGGTAGGCACCGGCACGGGAACCGGACGAAGCACTCGCCGCTCTCGACGACGGCGCGCATCGCCAGCGCCTGCGGGCCATACAGATCGAGCCGGCCCTCGGCGTCGCAGCCGGTGCTCTCCGCCCAACGCTACCACGCCGTGCTGTGCGCCTCGTCCGGCCAGCGCCTGATGATGCTGGCGCCGACGGCGTTCCCCGTCCAGAGCTCGACGATGCGACTGGCTTACCGATCGTTGCGCACGGCATCGCGGGCTCGCCGCGCCACCGTCGCCGCGGCCACGCCGACCTCGGCCGTGGCGCTGCCGCCTGACGGCGCCCAGGCGGAGGCGCGGCTGTCCTGCGCCGCGGCATAGCCCCTGAAGGCGCGCCAGGCATCTCGCAGCCGGCCCATCACATGCTTCCCCCGCGCGAGAAGCTGGCCAGCGTGAGAGAGGGCCGGCGGGCGGCCGTCGTCTCCGCACCGCGCAGCACGGCCAGCGCCCGGCCGAGCTCATCGAGGCTGCGGTATTCCACCGTGCGCCCACCGAAGGTCACGCGCGTGGTGCCACCGGTGTAGGCTGCGGCGAGCGCCGCGCCGCGCCGCGACTGTCGGCAGGCTGCGCCAGCGCCCAGGCGAGGACGGTCGGGTCCATGCTCGTCTTCCGTTCAACGCAGCCAGCCGCTGCGCGGCGCGAGCCGGCCGCGGGGGCGATGGCTGTCCGACGCGGCCGGCGGCGGCGACGGCGGCGGCGCGACATTCCCACCAGCGGGAATCTCGCTCGGCCGCAGCGGCGCGTTTGCGACGTCCTCGCGCAGCCGCGCCCAGAAGCGCTCACCGTAGCGATCGGCCCCGAGCAGCCAGAGCGCCGCGCGCGCCAGCACCGCGCAGTCCAGCGCCTCGTTCCTTTCCCTGAGCTTCGCCCATTCCTGCCGCGCGAAGCCGCGCCGATCCTTCACCGTGCGCAGCTGCTCCGCGACCAGCTGCTTCACCCACTCGGCCTCTATGCCCTGCGGCAGATGCACCCAGCCGGGCGGGAACTCGTCTCCGTCGCCGCGGCCGAGCCAGAGCCGCCGGTAGAGATCGGCCTTCCAGGTCGAGACCGACACCGTCCAGAGCTTCAGGCCGCGCCGCAGCTTGCGGCCGTCGACCATGGCGTCCACCGGCGTCGGCCCCTGCACCGGCTGCGCCCGGTTCTAGCCGTCCACGCCCTTGGTCGGCGCAATGCGGGGATCGTGCAGCCGGCGGAGATGGCCGTAGACCGCCGCGGTGTCCCGCCCGCCGGTGTCGACGCACCCCTTGGCGATGCGCATCGCGCCGCCGCCCAGGCGCGGCCAGTCCCGCGCCAGCAGCTTCGCCAGCGCGTCCCAGGGCTCCCGCTCGCGCGGGCTGCCGGGGATGACGACGTGATCCACCAGCCAGGAGGTGTAGCCGTCGGCCCAGCCCCAGACGTCGCACTCGAGGCGGTCGTCCTGCACGTCCACGCCCGCGGTGAGGCAGAGCGCGCCGGCAGGCACCACGCCCATCCGAAGATCCTCGCGCCGCTTGACCAGGCGTTCCCAATCAGGCGCCTCGCCCTGCTCCTGCCAGGTCTCGCCGAGAGCGGTGTTCTTGAAGGTCTTCAGATCCTCGGGCTTGCCCTGCGCCGCTTCCCAATCGCGGAAGATCTGCTCCCAGGACAGCCAGCCCACCGGGGAGTAGAACGCCGAGATGTGGAAGCCGACCGTGTGCGGATCCTCGGCCACAGCAGTGGCCTGCCACTCGCCACTGGCCAGCATGGCCGTCTTGTGGTGCTCCTCGATCGGGGCGTCGCAGGCCTCGCAGTGGTAGCGCGCCGAGCGCGGCTCGCCCTTCTCCCAGCGGAGCCGCTCGAACTTCAGCCACTGCATCTCCCCGCAGTAGGGACAGGGCACGAAGAACCGCCGCTGGTCGGACGCGGCGTATTCCCGCTCGATCCTGCTCCGGCCGGCAATAGTCGGCGTCGAGACCAGGAAGGCCTTGCGCCGCCATCCGAAGGTGCGGGCGCGGGCCTCGGCCAGCGCGATCGGGTCGCCTTCCCCCTCGACGTCGCCGGGATAGGCGTCGATCTCGTCGAGGAACAGGAACCGCGCCGGCATGGAGCGCAGCCCGACCGCGCTGTTCGCGCCGGTCAGCACCAGGATGCCGCCGGGGAATTCCTTCGACAGCATCGTGTTGCCGCTGTCGCGGGCACGCGAGGGCGCCACCCGCTCCCGCAGCGCCGGCGTCTCCTCCAGCAGCGGGTCGATGCGCTGGCGCGAGAAGCGCTTCGCGAGCTCGACCGTTGGCTGCACCGCCAGCACCGGCGCTGGCACGTGATGGACAATGTAGCCCAACCAGTTATTGCCACTCTCGCTGGCACCCACCTGCGCGCCCTCCATGAACACCACCCGCCGCGCCGGGTGCGGCGCGGAGAGCGCGTCCATGATGGCGCGCAGGTTCGGGGCGCGCGCTGTGCGCCAGGGCCCCGGCTCGGAGGAGCCGCGGCTGCTCAGGATCCGGTGCTGCTCGGCCCAGGCGGAGACGCTGAGCTGCGGCGGCGGGCGGAGCATCGCCCCGGCCCGGCGGTGCACATGCTCACGGGTTCGCGCCACGGCCTCCGCCGGCGCCGCCTGCGGGATCGAAGCGATCGGCGGCCTCCGTCAGCAGATCGGTGACGTGCTGCTGCAGGATGGTCTGCAGCAGGTGCGGATCGACGCCGAGCTCGGCGGCGATGACGCCGGAGACGCGGGCCGGCCAGTTCAGCAGCGCATCGCGCATAGCGCCGTCGACCTCGTCGATCGCCGCATTGGCGACGCCGACGTCGAGCAGCTTGCCCTTGCTCTCGTCGAGCGCGAGGCGCTGCGCCTCGACCTTGAGCGCGAGCTGCGCGACCTTCAGTCGGGCATAGGGCGTGTCGCCGGTGCCGGCGGCGCCGCCGCCACTGGCGAGCGGCGAGCGGGCGGGATCGGCGGTTTCGACCAGACGGCGCCGGGTCTTGTCGATGTCCCACTGGCCGTCCGGCTCACGGCCGATGCGGCCCGTGCTCTCGGCCTTGCGGAGGGCGGTGTCGGTGATGCCGATGCGACGTGCGGCCTCGCGCGTCGAGGGGGTCAGCTCTGGCATGGCGGCAGAAGCAGGCTCCCATCGCGCAAGCGCGATGCGAACCTCAGCGCTGCAGCGTCTTCAGATAGGCCAGAAGATCGGCAATCTGCGCCGGCTCGAGCTGGAACTCCGGCATCGCGGCATGACCAGTGCCAATCCCCTCCGCGAGCGCCTCGGCAAGCTGGTCGACGGGGTATCGCCCGTGCAGGTCACGCAAGGCGGGTGCCTCTGCGAGCGGGCTGCGCCCGGTCGGACCGATCGCATGGCACCTCGCACAATTCTCCTGCGCGAAAGCCTGCCCGGCTTGCGGGCGCACTTCCTGCGCCGAAACAGCAGCCGCAGCGAAAAGGACGACGAGGACAGAGAGCGCGCGCGGCAGCGTCAGCAAGGCACTACTCCTCGGTTACCGTGCGATGCTACCGCGCGTCAGCGGGCGGCACCATGCGCTGGCGCCAACCCGCGACGTGCATCAGCCCGCCACGCGATAGATCGTGAAGGACCCGCGGGCGCCCTCCTTGTTCGGCCCGACCTGCCGAACCCGCTCCAGCACCTCGACCGTGATCCCCTGGCGCTTCTTCAGCCCGGCGAAGAATCCGCGGACCGTGTGCTGCTGCCAGCCCGTCGCCTCGCAGATCTGCGCGATGGTGGCGCCCTCCTCGCGGCGGAGCATCGCCAGCACCGTCTCCTGCTTCGTGCCCTCGCGCGGCTTGCGCGGCGCCCCCGGCTCGCGGACTTGGCGGGGCGGCTTGCCGGCGAGCGCGGCGCGGAGCGCCTGCATCGGCCTGTCGAGGGCGGTGATCATGTCCGCCTCGCGGTTCGCCTCGTCGTCCCAGGCGGCCAGCACCGCCGCGGCGGCGTGGCGCAGGCTGGCGCGCGGGGCCGGCGCGGTCAGGGCGGGGTCCAGCAGGGCGAGGTCCTCGGCGCGGGCGCACGCTTCCGGCGCCGCGGGCGCGCCCTGGGCGGCCTCCGGCGCCGGGGCGTCCTCACCCCCCGGCGTGGCGTCTTCCCCGCCCGTGGGCGCCGTGTTCGGGCCCGTTCCGGCATCCGCCACGGGCGCCGCCGGCTCGACGCCGATGGCGCGCAGGCCCGCGTCGGTGATCTTCAGCAGCATCTCGTCGCCATCCACCGTCCACATTGCGTGCGCGTCGTAGGCGGGGCGGTGCACCGCGATCACCAGGTCCTGCTTCAGCAGCGCCTGCGCCACCTTCTGCCGCGCCCCTGCGGGCAGCCGCCCGGGCGGGTAGGCCAGGTGCTCGGGGTGCTGCGCGGCGGCGGCGAGGATGGCGCGCTGCGTGTCGGAAAGCTTCATCGTCATGGTCTCCGGTTCCGGGGACCGACCCTCGGCCCCTACTGCCGGGAGCCCCGCAGGCCTGGCCTGTCGGGGCGCTGGCGGCGCTGCGTTGCGGCGGGCGCGGCGCGCTACTCGGCGAATTCGCCGCGCTTGAAGTAGCAGTCCGTCACGCTCGCAAGTCGGCTGCTCCAGTGCTCGAGCGTCGCGGCCTTGCCCCAGAGGACGTCCTCGGGATCCGCCCCGAAGTGATCCGCGGTCATCTGCTGCAATTCTGCGACCATCGCGTCGAAGCGGGCCTTCTGCTGCAGGAAGGCTTCAAGGCTCTTCTGCTGGTTGCGGGTGGCGCGGGCTTCGCGGTCGCTCATCGTCGTCTCCGTCGTGGTGCAGGGCATCCCCTGCGCGTGACGGACCATTCGCGCTGTGCCGCGCCCGAGCCAAGCAGGATGCAGCGTCGCGGGATTGCTATGCTGCGGCGGTCCGGATCACATCATGATCGCCGTCAGGGCCGTCGGGCCAGCCGCCGTCAGGAGAAGCCATGGCCCAGCCGCAAGTCCCCATCGACGTGGATCCCGACACGGGCATTTGGCGCACCGATGGCCTGCCGATGATCTACCTGCCGCGCCATTTCCTGGTGAACATGCAGAAGGGGATCGAGGCCGCCATCGGCCCGGCCGCCTACCGCGACATCCTCTACGCCTCGAGCGATCTCTCCGCCCTGCAGTGGTGCCGGGCGGAGGCCAAGACGCACGGCCTGACACCCGTGGACACCTTCCGCCATTACCTCAGGCGGCTGTCGCAGCGCGGCTATGGCCTGCTGGACATCACGTCGCTCGACGAGACCGCCGGGACAGCGACCGTTACGGTGCGCCACTCCGCCTTTGCGCTCGGCTACGGCCCCGAGACGGGGCGGCACGTCTGCTACATGTTCGAGGGCAGCTTCGCCGGCGGTATGCGCTACGTGCTGGCGATGGCAGGGCGCGCGGGCGAGCCAGTGTGTCGCGAGGTAGCCTGCGCTGCTGCCGGGCATCTCGAATGCCGATTTGAACTACGCTGCGATGTCGTCGCGTGAAGTGGCCACGCCGCGCGCCGCGGCGATATCCGCGAATGTCCGGTCCTCGCTGTCCAGCACCGCGACCTCGCCCGTCGCCTCCTGCCAGCGCCGCACGATCACGTCGGCATAGGCGGGGTCGATCTCCAGGAGCACCGCGCGCCGGCCGGTCCGCTCTGCCGCGATCATCGTCGTGCCGGAGCCGCCGAAGGGATCCAGCACCGTGTCGCGCTGCTTGCTGCTGTTGCGGATCGCGCGCTCGACCAGCGCCACGGGCTTCATCGTCGGGTGCAGGTCATTCCGCGCCGGCTTGTCGAAGTGCCAGACATTCCCCTGGTCCCGCGCGCCGCACCAGTAGTGCTGCGCGCCGGCCTTCCAGCCGTAGAGCATCGCCTCGAACTGCTGGTGGTAGTCGGCGCGGCCGAGCGCGAAGGTGTTCTTCGCCCAGATGATCGTGCTCGACCACTTGCCGCCCGCCTCCTGCCAGGCGCGGTGCAGCGTCGGCCACTCCGACGACGACATGCAGACGTAGCAGGCGCCCTTCGTCACCGAGAGCAGGTTCGCCAGCGCCGGCCGGAGGAAGTCGAGGAAGCCGGAGCCGAGCGCGTCGTTGGCGATGGTCATCTTCGCCGCTGTGCCGCCTTCATAAGCAACATTGTATGGTGGATCTGTCCATACCATGTCGGCAAGCGAACGATCCCCGAGCGCCCGCTGCACGTCGGCCAGCTTCGTCGCATCGCCGCAGAGCAGGCGGTGGTCGCCGCACCGCCAGAGATCGCCGGCGCGCGTGACTGGTACGGCCGGCGGCTCGGGCGCGTCATCCGCATCGTCGTCAAAGCCGGCATCCGCCGCGGCCAGCAGCCGATCGAGCTCCATGCCGGAGAAGCCGAGCACGTCGAGGTCCACCACCGCCTCGTCGCGGATGCGCGCGATCTCCGCCGCGAGCAGCGCCTCGTCCCAGCCGGAATTCAGCGCAATCTGGTTGTCGGCCAGCCGCAGCGCCCGGGCTTGCGCTTCGGTGAGGTGCGCCAGCCGGATCGCCGGCACTGCGGCCATGCCGAGGCGCTGCGCCGCCATGACCCGGCCGTGGCCGGCCACCAGCACGCCGGCGGCATCCACCAGCACCGGGTTCACGAAGCCGAACTCGGCAATGGAGGCGGCGATCTGCGCCACCTGCGCCTCGGAGTGCGTCCGCGCGTTCTCGGCATAGGGCACCAGCGCGGCGACGGGAACGGTGGTGACCTGCAGCTCACGCAGCATCGGCGAGGGCCTCCGCACGGGCTGCGGCGATAGCGTCGTAGCCGCGGCCGTCGTCGGCCAGCGTGACCGGCAGATCGGGATGCAGCATGCGCCAGCGGGCGATCGCCAGGTCGACATAGGCCGGCGCCAGCTCGATTGTGCTGATGCGGCGCCCGGTCCGCTGCCCGGCCAGGATCGTCGTGCCGGAGCCGGCGAAGGGCTCGAACACGGTGTCACCCTCGTCCGTGTAGGCGCGCATCAGGAACTCCGGCAGCGGCACCGGGAACACCGCAGGGTGCTCGGCCTCGATCCCCCGACCCTTGTGGCGGGTGATGCGCAGCACGCTGTCGGGGATCCGCATCTCCTGCACCGGCAGGCCGATGTGGGTGTAGGCCTTCACCTCGCCATCGGCCGCGCGGAGCCCGCTGCCCTTGTTCGGCGTGCCCGCCCATTTGCACGGCACGATCTTGTTCGCCTGCCGCGCCTCGCGGTTGAAGTGGAACACGAGCTCGGAGGCCGGCGCGAGGCGACCGTTCCAGTCACCCGGCAGACCGGGCCCCTGATCCCAGGCATACAGCCCGAAGCGCCGCTAGCCCTGGGCGCGCATCCAGTCCAGCCAGCCCTGCCAGTAGGGCTGCCACTCTCCCTCGCGGTGGATCAGGCCGAGGTTCACCAGCAACTGCGCGTCGCGGCGCAGCGCGCCGTCGACATGCGCGAACACGCCCCGCATCAGCGCGTCCCAATCCGACACGCCGCCGGTCGTGTAGTCCCGCTGGTTGCCGTAGGGCGGGCTGGTGAACAGCAGCGCCGCGCGATCCGCGGCCATGACGCGTGCGACGGTGGCGCGGTTGGTGCTGTCGCCGCAGGCCAGGCGGTGCTCGCCAAGCAGCCAGATGTCGCCGCTGCGCGCGACGGCCTGGCGCGGCGGCTCCGGCTCGACATCGGCGGGGTCATCCTCCGCCGGCGCCTCCTCCGTCGCCGCCGCGCCGTCCCCGCCCCCCTGAACCGCGGGCGCCGACCTGGCCCCGGGCGCATCGCTGTCGGACACGGCCTCTCCAGCCGCCGCGAGGATGTCGTCGAGCTCCGCGGCCGAGAAGCCGAGCGTGGCGAGGTCGAGGTCGGGCGCTGCCTGCACTGCCGCGAGCGCCTCCCGCAGCAGCGCCTGGTCCCAGGTGGCGTTCTCGGCAATGCGGTTGTCGGCGAGCCGCAGCGCCTCCTTCTGCGCCGCCGACAGATGCCGCAGCACGATGGTCGGCACCTTCTCGATGCCGAGCGCGACAGCGGCCTCGAGCCGGCCGTGGCCGGCAATCAGGACGCCCGCCTCGTCCACCAGCAGCGGATTGGTGAAGCCGAAGGCCAGCATGCTGGCCTTGATCTGCTCGATCTGCGCCGCGCCGTGCACGCGCGCATTGCCGCGATGCGCGCGCAGCTCCGCCACCGGGCGCAGCACGATCTTCGCCGCCAGCCAGGGGAGCGTCATCGGGCCATCCAGGGATCGGGGTGGGTGCGAACCATACGAACCGCAGCTGCGAACCGACGCAGCCATGGTTCGCAGCTACGGCGCGGAAATCACGTGCAAATGGTGCGAACTGCGAACCATATTTCCGGGCTGGCGCTAGCGATGTTGCGCGCTTCCGCCCCCCGCATACGCCAGGCCCAGGAAGGACCCTGCGGCTCGCGAGCCACTGTCTCGATCGAGCGACGCCGTGACTGGTGAGCCGCGTCGTGGCCGCAATTCAACGAGTGTCGATAGATTACCCGATGTGAGTTCCGGTTCGCAACGCGACAGGATTTCGCTCCACTTCCTTCTTTCCACCTTCCTTGGCTGCAAATTCTGATACGCTGGCATCATGAGCAGGCCACCGCATCGCGGCGCAGGGCGCACGCAACAGTTCGGCAATAGGGACACGGCAAAGAAGCAGGGCGTCGTGGTCAGCTATCTGGCCGCATACCTGCGGGTGATGTCAAAGCAGCCCTTCCACCTGTCCTATGTCGATGCCTTCGCGGGATGTGGTGCGCGCATCGACGCGGCGGAGTCAGAGACTGAACCGCCCCGGGTTCGCCGGAGGCTGTTTTGTTTGGGTCATGCCGCCAGGGCGGCCGGCTCCAGTTGGGTATAGTAGCGCGCCTCAGCCTCGGCCG
>NZ_JAWLHG010000079.1:0-12757 GCF_041690465.1 Falsiroseomonas sp. | reverse complement strand
TCGCCCGCTCCGGACAGGAGCCTTGCAAACGCGAATACTTCTGCCGGCCGGAAACCCCAGGAATTCCGCAGACTTCCGGGTTGTTCACGGCCGACTAGCCAGGAGCGGACCAGGCGATCCGGCAGGCCCAGTTCCGCCGCCACCTGCGAGACCGAGCGGCCGCCACGGATCGCGGCCACCGCCTCAAGCTTGAACGCCTCCGGAAAGCTCCGGCGCCGTTTCACGCCTTCCGACATCGTCACCTCCAGGCTCTTCAGCCTATCTGAGGTGTCCACTCAAACGGGGTAGGCCCACCGTATCCCGCGACGGCTAACCCTTCTGCTTCCGGCCGCGCTCGCGGCGCCCGCCGCGCTTCGCCCGTCCACTGCCCGCGCGCAGGGCTTTCCGGAACGGGCCATCACGTTGGTCAGCCCGTGGCCGCCGGGCGGAGCGAATGACACGTTCAGCCGGCTGATCGCTAACCGCCTGTCCGCCGCCTTAGGGCAGCCCGTCGTCGTCGAGAACCGGGCTGGCGCGACCGGCACGATCGGCGTCGCGCACGTCGCGCGTGCGCCGGCAGACGGCTACACGCTGGTCATGGGCAGTTCGCCTACGCACGCGACGGCGCTCGCGATCTATCCGAACCTGCCTTACCACCCGGTCCGCGACTTCGCGCCGGTGACCCTGGTCGCGACGGTGTCGAACCTCCTTGCAGTGCACCCCTCTGTTCAAGCGAACAGCGTGCGCGAGCTAATAGAGCTCGCCCGCCGGCAGCCGGGGAAGCTGTCGTTCGGATCGGCTGGTAACGGAAGCTCGCAACACCTCTCTGGCGAGATGTTCAAAGTGCGCGCGGATGTCGACATGCTGCACGTTCCCTATCGCGGCGCCGCGCCCGCGCTGACCGACATCGTCGCCGGGCGCGTCAGCCTCGGGTTCCACAACATGCCGGACATGCTGCCGCTGGTCCGGAGTGGCCAGCTGCGGGCGCTAGCTGTCACCGGTGAACGTCGCGCAGCTGTCTTGCCGGACGTGCCGACGATCGCCGAGGCAGGGCTGCCCGGCTACTCCGCGCAAGTCTGGTTCGGTGTGTTCGCGCCGGCCGCCACCCCACGCCCGGTGATCGAGCGACTGCACGCTGAGATCTCTCGCGCGCTTGGCGACGAGGAAATTCGCAGCCGCCTGGCGGCCCTCGGCAACGAGGTATCGGGCATGGGGCCGGAGGCGTTCGCACAGTTCGTGGAAGGCGAGGTGACCCGCTGGGCGGACGTCGTGCGCCGCGCTGGCGTGCAGGTTAACTGACGAAACCCTGGAGGAAGCCGCCTTGACCTTTTCCGTCCTTGCGCGATGCGAAGCGACCGGCCAGTTCGGCATGGCGATCGCCACGCGCCCGATCGCCATCGGAGCCAAGTGCCCCTTCGTGCGCCCCCATATCGGCGGGCTCGTGGTCCAGGCGAACGGCGATCCCCGTCTCGGCCCGCTCGGGCTCAAGCTCCTCGAGATGGGCTATTCAGCCGCCAAGGTGCTGAAGGAGCTTGAAGAGAGCGACGGCCCTGAGAATATCGAGTGGCGGCAGATCATGGTGATCGACAAGGACGGGAATACGGCCGCCCGCACCGGCGCCAGCAACGAGGAATGGCGTGGCCACATCGCCAGGAAGAACGTCTGCGTCGCGGGCAACCGCCTTTCCAACGACCGCGTCGCCCAGGCAATGCTGGACGGCTTCGAGAAGGCTGATGGCGAACTCGCCCACCGGCTGCTGGCCTCCCTGGAAGCCGGACGTGACGCCGGCGGACAGGTGGCGGGGCAGTACTCCTCAGCCCTCATCGTTCACCACGAGCGCAGCTATGCCCTGGTTGACCTCCGGGTGGACGAGAACGATGAGCCGATCCGGGAGCTCCGCCGGCTCTACGGCCTCTACAAGCCGCTGATCCCGTATTACCTGCAGCGCCCCTCCAATCCGTCGCTGCCGCGCGATGACGACTGGCGTAAGAAGCTAGGGATCGCCGGGGGGCCCCGCTGAACAATCCGGCTGGCGCCCCCGCCGCGGACCTGCCGAACCTCGCCGCGGGGGCGACAGCGCTGCTCGACGTCACCGTCACCGGCGCACGGGTGGGTGACATCGCACAGGCCTCGCTCGCGACCAGCAGCCGAATCTCCGAGTTGGACGCCACCGTCTGAAGCAACAACACCCGCCGTGTGCTGGCGCGCAACGCGTTCAACACCATGATCGATCTCGCGGCGGCAACGCTGTCCGTGCAGGTTGCGAAGCGGCGGATTCCCCGAGTGGAGCCGCGCGCCGCCATAAAAACATTGGGCCGCTTCAGAACCCCAGGTTGTGTTCGACGCGCGCCCACAATGGCCCCGACCGACGCGCTCGGCTAGAAGGCGCTGAACCTGTCAGCCGGAGGAAGCCCTGTTCGAGCTCGCCATCGTCCTGGTCCTGGTCCTGCTGAACGGGGTCTTCGCTCTTTCGGAACTCGCGGTGATCTCGGCGCGCCGGCTGCGGCTGCGGGCCATGGCCGATGCCGGCCGACCGGGTGCCGCCGCCGCGCTCGTCCTGGCCGAGGATCCGGGCCGCTTCCTCTCCACCGTTCAGGTCGGCATCACCCTGGTCGGCGTCCTCGCCGGCGCCTTCTCAGGCTCTGCGCTCGGCGGCCCTGTCGCGGCATGGCTCGCCGGCCTCGGCGTGCCGGCCGCCATTGCACAACCGCTCGGCTTCGGCCTTGTCGTGGCCCTCGTGACCTATCTCTCCATCGTGGTCGGCGAGCTCGTCCCGAAGCGCCTCGCGCTGCGCAACCCAGAGGGCCTCGCCTGTCGAGTCGCTCCACTGATGCGCATGGTCGCTCGGATCGCCGCGCCGGTCGTCTGGCTGCTCGACACCTCCAGCAACCTGATCTTCCGCTTGCTCGGCCTGGGCGAGGAGCCGCCGGCGAAGGTGACCGACGAGGATCTCCGCTCCCTGGTCGCCGAAGCCGAGCGCCACGGCACAATCGAGACGGCCGAGCGCCGGATGATCGCGGGCGTGCTGCGCCTGGGCGACCGTCCGGTGAAGGGCGTCATGACGCCGCGCAGCGAGGTGGACTGGATCGATGCCGCGGCAGGCGAGGACGGGATCCGGGAAGTGCTGCTCCGAACGACCCATTCACGCCTGCCGGTCGGCGACGGCTCGCCGGAGGCAATGGTCGGCGTCGTTCAGTCGCGCGAGCTGCTGGCGGCTCTGCTGCGCAGCGAGCCGCTCGACGTGCTGGCGTTGGCGCGGCCCGCGCCGGTGGTGCCCGACACCGCAGACGCGCTGGACGTGCTGGACACGCTCCGCAAGGCGGAGGTGCCGATGGCGCTCGTGCACGACGAGTACGGCCACTTCGAGGGCATCGTCACGCCGACCGACCTGACCGGCGCGATCGTCGGCGAGTTCCGCTCCGATGTCGATGCCGGGGAGGAACCGGCGGCGGTGCAGCGCGAGGATGGCTCCTGGCTGCTCGCGGGCTGGATGCCCGCCGACGAGATGGCCGAGCGCCTGCGGATCACCCTGCCGCCCGAGCGCAGTTACCAGACCCTTGCCGGCTTCATCCTGCAGGCAATGGGCCACCTGCCACGCGCCGGCGAGGCCGTCGAGACCAAGGGCTGGCGCTTCGAGGTGGTGGACCTGGACGGCCGCCGCATCGACAAGGTGCTGGCCGCCCCGATCCGGCCCGACGCCGTGCGCAAGGCCCGCCGCCCCGGCGCTGGCCCAGCACCGCGGACGGAGATCCCGTCGCTGCCGTCCTAGGCGCGCGACCCGGGAACACGGGCACCCTAATCCGCCTGGGCGACCTCGGTCAGGGCGATCTCGGAGCGTGGCCCGATGTTCGCCGCATGCTGGACCAAGATGCGGCGCGCGGCCTGGAAGGCGGCGAGCTCACGCCCCTCCAGCTGGACGGAGCGGGCGGTCTGTTGCGCCGGGTTCACGGCACGGCCTGCGATTACCACCTCGTAGTGCAGATGCGGGCCCGTCGAGAGCCCGGTGGAGCCCACCGCGCCGATCACGCTGCCCTGCCGCACGCGTCGCCCCGGCGCAATGCCACGCGCGAAGCGCGACAGATGTGCGTAGCGCGTCTCCACTCCCCCGGCATGCCGCAGCCGCACGATGCGGCCATAGGCCCCCTCATGGCGCGCCGACATCACCGTGCCGTTCGCCGCGGCATAGACTGGCGTGCCGGCCGGTGCCGCGAAATCGGTTCCACGATGCATACGCGTGAAACCGAGCACGGGATGGTTGCGCATGCCAAAGCCGGATGAGATCCGCGCTCCGTCGAGCGGCGTGCGGAGGAAGGCACGCCTGAGGCTCTTGCCCGCAGCGTCGAACCAGTCCGTCGTGCCGTCGCGCATCTCGTGGCGCCAGAAGGCGAGACGGCGCCCCGACAGGATCAGCTCGGCTTGCAGCACCCGGCCATGGCCGAGGAGTGCGCCGTCGTCGCCACGGAAACGCTCGAAGAGGATCGAGAAGCGGTCGCCCGGCTGGATGTCGCGCTGGAAGTCGATCTGATGACCGAGGACGCGGATCAACGAGAGCGCCAGCCCGGCCGGCACCCCTGCGGCCGTCGCACTCGGGAGTAGGCCGCCTTCGATCGCGCCTGTGGCCATGGCCAGCATGCGCTGCTGCGGCGCCACGATCTCCTCGGCTTCCCACTGCTCGCCCTGCAGGCGAACGTGAATGGTCCGCCCCGGCGCCGGCTCGATCTCCAACTCGACGAGCGCATCGTCGCGCGCCGGATCCACGCGGATGACGAGCTCATGCCCAGGGCGCAGCGCCTTCGGCGGGAAATGCTGCACGAGGGCGCTGACCGCGCCATGCGCTTCGGTGCGTGCGATGCCCGCACCTGTCAGCAGGCCCTCCAGCGTGTCGCCCGACTGCACGACCAGCACTCGCTCCGCCGCGGGCTCCGGCGCCGCCGAGGCCGTCGCCGGAGCAGCCGATGCAGCGACTGGCGATGCAACCGATACCAGCACGCACAACCCCAGCGCCGGACCGCTGATGAACCACCCCTTCATGCTTGCGATTGCCCCCCGACATGCGCAAGTCCCATCAATCAGGTCGGCGGTGCTACGTCAACGCTATCGAGCGGAGATGGAGCCTGACGAAGCGGAGCATGCGCGACAACGTCGAGTATCGCGTGAAGGATCCGGCGGCCGCTCTCAACCGCTGGCTAGCGTTGTCCATGGAGCAGACGCCGATCCCCTCCTCGACAAGGAGCACGATGCGCGCGGTGTCGCGGCCAGGATGCGACGCTTGCCGGCAGACGCACTCCCCTCCTGTCTGCCTTCCGTGCTGCTGGCCTGGACGGCGCATGGCGCGGCCGAGGCCTGCGCCGTTCCGGCGGCGAGCCTCGGCCGGCGATGCGGTGCCTACCGCTGTGGTGGAGCGGCAGGCGGAGGCGTCGTCATGCCACCGCCGGCGGTTGGCGGCGGCGGGGCTGTCGCGCCGCTCGCGGCCGGCGGAGGAGGTGCCGCCGCAGTCGGAGGCGGCGGCGCCGGCGTGCCCGTCGCGGCGGGTGGCGGAGCAGCCGGGGCTGCGGTCGTGCGGTCCTCGGGATTGGCGCCGGTGGTCGTGGTGTCGTCACAGGCGGCGACGGACATGCCCAGCATCAGGGTGGCCGCCGCGGCGATCCTCTTCGTGGTCTGGTCAACCATGCGATGTCGTATCCTCTTTTTGCGTATTCAACGTTTGGCAGCGCGTGCGGAAGCGGCACGCCACCTGGTGGTGCGGTTCAGAAGATCAGCGCGAGGAGGCCGACCACCACGAGCAGTCCGATCAGGAAGATGATCCCCGCTACGCCGCCGAAGAACTTCATTACGGTGCCCATCGTGTCGCTCCTTGTTGTTGAAGCCGCCCCGGGGCTGGCGAGGGCCCGGCCCCGGGGCGGCAGCGGTTGGAGCGGCGTCAGTCGTCGCTGCCACTCTCTCGATCGCGGTCGCGACGCTCGCGGTAGAGGACGCCGCCGGTCCGCGCATTCAGGCGCAGGTCGAACCTGCGGCCATCACGCCGGGCCTCGGCGCTGATGATGTTGCCGTCGCGCTCGATGCTGCCGACGTTCGACCAGCCGCGGTCGTACAGCATGTTCCGCACCTGCTCCTCGTTGAGCCGGCTCTGATTGCGCACCCAGCCGGTCGTGGGGTCGATGCGCAGGTCCTCCACGCGCTCGCCGTACCTCTGCGCATCTGCGGTGTAGCGGCCGCCGTCACGCTCCAGACCCTCAATGTCGGAGTAGCCGCGCTCACGGAGACGCTCGCGGATGCGATCCTCGCCAAGGTGGCGCTCCCGATGGAGGACCTCGCCGGTCCGCGCATTCATGAGCAGATCGAAGGTGCGGCCGTCACGCCGGGCCTGGGCGCTGATAACGTTGCCATTGCGCTCGATGTTGCCGACATCGGACCAGCCCCGGTCATCGAGCATGTTCCGCACCTGGTCCTCATCCAGCCGGCTCTGGTTGAGCACCCGGCCCGTGCGCGGATCGACGCGCAGATCCTCCACGCGCTCGCCGTAGCGTCGCGCATCGGCGGTGTAGCGGCCGTCATTGCGCTCGAAGTTCTCGATGTCAGAGTAGCCGCGCTCACGGAGGCGTTCGCGGATGCGGTCCTCGCCCATGCGGTCGCCCGCGCGCTGGGCATTGTAGCTCTCCCCACCGCGTATGCCACCGACCACGCAGCCCTGGCCGCCGTAGGACTGGCCATAGCCCTGCGACTGGCCGCCGTACTGGCCCGAGCCGAAGCGGCTGCGGCGCTCGTCTTCGCGGCCCATGCGGAAGCCGCGTTCGTAATCGCTGCGTCCCCGATCCTCCATGCCGCGGCTACCCCAGCCGGAGCCGTACTGGCTGCCCCGCTCGCCATACCCCTGCGCCTGCACCACCGCGGGCGCTGCCACCAGCGCCGTGCCTGCCAGAAGCGCGGCCGCGATGCCGGTGGCGGAAAGCGTGTTCCTCACGTTCCTCATGTCCGTTCCTCTCGAGTGGTTGAAGGTCCCGATAGTCGGCGCGGACGCGCGAGATGCGCGCCCGCGCCGATCGATACGACGCGCGAGATCAGTTGCTGGCCTGCTGCCGCGAGACGGCGCCGGTGTTCGCGTCGATGCGCAGGCGCGCCTCGCGGTCGCCCTGCTTCGCCTTGGCCGTGATGGTATCCCCGTCGCGGCTCACATCGCTGACGTCGGAGTAGCCCTGGTCGCGCAGCAGGTTGCGTGCCTGGTCCTCGCTCAGCCGCTTCCCGTCACGCACCTGGCCCGTACGGGCGTCGATGCGCAGGTCCTCGACGTCCTGGCCGTAACGCTTCGCCTCTTCCACCTTGAAGTGGTCGCCGTCGCGCTCCGCGGCAGCGGCGCTCTGGATGCGGTGAGCAGGGCGGTCAGACGGCGGTGATCAAAGCCGGAAGCTCGACCTTCACACCCTCCGGCCCGGCGCTCGTCAGATACCGTTCGAGCGCATCGATGGCGCGGATCGGAAGATCGCGCCGGTCGCGCCCGTACCGCGCCGGGACGCCCTGTGCCGTCACATAGGCCACGCGGTAGCGCCGCTCCGGGTCGAGCGGTGCGCCCTCGGCGAAGGCGCGGTCGATCCTGTGGCCCGGCGGGTTCTCGATCTTCACCGCGAGCTGCAGCCCAAGGCAGCGCTTCGCATAACCGCCCATCTGCGCATAGGGATCGGCGGCGAAGGTGCGCTCGAGGTTCTCCTCGAGCATCGCACGCATCTCGGCGCCGGTCAGCTCGACGGTCGAAACCGGCGGGTTGGACGGGATGATGTTCCACAAATCGTTCATCGTCAGCGGACCGGGGGGAATGGGCGCCCCGTAGCGCCACCCGTTGGAAAAGGCGACGCTCGTCCCGGCAGCCTCGGCGATCGCCCGCAGCAGCAACGTATCCATGGACGCCTCGAGCATCGTCGTGCGGTCGAGGCCATCGCGCGTGCGGCCAACCACCCGGCCCAGCATCTCGCGGTGTGGTGCCAGGATGCCATGCACCAGGCCCTGCATCGCTGGGTCCGCCGGGATGCCGTCGTCCACCATGACCAGACGATGTGCGAAGCCGGCAAGGCCGCCGCCCGGGGCGACCTCCAAATCGAGCCGGCCGACGAAGGAGCCGTGGCAGCCCGACTGGATCACCACCGCACCGCCCGCATGGATCGGCTCGGCCAGCCGGTTATGCGTGTGGCCGCTCAGCAGGATGTCGATGCCGGGCACGCGACCGGCGAGCTTCACATCCTGCGGCATCCCGAGATGGGACAGCACGACGACCAGTGCGGCCCCCTCGTCCCGCAGCCGGCTGATATGCTGCGGTAATTCCTCCTCGCCTAGCGTGAAGCGCAGACCCTTCGAGAAGTGCGGCGGCATGGTCTTGTCGACGATGGTGGCGGCGATGCCGATGACCCCGATGCGTATGCCGTCGCGCTCCAGCATGGTGCTGGGGGGGAAGGCGAGCCTGCCCGTCCCTTCCTCGTAGCAGTTGATGGCGAGCAGCGGATGGCGCAGGCGTGTCGCGAGATACCGGAGATGCTCGCCGCCCCAGGCGAACTCCCAGTGCGCCGTCATCGCGTCGATCCCGAGGGCGTTCAGCGGTTCCACCAGCGCCTCGCCCTTCGAGTGCACAGCAGCGAAGGTGCCGTGCAGCGTGTCGCCATTGTCAAGCACGACGACGCGCCCGGGATTCTGCTCGCGCGCTCGGCGGAAGAGGGTCGCGAGCCGCGCGTAGCCGCCCAGAGTCACGTGGTGCGGCCGGCCGTCGGGCTCCCAGACCAGCTCGGGGTGCGGCTCGAGGTAACCGTGCGTGTCGTTGATCTGGAGCAGCGTAAGGTTTTGGGCCATCGTGGTTCCCTTTGAGCTGCGCCTTTGCAGGCAGCACGATTCAGCCAGCCCCTTAGCAATCGCCGGGATCCGCAGGTAACGCAGCTGGCTGTGCAGCAGATCCTGCTCAACGTGCCACCCGGCTCGCCAACGGAGAAAGAGTGTCGGATCGTCGACGCGAGCCCGACCGGCGCCTGGGCTGGACAGGCGAGCCGGGTGGCGCAGCGCATCGGCGGCGCCTGGGTCTTCTACGCGCCGTTCGTCGGGCTGACGGTGTTCGATGCCGCGACGCTAGCGCAGTGGGGCTGGAACGGCAGCACGTGGGCGCTCGTCGCGCCGCGCCGCTGCAGGCAAGCGTCACCTACGCTCCGCCGAGCCTCGCTGCAGGCGTCGGCGCGACCACGACCGTGACCATCACCGGCGCGGTGCTCGGCGACTTCGCGCGCGCAAGCTTCTCGCTCGATTTGCAGGGAATCACGCTGACCGCATGGGCGTCGGCGGCGGAAACGGACAGCGTCAGGTTCCAGAACGGAACTGGGGGCACCATCGATCTCGGCAGCAGGGCGTTGCCAGTTCGCACCTAGTGAACACGCCGAACGCCTTCAGCGCGACCAGCAGCATCGTCGCCGTGCTGGCCGGCGTCGGGTCGGCGCGCGTCTCAGCGCGCGTGCGCTCTGCTCCGCGATGAGCGCGCGTGCGGCAGGCCGCCACACGTTGATCTCGCATTCAGCCTCATTAAGGAGCGAAGGGTTCAGCTGCACGTACTCGGCGCCGAGGCGCAGGATGTCTGGCTCTGCAGCGGTGGAGTTTCCGCGAACTGGTGCGCTCGTCCGGGTTGTCTGCCGCGCCGGCAGGGGATGACCTGGTAGTGCCGCCCGCCGCCGAGCTGGCGGTGCTGCAGCCGGCGATCTGCAGCAGCGTCAGGGCGAGCACGGCAACGGTGGGGGTCCAGGCCCGGCACGCCTCGTCCGAGGTGCAGTAGCGGCTGGCAAGTTACAGCGTCCGGCGCGGGACCCCGTCGCCGGCAGTGGTGTGGCCGAGGCAGGACCGGGGCGGTGGACTGCCCCGTGCGGCGTTCACGCGCCGGGCTGGAACCGCTCGCGCGCTTGTCCTATGCGGCGCGCGGGAACAGGAGCTCGAACTCGGTCCCCTCGCCCGGCGTGCTGTCGAGCCGCACATGCCCGCCGGAGCGGCGCATCAGCCGGCTGACCATCGCGAGGCCGAGCCCGGTGCCCTCGCCGCGCGGCTTCGTGGTGAAGAAGGGATCGAAGACCCGGGCCCGCGTCTCATCGGGCATGCCGGCGCCGGTGTCGCGAACAGTGATCGAGACGTAATCCCCGGGCGGCAGGTTCGGGCGGAGGGCGTCGCCTTCGCAAAGCGAGACATTGCGAATGCCGATCACCAGACGCCCGCCGGAAGACATGGCGTCGCGCGCGTTGATCGCGAGGTTCAGCAGCGCCGTCTCCAGCCCACCTGCCTCGACCAGGATCGGCCAGGTGTCGTCGGGCACCTCCAGCAGCATCTTGACGGGAGGGCCGACGGAGCGGCGCAGCAGATCCTGCATACCGATCACGACATCCGCCGGCACAATCCGTTCGGGCTGCGGCGATTCGCGGCGGGCGAGGGCGAGGAGCTGGCGCACCAGGGCCCTCGCGCGCGAGCCCGCCTCCGCCGTCTCGGCCGCAATGCGCTGCTGCGCGCGGTCCGACGCGCCCCGCTCCAGCATACGCAGGCCCGACATCATCGCCTGCAGCACGTTCGCGAAATCGTGGCTGAGCCCGCTGGTCAGCTCGCCGATCGCCTCCATCCTCTCCGCATGGCGCAGCGCCTCCTCGTTGCGCCGCGCCTCGGTGATGTCGAGGTGCATCACCACCGCACCGCCCGCTCCGTCGCCATTGACCGAGGCCGGTGCCGCGACCAGGCGGAACCAGCGCTCCTCGCCGCCGGGCGCGTCGCAGGTGTAGCCGTAGTCGCGCTCCACGCGTCCGTGCTGCCCGGCGAGCAGCTCGCGCAACGCCGCCGCCACCGCGGCGCCTTCCGGCTCGCCGGCTGCCGCGGCCGCATCGCAGGCCTCGATATAGCTCCGGCCAATGCAGGACTCCGGGCAAATCAGGCCGTTCCGGTCGCCGAAGCGCCGCCAGGCCTCATTCACCGCCAGGATGCGGCCCTCTGAATCGAGCAGCGCCACATGAGCCGGCAGTGCATCGAGGATCGCCGCCTGCTGCGCGGCCATCCGGCGCAGCTCGCGCTCGCGTGCCCGCCTGTCGGACACGTCGCGCAGGATCGCCGTGAACTGGCGACGTTGGCCGGAGCCCCGCCACTCGGCGATGGAGAGATCGAGCGCGATGCGCGTGCCGTCGGCGCGAAGCCCCTCCACCTCGCGCCCCGCTCCGATCATGCGACGCTCGCCCGTCCCGAGGTACTGCGCCATGTAGCCGTCGTGGCGAGCGCTGTCCGGCTCCGACATGAGGATCCGCACGTTGCATCCGATCATCTCGCCGGCCTGCCGACCGAAGATCCGCTCGGCCGCGCGGTTGGCCGACAGGATGGTTCCCTGCTCGTCGCTGACGACAATCGCGTCCGCCGCCGTATCCACCACTGCGCTGTAGCGGGATTCGGCCTCGCGCTGGGCCGAGACATCGAGCAGCACCGCGACAGCGCCCATGATCGCGCCCGCCGCATCGCGGATCGGTGCGGCGGAAGTCAAGGTCGGACGGATGCCGCCGCCGTCGAAGCGCTCGATGTCGACGGCTTCGCCGATCGTCGTCTCGCCCTTCCGCAAGGCGCGCACCACGGCCCATTCCTCCGGCAGGACCGGCTTGCCGGTCGCAGGCCATCGCGCGCACCAGGCGGCGTAGTCGGGGATGGCGTCGGAGCTGGTCAGGCCGCCCCAGATGCGCGCGAGCTCGGCATTGGCCTCCAGCAGCCGTCCCTCCGCGTCGGTCACCGCGACCCCGACGGGCAGGCTGGCGAGGACGGCCTGCAGCCGTCGCCGCTCCGCGCGCGCCTCCGCGGCCGCACTGCGCTGCGCCTCCTCCGCCACGTGGCGCGCCGTGATGTCGATGAAAAGCGTCGCGAAGCGCCGCGGCCCGGTGCGGTAGGCATGCGCCTCGTACCACCGGCCGAGCGCAGCGATGGGCCCCTCGATATGCGCCGGCTCGCCGCTCTCGGCGACGCGGGCATAGGTTTCGATCCACTTCTCCTCGATGCCTGGGATCACGTCGCGCACGGTGCGGCCCAGCGCCTCGGCGGAGCGAATGCCGCTCAGGCGCTCGAAGGCCGGGTTGACCTCGATGAAACGGAAGTCGGTCGCGCGGCCGTCCGGACCGGAGACGAGTTCGCAGTGTGCGAAGCCCTCGTGCATCAGCTCGAAGGTCATTGGCCAGCGGTCCTCGCTCGCCTGCGGCGCGGCTTCGGCCTTCGCGTCCAGCCTCTCGCCCCGCTCGGCCGCCGCCAGCTGCTTGCCGGGGCATTCATTTTCGTCCGTCAACTCGCGCAGCTCAACGTCAGTGTATGGGACCGCGCCTGCGGCGGTCGTGGCTCCTGGACCCATCGCGCAACCTACGGTAGGACTTGTCACAATGGCGCACTCCCGCGTCGCTTGAACTAGTTTACGCAAGGCGACCATCGCGCGTAATGCAGGCACATCGATCTGCGCGCAACCAGCGCCATGACAGCCACCGAACACATGACTCCGCTGCGCTGCCGTGCTGCCTGCGCAGTTCATAGGGACGGCTTCGCCGAGGTAAGATCTGCGTGGATCTTCTACGGCCCCGCGCTCCAGGGTCTCATAGCGCTGGATTTCGCGAACAGCGCCAGTTCCTGATCACACGTCACATATTCTTCAAGATCGCTTGGACTGCGTAGAGGGTGGACACCTCCGGAAACCCCCTGGCGGTGGCGCTTGGGTCGTGATTCGGTTTGCTGGAGGTGACAGCGATCGAGGCGTGGATGTCGGCAGGTCAGGCCG
>NZ_JAWLHG010000078.1:0-12927 GCF_041690465.1 Falsiroseomonas sp. | reverse complement strand
CGCCTCCGGAAAGCTCCGGCGCCGTTTCACGCCTTCCGACATCGTCACCTCCAGGCTCTTCAGCCTATCTGAGGTGTCCACTCAAACGGGGTAGGCCCATAGTGGTCCTGCAACCCGTCGCCGACGCCGGGCAGGTGGTGCAGCACCGGGACGCCGATGCCCTGCAGGTGTGCTGCATCGCCGATGCCCGAGAGCTGCAGCAGGTGGGGCGAGCCGATGGCGCCGGCGGCGAGCAGCACCTCGCGCAGGGCCGGCGCGCGGCGCAAGCGCCCGTGCTGGCGGAACAGCACGCCGGTCACCCGCCGTCCCTCGACCTCAAGCCGCAGCGCATGCGCATGCGTCTCGACGCGCAGGTTGGGGCGGCGCAGCGCAGGGTGCAGGTAGGACCGCGCCGCGCTCATCCGCCGCCCGGCGCGGATGCTGCGCTGGTAGTAGAACAGGCCTTCCTGCGACGCGCCGTTGTAGTCGGGGTTGCGCGGCAGGCCGAGCTCCGCCGCGCCGGCCAGGAAGGCCTCGCAGATCGGGTGACGCGCATGGATGTCGGAGACGTGCTGCGGCCCGCCCGCGCCCCGCCAGGCATCGGCGCCGGTGCTGCGGTCCTCGGCCCGGCGGAAATAGGGCAGGGCGTCGGCATGGGACCAGCCGAGGCAGCCGCGCTGCGCCCAGCCGTCGAAGTCGCGCGCCTGGCCGCGCACCCAGAGATGGCCGTTGATCGCCGAGGACCCGCCCAGCACCTTGCGGGAAAGAAGATCGCGCGCCCGTCCACGCCCGGGCCGGGCTCCGTCTCGAAGCACCAGTTGAAGCGCGGGTCGCGGAAGGTCTTGAGGAACCCCGCCGGCACATGCAGCCAGGGGTGCCGGTCCGGCCCGCCCGCCTCCAGCAGCAGCACGCGCGCGCGGCCATCCTCGGTCAGCCGGTTCGCCAGCACGCAGCCCGCCGAGCCGGCGCCGACGATGACGTAGTCCCACTCGCCCTCGATGCTCTCCGCGATCATTCGGCGGCGGCGGCAGTCGCGAGCAGCGGCCCTTGGCCGGCGATGGTGGTGCGCACCATGTGGCGCCGCTCCGCCGTGCTGCGGAAGGGCGTGGCGCGGTGCAGCACGGCGCGGTTGTCCCAAAGCACGAGGTCGTGCCGCCGCCAGCGATGCGCGTGGACGAACCGCGGCTGGGTGGCGAATTCCATCGCTTCCTCGATCAGGGCGCGCGCTTCCTCCTCCGCCATGCCCTCGATGGTGCGGGCATGGGCGCCCAGATAGAGCGCCTCTCCAAGCGGGCCGCCCAGCACGACGGGCTGGCGCACCGGCGGCCAGTCGGCGCGCTCGGCCGCGGTTACCAGCTCCGGCGCGACGAGCGAACGCGACCAGCCGAAATCGTGCACCGCGACCTGGCCGCGCAGCCGCGCCTTCAGCCGCTCCGGCATCTCCGCCCAGGCGGCACGCATGGAGGCGAACTCGGTGTCCGCGCCCTCGCGCGGGATCTCGCGCGCAGAGAGCAGCGAGGCGCGCGCCGGCACCGACTTGAAGGAGCTGTCGGCGTGCCAGAGCCGGTTGGCGAGATTGTTCAGCACCTGCCGGTCGGTCGGCGGCGCGATACGCCCGTCCGGCCCGATATTGGTCAGCACCAGCAGGTAGCCCCCCGCGCCGCTCGCGCCGGCGCGCGTCACCTCCAGCGGGCCGATTGCGCGGCTGAAGGCGAGCTGGGCCTCGTCGTCGATGTCCTGGCCCGGGAAGACCAGCACCGAATGGCGGTCGAGCGCCTCGCACACCGCCGCGGCCTCGTCGGCGGAGAGGCCGCGACGCAGGTCGAGGCCGGTGACACGGGCGGCGAACAGCGCGTGCAGGGACTCGATGGTCGGCATGGGCGCGTTTCCTCTCCTGACGCGTCAGCCTGCCACTTGCCCGGCATGGGCGAGAAGCGGATGATTCCGCAAAAGACCTTCCCGCCTTGCGGGATCATTCGGTCGCCAGCCCGGCCTGGAGATGCGCGAGGAAGACGGTGACCTTCGCCGGCAGCGGCGCCGCGCGGGCGTGCACGGCGTAGATCTCCGCCTCGTATCCCGCGGGATGCGCCGGGGTGCCGGGCAGGCAGGCGACCAGCTTCCCGGCGGCAACATCGGCCCCCACCATCCATTCGGGCAGCAGCACGAGCCCGAGCCCGTCCACCGCCGCCTGGCGCAGCACCTCGCCGCTGTTGGAGCGCAGCGGGCCGGTGACCTCGACGGCCTGGCGCCCGCGCGCAGGCTCGAAGACCCAGACCGCCGGCTCCGCCTCGCGGCGGTAGCCGAGGCAGTCATGGCTCCTGAGCTCCTCCGGCGCGGCCGGCACCCCGCGCCGCGCGAGATAGGCGGGACTCGCGCAGAGGATGCGGCGCGCCGTCGCAAGCCGGTGCCCGACGACGGACTTCTCCGCCGGCAGGCCGAGCCGGATGACGAGGTCCACGCCGTTCGTCGGCGCGATGTCCGGCAGTTCCGTCAGCGACAGGTCGAGCTTCACCTCGGGGAAGGCGGCGAGGAAGCCGGGGAGGGTGGGGACGACGTGCAGCAGGGCGAAGGAGCGGCGGGCGAGCACGCGCAGCATCCCGCGCGGACGGTCCTGCAGCTCGCGCGCCTCGCCGAGCGCGGCATCGAGCTCCCCGAGCAGGGGCGCGAGGCGGCGGTAGAACGCTTCGCCGGCTTCCGTGGGGGAGAGATGGCGCGTGGTGCGGCCGAGCAGCCGGACGCCGAGCTCCGCCTCCAGCTCCTGCAGCCCGCGTGAGGCGGCGGTGGAGGACAGCCCGAGGCCACGCCCCGCGCCGGAAATGCTGCCGGCCTCCACGGCGCGCAGGAACAGGCGAAGCGCGGTGAGTCGGTCCATCGCACGTAGCAGCCGGAACTCAGCGTGACCCGCCGCGGCGCGGCGCATGCCCGGCGAGCGGCCAGCCGGGCAAACGAGCGCGCTGCGTGGCGCTGTCCATCAAGGCCCCGAGGGGGCGGACCAGGTCACCGGTTCTGCTCCCCTATGGTTTCGAGTGCGCCCCTACTGTCCGCACTGGCCGCAAGCCGGTCAACCAGGTCGAGACGCCTGCCCGGCGGCCGGGTGATGCGGGGCTGCAGCGCGCCGCCGGCGCGAAGCGCCGCGCATCAAGCAACCTCCGCTTCCGCGGTGGCCCGCTCGACCGGACGGGTGCTGCCCCACGGGAGGCCCCGGCGGGTACGCGCTGGCGCTTCAGCGCGACATGCGAGGTCCGCAGCAGCTGTAACTTCTCCGGCCCGCATATCGGCAACTGAAAGTCGACTGGTGTCCTGATTCCGTAGTTCCTCCGATCTGATGGGTACGGAGGCAGAATCGTTGGATGGCGGCGAGGATGTCGTCGGCGGACTTGGTCGAGCGGAAGGGCTTTGGGTCGGCGACGCGCCTGTGGGCGTGAAGTGGACGTGCCATCGCGGGCGCTTGGCCAGCCAGTCACGGGCCGGCTTTGGGCCTCGCCATTGGAACATTCACAGTGCTCGCGGCTTATGGTGTGCATCGGCTAGCGAGGTTGGAATGCCTGCAAGGCAGCGCCCACCCGGAAAGGCCCTCAACCGATTCTTTGCGGCAATGAGCGGTGAGGACTTGGCGGCACTGGAGCACGAGCTCGTGCCAATCGAGCTCGCATTCGGCGAGACCATGCTGATTCCGCGAACGCCGATCGACGACCTCATCTTTCCCGCATCGGGACTCGTTTCGTTGATGCTCGAACTGCCTGACGGCAAGCGCGTCGAGGTCGGCATCGTTGGCTCGGAGACTGCCGTCGGCTTGACTGCACTGCTGGGCGAGACGCGAGCCTCCGTCCGCGCCGTCGTCCAGATACCCGGGCATGCGTACCGGATCCCGGTTGCTGCCTTCGCCGCGCAGTACGAGGTCAGCAAGGGCCTGCGTGAGCTTGTGCACCGGCACGCCGCGGCCGCCCTCCTTCACGTCTCGATCAACGCGGCCTGCAACGCCGTCCATCCAGTGGAGCCTCGCGCCGCACGGTGGCTGCTCGCGGTGCAGGATCGGGTCGGCGAGACCTTTCCGCTCACGCAGGAGTATATGTCGGCAATGATCGCCGCGCGTCGACCCGTGGTGAACAGCGTATTGAGCGGGTTCAAGGCAGCGGGACTGATCCGCCACGCGCGCGGCTGGATCGCCATCGCGGACCGCGGCGGCCTGGAGGCCGCAGCCTGCGTCTGCTACCGCACCGACCGCGAGCGGCGCGACGAACTGCTCGGGGTGCACGCCGATCGCTGACGCGTCCCGGGGATACCGCCAGCCTCGGGGAGTGTCACGGAAGCGACGTTTGTCACCTACCTCGGTATCCATCCACGCGACAATTTAGCCGAAATGCGCGAATGTATTGCGCTTCACTTCTATTTGAAATCCACAGCTCGAGTCGGCCGATATATTCGAAAAATCATTTTTGCAGCGAACTCGAATGCACACCGATTGTATCTTCAGGTTAATCTGCATTTCACTTCATTCAACGCAGTGAATTCCGCCGTGAAACGAACGTGGTGTTCTGCGGGATCGGTCGCGCCGCGTCTCCCCGAGGCCGGGCTTGCCCGCCGCCACAGTTCTCCCGATCGGAGCGAAGGCGTGCCGAGATCCGGATGCCGGGGCGGCTTCGCTGCTCGCGCATCTACATCGTCATGAGTGGAAGGCTGGGAGCGGGAGACGTGTCGGACAAAGCGGATCTCCTCACCCCCGGCGCACTGCAGCCAGTCCCGTCTCAGCGCCAAGCACGGCTTCGCGTCACGAAGCAGCATCCGGATACGCAGGCTTCAACACTGCTGCCAGACTTGCGGGGCCCCATCGCGCTCGTCGATGCGATGGACCTGCGCCGCGAGTGCACGCTCTCGCTCCTGCGCTCGTACCTTCGCGTGCCCCTGCGCGCCTTCGCGAGCGTCGGCAGCCTGCTGGAAGCTGCCGCCGGACTTCGAGTGCCGGGTTCCGTGCTGCTGTGCACGGGCGCGCACTCCGTCGCCGACGAGCCGTGGCGGGGCGACGTGCTTCGCATCAGGCAGGCGCTCGGCTCCGCCCCGGTCATCATCCTGTCGGACCGCGCGGAACTGGAGGACGTGGTCGCGGCCTTCCGACATGGCGCCCGCGGCTACATCCTCACCAGCGAGGAACCCCGCCTGGCCATCGAGGCGCTGCGCATCGTGCTGGCCGGAAACATGTACTTCCCGGCCGACGTGCTGATGACGCAACGCACCGGCCCGGCGCCGCGAACAATGCCCCAGGTGCCCGGCCCGCAGGCGGCGGCCAGCGGCCTCACCGATCGACTCGCCCCACGGCAGCTCGAGGTGCTGCGCGCGCTGGCCGATGGCTGCACGAACAAGGACATCGCCCAGCGCCTCCTGATGGAGGAGACGACCGTCAAGATCCATGTCCGGCAGATCATACGTCGCCTCGGTGTCGCCAACCGCACACAGGCCGCTCTGCTGGCGCATCGCTGCGGCATTTCCCAGGCGCGCGGCACGGGCATGCAGGAAGGGGCGGCGGACCCCTCGGTGCCCCCGGCGGAGGAGGGCTGACGTGCCGCGGGCCACATTGCGGACGTGGCGAGCCGGGCGGGTATCGACGGCCATGCCATGGCGCCACTCTCGCCGGCATCCGGGGGACCGATGAACGATGGCCGCAAGATCCTTGACCACCCATCCGGCGAGGAAGCTGCCGGGACCGGCGGCGGCATGGCCAGCACGAGGCAGCGCACGCCAGGGGCGCCGGTGCCAAGGCCCGCCGGGGACGGCAGGCGCACCGCCGTTCTTCTCGTGGATGAGCGGGCATGGACGCGAGAGGCACTGGCGCGTGCGCTCGAGAGAGCGGACCGATTGATGCGGGTGACCCGCCTCGGCAGCCCTGCCGAGCTGTCGGGGCTGCCGAGGCCGGCCGGGCCGGTGGTGATCTTCCTCAGCATGGGCGGCCTGGACGCCGCGGATGCGCGCCTGGCGGAGAGCATCGCCATGGCCCGCGAAGCCATGCCCGCCACGCCGATCGCGGCGCTCTCCGACGGCGTCGAGGCCGAGGACATCCTGCACGCGATCGCCAGCGGCCTCAGCGGGTATGTCCCGACCAGCCTTGAAGGGCGACACGTCGCGATGGTGCTGCGCTTCATCGCGGCGGGCGGCGTCTTCGTGCCTGCCAGGCCGCTGCTGGAGGGACTCGCCACAGCCGCGCCAGCCGCCCCGCTGGCGGAGCCCGTGCCCGGCCTTCCGGGGCGGGTGAAGACGAGCCAGGTCGCCCTGACACCGCGGGAGACCGCGGTGCTTCAGCTCCTGCGCGAGGGCCTCAGCAACAAGCACATTGCGCGCGCCCTCGGCCTGCGGGAGCCGACGGTCAAGGTGCATGTGCACAACGTGCTGCTGAAGCTGGGGGCGACCAACCGGACGCAGCTGGCGCTCCTCGCGGGGCGGATGGCCGCGGAAGGAGAGACGGACGGCCAGGAGGAGTCGTGAGCCGTCCACGAGAGTGCAACCATCGATGAGGGATGCGGCATGGCGAAGAAGACGACGGCGGGGGACAGCGGCACGGCCGTCTTCCTGGAAGGCGACGCCTACGGCACCGGCGGGGACACGCTGTCCTATGTGAGCGTGGACCTCTCCGTCACGACCAAGACCAACGGGCAGACGAAGGTCAAGGCGACGGGAGAAGTCACCGCGCTCGCGGTCGCGGAGGCGGGGGAGGACGGCAATGCCGACACAACGGCCTTCACCTCCGCCTACAGCACCGAGGCCGACAAGGTGAAGATCAGGACGACAGAGACGACCTTTGAAGAGGATGGCGTTTCCTACAGCTACTCCGTCACCACCATCAAGGTGACGGACAGCGACAAGGAAAAGGAGCCCAAGATCTCCTACAAGGAGAAGTCGAAGGAGCTGTCGGAGGCTTACGTCGACATCGACGGAAACCTGGCGCTGGCGGAGTTCGACGTGAATGCGGAGGGTCCGGAAACGCTGGCCGACGTCGACTCGCATGTGCTCGCCCTGGACGACGGGCTTTCCCAGTCCACGGTCCTGGCCACGGCGGCGGTGGACTGGTCGCTCTGACGCGCGGCGTCCCCGCCGGCATCGTCAGCCGGCGGGGACGCCACCGACACCAGCTCCGCACACAGAACCTGGCGAGGATCACCGGCGCGGGCACAGCGCCGGGAAGCGCGGCTTCCCGGCGCAGCGAAGCTCAGCCGAGGGGGCTGTATTCGATGAGGTCGAACGGCTTTATCTGATCGTTGAGGACAGCGTTCGCCGTCGCCACGGCGTTCGCGCTGCTGGCCGAGACGCCGGTGTTGACATAGGTGATGCTGGAGACGGTGGTCCGTCCGTCTGCCCCCACCGTGCCGCCGAAGACCCTCGCATACAGGAAGCCGCCGCTCGAGAGCGTCACGGCGGGCGCGAAGCCGCCGCTCAGGATCAGATCGTCCACCGCGATCTCTTCGCCGGCCTGCCAGTCCCGGATGTATGAGAAGCCCCTCAGGATAGCGAAGGAATCGTCCCCGGCCTCTCCAAGAAGGTTGTGATAGCCGCTGCGGTCATTGAGCACATCCGCGGATGCGTTGCCGCCACCGGTGTTGACCAGACGGTCATCGCCGGCACCGCCGAGCACGAGATCCAAGAGCCCGCCGCCCGTCTCGAGGATGTCGTTGCCGAGATCACCGAGCAGCCTGTCGGTGCCGCTCCCGCCGTTGATGCTGTCGTTGTCCGCGCCGCCATCCACCGTGTCGTTCCCGGCGCCGCCGAGGAGCTGGTCGCCGCCGCTACCGCCGGAGAGCTGGTCGTTGCCGTCGCCGCCGAACAGGCTGTCCGAACCGCCGCGCCCCAGCAGCACGTCGTCACCGGCCTGGCCGTCGATAGCATCCGCCCCGTCGGTGGCCAGCTCGTCGTTCCCGCTGTCGCCGTTGATGACGTCGTTCCCCGCGCCACCGAGCAGCGTGTCGGTGCCGGCGCCACCAACCAGGAGGTCACTCCCCTCGCCGCCGTCGATCTGGTCGTTGCCGTCGCCGCCTGAGACGGAATCGTTGCCGCCCCAGCCGAGCAGGAGATCGTTGCCCCCCATGCCGAACAGGGCATCGGCGCCTTCCGCGCCGTCCAGCAGGTTCGCCAGGTCGTTGCCCGTGAGCGTGTCGTTGTGGGCTGAGCCGTAGAGTTTCTCGATGGAGGTCAGCGTGTCCACGCCGGCGCCGAGCGTGTTCTGCGCGACGGTCACCCTCAGGTCCACCGCCACACCAGCCGCGGCGCCATCGTAGCGCGCCGAATCCACGCCGTCACCGCCGTCGAGCACGTCGTCCCCGTCGCCGCCCACAATGGTGTCGTCGCCAGCACCGGCGAAGATCTTGTCGTTGCCGGCCTCGCCATCGCCAAAGTCGTTGCCACTTCCGAGCGTCAGCTCGTCGTTGCCGTCGCCGCCGAGCACGTAGTCCTTGCCGCTCGATGCGGCGACCACGTCATCCCCGCCGCGGCCATAGACGACGTGATCGCCGAGCGAGGTGCTGATGAGGTCGTTGCCCTCGCCGCCGTCGAGGGTCTCGTTGCCGAAGCCGCCCAGCAGCGTGTCCTGTCCGGCGCCACCAAGCATCACGTCGTTCCCACCCCCGCCATCGAGGAGGTCGTCGCCGTCCTCCCCGGCCATGGAGTCGTTTCCGTCGCCGCCCATGAGCTTGTCGTTGCCCGCCCGGCCGTAGAGTACGTCGTGCGTGAAGCTCGCGCGCAACTGGTCGTTGCCGTCGCCGCCGTCGAGGGTGTCGCCGAGATCCGCCCCCCTGAACGAGGAGGTGGTGATGGAGATGTAGTCGTCTCCCCCGAGCCCGTTGATGGTGAAGCTGCCGGTGGTGGAAGAGCGATATGTGTCGTTCTTCTCGGTGAGGTTCACGATGGGCATGGGCTGCGATCCTGCTTGAGGTGCTCCGCCGCGCGAGGGAGTCCGCGCGTTCGTTGTCCTGCACCCGAGCCTAGGCGGCCACCCGAACTGCGCCAGCACGAGGAAGGCTGAACTACTTCGGATCTAGTCCCAGGGCCGCCGTCGACGGTGCGTGCGCGATTCCGGCCATGCGCTCCGTCCGTGCCCGCACGATGATCGTCCTGATCGGATGCCGCTGCGCGCCGAACAGGAATTTGTACGGCTCGTCGCCACGCAGGAAGTCGTAGGTGGCGAAGCCGCGCTCGATGGCGTGGCGGATGGCGAAGGCGTGCAGGCAGAAGCCTGGCGGCAGGCTGGTGAAGGACGGGTCGCGCCCGCCGATGTAGAACAGGTAGGACCGCTTCACCGGGTCCACCAGGATGGCGAGGGCGCCGACCGGCGTGCCGTTCCACCGCAGCGTCGGCAGGAACAGGGATCCATCCTCGAAGCAGCGCATCAGCATCGCGGAGGTCTGGACGCGGATCCGCTCCGCCCCGCCCTGCTTCCGCTCCGCCCATTGCGTCTGCCACATGCGGAGAAGCGCCTCGATGTCCGCTTCGATCGTCTCCGGCCTGGCCTCGGTGATGCTGAGTTCGCGGGAGCCTTCGATGCGCCGGAGGAAGCGCCTGATCCTCTGGCGCGTGGAGGCGCCGACCGCCGCCGCAAGATAACCGTCCCAATCGCCGGGTAGCGCCACGTAGGGGCAGACCGCGTTGTCCACGCCGTCGCCGTTGTCGCCGCGCCGCCCCGTCAGCTCGAAGCCGGCGCGGGCGAAGGCTGAGAGGAAGGGCTGCAGCCTTCGCTCCGAGGTGCGGAGGCCGGCCAGGTTCAACCGGTTCCAGAGCAGGCGCTGCCGCAGTCGTCGCAGCGCCTCTGCGAAGGCGGCGAGTGCGGGCCCTTCGTGCTCCGGCCTGCAGATGAATCCGGTGTAGTCCGCGACGGGGCTCCCCGCGGTCCGCAACTCGCGCTGCGGGCCGTCGCCGTTGCGCAGGGTGCGGATGCTGAGCGGGAGGAAGGCGACGCAGGGTGCGGGATCCGCCTCCGCCCTCGCCGCAAGCACGATCCAGGGGGTGGAGAGGCTGCGCAGCCGGTTCGACATCCACGGCCAGGACAGGAAGAACTGCGCTTCGCCATCGCTGTCGTAGACGGCGTCCCAGGCTTGGCGAAGCCGCTCCAGCGTATGCATGGTGGTGATGGCCTCGATGCGCATCGCCATGATTGGCTCCGGATGATGGCTGCTGCCGGCGTGCCGGCGGGACCGGGGCGTGATCGCTGGCACCCCACGACGGGCGCTTGGCCCGGAGGTCGCGCGACGGGGCACCGCGGCGATGGTGCGGCGGGCCGTACGCAGGAAGCCCCGGGGATGGATCCCCGGGGCCCGCACGCGGCACTCTGCCACATCGCGCTCAAGGCGGGCCCAACGTGATGGGCATGTCCGTCTCCTTCGGCGCGCCGGGATCTCGGTGGCAGGAGGATGGAGCCCGGTGCCGCAAGCCTAGTGCCGGCCCCTGCAGGCCGGGAAAGCTTGTTACCAGAAGTAATCGCTATCGGTCGCGGCCATCAGGACGCCGTCGACGCTCGACAGTTCGCCTTCGATGACCAGGACGTGGACATCGGCCTCAGCGACGGTTTCGTCGCCAATGGCTTCGGCGCTGAAGGTAGCGCTGGCGAAGTTCCCATCGAGGTCGACGTCGGAATCGACCTTGATGTCGATATCGACGTCCTTATCCAGTTCGATATCCACATCAAAGTCGAAGTCGACATCGACCTTGATGTCGACTTCCTTCTCGAATTCGAACTCGTTGTAAGTGTCGGTCATAGCCTGTGCTCCCTTCTTTTCTGCCCGGGACACGCCCCAATAACGTGTTACGGGCAGGACCGAAGATATGTTTCAAGCGATATAAACCGCAAGAATTCAACAGAACTAGATCGAATTTTCGTTGGTAAATTTCTTATATCGCTGAATTAGGGGATGCAATGACGCGGTCGTTTGAAGCCCGCGGGCAGCGCATCAGACTGGGCGCCGCCGCCTTCGTGCCGGCGAGTACTACGCGATCGCGATATCCACGTAGCCTGCGGACAGCGACAGCTCGTCCTCCACCGCCAGAACGAAGCCGTCGGCGGAAACGTAGGTCTCGTCGCCATAGGCCTGTGCATCGAATTCCAGGATGGCCAGGTTGCCGTCGAGATCCGTCTCCTCGACCGTGTCGAAGGTCCAGTCCGGGTCGGTCGACCCGGTCGAGGTCGAGAGTTCGGTTTCGGTCTCGCTCGATTCGATGTTGAAGGCGGAGAGCGTCGTCGTGGAGGACACCGTCGCCGTGCTGTCCGTGGTGGTCTGCGACGTGCTGCTGCTGTCCTCCGTGTAGGTGAAGCTTGCTTCCGTCCCGTCAGAGGTCGCCGCGAAGGTGTCCGCCGAGACGTAGAGCACGTCATCGCCGGACGCCTCGGCGGCGGCCGTCATGGTGACCGAGCCGTCGATCTCGGAGACATAGCCATCTCCGTCAGCCTCGGCGGTGATGCTGCCGAAGGTGAAGGTGTCGTCACCGACGGCAAGCGCCTCTCCTCCCAGGGTCCCCGCCAGCCCCTCGGAATCGTCGGGCGTGGAGGTCTCGATGGCCACCGTGATGGTCAGCGAGTCAGTGGTCGTGGTCTCTCCCAACGACGTTCCGCTGGAGGTTGACGTGGACTTCAGGCTGCTCGTCGAAGTCTCATATGTGTAGCTCATCGGGTGTTCCCCCTACATCGGCAGCCCTGCGGTCAGGTCCCCGCCATCGCACGCCGTGCACCCTTCGCCGCCGCGCGGCGGCAGGAAGGGGAGGACGGCCTGCTGTCGCTTCCTGCCGACCGAATCGCCGGCGGGGGGCGCCTGGGCATCGCCGGCCTGCTTGCGCCGCCGATCGGGTCGGGGTGCGCCTTCCTCGCTCATCTCTTCCAACCTCTGTCCATGGTGCATCTGCCTGGGAGCTCACCGTGAGAGCTGTAGGCGAAGTCTGATGATCGTGACTTGCAGGAGGCACTGTGCTCAAGCGCCCTCCCGATGGCGCATGGTGCTATTCGGTCCTAGTCCGCGCGGAGATGGACCTGCTGCCGGGAGCAAGGCTGGCCGCGGCCGGCATGGCTGGTGTGGTGCGCCCGCGGGACATCCTACGGCCGTCGCGGCGTGTGCCCTTGAGTGCGGTTTCACGGCGGCGATGGCGATCCGAGGAGCCGTTCGGAGCGGACGATGTGGCCATGTCGCCGTGCTTCCCATCGGAGGCGGAGAGGCTGCAGCGCAGCCCCGTGCAATATCGCCACGCTGCCGCATGCGCCAGGGCGTGCGTTGTGGACTAGTGCTCAAGTGGCCTCGCAAGGATGCGCCCGCTGCACGATGATCGCGACGGCCTTGATCGCGGTGCGCCCGGCGTGGCCAAGGCCGGGGCTCCGAAGTTCCGGGCGTGACGGAGATGCGGGGATCGCCGCAAAGGGCTCTAGCGGAGCAGGATCCGGGATGATGTCGCCAACGCGACTCCGGAGAAGCGCGGAGCCGGGACTTGGCCGGAGCTTTGGGGCCGTGGCAGGGAAGACCAATGTCGTGATGATCAGGGCCGAACCAGGCCGAGAGCCGGGATTCCATCTGATCGACCCCGCGGGCATCGTGCCAATCCCGGATCCGGCCGTTTCACTACCGCAATTTGTGCTGGAGTATGGCGCCTGGTTGTCCGCGCTTGCGGATCAGCGCCCGCTTCCGCCCGGCAAGCCCCCGCCGGTGGTGATTGCGCCTGCCCGGCCTGGCGAAGCGTTCATCGCCATGGTTTCATTCGAGCCTGATGCTGCCAATTGATTGCGGTTGATAGATCCCATCGGCCACTGCCCCGATCATACGGCGCGGGTCCTCTGCGGTCGTTCCAGCGTTGCCTGCGAGCCGCGGATTGCCGAGCTGGACTGATCCTCCCCCCGCGAAGTTGGGCCTACCCCGTTTGAGTGGACACCTCAGATAGGCTGAAGAGCCTGGAGGTGACGATGTCGGAAGGCGTGAAACGGCGCCGGAGCTTTCCGGAGGC
>NZ_JAWLHG010000077.1:0-13536 GCF_041690465.1 Falsiroseomonas sp. | reverse complement strand
ATCCACGCCTTCAACCGCTGGCCGCCGGGGTCGGCGCCCGACCTCGGGCGGCGCGCGCGCGCCGCCGGGCGGGCGGTGGTGCTCTCGCCGATCCTGCTGGACCACAGGCTGCGCGACCGTTGGGAGGAGCGCCTGCCGCGCCTCTTCGCGGAAGCCGGGCCGGAAGGTCCTGGCGAGGCCGCGCTCGCCGCCTTCCGCGCCGAGCTCGTCGAGGCGCGCGCCAGCGAGGAGCCGGCCGCCGAGCCCGCGCCCGGCTTCCACGCCGCAGTGCGCGAGATGTGCGCGCTGGCCGACCGGCTGGTGCTGCTCGGCGAGGGGGAGCGCGCCCGGCTGGCACGGATCGGCGCCGAGGCGGCGCATGGCCGCGTGGTGCTGAACCCGGTGGACGCAGCGCTCTATGCCGAAGCCGATCCGGCGCTGTTCGAGCAGGCGACGGGGATGCGCGACTTCGTGCTCTGCGTCGCACGCTTCGAGCCGCGCAAGAACCAGCTGATGCTGCTGCACGCGCTGCGCGGCACCGGGCTGCCCGTGGTGCTGATCGGCCATGGCGACAACCGCGCCTATCGAGACCTGCTGGAACGGCATCGCGGGCCGGATGTGCATATCCTCGACCGGCTGGAGCCGAATTCGCCGCTACTCGCCTCGGCCTGTTCGGCGGCGCGGGTCGCGGTGCTGCCGAGCTGGTCGGAAGGCGCGCCGCTGGTCGCGCTGGAAGCCGGCGCGGCGGGCGCGGCGCTGGTGCTGACCGACGAATCCGGCGCGCGCGAGCACCTGGCCGCGATCTCGCGCGGCTGCGATCCGGGCGATCCGGCCTCGATCCGCACGGCCGTGCTGGACGCCTGGGAGACGCGGCGCAGCGCGGAGCAGGTGGCGGCGCAGAAGGCCTTCATCGCCGAGACCTTCTCCTGGGACCGCCACCGCGCGGCCACCGAGGCGGTGTACGCCGAAGCCATCGCCGCCGCCCGCGCGCGCGGCGCGGCACCGCCGCTGCCCCTGCCCTCGCCGCCGACGGCACGTGACTGGTGCGGCGTGCCGATCGTGATGGACCTCACCACCAGCGCCAACCACAAGGGCCGCTGGACCGGCATCGCGCGCGTGGAGGCGGCGCTGGCGCTGGCGCTGGCAGCCGATGCGCAGGCCGAGATCCGCTTCGTCGCCTGGAACAGCACCTCCCGCACCTTCGTGGACATCCCCGCCGCGGCGCTGCGCGAGGGCACGCTGAAAGCGGCGCTGGCGCGGCACGACGAAACGCCCCTGCCCGCCGACGCCCTGCCGGCGGGCGCGCATCTGCTGGTGGCGGGCAGCGCCTGGATGCAGAATGCGCTCTACGCGGAAAGCGTGGTCGCCTTCGCGCGTGCGCACCGCCTGCGACTGACTCCGCTGATCCACGATGTCATCCCGACGAAATTCCCGTTCTGGTTCGACGAGGGCTATGCGCCGGTCTTCGAGCACAACCTCACCCTGATGCTCGACGGCGCGGAGGCGCTGATCGCCGTCTCCGAGGCGACGCAGCGCGATGTCGAGGCCTTTGCCGCGCGCATCGCCAACCTGCCCATCCCGCCCGTCGCGATGCTGCGCGAAGGGGACGAGATCGGCCGATTGGGCGCGACCGAGGACAGCGCCCTGCCCCGCATCGCCGGCGACTTCGCCGACAGGCCCTTCGTGCTTGCGGTCGGCGCCATCCACCACCGCAAGAACCAGCGGCTGCTGCACGATGTCTGGCTGAAGCTCGTCGAGCGGATAGGCGCGCGCTGCCCGCACCTGGTCGTCGTCGGCGGGGTGGCGTGGAACGGCGGCGACGTGGCGCGCGCGCTGGCCGGCGATGCGCGGCTGGACGGGCGCGTGCACATCCTGGCCGATGTGGATGACGAGGCGCTGGGCTGGCTCTACGCCAATTGCCTGTTCAGCGTGTACCCCTCGCTCTACGAGGGCTGGGGCCTGCCGGTGGCGGAGAGCCTGCGGCATGGCAAGCCGTGCCTCGCCGCCGATGTCGCCTCGATCCCGGAGATCGCGCCGGGGCTGGTGGAGCTGCTCGACCCGCTCGACACCATGGCCTGGGTGACGAAGGTGCAGTTCTACGCCACCAGCCGCGCCGCACGCGAGGCGGCGGCGGCGCGCATCGCGGAGGAGTACGTCGCGGTCTCCTGGGCGCAGTCGGCGGACCGGCTGATCTCGCTGCTGGAGGATGCCGCCACGCGGGGCAGGCCACCGCGGCCGTACACCCCGGGCGCGGTGGTGGAGCTGGCCGACCGCATCGCCGCAGCACGCTTCCGCGGCGCTGGCTGGCACGCGGTGGAGGAATGGGGCTGCTGGGCGGCGGCGACCCGCGCCGAGCTGTACTTCGAGCCGAGCCTGCCGATCGGCGAGGACGCCGTCTTTATCGCCGAGGCGCGCGCGCTCTCCCGCCCCGGCGCATCCTTCGAGGCGCGCATCCTGGCCGAGGGCGTGCCGGTGGCGCACTGGCGGCTGCGCGGCGGCGCACCGATGGTGCTGCACGCCATCATCCCCGCGGCCATCGCGGCGCGCACCCCGCGCCTGTCCATCACCATCGAGACCGAAGCGCTGGTCGCGGTGCGCGAGGTTTCGAACCCGAAGGATCCGCGCGAGGTCGGGCTGGGTCTTTCGCGCCTGGCGTTGGCGCCGGTTTCCTCGGTGCGGGATGCGGCGCGGCATCTCGGCGCGACCGGCGAGGCGCCGCAGCGCCTCACGCTCGGCCGCTGCCACAAGCTGCTCGCAGAGGCGCAGGGCATCTTGCAGGGTGGCTGGGTGGCGCGGGGCGGCTGGGGGATGGTCTGCGCCGGGGCGCGCCCGCTGCTGGAATTCACCCTGCCGGAGCGACCCGGGCGCGATATCGATCTGCTGCTGTGGCTGCGCCCGGTCGCGAGCCCCGATGCGCCCATGCGGCTGCGGGCGCTGGTCGAGGGCGAGGAGCTCGCCGACTGGACCTTCGAATCCGACGCGCCGGTGAGCGTCACGCTGTCGCTCCCGGCAGCGCTGCGCGGGCGTGCCGATCCGATCGCGCTGGAACTGATACCCGAGGTGGTGCGGGCGCCGAAGTCGCTCGGCCTGGGCGCGGCGGAGGAGGCGTTCGGCTTCGGCCTGGTCGCCATCGAGCCGCGCGAGGCCGGCACCCCTGCCCGGCCGCCGCGCCTGCAGCTGGAGCCGGGCGGCATGCTGCGTTTCGATGCCGCGCACGCCGCCGGGCCGCTCGGCGCTGACTGGCACGCGCCGGAACCGGACGGCACCTGGAGCTTCGGCGCCGCCGGGCTGCTGCCATTGCGGCTCGGCCCTGCGGCGCAGGGCGGCCTGCTGCTGGTCGCCGAGGTGGAGCCCTTCCGCGCGCCGCCGGGCGCCGAGGCCACCTGGCTGGAAGCCTCGGCCGGCGGCCGGGTGCTGGCGCGGCAGGCCTTGGCGCCCGGCGCGCGGCACTCCGTGGAGATCCCGCTGCCCGAAGGTGCCGGCGGGCCGGACGGCGCGCTCGACCTGCGGCTGGCGGTGGAGGCCGCGCCCTCCCCCTTTGCCGTCGGGGCGGGCCCCGATGAGCGGCCGCTCGGGCTGCGGCTGATAAGGCTGGAAGCCGCCGCGCCGCCCGTTTCCGTGCTGGAACGCCGCTATGACTTCACCGCCGCGGGCGACATCGCCGATCTGGAACTGCGCGGCTGGTTCGACGCAGAGCCGGAGGGGCGCTGGTCGCAGGCCGAAGGTGCGGAGATCCGGCTGCGCCGGCCGCGCGGCGTGGGGGAGCGGCTGCGGCTGGAATTCTCGGGCCGCGTCTACGGCACCGGCTTCGGCGGGCCGGCGCGGGTGGATGTCAGCCTCGATGGCGCGCTTGCCGCCTTCCTGGTGTTCGAGACCGACGCGCCCGGGCGGCAGGAGGTGGTGCTCGACTGCGCCGATTGCGGCGCCGAGGTCGTGCTCTCGCTGCGCCGGCCCGCGGCCGTCTCGCCGGCCGAGGCGGGTGAAGGGGAGGATGCGCGCAAGCTCGGCTTAATGCTTCGCGCGCTAGGCGTGGTATGGGAATGAAACGGCCCCCGCGGCGAAGCTGCCGGGGTCAGCTGGAGGGGGATTTCAGATGCGCGTGGCGATGATCGGGTCCGGCTATGTCGGTCTGGTCTCCGGGGCCTGCTTCGCCGATTTCGGCCATGAGGTGGTCTGCGTGGACGTCAACGCCACCCGGATCGAGGACCTGAAGGCCGGCCGGATCCCGATCTACGAGCCGGGTCTGGACCGCCTGGTGGCGGACAACGCGATGGCCGGCCGACTTTCCTTCACCACCGACCTGGCGGCGGCGGTGGCCTCGGCGCAGGCGGTGTTCATCGCCGTCGGCACGCCGTCGCGCCGCGGCGACGGCCATGCGGACCTCAGCTTCGTCAGCGCCGCCGCGCGGGAGATCGCGGCGGCAATGCGCAGCTACACGGTGGTGGTGACCAAATCCACCGTGCCCGTCGGCACCGGCGACATGGTGGAGCGCATCATCCGCGAGGCGCGGCCGGAGGCGAAGTTCTCCGTGGTGTCGAATCCGGAATTCCTGCGCGAAGGTGCTGCGATCGAGGATTTCAAGCGCCCCGACCGCGTGGTGGTCGGCGCCAATGACGAGCAGGCCAAGGCGGTGATGGCGGAGCTCTACCGCCCGCTCTCGCTCAACGCCGCGCCGATCCTGTTCACCGACCGGCGGACGGCGGAGCTGACCAAGTATGCGGCCAACGCCTTCCTCGCCACCAAGATCACCTTCATCAACGAGATCGCCGACCTCTGCGAGGAGGTGGGGGCCGATGTGCAGCTGGTCGCGCGGGGCATCGGCATGGACAAGCGCATCGGCGCGAAGTTCCTCAACGCCGGGCCTGGCTATGGCGGAAGCTGCTTCCCGAAGGACACGCTGGCGCTGATCCGCAGCGCGCAGGATCACGGCGTCAACCTCCGCGTGGTGGAGAGCGTCGTCGCGGTGAACGATGCGCGCAAGACGGCGATGGCGCGCAAGGTGGTGAAGGCCTGCGGCGGCAGCGTGCAGGGCAGGACGATCGCGGTGCTCGGCCTGACCTTCAAGCCGAACACCGACGACATGCGCGACGCGCCCTCGATCAACATCATCGACGCGCTGCAGCGCGCCGGGGCGACGGTTCGCGCGCATGACCCGGTGGGGATGGACCAGGCGCGAACGGTGCTGCAGGGCGTGGAGTATGCGCGCGATGCCTATGACTGCGCGCATGGCGCCGATGCGCTGGTGCTGATCACCGAGTGGGACGCCTATCGCGCGCTGGACCTGGCGCGGCTGCGCCAGAGCATGAAGGCGCCGGTGGTGGTGGACCTGCGCAACGTCTATCGCGCCGAGGAGATGGAGCGGCACGGCTTCGACTACATGCGAATCGGCGCGCGGCCGCGCCGTCGGGAAATGGCGGCGGAGGCAGGCGACTGACGCCGGGCCCTCGCGGCGCGGCTGCCGCGGCGCCGGCGGTCCCGGTCCACGTCATCAGCCTGGCCCGTGCCGCCGGGCGGCGGGACGGCATCACGGCGCATCTGCGCCGCCTCGGCGTCGGCTTCCAGTTGCTGGACGCGATCGACGGCGCGCTGATCCCGCCGGAGGAGCGGCGTGCGATGCAGCCGGCAGGCCGCGACATGCCGCCGGGCATGCTCGGCTGCTATCTCTCCCACATCGCGGTCTACCGCCTGATGCAGGATGCGGCGGCGCCGGTGGCGCTGGTGCTGGAGGACGATGCCCGGCTCGATCCGCGCTTCGTGCCGACGCTGCGCGAGGGCCTGCGGAGTCTCGACTTCGACTACTGCCTGCTGGATTGCCACCCCGCCAATCCGCAAGGCCACGTCTACTACGACCGCGCCGACGGCGTGAACATCGGCCCCGGCCTCACCGCCTACGCGACCCATGCGCCGCCGACCGGCAGCCATGCCTACCTGATCACGCGCGAGGCGGCTGCGCAGCGGGCGCTTCATGCCTTCCCGATTCGCCGCGTGCTCGACGTGTACAGCGAACTTCCCTATCGCCCGCGCTTCCGTGTCCTGGTGTCGCCGCCCGGCGCCGGGGTGAGCCGGGACAGCCATCACTCACTCACCGAGGAGCGCGACCACCGGACGGGCGGCGCGATGGCGCTGCTGCGCGCGGTGCCCGGCTACTATCCGCTGCGCAACCTGCTGGACCCCAGGCTGTGGCGGCTGCAACGGGAGGTGCCGCGGCTGGTGCGCCGCGGCGTGCTGCCGCCGCATGGCGATTGGCGGCCGCTGCCGCCCGGCCGCCGCATACGCGGCTGAACCGGGCCGCATCCCGCCCCGGCGGCGGCTAGGCCGCCACCAGCCCGTCGTCGTTCGCCGGCACGCGGATGGCGGTGAGCGCAGCCTGGGTGCGGTTGGCGACGCCGAGCTTCCGCATGATCTGGCGCACATGCACCTTGATGGTCGACTCCCGCAGCCCGAGTGTCCGGGCGATGCGCTTGTTCGACTGGCCCTCCTGCAGCAGCCGCAACACCTCGTATTGCCGCGAGGTGAGGCCGCCGCCGCCAGCCTGCGGCAAGGCGCAGACGGAGGTGAAGCCGCGCTCCGGCACCGGCTCCGGGGCGGACGCCTCGCCGAGCAGCGCCTTCGGCGGAAAGAAATGCCCACCGGCGGCGATGAAACGCAGCGCGTGCAGCATCAATACCGGATCGATCCGGGTCGAGATGACGCCCCGCGCGCCGCCCTCGAGCGCCATGACCACCTCCGCCGCGCTCTCATGATCCGAAAGCACGGCAGTCGGTATGGTCGGCGCCGATTCGCGGAAGCCGGCCAGCAGCGTCATCGCCTCCGGGATCGAGCCGGAGCCGATCAGGACGACGTGGGCCCCCCCCACGATCCGGGCGGCATCCTCGACGCTCGCGGCCTGGGCGACGTCGAGCGCGAAGCCCGCTTCCGCACCCAGTGACCCCAGGAATTGGTGCAGGGCGGCCCGGCGCAGCGCATGCTCATCCATGAGGAGGATGCGAAAGCGCTCCGCCTCTCTGCCAAGCCTTGAGCTCACGATTCGATCCCTCCACTCGTTCTGGGCGCCGGCAGCCTTGTTCCGGGCCCCGGCGAATCCCAGGAAGGCACGTACGTGCCGCGCCATGGCACCCGCTGCGAAAAGGCAGCGCGGCATGCCAGGGAAGTCGGTGCTCTCGAACGCCATACTGCCCGCGCCCTTGCGCCGTCAGCTGCAAGCATCGCAGGAACAAGTGTGCCATGTCCTGGCGCAACAGCTCCACACAAGTGAGTGGTTCGGAAACTGTAAAAAAAGCTGTGTCCTTCCAGCTTTTGTGGGCAATCCCGCCCTACCTCCTAGCCAGTCAAGGTTGAAACGACGCCGCTGGCCTGCCGCGTCGCGGCCGCGCAACGGAAGCGCGACCGCCATGGCGTGGCGCTTCCGCCGCGTTCCCGTCGGGCTACCACTTCCTGCGGAGGTGCCCCTCCGGTTGGGCGATACCCCCTTCGCGCCTGCATCGCGACGTTGTGCCGCACTATTGTTGTTGCGCCTGACGCGATCCGGATTTGCCTCCCCGCCGAGCGCGGGACGGTCCCGCCAGGCGGGCGCGGGCGCCAGGGTGACCTGCATCCCCGCACGATGAACGAGGGGACGCGGTGGACAAGCCAGCAACAGGTGACGTTCCGTCCCGCCCGACGGTGTTGGTGATGGACCCGCTGGTCCTGCGCCGCGCCGCGCTGCTCAGCTTCCTCGCCGAGTGGGCGACGGAGAACGGCGTCGCGCTGCTCGCGGCCACACCGGATGCGGCCCCCGAGCCGGACCTGCGCTGCGCGCTCGTGGTGCTCAATCTCGGCGGGCTTTCGGCGCGGGATCCTCAGGCAACCGGCTGGCTGGCCGAGCTCGCCCAGCTCATGCCCGGCGCGCCGGTCGCGGTCCTGTCCGACGTGGATGCGACCGAGGAGGTGGTCGCCGCCCTGCGCGGCGGCGCGCGCGGTTTCCTGCCGACCTCCACCGAACCGGAGATCGCCCTGCACGCCCTCACCTTCATCATGCGCGGAGGGTCCTACTTTCCGCCCGGCGCCATGCTGAACCGCGGGCCGAACGCGGGCTCGCGCGGCGGCCATGGCGGCGGGCTGCAGCTGGCGCGGGACATGGCGACGCGGCATCGCCCGGCAGGCGTCAGCGAGAAGGAAGAGGCGATCCTCTGGCATCTGCGCGATGGCCTGTCCAACAAGGAAATCGGACGCCTGCTGGGTATGCCGGAATCGACCGTGAAGGTGCATGTGCGCCGCCTGCTGCGCAGGTTCGGCGTGGCGAACCGGACACAAGCTGCGCTTGCCGTGCGGGAGGCGCCCTGCGGCGCGCCGGAACACCTCCCGCTGCGTGAGCCGGCCAAGCCTGGGCTAGCCTTCCGGCTTGAGGTGGTGCCCCAGCAGGACAGCCGGCGGGTCGCTCCGCCCGGTGATGACCGGCCGGCCAAGAGCGTCGCCTGACCCCGTCCGCGACGGGCTTGAGGATGGCCGTCGCGCGCTTCCCTGAATGAACCGGATGGCGGGGCCCGGGGACGATCATGGTCTCCGGCAGAGCGCAGCCGGACGCAGTGCATCCGACGAGCCTCGCATCGTTTCCCCTTCCGCTTCCTGTCCGGGCTTGAAGCGGCGGTGCCGACGGTCATCGCGGTTGACCGTCGGCACGATGCGCTCGGCGGCGGTTCGATCAGGCCAGCAGGAAATCGCCCGCGACGAAGGCGATCGGCTGCGTGCTCGCATGCAGCGCGACGATCGCCATGTCCACTGTCAGGTCGCCATTCGCGTCCACCTCGATCACGGTCGCCGTCGCGGCGACGCGCTGGTAGCGCAGCTGCGCCGTGCCGTCGTTCGCGAAGGCATCGGTGCCGATGAACTCGAAGCCCGCCCCCAGCGGCCTGAGGTCGATCCTGTCGAACTGTGCCTGCGAGAAATCGGCGATGAGGTCCGGCGCGGCTTGCGGGCTGTGGCTCGTGGCCGAGAACTGGAACAGGTCGCTGCCGGCGCCACCCACCAGCGTGTCGCGGCCGGCCGCACCGTTCAGCAGGTCGTTTCCGGCAAGGCCCTGCAGGACGTTGTTCGCGCCGTTACCGACGAGGATGTCGCCCTGGGCGGCGAGGTTCGAACCGACCAGATTCTCGATCCCGATCAAGACGTCACCGGTGGCATCGCCACCGCTGAAGAAGCCGGCCGAGAGATCGACGATGACGCGCGCGGCCGAGGAGACGTAGGCCGCCTCGTCGATGCCGTCGCCGCCCACCAGCAGGTCACCGCCCGCACCGCCGATCAGGCTGTCATTGCCGGCGCCGCCGTCCAGCGTGTCGTTGCCGGCAAGGCCCTGCAGCAGATTGTTCCCGCCATCGCCGATCAGCAGGTCGCTCGCCGCGAACGAGCCCACGACGTTCTCGATGCCCCCCAGGGTGTCGCCGGCGGCCTCGCCGCCGCTGCCGAGGCCCGTGGCCAGGTTCACCGAAACGGCGGCGACGGATGAGGAGTAGTTCGCATCGTCGATCCCATCGCCGCCTAGGAGGGAATCCGCCCCGTCTCCGCCGACCAGAATGTCATTCCCGGCGCCGCCGAGCAGCGTGTCGGCTCCCGCAAAGCCGATCAGCGTGTCGTTGCCCGCCCCGCCATCCAGCAGGTTGTCCACCGCCGCCGCGGCAGCGCTGGTGGCGCCGAGGATAGAATCGTTGAAGGCCGAGCCGATCACGTTCTCCACGCCGATCACCGCGTCGCCATCGGCATGGCTGCCGGTACCCGTTGCGACCTGCGCGCCGAGCACGACGAGAACCCCATCGGTGGGGTTGGGCGGCGCGGATGGCCGGCGCGGCGAGGCCGAGTAATCCACCGTGTCGATCCCGTCGCCGCCGTCCAGCGTGTCCGGGCCCGCGCCGCCGATCAGGATGTCGTTGCCGCCGAGGCCGGCCAGCAGGTTGGCCGCGTTGTCGCCGGTCAGCGTGTCGTCGCCGGTGAGCGAACCAAAGACATTCTCGAAGGCAGCGATTGTATCCGTATCACCACCCGTCACCAGGCCGGTCACGAGGTTGACGTCCACGCCTGCCGCCGTCCCGGCATATTCGACCCGGTCGATGCCATCGCCGCCATTCAGCGTGTCGGCGCCCGCGCCGCCGATGACGATGTCATTGCCCGCCCGGCCCAGCAGGATGTTGTCGCCGCCGGTGCCGACCAGCGTGTCATTGTGGTCGGAGCCGATCGCGCCTTCGATGTTGCTGAGAAGGTCGCCTGCCGCATGGCCGCCGACGCCGGGAAGGGTCGAGGCGAGCTGGACGTTCACGCCCGCATCCGAATCGAAGTAGTTGACGATGTCGAACCCGCCGCCGCCATTGATGGTGTCCGCGCCTGCCCCGCCCGAGAGCAGGTCGTCGCCGTCGCCGCCGGCCAGAAAGTCGATGCCCTCGCCGCCCTCCAGCGTGTCGGCGCCCGCGCCCCCGTCCATGGAATCGGCACCGGAGCCGCCGGTCAGCAGGTTGTCGCCGAAGGAGCCGTCCAGCGTGTCGTCGCCCGCGCCGCCATGCAGCGTGTCGCCGCTGCTGTCGCCGCCGGCGTCCAGACGGTCATTGCCGTCGCCGCCGTAAAGGATGTCGGTGCCCCAGCTGCCGCGCAGGAAGTCGTCGCCGCCGCGGCCGAAGATCGTGTCGTCGCCGCGGCCGCCATCCAGGGTGTCGTCGTCACCGACATCATCGCTGGCCACTATCTGGTCCGGCCCGAACAGCGTGTCCTCGGGGTCCCGGTCATCGCCGTCGCCGTCGATCAGGTCATTGCCATCGCCGCCATCCATGGTGTCCCGGCCCAGGCCGCCATAGAGCCTGTCGCTGGAACCGCCGCCGGTCACCCGGTCATTGCCGTCCCCGCCGAACAGCACATCCGGCGTGCCGTCGCGCCGCGTGATCGAGGTGGTGATGGTGTCGTTTCCGGCCAGGCCGTAGATGACCTGCTCCCCCGTGGCGGGATTGCTGTAGCGATCGTTCCCGTTAGTAAGCCGCTTGAAAATGGGCGTACCGGACATGGCAGTTTGCTCCCCGCCTCGTTGTGGTCGGCGGCATGGCACCGCCGCCGCGGTCACCCAGGAGCCTATCGGCCGGCGATGCCGGAAGATGGAGCGCATTCGGCGGGTCCGCCTTCGGGACGCTGCCGCAGGAACCAAGTGGCGGAACCGGGTGGTACGAAAGGCGTAGCTGCATCCTTCGGGGGGTCCGCGACCCTTGCGGCGCCGCAGCCTGAGGATGCACACGGCACGCAAAAAGCAAGGCCCTGGACGAGCCAGGGCCTTGCCTCAGGAGATCCCGGCAAGAACCGGGACAGCTCCCAAGCTCAGATCAGCACCAGTAGTCGATCGCCGCCGCCGAGAACGAGCTCGCTTCGGAGTACCCGATCGTGGTGTAGGCGTCGGTGTAGGCCTCGGCCATCGTGAAGTAGCCCCAGCCGTCGGCATCGGCGACGGCATCCGCGCCGGCATCCGCCGTCCAGCCGTCGAGGTCGACGTTCGAATAGACGTCGACATTGATGTCCTTGTAGACGTCGACGTCGACGTCGAAGTTGATCTCGGTATAGTCGGTCATCTCTCGTCTCCTGGCCTTGCGTGTCCGGGACTGGTCGTCCTCGGCCGGCGCGTCGCCGGCGTCAGAACGGTACGGGCCGCAGAGCCGCGCGGCAAAGGAGCAAGGGGTGGAGACACCAACGGATGAGAGCCGGGCGATGCGAACGGCGGCGGGTGTCCGGTCGGGCGAGGCTACGCCCTTTGCCGCTTGCAGAAGCGCCACCACACGCGCGACGACCCGAAGGTAGTAGAGCAACGGTGCGGGAACGCACACACACACGACGCACACATCAAGAAGGCCGCCCGTCGCCGGGCGGCCCGCTGTCTTGCTAGTGGAATGCGCGGAAGGCGGAAGGCGATCAGCCCACGATAACGTTCGCATAGGCGCTGATCTCGGCATAGCCGACCAGCGCGGTCGCATCGGTGTAGGCCTCGGCGTGGGTTGCAGCGCCGGCCGCATCGGAGTCGGACGCGGCAACCGCGCTGCTGCCGTGGATGTCCAGCTCGGCGAGCTGGTCGGGCGAGGCCGCGCTCTCGGAGTAGACTTCCCGAACCTTCGGCCCGCCGCGGAAATCGATAGGCAGATCGATGGCCAGCAGGCGCGTGGTGGAGCTTGACAGTGCGGCGCCATCGCTCTCGCCCGAACTAGTGCGTGTCCAGGTGAAGAGGAGGTCCGCTCCATCCGCGGCGCCGAACGTGCCGGCATCGGCATAGGCGCCGTCGCCCGTCGCCCCCGAGCAGGCCGTGGCGTTGCCCTTCGCGATGGCGACCTTGCCGTTGTCCTTCACGGTGAGATCCACTGATCCGCTCGTCGCCGTGCCGTCGCCGATGGCCACGGCCTCGGCACCCATCTCGACGGAGAGGGCACCGCTGTCGGTGGTGATCTTCGGCGCCAACCAAGCCTTGATCTTCGCTGCAACCCTGCTCATTACCTACTCCCTCCGGGTATGCGGTCGTCGAGGCGCTCCAACCAGCCTAGCGCGGGCGGCAGCGCCAAGGCCGGGCGCAAAGCGTGTTCATGCGCCTGCGCCCGCGCGGCCGCCTTTCGGGGGGTGTACGCCGGAAGGGGAACACCCGATCGCGTGGCTACGCCGGTCGGTTGATCCGGGGAACCGGAACCGCCGCGCCACCCGACTGCCTGGAACAGCCGCCGGGCTGCCATGTGACGATGGCGGCGTCTCGGCGCGGGGCGGCGAGCCGGGTGCGGTCGGGAATCTCCCGGCGCGAGGTGGCCGCGCAGCGCCACCGCCGGCCCATGCGGCGGAGGAGGGCTGCCGAGGCATTCGGTTGCATCACAAGAGTTTGGACAACCAGCAGTGGTATTTCGCGCGAATCATCCTTATGTTTACCTTTGACATGCCGCCCTCACCGAGCCGCCGCTATTGGCTAGTCACCCTGATCTGCCTGCTGGCGGCCGGGCTCTGCGCCGGCGTCGCCGTGCAGGCCGACCGGGAGCTACCGCCGGTCGTCATCCCCTACGATCCGCTGCCGCGCTGGTAACCCGCGAAATTTCCGAAACATCCTTTCGCGCCTGGCGCCATCCTGCCGAAACCCGAGGCCTTCATCCTGGCGGGACCCGAAGGACGGAGCCCGCCATGACCGCCGAACAGACCACGCTCGTCGAAGCGAGCTTCCGCCATGTGGCGCCGATCGCCGAGCCGGCCGCGGTGATCTTCTACCGGCGCCTGTTCACCCTCGACCCCGGCCTGCGCCCGATGTTCGCGCATGCCGACATGGCGGCGCAGGGCCGCAAGTTGATGGCCGCGATCGGCTTCGTGGTCGGCAATCTCCGCCGGCCGGAGGCACTGCTGCCCGCCGTCGCCGAACTCGGCCGTCGCCATGCCGGCTACGGGGTGCAGCCGGGCCATTATGCGACCGTCGGCGCCGCCCTGCTCGACACGCTGGAGGAAGGGCTAGACCATTATTGGCCTGACTGTGCATAGCCGCAGTGTCGCAGGTAGTCGGTGCATTCTTCGGGGCTGAAGCGGTCAAGGAGGTTGCCGATGGCG
>NZ_JAWLHG010000076.1:0-13995 GCF_041690465.1 Falsiroseomonas sp. | reverse complement strand
CGCCGGTGGTCGCCTGAGGTCACGCCACCCGGCCTCGCCATCGCCCCGGGCCTGCAGGACGACAACGGCAGCCCGCCGGTGGTTGCCGAGGTCACGCCACCCGGCCTCGCCATCGCGCCGGGCCTGCAGGACGACAACAGCACTCCGCCGGTGGTCGCCGAGGTCACGCCACCCGGCCTCGCCATCGCGCCGGGCCAGCAGGACGACAACGGCAGCCCGCCGGTGGTTGCCGAGGTCACGCCACCCGGCCTCGCCATCGCCCCGGGCCAGCAGGACGACAACAGCACTCCGCCGGTGGTTGCCGAGGTCACGCCGCCCGGCCTCGCCATCGCGCCGGGCCTGCAGGATGACAACAGCACTCCGCCGGTGGTCGCCGAGGTCACGCCACCCGGCCTCGCCATCGCCCCGGGCCAGCAGGACGACAACGGCAGCCCGCCGGTGGTTGCCGAGGTCGCGCCGCCCGGCCTCGCCATCGCCCCGGGCCAGCAGGACGACAACGGCAGTCCGCCGGTGGTTGCCGAGGTCGCGCCGCCCGGCCTCGCCATCGCGCCGGGCCAGCAGGACGACAACGGCAGCCCGCCGGTGGTTGCCAAGGTCGCGCCACCCGGCCTTACCATCGCGCCGGGCCAGCAGGACGACAACAGCAGCCCGCCGGTGGTTGCCGAGGTCACGCCACCCGGCCTCGCCATCGCGCCGGGCCAGCAGGACGACGGCGACGATTTTGACGGCACGGCCGCCCTCGCCAGCCTGAATCCGCCCGGCCAGCAGGACGCCTTTGCCGCCACCCTCGGGCCGATCGCCGTGCCGGTCCGTCTGCCAGCCGAAGCGAGCGCCAGGACGGACGAGACCGACCTGTTCGCGGCGCTCCGCCCGGCGGGCGAAGCCCCCGACGCGATCCTCGGCTGACCGCGCGTCAGTAGGGCAACTTGTCCGGCTTCGCTGCCCAGGCCTCGAACACCTCGAGCGCCTCGGCGGCGAGCAGCCGGCGCATCCGCAGGCGGCGATGCTCGATCGGCTTCGCCACCTCGCCGTACAGCCAGGCATCGTCGAAGCCGATCGCCGCGGCATCGGCCTGTGCATTCGCAAAGACGACGGCATTCACCCGCGCCCAATAGAGCGCGGCCAGGCACATCGGGCAGGGCTCGCAGCTGGTGTAGAGCGTCGCGCCGCGCAGGTCGAAGCGGCCGAGCGCGGCACAGGCGCGGCGGATCGCCACCACCTCGGCGTGCGCGGTCGGGTCGTTGGTGGAGGTGACCTGGTTCCACCCCTCCGCCAGCACCCGCCCGTCGAGCACCACGACCGCACCGAACGGGCCGCCGGCGCCGGCCTCCATGCCGCGCCGGGAGAGGGCGATCGCCTGGCGCATGAAGCCGGCATCGCTGTCGTCCATGGGGTTCCCCGTCTCGACGGGGCCGCCCGATGGCCCCAGTTTCGGGAACGGAGGTACCGGCATGACACTCGCCCTGTCCATCCTCGACCAGTCCACCGTGGCCGCCGGCCGCACCCCGCCCGAGGCGATCCGGGAGACCCTTTCCCTGGCGCAGCTCGCCGATGCCTGGGGCTACCGGCGCTACTGGCTGGCCGAGCACCACAACAGCGCCAGCCACGCCGGCACCGCGCCGGAGATCCTGATCGCCGCCATCGCCGCCACCACGCACCGCATCCGCGTCGGCAGCGCGGGAGTGATGCTGCCGCACTACTCCGCACTGAAGGTGGCCGAGCAGTTCAAGGTGCTGGAGGCGATCGCGCCCGGCCGCATCGACCTCGGCGTCGGCCGCGCGCCGGGTTCCGACGGGCGCACCGCCTTCGCGCTCAACCCCAACGCCAACGAGGCCGCCGACCGCTTCCCGCAGCAGGTGCAGGAGCTGCAGGGCTGGCTCGGCGACGGGCTGCCGGTGAACCACCCCTTCGCCCGCGTCAGCGCGCAGCCGGAAGGGCCGACGCGGCCGGAGGTGTGGATCCTCGGCTCCTCCGACTTCGGCGCCCAGCTCGCAGCCTATTTCGGGCTGCCGTACTGCTTCGCCCACTTCATCACCGAGGGCCGCGGCAGCGAGGAGGCGATGGCGCTGTATCGCGAGCAGTTCCGCCCCTCGAAGCACCTGACGGCGCCGCATGCGGCGGTCGCGGTCTTCGCGCTGACGGCGGCGAGCGAGGCGGAAGCCTGGCGGCTGTTCCGCTCCCGCGAGCTCTGGCGACTCTCGCGCGACCGCGGGATCTTCCCGCCGCTGCCTTCCGTCGCCGATGCCGAAGCCTACGAATACAGCCCCGAGGAGCAGGCCAAGGTCGAGAGGATGCGCGCGCGTGCCCTGGTCGGCGCGCCGGAGCAGGTGGTGGCGAAGCTCGCCGCCGTGGCGGCGGCCCATGGCGCGCAGGAGGTGGCGGTGCTCACCCCCTGCCACGACCCGGTGGCGCGCCAGGCCAGCTTCCGCCTGCTCGCGGAGGCCAATGCCTCACTGGCCGCGGCGGCCTAACCTTCACCGCCTTGGCGCTTTAGCACGTTACCCGGCGGCGGCCCGCGCCATCGGGGGCGAAGCAAGGCAACGCATGGAACGCAGAAGCAATATTTTGTCGTCCAGCACCGCGGCCAGTGTGCGCCAGGCGATCGCCGCGCGCGCCGAGCGGCTGGAACGCTGGACCGTGCTGGCGCTGCTGCTGGTGGCCGGGGGCATCTGGGCCTTCGTGGAACTCGCCGACGAGGTGCAGGAGGGCGAGACCGCGCGGATCGACCGAGCCCTGCTGCTGGCGCTGCGTTCGGCCACCAATCCCGCCGATCCGCTCGGCCCGCCCTGGCTGGAGGAGGTCGGGCGCGACCTGACGGCGCTCGGCGGCATCGCGGTGCTGACGCTGTTGAGCCTGACGATCACCGCCTTCCTGCTGCTGCGCGGCCTGCGCGGCGCGGCGGCGCTGCTCGCAGTCTCGGTGGCCGGCGGGATGCTGGTCAGTCAGTCGCTGAAATCGGTGTTCGAGCGGCAGCGGCCCGACCTGGTGCCGCATGGCGCCGAGGTCTTCACCGCCAGCTTCCCGAGCGGGCATGCAATGATGTCGGCCGTGGTCTACCTCACCCTCGGCGTCCTGCTGGCGCGGGTGGAGACGATCTTCCGGGTGAAGGCCTTCGTGCTGGGAATAGCGGTGCTGCTGGCCGTGCTGGTGGGGGTGAGCCGCGTCTATCTGGGCGTGCATTGGCCAAGCGACGTGCTGGCCGGCTGGACCGTGGGCGCGGCCTGGGCGCTGCTCTGCTGGCTGCTCGCCCGCTGGCTGCAGCGGCGCGGCCGGGTCGAGGCCGAGCGGACGCTGTGAAGCGGCCGTATCAGGCGTGGGGAAAGCGCTCCGGCCGGGCGTGATGGCGCTGCCGGGCCCGGAGCCGTGCAGCGGCCTCGATCAGCGCCGGCAGGGCGAGCAGCGGCGTGGTGAGCAGCGCCAGAACGCCGAAGCCGGCGCCCCAGAGCGGGCCGCCCAGCACCAGCGCGGCGCCGGCCGCCGTCCAGCTTGCGGCATTGGTGCCGATGCCGATGGCGAACAGCCAGCGCAGCCGTTTGAGACGTTTCGACCGCGCCTCGGGCGCTTCATCCTGCGTCCAGGCGCCACCGTGGCGCCCGACTTCATAGAGACGCCGCTCATCCACCCTGAAGGGCGGCGGCCCTGTCAGCGGCGGATGACCACGAAGTGAACCGGCCGGCCCTGCTTGCGGGCGCGGCGCAGGCGCCACCAGATCGAGGCCGCGCCTACCGCACCGGCGACGATCAGCACCGGCAGGGCCAGGGCGGCGAACATGATGGCGAGGCCCGCCAGCACCAGCCCGCCGGCCGCCAGCGCCACCAGCAGCGCGACGCCGCCGACGCGGCCGAGGATGCGGTCGAGCGTGCTTGCCCGCGGCGGCGGGGCCGGGTCGTTGAACTCGCCCTCTGGGGTCATGTCCAGCACGGGCGGACGGCGATGCGTGTCCATGGCGGATGATGTTGCCCGGGTGGCCGCGAGGTTCAAGAGCGCCAGCCGACAGGCGGGGCACCTGCCTGGACCACCACACAAGGCCTCGTGCATTGCCCGCAGGAAGATGGCTGTTGCATGACGGAATGATGACGATTCAGCACCGTGAGGCAGCCCCGCAGCCGGGTTGGCGACCTTCCGGGGCAGCTTCGAGCCGGACCATGGCGCACCGCCGCCCCGGTGGGATGGGCCTGCTCTGGGCGGCGAGCACGCTGGTTCCGGTGCTCGCGCTGCTTCTGGCGACACTCGTGCTGGGGCTGCATCCGGAGCGCGCCCTGCGCGATCCTGCAGCCTATCTCGACTACGCGCCGCATGTCGGCTTCTTCTCGACGATTGGCGGGCTCGGCTGGTGGACGGCGGCGATCGCGGGGCTGCTGGCCGGAGCGGTCCTGCGGGACCGGTCGCCGGAGGCGGAGCCACTGCTGGCTGGCGGGCTGCTCTCCGCGGTGCTCGGTCTGGACGACCTGTTCATGCTTCACGAGGAGATGCTGCCTAGGCATGCCGGCCTGCCGGAGACGGTGGTGGTGGGAGCGTATGTGCTGGCGACGCTCGCCTATCTCTGGGGTGGCCGCCGGCTCCATCTCTCGGTCGCGCCGTCCCTGCTGGTCGCGGCGCTCGGGCTCTTCGGCGTGAGCGTGCTGGTGGACCAGACCCACCCGGCCTTCCTGCAGGGGCCCGAGGGAATGAGCATCCTAGCCGAGGACGGCACCAAGTTCGCCGGGATCTGCTGCTGGACGGCCTATCACCTCCGCGTCGCCTACCGCGTCCTGCGGGATCGGACGCAGTCGGGTGCGGCAGCCGGCTGAGCGGCGCGAGGTCAGCCGGCAACCGGCGCGGTATCCACCACGTGGAAACCGGCGGTGACGTTGTCGTTCCAGCTCTCCGCCCGCAAATGCCCGGCGATGTGCAGGAAGCCGCCGCCGAGCAGCGCCTGCGCCAGCGGGCCCTCCTTCGCACGGAAGCAGATGGCCTTGAGGCGCCCGCCGCCGCCCTCGCCCTCCAGGAAGGCGCGCACCGTGTTGCCCTCCTTGCCCACCCGGTCTGCGCGCACCACGCGGGCGCGGTTCAGCACGAACACCGGCTCCTCGTTGCCCGGCCCGAAAGGGGCTAGGCGCGCGACCTCCTGCGCCATCGCCACCGTCGCACCCTGCACGCCGAGCGAGCCCTCCACCAGCAGATCCGCGGCCGAGGGCAGCACGGCGGCATGCGCAAGCCGCTCGTCGAGGAAGGCATGCAGCTCCGGCCCGCGGCCCGCCAGGAAGGAGAAGCCCGCCGCCATCGGGTGGCCGCCGCCGGTCTCCAGCAGGCCCAGCTGACGCGCGGCGATGATCGCGGCGCCGAGGTCCACGCCGGGCACCGACCGGCCCGAGCCCTTGGCCAGACCGCCCGCCAGGCCGGCGACGCAGGCGGGGCGGTTGAACTTCTCCTTGATCCGGCCCGCGACGATGCCGACCACGCCGGGATGCCAGCCCTCTCCCGTCACCAGGATCACCGGATGCCCGCGGTCGGATTGCAGCTGCGCGGCCTCGAAGGCGGCGGAGAGCACCTCGCCCTCCACCTCCTGCCGGCGCCTGTTCACGCTATCCAGCGTCTCGGCCATGGCGCGCGCCTCGACCGGGTCGTCCTCCACCAGCAGGCGCAGGCCGAGGTCGCTCTCCGCGATACGGCCGGAGGCGTTGATGCGCGGTCCCAGCAGGAAGCCGAGGGTGTGCGCGGAGGGCGCGTCGCGCGCCTGCGCGACATCGAGCAGCGCGGCGATGCCAGGCCGCTCGCGCCGCGCCATCACCTTGAGGCCCTGCGCGACGAGCGCACGGTTCACGCCGGTCAGCGGCATCACGTCGCAGACCGTGGCGAGCGCAACGAGGTCGAGGAAGGTGCGCAGGTCGGGCGCTTCGCGGGTGGCGAAGGCGCCGCGGCGGCGCAGCTCCCGCACCAGGGCGACGCCGGCGAGGAAGGCGACGCCGGCGGCGCAGAGCGTCGTCAGCCCGCTGTCGCAATCCAGGCGATTGGGGTTCACCGCCGCATGCACACGCGGCACCGCGCCCTCGGCCTTGTGGTGGTCGAGGATCACCACATCGGCGCGGTTGTGCGCGACAGTCAGCGCCGCCTCCGCCGCGATGCCGCAATCCACCGTGACGATCAGCGTCGCGCCGCGGTCGCAGAGCGTGCGGATCGCACCGGGGTTGGGGCCGTAGCCTTCCTCGATGCGGTCGGGCACGTAGTGGGAGACGGTGCACCCCAGTTCGCGCAGCAGGCGGACCATCAGCGCCGCGGAACAGGCGCCATCCACGTCGTAGTCGCCGAACACCGCCACCGTCTCGGCGCGCTGCACGGCATCGGCCAAGCGCGCGGCGGCCACATCCATGTCGCGCAGGCGGGAAGGGTCGGGAAGCAGCGCGCGCAGCGTCGGTTCGAGGAAATCCTGCGCCGCCTCAATGGCAACGCCGCGGGCGGCGAGCAGCCGGCCGACAAGCTCGGGCAGGCCGAGCCGCTGGGCGATGCCGAGGCCCGTGCGCGCCTCGCCCTGGCGCCAGATCCAGCGGCGGCCGGTGGCGGAGCAGGCGACACCGAGGGCGGGGCCGTCGGCGAGCGGGCCGTCCATCATCGGGCGGGGGTGATCGTGGGGCGGTCCCGCCTCACGCCACGAAGGCCGCGGGCTTCAGCGCGAAGTTGTGGTGGCCCTCCACATAGCGGACCGTGCCGGACTTGGAGCGCATGACGATGGAATGCGTGATCGCGCTGGCGCCGAAGTGGCGCACGCCGCTCAGCATCGGGCCGCCGGTGACACCGGTGGCGGCGAACATCACCTCGCCCTTCGCCATGTCCTCGAGGCCATAGATGCGGTTCGGGTCGGTGATGCCCATCTCCTCGCGCGCGCGGGTGATCTGTTCCTCGTTCTCGAACAGCAGGCGGCCCTGCATCTGTCCGCCGATGCAGCGCAGCGCCGCCGCCGCGAGCACGCCTTCCGGCGCGCCGCCCGAGCCCATGTAGATGTCAACGCCAGTGCCGGGCTGGGAGACGGCGACAACGCCCGCGACGTCGCCATCCGGGATCATCATGATGCGCGCGCCGGCAGCGCGGCATTGCTTGATGATCTCCTTGTGGCGGTCCCGCTCCAGCAGGCAGACGACCAGGTCGGTGACGCTGCGCTTCTTCGCCTTGGCGAGCTCGCGCAGGTTCTCCTCGACACCGGCATCGAGGCTCACCACGCCTTCCGGCAGGCCGGGGCCGACGGCGAGCTTGTCCATGTAGATGTCGGGCGCATGCAGGAAGCCGCCCTTCTGCGCGAGGGCGACGACGGCCATGGCATTCGGCCCGCCCTTGGCGGTGATCGAGGTGCCCTCGAGCGGGTCCACCGCGATGTCCACCTCCGGCCCGCCGCCGGCCTTGGCGTAGAGGCCGACCTTCTCGCCGATGTAGAGCATCGGCGCCTCGTCCATCTCGCCCTCGCCGATCACCACGGTGCCGGAGATGGCGACGGTGTCGAAGGCCTTGCGCATCGCCTCCACCGCCGCGCCATCGGCGGCGTTCTTGTCGCCGCGTCCCATCCAGCGCGCAGCGGCAAGGGCGGCGGCCTCCGTCACGCGCACCAGTTCGAGCGCGAGGTTGCGGTCCACATGGACGGTCGGTTCGTCGGCGCGATGGACAGCCATGGCAGGGTTCCTCCGGATTCGTGGGGAGAGTAGCGCGGCCGGGTGCCGGCGCGGACCCCCTGCTCCGAGCGCCTCTGTCGCGAAACTGTCAGGCGGGCCAGCCTGCCTCGATGGCACTTCTATGGTTGCAAATCGCGACACGTAATGCGACAGCTATCGGCGCCATGGGCAACGGATATTCCGCATCTTTGGCAAAAGCAGGAGAGGGAATTCCAAACATGCCGAAATATCTCATCCAGGCTTCCTACACTGCCGGCGCGGCTGCGGCCTTCGTAAGCAAGCCGCAGGATCGCGTGGCCGGCGTGAAGGCGCTCATCGAGAAGCTGGGCGGCACCTTCCACAGCATCGATTTCTGCCTCGGCGAGCATGACCTGATCGTGATGGCGACCATGCCCGACGATGCGGCGGCGGCGGCGGCTTCGCTGGCGGTGAATGCTGCGGGCCATGTTTCGGCGTACAAGACGACGCGACTGATGACCGCGGAGGAGTTCATGGCGGCACAACAGAAGGCGCATGGCGTGAGCTACGCGGCGCCGAGCAAGGGCTGAACCGGCCGCCCCCCCCGCCGACCGGACGGGGGGCGGAAGCCCGCTCGGTATGCTGCCGGGCGGGCCTACAGAGTCTCGATCCGGATCAGCGCCGGCTTCTCGACCACCGTCTCCAGCGCTGCGATGCGCGCGATGGCCGCGCGCATCTGCGCTTCCTCGCAGTCATGGGTGGTGACCACCACGGGCACCGCCTCCCCGGGCGCGCGGCCGCGTTGGAGCATCGATTCCAGGCTGATCTGGTGGTCGCGCAGGATGGCGGTGACGTCGGCGATCACGCCGGGCCGGTCCAGCACCATCAGGCGCAGGTAATAGGCGCCGACGCGATGCTCCATCGGGATGGCGGGCAGCGCCGAGAGTGCACCGTTGGAGACGCCCCAGACCGGTGTGCGGCGGCCGCGCGCGATGTCGATCAGGTCGGCGCAGATCGCGCTGGCGGTCGGGCCCGCCCCGGCGCCGCGGCCTTCCAGCACCACCCGGCCGACGAAATCACCCTCCGCCACCACCGCGTTGAACACCCCGTCCACGCGCGCGATCGGGTGTGCCGCGGGCACCATGCAGGGATGCACGCGGGTCTCGATGCCGTGTTCGCTGCGCCGCGCGATGCCGAGCAGCTTGATGCGGTAGCCGAGCTCGCCGGCGAGTGCGATGTCGAGCGCGGAGACGCTGCGGATGCCCTCGACATGCACCGCGTCGAAATCCACCGGCCGGCCGAAGGCGAGTGCGGCGAGGATCGCCAGCTTGTGGGCGGCGTCCACGCCGTCCACGTCGAAGGAGGGATCGGCCTCGGCGTAGCCGAGCTTCTGCGCTTCCGCGAGCGCCTCGGCGAATTCGCGGCCGCGTTCGCGCATGGTGGTCAGGATGTAGTTGCAGGTGCCGTTCAGGATGCCGAGCACGCGCGAGAGGTCGTTCGCCGCAAGGCCCTCGCGGATCGCCTTGATGGCGGGGATGCCGCCGGCGACCGCGGCCTCGAACATCAGGGGCACGCCCTTGGATTCCGCGAGCGCGGCAAGTTCGCCCCCGTGGACGGCGAGCAGCGCCTTGTTGGCGGTGACCACCGGCTTGCCGGCGGCGAGCGCGGCGCGGACCAGGTCGGCGCCGGGGCCCTGCGTGCCGCCGATGGTCTCGACCACCACATCCACGTTCGGGTCGTTCGCCAGCGCAGCCGCGTCCTCGTACCAGCGAAGGCCGGTGAGGGAGACGCCGCGATCCTTGGTGCGGTCGCGCGAGGAGACGGCGGTGACGGCGATCGGGCGGCCGGCGCGCGCGGCAACGGTCTCGGCATTGTCGCGCAGCAGGGTCAGCACGCCGGTGCCGACGGTGCCGAGGCCGGCGACGCCGATGGCGAGGGGCTTGGTCATGGGTCTTGGATCCGGCTTTTCAACATTCGCATTCTGCGCACCCCTGTCCACGCCACGACTTCGAGACTCACCGCCAAGAAGCCAACCAATTTCGATCTTGCACAGCTTAGCAGCCTCGAAGAGGTCGCTTTCCTTAGGGTAGGTCCGTCGCCCTGACCATTGGCTGGCGAGCGCGGATGATTTTTCCACATGGCGCGCCAAAGCGCTCCAGGTCAGTTTCTCGCGCCGGAGGGCCAACTCCAACCGGTCCATCACCTCATGCTCTCGCGAAGTCAGCGGACGGTTCTTTGCCATGACAGGTCGGTGCCAGCAGCTACGCCGCATCCACCTCCATGCCATCCACCGGTCCCGCATTGTCGGCGGCCAGGAAGCTCCTGATCCCGCGCAGCGCCTGGCGGATGCGGTGCTCGTTCTCGACCAGCGCGATGCGCACATGCTCGTCGCCATGCTCGCCGAAGCCCAGGCCGGGCGCGACGGCGACCTTCGCCTTCTCCAGCAGCAGCTTCGAGAAGCCGACCGAGCCGAGATGGCGGAAGCGGTCGGGAATCGGCGCCCAGAGGAACATCGAGGCCTCGGGCGCGGGCACGTTCCAGCCGGCGCCCTTCAGCCCCTTCACCAGCACGTCGCGACGCTTGCGGTAGAGTTCGCGCATCTCTGCCACGCAATCCTGCGGGCCGTTCAGCGCGGCGACAGAGGCCACCTGGATCGGCGTGAAGGCGCCGTAGTCGAGATAGCTCTTCACCCGCGCCAGCGCCGCGATCAGCCGCGGGTTGCCGGCGGCGAAGCCCATGCGCCAGCCGGGCATGTTGTAGGTCTTGGACATGGAGGTGAACTCGACCGTCACCTCCTTCGCGCGCGGGATCTCCAGCACGGAGGGCGGCGGGTTCGCATCGTCGAAGTAGAGCTCGGCATAGGCGAGGTCGGAGAGGATGAAGAGCTCGTGCTTCAGCGCCATGGCGACGAGTTCCTTGTAGAACTCGCGGCTGGCGAGCAGCGCGGTGGGGTTGGAGGGGAAGTTGACGATCAGCGCCGTCGGGCTCGGCACGGAGTGCCGCACGGCGCGGTCGATCGCCGCCAGCATCGCATCGTCGGGCGTGTAGGGGATGGAACGCGCGCTGGCGCCGGCGATGATGAAGCCGAACTGGTGGATCGGGTAGGAAGGATTCGGCACCAGGATGGTGTCGCCAGGGCTGCTGATCGCCTGCGCCAGGTTGGCCAGCCCCTCCTTGCTGCCGAGGGTGGCGACCACCTCCGTCTCCGGGTCGAGCTTCACGCCGAAGCGACGGGCATAGTAGCCGGCCAGCGCACGGCGGAGGCCGGGGATGCCCTTGGACATGGAATAGCGGTGGGTGCGCGGATCCTGCACCGCCTCCACCAGCTTCGCCACGATGTGGGGCGGCGTCGGGCTGTCCGGGTTGCCCATGCCGAGGTCCACGACGTCCTCGCCGGCCGCGCGCGCCTTTGCCTTGGCGCCGTTGACCTCGGCGAAGACATAGGGCGGCAGGCGCCGGATGCGGTGGAACTCCTCGGTCATCGTCCTGGGTCCGTGCGTGTCGCGTGGAGGATAGCGGAGCGGTTCAGTTCGGGCGAGGCGCGAGCAGGTCGCGGCTCGGCGGCGGGGGCGGCGCCAGCAACTCGGGTAGCGGCGCCGGCGGCGGGGCCGAGGGCTGCGGCGCGGCGGCCGGCCGGGCCGGGGCGGGCTGCGCCGGGGCCGGCGCCGGCTGCGCCGAGGGGGCCGGGGCCGGCACGGGGACCGGCAAGGCGGCCGGCGCGGGGCGGGACAGCGGCTCGGGATCGAACCGGATCGCTGGCGCGGTGGCCAGGCGCGCCCGCGGCGGCGGACCCGATTCGCCACCGGACAGCGCCGCCGCCCCGGAGGGCTCCAGCGCGTCGCGCGACTGCGCGCGGTCCTGCGCCAAGCCGGCCGAAAGACGCTCGCGATACGCCCGGTCCGGCGGGGTCGGCCGCGGCGGCACGCTCGACAGGCTCGGCCAGGGCTGGTCGAGGCCTGGCGGCGGCTCGCGGCCTTCGAGGTGGGCGCCGAACAGGTTGGCGACCGCCGGTCGGGGGTCCAGCTCGGCGAACCGGTCGCCGCAGCCGGGCAGCGCCGCCAGCAGCAACGCAAGAAAGGCGGCCCGCGCTTGATCCGGCGCCCGCCACACCCTAGCCTTTTGCGGTCTGCCGTGGCCTACGACGCGCGAGCTCATCGCTTCCTTCCTTGCCGAGGCGAGGGTTAGCCCGAACCGGACGCGGGCGGAAGCGTCGCCGCGCGGGCGCCGGCCGGGCATAGCCCGGCCGCACCGCCACCGGGGCGAGGGCAGGATGGCTGGCAGGCAAGGCTCAAGGCGGAGGCGGATGCCGCAGGACCCGACGACCGACGACAAGACCAGCTTCCGGCTGCCGGACCCGGCGCTGGTGTCGCGCACCATGGCCGACGTGGCGGAGCGCGGGCAGCGGATCGTCGCCGACTTCCTGAAGCGCCAGGCCGGCGACGGCGCGGCGCCGGGACCGGACCCGCTGCATATCGGCAACGCCTTCATGGAGATGACGGCGCGGCTGATGGCGAACCCCGCGCGGCTGATGCAGGCGCAGATCGGCTTCTGGCAGGATTACCTGACGCTCTGGCAGAACACCGCGCGCCGCATGATGGGCGAGCCCGTCCCGCCGGTGATCGAGGAAGGCAAGGCCGACCGCCGCTTCAAGGACGACGCCTGGCGCGAGAACGAGGTGTTCGACTTCATCCGCCAGTCCTACCTGCTCTCGGCACGGTTCTTCACCAACGTGGTGCAGACCACCGAGGGGCTCGATCAGAAGACCGCGCAGAAGGTGGATTTCTATACCCGCCAGTTCGTGGACGCGATGAGCCCGTCCAACTTCCTGATGACCAATCCGGAAGTGCTGCGCCGCACCGCGGAGACCGGCGGGGAGAACCTGCTCAAGGGCCTGTCCAACCTGCTGGCGGACCTGGAGCGCGGCAAGGGCCAGCTGCGCATCCGCATGACCGACGAGACCAAGTTCAAGGTCGGCGAGAACATCGCGGTGACGCCGGGCAAGGTGGTGTACCGCAACGAGCTGATGGAGCTGATCCAGTACGCGCCGACGACGGGAACGGTGCTGAAGCGCCCGCTGCTGGTCATCCCGCCCTGGATCAACAAGTTCTACATCCTCGACCTGCGCCCGAAGAACAGCTTCATCCGCTGGGCGGTGGAGCAGGGCCATACGGTGTTCGTGGTGTCCTGGGTGAACCCGGACGAGACGCTCGCCGAGAAGGGCTTCGACGACTACATGAAGGAGGGCATCTACGCCGCGCTCGACGCCATCGAGAAGGCGACCGGCGAGAAGGCCTTCAACGTCATCGGCTATTGCCTGGGCGGCACACTGCTGGCCTGCACGCTGTCGCATATGGCGGCGAAGAAGGACACGCGCATCAAGTCCGCCACCTTCTTCACCACCATGGTGGATTTCGCCGAGGCCGGGGAGCTCGGCGTGTTCATCGACGAGGAGCAGCTGCAGTCGCTCGAGGACAAGATGAACAAGCGCGGCTTCCTCGAGGGCCGCGAGATGGCGACCACCTTCAACATGCTCCGCGCCAACGACCTGATCTGGTCTTTCGTGGTGTCGAACTACCTGCTGGGGCAGGAGCCCTTCCCCTTCGACCTGCTCTACTGGAACGACGATTCCACCCGCATGCCGGCGAAGATGCACAGCTTCTACCTGCGGCGGATGTACCAGCAAAACGACCTGGTGAAGCCGGGCGGGATCGAGCTCGAGGGCGTGCCGCTCGACCTGCGCAAGATCAAGGTGCCGAGCTACATCCTGAGCACGCGGGAGGACCATATCGCGCCCTGGACCAGCACCTATCGCGCGACGCAGATCTATGGCGGGAAGATCCGCTTCGTACTCGCCGCCTCCGGCCACATTGCCGGCGTGGTGAACCCGCCCGAGAGCGGCAAATACAGCCACTGGGTCAACGAGGAACTGCCGCCCGAGCCGGAGGCCTGGTTCAAGGGCGCGACCGAGCTTGCAGGCAGCTGGTGGCCGGATTGGCATCGCTGGGTTTCGTCGCAGGACAAGGCGCAGGTGCCGGCCCGCGTCCCCGGCGAGGGCGGCCTGCCGGCGCTCGGCGATGCGCCGGGCGAGTATGTGAAGGTGCAGGCCCGCGACTGATCGCGCCGCCGGCCACGTTGGAGCGGCGTGCCGAAATGCTGGTGCATCTCGGCCTTCGAACGCCAGCGCCGCTCCGCGGCTCGGCTTCGCCGCACTGGCGGCGGCGGCCATTCGGCCGCTCGGCCGGCGTCATGCGGAGAGCATGCCGTCAGCATGACGCCGGCCGCAGGTCAGAATATCGCCACATCGCTCTAGGTCCTGTGGACTCTCAGGATTCCCCATTTGATTGAGGCATGATTCAAGGCTGTTCTGTGCGATGGGGGCGGCCTTGGCGGTGCTGGATCG
>NZ_JAWLHG010000075.1:0-14455 GCF_041690465.1 Falsiroseomonas sp. | reverse complement strand
CATCTCCGCCTCCAGCCAAAGCTGGACGCCTACGAATCACACCCTGCCGCGCCGCATCCAATCACAAGCCGATTCCAGCCTGGGCTACTCGGGTCTAGAAGGCGAGACGGTCTTCCACCGCGCTGATGCCGGCACGTGCGCAGGCATCGTCCTCCGCCCCGCCCGGCGCGCCGGAAACGCCGACGCCGCCCACGATCGAGCCCGCCGATTCCACCGGCACGCCGCCGCCCAGGAAGACGTAGCCCGGGAGGTGACGGATCGCGCTGTTCAACTGGCCCGCCTGCGTCGCCGCCGAGAGCTCCTCGGTCGAGGTACGGAAGCTCACGGCCGCGCGCGCCTTGCCCGCCGCGGTGTCCGGCGTGTGCGCGCCGGCCAGCGCGTCCCGCAGCAGCACCTGCGTCACGCCGAACCGGTCGACCACCGTGACGGCCACCTGGAAGCCGCGCTGCCGGCAGGCCTCCAGCGTCGCGCGCGCGAGGTCGAGCGCGAGCGGCGGCGACATCACACGAAAATTCGTGAAGTCCTCGGCCCACGCGCTGCCGATGGAAGCCGCGGCCAGGGCGGCCAGCAGAAGGCGTCGGGTCATGGTGTCTCCTCCTTTTCCGATTGCGGCAGGCGGGCGATCAGCGCCTCCGCCTGCTGCCAGAAGAACAGGTCGGCCTGATAGCCGATCATGCGGCCGACCTCCGCCTCGCCCTGGACGAGGATGAAGGTGGGCGTGAAGCGCCAGTTGCGCAGGAAGCGGAGATCCGCAGGCAGGCCCTCCGCCACGTCCACGCGGCGCAGCGGCGCGCGGCGCCCGAGGTTCGACATGTCCCAGGATTGCTGCCCTACCTCGCGGTGCCAGCGGCGGCACCAGGGACAGTCGTGCCGCTCCAGCATGACGAGCGTGGCCTGCCCCGCGGCCGCAAGGCCAAGCAGGGCAGGAAAGCGGGCCGGCGTGCCGAAGCGCAGCATGCGTGCGTTCCTCCTGCGGAGCGGCGGCAAATCATGCCGCTGCAGGCCGGCGCGCGTCCATGCCGCGGACGGTCCGGACGCAGAAAAAGAAATCGCGTCCACCGCGGAATACGCACCGGTATCGGCGCGTCTCACTCACGATCGGCGCGGCTGCAGCGCGTGCGGTGCGACGGAGCGCGGCGAAGAAGGAAGAACCGAGTGAGGGGGAGGCGTCCCGCCATGTTGCGACACATCCTGCTTGCATCGGGCCTGCTCGCAGCGCCCGCCGCGATGGGCCAGACCCCGCCGCACCTGCTCGCCGGCGGCTGCCAGGGTTGTCACGGCGTCGCCGGCCAGGGTGGCCACGGCATTCCGATGATCCACGAGACCAAGACACGCGCCGAGTTCGTCGCAGTGATGCGCGAGTTCCGCGACAACCAGCGCCCGGGCACCGTGATGGGCCGCATCGCCCGCGGCTACACGGAAGCCGAATACGCAGTGCTCGCGCAGCACTTCGCGAAGCCCGAGTGAGGAGGCGCGCCATGCACGCGACACGTCGCACCCTGCTCGCCCTCGGCGCCGGCGCGGCCGCCTTCGGCACCCCGCGCATCGGCCGTGCCCAGGCGCGCGCCGGCCGCATCGTCATCATCGGCGGCGGCTTCGGCGGCGCTTCCGCCGCCCGCTTCGCGCGCGACCGCCATCCCGACCTCGACATCACGCTGATCGAGCGTGGCCGGACCTTCACCACCTGCCCCTACGGCAACCTGGTGCTCGCCGGCCGCCGCAACGTCGAGAGCATCACCTTCTCCTACGACCGCCTCGCCGCGCGCGGCGTGCGCGTGGTGCATGCCGAGGCGCAGGCGGTGGATCCGCAGGCGCGCCAGGTTCGCCTCGCCGACGGCGCCGCCGTGCCCTACGACCGGTTGATCGTGTCGCCCGGAATCGATCTCCGCTGGGGCGCGATCGAGGGCTACGACCAGGCGGCGAGCGAGCGCATGCCGCATGGCTGGGTACCCTGGCTCCAGCCGATCACGCTGCTCGCAAGCCAGCTGCACGAGATGCCGGATGGCGGCACCTTCGTGATGGCGATCCCGGAGAACCCCTTCCGCTGCCCGCCCGGCCCCTATGAGCGGATGAGCATGGTCGCGGAGTACCTGAAGACCCACAAGCCGCGCAGCAAGCTGATCGCGCTCGACGCGAAGAACGGCTTCTCCAAGCAGCCGCTGTTCCAGGAGGCCTGGGAGGAACTCTATCCCGGCATCGTGGAATGGCGCGGCGCATCGAGCGACGGGCGCGTGATGCGCGCCGACCCGGGCGAGATGGTGCTCGAGACGGAGTTCGGCGAGCGCGTGCGCGGCGCGGTGATCAACGTGATCCCGCCGCAGATGGCGGCCCGCATCGCGCGCGATGCCGGCCTCGCCAACCAGTCCGGCTGGTGCCCGGTGCGGCCCGCCAGCTTCGAGAGCACGCTGGTGCCGAACATCCACGTCATCGGCGATGCGACCATCGCCGCGCCGATGCCGAAGTCGGGCTTCGTCGCCTCCTCCCACGCCAAGCAGGCGGTCGCCAGCGCGGCGGCGCTTCTGGCGGGGCGGGAGCCGCCGCCGGCCGTGTACTTCAATACCTGCTACAGCCATGTCGGCCCGGACTACGGCATCTCGATCGTCGGCGTGTTCCGTCCGCAGGGCGACCGCTTCGTCGAGGTGGAAGGCTCGGGCGGCATCAGCCCGCGCAACCAGGCGCTCGGTGCGAATGCGCGAGAGCATCGGCGGCTCGAGGCGCACTACGCCGACGGCTGGTACGACAGCATCACGCAGGAAATGTTCGCGCTGGCCTGAGCAGCGCGGCGGGCTGGCGGATCCGTTCCGCCGGCGCGCAGAGGTGGAGGAGGCCAAGGACGCATGACAACGCCGGACATGACGGCGTCGCGACGCCGCCTGCTGGTGGCGGCGGGAGCCGGCGCGGCACTCGGCGCGACGTTGCGCGGGACAGGGGTCGCGCGGGCCGCGGGGAACCCCGACAACCTGCCGCCGAACCTGCCGGAGTGGAGCCGCACGCTCGGCCCCGGCGTGATCGAGGAAGCCTACGGCACGCGCAGCCGGCACGAGACGGCGGCGCGGCGATACGTGCCCTGGCTGACGCAGGACCGGCAGTCCTCCGTTTCCTTCACGCCGCTCGCCGAGATGCACGGTATCGTCACGCCCTCGGGCCTGCATTTCGAGCGTCACCATGGCGGCGTGCCGGATGTGGACCCAGCGGACTACCGCCTCATGATCCACGGCATGGTGGAGCGCCCGCTCGTCTTCACGCTCGAGGACCTGAAGCGCCTGCCTTCCGTCAGCCGGATCCACTTCATCGAATGTCCCGCCAATGGGGGCATGGAATGGCGCGGCGCGCAGATGTCGGGCGTGCAGTACACGCATGGCATGCTTTCCTGCTCGGAATGGACGGGCGTTCCCCTGAAGGTGCTCCTGTCCGCGACCGGCCTCCGCCCCGGCGCTTCCTGGGTGCTGGCGGAAGGCGGGGATGCCAGCCACCTCGCGCGCTCCATCCCGTTGCGCAAGCTGCTCGACGACGCCTTCATCGCCTTCGGCCAGAACGGCGAGGCCGTGCGGCCGCAGCAGGGCTATCCGGCGCGCCTCGTGCTGCCTGGCTACGAGGGCAACATGTGGATCAAGTGGATCCGCCGGCTCGAGGTCGGCGACCGTCCCTGGTTCACGCGCTGGGAAACGCGCACCTATGCCGACCTGATGCCGGACGGGCTCTCGCGCCAGTTCACCTTCGTCAACGAGGTGAACTCCTGCATCACCTATCCCTGCCCCGAGAAGCCGCTGCGCGAACGTCCGGGCTTCGTCGAGATCTCCGGGCTCGCCTGGTCGGGTGCCGGGCGCATCACGCGCGTGGACGTCTCGGTGGATGGCGGCGACACCTGGCGCACGGCGGAGTTGCAGGGCCCCGTGCTGCCCCAGGCCGTCACGCGCTTCCGCATCCCCTGGGAATGGCAGGAGGGCCGCCAGGCCTTCCTGCAGAGCCGCGCGATGGACGAGGCGGGGCGCGTGCAGCCGACGCTCGATGTGCTGCGGCGCGTGCGCGGCGTCGAGAGCATCTACCACAAGAACGCGATCCACACCTGGCTGGTGGACCGCGACGGGACGGTGGCGAATGTCCAGATCGATTAGCGCGGCTATCGCGGCGGGGCTGGCAGTCGCGCTCGCGGGCGGGATCGCGCTGGCGCAGCAGCAGCCGGGGCGGGAGGCGCTCTACCGCCCCTTCGAGGCGCCGCAAGGCGAGCGCACGCGCGGCGATGTCGCCTGGCCCGCGCCGCGCGAAATCGCGCTGCCGCCGGCCATCCCCGGGATCGGCCGCGCGGCGACCTCGCAGGAGATCGCCGGCTGGGACATCGCGGTGCGCGGCGACGGCCACAACCTGCCGCCGGGCAGCGGCACGGCGCAGCAGGGCGAGGAGCTCTACGTGCAGCACTGCGCCGCCTGCCACGGTGATTTCGGCGAGGGGCTGGAGCGCTGGCCCGCGCTGATGGGCGGCCGCGGCAGCCTGCGCGGGCCGGAGGTGCGGCGCACCGTCGGCTCCTACTGGCAGCATGCGCCGGCGGTGTTCGACTACATCCGGCGCGCCATGCCCTATCCCGCGCCGCAGAGCCTGAGCAACGACGAGTACTACGCGATCACCGCCTACGTCCTCTACCTGAACGAGCTGATCCCGGAGGATGCGGAGATGAACCGCGAGACGCTGCAACGTGTGGAGATGCCGAACCGCGACGGCTTCATGTTCGAGGCGCGGCCCGACACGCCGGACGAGGCCTGCATGGCGAATTGCCGGCAGGGCCGGCCCGTCACGATGACCGGCGACAGCCGGCGCTTCGTGGAGCCCGGCTCAGGCTCCGGCTTCAGCGAGCCGCAATGAAAGGGAGGACAGCATGATCGGCCGTCTTTTGGGTCGCCGGCGCGGCCTCGCAGCGCTGGCTGCCGCACCCGTCGCGGCGCTGACCGTCACCGCGAGCGCGCAGGCGCCGGACCGCGAGCAGATCGTCTACCACCTGAACCAGGGCGGCGGCGAAGGCTTCGTCTATTATCGCCAGATCCTGCGCAACCTGCGGAACCACCACTCCGTGCTGCCGGCGGGCAACTTCGACCTGCGCGTGGTCATGCACGGCGCGGGGCTCAACATCCTGCGCTACGCGGCCAAGGCCGACCCGCAGATCGCCGCGGCGATCGACGACCTGAAGCTCGCCGGCGTACGCTTCGAGATCTGCCGGATAACGCTACGGCTCGACAACATCCGCCTCGATGAGCTGTACGATGCGGCGGAGGACGACCTGGTGGAGAGCGGCGTCGCACAGATCGCACGCCTGCAGCAGCGAGGCTTCTCGTATCTGAAGATCTGAGGCTCCGGCGGCAGGCACCTGGTGAAGCCTTCCGGGCGAAGTTTCGCTCGGAGCGTTGCGACTTGCCGGTGCAGGTCGTCGTTCTGGGCCGCTCACCGCATCTCGCTGCCGTCCCGCGGGCGTGCGGCTGGCTGGGTCGCGCCGCGCGCCGCCGATTCGCTCCCCGGGCCGACATCCTGCAGGACCAGCTTCATCGCGACCTCCAGACGGAACCTGCCGCGACCGCACTTCTCTATCCGGACGCAGCCGGCCCGCTCCGCAAGGCGCCGCTGCAGCAACACGAGGCGCGCCTCGAGATTCTCGGCGTGCTCGGGCAGCCGGATCTCGGGATCGAGGCGCAGTTCCCGGTTCGAGAACTCGGTCCGTCCCTGCTGCACATGCTCGCGCGCGAGCTTCCAGAAGATGGCGCCCGCGACGCCCTTGATCAGGTAGTCATGGTCCAGGAAGATGCTGTCATCCGCCTGGTAGTGACGAACGACCAGGCTGCGCGCGGGCTCCGGGGCGGGGCCCGGTGCAGCCACCGCCGGCGCGGCAGCCTCCTCATGCTGGATGGCCCGCATCATCGCCCCGAGATGCGAGGCGATGACGGCGAGCGCGTCCTCATCGTCATACCAGAAGGTCATGGCCCTGGTGCTCTCGACGAACAGCACGCCCGCAACGCGGCTCTCGCCGAGGATCGGCAGCGCAACCTGGCTGTGCGGCTGCTGCAGCCCCGGAAAGGGGATCTCCGTCATGCTCGCCCAGCTCATGCCGGACCGCCGCGCGCTTTCCGCGACGGCCCTGCCGTAGCCGTACTCCGAGGTCGCGTGCGTGATGCGGATCGGCACGCCTTCGCGGGCGCAGACGCCGATCACGCCCTCCCCGACGGCCACCTCGGACCCGATCCCGGAATGGGCGTATCCGATCGAGGCCACGGTATAGAGATGCGACGCCGCGGCGTCCGCCATGAGCACCATGGCGTGCTCGATACCGAACAGGGCGCGCAGTTCCGCCAGGGTCGCGTCGAACAGGTCCGACAGCTCGGTGCAGGCCGACATGCGCGCACAGCAGCGCCGTGCCGCCCCGAGCAGGCTGCGCCGCGGCGGCGCCGGCAGCATCAACCCCGGCACCCTCTCGATGGAGAGCACGCGGTAGAGATCGGAGCCGAGCAGGCGGAACACGCCTTCCATGCCGTCATAGGTGGCGATGCCGGCGAGCCGCGCCTTCATCGTCTCGAACAGCGGCCCTTCCGTCTGCGTCTCCAGATAGGCGAGGCGGAGCCGGTAGTGCGCCATCGTCACGGGATCAACGACCTGGACGTGGGCCCGCCGCGTGGCCAGCACGTTGCGGCGCGTCTTGTTGAAGAACTGATAGGAAAGGGCGACGTGCTCCCTGTCCACGTAATGGACCTGGGAGAGGATCGAGACATTCGGGATGCCCTCGGCATCACAGGTCGCGATCTTCGCTGGCACGAAGCCCTCGAGGCAGTCGCGGATGGCGTCGAGGTTGAGCTGGCTCATCGCGGCAAGGCGCCGCCTGCGCCGGGCCCGGGGGTCTGGAGGAAGGCATCGCTTGGCGAGAAGCTCAATGTTGCCAGGTCCGCCGGGTTGTGAGCGCAGTAGGCGGACGCCAAGGCCTCCGAATAGCCCGCCTGCACAAGGGTGCGGCAGAAGGCGTCCGTCTGCTCGGCGGCGCGGCGGATATCGTCGGGATGCGCCGCATCCTCGCGGAGCGCGCCGCCCTTGAACTGGATGGAGCGGTGGCTGCCGGGCTGGGAGAAGGTCGCCGCCAGTGCTCCGCTTTGCGCGACGGCCGACAGCAGTGCCCGGTTCGGCTCCCGCGACAGTATCAGGCGCAGCCGTTGCGCGGCCGCATCCGCAGCGCAGGCGACGGCGAGGCCGACGATGGGCCAGCCATCCGGCCCGCGGCAGGCGACCACGATGCTCACGCCGCTCTCGCAGAAGGCGGCCAGCTCCGCATCAAGGGGCCCGGCCGTCATCGTCGCGCCAGACCGTCCGCGACCGTGGCACCGGCGGTGCAGTAGAAGGACAGCGCCGCACGCCGCGCGGCCACGGGACACCTCGCAACCATTCCGCTTCCTGTGACCTTCCGCCTCGGGCAGCAGTTTAGCGGCTGGCGACAGCGCCAGGAAGCCACGGCCCGCCAGCCGGGAGCGCCTCGCTTAAGGTCCCTTTAGCATTCCGCGCAGCTCCTTTTAGCGTTTCGCGCAGGAACACTTAGCAAGCCTTCGCCCGCGCCAAGGCCTATCACCCCGGCAGACCGAACCAGCCTGGGAGTGACGGCGTGACACCCGACCACCGTATCGACGCCCTGGAGCAGATGATGCTCATCAGGGCCCATGAGGAAGCGGCCGTCGCGCTGCAGGGCGCCGGCAAGGCCGGCGGCACCTGCACCGCGGTCGGGCAGGAGGCCTCCGCCGTCGGCGTCGTCATGGCGCTTGCGGCAGACGACCAGATCCTCACCAACCATCGCAGCATCGGCCACCTGCTGGCGCGCGGTGCCGATCCGCGCCGCACCATGGCCGAGATCATGGGTCGCCAGGATGGCTATTGCGGCGGCAAGAGCGGATCGCTGCACATCTCCGCCCGCGAACTCGGCGTCGTCCTCACCTCCACCATCGTGGGCGGGGAGCTGGGTCTCGCGACCGGCGTGGCGCTGTCGCGCAAGATGCTCGGCCAGCCCGGCATCGTCGCCTGCTTCTTCGGCGACGGCGCGGCCTGCGAGGGGCGCTTCCACGAATCCCTGAACCTCGCCGCGGTCTGGGAACTGCCCGTGCTCTATGTCTGCGAGAACAACCATTGGCAGGCTTTCGTCCACCGGCGCGAGACGATGCTGGTCGAGAGCATCAGCGCGCGCGCGCCGGTCTACGGCATCGAAGGCACCTCGGTGGACGGCAACGACGTGGAGGCGGTGCATGAGGCCGCCCGCGCGGCCGTCGCCTACATCCGCGAGACCGGCCGGCCCTACCTGCTGGAGACGGTGACCTATCGCCTGCGCGGCCACTACGAGCCGGACGACCAGTCCTATGTTGATCCGGAGGAGCTCGCGCATTGGCGCCAGCGCGACCCGATCCTGCTGCTGAAGCACAAGCTGCAATCCGAGGGCCTCCTCGACGCCGCCGCGCAGCAGCGCATGGAGCTGCGCTTGCGCCGGCGCATCGAGGAGGCGGTCGGCTTCGCCGAGGCGAGCCCCTACCCCTCGCTCGACGCCCTCACCACCGACGTCTACGCCTGAGGAAGCACGGACATGCCACAGATGACCGCGAATGATGCGCTGACCAGCGCACTCATCGAGGAGATGCGCCGCGACAGCCGCGTGATCATGTTCGGCGAGGGCGTCGCGACGAAGCGCAAGGACCTGCTCGAGGAGTTCGGTCCGGCGCGCGTGCGCAACACGCCGCTGGCGGAAGGCATCATCGCCGGCACCGCGGCCGGCGCGGCGGCCACCGGCCTGCGGCCGGTGATCGACCTGCTGTTCGCGCCCTTCCTGTGCTACGCGATGGACGAGATCGTGAACAGCGCCGGCAAGCTGCGCTATCTCTCGGGCGGCCAGTTCGCCTTCCCGATGGTGGTCCTGGCCGCCACCGGTGCTGGCTGGGGCGTCGGCTCGCAGCACAACCACAACATCGAGGCCTGGTTCGCGCACAGCCCGGGCCTGAAGGTGGTGATGCCGTCCACGCCGGCGGACTTCAAGGGGCTGCTCAAGGCCGCGATCCGCGACGACAACCCGGTGCTGTTCTTCACCGATCTCGCCCTCGGCTTCACGCAGGGCGAGGTGTCCGACGAGGTCGTGCCGCTCGGCAAGGCGGCGGTGCGGCGCAGCGGCTCCGACGTGACGCTGATCTCCTACGCGAAGACCGTGCACGGCTGCCTGCAGGCCGCCGAGCAGCTGGCCGCGCGCGGCATCAACGCCGAGGTGGTGGACCTGCGCACGCTGAAGCCGCTCGACGAGGAGACGGTGCTCGCCTCGGCGCGCAGGACCGGCCGTGTCGTCGTCGTGCACGAGGCCAGCCGGATGTGCGGCATCGGCGCCGAGGTCGCCGCCATCGTGGCGGAGCAGGCCTTCCGGGACCTCCGGGCGCCCGTGCTGCGCCTGACCGGCCCCGACGCGCCCGCCCCCGCGAGCTTCCCGCTCGAACAGGCCTTCGTGCCGCAGCCTGACCGCATCGTCACCGCGGTGGAGGACCTGCTCGGAACGCTGGATGCGCGGGAAGCTGAACTCGTCCGCGCCTGATCCCGGCTTCAATGAGCGGGGCCGAGCCGGGCCCCGATTGCAAGGAGGAGGAAGATACATGAACGCCATCCGCACATGCCTGGCCACGAGCGCGCTGCTCGTGCTGCCTGCGATGCTGCAGCCATCGCAGGCGCATCCCGCCCACGCCACGCCGGCCATGGCGGCGGCGCCGGTGGCCGCACAGCTGGCCCAGCCGGCAGCCGCCCAGCCCATCGCAGTGGTTGCGCCCGCACGGATCGTGGAAGGACCACGCCAGGCGCTCGGTCGCGGGCAGGCCTTCACCTGGGTCGGCCTGGATGCCGCCGGCACGCCGATCTCGCTCGGCATCGGCCTGACGCAGGCGGCCCTGGAGGGGCTGCCGGACGAGATGGCCGTGTTCAACCTGGCGCTGCCGGAGCAGGCCAGGGCGCTCGGCTACGACCATGTCGGCCTCGACTGGGCCCCGCGCGGGCACGAGCCGCCCGGCGTCTATGACAGGCCGCATTTCGACATGCACTTCTACCGCGTCAGCGCGGCCGCGCTCGATCGCATCGTGCCGGAGGATCCGGAGTACGAGGCGAAGCTGGCGCGCGAGCCCTCCGCAGACCTCGTGCCGCCCGGCTTCGTTAGGGTGCCCGGCGGCGTGCCGCGGATGGGCGCACACTGGGTCGCGACCGACGCGCCCGAGCTGAACGGGCAGCCCTTCGACAAGACACTGCTCGTCGGCTCGTACGACGGAGAGCTGACCTTCGTGGAGCCGATGATCACCCGGGCCTTCCTGCAGACGCGCACCGAGGCGGTCCTGCCGGTCCGCGCGCCCCGGGCCGCGGTGGGCACGCTGGCCTGGCCCGCGGCCTACCGCGTCTCCTTCGAGGATGGCGTGCACCACATTGCGCTCATCGGGCTCAGGCCGCTGCCGCGGCGCTAGCAGCCTGTCGGGCTCGGGTTTGCCGCCGGGGTCGTTGGGGGCAGGGCCGGCCAAGCCGCGAGCCGCATGCGGATGCGCCCGCCATGGGCCAGCGGGATGGCGGCCGCGCCGAAACAGCAGCGCCTGCGACCAGATTGGCAGGCGGAACAGCCGGCCCGGCATCGCGTTCGACCCGGCACAAGCTCAGGAGGGAAGGCGATGACGGCCGCCCGGACCGACGATTTGCCACCGCGCAGCCGCTCCGAGCGCCTCATCGGCCGGATCGAGGCAGCGGAGCGGCTGGACGGCCCGGCCCGGCTGCTGGAGACGGCCATGGCGCGCCCGGCCCAGGTCGCCGGGAAACCGGCGCAACGGCTCGGCGATGCGCTGCACGGCACATGGTTCGGCCATCCGATCCATCCGATGCTTGTCACGCTGCCGATCGGCGCCTGGACCCTGGCGGTGGGACTCGACCTGCTGGCGCGGCTCGGGCTCGTGCGGCGGCACGCGGCGGACCGGAGCGCGCGCACTGCCCTGAAGGCGGGCGCGGCCGGGGCCGTCGCCGCAGCGGCGGCGGGCCTCGCCGACTGGCAGCACTTGAACGGGCGCGCGCGGCGGGTCGGGCTCGTGCACGCCGCGGCGAACGGCACGGCGCTGGCGCTGATGCTCCTGTCCCTCAGGCTGCGCAGGCGCGGGCGCCGCGGCCAGGGGCAGGCCGCCAGCGCAGCGGGCTGGGCCTGCATGTTCGCGGGCGGCTATCTCGGCGGGCGCCTTGTCTACCGCTGGCGGATCGGTGTCGACCATGCCGACCGCAGCCCGGAGCCGCGGGATTTCTCGGCCGTCGCGCGCCTCGAGGAGCTGGAGGAGGACCGGCCGCGCAAGGTGGTGGTGCACGACGCGGAGGAGGCGCGCGACGTACCGGTCGTGCTGGTGCGCCATCACGGGCGCGTGCACGCAATGGGCGCGCGCTGCTCGCACCTGGGCGGGCCGCTTGACCAGGGATGGGTGCTGGACGGAACGCTCGTCTGCCCATGGCACGGCTCGCGATATGCTCTCGACGGCGCGCAGCCGACGTCCGGACCCTCCACCTGCGCGCAGCCGCGCTACGAGGTGCGGCTGCGCGACGGGATGGTCGAGATCCGGCGGGAGCAGGAGATGGGCGACCATCGTGCGCTCCCGGGTGGGGGCGGGCCGGCGCCCGCCAACGACCGCCAGGTCCCGGGGCGGCGCGCGGACGAGGTGCTGGCGGCGCACCACGACCTGTTCCGCGAGCTGCTCGCGCGCATCGAGGGGATGCACCGCGAGGACCCGGAGCGGCGCGACCTGTTGCGCGTGCTGGCCGCCGAACTCGACATGCACGAGCAGATCGAGGACCACATCTTCTACCCGGCTGTGGCGAAGGTGAGCCCCGACGTGCCGATCGCCCATTCGGAGCACCGGCAGCTCAGCGATCTGCTGGCCAGGACGCTGAAACTGAACACGGCGAGCGCCCCCTTCGAGGAGCACCTGCGCGCCCTGCGCGCCGCGGTGGACCACCATGCCGGGTCGGAGGAGCACTCCATGTTCCGCCACGCGCAGCGGCTCGGCGGTGCGCGGCTGCGCGAGCTCGGCCATGCGCTCGAGCGGAGGCTGGAGGAGCTGCGCGCCTCGCAGACCCGCCGGATGTACCGGGACCTGAAGATCGGCCTGCTGGAGGGCGCGCGGGCGAGGGAGCGCCGCGTCCCGGCATCGGAGCGCGCAGCGCACGTTCCGGGGTCTCCCCGCCGCTGACACCCTTCGCCTGAAGACTTCGGGAACACCGCAGCGTCGGACGGCGCCGCGCTTCATGCGGCAGGGCCGATGCAGGGCTCGCGTCGCGGGCGGACCACAGCAAGGCTAACCGAGAAGCGCTCCGTTCACTCCGAGCGATTCCATCGGCCCGCCACGCCCGGCAGGCGGTAGATGAGCGGCCCGGCGTCGTTCTGACGATACGGCCCCGCCATTCCGAGGTGAAGCCGTGCTCGACGACGCGGCGGATGCCGGCCCAGCGACGCCCTCCCAGGCGGTGACCGCATGTCGCGCGAATGCCCTGACCAGGAAAGCGAAAGCCAAGCCACGCGACATGTCGGGGTCGAGATCCGGTGTTGCAGTGCGGATTGCACCGAGCCGGCGCGAAGCGGCAGCCTGCGCCGCGGCGGTGATCGCGGTCATCACGGGACGGATCTCCACGCGGACAACGCGCGGCAGGTCTTGCCAGTACGGCTCGGCCGGAAGGTCCAGGGCGAGCATGCCATTCCCCGTGGTCGCGAAGGTGGAGGCTCCGGCCGGTTCGTGCGCTTGGCGGTCAAGCGAGCCCGGCCGGACTGCAGACCACGGGGGTGCGTAAGCGACCCCAAGTGGAGCCCCGTGCGTTGTCGGAGCGTAGCCAGTACGGAGAACAGAATGACCGGTCAGATGCGCGAGAGAGGCACCCCCGCGGATCGCGACATCGCCGACCTGATGGCGCGCGGCGGCCCCTTCGTCGAGGCGGTCGAGAGCAGCCGCATGCCGATGCTCGTCGCCGACGCCCAGACGCCCGGCAGCCGGATCATCTACGCCAACCGGTCCTTCCTGAAGCTACTCGGCTACGAGCGCGAGGACGAGGTGCTGGGGGAGGACTACCTCTCCATCGCGGGCCGCCAGGTCGAGCCGGAGGTCAGGGCACGCATCGCGGCGGCGCTGTCGTCCCGCAGCAGCAGCACCGACGACCTGCTGTTCCGCGCGAGGGATGGCCGCGAGGTCTGGGTTTCGCAACTCCTCGAGCCCATGAAGGAGGACGGCCGCGTCGTTCGGCACTTCGCCTCCTTCTACGACATCACCGACCGGGTCCGCCGCGAGCGGGCGCTCGAGGGGGAGAAAGAGACGCTCGGCCGCCTTGTCGCGACGCGCACCAAGCGGATCCGGGAGGCCAAGGAGCGGCTGGAGGAGGAGGTCGAGCGGCGCCGGCGCACCGAGGCCACGCTGCGCGACGCGCTGGCGCAGGGCCAGGAGGACCTGCAAGGACCTGCATTTCCGCGACTTCCTGATTCGCGAGGTGAACCACCGGACCAAGAATGCACTGCAGCTCGCCGTCTCGCTGCTGCGCGTGCAGGCGTCGCAGGCCACCCCGTAAACCCGCGATGCGTTGGGCGTGGCCACGCAGCGGCTCCTGCGGGTCGGCGAGGTGCATGGCCTCCTGACCTACCGGGGCGAGGCGCCGGACGCGGTGGACTTCCCGAGCTATCTCCATCGCCTCTGCCAGCAGATGGCGGCGGGCATGGTGGCGGAGGCCGGAAGGGTGCGGGTCGAGGTGGTGGCCGAGGAGGAGGCTATCTGGGGACCGGACCTCGTCGTGCCGCTGGGCCTGATCGCCGGCGAGGCGCTGACCAACGCCCTCAAATACGCCTTCCCGAATGACCTTGAGGGACGGGTCCTGTTGGTTCTGCGGGCAGCGGGCGGCGGCCTGATGCGGCTATGTGTCGAGGACGACGGCGTGGGTATGCCCGAGACGCGGCGGGAAGCATCGCTTGGGCTGCGGCTGATCGACATGCTCGCCAAGCAGATCAAGGGAAAGGCAGAGGTGCGGAAGAGGTCCGACGGCAAGGGGACCGTGGTGATGATTACCTTCCCTGACCCTAACAATTCGCCCGGCTAATGAGGCTCCGGCTCTTGAGTAGGATCGTGGGGCTGCCCCGATCGAGCGGGGGAAGGCCACCCCAACCTTCCGCGCCGGCGACCGGTGTGGCCGCCGCCTCAGTTCTGTCAGCCCAGCTTCGCCACCGGCGTCGTACCGGCGCAACCATTTGCGCAGCGTCGGGCGCGAGATGCCGAACCGGCGGCAGACCGCGCCCGCGTCTCCAAGCTCCTGGTAAGCCGCGGCAATCCCCTTGCTGCTGTCGAGGCCCTAGACCCGAGTAGCCCAGGCTGGAATCGGCTTGTGATTGGATGCGGCGCGGCAGGGTGTGATTCGTAGGCGTCCAGCTTTGGCTGGAGGCGGAGAT
>NZ_JAWLHG010000074.1:0-15108 GCF_041690465.1 Falsiroseomonas sp. | reverse complement strand
CGCTGCCGGACCTCAGGCGAAAACCGGTTCGATGTCTTCTTCGTCATGACCCCATCCTCTCAATCCGTGGGGCCTCCGACAAACCCGGGGCGGTTCAGGGAGCGATCTCGCGCCGGGCGCGGGTGGAGACGCGCACGTAGGACTGACGCAGCGCGACGCCGTGCTGGCGCGCGAGACGTCCGAGGATCTCGACGCCGCGGTGGATCAGCTTGCTGTCGGTGGGGTGCGTCACCGCCTTGGGCTGGACGGTGGTGTCGATGCTGACGCGCTCGAAGTGCTTCGGCTCGGCGGCCCCGGCGCGCTGCGCGGCGGCGAGCGTCTCGACCAGCAGCAGTTCGAGCCGCTCGGGCCCGATGCGCTGGCGCCAGCGGGTCATCGAGGAGCGGTCGAGCGGCAGGGCGTGCTGGAAGTGGGTCTCGTCGCAGAAGAGCTGGACGTAGGGGCTGTCGAGGAAGCGCGCGCAGACCGCTTCGTCGGAGAGGCCGTCCATGTGCTTGATCAGGTGCAGGCCGACCATGAGGTGGGTCGGCAGCCCGGGCCGGCCGACGCCGTCGCGATAGAGCAGGCCGAAGGCGGTGGCGAAGCGCTCCCAGGCGATCAGGCCGGCGAGGCGCACCAGGGAATGGCGGCGATCGACGAGGTTCAGCAGGGCCGAGCGGAACAGTTCGGGCTGCTCGGGCGGCGGCGATCTCGGCGGCATCGGCGTGCTCCTGCGCGGCGACGCGCCGAGGGAATCACGCCGCCGCGGCAGCTTCAACAGGGCTTCGGTTTTGCAAGGTTTTCGGCCGGTCCGGACACGCACCTTGCAATCGCGAATACTTCCAGTGGCCAGAAAGCCGCGGAATTCCAAGGACTTCAGCGTTGTTCACGACTGACGAGCTACTGAACGGGGAGGTGTTCAACACCCTCCGCGGGGCGTAGGTGCTGATCGAAGAATGGCGGCAGCACTACAATCGGACCGCCCGCACTCGGCACTGGGATACCGCCCACCCGCGCCGGAGACGGCCCCAGTGACCAGGTCGCAAGGCAGCTCAGGAGCAGGCCCGGCCGCGATCGCCCACTAAAATTCCACTCGGACCGCTCGATGGGGGCTGGTCAGCTGGCGTGCTGATGCGCGGCCCGGGCGGTCGTGCCGCAGCCGTAGGCGGATGGACGGCCGCCCGGGCCGGGGCGGCGGCGATTGTCGGGGTGGTCAGGCGCGGTTCTTGAACCGCCAGCTCTCGTTGCCGGTTTCGACGATGTCGCAGTGATGCGTCAGGCGGTCGAGCAGCGCCGTGGTCATCTTGGCGTCGCCGAACACGCTCGGCCATTCGCCGAATGCGAGGTTGGTGGTGACGATGACCGAGGTCTGCTCGTAGAGGCGGCTGACCAGGTGGAACAGCAGCTGCCCGCCGGAGAGCGCGAACGGCCGGTAGCCGAGCTCGTTGAGGAGGACGAAGTCCAGCCGGCAGAGGTGGTCCGCCAGCCGGCCGCCGCGCCCGCCACGGCTCTCTGCCTCGAGCCGGTTCACCAGGCCGACGACGTTGTAGAACCGGCCGCGGGCGCCGCCACGGATCAGCGCGCGGGCGATACCGATGGCCAGATGCGTCTTGCCCGTGCCGGTGCCGCCGACCAGACGCGGCGTTCTCCGCCTTGGCTGCATCCTCGCTGGTGGCGGCGACCAACTCGCCGAGTTCCAGCTCAAGCTGGTCGATCAGCTTGCGGCTGCGCTCCGACGAGGCGCCGAAGCGGTCATGCTTGAGCTTGGCGATGAGCAGCTTGAGATGCGCCACCATCGCCTCGGCACCGGCCGCTCGCGCCTCGGCCTCCTGCCGCGCCAACTCCGCAGCCGCGAGCGCGGCGCGCAGCGCGGAGATGTCGTCGGGCGGGATGTCCGGCTCGGTCGGCACGTGGTGAATCGAATCACAGCTCGCGTGCCGAAACCAGCGGAAATGCTCAGCCTCGGCGCATTATCCGACGACCTCAGGCCGCCAGGTCCGCTGCGGGTTCCGCCAGTCGATCCCGTCCAGCATGTAGGCCAATTGCGCGCCGGAGATCGCCACGCAGCCATCCGCCGGCGAAGGCCACAGGAAGCGCCCGCGCTCCAGCCGCTTGGCGTAGAGCGACATGCCGATGCCGTCGTGCCAGATGACCTTGACCAGGTCCCCAGACCGAGCGTGATTCCGCCTACCGTTTTGCGACGGCACGGGTGCACTACCCGTGGCACCCACTGCATGGGAGACGGCTGCGGGTCACGCAGCGCCTGACGCGGGACGGGTTCGGTATTCTCTGGTTGGAGGAGCGCGCGGGGGTCAGCCGCGTCATACCTGCCTGGATGTGCGACGAGGCCGCGTGCATCGGGATGACGCCAATCGGGCCGCCGCTCGTAGAGGTCGATGCGCTGATCCGCCTCCGCGCTCTCCTCGATGCGACGAGCAGGAGCGCCGGGTCTCCTCCAGCATCGGAGGTCCCGACAATCGAGGAGGCCTCAGATGCCGAGTCGCACGCCCGCACGGGCGCAGCTCTCCCTCGCTCTGGCGCCACCGCCACCGTCGCCCGTGCCGATCCTGCCGGAGGCGGCGATGGCGACCCTCGCGGAGCTCCTGCTCGAGGCGGCCGGCCGCGTCGTCGTCCGCGCAACGGAGGAGGCCGGCGATGAGCAGGATCACCGCTGACCACCTTGTCCGCAGCGCGGTCGTCTACGTCCGCCAGTCCACCATGGCGCAGGTGCTCGGCAACACGGAGAGCCAGCGACGCCAGTATGCCCTCGCGGATGCGGCGCGTGCCGCGGGGTTCGCGACGGTGGCGGTGATCGACGACGATCTCGGCCGCTCCGGCTCCGGTCTCGCCGAGCGGCCGGGGTTTCAGAGGCTTGTCACAGCCGTATGCACCGGGTCGGTCGGCGCCGTATATTGCATCGAGGCATCCCGCCTCGCCCGGAACGGGCGCGACTGGCATCACCTCGTCGACCTCTGCGCCCTCGCCGGAGCGCTGGTGATCGACCCGGACGGCACCTACGATCCTCGCCTCGTCAACGACCGGCTCCTGCTGGGGCTCAAGGGGACGATGTCCGAGTACGAACTCTCCCTCCTGCGCCAGCGCGGGCTCGAGGCGCGTGACGGCAAGGCCCGGCGCGGGGCGCTGCGGTTCACCCTGCCGCCTGGCTACGTCTGGAGCGAGGACGGGCGAATTGAGATCGATCCAGACGAGCGGGTCTCGGGTGCGATCCGCATGGTGTTCGCGAAGTACCGCGAACTCGGCAGTGCCCGCCAGCTGTTCCTCTGGGCACGCGGTGCAGGGGTGACCCTCCCTGTCGTGAGGCGCAACGTCGCCGCCTACCGGATCACCTGGCGGGCGCCCGCTTACCACACCGTCGTGCAGGTCCTGCACAACCCGATCTACGCGGGCGCCTACGCGTTCGCACGCCGCGGCAGCCGCGTCCGTGTCGAGGGCGGCCGCGCGCGCAAGACGAGCGGGCACGACCGGCCGATGGCAGAGTGGGGAGCGCTCATCCGGGACAACCACGAGGGCTACATCACCTGGACTGAGTTCGAGGAGAACCAGAGGACCTTCCTGGAGAACGCCCACATGCAGCGGCGTGCCTCACGCAAGGCCGCGCGCGGCGGTCGTGCGCTCCTGACGGGCCTCGTCCGATGCGGGCGGTGCGGCCGCATGATGCGGGTGTTCTACGGGATGGCCTCGGGACACGCGCACAGATACCAATGCCGCGGTGACGACGCCCATGTCGGGGCGGGTCTGTGCATCGGCATCGGCGGCGTGCGCGTGGATCGCGCGATCGCCGATGCGCTGATCGAGGCCGTGTCGGGCCACGCTGTCGAGGCGGCCATGCTCGCGGCTGACCGGGCGATGGAGGCGGATACCGCGGTCCGCGAGGCGCTCGGGAGAGACCTGGAGGCGGCCCGCTACGACGCCTCCCTCGCGGCCCGACGGCACGATCTGGTCGACCCGGCCAAGCGGCACGTCGCGCGCGAACTCGAGACGCGCTGGAATGCCGCCCTCGAGCGTGTAGCGGCGCTCGAGCGGCGCATCGCCGAGCTGCGCGCCGAAGCGTCGGCGCGCCCGCGGGTGGACCGGGAGGCCCTGCTACGCCTCGCCCACGACCTGCCAGCCGCATGGAACGCGCCGACCGCCGACGCACGCACCAGGCAGCGGCTCGTCCACAGCGTCGTCCAGGAAGCCGTCATCGACCTCGACGATGCGGCGAACGAGGCGGTGCTCATCGTGCATTGGGCCGGCGGGCGGCATAGCGAGATCCGCGTTGCCCGAGTGAGGACGGGCCGTTACCCAGTCGACCGGACGCGCTGCCCCGTCGAAGCGCTACGCCGCCTCGCGCCCGAGTGGCCGGATCGGGAGGTCGCGGTCGCGCTCAACCGCATGCACTGCCGCACGGCCGACGGCGAGACCTGGACGGCGGTGCGGGTCCGCGAGCTCCGCTTGCGCCTTGGCATACCCGAGCATGCACCTGGAAGCGACGTCGAGCCGACCATCTCCGTCCAGAAGGCAGCGCATCGCCTCGGCATCTGCGTCGGCTCGGTGCACCGGCTCATCCGCGAGGGAACGCTGCCCGCGTCACAGGTGATGCACTCGGCGCCCTGGAAGGTCCCACTCGCCGCACTCGACACCGAGGCCGTGCGCGCCGGAGTGCAGGCGGTGAAGAACCGCCGTCCAACCAATTGCCAGCATTGGCAACGGGATGAGGCCATGCGCCTCCCCGGCCTCTGACGGAGAAGATGCAGAATGTCTCGCGATCGCCGCGACGGCCACGAAAAACGTAGAGATCGCCGCCGTGCGGGCCGCGCCCGAGCGCCTGCTGCACCTGCAGCGCCAGGCTGTTCATACCGCGCCGCATGTCGGTGTGGCCCACCGCCAGCCAGACCCGAACGCCGGAGGGGACCGGGATCATCCGCGCAGCGCCGCCAGCACGCGACGCAGCGCCGTGCTGCCGACCGTCTCCGGAACACGCAGCGCGGTGCCGTCCGGCAGCACGATCTCGATCCGGTCGTCGCGTTCGACAGGATCGGCGCAGGGTGAAGATGCGCCCGAGCCCGCTGCCGACGCCGGCGCTGGCAACTCCGGCACGACGCGCACCGGCACGGAGCTCGCCTCCTCCGCCACCAACGTCCCGCGCCGCTGCGCGTCCCGCCATTGCCACAGCAGGCCGCGGCTCACCTCGTGCCGGCGCGCCACATCGACGAACTTCGCACCCGGCTCGCCTAACTCGGCGAGGATCCGCAGTTTCTCCTCGGGCCGCCAATGGCGGCGCCGCTCCACACCGGTGATGATCTCCACCACGCCAGCCGCCTCCGTCCTTAACGGCGCTCCAAAGAACGCCCGTAGGAACACAAGGCAGGTTCAGCGCCATCCCAGTAGGCGGCCGTCGCCGGACGGATACTCAACACCAAGATGACGCGCCTTCGCCGCCGCGCTCGCCGGGGGCAGCGGCTGCGCGCGCGTGCTCCCCATGCGAAGTGGGGCACGCAAACCTTCATCGCCGGGCTGCGTGCCGATCGCCTGGTGGCGCCCTGGGTGATCGACGGCCCGATCAACCGCGCCGCCTTCAACACCTACATCGAGACCCAACTCGCCCCGACGCTTGCGCGCGGCGATGTCGTGATCGTCGACAACCTCTCCGTCCAAACAGCGCCGTCGCCAAGGCCGCCTTGCGGCGCCGCGGCGCATGGTTCCTCTTCATGCCGCAGTACTCGCCCGACCTGAACCCGATCGAGATGGCGTTCGCCAAGCTCAAGTCGCACCTACGAAAGGCTGCAGCTCGAACCTTCGACCGCCTGATCGCCGCCATCGGTGACATCTGCAATCTCTACGAACCAGACGAATGCTGGAACTATTTCAGAACCGCTGGCTGCGCGCCGGATTAACCGCACGACGCTCTCAATCAAGCGCTCGCGTCAAACGCCTCGCTCTGTAGGCGCCACAGCCGCGAGAACGCCCCTGCCTCTTGCCGGAGCAGATCGCGTGGCTCTCCGTGCTCGATGATGCGACCGGCCTGCATCACGACGACGTGGTCGGCATCTCGGATTGTGCTCAGCCTGTGCGCGATCACGAGCATCGTTGTCTTGCCCGAAAGCCGCTTCAGAGCGTCCTGCACGAGGCTCTCGGAAAAGGAGTCCAGAGCGCTCGTGGCCTCGTCGAGGACGAGGATCTCCGGCTCGCAGAGCAAGGCGCGCGCGAGTGCGATCCGTTGACGCTGTCCGGCTGAAAGGCGGAGCCCTCCGTCGCCAATCGGCGTGTCCCAACCTTGAGGCAGATTCTCGATGAAGTCCGTCGCATGCGCCGCGTGGGCCGCTTCCTCGGCCTCCTGCCTGGTTGCTTCGGGCCGCCCGAAGCAGACCGCTTCCATAATGGTGTCTCCGATCAACTCGGTGTCCTGCCCGGAGAAGGCGAGGCGGCTCCGCCAATCCGCGAGATCGAGCTCCGTAAGCGACACGCCGTCCACCGTGATCCGACCGACCAGAGGATCGTGGAGCCGGAACAGGAGGTTCACGACGGTGCTCTTGCCGGATCCCGACTCCCCAACGATGGCGGTCACCCTGTTCTTCCGGATCTCTAATGACACGTCCGAGATGGCCTGCTTCACCTCGCCATCCTCGCCGTAGGAAAACCCGACTTCCTCGAAGCGGATACCCCGGCGGAGCGTGCGGAATGGCCGCGTCCCGTTCGGGAGGTAGGGCTTATCGTCCCGTCGCATCAGCGCCAGGATGTGCTCGACGACGGGAATTTGCCCGGCGAGTTCGACCCGCAGGTGGTCGAGCCGCCGCGCGTGCGGCTGGAGCCTGTAGAGAAGAACCATGTAGCCGACCAGGGTTGCGAAGCTCATGCCGGACGCCCAGGCACCCAGCAGGATTCCGAGGAAGAGCGGCGCGTAGAGCAGTTCCGTCAGGGGCTGGATCATCGCGCGCCCCATATCAACCCGCTCGGCCGCTACCCTGTCGCCCTCCGATGCGTGCTCAAAACGGTCCAGCGCGGCTTGTTCCTGACCGAAAAGCCGGATCGTTCTCATGCTGGCGATGACTTCCATGGCGCGCCGGGAGAGGAGTGCGCCAGGCGCCACTGTTGCTGCTCCAAGGTGGTGCATGCGGTGGGCGACGAAGCGGACGACGAGTGCGATCACCGCCGCCCCAAGAGCGCCTGCGAGCGTGAGCGCCGGCGAGATCACCAAGAGCAGGGCGCTGAACACGACGATGGTGCAGAGGCTGCTCAGCATCTTCGAGACGGACATCAGAAGCTCACCGGCGAGCCATGTCTCGCGCCGGAGAATGTCGAAGAGCCGGCCCCGGTCACGGGTCGCGAAATACGCGTAGCCAACGTCGAGCAACTGCCGAAAGAGGACCATTCTGAGCCGGTGCGTGATGCGCCCGACAATGCGCACCGCGATGGCGTCGTATGCGAACAGCACCGCTGCGCGCACGCCCGCAAGCAGCAGGATGAGGCCGATCAGCAGCGCCACCCGCTCGCTTTCCGACAACCCGTAAGCCACCCGTCCCGCGATCTCTCCAATCCGGCCGCCTTCCTCCCCCTGGCCAAAGATCGCGGCGAAGAGCGGGATCATCAGGCCGATGCCCAGGCCTTCCGTCAGCGCGCTGAGGACTCCCAGGCCGATGAGCACCGGCGCCGACCACCAATAGCCGCGCGTGACCGCGATGAGGCTCCTGAAGTGGTGGCGCTCGATGCCAAGAATCTTCGATGGCAGCCGCATTGCTCAGATGCCAGGCGGCCACGGGAAGCGGCCGCGAACCGCCGCCAGCACCAGGGCATGCGCTTCGGAGCCTGTCGCCGGCCGTGCATCAAGGCGGGCTCGCCTCCTTCGGTACCGCCCGGAAATACTCATCAGCGTGCTCCGACCCTGCGGGCGACCCAACCGAGCGCGCGTCGGCCAACCCGCACGACCCGCTTGGCGCGCGCTGCCACCGAAGGATGACGGTACGGAAGGAGCGCCCGCTGCAGGTCCTGCCAGGCTCGCCCGCCGACAAGACCCTGGTCCTTCAGGTATGTCTCGAACCATTCCAGGTAGAATCTGCGGTTTCGATCATAACCCTCGCCGCCGAGATCGACCTCCGTGCAGGAGCCCGGCCGCTGCCGATAGTCGTCCCAGCACGAGGAGGAAACGTAGGCAGGCGTCACGAGGTAGAGCTTCGTGAGGAAGGCCTGGTCCTCGTACGCGTTGCGAAAGCTGTCCTCCCAACCGCCGACCTTCTCGGCGACGTCCGCGCGCACGAGAACGCCGTTCATCGATGGCGACGTCCCTTGCCCGAGAGGATAGAGCAACTCCAGAAGCCGCGGCGGCTCGATCACCGTGTCCTGGGGGGCGCCGACCTTTATCACGTAGTCCTCACCCTGCGCGTCGGCTCTCCAGCTGTACCACATGCGGTAGGAGCCCATGACGAGCCCGACCTCCGGGTGCTCGGCGATTATCCTTGCTTGCTCCTCGAGCTTGCTTGGAACCAACACATCATCGCCGTCGAGGGAGGCCAGCCAGCGTCCCCGCGCGTGCTGCCGCCCCAGATTGCGGGAGGCACTGATCCCGCGATTAGCATGTCCGGGATGCTCGAGCACACGGATACGATCGGGATATTTCTCGGCATACCCGCGAGCGACTGCACTCCCCTCGTCCGTGGAGCCGTCATCCACGAGAAGGAGCTCCCAGTCATCCATGGTCTGGGCGAGGACGCTCTCGATCGCCTCGCCGAGATAGGGGCCGACGTTCATGAAGGGCGTGATCACGCTGAAAAGAGGCGTCCGCTGCATTGTTCCTCCGGCCATCAGAGTTCGCCTGTCAAAAGGGATCGCTCGAACTCGGCCCCGTTCCAGTCGCGCATCTGGATGCGCGGCAGGTGTTGTAGCTGATGGTGGCGGCGGACGGGCCGCGACTCGGTCGTAAGGGCATTCTCGAAACCCGCCTCGCGGACCAGACACACGGTCTCCGCATCGCGATCTCCATAGGGGTAGGAGAAGTTCCTGACGGCCCGGCCAGCGATGTCCTCACAGGCCTGCTTGCTCCCCGCGATCTCGGCGCGCTTTGTCGCCCCGTCATGGGCGGGAAGCGTCGGATGCGTGAGGGTGTGGGCGCCGATCTCCGCGAGGGGATGATTCGCCAGCCTCGCTGCCTCCTCCAATGTCAGCGATCGGGCATCCACGGGTGCGGGCTCCCGCATGCCAGCCCAGGCCCGAAGTTCCGAAAGCAGCCGCGCTTGCATGTCGCGCCGCAGTGGCTTCAGCACCTTCCAAAGATCGAGATAAAGGTCCTCGGTTGGCTCGGTCGTGGGTTCCCACCCTCGCCACGTGCCTGGCGACGGACGCTGCACCGTCTCCTGGCCTGGCCGCACCCGGCGGATGGTCGTTCCCTCGATGCTGAGCTCCAGATGTTCCGGAAGCGCATGTCCGCGGAGAAGTATCCAGCCGAGTTCGTCCCACCAGAACGAGCTCTTTCCATCGAGGAGCCCGGGGCTGAGGAAGAATGTCGCCGGCACCTCGTGCCGTTCCAGCATCGGTATCGCTGAATGCAGATTGTCGGCGTAGCCGTCATCGAACGTCACGGCGACGGCGTTTCGGACCAGTGTTCCCGCGCGCAGTTCGTCAAGCATTCGTCCAAGCGACATAACAACGCAATGCTTGCGCAGCACCGAAAGCTGCTCGTCGAAGCGCTCCGGTGCGACGGCCAAGGCCCAGGGGTCGTGCTGCGGTCGCGCGACCCGGTGATACGTGAGAACGAGACGCCGACCCGACATCCGCCATGCCGTTCGCCGGGCCAGCCGGCGGAGGCCAAGGCGCGGGCGCCTCATCACAGCCTCTCCGAACCGGCCTTCACGGCGCGGGCTGCCACGATGACCGGGTAGGCGTCATCCTGCACCGCCAGCTCTTCCGGCGCTAACTCGGCAGTCGCGATGCCATGCAGGAAGGCGAGCGCGCTTAGCACGTTTCCGTGGGTCTCGACGTCCACTTCGGACCAGCCTTCCGCGAGCAGACACCGCAGCGCCGTTGCTGTCAGCGACCAGTACCAGGTGTCGCGCCATTCGTCCCGGTCTATCTGGGTGATGCCCGGCACCGTGATAAGGACGACCCCCCCGGGCCGCAGGATGCGGTGGATTGTCCGGATCGCCGCAGGCATGTCGAAGATCAGGTGCAGTGTCTGCGTCAGCACCAAACAGTCGAAGGTCTCGTTCGGAATGTGCGCTGCGTTCGCAAGGTCTCCGACGATTGTGGCCTTCGGCGCGCCTTCTGAAATGTGGAGCACATCGCTGTGTTTCACTCGGCTGCCGCCGAAGTTCAGCGTGTAGTCGTTGTCACCGATCTCGAGAACGCGGCCCGCAATGTCGGCAGCATGGCGTGCGAGGAAGCCCTCAATGTAGTGCCGGTCTATGGGCTTGCCTCTCTGGAAGCCGAAGTGCGGTTCTATCGGCCTCGTCCGTCGAAAGTCACCCCAGTTGATCTGGCCGAAGCCCGGCGTCAGCGGCCCGCGGCCAAGGCGGCGGCGTACCCCACTGCGCAGCCGGTGTGGCAACCATCGTTCTGCCCGGCGAGTCACACTTGCGACAGTGTCCGACAGTGCCGGCAGTAACGCCTTGGGCGCGAGCTTCGTCGCCAAGGCGAGATTCTTCAGTGCCCTTTCCGCGCTCCTCGCGGTCGCGAGGTCCCTGATCGCCTGCTTCACCAGAGGCAGACCATACCTTCGTTGAAAGTGAGCGATCCCCTCACCTAGCGCCGCGGCTTCGACCGCATTCCTCGGCACTTGCCTTCCAAGCACCTCCATGGTGCTTCGGAGCATCCGAGCTGCATCCTCTGACATGTTCGAGCCGTGGCGGCGATACTCAGCTACGAGTTCCCCGTGGCATCCGAAAGCACCCGAGCGCGCGAGGCGGAGGTACACGTCGTAATCCTCCGACGCCCGCAAGGAGGCGTCGAACCCTCCGATTGCCTCCAGTCGTTGGCGCCGGTAGAGCACTGTGGCGTGCATCACCACAAGATTGTCTCGCAACAATTCCACGTAGGAGGTGTTCGTCGGTCCCGGGATCGTCTCCCAGAGCGACCGCCGATCCGCATCCACGCCGCGGTGTCCGCCGAAGACGAAGGCCCAGTCGGGATTTTCCGCAAGCAGCCGCGCCCCCGTCTTGATGGCGTGCGGCATGAGAAGGTCATCCGCATCGAGAAAGGTGATGAGGGAGCCCGACGCCTCCCGCAATCCTCGGTTTCGTGCAGCCGAAAGGCCCGCATTTTCCTGATGCACGTACCGGATGCCCGGAAAGCGGCGGCACACCTCCGCTGTGTCATCTGTCGATCCGTCATCGACGACGATCGTCTCGATCGGCTGGTGATCCTGCATCATCACGCTGCCGATGGCGTCGGGTAGCCACCTCCCGTGGTTGTAACAGGTGATAACTACCGTCACACACTCTCGGTGCGTGCCGCGTTGCTCATCAGTCTTCGGCCTCGTTCGGGTCAGGTCCATGCGGTGCCTCACGCTGCGGCGCGAACGATTCGATCTCGACTCACCGCTCAAGCACCGTTCGCAACCTTCGAGTTGCTGAAGTCCGGTCGCGCACATCCCTTCGTGCAGGAGCGCCGACGGTCGGAAGGCTCAGAGTCGATCGGGTCGTCAGCGCGGGCAGCCACCGCTCGCAGCCCTGGTCCTGACCGGAGGAGAGAAGGTCGTTGAGCGCGGCGGCGAAGCGGCGCGTTCGGTATCGAACTCGCGGCTGCGGCCAGCGAACAGCGGCCCGGCTGCTGTCCGGCATCCAGTGTTGTGGCACAGACGCCTGAACAGCAGGATTCGCCTATGCGGTGGCGGCATAGGTACGGCCCGCGCTCTTCCCCCGCAAGAGCGCCGATCGACAGGATCTGCTCGCAACGCCGCGCCTAGGCGGCAAGTTGGGAGGCAAACCGCTACTGCCGGCGACCTCATTGCCGAGGCGTAGCGAGGACAAGCTCGCGGTGCACGCCGCCCTCACGGCAGTTCTCGACGAGTGGCAGATGGCGGCGCGGGAGGGAGGGTGTGACGCGGAGCATCATGGCGTCGCCCATGAAACTATATCCTCGCGAAAACGCAGAGACACATGGCTGCGACCGGCTGAGTGCCATCGGTGGGAACTGCAGCATCACCGCGGATCTTGCGCCGCGACGAGCCTCGCGATGGTCGCAGACATAGCGGGGCTTTCCGTGTCGCGCACCTCGCACGGCCTAGGAGCCTGTCCGAGTATTCCTCGCCCACACCGCAGTCAGCAATTTTGATACACGAAGGCTATCATCGGTATCCGCTTTCACTTTCACAGGCGCTATAGGAGCAAGGTTGTGTCGCCCTTTGTCGCGAATCTGCTTTCTCGGACAGGCTCCTAGCCCGCGATCGAGTGTGCACACCGCAGTTGGGCACGCCAGGACGTGAATCGCCGGCCCGGAATGGGCTGGACCCGAGTTGCCCGGATACAGTCCGGGCAACTCGGGTCCAGCGTTCACAGGCTGAGCAAGCTGCGGCACCCGGTCCCGCCACACCCACGTATGTGACGGCGCTGGCAGGATGGTGACGCTGGCAGAGACCCGTCGGAGCGCAAGGCGGCCCACCGTCCAGGTCGATGGGAACCTCATCAAAGGAGGCTGAGTGGATCTCGAAGGCCGCGGCGAGCCGCTCCGGCAGTCGATAGCGCAACACCCCCCGCCGAAGCCGCAGGTCGAGTGGTGAGGCCAAGGAACTGCGACAACAAGTGATCGGCGTCGCCGCTCGGGATTGCGCACCGTCATCCACGTCTGCGCCACGCAGGAATCGGCGCGCACGCGGGTGGGACCACGCCGCCCGGTACGGAGCGTGCAGCAGGGCCGGCTCCTCGCCTCTCATGCCAGAGCCGCCATCAGTGAAGGGCAGCGTCCGTCGGCCATCTCCAGCGCCATGCGCACTGCATCCGCATCCACACGGGTGTCGAACTTGCGGGCGAACGGCATGCCGCTCGCCGCCGCCGCCGGAATGTCCGCGACCGTCAGCACGCGCGGACTGTAACCGTTCTTCATCTGGTACAGCGGTGACGGCGCGTGGTTTGCGGCGAAAGCCGAGGCTCCGATCAGGGTGTGGAAGAAGGACTCGTCGGGGATGCACGAGTAGCGGAAGAAGCGCTCATACCAGGCATTGGCCTCGAGAAAGGCGAGGATATGCCGGACACAGTCAGCGCTGATGCACCACCACTGGCTCCCGGCCATGGGGGTCATGCCATGCAGGCCGCGCGCCAGGTCTCGGCGGCCGAGCCGCCAATTGTTCCGGTTCAGCCAACGCAGCATCGGCCGGTGCTCCTCGCGTCCGGGCAGAGATCGGTACCAGAATCGGCGCAGACTCTTTTCGTCCATCGCCTCCGATGCGGCGAAAGCGAGATCGATATGCTCACGTCCGTCGAGCAGACGGGCCCCGATGGCCGCAGCGTCACGGATGGGCAGGTGCGTGCCGCTGAGCAGGAGCATGGCTCGCGTGCCGGGTGCATCCTGCAGTGCCACGCGCATGAGCGCGAGAGTCGCACTTACGATGGAGAAGCCGCCCCATTCCACGCGGTGGCTCTCCTCGGCCGACAGAACCCAGCTGCCTTGCGATGCGAGTGTCACCAGCTCGGTGAGCGTATGGCCCGCGCGTGCATCGACATGCACGTAACAGCGGGCGCCGTGGCGCTCCAGCCACTCCAACAGCAGCGCAACTTGCCTCGCATTATCGTGCGCCAGCACCAGACAGGCGAGGCCATGAAGGGGCTGCGCCGTCCCGCACATCGGCGCCACCGTTACGCCACGCTGGTCATAAGGCATCCAGGAAGCCGACACGAAGTCGCATGATGCTTGAACACAGATGTTGGCCCCTGATGCCGCGGCCAGCCCGTCGCGCGAAGTCGCAAGTGCGAGAGTTGCGCTTTCGCAACCTGACGCCCGTCGCATGCAAGCCGACCACGCGCCCGGCGGCCAGCATGGAAGCGAGAGAGAAGACCCCGGCAGCGGCGCACTCGAGAATGACTGGAAGCAGGCCGAGACGTCCGCGCTCAGCGCTAGAGCCAAGCGGGCGTTCCCCGCCAGACCGCCCGGCTCCACCAGGGCGGTAAGGTGTCTGCCTGGTTGGCGGCGGTGCGGCGGATTTTATGGCTCTTCTTACCATCGCGTCTCACCCTCCAGGATGACCGGTGCCCATGCGCGCCAGTAGGCCTCGACAGCGGCGCTGCGTGGAAGCACCGCGCGCCCGAGCAGCGCGGCGAAGATGCTGCAGACGACGCTGTCGGTCGCCAGCCCGGTGTGGGCGACGAGGAGCCGACGCCAGCGCTCGAGGAGCCAGCGGCGGTGGATCTGGTCGGCCTGAGCCTTTGGCAGCCCCGCAAGTGCAACCCATCTTGCGGCTCTCTTCCATGCGCCACCGGTCGGGGGCGGGAGTTCGGCGTGCATGCGCCGCTCGCCCGACAGATCCAGGACGCGGTCTTCTTCCGTCGCAAGCGGATGATGGTCGAGAAGACCCCAAAGCGCATGAGCCGGGTCGGGCAGCGCGATGCTGCGCAGCCCGGCCCGGGGCGGCGCCTCATCGAATGACTGGCAGAGAAGCCAGTGCGGCCTGGCAAGGCCGGCGGCGCGATCCAGCGTCGCCGTCCCGGCCTCCGCGGGCCAGAGCAGGACGGGAGCCTGTCCGCAGAGCCGAGGGAGCGCCTCTGTCGTTCCACCGAGCCAAATGACAGCCTCCGCCGGACCCGCAGGCTGCCCGAACTCCCCGATCCTGGCCGGGAAACCCGTCGCGGCAAGCAGGGACCGCAGCCCCGCAAGCCGCAGCGATCCCTCCATCTCGCCACGGGCGGGAAGACCGCAGATGCGGACGCGGCGACAATCGCCGAGAAGAGCCGGCAAGCCATCCAGGCGGCGCTTCAGCCGCTCCATCGCCCAACCCCTTCCGCTGCCAGGGCCGGCGCACCCCGCCGCGCGGTCCTCGGCGGCCGGTGAAAGTGCTGCACTATGCACGCCAGGATCCCGCCCCCTCGGGGATGACAGTCCGGTGGCCTCCACCCGGCAGCCGGCACCGCGCGGCACCGAGCTCCACAGCCAGGCGGTGCCACCGCATGTCGGGCCGTGGGCGGGGCCGGAACATGGGCGGCATCCACGTCG
>NZ_JAWLHG010000073.1:0-15291 GCF_041690465.1 Falsiroseomonas sp. | reverse complement strand
ACATGCCTGTCGGCCTCCTCGCCGACAGACAGCTTGAATCAGATCCGCCCCGCGCCGGGGAATCCCCTTCGATTCATTCAGCTCGGAAACCGCTCTAGAATCGCAGTGCGCAGCAGGGTGCTCCTGCTGTCGCCGGAGCGCAGGATGACAGGCCGCAAGCCGTTCACGCCGACCGACGAGCAGCGCCGCATGGTCAAGGCGATGGCGGGCTATGGCGTGCCGCAGGACGACATCGCGCTGGTCGTGAAGTGCAGCCCGCCGACGCTGCGCAAGTGGTTCCGCCACGAGCTCGACACCGCCACCATCGAGGCCAATGCCCGCGTCGCCCAGACGCTCTACCAGCGGGCCACCACGCCGGGGAACATCGCGGCGACGATCTTCTGGCTGAAGGCCCGCGCCGGCTGGCGCGAGAAGCAGCAGGTCGAGGTCACCGGCAAGGACGATGCGCCGCTGCCGCAGCAGATCGTCGTCATCCGCAGGTTCTCCAACCCGGACGAGGCCGCCGCTGTGCGGCAGATCGAGGGGAAGGCCGAATGACCGACGCTCCCGACGCCACGGCGTTGTTTCCGGCCTACAAGCCGATGCGGGTCGCCGACCTGGTGCCCTATGCCCGCAACGCCCGCACGCACTCCGATGCGCAGGTGGCGCAGATCGCCGCCTCGATCCGCGAGTTCGGCTTCACCAACCCGATCCTGACCGACGGCGCGCGCGGGGTGATCGCCGGCCATGGGCGGCTCATGGCGGCGCGCAAGCTCGGCCTGCAGGAGGTGCCGACCATCGAGCTGTCCCATCTCAGCCCGGCGCAGCGCCGCGCCTACGTCCTGGCGGACAACCGCCTGGCGCTCTCCGCCGGCTGGGACGAGGACATGCTGCGGCTCGAACTCGGTGACCTCCGCGACGAGGGCTTCGACCTGGGCCTCACTGGCTTCGACCTCGACGAGATCGGCCGGCTGCTGATCGATGCCACCGAGGGCCTGACCGATCCCGACCAGGTGCCGGAGGTCCCGGAGACGCCGGTCAGCCGGCTCGGCGACGTGTGGATCCTCGGGCGACATCGGCTGGCCTGCGGCGACTGCACAGATGCGGACACCGTCGCGAAGGCCCTGAACGGCGTGCGGCCGCATCTGATGGTCACCGACCCGCCCTACGGCGTGGACTACGACCCCGCTTGGCGCAACGCGGCGCTGGAGGGCAGCAAGACCGCCCGCACTGGCCGCGTGCTGAACGACCACCGGGCGGACTGGCGCGAGGCCTGGGCGCTGTTCCCCGGCGATGTCGCCTATGTCTGGCACGGCGCCTTGCACGCCACCACGGTGGCCGAGAGCCTCGCCGCCTGCGGCTTCGACATCTGCGCCCAGATCATCTGGGCCAAGGAGCGCCTGGTGCTCGGGCGCGGGCACTACCACTGGCAGCACGAGCCCTGCTGGTATGCCGTGCGCGACGGTGCCAAGGGCCACTGGGCCGGCGACCGCAAGCAGACCACCCTGTGGTCCATCCCATCCCGCGACCAGGACGTGGACACGGTGCACGGCACGCAGAAGCCGGTCGCCTGCATGCGCCGGCCGCTCGAGAACAACTCGAGCCCCGGCCAGGCGGTCTACGAGCCGTTCAGCGGGTCCGGCACCACCCTGATCGCCGCCGAGATGTCGGGCCGGGCCTGCCATGCGGTGGAGCTGTCGCCGGCCTATGTGGACGTCGCGGTGAGCCGCTGGAAGGCGTTCACCGGCGAGAAGGCGGCGCTGGACGGGTCGGGCCGCAGCTTTGCCGAGGTCGCCGCCGAGCGCGGCCAGGAGGCCGCCCATGCCGGCGTTTGAGGCCACTGCCGACCAGCGGCGAACGGTCCGCGCGATGGCCGGGTTCGGGGTGCCGCAGGAGGATATCGCGACCTTCCTCGACATCGACCCGAAGACGCTCAGGAAGCACTTCCGGGCGGAGCTGGACCGCGGCTCGATCGAGGCGACGAGGAAGGTGGCGCAGTCGCTGTTCCGGATGGCCACCGAAGGCAACAACGTCGCGGCGGCGATCTTCTGGATGAAGGCGCGGGCGGGCTGGAGCGAGCGGCAGCGGGTGGAGCACAGCCTGGCCGGTGGCTTCACGGTGATCAGCGGCGTGCCGCGTGCGGATGATCTCACGGACGATCAGCTGGCGCGGATCGCCATGGGCGGCCGGCACTACGACGACGAGGACGACGACGCCTGACAGCGCAGCATGTTCAACACCGACCAACGACCGTTGCTCGGTGGTGAACAGGGTAACAGTGGGAAGGTTCAGCGCGGCAGCGGCCAGGGCGACGCTAACCCTGCTTGCGGAGAGACCGTAAGAACCGAAGCCCGCTCTGGTCGAAGCCGGTTGCCCGGCAGAAATCATGGAGGGACGGCACGTCGGCTGGAGCGAGCAACTCCAGCTTGCCGCAGCCAGCCGTTCGCGCCGCCTGCGCAGCGGCCTTGAGCAGCAGCCGGCCGATGCCCCTGCGCCGCTCGTCGGGGCCAACCAGCAAGGTCGTGATCTGCGCTGTCGGACGCGGATCGTCGAGCGTGCGATACCAATGCAGGACAACGAGACCGCTGGGCGGCCCCCATTGTGCCGCGATCAGCGCCGTGCCGGGCGCCTCCCGGATCGCAACCAGTCGCTCGGCCAGGGCGCGTGCATCAGCGGCCTGCCCCGTCGCGGCGACCAGCTCCACGAGCCCAGGCGCGTCGATGGGGGCAGCAGCGCGGATCTCCAGGCCGTAGCGCGACGTCACGAGACAGGCCCGATCCTGGTTCGGCGGCCGCCGGCGCCGCCTTGGACGACCTCCTGCATCCATGTCGCAGTCCGGTCGAGGAGCGCGTCCAGAACCTCCGCATCGGTTCGCCCGGATCGTGCTGGCACATGGAACGAGTGGTCCGCCTGCTCGACTTGCACCACGGTCGCACGCCTGCCCAGATCAGAGGCGGCCCGCGCCAGCAGCGACATCTCGGCCAGGGCATCGCGTGTCCCCTGCAGGAACAGCATCGGCACGCTGATCTGCGTGAGGTGCGCTGCGCGGTCCAGCGAGGGCTTGCCCGCCGGATGAAGCGGGAAGCCCAGGAGCACCAGCCCCAGGACGTCGGGCATCGGAGCCTCGGCCTGCGCCTGCGACGCCATGCGGCCGCCAAACGACTTGCCGCCAGCGAACAGCGGCACGCCCGAAAGGGCCTGGCGCGCGGCGTCCGCGGCAGCCCTGACCGTCGCCTGCGCCAGCGCCGGGCGATCGGGCCTCCTGCTGCCCGCTTCCATGTAGGGGAACTGGAAGCGCAAGCTGGCGATCCGCCGCTGGAGCAACCCTTCGGCCACCGCCACCATGAAGGCATGTGTCATCCCCGCGCCGGCACCATGGGCCAGGACGAGGCATGCGGTCGGCTCCGGCGGGGCCAGTAGCAGGCTGGACACGATGTGCGCCTCGTCAACCTGGATCTTCATGGCATCTCCGGCCAGCAGTCTGGCGTGAGGATAGACGCTTGCGCGCGGCGAGGCCCGCGCGGGGTCCAGCCGGCAGCGCTGCTACCGGGCTGGCGGCAGGCTTGCGTAGAGAACGAAGATAGAACATCATGCCGGCCATGAGCGCACCCGGCCCGATCGATCCCGAGGTCCTCCGCCACATGCGCGAGGTGATCGTGACGGCCATCGCCACGCGTCGCCACAGCCTGGCCGAAGCCGCGGCCGAGGCGCGCGGGCTCGGGCGCGGGCTCCAGCCCGCGCTGCCGGCCAGCAGCTTCGATGCCGCTGTCACTGACATCCTACGCGACCTCGGTGCCTACCAGCCGCAGTCCTCGGCCGTGGAGGTGGAAGGGCAGTGGCTGCGGCCTGCCGATGCCGAGGAGGTGGCGGACTCCCTCGCCTACGCGATGCGGTTCGACAGCACCGGCAGGGCGCGCCGCACCGGCGCCGAATACGCCGCGAGGATCGCCGCCGAGCAGCTGGTCCGGCAGCTCAGCATGAGCGGCTTCATCGTGATGCGCCGGGGCGCGCCGCCTGCCTCGGCTGACAGCGCGTAGGCAGATGCCACCGCCATGGCCGGCGTTCCACTTCACCGTGGCGGACCTGGCGGAGGACGAGGCCGTGCAACTGCCCTGCGCCTGCGGCGTGCGCAGCTTCGGTCGGGACGAACTGGCAAGGCTGATCGGCCGTGATGCCCGGCTGCACCTGATCGGGCTGTGCCGCGAGCTCTGGTGCCGCGACTGCGGCGAGGCGCCGTTCCGCGGACGCACTGTGCAGCGCGTCGTCGTCAGTCGGCGGTAGCGGCGAGGGCCTTCACCCGCGCGACAGTCGTGTGGGTCCAGATGGCGCCGCCGCGCGGTGCGGGCACGCCGCGGGCGGTCAACAGCCGCGCCAACTCGGCGTGGCTCCGCGGCCGGTCGGATGCCATCGCCTCCACCTCCAGCACCAGCCGATGCGCCGCGCGCTCGGCCGCCTCGCGCCGCGCCTGGGCCGCTGCCGCCGCGTCCGGGCCCGCTGCCGGCCGATACCCGCGATCGCCGCCCAGTACCCGCCCACGCGCCTTCGCCGCCGCCAGCGCCGCCCGGGTGCGCTCGCTGATCAGCTCCCGCTCCTTCTGCGCCATCGCCGCATAGACCCGCATCATCAGGTCGTCCGCTCCGGGCATGTCCGCCGCCCGGATCGAGATGCCGTCCTCCAGCAGCTGCGACAGCGTGTGCGCCCGCCGGGTGATCCGATCCAGCCGCGCCGCTACCAGCACCGCGCCGAGTTGCCGGCAGCGCACCAGCGCCGCCTGGAAGCCGGGCCGGCGGTCGTCCTTGCCGCTGGCGATGTCGGAATGCTCGGCCACCAGCACCCAGCCCTGGCCGGCGCAGAAGGCCCGCACGGCCGCCTGCTGCGCCTCCAGCCCGAGGCCGCTCTGCCCCTGCTCCGCGGTCGAGACCCGATACAGCCCGACCGCGTAGCGCGGGGCGCCGGCGCGATGGCGCTCAGCCGGCATCGGCGATCCGGTAGATGCTGTAGGAGCCCTTCGCGCCGTCCTTGCCCGGTCCGACCTGGCGGACACGCTCCGCCACCTCGACCGCGATGCCCTGGCGCTTCTTCAGACCGGCGAAGAAGCCGCGGACCGTGTGCGGCTGCCAGCCGGTGGCTTCGACGATCTGCGCGATGGTGGCGCCCTCCGGCCGGCCGAGCAGGTCGAGCACCTGCTGCTGCTTGGTGCCCTCGCGGGACTTGCGCGGGGCGCTGGGATCGCGCGGCGTGCGGGCCGGCTTGCCGGCGAGGGCGGTGCGCAGGCTCGCCACCGCCTCCGCCAGACCGGCGCGCTGGCCCCCCTCGTCGTCCCAGGCGAGGAGCACCGCCTGGGCAGCGGCCAGGAGGGCGCGCCGCGGCTGTGCAGCGGTCAGGCCCATGCGCGACTCTGGAGGGGCCGCCAGCGGCTTGGGTGCCGTTCCGGCCAGGGCGGGGAGTGCCGGCGCAGGGCTGACCGCCCTCAGCGGACTCTGTGGGGCCTCCTGCGGGCATGTCGGCCTTCCGCGCGCCCTCCACCACGCCAGCCGCCTGCGCCTGCTCCAGCGCGTCCGGCGCGGCCAGGTCGACGCCGGCGTCCAGCGCACGTTGCGCCAGCTCCTGCTCGGCCTCGAACTCCGGCGCCGTCAGCCCGTCGCGTTCGGCCTCGTCGATGGCCGTGGTGGGCTCGCCAGCGTCGATGCCGATGGCGCGCAGCCCCGCCGCGGTGATCCGGTAGCCGATCGCCTCGCCCTCCACGTGGCGCCAGGCCATGGCCGGGTGCTCGTCGGCGTCGAGCCGGACCTGCTCCATCAGGTCGGCGGTCCGAAGCTTCACCTCGATCGCCCCGCGCGGGCCGGGCGGGATCGCCGGCGGGTTGACCAGCCGGTCCTGCTGTTCGGCTGCCGCGGCCAGGATCTGCGTCTGCGTATCGGTCAGCTTCATCGTCGGGGTCTCCGGTCCAGCACCCGACCGTCCGGGTGCTACCGGCCCGAGCCCCGCAGGCAGGAGCCTGTCAGGGCCGCGCCAGGACCACCGCCGGCGCGCGGACACGCTTCGCTCTGTTCGCGAGCGAAGCCAAGCGTGAAGTTCAGCACCGGTGCGCAGCGCCACCGGGTCAACCGCCCCAATGCGCTGGTCCAACTCGTCACGCACACACCGCCCGGCTCGCTGGCGGACGGACAGTGCTGGATTGTCGGCGCCAGCCCGACCGGCGCCTGGGCCGGCCAGGCGAACCGGCTGGCGCAGCGCCTCGGCGGCGCGTGGGTGTTCCATGCGCCATTTGTCGGTCTGGTGGTGTTCGATGCCGCGACGCTGGCGCAGTGGGGCTGGAACGGCAGCGCGTGGACGCTCGTCGTACCGCGGCTGCTGCAGGCGAGCGTCACCTACGATCCGCCGAACCTGGCGGCCGGCGAAGGCGTCACTACCAACGCGGCCGTCACCGGCGCCGCGCTCGGCGACTTCGCGCGCGCGAGTTTCTCGCTCGATCTGCACGGGGTCACGCTGACGGCCTGGGTGTCGGCGGCGGAAACGGTCAGCGTGCGGTTTCAGAACGGCACGGCGGACGCAGTCGACTTGGGCAGTGGGACACTGAGGGTGCGAATGGAGAAGCCATAGTCGCGGCCGGGCCGCCGTCCGTTGCTCACGCCGCTGAACGGCACGCCGCTGCTGTCGGGGACGCTGTCCGGCTCGGGCGCCGGTGGAGGCCGGCGATGCGCTCACCCAGCCTGTCCCGCCTGCAGAACGCGACAGGCTCGGTGGAGCGGGCCGGCGCGATCTGCGAGGCGCTGCATTGCAGCGCGCTGTCCACCGGCGTCGCCCTATCCGAGAGCGTCGGCGCCTTCCAGCGCTTCTCGATCGCCGCCCGCGCGGTCGGCGCCACCTCCGATCAGGTGGTGCGGCTCTTCCGCGGGCGCCCGCGGAGAAGGCGCCGAACACCCAGGAGACTGGCACGCCGAGCTCGCGCGCCATCGGCGACGCGAGAGTCGCCAGCAGGGAGTACGACGATGCCCAGGAGAGCGTCTGCGCCGTGCCGAGCGCCGCGCAGGCGCCGCGCCAGCGGCCAGCTCCGCGGCCGCCCATTCCGTGCTGTTAATCGGATGACCGGACCGGCTGTACAGGAGAAGGCGGCGCCGGTCTCCTGGCGCCGCCCTTGCTTGGCTGTGCAGGCGATGGCCGCAGCCGCCGCCCTGTGCGGTCAGCGATAGAGGCGCGTGCCCTCGCCCCAGCCCCGCCCGCGGCTGTACTCGGCGATGTTATCGCGGTCATAGCGCGGCAGCGCCTCGAGCTCCTCGCGGGTCATCTCGAGCACCGCGCGATCCTCGTTCGTCTGCCCGAGGCGGATGCGCTCGATCGGCACCATGGCGCGGCGCTGGCCGATGCCGAGGAAGCCGCCCCACTCGATCACGGCGGCGCGCACGCGGCCGGCACTGTCGATCAGAAGGTTCTCGACCGCGCCGGCCTGGCGGCCCTCGGCGCCGTAGACATCCTTGCCGATCAGCTCCTGCACCGACTGCAGTTCGACGCCGGTCTGCTGCGTGGCGGCGGTCCGCTGCGGCTGGGCGCCACCGGACTGCGTCGGCGGCGGAGTGGCGGTGGTCGCGCCGGTGCGCTGCTCGGTCATGCCCGGACGGGCCTGCTCACGCTGCAACTGCGCTTGGCGCTCGCGCTCGACCTGCACCTGCGCCTGGCCCTCGCGCTCGACCTGCACCTCCGGCTGGCCCTCACGCTGAACCTGTACCTGCGGCTGACCCTCGCGCTGCACGCGCACCTGCGGTTCGGCCTGCTGCACGCGCACCTGCGGCTCAGGCTGGCGGACGGTCACCTGCGGCTGCGGCTGCTGCACCGTCACCTGCGGCTGTGGCTGCTGCACCGTCACCTGCGGTGCGGGCTGCTGCACGGCGATCCGGGCGCCCTGGGCGCCACCCGTCGCGCCCGCACCAGCCGCACCGCCGGCAGCCGCCAAGCCGCCCATTTCACGCTGCAGCTCGCTGAAGGCCTCAGCCGCCTCACGCAGCGAGCTGGCCACCTGCTCGCGGTTCGGCTGCTGCTGCTGCAGCGCCTGTTGCGCCTCGTTCAGCTCGCGCTGCGCGGTGCGGTAGGCATCCTGCTGCTGCATCTGCTGCGGGACGCGACCCAGCGCCTCACGGCCGGCCTGCACGGCGGTGCGCGCCTGCTGGAAGTTCGGCTGCTGCCCCTCACGCGAAAGCTGCTGCTCGGCCGTGCGCATCGACTGCTCGACCGTGCGCATCTGCTGCTGCGCCTGCTGCTGGGCCTGCTGTGCCTGACCCTGCTGTGCCTGGCCCTGCTGGCGCTGTTGCGCCTGGCCCTGCTGCGCAAGCGCCGCATTGCCGAAGCTCAGCGCGAGTGCGGCAGCGCCGGCGAGCAGGAGGGCGCGGCCGCCCTGGCGGTGCGCGGCGACGTGCGGACGGTGATCTGTTGCTCGTGTCATGTTGTCATTCCTCTATGTTGCTGGCTCAGTGGAAGGGCAAGTCAGCCCGCCTAGTGCTGTGCCGGACTGCCACCATGTCGTAGGCATGGGCAAAGCAGGCAATTCCGCATCCGCACCTAGGCTGAGCCAAGGGAACCGATGCGCGCATCCTGCGTGACGGCGGTGGACGCCGCGCTGGACTGCTTACTTCCTGCGCATCGTCCGCCCACCGGGGGAGCTCGCCGTCTTGACGTGCCGCTTCGGGACCCCGCCGGGCGGCCTACCTGGTGTCGCTGGACGCTGATCTAAGGCACGCGCGCCGTCCCCTTCAGCATTCCGTCCTCTGGACGGCCCGCGGCTGGGTGGCCGCTACGCGACGCGGCGCCCGCCCGGGACGGGCAGTGGTCCTACTGCCGCGGTGCCGTCGTGCCCCCGCTTGCCGCCGGCGGCTGGGTGGTCGTGGAGCCGCTCGCCGCAGGCGGCGCCGTGGTCCCGGTCCCGTTGCGCGAAGGCGTTGTCACCGTCACGTTGGGCGCGCCTGGGGGCGGTATCACCGTCACGTTGCCGGTCGTGGTGCCGCCCGCTGCGGGTGGCGGCGTGGCCACGGTCCCACCGGCCGGAGGAACCGCTCTACGCTCGGCGGAGGCGGGCGGCGGCGACGCCGGCGTGGCGGCAGGGGGCGGTGCTACGGGAGGTGGTGCGGCAGGGGCCGCCGTCCGGTTCTCCGGGGCCGCACCAGTGGTGGTGGTGTCGTCGCAGGCCGCGACCGAGACGCCCGCCAGAAGCAAGGCGGCCAGGGCGGCCTTGGTCAGGTTCGGCTTCTCCATCGATGGTCTCCTTTGGTCAGCCGTGCGGCGCTGCCTTGCGAGGCGGCGCGTCGCTTGCCGCCGCGCTTCGGCTCGCCACAAGGGGTGGTGAGGTTCGTCCAGAAACCTCAGAAGATCAGCGCGAGCAGGCCGATCACGACAAGCAGCCCGATCAGGAAGATGATCCCAACCGCGCCGCCGAAGAGCTTCAGGATGCTGCCCATGCGTCACACTCTGCTTTGGGGCGGACCCGGGGGCGATAGGCGCCCCCTCGAGCCTCGGCCGCGGCTTCAATCGAGCGCGTCACGCGCCTTGTCCTTCGCCTTGCCCGCGGTGTTCTGCACCTTGCCTTCGGCCTTATCCATGCTGCCCTCGGCCTTCATCTTCTCGTCGCCGGTCAGCTCGCCGGCGCCCTTCTTGACCGAGCCCTTGGCCTCCTTGCCGGCGCCTTCGATGCGGTCCTTGTCCACCATCGGATCTGTCCTTTCTCGCTCTGCATCTCCCCGAGCCGGGGAAGCCGGAGCGGCGGGATGCCGCCCCGGCGCAAGCCGCCCCCGGCTCAGCCCTCGTCGCCGCCGCGGCGCTCGCGGTGCAGCACGGTGCCGCTGCGGGCGTTAAGGCGCAGGCCGAACTCGCGCCCGTCACGCCGCGCCTGAGCGCTGATGACGTTGCCGTCGCGCTCGATGTTGCCGACATCCGACCAGCCGCGCTCGCGCAGCATGGTGCGCACCTGGTCCTCGTTCAGCCGGCTCTGGTTGAGCACTCGGCCGGTCATGGGATCGATACGCAGATCCTCCACGCGCTCGCCGTAGCGCCGCGCGTCGGCGGTGTAGCGGCCGTCATCCCGTTCGAGGCCCTCAATGTCCGAGTAGCCGCGCTCGCGGAGGCGCTCACGGATCCGATCCTCGCCGAGGTGCCTCTCCCGGTGGAGAACCTCGCCAGTCCGCGCATTCATGAGCAGATCGAAGGTGCGGCCGTCACGCCGCGCCTGAGCGCTGATGATGTTGCCATTGCGCTCGATGCTGCCGACATCCGACCAGCCCCGATCATCCAGCATGTTCCGCACCTGGTCCTCGTTCAGCCGGCTCTGGTTGAGCACTCGGCCGGTACGCGGATCGACGCGCAGGTCCTCCACTCGCTCCCCGTAGCGTCGCGCATCGGCGGTGTAGCGGCCGTCATCGCGTTCGAGGCCCTCGATGTCGGAGTAGCCGCGTGCACGAAGGCGTTCGCGAATGCGGTCCTCGCCCATGCGGTCGCCGACGCGCTGAGCGTCGTAGCTCTCCCCGCCGCGCATGCCACCGACCGCCCCGCCCTGGCCACCAAAGGACTGGCCGTAGCCCTGGGACCCACCGCCGAAGCGACTGTCGCCACTGAAGCCCTGCGAGCCCATGCCACCCTGGTCGCCGTAGAACTGGCCGTAGCCCTGGGACCCGCGGCCATACTGACCCGAGCCGAAGCGGCTGCGGCGCTCGTCCTCGCGACCCATGCGGAAGCCGCGTTCATATTCGCTGCGCGCCCGATCGCCCATGCCCCGGTCGCCCCAGCCCGAGCCGTACTGGCTGCGGTCGCCGTAGCCATAGCTCTGCGGCTGCGCCACGGCAGGCGCCGCTACAAGCGCGGTGCCCGCCAGCAGCGCGGCGGCGATGCCGGCAGCGGAAAGCGTGTTCCTGGCGTTACTCATGTCCGTTCCTCCGAAATCGTTGGAGTTCCCAACATTCAGCGCGGGCGAGCGAGAGGCGCGCCCGCGCCGATTGGTTGCGTTGCGTGGGATCAGTTGCTGGTCTGCCGCGAGACGACGCCGGTGTTCGCGTCAATGCGCAGGCGCGCCTCGCGCTCACCCTGCTTCGCCTTTGCCGTGATGGTATCCCCGTCGCGGCTCACGTCGCTGACGTCGGAGTAGCCCTGGTCGCGCAACAGGTTGCGCGCCTGGTCTTCGCTCAGCCGCTTCTCGTCAGGCACCTGGCCCGTACGGGCGTCGATGCGCAGATCCTCAACGGTCTCGCCGTAGCGCTTGGCCTCCTCGACCTTGAACTGGTCGCCGTCACGCGCCAGGCCCTCGATGTCCGAGTAGCCGCGGGCGCGCAGAACGGTGCGGATCTGCTCCTCACCCATCCGGGTTGCCTGCTGCTGCCCCGTGGCGCTCCCCTGACCCACGGTCGAGCCGGTCGCGCCGCCGCCCTGGCCCATGGTCGAGCCAGCCGTCCCGCTGCCCTGACCCATCGTCGAACCGGTCACGCCGGTGCCGCTCTGGCCCATGCCGCCCTGCGTCGCGCGGGGCTGCCCCATCTGGCCCGAGGGGGTCTGGCCGGATTGGGCCAGGATGCCGCCGCTCGCGCTGCCCGGCTGGTTCGGGTCCACAGCCTGAGCCCCGGCGAAGCCGTGGGTGCCCAGAGCAATGGCCGCCGCGATCGCCGTCGTCGAGAGAATATGCTTCATGATGTTTTCCTCTGCTCGGATGTCATGGCTGGCCGGCGATGCACGGAATTATTCCGCTACGCACCAGGAATACTGGTGGACACAGGATCCTAAACAGACACACGCAACCAATTGCATGAACTGTCCTGGGCCACCGACTACCGACATAACGGCACGACCCCAAAGGCGTTTCTCAATATTACGCGCCATCAAAGACATTTCGATGTTGGGATTCACGAATACTGTTCATGGCTTCGAACAGGGATGTTCAGATTTCCGAACGCGAGCACTGCTGCAGGTGCAAGCCATCGCGCCGGGCCACCACGCCGCGCCGCGAGCGTTGAGAAGGCCGTCGATCATCGCAGGTGTCCTCCTCTCCATGATGCTCCCCATCCCATGATGCTCCGGCCTCCTCATGTGCCCGTCCGGCTCCGTGTGCCGCTGCTCGCCGGCGCTGCCGTCTTCCTGTTCGTCATGGCAACGAGCCAGGTCGCGCTGTGGGCGATGGGAAACAGGCTGGACCGCGAGGCCGCTCGCCTCGGGCGCGTCTATCTCGATGGCCTTTCCGCTGCCGTGCTGCCGGCCATCCGGGAGGGCGACAACGCCGCTCTCGAGGCGGCGATGTCGCGGGCGCTAGGCTTCCAGGAAGGCATACGCGAGCGCCGCATCGTCATCGGCACGCCCATGGGAGAGCGGCTTTCCGTCGCCGGCATCGGGCCCGACCCGGACTGGCCCGCCCCCTTCGTCCGCGGCCTCGGCGGATCTGCTTGGGAATTCTCGCCGGGCGGGAACAGCGTCTGGGCGCAGCGTCCCCTTGTGGAGGGCGATCGCGACGGCGTGCTTATCGCCGCGCATCTCGACATCTCGCCGATCGTCGAGCGCCGGCAGCGGCTGGAACTCGCCCTCGTGGCCTTTGGCGTCGCCCTTGCCGTGCTGGGCGGCGGCTTCTCAGCCTTTGCTGCGCGGCGTTCCCTGCAGCCCGTCCTGGTGGTTACCGACGCACTGCGGCGCGCGGGCTCGGGCCGCCTCGCGCCGATCGCCGACAAGGCCATGCCGCCACCGGAAACCGAGGCCGGGCGCCTCGCAGTTGCCTTCAACCAAATGGCCGCTCATCTCGCGGAGCGGGAAGATCTGGCGGGGCGCCTCGCAGAGCGGGAACGTGCCGCAGTGCTCGGCAGGCTGGCAGCGACGGTGGCGCATGAGGTGCGCAACCCGCTCGCCGGCATGCTGACCGCGATCGAGACGGCGCGCACCTTCGGCGATGATCCCGCCGAGCGCACCGAGGCGTTGGAGGTACTGGAACGCGGGCTGCAGCAGATCGACCGGGTGGTGTCCTCGACGCTCGCACTCCACCGTGACCGCGGGCCCGCACGCCCCCTGGTTGCGGCCGACTTCGAGGATCTGCGCGTGCTTGTCGCGCCGGCGGCCCGCCGGCGCGCTATCGTCCTGGACTGGCGCGTGAGCCTGCCCGAAATCTGCGGCGTGGATGCGCCGCAACTCCGGCAGGCGGTCCTAAATTTGCTGCTCAACGCCGTGGCCGCATCGCCACCGGGTGGCCGCGTGCTGCTCGAGGCGAGGGTGGAGCGCGACGGCGATCTCGTCGTCACCGTCGAGAACAGCGGGGCCGGCCTGCCGTCCTCCGCGCATCGCCGTCTCGGGCTGGAGCAGCCCGATCCCGCGGCCGCGGAGGAGGCGTCCCCAGGCCTCGGGCTCGAGGTCGTAGCCGGGATCGCGCAGCGCCTCGCGGCGCGGCTTGCGGTCGGCCCAGGGGCAGGAGGGACCGGAACGCGGATCGCGCTGCGCGTGTCACGCGATGAGCGGCTGCTCATGCTCCCGGGAGAGCTCGCAGGCGCCCGCAAGGAGACGGTCGCGTGAGCGTGGTCGCCGGCTCCTCCGTGGTCATGATCGAGGATGATCCGGTGCTGGGCCAATCGCTCATGCAGCGCCTGCGGCTTGCCGGGGTGACGACACACTGGGCCCGGACTGCCGCGGAGGGCGAGGCGCTCCTCCGCCGGCACCGTCCGACGATGGTGCTCTGCGACATCCGCCTGCCCGACGGCAGCGGCGAAGCGCTGATCGCGCGGCTGATGCCCGAGCTCGGCGGCGTGCCCATTGTCGCCATGACCGCTTATGGCGGCATTGAGCAGGCCGTGCACCTGATGCGCCTGGGTGTGGATGACTACCTGGCAAAGCCATTCCCAGTACAGCGGCTGCTCGACAAGCTCGCCGCCTTCGCCGCTGGCGGGCCCACGCCCGACGCCGGGTCGGAGGGAGACGAGGCTGGCTGGCGCTCGCCGCCGATGCGGGCGCTCCGGGCAGCGCTTGAGCGGCTCGCGCCGGCCGAGGCGACGGTGCTGCTGGCCGGCGAGAGCGGTGCCGGCAAAGGTCTCGCGGCGCGGCGGCTGCACGCGATGGCGCCCGCCCGAGCGCCCGAGCCCTTCGTCGTGGTGGACTGCGCCGCCCTGCCGGACACAATTGCAGAGGCCGAAGCCGTCCTTCTCGGCCGCGACGGCAGTGCGCCGGAGGGCGGGCCGGGACTCGCTGAGCGGGCGGGCGCGGGAACGCTCTTTTTCGACGAGATATCCGAGCTTGCGCCGCCGCTGCAGGGGCGGCTGCTGCGGCTCGTCGAGGAGCACCGCTTGCTCCGCGTCGGCGGCCGGGAGGAGCATCCGCTGCGCGCCCGGATCGTGGCCGCGACCAGTGCCGACCTGCGGGGACGGGTCGCCGCGGGAGCGTTCCGGGAGGACCTGTGGTTCCGCCTCTCCGTCGTCGAACTCGTGGTGCCGCCGCTACGCGAGCGACCCGAGGACCTGGAGGACTTGGCGCGGCATTTCCTGCACCGCTTTGCCAGCGCCCCTCCCGGGGGCGAGCCGTGCGTTTTCGCCAATGACGGCGTGGCCGCGCTCCATGCGCACAGCTGGCCCGGCAACGCGCGCGAGCTACGCAACCGCGTCCAGCGTGCGGCGCTGCTCGCCGCCTCGCCGTGCATCGCCGCGGGTGACCTCTTCCCGGAACTAGCCATGACGGCGGGCCGTGGAGCCGCGGCATCCTCGTCTCCGGACGCTGGGCAGGACGACGTCAGCCCCGTTGCCACCGGCACGTCGACCGCCGAGACAGCCTCCCTTGCGGAGGCGCGCGAGACGGCAGAGCGCGAGCACATCCGGCGGGTGTTGGCGCGCTGCGGCGGGCGCATGGGCGACGCGGCCCGCGCGCTCGGCGTCTCCCGGACCACGCTCTGGGACCGCATGCGGCGGCTCGGCATGCCGGCGCGTTGAGCGCCGGGGTGGCTCCGGCGCGCCCGCCGCAGCGCCCATGCATCTGGGTGGCGCGCAGCGGCCACCGCCCCACTCGGAGCCAGCGGTAACAGGAGGTGAGATGGAGGAGGCGGGTCGCGCCGCAGCTTGGCTGCTTGGGCTGGATGCCGAGGATCTCTCGGCGCTGCAGATGACCGTGAGGGCCGTCGTGGTGTACCTGGCGGCGCTGATCATGGTCCGTTGGGGCGAGAAGCGCTTCATGGGCAAGGGCACCGCCTTCGAGTGCGCATGCGGGGTGGTCGGCTTGGCCTCAGCCACGGCGACTAGAGCGGTTTCCGATCAGTCTGCATCGTAGCCGGCAGCGGCGAAGTAGTTGGCGCACTCCCCAGGCGTGAAGGCGTCGACGATGCGGCCGATGGTG
>NZ_JAWLHG010000072.1:0-15764 GCF_041690465.1 Falsiroseomonas sp. | reverse complement strand
CCATCGGCCGCATCGTCGACGCCTTCACGCCTGGGGAGTGCGCCAACTACTTCGCCGCTGCCGGCTACGATGCAGACTGATCGGAAACCGCTCTAGCCGGCTGGATGCCTGGTGCTTGAGAACCTCGATGCAGGAGCATCGAGGCGGGCCGGTATGACAAGCCGGCAAGAGGGTGCCGCAAATTGTGGCAGGGGGCTGTGAGTCGGCCCGGAACGCGGCAGAATTTGCCCGCGACTGCTGTGGATATCCCGGGGGAGAACCGGCTGCAGCGCGCGGGAGACGGCGCGTGCCCCCCTTTGCCCGCGGGCCGGGCACGCGCATAAACCATCGCCCTTCCGTGCGGCCAGGGTAGCGGATGCGCCGCGGTGGCGATGGTTCAGAGGCGTCGCGGTCGAGCTTCGCGGCCACCCTCCCGCCAGGTCGGCGCCGTCGAGGCGAGACGCCTCCGGGCGCGCTGGGCGCCTGCCCGCGGCCACCGCCGTCGCAGCGCGGACATCGCCTGAATAGCCAATGAAATTGCGGGGGGCGTTCAACCCGACAGCGAGACATTTCTCGTCTGGGTCGTGAGAGCCCTCGTCTGCTACAGCTTTTGGTTTAAGAGCGCCTTGGTGTTCCAACCCCGGATCGCGATGGAGTCGGCGTGCAGCTTGGTCCTGTACGATGAAGCGCCGCCTGCAAGCTGGAACGACTTGGCCAGCCCCCAGGGGCTTGGCCCGGTGGTGGAAACCACGCCATGCATCGAGGGCCGAATGCGGGGAAGCGTTGCCGGCTTCCCCCTCGCCGGCAGGGACGCCAAAGCCCCGCAGCGGCGACGCATCCCGCCCCGCCGTCGAACGTCACATCCGCAGGCACGAAAGCTGCCACGCGAGCGAGGGCGCGCAGCAGGAGCGGAGGGAAGAGGCCAACGAACGCCTCGCTTTCGCCGCGAGCCGCGCTCTACGATCCTTGACACTGTGCGACTCGCGGTAGGGCGGGCGCCACAAAAAACTAAATTGTAGGTTTAGGCTACACCTATCTCACAATGTATGCCTAACTAGGGGGCGATAAGCGGCTGTCCTGCCACACCCCCCAGGCGTTTGGACCCGCTCAGGAGGATTGAATGGTTGTCCTGCCACCCCCCCCGGAGGCGATCTTCTCCCGGGAATTCCAGGGCTCACGTGCCGGTTCGCAGCCGCGCGAGGCGATGGCGACACGGCTGCCCGCATACGTGCAGCCCTTCCTGACCTGGCTTACCGCCAAGCCCGCCCCGGGCGAGGCGCCACCGCCGCGCAGCGCACTCTCCTTCGTCCTCGGCGCGCTGGCCTGGGTGTTCGGCGGCTGCGCCCTGACGGTGCTGCCCTTCCTGCTGACGGAGCCCGCGCTCGCCGCTTGGCTGCTCGTGCCCGCCGGCCTGCTCGCGACCAGCTGCGGTCTCGGCATCTTCCAGGTGGTGATCTTCCATCATTGCTCGCACGGGACGGTTTTCGCCACGCGCGAGCGGAACCACCAGGCAGGACGGCTGATCTCCGCGCTGCTGCTGTTCAAGCGATTTGACGACTACCAGCGCGAGCACATGATCCACCACAGCGCGAAGAAACTTCTCACCGAGGAGGACGAGTTCGCGGATTTCGTACTCGGCCTTTGCGGGCTCGAGGCCGGCGTGCCGAAGCGGGAATTGTGGCGACGCGTGCTAGTGAATTGCATCTCGCCGGCGTTTCACTGGCGTTTCCTGTCGCGTCGCGTGAAGGCCAGCATGTTCACCGGTGATGCCGCGCATGACTGGACAGGGCGGCTCGCCTGGGGTGGCGCGATCTCGCTGACGCTCGCGACCGGGACCTTCGGGCTCTTCCTGTTCGCCTGGGTGCTGCCGGTGACGATCCTGCTGCAGATCGCCACGGTCTTCCGCATCCTGGTCGAGCACAGCTTCCCGGAACCCCAGCTGATCGCCCAGCGCGACAAGGAGTTCGTCTGCCACGCCAGCGTCGGCGTCTTCCCCGGCCGCGAGCCGCCGCTCGAATGCGCGCGCTCACTCGCCGGGCTGATGGCCTGGACCGCCTGGTGGGCGGAAATGCTGACGGTGCACCTCTTTGTCCGGCTGTTTGTGCTGGTGGGCGACGCGCCCTGCCACGACTATCACCACCGGCGCCCGGCGACGCGTCGCTGGACCACCTACATCCATGCACGGCAGCAGGACGCCGATGCTGGCTCGCCGGGCTTCCCGACCGGGTATTTCGAGGCCTGGGGGCTGATGCGCGCCGTGGACCGCAATCTCGCCAGCCTCTCGGCGACCCGGCCCGCGACGATCGGCCGCGAACCCGCGGCGGAGCGTTCGACCGCCGGCCTCGGCCTGCAGCACGCGCTCCCGCAGGGCTGAACGGTCGCGCCCGCCGCCTGCCCATGTGCAGGCGGGGCCGCTCCGGCGTGCCTCAGCCGGGCGGCGGCGCCGGCTCGACGATGCGCGCGGCGGCGGCTGGCAGGATGATTGTCACCGTCGTGCCCTCGCCCGGCGCGCTGACGATGCGCAGCGTGCCGCCATGCGCCTCGACCAGGCCCTTGGCGATCGGCAGGCCGAGGCCAGTCCCGGGGAAGGTGCGGGAGTGCCCGCTGTCGATCTGCTGGAAGGGCTCCAGCGCGCGCGGGATGTCCTCCGCCCGCATGCCGACGCCGGTGTCGCGCACCGCCAGCTCCGCCATGCCGTCGGGGCGCAGCCTTGCGGAGGCGGTGACCGTGCCGCCGGGACCGGTGAACTTCACCGCGTTGCTGATGAGGTTGTTGAGCACCTGGCGGAAGCGCAGCTGGTCCACCTGCACTTCGAGCCCCGGCTCGCCGCGCCGCACTTCCAGCTTCACCTCGTTCTGCATCGCGAGTGCCGCCAGCTCGCGTGCCGAGGCGGAGAGCAGCGTCTCCGCCTTCGCCCAGGCGAGCAACAGCTGCGGCGCCACCTTGGCGAGGCTCGAATAGTCCAGGATGTCGTTGATCAGTTCCAGCAGCAGCCGCCCGGAATCGTTGATCTGCTGCGCATATTCCGATTGCTGGTGCTCGGTGAGGCGATAGCTGGAGCCCGGCAGCATCATGTCGGAGAAGCCGATGATGGCGTTGAGCGGCGTGCGCAGCTCGTGGCTCAGCGTGGCGATGAAGCGGGCTCGCAGCGCGCTGGCTTCCTCGGCGGTGGCCTTGGCGACGCGCAGCTCCACCTCCGCCCGCTTGCGCAGCATCACGTCGATGTAGACCGAGAGCGCACCCTCCACGAGTTCCTGGTCACCGGCCTCGAACGGGCGGCTGACATTGGATTCCGACTGGTTGCCGAGGATCAGCGCATGGCCTGACGCGCGGTCGTAGCACCACAGCACATAGGGCATGCGCAGGATGCCGGTCAGCTCATAGGCCGGGGTCTCGATCACCGTGCGCGCGGTGGTGAGGAAGAAGGCGGGGGCGGAGGGAACGGTGACATGCTCGGCCGGCGGGTCGGAGCCGAAGCCGATGGCGTGAGTCACGCGGAACAGGTCGGAATTGCCCTGCGCTGCCTCCCGCCGCACGAAGGCGGCTCGGTCGCAGAGCGTGTTCTCGACGATCACCTCCAGCATGGAGGAGCCGATCTCGTCCGGCGTCGCGCAGAGATCCGCCAGCCGGTGCGCCTCGCGGATGAGCTTGGCGACGGTGCGGCTGCGGCGGGACTCCCGGAAGGCCTGGCTCTGCTCCTCCTGCAGGCGCAGCAGGCGGGCGCCAAGGTCGTTGCACTCCCGCCGGTAGTAGGCGAGTTCACGCTCCAGCTTGCCGAGGTCGAGAATGCGGAGTTCCGTCAATCCCGCCTCCGGAGCACCGTCAGCACGCCGGTCCAGTCCAGCGGCCGGCTCTGCTCGCCGGCGAAAGGGGCGACTTCCACGCCAGAATAGAAGCCCAGCAGCGGCACCGCGGGGTCGAGCCCTCGCACCACGAGATCCGCTTCCTCGATGGAGGAGCCGCTGCGCGCACTCGCCCGGCCGGCGCAGTCGATGTAAAGGCCGAGCAGGTTCTGCCGCCCGATGGCCGTGCGGTTGATCGCTTCCACACCGCGCTTCACGGAATCCAGCATCAGGCCGTTGTCGCGGCTCATGATCTGCACCATCGCACCACGCTCGAAATCCGGCTCGAACAGGGTGATCGAGCCCTGTTCCGCATTGGCGCTGAGGATGAGGCGGTTGACGTAGGATTTCTCGTCATAGGGTGCATAGGGGTCGCCCTGCTTCTGGCCGAGGGTGGCCATCAGCGACAGCTCCTGCCCGCGGCCGCCGCCGATCGGCAGGCCGAGCATGCGCTCGATCACCTTCAGCGCCGGCTCTCCATCCAGCTCATAGACCGTGGCCCGGTCGATCCGGGTGATCTCCATGAAGGCGCTGACCGGACGGCAGCCGTGCAGGATCGCGGTCTCCGCCTCGACGCCTGGGGGGAAGACCAATGCGACGGCGACATGCTTGCTCACGCCCTCGCCGTCGAACACCCAGGCGCCGGTCATGTTCATGTCGGTCAGCAGGCCTCCGCCGACCAGGTTGACCGGCGCATTGCCCACTGCCTCGTTGAAGCCGGAGACGATCGCGCTGGCATGGTGCAGCCGCGGCGGCTGGGTACTGGCGACGCTGTCGAACAGCAGCAGCACGACGGATTTCTCCGTCACCATGCCACGGACCTTTTCGCCAATCTCTGCACCGGCCGCCCGTTCGTCGCGGTCGAGCGCGTGGCTGGTGACCACGCGCGGGGTACAGTCAGGGTCGTCGAAGGCGATCAGCCCCAGCTCGAAACCGCTGTAGCCAGTGCCGGCGCGCGAAATGGCGCCGGCTGCCGAACCGCCGACCACCGGCACCGGTCCGAGCGCCTCGCCGATCGCCGCGCGAACGGCGAAGGGGTCCAGCTTGCCGCCCGAGAACGCCATGATCAGCGCAGGCTTTTCCGACCTCAGCGCCAGCGCCGCAACCGCCTGCCGAACCGCCGAAGCGGGGTCCGGGCTTCTGCCATAGCCGACGCGCATCCTGGCCTCCAAGCCTGACATGGCGATCAGCGCCCCACCATGTCCAGGGCTGAGGGGCGCCGTTTCGGGACCGCCATCTTTATCTCCAATTCGTATAGGCGTCGTCAACCGAAGCGTGCAGATTCGTATCTTTATGTGAGACATATCCCATCGGTGTCTCGCCCGACGGGCTTCCGGCCAGGCGTGTGGGACGCCACTTGCGGCGGTCCGGAGTGGCGCCTAGCTTCCGCCGTCCAACACGGCTTCGGGGCTGCAGAGACATGTTCAGGGGATCGCTGGTCGCGCTGATCACGCCGATGCAGGCCGATGGCGCCCTGGACCTGAAGGCGTTCGCCGACCTCGTGGAATGGCAGGTTGCGGAGGGCACGCAGGGATTCATACCGGTCGGCACCACCGGAGAAAGCCCCACCCTGAGCCATGAGGAACATCACAAGGTCGTGCGTGCCTGCATCCAGGCTGCGCGCGGGCGCGTACCGGTGATTGCCGGCACCGGAAGCAACTCCACCGCCGAGGCGGTGGACCTCACGCGTCACGCCAAACAGGACGGCGCCGACGCCGCCCTGGTGGTGACCCCCTACTACAACAAGCCGACCCAGGAGGGTCTGTACCGCCACTACATGGCGATCGCCGATGCCGTGGAACTGCCGATCATCATCTACAACATCCCCGGCCGCAGCGTGGTGGACATGAGCGTCGAGACCATGGCACGCTTGGCGAAGCACCCGAACATCGTCGGCGTGAAGGACGCGACCGCCAACCTGACGCGCCCACTGCACACCCGCCTCGCCTGCGGCCCGGACTTCTGCCAGCTCTCGGGCGAGGACCACACGGCGGTCTCCTACCTCGCGGCCGGCGGACATGGCTGCATCAGCGTCACCGCCAACATCGCGCCCCGGCTCTGCCGGCATATGCACGATGCCTGGGCCGAGGGACGCGTGCAGGACGCCATCACCATCCAGGACCGGCTGGTGCCGGTGCATGACGCGATGTTCTGCGAGACCTCGCCCGGCCCGGTGAAGCATGCGGCCAGCCTGCTCGGCAAGGCGCGCGACCTCTGCCGCCTGCCGATGGCCCCCGTCGCCGAGAGCACGAAGCTGCGCGTGCGCGAGGCCATGACCGGCGCCGGCCTGCTCAACTAGACCCATGATTTCCTCCCCCGCTCTTGCGGAGGAGGGTCAGGGTGGGGGAAACCTGCGTCCCACATGGCAGAACCCCGCAAGAAAGGCCTGATCAGCCACGGCGTCGCCGCGCAGAACCGCAAGGCGCGCTTCGACTACAAGATCGGCGAGACCATCGAGGCCGGCCTGATGCTGGTCGGCCCCGAGGTGAAGAGCCTGCGCGCCGGCCGCGCCACGCTGTCCGAGGCCTGGGCCGGCGAGCGCAACGGCGAAATGTACCTGTTCAACTGCTACATCCCCGAATGGCAGGCCGGCAGCTTCGCCGCCAAGTTCGAGCCGCGCCGCCCGCGCAAGCTGCTGCTGCACCGCAAGCAGGTGAAGGAGCTGATCGGCTCCATCACGCGGGAGGGGATCACGCTGGTGCCGATGGACATCCACTTCAACGAGCGCGGCGTGGCGAAGGTGTTGCTCGGCGTCGGCGAGGGCAAGAAGAAGCACGACAAGCGCGCCGCCATCGCCGCGCGGGACTGGCAACGCGACAAGGCGCGGCTGATGCGCGACAAGGGCTGACCCGCGCCTGCTCTTGCAACCTGGCGGCACCACCGCACGTAACCGGCCCGAGGGCGATGGCATGGCGGACGAGGACGAAGTCAGGCTCACTGGTCAGGTGAAGGACAAGCTGGTCCGCTCCAAGGAGGCGTGGGCCCGCGAGGGCCGGCTGCTGACCGGCAGCACCGCGGACCCACTGGCCAAGCGTCTGCCGCCCGGCCAGCGCCTGGTGCAGGATTTCCCGGTTCTCGATCTCGGCGTGCAGCCGGACGTCAACCCTGCCAACTGGCGGCTGCGCGTCGAAGGGCTGGTGATGGCGCCGTTGCGCCTCACGCTCGAGGAATTCATGGCCCTGCCGCAGTCGGAGCGCGTCAACGACATCCACTGCGTGACGCAGTGGAGCCGCTACGACAACCACTGGCAGGGCGTGCCGGTGCAGGCCCTGCTGGCGATGGCGCGGCCGAAGGACGAAGCGCGCTTCGTCGCGCTGACCAGCTACGACGGCTACACCACCAATCTCGCCATGGATGACTTCGCACGCGACGAGAACCTGTTCGCTCATTCCTGGGCCGGCGCGAAGCTGGAGCGCCAGCATGGCGGCCCGGTGCGGCTCGTGGTGCCGCATCTCTACTTCTGGAAGAGCCCGAAATGGGTGACGCGGATCGAGCTGCTGCGCGAGGACCGGCCCGGCTTCTGGGAAGTGCGCGGCTACCACAATCGCGGCGACCCCTGGATGGAGGAGCGGTATGGATAGCATCGCGCGTCGTGCCCTTCTCGCCAGCCCGCTGCTGATGGCGGCGAGCCCGACGCCGTCGGCGTTCGACTTCACCCTGGACGCGCTGGAGGGTGGCGCCCTGCGGCTCGCCGACTTCCGCGGCCGCGCCTTGCTGGTGGTGAACACCGCGAGCTTCTGCGGCTTCACCCCCCAATACGCCGCCCTGCAGCGCCTGCACGAGAGGTTCGAGGCGCGCGGCTTCGCCGTGCTCGGCGTGCCGTCCAACGATTTCCGCCAGGAGAGCGAGGACAACGCCCGCATCCGCGATTTCTGCGACACGATGTTCGGCATCAGCTTTCCGATGGCGGCGCTGACGCGGGTTCGCGGGCAGGGGGCGCATCCACTTTTCGCCTGGCTTGCCGCTCGTGCGGGCGGCCCGCCGCGCTGGAACTTCCACAAATACCTGGTGTCGCGGGACGGGACCGGCGTGCGCTCCTTTCCGACCGCGACCGAGCCGGAGGCACCGATCCTGGTCCGCGCCATCGAGGCCGCGCTGGCGGGACAGGCGCTCGCCTGACCTGCGGTGCTCCCCCGAAGCTCGTTGAACGAAGCCGTTAAGCGCGCGCGTACCATTCGGCGCAGCGGTCGGTGAGGTCGGCTCAACCCGGGCCGATGCGCCTCACCAGCTCTGCCACCACCGCCTCGAACATCTCCGTGGTCAGCCGCCCGGTCTGGGTGTTGTAGCGGCTGACGTGATAGCTGTCGGCCAGCAGGACGCCGTCCGGCAGTTGATGGATCGCCCCATGAGCAAAGCGTAGCCGCGCCGCCGGAATGGCGAAGGATTTCATCAGCGCATTGTGCGCGACAAGACCGAGCGCCAGCACCGCCTTCAGCCGCGGCATGCCCGCGCGCTCCGCCACCAGGAAGCGGTTGCAGGTGGTGATCTCGGCGGGCGTGGGCAGGTTCTCCGGCGGCACGCAGCGCACCGCATTGACGATGCGCACACCGGTCAGCTCCAGGCCGTCCTTCGGATCCTCGCGGTACTCCCCGCGGGCCAAGCCGAACTTCAGCAAGGTGGCATAGAGAAGCTTGCCGGCATGGTCGCCGGTGAAGGGGCGCCCGGTGCGGTTCGCTCCCTTCACCCCGGGTGCGAGGCCGAGGATCATCAGCGGTGCCTCGCGCGGCCCCCAGCAGGGCACCGGTGCATTGTGCCACTCCGGCCATTTCGCGCGGTTGGCCTCGCGATAGGCGACGAGGCGCGGGCAGAGCGGGCAGTCGCGCCCGGGGGATTCGGCGGTCATCCCGTCCCGATAGCGGAAGCCAGGCTACTCCGGCAGGTCCACCGGGTCGCGGAAGGGCTCGGCGGGGGTGGCGCGCGTCCGTTCCGGCGCACGGGCCGGCACCGGGCGCAGGCGGGGCTCCACCTGGCGGCGGGTGATGTCGGGGGCGAGGTCCGCCAGGTCCATGAACTGGTCGGCCTGCCGGCGCAGATCGTCGGAGATCATCGCGGGCTGGGTGCGGATGGTGGAGGCCACCGTGACGCGCACCCCCTGCTGCTGCACTGCCTCCACCATGCGGCGCAGGTCGCCATCACCGGCGATGACCACGACGTGGTCGAGGCGCGGCGTCAACGTCAGAACATCCACCGCCATCTCGACCTCGATGTTGCCGCGCACCCGTCGGCGGCCGGCGGCGTCGGTGAATTCCCGCGCCGGCTTGGTGACCACGCAGTAGCCATTGTAGCCCAGCCAATCCACCAGCGGACGCAACGGCGAGTACTCGTCGTTCTCCAGCAGGGCGGTGTAGTAGGCGGCGCGGACCAGCCTGGCCTGTCGGCGGAAGAAACCGAGCAGGTTCTTGTAGTCCACGTCGAAGCCGAGATTGCGGGAGACGGCATAGAGGTGCGCACCGTCGATGAAGATGCCGAGTCTCTCCTGGGGATCGAAATGCACGGCGGGATCTTTCGCTCCAATGGAGCAGAACATAGGCAATTCGACAGGAAACGCCATCGGTCCGTTTCGCTGAGCGCGCTGTCGTGATCCTGATCGCGCTTGGGGCGAACCTGCCGGGTCCGGACGGCGCCCCGGCGCTGGAAACCTGCCGGCGGGCCGCCGCGGCGCTGGACGCGCTGCCCGGGCTGCGGCTGCGGGCGCTCTCCCGCTGGTTCGCGACCGCGCCGGTGCCGGCGGCGCCGGGCGTGCCCGACTACGTGAACGGGGTGGCGCTGCTGGTGCCGCGGCCAGGGGAGGGCGTTCCGGACCCGGCGATGCTGCTGGCCGCCCTGCAGGCGATCGAGGCGCGGTTCGGGCGCGTCCGTCCCTATCCGAACGCGCCGCGCACGCTCGATCTCGACCTGCTGGACCTGGACGGGACGGTCAGGGCCGCGCCCGACCTGGTGCTGCCGCATCCGCGCATGCAGGACCGCGCTTTCGTGCTGGCGCCGTTGCTGGACGTGGCGCCGGGCTGGGTGCACGCCGGCTCCGGCGGGCGGGCGACGGCGCTGCTGGCCGCGCTCGGCCCGCAGGAGGTGCGCCCCCTCGGCTAGCGCCTTGCGCTTCGCCCCTCCGGTGGCTACATGGAGGGTTCACCAAGAGAGGGGAGGGGTGCGCCCGGGGCTCTGCTTGCCCAGGCACCATCCGCATCCCCGCATCGGAACTGGAGCCGCCATGGCACGCGTCACGGTCGAGGACTGCGTCCTCAGGGTGCCGAACCGCTTCGAACTCGTCCTGCACGCCGCCCAGCGTGCGCGCAACATCAGCCGCGGCGAGGAGCTGACGGTCGAGCGCGACAACGACAAGAACCCCGTCGTCGCGCTGCGCGAGATCGCCGAGGACACCGTTGACCTGGAAAGCCTCCAGGCCGACCTCATCAAGTCCCTGCAGCGCGCCCCGGAGCCCGAGCCGGCCGAGGAGGAGGTGCTGGACCTCATCGCGACCGACGAAAATATCTTCGGCGTGATGGACGTCAACGAGGAGCCGATCGGCGAAGGCGCCGGCCTCGAGGACCTCTCGGCCGACGACATCGAGGCAGCGATCGCCGCCGAACTCGGCGGCAAGCGCTGACGCAGCAGCCGCCGAGCGGGGGCCTCGCCCCCGCATCCCGCACCGGGCGCCGCACAGCGGCCGGCGCGGGGGCGCGCGCATGAGCCTGCCCCGATGAGCCTGACGGGCACCCCGTCCTGGGCGCCCGAGGGCCTCGCCGGCGGCGTGCCGGCCAGTGCGGGGCAGGACCTGGCACGCAGCGTCGCCAGCTACGACCAGCGTGCCGACACCGCCCTCATCGAGAGCGCCTTCGAGCTCGCCGCCGCCGCCCATGCCGGGCAGACGCGCGAGAACGGCGATCCGTACATCACCCATCCCGTCGCCGTCGCGCAGATCCTGGCGCAGTACCGGCTGGACAGTGCCTCCATCGCCACCGCGCTGCTGCACGACGTGGCGGAGGATACCAAGACCGGGCTCGCCGAGATCGAGAAGCGCTTCGGCAAGGAAGTCGCCCGCCTTGTGGATGGCGTCACCAAGCTGACGCGCCTCGAGCTGCAATCGGAGCGCACCAAGCAGGCGGAGAATTTCCGCAAGCTGGTGCTCGCGATGAGCGAGGACATCCGCGTGCTGCTGGTGAAGCTCGCGGACCGGCTGCACAACATGCGCACCCTGCACTTCGTCCCGCAGGAGGCGCGGCGCCGCAAGACCGCGCGCGAGACGATGGAGATCTTCGCCCCCCTCGCCGAGCGCATCGGCATGGATGCGCTGAAGACCGAGCTTGAGACGCTCTCCTTCCGCGAGCTCGATCCCGACGCCTTCCAGACCATCGCCGCCCGCCGCGCCTTCCTCTACGGCCAGGGCGCCGAGCTGATCGACGAGATCAAGGACGACCTTGCCCGCGTGATGCAGGAGAACGGCGTCGAGGTGCTGGAGCTCACCGGCCGCGAGAAATCGCCCTACTCCATCTGGCTGAAGATGCACGGCAAGAAGGTGGAGTTCGAGCAACTCTCGGACATCATGGCCTTCCGTGTGATCGTGGCCGACAAGGCGGCCTGCTACGGCGCGCTGGGCGCGGTGCACAGTGCCTATCGCGTGGTGCCCGGGCGGTTCAAGGACTACATCTCGACACCCAAGCCGAATGGCTACCAGTCGCTGCACACCGGCGTGACAGTGCCGGAGAAGCGCAACGCCAAGATCGAGGTTCAGATCCGCACGCGCGACATGCATGAGCTCGCCGAATACGGCGTCGCCGCGCACTGGATCTACAAGCAGGGCGGGCTGGCTGCGCGCGACCAGCAGAAGTTCCCCTGGGTGAAGGCGCTGCTCGACATCCTGGAGCAGGCCGCCGAGCCGCAGGAATTCCTGGACGCTACAAGGCTCGAACTGCACCGCGACCAGGTCTTCTGCTTCACGCCCAAGGGCGACCTCATCGCCCTGCCGCGCGGCGCGACCTGCGTGGATTTCGCCTACCAGGTGCACAGCCAGGTCGGCGACCAATGCGTCGGCGCCAAGATCAACGGCGTCATCAAGCCGCTGCGCACGCCGCTCGAGAATGGCGACCAGGTGGAGATCATCACCGCCCGCGGCGGCACGCCCAACCCGCAATGGGAACGCTTCGTCGTCACCGGCAAGGCGAAGGCGCGCATCCGCCGCTTCGTCCACGCCCAGCAGCGGGAAGTCAGCCGCCAGGAAGGCCGCGCCGCTATCGCGCGTGCCTTCCGCCAGGAGGGCGTGGAGTTCTCCGAAAAGGTGGTCGAGCCCGCGCTGAAGCAGCTGAAGCAGCCGAGCTTCGAGGAACTGTGCCTGGTGGTCGCCGCCGGCGGCGTGACCCCGAAGGAAGTGCTGCACGCCGTCTATCCGGAGCTGAAGGGACCACCACGCGCGGTGGATCCGATGACCATCGCGCGCTCGCGTCCGCGCACGCTGGCGCAGGTTTCGGGAAAGGGCGGGCGGCGCGACGTGGCGATGGGCATCTCCGGCCTGGTCGCCGGGATGCAGGTGAACTTCGCCGGCTGCTGCCACCCGCTGCCCGGCGACCGCATCGTGGGTATCGTCACCACCGGCAAGGGCGTGACGGTGCACAAGGCGGACTGCCAGAACCTCTCCGGCTTCTCCGACAGCCCGGAGCGCTTCCTCGACATCGACTGGGACTACGAGGGTGGCGCCGGCGCAGCGCATCTCGGCAGGATCGAGGTGGTGGCCGCCGTCGACCGCGGCGCGCTCTCGGCGGTGACGGATGCGATCGCGCGGCAGGATGGCGCGATCGAGAACCTGCGCATCCACCATCGCGGCCCGGATTTCCAGGAGATCTCGATCGACGTCGAGGTGAAGGATCTGCGGCACCTGTCCAACATCATCGCCGCGCTGCGAGCCGTCCAGGGCGTGGCGCAGGCCGAGCGGGCGAAAGGCTGACCCCCTCCCACCATGATCATCGGCCTCGGCAGCGACATCCTCGACATCCGCCGCATCGAGCGGGTGATCGAAAAGCATGGCGAGCGCTTCCTCGACCGCGTCTTCACCCCGATCGAGCGCGCCAAGGCGGAACGCCGCACCGAGAAGATCCGCGCCGCCACCTACGCCAAGCGCTTCGCGGCGAAGGAGGCGGCGTCGAAGGCGCTCGGCACCGGCTTCCGGGAGGGCGTGTTCTGGCGCGACCTCGGCGTGGTGAACCTCTCCTCCGGACAACCCACGCTGCGCATGACGGGCGGCGCGGCAGTGCGGCTGAACGCCATCACGCCGCCGGGGCATCTCTCCCATGTCGCGCTGACGATGACCGACGAATACCCCTATGCGAAGGCCGTGGTGATCATCAGCGCGGTGCCGATGCCGGCCGCGCTTGGCGGCGGCCGGGGAGCCGTTCCTTGACAGCGGGGGGGGGCGCGCGCTCTATCCCGGGCTTCAGCGACCGACCCGGCAAGGGGGCCGGCCATTAGGATGCCCGCGAAAACCTCCTCCATGGCGAAGAAGCAGACGGGCGGCTGGCTCGAGTCCATCAAGACGATCGTCTATGCCGGGCTCATCGCCATCGGCATCCGGACGGTCGCCTTCGAGCCGTTCAACATCCCGTCCGGCAGCATGATTCCCACCCTTCTGGTGGGAGATTACCTGTTCGTCTCGAAATATTCTTACGGCTACTCGCGCCATTCCATGCCGTTCAGCCCGGGCCTGTTCGAAGGCCGCATCTTCGGCCGCCTGCCGGAACGTGGTGACGTCGCTGTCTTCAAGCTGCCGCGCGACAACGCCACCGACTACATCAAGCGCATCATCGGCCTGCCCGGCGACCGCCTGCAGGTGCGCGGCGGCGTGCTGCACCTGAACGGGCAGCCCGTGCGCCGCGAATTGCTCGGCAACTACACGGTGGAGGGCGACGGCCCGCGCATGGTGGTCCGGCAGTTCCGCGAGATCCTGCCGCCGCAGCCGGGCATCGAGCCGCACGCCCACACCATCCTCGAGATGTCGGACGACCAGCCCTACGACAACACGCAGGAGTTCGTGGTCCCGGCGGGGCATGTCTTCGCCATGGGCGACAACCGCGACAACAGCCTGGACAGCCGCGCACCCAACGCCGTCGGCTTCATCCCGGTGGAGAACCTGGTCGGCCGCGCGGAGTTCATCTTCTTCTCGGTCGACGGCTCGGCGCGCATCTGGGAGGTCTGGGCGTGGCCAATGGCGATCCGCTGGTCGCGGCTGTTCAGCGCGGTACGGTGAGCGACGCGCCGGCGGATCCCGTCGCCGCGCTCGCCGCGCGCCTGCCGCACGCCTTTTCCCGCCCGGAGTTCCTGCTGCACGCCCTGACGCATCGCTCCGCCGCGGATCCGCGGCGGCAGATGCTTGATTCCAACGAACGCCTCGAGTTCATCGGCGACCGTGTGCTGGCGCTGGTGATGGCCGAATGGCTGGCCGAGCGCTTCCCCGACGAGCGCGAGGGCGACCTCGGCAAGCGCCTTGCGGTGCTGGTGGCGCAGCAGAGCTTGGCGACGGTCGCCGAGTCGCTCGGCGTCGCGACGGCGCTGCGCATCCTCAACGCCGAGGAGCGCTCCGGCGTGCGCAACCGCGCTTCCGTGCTGGCCGATGCGGTCGAGGCGCTGCTCGGTGCGCTCTACCTCGACGGCGGGCTCGATCCGGCGCGGGAGCTGGTGCGCCGCGAATGGGCGCCGCTGCTGGAGGCCTCGGCCAGGCCGCCTGTCTCGCCCAAGACGCGGTTGCAGGAATGGACGCTGGGCCGTGGCCTCGGCCTGCCGGAATACGTGCTGGTGTCCACCTCCGGCCCCTCGCACCAGCCGGTCTTCGTCGTGCGCGTGCTGGCCGCCGGGCAGGACGCCGAGGGCACCGGTGAGAACAAGCGGGCGGCGGAGCAGGCGGCCGCGGCGCGGCTGCTGGAGGGGCTCGGCGCATGACCGCTGAGGGCGAGCGCACGCACCCCGCTGAAGACGGTAGCACAAGATGCGGCCTGGTGGCGGTGGTCGGCGCACCGAACGCAGGAAAATCCACGCTGGTGAATGCGCTGGCCGGGACGAAGGTGACCATCGTCTCGCCCAAGCCGCAGACCACGCGCTTCCGCATCCGGGCCGTGGTGATGCGCGGCCGGGCGCAGATCGTGCTGGTGGACACGCCGGGCATCTTCGCGCCGCGCCGACGGCTTGACCGTGCCATGGTCAAGGCCGCCTGGGGCGGCGCGCAGGATGCCGACCTCACCCTGCTGCTGGTGGATGCGCGCGCCGGCCTGAAGGATGATGTGCGCGCCATCGTGGAGGGGCTCGCCAAGTCGAAGCGCCCACTGATGCTGGCGCTGACCAAGGCCGACCTGATCCCGCGCGAGCGGCTGCTGCCGCTGGCGAAGGAGCTCAACGACCTGCTGCCCTTCCGCGAGACCTTCATGGTCAGCGCGGTGAAGGGCGATGGGCTGGACCGGCTGCTCGACATGCTGGCCGCCGCCATGCCCGAGGGGCCCTACCTGTTCCCGGAGGACGACCTTTCCGACCTGCCGCAGCGCATGCTGGCCGCCGAGATCGTGCGCGAGCAGGTGCTGCGCCAGACGCATGAGGAAGTGCCGCACCACGCCACGGTCGAGACCGAGCAGTGGGAGGAACGCAAGGATGGCAGCGCGCGGATCGACGTGACGATCTATGTCAGCCGCGCCACCCAGAAGGCGATCCTGATCGGCGAGAAGGGCGCGCGCATCCGCGAGATCGGAACCCGTGCGCGGGCGGAGCTCGAGAAGCTGCTGGAACGCCGCATCCACCTGTTCCTCAACGTCAAGGAACGCGCCGGCTGGGACGAGGAGCGTGGCCGCCTGCGGGCGCTGGGGCTGGACGATCCGACCTAGGAGCCTGTCCTTGTAACGGGTGATGAGGCTCGACAGGTAGGGCGCGGGGTGATTCGCTCTTCGGCATGAGGAAGAGCTTCCGGCCGTGGAGGGT
>NZ_JAWLHG010000071.1:1846-15887 GCF_041690465.1 Falsiroseomonas sp. | reverse complement strand
CACCATCGGCCGCATCGTCGACGCCTTCACGCCTGGGGAGTGCGCCAACTACTTCGCCGCTGCCGGCTACGATGCAGACTGATCGGAAACCGCTCTAGCAGATCGGGAATCATCGGATCAACGCGACGTTCTTGCGATGCACTACGCTGCGCTACGACAACCGACATCCAACGGCGGCTCTTTTTTCAGCGCGGGACGTGGACGCTCGTGGGTCGGCCGCGGAGTGCGTGCGCGCGTTGCGGGCGGAGTGGATCAGCGCATCGACGCGGCTGGTCGTGTAGGTCGGGAACATCGTCGCATCGCTGATGTGGCCGGCCATCCTGCGCTCCCTCAGCAGCAGGAACACCCCGCGCGAGCTGTCTGATCCGGTGGGGATCGGTGGGGATCGGTGGGCATTTTCAGCCCTATCATAAAAACTGTCATTCACACGCACACACGATATAACGAACTCACTGACACTTCCCGCGGGGTAGCGGAAATATCCCCACCAACCCCACCGATCCCCACCTAAAACCTTCAGGCGGCGGCCGCCGGACGTGCGCTCGCAACACGCTCCAATACCCACTGCTGCACGCCGGTGCTCATCGATCCACGCCGGATCACGAGCCCTCCCACGATCCGATCGGCATTGGTGCCGAGCCATTTGCCGAGCCGGGCGCCATTGATCGCGCCGCCTCTGCCTGCCACCGCGAGCAGCGCTTCGCGCAAGTCCGGGTGACGGAAGTCGGCGCGTCCGGGCGCGCCAAACCCCATGCTCCCGTTGCTGCTGAACTCGGTTGCCAGTTCGATGATCTCCCGGACGGAGGTGGCGCCACAGCCGATCACCGCCTGCCACTGCTGCATGATGGCGCGCAGCTCCTCCAACCGCGGATCGCTGTCACGCGCTGCTTCCATGGTCTCGACCGGATCCGCCTCGTCGAGCCAGATGAGAGCGCCGCGGACCCACCCGCTCCATTCCTCGAAGGACCCGAGCGGATCCGGCGGGTTCGGCCGGCCGGCAGCCCAGTAGGCAAGCAGCACGGTCAGCGCCGCGGCGACCAGGCGGCCACGGTCGCGCTTTGCGAGATCCACCGGATCGAAGGCGAAGCTCCGCAACTCGGGACGCTCGACCTTTGCGTCCAGCTCGCCGACTATGGCGCGGCGCGTGACGTCGCCCGCCAGCACCAGGTTGTTCCCGGTGGCCGTCACCAGCGCATTGCTTGGCAGCTCCGGCGCTTCGGACAGGCCGAGGATGCGCGCGCGCACCACCTGCTGCGTCAGCATCGAGCAGAGAAAGTCCCCACCCAATGGCGTCTCGCAGTTGTCGATCGCAATGACGCCCTCACTGGCAAGGAGCAGGGCGCCGAGCCGCTTCTCGAACTCCTCCTCGGTCTTGCCCTGCGAGATCACGCCGGCCTCTCGACCGGTCGCGATGACGCTGGCGATGTCCACCAGCTTCGACTTGCCCGTGCCGGCCGCCGGCGCTGTGAAGGCATGCAGCGGCGCCGTCCGAAGCGAGCGGCGGATGCAGGCCGTGAGAATGGCCGACAGCGCGACCGCGGTGCTGGCACCGCTGATGAACGGAAAGCCCGCGAGCGGCTCCTTCAGCGCTGCGAGTGCCTTCCCGGCATGCTCGCGCGTCGGGCTGCGCCGGATCGCCGGGAACGTCGTGCCGCAGGGGTCGTACAGCAGCCCGGTGGCGGCATCATAGCCCGGCCGCGACAGCAGGCTGCCGTCCGGCCGCAGCGTCGGCGCGTTGATGATCCCCGCCAACACCGGCAGCTTCCAGCGCCCCCCGCGCTGGAGGTAGGTCGACGCGGCCTTGGCGGGCGCGTCGATCTGTACCCAGCTGTCGCTGCGGGCGTCGAACTTCTCCCAGGTCGCCGCCTGCGTCATCGCCTCGGCCAGCGCATGCGGCTCCACCTTGATGGCGCGCAGGCCGGCGACCTCCTGGTTGTCCGCGACCGTGACCGGCACCCGACCAGGGCGCACGATGAAGGGGCCGCGCTGATACAGGTCCAGGTCGGCCCGCAGCAGGGCAGCCTCGGCCTGATCCACGATCTCAGCGATTTCGCCGCCGGCCATGCGGATCAGGGGCCGGACGGGCGCATTGCCTGACAGGAACTCCGGGTTCGTCAGGTCGACGCCGGCGAGCCAGCCCTGCTGCAGCATGCGGCCGACGAAGAACAGCCGGTCGCGGCCGTCGCAATGCGCATGCCGGCAGTGGATCACGAAGCCCTTCGCCTCGCTGCCGGAGCCGGCGTCGCAGACGAAGGTCGCCTCGTCCTCGCCGGCATTGGTGTGCTCGGCCTCATTCGGGCAGCGCACCAGGTGCTTCGTGCCGTCGATGGTCCGGCCGAGCAGCGCAGCCGGGCGGCGCGCGCGCAGCGCCTTCGCGATCAGGAACCGCTGTCCGAGGCGCCGCGCCCAGGACCGCAGGTCGATCACCTTGCCGGTCTGCGGGTCGAGGGCTTCCTCGGGATCCGGCGCCCTTCGCTGGCGGCTCCGCTTTGCGGTGCCGCGCGGCTCGTCATCGGGCGGATCGGGCAGGGCGAAGATGTCGCACGGCGCGCCCTCCAGGGCGGCCGTCTCCGCCGGCGGCCCGTCTGCCGGCCTGCGGGGCAGGAAAAACAGCCGGGAGGCGTCGGTGCAGGCCTGGTCGTGCGACAGGCCGAGCGCGGCGGCCAGCGCCTCGATGCGCCCCTTCCAGGCACGGCCCGCAGTCCGTGTGTCCGGGTGGTCGTCCGCCCGCCAGGGCCGCAGCAGGGGGATCGCGATGCGGAACTTCGGGCAGGGCACATGCTCGAACAGCACGTGCTCGCCGACCTCGGCCGCGACCTTGGCGCCGGCCGCGATGCGCGGGAGATAGTCCTTCTGCTCAAGCAGGAATGCCTCGGCCGTGGCGGCCGCGCCGTGGTCGCGCTGAAACCGCTGCCAGTCGGTTCCTTTCACGGTCGTCCTGGTGGTCAGGTGCGAGTGGGTCGAGCTGATGATCGCCGCCCAGCGACGCGCCGTGACGGCCGCCCGGATCTCGTCGAGCGTCGCGCCGCTGTCGCTGTCCAACATCGCGACGTCGATCTGCACGGCCTCGGCCTTCTTGCGGCGACCGCCCGAGAAGACCGCCGGCACGATGCAGGTGCCGGCCTTGGGCCCGACTATGTGCGTCGTGAGGAGGTCGGCCAGCGCAGACCAGGTCAGCGCCTGGACGTCGGACCAGTCGTCCTTCTGCAGGTGGTGGCCGAAGGTGAAGCGGTAGGTGCGGGGGTCGGAGGCGCTCATCGCACACCTCCGTCACGACGGGTATTTGCCTGCCGCTAGCCGACTCGCGGATCGCGCCCGACTTCGCTCGCCCAGTCCTGGTGCGGTCGCCCGGCCGTCGGCAGCGTCCGGCGCGGCGGTTCCGGCTCCGACCAGCGCCTGCGGAACTGGACGTTGTTCTCGGGGTCGCTCATCGCCGCGGCTGCGGCGGTGTCGGTTACCCGGCCGCGCCGCGGAGGTTCGCCTGCTCGTAGGCAGCGATGTCCCGCTCGCGATATCTGACCTTCGAGCCGATCTTCAGGAACACTGGTCCGACCCTCTGCCAGCGCCAGCGTTCCAGGCTGCGCGGGCTGACGCCCCACCGTGCGGCCAGCTGGTGCTGGTCCAGGTAGGTCTCCTCCCGATCCCGGTCGGTCATCGGCGCACTCCGCTGTCGCTCCCCCGCTAGATACCCGCGAGGCCGCCGAAGTGCCGGGGGGCAGCACGTAGGCGTCGAGCCCCGCCGCGGCGGCATGGCGCCGTATCCGGGCGATGGTCTCGTAGATGCTCGACCGGTTCAGCCCGATGCTGGCAGCCGCCTCGGAGACGGAGCCGGTCGCCAAGGCGCCGCAGCAGCGCTGCATCGCGGGCGTCAGGCCGGCCACGAACCTGCGGACGTCGAGCGCCAGGGCATGGTCGTCCTGTTCCGCCCGCCAGTCGGTCGAGAGGTGATCGGCGAGCGTGCCGCTGTCCTCGCCCGGCAGCGGGGCACTGAGCGACACCGTCTGCCTCTCCCCCTTGCCCTTCGCGGTGGGCGTCGCCAGCGAGGCGGCGCGGTGCCCGATCACCAGGCGGGCGAAGGCCCCGAAGGGCGATCGCCGCTCGTCAAAGCCGCCGCGCCGTCGCCAGAAGTCGAGGAACAGCTCCTGTTCGAAGTCGCCCCGGTCCATCCCGGGGGCGGCCTTGGTGCGCTCCAGTCCTTGTTCGGCTTGTCACTTCGCGAGACGCGCATCCGCAGGATCTCGGGGGTCAGCTTCCTGGTATCGCCGCGGAACTTACAGTCTATCTCCTGGTCACTGGTGAGCCGCAGCGTCAGCTCCCCCCAGCGTGCGTCCGGCGGAAGCGCCCAGACCGGCGGCCTCTCTGGCTCCTTCAAGCGGCGCAGCAGCCGCGCCCGCGGCGCTTCCAGGATGACCTCCAGCGGCTGCACGGTCTGTAGCCGGCCCGTCTCGCCGACGCCCAGCACATCAGCCAGGGCCAGGATCAGGTGGCCTGCCGCACGCAGTCGCGCCTGGGTGGCCGGCGGCAGCGTCGCGGCGGTTCGCACGGCCACGACCCCCGGCTCGTCAGCCAGCGCGGTGCTCCGCAGCGCCTCCTCCGCGAGGGACGCATCGCGCTCGCCGAGTAACAGCACGATCGGGCACGAGATCCCGGCGGCGACGGCGTGCCGCCCGATCGGAACCAGCGCTGAACGCCGCGGCGGACCAGTGCCGTCCGACGGCGCGTCAAGCGCCGCCGAAATTTCGCCGGCCAGCCTCGCACGGTCGAGCGCCAGGACGGCAGCGTCCGTGTCCAAAAGCTCGAGGTCGTCGCAGGCACGCGGTGACTCACCGCAGACGGCGCGCAGCCGCCCGTCAGGCAGCCGCACGACGGTCCGTGGGCAACCATCCCCACCCGGCGATGGACAGGCCACTGCCAGGACCATTCTGCCGGTCGGGCGGAGATAGCGCGAGGCCAGCGGCCACTCGTCGCCGAGCTGTTCGCGCCATGCGAGACCATCCGCCGCCCAGCCCGGGATCGCGTTCAGCGCCGCCCAGAACCGCGGCAGCCGACGCATTCGCGCCTCAGCCGGCAGCCGTGCCGACCAGGAAGCCTCGCGCGCGCAGCCACGCCTCGATCACCACGCCATCATCGTTCCGCTCGTATCTGGCGCTCGCCGGCTTGCGGATGGTCACCCTCCGCTCCCGCGCGGAATCGGCGAACTTCACCTTGAAGACGGCGGCCGCCGGCTCCCGCGTGATCGGCTGCTCGATGCTCCGCGCCTCGGCTGCCGCATAGATATCGGTGGCGCGCCGGACCTCCTGCTCACCGTGCGAACCGCCCCAATTCAGGCGGTACTCGACGAGGCGGATTGCTTCGATGCCAGGGATGTCCTTGCACAGGAGGGCCTCCGCGCCTTCGTTGGCAAGCGGAGAGAGGGTGAAGCGCGGGCCGCTCGGGAAGTAGGCTTCGTCGCCAAACAGGTGCTCCCCCAGGGTCCTCAGGTAGAGGCGCTTCTCACCAAGGGTGCCAGCATGCACGGCAATCTCGTCCGTACCTTCGTCGTAGACGAGGACATCGTGCTTCTGTGGCCGGTACAGCGCCGTGCCCGCGGAGCCGTCATCGCCATGGCTCGCCTCCCGGCGCACGCGCTCCCCATGCCGAACCAGCAGCCAGACCAGATGACCCTGGCGGAAATCGAGCAACTTGCTGCCCCGCCCCCGCATCTTGCTGTCGAACCAGTCATCGAACGCGGCTTCGATCCGCTGACGGGCTGCCTCGTCGATCCTGGGGAAGGACCGCCGTCCACCGGTCCGGCCGCCATGGTAGTCGAAGCTCTGCTGCCGGACCGCAAGCGCCTGCGCATGCCGCATCTGCAGCAGCGCCGGCTTCGAAAGCCAGATGTCGATCGCGATGTCCGCTGCCGTGGCGTCCGGAGCGTCGGACACCGGCACCCCCGCCGCCTCAGCGTCCTCCAACAGCGCGTCAACGTCGTCGGGCGAGGAGGTCTCCTGGACGAAGTAGAGCGCATCCACCAGGTCCGGCGGCGTCTTGGCGTCAGGCGCCATGAGCAGTCGATGCCGTTCACGTCCGTCTCGGGCAGCACGAAGCCTCGCCCGGCCAGATAGGCTGCCCAGGGCCGTAGCAGGGCAGCGATGCGTCCCGGCGCGATCGTCGCGAGCCAGTCGGGATCGGTGAACTTCTTCAGCCGGAAGGTTGACATAGCCTCTCCGTCGAGTCGCGGCGGCAGCATACAATCTGCGGCCCATCTAACGGATTGGTTGATTACTCCATGCCCCCCCGACACTTCTCGGTGGTGCCGGATATTTGGATGGCATGCGTGCCAGTTCTCACCTTCCCTCCCACCTCCCGCCCCACCTCCGCGAGGTCTGCGACCTCCTCGCCCGCGGCCTGCTGCGGCTTCGTAGCCGCACTGCCGAGGAGTTCGCCCGCGACGCCGCGGACCGGGGAGAGAGGTCGCTACACTTCACCGCCTGCCAGAGCGTGCATGCGAACCCGCCCACCCGGAGACCCGCATGACGCCCAGGACCCGCAGGAAGTCCGAGCAGCCGCCGACGTTTACGGCGCCGGCGATTCCGCCCGCCGACGTGCTGGGCCGGCTCGCTGCCCTGAAGACCGCCGCCACGCCCGCGCTGCGCGAGCAGTGGCGGGACCTCTTCGGCGCCGAGCCGCCGCCCTACAACCGGCGCTTCCTGGAGAGCCGGCTCGCGTATCGGGTGCAGGAACTGGCGTATGGCGGCCTGAAGCCCGAGACGCTGGCTCGCCTCGAGGCGCTCGGCGAGCAGCTCGACGGCGGGAAGATCACCGTCCGGCGCATGCGCAGCGACGACAAGCCGATCGCCGGTACGCAGCTGATCCGCGAATACCAGGGGGTCGAGCATGTGGTGACCGTCACGCGCGACGGCTTCGAGTACCAGGGCCGCCCCTACCTGTCGCTCTCCGCCATCGCGCGCGCCATCACCGGCACGCGCTGGAACGGGCGGGTGTTCTTCGGGCTGCGCCCGAGCCGGAGCGCCGCATGAAGCGCGAGACGAAGCCGGCCGGCGCGATGCCGGCCACGGTCCGGAAGCTGCGCTGCGCGGTCTACACCCGGAAGTCGAGCGAGGAGGGGCTCGACATGGAGTTCAACTCGCTCGACGCCCAGCGCGAGGCTTGCGAGGCCTACATCGCCAGCCAGCGCGCCAAGGGCTGGGTGCTCGTGCGCGACCGTTACGACGACGGCGGCATCTCCGGCGGGACGCTCGACCGCCCCGCCCTGAAGCGCCTGGTCGCCGACATCCAGGAGGGGCTGGTCGACGTCGTGGTCGTGTACAAGATCGACCGCCTCAGCCGAGCGCTGCTGGACTTCAGCAAGCTCGTCGAGGTGTTCGACGCGAACCAAGTGACCTTCGTTTCCGTCACGCAGTCCTTCAACACGACCACCAGCATGGGCCGGCTGACACTGAACATCCTGCTGAGCTTTGCCCAATTCGAAAGAGAAGTCATCGGCGAGCGCATCCGCGACAAGGTGGCGGCGTCGCGCAAGCGTGGGATGTGGATGGGCGGTTTCGTGCCGCTCGGCTACGACGTGCGCGAGCGGAAGCTGGTGGTCAACGACGCCGAGGCGGCGCTGGTGCAGCGGATCTTCCAGGGCTTCGTCGAGATGGAGTCCTGCACGAAGCTGGTGCGGACGCTGCGGGCCGAGGGCGCCACGACGAAGCGGGGCCGGACGCTGACGAAGAGCGACGTGTATCGCATCCTCAGAAACCGCGTGTACCTCGGCGAGGCTGTGCATAAGGGCACGGCCTATCCCGGCGAGCACGACGCCATCGTCACCCAGGCGCAGTGGGAGGCGGTGCACGCCGTGCTGCAGGTCAGCCCGCGGGTGCGGGTCAACCGGACGCGCTGCGAGACGCCGGCGCTGCTGCGGGGCCTGATCTTCGGCAGTGACGGCCGGGCCATGTCGCCGACGCACGCCCGCGGACGGCGGGGCCAAATCTACCGCTACTACGTCAGCCAGTCGGTGGTGAAGGGCGGGGCGGCGGACGGGCCACCAGTGTCGCGCGTGTCGGCCGGCGAGATCGAGGCGGCGGTGATGGCGCAGGTGCGGGCGCTGCTGCGGCAGCCGGAGGTCGTCATTGGCACTTGGCGCGCAGCGCAGCGGCAGGACGGGAGCGGCACCGAGGCGGAGGTCCGGACGGCGCTGGAGCAGCTGGATCCGCTCTGGGACGAGCTGTTCCCGGCCGAGCAGGCGCGGATCGTGCGCCTGCTGGTGGAGCGGGTGGACGTCGGGCCTGACGGCGCGGATGTCCGCCTCCGGCTCGATGGACTGGCCAGCCTGGTGCGGGACCTCGCCGCCCGGCCGGCAGAGGCGGAAAGGGCGGCGGCGTGAGCGAGGCCACCAACACGCTGACGGTTCGGATCCCGCTGGCGGTGCGGCGCCGCGGCGGCGCCCGGAAGGTCATGGCCCCCGCCGGCGTGCTGGCCGCACGGGCGCGGGTGGACATCACCCTGGTGAAGGCGCTGGCACGGGCGTTCCGCTGGCGGCGGATGCTGGAGACCGGACACTACGCCACGGTGAAGGAGCTGGCCGCGGCCGAAAAGATCAACTCGTCCTACGTCTCGCGCGTGCTGCGGCTGACGCTCTTGGCGCCGGATATCGTCGAGGCGATCCTGGATGGGCGGCAGCCGGAGGGCATGACGCTGCCGAGGCTCTTGGACGGCGTGCCTGCGCGCTGGACCAAACAGACAGACCAGTTGAGCACCGGCCGCGAATGACGGCCGCCGACGCGCTGGGTGGGCGTCCTGGGAATGTGCCTGACCCCTCATAGACACGCAGCGCCCGTCGAGCACGTAATTGTGATGCGTTGCGGGTGCCGCATCATCTACGGTCCGCAACAAGCAAGACACTTTGACAGTGCCGGAAAGACGATTCGCCTTACCAAAGGAGAGCTGCGTCATGGCCGGCACGGATACCGTCGCTTCCACGGGTAATGTCGAGATCGACGCTCTGCTGACCGGCTACAGGTGGGATACGACTTCCCTCACTTTCTCCTTCCCCGACAGTGGCTGGTGGTACGTCCTCGAGCAGGTCAAGAACGAGCTCAGCATCGTCGACCTCATTGAGGCGGCGTTGCTCGTGGCGACCAATCCGCTTTCCGGCCTGATCAATCTCCTCCAGGACTTCCTAACCACTGCCGCAGGCGACACCTTGATCGTGTCCGGCATCGCCCTCAACGACTTCGACGAGTTTAACGACGCACAGAAGATTGCAGCGAACTTCGCGCTCGACGCGGCCGCCGCCGTATCCGGCCTGGAGTTCACGGAGGTCGACGAAGGTGACTTCGAGGTCGATCTGATTCCGGTCTTGGACGGCGACGGGCTCGACATCGGCTTCACCCACGGCACCATTCGCTTCGCCTTGACCGACAGTACGGACGCACCCGCCTTCGGCGTGCCGCCGCTGCCGAGCCTGCAGATCCTGATCGGCGAAGGCTTCCTGGGTGACACCTGGTACAAGAACGACGGCACCTTCGCCACGCCGGCGCTCGGCAACTTCGCCTTCTTCACCATCATGCACGAGCTCGGCCACGCGCTCGGCCTCAAGCATGGCCACGAGAGCGGCCTGTTCGGCGAGAACATCCCGGAGTGGCTGGGCGAAGCGCTCACCGGCGTGGATGGTCCGGAGCTCCCGGACAACCGGAACTCGATGGAATTCTCCATCATGACCTACCGGTCGGCCTTGAACGGGCCGAACCAGCTGTTGGCCCAGGGCTTTAACTACGCCCAGAGCTTCATGATGCTCGACATCGCGGCTCTGCAATACATGTACGGTGCTAACTTCAGCACCAATGCGGGCGACACGACCTACCGCTGGGATCCGCTCACGGGGACCATGTCGATCAACGGCGTGGCGCAGCTGCAGCCAGGCGGCAACCGGGTCTTTCTGACCGTCTGGGACGGCAACGGCAACGACACCTACGACCTGTCCAACTACACCAACGGCTCTTCAATCGATCTCAGCCCCGGCGGCTGGACGGTCACCGACACGAGCCAGCTTGCCAACCTCGGCAATGGCTATACGGCGCGCGCCAACGTCTTCAACGCCCTGCTGTTCAACGGCGACACGCGCTCGCTGATCGAGAATGCAGTCGGCGGCAGCGGTGCCGACACGATCGTCGGCAACGATATCGCGAACCGTCTGCAGGGGAATGGCGGCAACGACAGCATTTCCGGCTTGGCGGGTGGCGACACGCTTGAGGGCGGCGACGGCAGCGACACCCTGGATGGCGGCGCCGATGCCGATACGCTGCTCGGTGGGGCGGACCACGACCTGCTACTCGGCGGCGATGGCGACGACAGCCTCGAAGGTGGCGCGGGCAATGATACCGCCCGCGGCGGGGCGGGGGTCGCGACCATCAACGGCCAGGACGGGGATGACAGCATCGAGTCCGGAGACCTGGACGACCTGCTGTCCGGCGGAGCTGGCAACGATACCATCCTGGCTGGCGGGGGCGCGGACATCATCGCGGGCAACTCCGGCGATGACAGCGTGCTGGCCGGAGGCGGTGTCGACGTCGTCGTTGGCGGCTCGGGCAATGACAGCATCGATGGCGGCGAAGGCAACGACACGCTGAACGGCGATCCCGGCAATGACTCCATCGCGGGTGGATTGGGCGACGACTCGCTCGAAGGGGGCGACGACAACGACACGCTCCTCGGTGGGGCCGGCGCCGATACGCTCACCGGCGGTCAGGGCAACGACTGGCTCGAAGGCGGCGAGGACGCCGATCGCTTGCTGGCGGGCAGCGGCAACGACACGGTCGTCGGTGGCGGCGGTGGTGATTTCATCCTCGGCGAGGACGGCTCCGATGCCATCCTCGCAGGCGCTGGCGAGGACACAGTCGAGGCCGGAGCCGGCGATGACACGGTGTATGCTGGCAGCGAGGCTGATTCCATTCTTGGTGGCGCCGGCTTTGACTCGCTCTCCGGTGACGCGGGCGACGACATCATCGATGCCGGTGCGGACGCTGATACAGTCGATGGCGGCGAGGGCGCCGACACGCTCATTGGCGCGGCGGGACCGGACTGGCTGCGCGGCGGCAGCAGTGCTGACTCCGTCGTGGCCGGGAGCGAGGCCGACACGGTCTCGGGCGGCGAAGGCAACGACACGCTGCTGGCGGGCATTGGCGCTGACCTGGTCGACGGAGATGCCGGTGAGGACCTGATCCATGGTGGGGACGGCGCCGATACCCTGCGCGGTGGCATTGGGAACGACCTCATCTTCGGGGAGGCGGACAGCGACCATCTGCTCGGTGAGGACGGCAACGACACGCTCGCCGGCGGCGCCAGCGCCGATACGGTGGATGGCGGCGCCGGGGTCGACATGGCGTCCTATATCGACGCGACCGGGCCCGTAGTGATCAATCTGCAGGATCCCTCACAGACCACCGGCGATGCTGCTGGCGACCTGCTCATCTCCATCGAGCAGTTCGGTCTGTCGAACTTCGACGATACCTTCATCGGGCTGGATGACCCGCTCGTGCCCGATGTCGTCTATGGCCGCGACGGCAACGACACGCTGCTCGGCTTCGCCGGTGCCGATAGCCTGTTCGGTGAGGGCGGCGACGATTCGATCGTCGGCGGCGAAGGGCCCGACCTCATCGATGGTGGCTCCGGCACGGACACGACGTCGTTCCTCGAATCCACCATCGGCATTGTGGTGGACCTTGTGAACCCGGTCCGTAACACGGGCATCGCCCTGGGTGATCAGATCATCAGCGTCGAGCGGTTCCACATGACGCTGCAGAACGACGAATTCGTAGGGCTTGCGGCTGCCGAGACGATCTGGGGCTATCACGGGAATGACTCCGTGTTCGCCAACGACGGGGACGACATGGTCCTTGGCGGCGAACAGCACGACCTGCTGTCGGGCGGTGCGGGCGGCGACACGCTGCTCGGCGAAGCTGGCAATGATACCCTCACTGGTGGTGATGGCGACGACAGCCTGCTCGGAGGCGTCGACCTGGACAGCCTGGCGGGCGGAGCAGGCGCCGACACCCTGCGGGGTGGCGCCGGTGATGATCGCATTGCGGGCAACGCAGGCGACGACCAGATGTGGGGTGACGCTGGTCGTGACGTCTTCACCTACGCGGCGATAGGCTGGGGCGTAGACTGGATCTACGACTTCGAGGATCGCACTGACCGGATCGAGTTCACTGGGCTACCTGGCGGGCCCGGTGTGCAGGCCATGAACGCACTCGCAATTTCCGATCGGATGGGCGCCACGGGGGTCGAGACCGTCATCCAACTGGCGGCCGGTGGTCCGGACGAAATCGTCCTCGTCGGGATTGCGGCCACGCAAGTCAATCACCAGGACTTCCTGTTCTTCAGCGTTTGACAGCGCGAACCGAACTGCGGCGGCGCATGCTCGATCCGGCATTGCGCCGCCGCGGAGGACTTGGCCGCGCCGAGAAGATCAACTCGTCCTACGTCTCGCGCGTGCTGCGGCTCACGCTCCTGGTGCCCGAAATCGTGGAGGCGGTCCTGGACCGGCGGCAGCCGGAGGGGACGAGTCTGCCGGGGCTGACGGCATGGACACAAAATGGGCGGCGAGCAGCGTCAGGTGCTGCTAGCGGGTAGCTGAGCCGGCAGCCGCCGGGCTCGGCTGCCCGAGGAGGAGGGAAGCGGACTTGGATGGCCCAGCGTCTCAGCGGGCGTCAGTTATTCCGACCGATGGCGTCGCCGACGCCGACTGAGCTGGATCTGTCGCTCCCGGCTTCGGTCACCGCGCTGGCCAGCGGATAGCGCTTCGTTGGCAGTTCCAGAACAGGCGCTGCGAAGCGAAGCTGATCGATCTCGCGGAGCTTGTATCGGGGCCGTTGTCCTGTATTTCGCAAGAACACCGATCCTGTCGTCGGGCGTCGCGGCCGGTCTCTGTGCCGGAATTGTAGATCTCACGCGACGTAGCGCCACTGATGCGCCGCGGCGACTTGCCGGGGCTCAGCTCCGCTCGGTTGGGACTTCGCTGCGCAACAGAACGCAGGGTGCGGCGTACGCAACCTCAGCGGGAATAATCTGACCTGTTGTGCGCTTGCTAGTTGGTTGTGACTGGCGCGCAGCTGTTTCAATCTTTCGTGTGGCGAGCAGCGCCGCGAGGGAAGCCAATGTCGACGATCTTCGGCACCGATGGCGCCGACAACCTGCCGGGCAGCGGCGGCAGCGATACGATCGACGGTGCACTCTCCGGCTCGCCGGACACCGATATCGGAAACGACACGCTGAGCGGTGCGGCTGGCGATGACATGCTCCTCGGCCGCGCGGGGGCGGACAGCCTGAATGGCGGGGTGGGCGCCGACACGCTGCTGGGCGGCGCCGACAACGACCGGATCGTGTTCGCGGCGGGCGCGCCGGCCGATGGCGACGTGGTGGATGGCGGCGAGGGGATCGACACGCTGGACCTGTTCCCGCTCGGCAGCGGGTCGAAGGACATCACGGGCCAGTCCTGGACGAGCATCGAACGGCTGGAGCTGTTCGGCAGCCTGACGCTGCTGCTGTCGCAGTTCGACGGCATCGGCACCTATGAGAGCTTCGGCAACGGGCTGAGCCTGTTTGCCGGCGAGAGTGGCCTCTGGTCGCTCGCGGGCAAGAGCTTCAACACCGGCAGCCTGTCGCTGACCGGCACGGCCGGGGCGGACACGCTGATCGGCCGGGCGGGCACCGAGACGCTGAACGGCGGCGCCGGCGCGGACCTGCTCGAGGCCAATGACGGCAACGACGTGCTCGATGGCGGCACCGAGGCCGACACACTGCGCGGCGAGGCCGGCAACGACACGCTCTCCGGCGGGGATGGCGCCGACAGCCTCGATGGCGGCGCGGGCGCGGACAGCCTGAATGGCGGGGTGGGTGCCGACACGCTGCTCGGCGGCGCCGACAACGACCGGATCGTGTTCGCGGCGGGCGCGCTGGCCGATGGCGACGTGGTGGATGGCGGCGAGGGGATCGACACGCTGGACCTGTTCCCGCTCGGCAGCGGGTCGAAGGACATCACGGGCCAGTCCTGGAC
>NZ_JAWLHG010000071.1:0-1746 GCF_041690465.1 Falsiroseomonas sp. | reverse complement strand
CACCGGCAGCCTGTCGCTGACCGGCACGGCCGGGGCGGACACGCTGATCGGCCGGGCGGGCACCGAGACGCTGAACGGCGGCGCCGGCGCGGACCTGCTGCAGGCCGACAGCGGCAACGACGTGCTGAACGGCGGAGCCGGCAGCGACACGCTGGATGGCGGTGCCGGCAACGACAGCATGACGGGTGGCGCCGACAACGACACCTATCTGGTGGACAGCAGCCTCGACACCGTGGTGGAGGCTGCTGCTGGCGGCACCGACCGGGTGATCGCCTCGCTCGACCACACGTTGGGCGCGGAGCTCGAGGAACTTGAGCTCGTCGGCGGCGCGCTGGTCGGCGCCGGCAACACGCTGAACAACCTCATCCTCGGCAATGCCGGCGCCAATACCCTCTCCGGCCTGGGGGGCAACGACACGCTGGACGGCAGCACCGGCGCGGACAGCATGTCCGGCGGCGCGGGTGACGACCTGTTCGTCGTGGACGACGCCGGCGACCTGGTCAGCGACAGCGCCGGCGCGGAGACGGTCATCGCGTCGGTGGACCACACCCTCGCCGCGGATATCGAGGTCCTGGTGCTGAATGGCGCGGCCGACCTGGATGGCACCGGCAACGGCCTCGATAATCTGATCCTCGGCAATACCGGCGCGAACAGCATGTCGGGCCTCGGCGGCAATGACACGCTGTCGGGCGATGCCGGCGCCGACACCTTGGATGGCGGCGCGGGTGCCGACAGCGTGGAAGGCGGCGCGGGCGACGACCTGTTCCTGGTGGACGACGCCGGTGATTTGGCAAGCGACAGCGCCGGCGCCGACACCGTCTCCGCCTCGGTCAGCCACACGCTGGGGGCAGGCCTCGATGTGCTGGTGCTGACCGGCGGCGCCAACCTCTCGGGCACTGGCAACGAACTGGACAACCTGCTGGTCGGCAACGCGGGCGCGAACACCCTGTCGGGCGACGCCGGCGCGGACACGCTGGCCGGCGGGTTGGGCGCGGACAGCCTGCTCGGCGGCGAGGGCGACGATGCGCTGCTGGCCAATGAGGGCGCGGACACGCTGACCGGCGGCGTGGGTGCCGACCGCTTCGTGCTGCGGCGGGACTTCGACGGCACCACCGACCTGGTGACCGACTTCGTGATCGGCGAGGACATCCTCGACCTGACGGTGTTCGGGATCTCCGACCTCGACACGCTCACGCGGCTCAGCACGGCGACGGCGGATGGCGTGCTGATCAGCTCGACCTACGCCAACAATTCCACCAACGCGCTGCTGGCCGGGGTGGACCGGGCGGCGCTGCTGGCGTCGAACTCCTTCGCCTTCTCCACCACCGGCTCGGCGCTGGCGCCGACCGGCGGGGCGGACGACCTGTTCGGCGGGTCGGGCGACGACAGCCGGGAAGGCCAGGAAGGCAACGACCGGCTGTTCGGCGGGCCGGGCGCCGACACGCTGTCCGGCGGCAACGAGCAGGACCTGCTGCTCGGCGGGGCGGGCGACGACAGCCTGCGCGGCGATGACGGCAATGACACGCTGGAGGGCGGCGCCGATGCCGACACCCTGGCCGGTGGGCTTGGCGCCGACAGCCTGCTCGGCGGCGAGGGCGACGATGCGCTGCTGGCCAATGAGGGCGCGGACACGCTGACCGGCGGCGCGGGTGCCGACCGCTTCGTGCTGCGGCGGGACTTCGACGGCACCACCGACCTGGTGACCGACTTCGTGATCGGCGAGGACATCCTCGACCTGACGGTGTT
>NZ_JAWLHG010000070.1:0-15980 GCF_041690465.1 Falsiroseomonas sp. | reverse complement strand
ATACACCGCGGTCCAGGCGGCCAATCCGTTTCAAGGGCACAATCGAGTGGTCCTTCGGGTTGGTCGCTGGATCCCCAAACATCTCCACGAAGATCGCCCGCGCCATCTCGTCGAGTTGCGCCAGCGCCGCTCGCCGGTTCGCCCGCAGCGCGTCGGCCTCGTCGAGGATGGCGGCGATGCGGCGCTGCTCAGCGAGCGGCGGCAGGAAAACGCGATGGGCCTTCACGTCAGAAGGCTTGATGAAGGGTTGAGCGGTTCCTGACCGCGGCCACCGCCCTTCATCGTTCAGCTGATGCCAGAGAAACCGCGTGTCCGCGCGCTCGGAGTCCGGGAGGATGATCTGCGTGTTCGCAAGGCTCGTCCACTCGCCATCTGCGTGGAAGCACTTTCCGCATCGCGCACCGATAGACGACAGCACAATGGCAGGCTGGCTAAACTCGCGCATGGGCAGATAGCCGTTCATGCCGTCAGCACCGTAGGCGGGAAAGCCGGCTGGAACGAAGTCGTTGCCCGAAAGCTTGTGGCGACCACCCTGAAAGATGGTGCAGAAATCTGCTAGGGCCGCGGTGCGATCGGCGCTCACGACAGCATACCCTCCAGCCGCGCCATCCCCTCGCCGATCTCTGTCTCCAGTCGCCGCAGCTCGGCCAGGATCTCCTTCGGCGTGCGCTGCTGCACCTCCTCCCGCACCACCTCCTTGTAGCGGTTCAGCGAGAGGTCGTAGCCCGCCGCCGCGATCTCCGCCTTCGGCACCCAGAAACTCTGGGCGGTGCGCGGGCGGGCGCGCTCCGCGTCGCCGCGCCGGCGCCAGCGGGAAAGCACGTCCGGCAGGTTGTTCTTCGCCTGCTCGGCCTCGGTCAACGCCTCGGCCGGCACCGGGCCGAGTTTCGCCTCGGGCAGCAGCGGCGTGCGCTTGTCGTCCAGGCTCCAGCCGTCGGCCTGCATGTCATAGAACCACACGCCATCCGTCCCGCCGCTGTCGGTGCGGGTGAACAGCAGGATGGCGCAGCTCACGCCGGCATAGGGGCGGAACACGCCGGCGGGCAGGCTCACCACGCCGTCCAGCCGGTGATCCTCCACCAGCATCCGCCGCAGCTCCTTGTGCGCCTTGCTGCTGCCGAACAGCACGCCGTCCGGCACGATCACCGCCGCCCGGCCGCCAGGCTTCAGCAGTCGCAGGAAGAGCGCGAGAAACAGCAGCTCCGTCTTGCGGGTCTTGACGATGGCGGTGAGGTCCTTCGCCACCGTCTCCACGTCCAGCGAGCCGGCGAAGGGCGGGTTGGCCAGCACCAGGGTGTAGCGCTCGGCGTCCTCGGCATGGTCCTGAGCCAGGCTGTCGCGATAGCGCACATCTGGGTTCTCCACCCCGTGCAGCAGCATGTTCATGCTGCCGATGCGCAGCATGGTGCCGTCGAAGTCGAAGCCATGGAACATGCCGTGATGGAAGTGCTCGCGCGCCGCATCCTCGTGCAGCGCGGCGGCGTGGTGGCGCTGGACGTATTCGCCGGCGGCGACCAGGAAGCCGCAGGTGCCGCTGGCGGGGTCCACGATGACGTCCTTGGGCCCCGGCGCCGTCATCTCGACCATCAGGCGGATGAGGTGGCGCGGCGTGCGGAACTGGCCGTTCTGCCCGGCGGAGGCAATCTTGCCGAGCATGTATTCGTAGATGTCGCCCTTGGTGTCCGTGTCCTCCATCGGCACGGCTTCCAGCATGTCGACCACCCGGGCCAGCAGCGCCGGGGTGGGGATGGTGAAGCGGGCGTCCTTCATGTGGTGGGAATAGGTGGAGCCGTCGCCGCCGAGGGTGCGCAGGAAGGGGAAGACATGCTCGCCCACCACGGCGAACATCTCGGACGCCGCGAAATGGCGGAAGCGGGACCAGCGGAGGTCTTCATAGGGGCGGGCATTCCGGCCTTCGCCGCTCATGCCCTCGGGGAAGATGCGGCGGGCCATGGGGCGCTTCAGGCGGGATGCCTTCGCTTCCTCCAGCGTGTGCAGCTCGTCGAGGCGGCGGATGAAGAGGAGGTAGGTGATCTGCTCGATGACCTCGAGCGGGTTGGAAATGCCGCCCGTCCAGAAGCTGTCCCAGATGCGATCGATCTGGTTGCGAAGTTCGCCGGTGAGCATCGTGGTCCCTGTCGTGACCTCCGGCGGCTCGGGATAGCCAGCCCAAACACCGGATCGTGAGCATGTGCAAGGAACGGGTGCGCTTGGCCAGGGGGTGCCACTGCCTTGATCAGTTGCCGGGATCGCAATGCAGCGTTCACGACGCGGACGGTCCAGGCGGGCGAGTCCCTCGTTTGATCCGACGCTGACGGCTTCGGCGCGGGCCTCGCAGACGTCGCGGACCTCGGCGTCGCGACTGCCTTGCATGGCAGCGAGCATATCGTCACAGCGAGGCGCAGTGGCAGGCCGAGATAAGGGCCGCCATCGAGGTGGGACACCTCCAGCCAGGAATCGGCGTCGATCACTCGATGGGCTAGTGAGTGTCTTTGCACCCGGGATCGGCTGCGCGTTGCGGACGCGCCGGAATCCGGGTGCATCAGGGCGGTTGCGGTCAGGCAAGCCTTGCGAAGCGCGACAGTGCTCGCCATGCTGGAGGCTGAGTAGCTGTTACCATCAGCTCACCTGTCCGGACGCGACACGCGACAGTCGCCACGATAGGCAACACAAAGAGGGAGGCTACCACGATGACTCCTGCCATCACGCGCCGCGTCCTGCTTGCCGGCGCCGGCTCCGCGCTTGCCGCGCCTGCCCTGGCGCAGAGCGCTTGGCCCACGCGCAGCATTCGCCTGCTGGTCGGTTACCCCGCTGGCGGCGCCAACGACCTGGTGATGCGTGGCATCGCAGCGCCGCTCGGCGATGCGCTCGGCCAGCCGGTGCTCGTGGAGAACCGTTCAGGCGCGGCCGGCGGCATCGCCGCGGATGCGGCGGCCAAGGCGGAGCCGGACGGCTACACGCTGTTCTCCATCTCCAGTGCGCATGTGCTGGCGCCCAGCGTGCGGCGCAACCTGACCTGGGATCCGGTGCGCGATTTCACGCCAATCGCGCTGGGCGCACGCTCACCCTACTTCCTGATGGTGCACAAGGACTTCCCAGCGCGCACGGTCGCGGAATTCGTCGCTCATGTGAAGTCGCGGCCGCCTGGTTCGGTCAGCTACGCTTCGTCTGGTGTCGGCGCGGGACCGCACCTGACCACGAGCCTTTTCATGCACGTCGCCGGCATCCAGCTGGACCACATCACGTATCGCGGCGATGCCGATGCGCTGGTGGACCTCACCACCGGGCGCGTGCCCTGCGCCTTCCTGTCGGTCGCGCCGGCACTGCCGCACATCGCGGCAGGCTCGCTGCGCGCTCTCGCAGTCTCCGGCGCGGAGCGACTCTCGGTGGTGCCCGACGTGCCAACGGTGGCAGAATCCGGCTATCCTGGCTTCGACATGGGCGCATGGTGGGGTATCTGCGGGCCGGCCGGGCTGCCCGGACACATCGTTAAGAAGGTCGCGGATGCGATGCGCCCGATCCTCGACGCACCAGACTTCGCAGCGCGCTACGCGGCAATGGGCGTGGTGCCTGGCAAACTTGGCATCGAGGCCTTCGCGCAGCTCATCCGCGACGACCGCAGGCGGTTCGAGGAGATCGTCCGCACGGCGGGCATAGAGCCGCAGGGCTGACGTCGCCTGACCGGTGCGGCCTGCCCTCGTTCAGGGCGAGGTCGCCCTCGCAAAGATGGAGACGTGAGCATGCGCCTACCCGAGGCCGATCCCGACACCTCGCCCGAATTGGCGGCGGCCTTCGCGGCGTTCCGCCGCACGCGCGGCGTCGTTTCCAACGTGATGAAATCCTTCGCGCATGCCCCGGCCGGACTGGCGGCTATCGTCGAGCTCGGTAGCTATTGCCGCTATGGCACGGAGCTGACGGAGCTGCAGAGGGAACTGGTGATCCTGATCACCGGCCGCGGGGTTGCCTATGCCTGGCACCACCACGCGCCGCTCGGTCAGCAGGCGGGGCTCAGCGAGCCGCAACTTCAGGCTCTGCGGGAAGGACGCACGCCGGAGGGGTTGAGTGCAACGGATGCGGCGATCTGCGACTACGCCTTCGCCTATGCCGCGCTCAAGGGCGTGCCGGAGCCGGTCTTCGCGCGGCTGGCTGCCCTCCTGACGCCGCGGCAGATCACCGACATCAACATCATCGCCGGCTACTATCTCTGCATCGCCTCCAGCATCATCGCCATGGAAGTGCAGCCGGACTCGCCCGGAGTGGTCGAGGCGGGGACAAGCTTCCACCGCGGTGCGCGGGGCGGCGCCTAGAGCGCGGAGCAGGAAGTTCGCGCATGACGCTCGTCATCATCGGCGCCGGCGCGATCGGCGGCAGCCTTGGGGCCTATCTGGTCCGCGCGGGACAGGACGTGCTGCTGGTGGACAGCGTCGCGGCGCACGTCGAGGCGATCCGGGGCCCCGGCCTGCGGCTCGAAGGCCGTGAGAGTTTCACCGCGCGCAGCCGCGCGGCCACGCCAGATGGCCTTGCCGCGGCGCTGACGGGTGAGGTGCCGGCAACCGTCGTGCTGACCGTGAAGGCGCAGGACACGGAGAAGGCCCTGCAGCCGGTGCTGCCGCTGCTCGGGCCGGAGAGCGTCGTGCTCTCGATGCAGAACGGCCTGAACCCGCATGCGGTCGCTGGACTGGTCGGTGCTGGCCGCACGCTCGCCGCCTGCATCAACTCGATGGCGGCCGACTACCTCGAGCCGGGACGCATCCTGTTCGGCGGGCCTGGGACGATCCGGATCGGAGAACTTGACGGCCGCCTTACGCCGCGTGTCGCCGCTCTGGTGGCCCTTCTGCGGGACGGCTACGTCGCCAATACCGAGGCCACGACGAACATCTGGGGTCATCTCTGGGGCAAGGAGGCCTATGGCGCCTGGCTGTTCGCCACAGCCATATCCGGCGAGCCGATCGCCGACGTTCTGGACGCGGATGCGAACCGGGCCATGCTCGCGAACCTCGCGGCCGAGGTGATCGCCGTGGCCGAGGCCGAGGGCGTGCGGTCCGAGGCGGTGGATGGTTTCGATGCGACTGCGCTACGCTTTAGCAGCTCGCGCGATGGCGCCGCGGTTCGGCGCAGCTTGACCGAGATGGCGACGTTGAACCGGCGCTCGCATAAGCCGCGCAGCGGCATCTGGCGCGACCTGGCTGTGCGGCGGCGGCGGACTGAGGTGGATGCACAACTCGGCGCAGTGGTGGACCTCGGCCGCCGGCACGGGATCGCGGTGCCGCTTGTGGCGCGGCTGGTCGAGATCGTGCATGCGCTGGAGCTGGGCGAACGCGCCATGCACCCGGCAAACCTCGCCGAATTGCGTGACCTGGACGGGACCTCCTACCCGGCCGCGTGACGGCTCCATGCCGAAGCAATTCGTTGCGCCTGCGGGCCTTCGACCTTGACGCTGGACAGCACAACGACACCGCGCATGGTCGAGCTGGACGGCGAGCGCCCGGCGGGTGAGGTGCCGCGGGACGACGACTGGGGGCGGGTGGTGGTGGTCCGGCTATGCCCCAGGGCGACGCTCAGCGCCGGGCAGCGGCGGGTGATCGAAGCGGACTATGGGATGGTGGAGGGGGAGACGCGGCTGGAAGTGCGGACCGCACTGCTGTTCCTGTTCCTGCGGCGGCTCGGACTGGACCGGGAGGATGGCATGGTGGAACTGGCGAAGCGGGACGAAGTTATTGAGGTGCTGACCGAGGTAATGAAGCACTTCAAGTCAGATTCATGACCAGCCTCAGCAAGATCACCTTGCTCCCAGTGTAATACTCTCAGGCAACTAGAATAATTGCCTATCGACGGTGTAAGTATTTGAATCTATGATGGCCTTATCCCCCCCGACCTTCAGCGCGATAGGGTCACCCGGACGGTGTCCGAGTTGCTTCGCACCTGGGTCAGGGAGTGATGGGGTCTCTTTGCGGGGCCGCCGGGAAAGTAGCTTCCGGCTGCGCCGCCGGAGACCTGGGGAGCGCCGTATCCAGGTCGTCACTACCGTCATCCACACCTTTCGGTGTCGCTCGGTGCCTGCCTGGCGCGTTGCCTATCTACACCTGGCAGGGTGTGGGTCGCAGTGCCTTCGCGTTGCCCACGTCTATGCGTGGTCCGTTTGCCGATGCCCCGATGGGGTGCGGCCCGGTGGAACCCCACTTCCCATGGCAAGGAAGCAGTGATCGCCGGTTCGGCCTCAGCTGGCCTCATCGCGCTTACCCATCCGCCTTGATCGCGGTGGGGGCGCTGTGGATCGGCGCCGTTGCCGGCGGCTGACTGCGTGACGCCGCCCTATGGGCGACAGACACGGCGCAGGGCGCGCTGCCCTACGAGCAATATTATAGCCCATTGCCAGTCAGAATTCACGCGCCGTCACAGGAATAACTGTCGGTGAAGCGCACCATCCGCGAAACCCTTCAGTAGAGATGCTCGCGGTAGGCTGTCTCGACCCTCGTCTCGGCCTCCTGCACGCCGACGCGACCGGTCTGATCAGCAAGGATGCGGCCGAGGCTCGGGACCTCTCCCGGCTCGGCGTGGCGTGACGGATCCCAGAGCGCGCTGCGCTTCAGCGCCTAGAGGAGCCAGCATCCCGTCAGGCGGCGGGACGGGGCGCGTCAGCCCGGTGCGACCCAGACCAGTATATGGGTCGCCAAGGCGCAGGTCTGGCCGTCGTTATTGACCACCTCCACGCGGGCCCGGCTGCGGCCGGCGGCGTCGTCCACTGCCTCGATCGTGTAGCGCGCGGTCAGCGTGTCGCCGGCGAAGACCGGGCGGATGAAGCGCACGCGGTCATAGCCGGCCGAGACCGGCGTGCCGCGCGCACCCCGCTCCAACGAGCGCTTCGACATCATCGACGCGGTCGCGGAAGGCAGGCCCATCACCAGCGCGCCATGCGCGATGATGCGGCCGAAGGCGGTGGTCCGGGCGAACGCCTCGTCGGTGTGGACGGGGTCATGGTCGCCGCTGAGCTCGGCGAAGGCGGCGATGTCGGCGGCGGAGAGGGTGCGGGTAAATTCCACGCTGTCGCCCACCTGCAGGAAGGTTGGCCCGCCGCTCATGCCGTGATCTCCGCCAGCCGTGCCGAGGCGTTTCGTGCCGGCGCGAGCCGCGTGGCCAGACCCATCAGCCCGTCGACGAACAGCCGCGCATTCATCGGCCGCAGTGCCGGCGAGATGCGCGGGCGGAACGCCATGGCGGCGATCACGTCGTGCTCGACGTCGGCGCCGGGCGCGACCTCGATCAGCTCCGGGCCCTCCGCGCCGAGGCGGAACACCGCGCGCTCCGTCACATACAGCACCTGCTGGCCGCGCTGGCGCGCGTAGCGGCCGGAGAAGGTGATCTGCTCCACCTGCCGCACCGCCTTCGGCGCCCCATTCGCCGCGAGCGTGCCGCCGAACACCACCGATCCTGCACCCTGCGAGATGTTGATGAAGCCGCCGGGACCGACGATGCGGCCGGCGAAGCGGGAGACGTTGACGTTGCCCTCGGCGTCGAACTCCGCGAAGGAGAGGAAGGCGAGGTCGAGCCCGCCGCCATCGTAAAAGTCGAACTGGTAGGGCTGGTCGATCTGCGCGTCGGGCGAGAGCGCCGCACCCGCCTCGTTGCCGCTGGCCGGCGCGCCGCCGATGTTGCCCTGCTCGTTGGTGAGGCAGATGCGGTGCAGGATCGCTTCCTCCGCCGCGACATTGGCGATGCCGGTGGAAACGCCGGAACCGAGGTTGCAGATCGCGCCCTCGAACAGCTCGAGCGCGCCGCGCCGGGCGATGATGCGGCGCGGCCCCGGCGGCAGGCGCGGCACCTCGTCGAGCGACACGCGCTGATGGCCGGAATAGGCGAGGCTGTCCTCGGTCTCGTAGGTCTGCCACTGCTCCGGCGCGAGCACCACGGCATCCACCAGGATGCCCGGCACCTTGACCATCTTCGGATGCAGCGTGCCGGCCGCCACCATCCGCTTCACCTGCACGATGACGAGGCCGCCGGCGCGGCGCGTGGCCTGCGCCATGGAGAGCATCTCCAGCGTCACCGCCTCGTGCTCCATCGAGATGTTGCCGTTCGCATCCGCCGCCGAGCCGCGCAGAAAGGCGACGTTCGGCACGAAAGGCTTGTAGAACAGGTAGTCCTCGCCGCGGAATTGCTGCAGCTCGACCAGATCTTCGGTGGCACGGCGGCTCTGCTTGCCGCCGCCGAGACGTGGATCCACGAAGGTGTGCAGCCCGGTCTTCGTCAGCAGCCCGGGACGGCCGGCCGCCATCTCGCGCATCAGCTGCGACATCGCGCCCTGCGGCATGGTGTAGGCCTCGATCTTCTCCTCGATTGCCAGCCGCGCGATGCCCGGCGAATTGACGAAGGTGCCGGCGACGGAGCGCTTCAGCAGCCCTTCCTGCGCGAGATGCCCGGCACCGCGCGTTGCGCCGTCGCCGAGCCCGACCGGATGGATTGCCGAGATCCCGCGCGGCGACCCCGTCGCGCGGAAGCGCTCGCCGACCGCGGCCAGCAGCGCCTCCGGCACGGCATGGCCGCCGCCGGAGCCGCCGACCAGCAAGCTGTCGCCGTCGCGCAGCAGTGCGGCGGCCTGCGGTGCGGTGATGATCCTCATGCGGTGTGTCCGGGACGCGTGAAGGAGCCGGGGAAGTGGCAGGCGACGAGATGGCCCGGCGCCACCTCGGCGAGCGGCGGCGGCGCCTCGCAGGCCGGGCGCGCCACCGGGCAGCGGCCGCGGAAGGCACAGCCGGTCGGCAGCGAGAAGGTCGAGGGCGGCTCGCCGCCCAGCACCACGCGCTCGGCGCCCGGCTCCGGCACGGCGGAGATCAGCGCGACGGTGTAGGGGTGCAGCGGCTTTGCGAAAAGCTCGAAGGCCGGGCCCTGCTCGACGATGCGGCCGAGATACATCACCGCCACGCGGTCGCAGAAGGCGCGCACCACCGCCAGGTCATGCGCAATGAACAGGTAGGAAAGCCCGAGCTTCTCGCGCAGCTCCAGCATCAGATTCAGCACCTGTGCCTGCACGTTAACGTCGAGCGCCGAAACCGGCTCGTCGGCCACCACCAGATCCGGCTGCAGGGCCAGCGAGCGCGCGATGGAGACGCGCTGTCGCTGGCCGCCGGAGAATTCATGCGGGAAGCGCGTCGCCCATTCCGGCTTGAGGCCGACCGTCGCCATCAAATCCAGCACGCGCTTGCGCGCCTCGGCCGGATTCTTCGCGCGGTCATGCGCCAGCAGCGGCTCGGCCAGCGCGTCGCCCACTGTCATGCGCGGATTGAGCGAGGCGTAGGGGTCCTGGAACACCATGCCCATGCGCGGCCGCAGCGGCCGCATCTCGGCGGGCGTGGCATGGGTGATGTCGCGGCCCTCGAAGCGGAGCAGGCCCGCGGTCGGTTCGTGCAGGCGTGTGACCAGCCGCGCAAGGGTGGATTTGCCGCAGCCGCTCTCGCCGACGATGCCGAGCGCCTCGCCACGGCGCAGCCGCAAATCCACCCCGTTCACGGCATGCACGATACGCTGCGGGCCGAAGAAGCCGTCGCGGCCCGTTGCGAAATGCTTGACCAGCCCCTCGGCTTCCAGAAGCGGATTCTCCTCGGCTGGCAGGCTGCGCGCCGCGGCCTCGGCGGCGACCGGCGGCGGCGGCAGCCTGCGGCCGTCCATCGTCACCCAGCAGCGCGCCCGGCGGCCCGGCGCGACCTCCATCAGCGGCGGGTGATCGGTCTCGCAGCGCGCGATCCTGAACGGGCAGCGCGGCGCGAAGCGGCAACCCGGCGGCGGGTCGAGCGCGCTCGGCGGTCCGCCTTCGATGGAAGCGAGCCGCGTGCCCGCCGGGCTGTCCAACCGCGGCACCGCATTGACCAGCGCCCAGGCATAGGGGTGGCGCGGGTCGGTGAGCACGGCGGCGGTCTCGGCTTCCTCCACCACCTCGCCGGCATACATCACCGCGACGCGCCGGCAGACCGTGCCGATCACGCCGAGGTCGTGCGAGATCAGCACGATCGCCGTGCCGAACTCCTCGTTCAGGCCACGCAGCAGGTCGAGGATCTGCGCCTGGATGGTGACGTCGAGGGCGGTGGTGGGCTCGTCCGCGATCAGCAGAGCCGGGTCGTTCGCCACGCCGATCGCCAGCATCACGCGCTGGCGCATGCCGCCGGAGAACTGGTGCGGGAAGGAAGCGGCGGCGCGTTCGGGCGCTGCGATGCCCATCCGCCGCAGCAGCTCCACCGCGCGCGGCTTCGCGCTGGCCTTCGTCTGCTTTCCATGGCTGACCATGTGCTCCGTCACCTGGCGCAGGATGCGGATCACCGGGTTGAGCCCCGTCATCGGGTCCTGGAACACCATCGCCGCGCGGTCGCCGCGCCAGGCGCGCAGCTCGTCCTGGCGCATCGCCAGCACGTCGCGCCCCTGGAAGCGCACGGCGCCGCCGATGATCCGCGCGGGCTCCTCCAGCAGCCGCATCAGCGACAGCGCGGTGACGCTCTTGCCCGAGCCGCTCTCGCCGACGATGCCGAGCGTCTCGCCGGGGCCGACGGTGAAGGAGACGCCGTCCACCGCATGCACCGCGCCGTCATCGGTGAGGAAGACGGTGCGCAGCTCTTCGACCTCGAGAACAGGCTTGGTCGTGGCGGCGGTGCCGCGATCGGCCTGGATGCCCTCCATCAGCGCGACCGCGCCTTCGGGTCGAGCCAGTCCCGCAGCCCGTCGCCGAGGAAGTTGAAGCCGACCACGACGGTGAGGATCGCCAGCCCGGGGAAGGTGGCCACCCACCATTGCTCCACCAGCTCGCGCCCCTCCGACACCATCGAGCCCCATTCCGGTGTCGGCGGCACCACGCCGAGGCCGAGGAAGGACAGGCCGGCGAAGGTGAGGATCGCATTGCCGAGGTCGAGCGAGATCAGCACCGCTATCGGCCCGAAGGTGTTGGGCAGTATGTGGCGGCCGAGGATGCGGATCGGCCTGAGGCCCAGCACCGTCGCCGCCTCGACATATTCCTGGCTGCGCTGCACCAGCGCCAGCGCGCGCGCGAGGCGTGCGAATTTCGGCCACCACACCACCAGCATCGCCAGGATGGTGTTGGTGGTGCCGATCCCGAGCGCGGCGGCGATCGCGAGGGCGAGGATGATCGGCGGAAAGCACAGCACCAGGTCGGTGAAGCGCATCATCGCCTCGTCCACCAGCCCGCGCGACCAGGCGGCGACGATGCCGACCGTGATGCCGATCGCCGCCCCCAGCAGCACCACCGTGAAGCCCGCCGTCAGCGACAGCCGCGCGCCGTAGATCAGGCGGGAGAACACGTCGCGGCCGAGCACATCGGTGCCGAGCAGATGCTCGGCGGAGGGCGGCAGCAGGCGGTCGGTAATGTTCTGCGCATCCGGCGGGTAGGGCGCGATCAGCGGCGCGAAGATCGCCACCAGGATCCAGGCGACGACCAGCGCCGTTCCCGCCCAGGCCGGCCCGTAGCGTCGCAGCCGCCGCCGCCAGCGCGGCCGTGCGACCGGCACCACGGCCGCGACGGTGGCGGAGACGCTCATCGCCGCACCCGCGGGTCGAGCATCGCGTAGGAGAGATCCACGATCAGGTTCACCAGCAGGTAGGTCGCCGAGACCACCAGCGTGATGCCGATGATCGCGGGGAAGTCGAGCGCCGCGGCGGAGCGAAAGGTGTAGCGCCCTAGTCCAGGCCAGGAGAACACCGTCTCCGTCATCACCGCGCCGGCCAGCAGGTTGGCATAGGCGAGGCCACCCAGCGTGACCACCGGCACCAGCGCATTCGGCAGCGCATGGCGCAGCACGATCACCCCCGCGCGCAGCCCCTTCGCGCGGGCCACGCGCACGTAATCCTGCCCGAGGCTGTCCAGCATCGCGGCGCGGGTGGTGCGGGTGATCAGGCCGATGGTGGCGGCGGCCAGCACGATGGCCGGCAGCACCAGATGCGATGCTGCATCCCACCAGGTCTCCCAGTCACCATCGAGCGCGGCATCCACCAGGAACAGCCCGGTCGGGCCTTCCGGCGGGAAGGCGATGGGATCGATCCGACCTGGCCCCGGCGCCCAGCCGAGCCAGCCGTAGAAGATCGCCAGCATGATGAAGGCAAGCCAGAAGGTTGGCGAGGAGACGCCGAGCAGCGACACCACGCGCGCCGCCGAATCCACCCAGCCGTCGCGCCACACCGCTGCCGCCACGCCGAGCGGGATGCCGACGACCAGCGTCAGCAGGAAGGAGACGGTGGCGAGCTCGATCGTCGCCGGCGCGTATTGCGCGATGTCCTCCAGCACCGGCCGGCGGGTGGCGATAGAGATGCCGAGGTCGCCATGCAGCAGGCCGTTGAGGAAGATGCCGTAGCGTTCCCACAGCGGCAGGTCGAGGCCCCATTTTGCGCGCCATTCCGACACCGTCTCGGGGTTGGACGCGGCCATGTCGCCAAGCTGCGCCAGCACGGGGTCGCCCGGCACTAGGGCCGAGATCAGGAACACCACGAGGCTGGCCAGCACCGCCATGACGGCGGCGGAGACGAGACGGGTCGCGATGTAGCGCGGCACGTGGACGGCACCTCCCCTTTCGCCCTAGCTTGCCCCCATCGGAGCAATGTCAGCAAGGCAGGGAGAGCCCGCATGGACGGCGATGTGCGGATGCTGGTCGCGGACGGCGTGGCAGAGTTGATCCTGGACCGCGCCACCAAGCACAACGCCGTCACGCCCGCGATGGCGGCCCGTCTGGCCGAGCTCTCGCGGGCGCTCGATGCCGATGACGGGGTCCGCGCGGTGCTGCTGCGCGGTGCCGGCGAGCGCGCCTTCTGCGCCGGTAGCGACCTCAACGCGCTGGCCGCCTACCCCTCCGCATGGCATTTCCGTAACCGCGTGGAATACGCCACGGCCATCCGCAACATCCGCAAGCCGGTTGTGGCGGCGCTGCAGGGCTGGGTGCTCGGCGGCGGGGCGGAGATGGCGCTCTCGGCCGATCTGCGTATCGGCGCCGAGACAATGCGGCTCGGCTTCCCGGAGGTGCAGCGGGGATGGGTGGGCGGCGGCGGCGCGTCGCAAATCCTGCCGCGCATGATCGGCCAGGCCCGCGCTGCGCGGCTGCTCATGCTCGGCGACCCGATCGACGCCGGCGAGGCAGAGCGGCTCGGCCTGGTCGAGGAGGTGGTGCCGCAGGCGGCGCTGCTCGACCGCGCCTACGCCGTGGCGCAGCGGCTGGCGGCGCTCAGCCCAGTCGCGGTGCAGTCGGTCAAGGCGGCGATGCGCATGGCGATGGAGGCGCCGCTCAGCGCCGGCCTGACATATGAGAACGAGATGAACGTGCTGTGCTTCTCCGCCGGCGACCACCTGGAAGGCATCCGGGCCTTCAACGAGAAGCGGGACGCGACCTTCACGCGTTGAAGGCCGCGCCCCGCCGGTTCAGGCCGGCGTCACCTCGCCGAGATCGAGCTGCCATCCCGCGGCGGTCAGCGGGAAGTCCTTAATGCTGTTCCGCACTGCGATCTGGTAGATCGGCTGGAACAGGACGAAGTGGTGCGCCTCGTCCACCACCTTCTGCTGCCACTCGACCCAAAGGTCGAGCGCCTTGGCCAGATCCTGTTCCTCCGAGGCTCGCTTGACCAGCGCGGTCATCGCCGGCGGCACCGTCCAGTGCACGCGTCGCGCCACGCGCTCCACCACCGCGCTTGCCCAGAGGTCGTTGGAAACCGCCGGCGGATTCCAGAAGGTCAGCACGCCGCCGGCCGCCCGCCCCTGCGTGTAGGTGGTGCGCAGGTTCACCTGGTCCATCGGGTTCAGCGTCACCTTAATGCCGACCCGCGCGAGGTCCGATTGCAGCTTCTGCCCGAGCACTTGGTAGGAGACGCCGGCCACCGCCGCGTTGCCATAGGCGATCTCCATCTCGAAGCCGTTCGGCAGCCCGGCCGCCTGCAGCAGCTGCCGCGCGCGGTCCAGGTTCTGGCTGTAGCCGATCCGCCGCGCGATCGCCTCGGTGCTGCCGTTCACGCCGATCGGCAGGAAATGCGCCGGCCGCAGCGCGACGCCGCCGAGCAAGCCGTTGATGATGCCATCATAGTCGATGGCGTGCCCGATAGCCTGCCGCGCTTCCATCTTCGCCAGCGCCGGATTGGCCTCGGCGTTCTGGGTGACTGCCATGTAGACGAAGTCGAGGCTCGGCAGCTTCTCGAGCCGCACATTGGGCTCATTGCGCAGTGTCGCGATCTGCTCGGGGATCAGGTTGAAGGCGGCGTGCACGTCGCCGCGCCGCACTGCGAGCAGCTGCGCCGCGCTGTCCGACAGGTGGCGGATCACCACGCGTTCGAAGGCGGGGGCGCCGCGCCAGTGGTTCGGGTTCGCCTGCAGCTGGATCTGCGCATTGCGCTCCCACCGCACCAGCCGATAGGGGCCGGTGCCGGCGGAGTTGCTGTTCAGCCACTCCGTCGCCGCGTCCTTCTCCTTGGCATCGGTGCCCTGCACGGCGCCGTGGCTCAGTAGCACCGCCTTCTCCAGGACTGAGCATCCGGGGTTGCAGAGGATGGGCAGGATCGGGGCGTTTGGCGCGCTCAGGATGAAGTCGACGGTCCTACCGTCCACCACCTCCACGCGGTCAACCGCCTTGATGTATTGCTGCGTCTGCTCCTTCATGTTGATAAGCCGGTCGAAGGAGAACTTCACGTCTTCCGGCGTCATCACCGCACCGCTCGCGAACTTGACGCCCTCGCGCAAGGTGAAGCGCCAGCCATCGCCGCCGGGCCGCCGCGTCCACGCGGTGGCGAGCGAGGGCTTCGGGTTTACGAGGTCATCGCGATCCAGCGTCAGCAGGCTGTCGTAGCAGGCGGCCAGCGTCATCGGCGGCGTGTATTGCGCCTGCCGCACGGGATCGAAGGTGATGCTGTCCGAGATATCGATGCCGATGACCAGCGTGCGGCCTCGTGCCTGCGCGAGCGCCCGGCCGCCCGGCAGCAACGGCAGCGCCGCGGCGGAGGCGCCGAGGAGACGGACGAGGTCGCGACGCGAGAGTGACATGATCGTCATGGACATTTCCTCATGGTCGCCCGATGCTGTTCTCGGGTCGTTGCAAGGCTTGGCACGCCAGGCTGGCACGTCTGGGCGAAACAGTAGAGTGCGGCGAGGCTGCCTGTGAAGCGTGAAGCTCCGACACCGGCGCCGGGCGCCGTCGCGATCACCGGCACGACCAGGCTGTTCGGCATTATCGGCGATCCCGTCGCGCCGCTCCGCTCGCCGGCGCTTTTCAACCTCGTTTTCGCCCGGCTCGGGCGCGACGCGGCGTTCCTGCCCTTCCAGGTGCGCGACGGCGCACTGCCGACGGCCTGGCGCGGCCTGACGCTGCTCGAGAATCTGGAAGGGCTGGTCATCACCATGCCGCACAAGACGGCGGTGCTGCCGCTGCTCGATGCGCTCGGCCCGACGGCGCGCGCAACCGGCACGGTGAACATCGTGCGTCGGCGGCCCGGCGGCGGCTGGGAAGGCGAAATGTTCGATGGCGAGGGCTTCCGCGATGGGCTGGAACGCGCTGGTCACAAGGTCGCGGGCGCGACGATCCTGCAGGTCGGCTGCGGCGCGGCCGGCCGCGCCATCGCCCATGCGCTGGTCCGAGCCGGCGCGGCGCGGCTGGCGCTGCATGATGCGGCGCCGGGTCGGGCGGAGGCGGTGGCCGTAGCGCTGCGTGCGGCGCATTCCGCGTCTGAGGTGGCGGTCGCGTCCCCTGATCCCGCCGGCTTCGACATCGTGGTGAACGCCACGCCGCTCGGCCTCCGTCCCGACGACCCTTTACCGCTCGACCCCGGCGCGCTGCGGGCCGGGCAGTTGGTGGCCGACGTTATCCCGAACCCGGAGGTGACGCCGCTGGTTGCCGCGGCGCGGGCCGCGGGGTGCCCCACCGTGACTGGCCGGTCGATGCATGAAGGCCAAGCAAGGCTTGCCGCGGCTTGGCTCGGCATCGCGGGCTGGGAGGAGGCAGCAGCCCTTTAGATTAGGTATG
>NZ_JAWLHG010000069.1:0-16700 GCF_041690465.1 Falsiroseomonas sp. | reverse complement strand
ACATGCCTGTCGGCCTCCTCGCCGACAGACAGCTTGAATCAGATCCGCCCCGCGCCGGGGAATCCCCTTCGATTCATTCAGCTCGGAAACCGCTCTAGGCTCGGGGAGCGGCCCTGGCGGAGTCGCGTCACGAAGCTCGGATCACCCACCGATTCGCGGCCGAAGTCGGTCGGCTTCATCCGTGTGGCGGCGAGGAAGGCTTCCACTTCGGCGAGGAACTGTTCACTAAGTGTTCGCATGGCTGGCGATAGGAATGCCGAGCAGATTGATGCTGGTCAAATACAAAAAATCGGCTATTACCTATCGAACCGCCGCAAGGAGTTAGCCCCCATGGACCTCGATCCGACCCGCCTACGGGTCATGAAGCTGATCCAGGAACGCGGCACCGACCTGAAGAACGCCTCCATCGCCATCGGCCGCAACGCCGCCTACCTCCACCAGTACATCACCCGCGGCACGCCGAAGGTGCTACCGGAAGACGCACGCGAAGCGTTGGCCACCCTGCTGGGCGTGCCGGATTCGGAGCTGCGTCCGCCGCCAGAGCGCGACGTGCGCCTTCCTGCTGTTCTGGAGTCACCCGATGTAACACCGCCACGCCGACGTGCTCGCGCCTTGATGGACGGCTTCGCGGCGATTGCTGAACTGGATGTCCGCGCATCTGCCGGGCCGGGTGCGCTGAACGAGGGCCTGGAGGATGCGAAGGCGACCTGGATGTTCTCGGAGGCGATGATCCGCCACGAGTTCCGCGCCCGGCCAGAGGATCTGCGGGTGATCACCATTGACGGCGACTCGATGGAGCCGCTGCTGCATTCCGGCGATCGCATCCTGGTCGACACCAGCCAGCGCGTGCCGGTGCCGCCGGGCATCTTCGTCATCTGGGACGGCATGGGCGTGGTCGCCAAGCGCGTCGAGCACATCCCGAACTCCGAGCCCGCCACCGTCGTCATCAAGTCGGTCAACCCGGATTACCAGACCTACGAGCGGATCGCCGAGGAGGTCAGCATCATCGGGCGTGTGATCTGGGCGGCGCGCCGGCTGTGAGGAGGACGGTCATCGGGGCGGTCGCCGCGCTGACCGCGATAGTGCTGCTGCCCCTGCCGGGGCATACGAGACTGGCGGAGCCGATCGTGCTGCAAGGGTCGGCGCGCGTGATCGACGGTGACACGCTCGAGGTGGGCGGCCAGCGCATCCGGCTGAGCGGGATCGACGCGCCGGAGGCTCGGCAGCGCTGCACGGATGCGGCCGGGGCGGCGTGGCCCTGCGGCCGACGAGCCGCGATGGCGTTGACCCAGGCGGTCGGCACCGCGGAGGTCACCTGCACCGCGCGCCGTCGCGACCGCTACCAGCGGCTCGTCGCCCTGTGCGAGGCCGGAGGCGTCGATGTCGGCCGACGGATGGTGGCTGACGGGATGGCGATGGCCCATCCGCGCTTCGGGCAGGCGTACATGCCGACCGAGGAGATGGCGAGGCTGGCCGGTCTGGGCGTCTGGTCAGGCGGCCTCGACACACCCTGGGAGTGGCGCGCGGCTCGGCGTCGGTGAGCTGCCGGCGCGGATGGGAGACGCGCAGCCAAACCTAGCGCAGGTACTGCTTCGCGTTCGCCCACTCAGCAGGGATTGCGTTCCACTTCGCCGGCGCGGCCGCTCGATTGATCGGCGACGGATGATACGACGAGAGCACCGCAAGCCCGCGCTGTCGTAGTTCGCGCTCGACCCTCCCGGCTCGAAGACCAACAAGGACAACCACACGCAGCTCGGCCAGCAGGTCCGTGAGTTCTATTGCACGTGCAGCGCCTTCCTGAAGCTCGGGCAGTGATACCTGCCGCGTGCCATTCCACCACGGCACCACGTTCCAGATGCACGTCGCCTCGCGCGGGACACCAGCGGCGAGCATGAACTGGAAGGTGGCCTCGGCTGTTCGGTCATCATTGTTCCGGCTGATAAAGCCTGAGGAGCCAGCCATTGGGCCAGGCTTCTCGAACAGGAAGAGGACGCGCGCGTTGACGCCCCCGTCGAGCGGATCGAAGTCTGGCACCTCCGTGCCCGGCTTCGCGGTGCGGAGCCGCTCTGCATACGCAGCCAGGGGCTGCATGTGCGGCAATGCCAACATTGCGCGCCGCCGCATGCGGGCACCAGTGTCGCGCAGTGCCCGCGGCCGGTCCATCGCCAAGTCTTCTTCCCGTAAGGTCCGGAGCTGGTCCGCGTTCCCCCTGCGCGGTGGCTCGACTGTGCTCGGCGGGAAGGTCGTCGCCGCGGCGTGCTTCTGCTGCGGCTCCTGCGCTCGGCCACCCGGCGGACCCGAAGCTGCGCGACCTGCCAAACCGAGCGGCGGCTGGCGAAGAGACGGATGGGGCAACACCTCCTCCTCGCGCAGCACCGTTTGTGCCGTTGTCGGCTGTGGCGAGGCTCCCGCCTTCAAATTCTCCACGAACAACCGACCGGCACGATCCAGAACGACGCCGCCCTTCGGAATCCGCCGAAACGCCGGCCCGGCGTATGGGATGTCAGTGACAGCCGTGTAGTCGCCGACGCGATTGCGCTCGACCAGAAGATAGACGGCTGGCTTTGCATCCTGGTGAAGCCGGACCCCACTGCGGACGATGGCGGGATCCAAGCCCAGCTCGCCTTCAATGCGCGCTGCGCGATGAAGCAACTCCCGCAGCGGCACGGGCACGCCAACTTCCCGGATCTGGGCCAGGGCGCGCGAACGCAGCGACACCTGCCACGATGGATAAGTATGCCCTGTCCAGATCACGTAGTGGTCGGGCGGCGTCCGCTTGACGGCCTCGGCCAGGACTCTACCAACGATGAACTCCAGTCCCCGAGCAGCCGGCATGCGTTCCCCGCGAGCTGTCTCCGCCATGGAGCCCAGGGCTCCGATTCGCTGAGCATATCGTTGCCGCGTGCAGGGGCATCGTAGATTTCGCGATTTCGCTCCGCTGCTTTCTTCGTCGCTCGCCTTCGCGCGCCGCGTCTTCGCTGTTTCGCCGCACTGCGCAGTCAGTAAATGGTCGCGGCGCGATGACGCCCAGCCGATCGACACCGACACCCAACCCCCATCTCCCGCCCCATCTGGCCGAGGTCTGTGACCTGCTGGCCCGCGGGTTCCTGCGGCTCCGCAGCCGCGCTGCCGAGGAAGCCGCGCGCGCAGCCGACAGCGAGAGCGCGGTTCGACTACACACCGTCCCCGGCCAGCGCCTTCGTGCGAACCCCAGGAGAAAGGGAGTCGCATGAGACGCGCGAAGCCGATCACCACCACCATGATGACAATCAGCGCTATCCCGAAGCAGGACGTGCCCGCGCGGCTCGCCGCGTTGCCCGGCATGCCGATCGGCGAACTGAAGGCCGAGTGGCGCCGGCTCTTCGGCACGGAGCCGCCGCCCTACAACCGGCGCTTCCTCGAGAGCCGCCTCAGCTACAGAACGCAGGAACTCGCCTACGGCGGCCTGAAGCGCGAGACGCTGGAACGCCTCGAGGCGCTCGGCGAGCAGATCGACGGCCGCAGCATCACTCTCCGCCGAATCCGCCACGACCAGCGCCCGATCGCCGGCACGCGGCTGCTGCGGGAGTGGAAGGGCGTCGAGCACGTCGTCACCGTCACGCGCGACGGCTACGAATGGCAGGGGCGCCCATATCAGTCGCTCTCGGCTATCGCGCGCGCCATCACCGGCACGCGCTGGAACGGCTGGACCTTCTTCGGCATGCGGAAGGCCGGCGCATGACCCGCCGCGATGCCGCCATACCGGCGAAAGTCCGCAAGCTTCGCTGCGCCGTCTACACCCGAAAGTCCACGGACGAGGGCCTGGACAAGGAGTTCAACGCGCTCGAGGCGCAGCGCGCGGCGTGTGAGGCCTATATCGCCTCGCAGCGCTCCGAGGGCTGGGTCCTGGTGCACGACCGCTACGATGATGGCGGGGTCAGCGGCGGCACCCTCGATCGCCCCGCGCTGAAGCGGCTTCTGGCCGATATCGAGGCTGGCCTCGTGGACGTTGTGTTGGTCTATAAAGTGGATCGCCTGTCCCGATCGCTGATGGACTTCGCCAAGCTGGTCGAGACCTTCGAGGCGTACGACGTCACCTTCGTGGCGATCACGCAGTCGCTGAACACGACGACGAGCATGGGACGGCTGACGCTGAACATGCTGCTCAGTTTTGCGCAGTATGAACGCGAACTGATCGGCGAGAGAGTGCGCGACAAGATCGCCGCCTCGCGCGCGCGCGGCATGTGGATGGGCGGGCCGGTGCCGCTGGGCTACCGCGTCGAGAACCGCAAGCTGCTGGTGGACGAGCGCGCCGCCGCGACGGTGCGGCGCGTGTTCGAGGGGTTCGCGGAGATCGGCTCCGGCTCGCGGCTGCTGCCGATCCTGCAGGCAGAGGGCCTGCTGACGAAGACCGGCAGACCCTTCGACAAAGGGGCGCTCTACAAGCTGCTGATGAACCGCGTGTACATCGGCGAGGCGGTGCACAAGGGAACATCCTATCCCGGCGAGCACGCGGCCATCGTCCCGCGCGACCTGTGGGACCGGGTGCACGCGATCCTTGGTGAAAGCCCTCGGGAGCGCGCGTCGAAGTCCCGCGCCACCGCCACGGCGCTGCTGCGCGGTCTGCTGTTCGGACCAGACGGGCGGGCGATGTCGCCGACCCACACCCGGAAGGGCGGACGGCTCTACCGCTACTACGTCAGCCAGGCGGTCCTGCAGGGCGGCGCCAATGACGCCCCGCACCGGCGCCTCCCGGCAGGTGAGATTGAAGGGCTGGTGATGGCGCAGGTCCGCGCGTTGCTGCGCCAGCCGGAGGTGGTGGTCGGCACCTGGCGCGCGGCTCGGGCAGAGGCGCCCGACCTGACCGAAGACGAGGTCCGTGAGGCGCTCGGACGGCTGGATCCGCTGTGGGACGAGCTGTTCCCCGGCGAGCAGGAGCGGATCGTGCGGCTGCTGGTCGAGCGCGTGGACCTCACCGAGGCCGGCGCGCAGATCCGGCTGAACCTGGAGGGGCTCGCCGGGCTGGCGCGGGACATGGCGGCGAAGGAGGCGATCGCCGCATGACGAGCGTGACGGTGGTGGTGCCGATGACGATCCGGCGCCGCGCGGGGCGGAAGCAGATCATCGGGCCGGACGGGGCGCAGATCCAGGTCGGCGGCGATGTGGCCGGGGTAGCGGAGACGCGGGGCGACCCGGCGCTGGTGAAGGCGCTGGCGCGGGCGTTCCGGTGGCGGCGGATGCTGGAGGAGGGGCGGTATGGGTCGATCCGCGAACTCGCCGTCGCGGAGGGCGTCGACCGCGCCTATGTCGGGCGGGTGCTGAACCTGACGTTACTCGCGCCGGATCTGGTGGAGGCGGTGCTGGACGGCAGGAACGCGCTCAGCCTGCGGCCCGCTAGCGCAATCCCTGATGCGTGGTTGGAGCAGCATCACGCCTTCCAATAACCCGTTGACGCCTGTGAGCCGCATAAACTTTGCTGTCCGTGGCGCAGCCCTGAAGTCGCTGCTTGCCTTCGTCGTCTCCGTCACCGAACCGAGGCACGGAAGGCCTTATGCCGAGGCACGTGCGAGAGCGATCCCGGTCCCTTGAGGCGTCGCCTCAAGTCACCGAACTGGCCGATGGACTGTCGCAATCGCCACGGCGGTCTGCGTCATGCCGGAGTCAGCAGTCTGCTCGGCGGCGGTGTAGGTCGCGACGGGGCTGGTAACGGCAATGGTGCGCAGCGTCGCGGTGTTCGTGGCGTTGCGGATGTCGATCTCGTATCGCTCGGCGGCTCCGCCCAGCGGCACGTTGGTGCCGTCCGCCCAGGCCGAGAGGACACGGGTGCGCCGGATCCAAGTGATAGTATCCCGGCGGGCTACCGCGGTGGCAGCCACCACCGCGCTTGTAAACAAAGCGCGCTACACTGGCGCGCCGACAGCCTCCAGCGCGGCGCGCGCTACCTCCATGTCATCGGAGTAGTGTCCCCCCGACACGCCGATGGCACCGATCATCTGGCCTTCCTCCATCACGGGATAGCCGCCGCCGAAGATGACGAGGCGCGGCGTGTGCACGATGCCGTGCAGCAGCGGCGGGTCGCCCTTGATGAAGTCCCACCAGCTATGCGTCGGAATGCCGAAGGATGAGGCGGTATAGGCCTTGTCCTGCGCAATCTGGATGGCGAGGTGCGGCGCGCCATCCATGGCGTGGAACGCCTTGAGCTGCCCGGCCTCGTTCACGATCGCGATGCAGTTCGCCTTCTTCAACTCGCGTGACTTCGCGATGGCGGCGTCGATCATGCGCTGCGCGGTTGCGCCGTCGATGCTGCGCTTGACGATGCTCATGCGTCCCCTCGTGGCCTCCTGCCGGTGTTCAGATCGCGCGCGCCACGGTCTGCGCCTCGACCAGGGCCGGGGCCACGCGGCGCGGTGCGAAGGCGTCGCCGATCAGATGCGTGCGTTCGATGCCGGCCGCCTTCAGCCCGGCGAACAGCCCGTTGCGGGCCTTCGACGCGCCGATCCAGAGCAGCGCGTCCGCCGCCTCGATCCGCTCCTCGCGGCCGGTCAGGTAGTGGCGGAGAACGATCGCGCCGCGATCGATCCGCACCGGCGCCATCGAGGTGCGGTATTCGGTCCCGGCCTTGTCCAGTTCGCGCAGCGTGGCGATGCGCGAGACCATCGGCAATTCGCGGAACGCCTCGAAGAAGCGCGTCGCGACGATCAGCCGCCCACCCGCCGCGGCAAGCTGCGCCGCCGCCGCCTCCGCCACGGCCGCCGCCCAGTAATAGCCATCCTCGTCCATCAGCACGACGCGCCGCGCCGACAGGCCGCGCAGCCGCGCGACCTCGCCGACGCTGGCAGCCGCGATCGCCGGCACGGTGCCGTCATCCTCGATCGGCGGCACCACCGGCTGCGCGCCGGTGGCCAGGATCACCGCATGGGGCGCCTCGGCGAGCAGCATCGGCAGCGTCGCCTCGACCCCGAGGCGCAGCTCGATGCCGAGCCGGCGCAGCGCAGCTTCCTGGAACATCGGCAGGTGGCGCAGCTCGCCGCCGGTCGGGAAGTGGCTGGCGGCCAGGAAGCGCCCGCCGAGCTGCCCCGCGCGCTCGATGAGGATCACGCGATGGCCGCGCTGCGCGGCGATGCGCGCCGCCTCCATCCCGGCCGGCCCGCCGCCCACGACGAGCACCTTGCCCGGCATGACCGCCGGGCGCAGCCGGCCGAAATGGTGTTCCCGCCCCGCCAGCGGATTGGTCGAGCAGCCGATCGGCTCGGCGCTCGAGATCCAGTCCCAGCACTGGTTGCAGGCGATGCAGCGGCGGATCTCCTGCGCCCGCCCGGACTGCGCCTTCGCGGGCCATTCGGGATCGACGATCAGCGCGCGGCAAAGCCCGATCATGTCGCCCTCGCCGGCGGCGAGGATGGCCTCGGCCTGGTCAGGTGTCTGCACGCGGGTGGACTGCACCACCACCATGCCGTCGCCGACGGCGCGCTTCACCTCCGCCTGGATGTCACGGTATGCGGCCTGCGGCCAGTGACGATCCGGCAGGTGGGTGTCGATGGTGTTGAAGTTGCCCTGGCTCAGCGAGACGTAGTCGCAGAGCCCTGCGCGCGCCAGCAGCACGGCGATCTCGGCGGCCTGCGCGGTGTCGATGCCGCCTGCGGTGAACTCCTCCACCGCCAGGCGATAGCCGACGATGGCACGGTCGCCGATGCGGCGGCGCACGCCGGCCAGGATCTCGGTCGGGAAGCGCAGCCGGTTCTCCAGGCTGCCGCCATAGCGGTCGTCGCGCCGGTTGGTGTAGGGCGAGACGAACTGCCCGATGAGATGGCCCTGCGCGCCATGCACCTCCACGCCGTCGGCGCCGGCTTCCATCGCATGCACGGCGGCGGTGACGAAGCACTCCACCATCTGCTCCACCTCGCGCGTCGTCAGCGCGTGCGGCACGCCGCCGGACCGCGGGCAGGCCAGTTCGGAGGCGGCGAGGAGCGTGCCGACGCGGCGGCCGAGATGCTGCCGGCCGCCATGGTTGAGCTGGAACAGGAACAGCGCGCCCGCTTTGTGCACCGCTTCCGTCAGCCGGCGCAGGCTCGGCACCGGGCCGCGGTCGAACAGCGGGATGGCGGCCGGCGTCACCGCATCGGCGGGATGCACGCGTGCCGCTTCGCTCACCACCACGCCCGCGCCGCCCTCGGCCGCCATGCGATAGAAGGCGAGCATCCTATCGCCCACGCGGTTCTGTTCGGCGAGGTTGCTCGTCGTCGCCACGCGCATCACGCGGTTGCGCGACACCGCCGGGCCGATAGCGACCGGGGAGAAAAGAAGCGGAAATGGCGCGTGATCGCGGATGCGTGAGACCTCGCTGGTCGCGCCCAGGCTCACCATGCCCGGCTCGTCATGCTGCCGCCGTCCATCCGCCCAGCCATCCTCGTCCTGGGTTGGAGCCTAGATGCCTGCATCTGTCCGGACAAGGTCCTGGACATGGCGGCCGCGCGCGGCGATGCTGCCTTCGGGAGAAACGGCATCCGGGGATCCATGGCTCGTATTGACTTCGCGGTAAGTCTGTTCTGGCTCCTGCTCGGCCTTGCCTTGTGCTGGGTGTCCGCGTCGCTCGGCGTTGCCGGTCCCGGCGGTCCTGGATCTGGGCTGTTTCCGCTGCTGGCGGGGCTGCTGGTCGCCGGCGGCGGGGCGGCGCTGCTGCTGCGCCATGTCGTCACCGGCGGCGCCGCCGCGCCGGGCGAGGAGCGGGCGGCGACCTTCTGGCCGGATGCCGGCGCGCCACGCCGCGCCATCACGCTGATCCTTGTCGTCACGCTGATGATCCTCGCCGTGCCGCATCTCGGCTTCGCGCTGTCGGGCCTCGTCGGGCTGCCGCTGCTGTACCGCCTCATCGCGCCGGGCTCCTCCTGGATTGCTGCGGTGGCCTCGGGCGGGACGGCGGCTGCGCTCATCCATGTGCTGTTCGCGGTACTGCTCGGCACGCCGCTGCCGCGCGGGCCGCTCGGGTTCTGAGCGCATGGAGGCGGTGGAGGCGCTGCTCGGCGGCTTCGCCGTCATCCTGACCTGGCAGAACATCCAGTTCATCTTCATCGGCAGCCTGGTCGGTACGCTGATCGGCGTGCTGCCGGGCATCGGTCCGCTTGCCGCCCTGGCGCTGCTGTTGCCGGCCACGCTCTCGCTGCCGCCGGTCGCCGCGGTGGCGATGCTCTGCGCGATCTTCTACGGCGCGATGTATGGCGGCTCGATCACCTCGATCCTGGTCAACATCCCCGGCGAGGCGGCCTCCGTCGTCACCTGCCTCGACGGCCATGCGATGGCGAAGCAGGGCCGCGCCGGGCCGGCGCTCGCCGCCGCCGCATTGTCCTCCTTCGTGGCGGGCACCGTCGGCGTCGTGATTCTGACCTTCGCGGCGCCGATGCTCAGCGAGTTCGCCATCCGCCTCGGCCCGCCGGAATACTGCGCGCTGATGGCGCTCGGCCTGGTCTGCACCGTCCTGATGATCCAGGGCTCGGCGCTGAAGGGCATGGTGATGATCGGCCTCGGCGCGGCACTCGCCGCGATCGGGATGGATATCGTCACCGGCGAGTTCCGCTTCACCTTCGGCACCATCGAGCTCGCCGGCGGGATCGACCTGCTGGCCGTGGTGATCGGCCTGTTCGGCGTGTCCGAGATCCTCGCCAATGTCGAGCAGGCGGCGCGCGGCATGCGGGTGAAGGCGCCCTTCTTCGGCGTCTGGCCGAAGGCCGCGGATTGGCGGGCAGCCTGGGCGCCGACGCTGCGCGGCAGCGGCCTGGGCTTCGCCGTGGGGCTGGTGCCCGGCGGCGGCCCGGTCACCGCCTCCTTCCTGTCCTATGCGATGGAGCGCCGGGTCGGGAAGAACCCGGAGACCTTCGGCAAGGGCCGCATCGAAGGCGTGGCGGGGCCGGAGGCGGCGAACAACGCCGCTGTCTCCTCCGGCATGATCCCGCTGCTCTCGCTCGGCATCCCCGGCAACGCGGTCACCGCGCTGCTGATGGGGGCGCTGATCATCAACGGCGTGCAGCCGGGGCCGATGATGATCGTGGACCGCGCCGACGTGTTCTGGGGCGTCGTGGCCAGCCTCTATGTCGGCAACGTCTTCCTGCTGCTGCTGAATCTGCCGCTGGTCGGGCTCTGGGTGCAGCTGCTGCGCGTGCCCTACGCGGTGCTGTTCCCCTCCATCCTGCTGCTGGCGCTGGTCGGCACCTATGCGTCGAACCGCAGCTTCTTCGACCTCTGGGTCATGCTCGGCTTCGGCGTGGCGGGCTGGTTCCTGCGCAAGCTCGGCTATGAGCTGGCGCCGCTGGTGCTGGCCTTCGTCCTCGCACCGCTGCTGGAGCAGTCGCTGCGCCAGTCCATGGTGATGTCCCCGGATGGCGCGCTGATCTTCCTCGAGCGTCCGATCGCGGTGGTGCTCCTTGCGCTTGCCGCCGTGGCGCTCGCACTCGTGGCCTTCAAGGGCCGAACCTCGAAACTCGTGGGAGAAACGACATGACCACACGCCGCAGCCTCGTCGCCGGGGCCGCCCTGCTGCCCTTCGCCACGCCCTCCGCCGCCTGGGCGCAGGATGCCGCCGCGCGCCTCGCGCAGCTCAAGCCCGCCGGCTTCCCGAGCCAGCCGATCGAGCTCGTCGTCGTCTATCCCGCTGGCGGCGGCATGGACATCACCGGCCGCGTCGTCCAGAAATTCTTCGAGCGCGCCACCGGCGAGCGCTCCTTCGTCAACAACCGCACCGGCGGCGCCGGGCTGGTCGGCCATACCTGGCTCGCGACGCAGGCGCCGGCGGATGGGCACGCGGTCGGCATCGTAGCCAACCTGATCTTCTCCGACGCGATCCGCTCGCAGGGCCGCTGGAGCTGGACCGACCTCGACCACATCGCGCATCTGAACGCCGAGCCGCTGAACCTGGTGGTGAACGCCGAGGGCCAGTTCAAGTCGGGCGGCCTGCGTGGCGTGCTGGATGCTGTGAAGGCGCGGCCGGGCACCATCCGCGTGGCGAACGTGCCCGGCGGCTACTACGAATACCTGATCGACCAGCTCGAGGAGGCGGCCGGCGGCCGCTTCCTGCGCGTACCCTTCCAGGGCGGCGCGCCGGGCATCACCGCGCTGCTCGGCAACAACGTGGACCTCGCCTTCGGCTTCTTCGGCGAGATCCGCGGCCATCTGGCCGCGAACCGCATTGTGCCGGTGGGCGTCACCGGGCGGCGCGAGACGCCGTTCGTCCCCGGCACGCCGACGGTGAACAGCGTCACCGGCCGCGACGACGTGAACTGGGGCGTCAGCCGCTGGATCGCGGTGCCGAAGGCAGTGCCGGCAGACCGCAAGGCCTGGATCGCCGCCGGCTTCCGCGCCGCCGTCGCCGACCCCGAGCTGGTGCAGGAATTCCGCGGCCTCGGCGCCATGCCCGATCCCTCGCTCGACACGCCGGAGAAGGTGATGGCGGAAGTCACCCGCATGGCGGAGGCCGAGCGCGCCTTCCAGGCCCGCCGCGCCCAGCGCTAGGGCAGGACGATGCCCGATGTGCTCGGCTGGCGCTGCAACTTCGGCGTGGTGACGCCCTCCACCAACACGGTGGTGCAGCCGGAATACGACGAGATGCGGCCGCGCGGCGTGACCAACCACGTCGCGCGGATGCACATCCCGAACGACCCGCTCAACAGCGATGCGGATTTCGACGAGCTGATCCGCCGCATCGACGCCGCGATGGAAGCGGCGCTGGAGCGGGTGATGACCGCCGAGCCCGACCGCATCGTGCTCGGCATCTCGGCCGAGAGCATCTGGGGCGGCGGCATGGCCGCGGCGCGGGCGATCCGCGACCGGGTGGACCGCATCACCGGCGGCCTGCCCTTCACCCAGGCGGCCGATGCGCTGCCGGCGGCACTCGCCGCGCTCGGCGTCAGCGGTCCGATCGGGCTGGTGACGCCGTATTTCCCGGTGGCGCACAGCCACCTCGTCAATTACCTCGGCGAGATCGGCTGCGAGGTCGCCGCGGCGCGGCACCTGCAACGGCCCTCGCCCACCGGCATCGGCCGCACGCCGCTCGCCACGTTGCGCGCGGCAATCAGCGAGGTGAACCGGCCGGAGACGCGCGCGATCATCCAGTTCGGCGCCAATTTGCCGATGATGCGCCTTGCCGCGCAGGCCGAGGCGTGGCTCGGCAAGCCGGTCATCGCGATCAACGCGGCCACCTATTGGCACGCGCTGCGCACGCAGGGCATCGCGGATCGCATCGCCGGCTGCGGCCGGCTGCTGGAGGAGTGCTGATGCCGAGCAACGAGGACCGCCTGGCGGCGCTCGGCGTCACGCTGCCGCCGCCCTTTCGGGACGAGGCGAACCGGGTGCGCGCGCTGCGCTCCGGCATCCATGTCTACATGGCCGGCCACGGTCCCCTTGGCCCGGGCAACGTGCCGATAGTCAGCGGCAAGCTAGGCCGCGAGCTGTCCATCGAACAGGGGCGGGAGGCGGCGCGGCTGACCGGCCTCTGCTGCCTGTCCACGCTGCGCACCTATCTCGGCACGCTCGATCCGGTGGTGCGCGTGGTCCGCGTGGTCGGCTTCATCAACTGCGCGCCCGGCTTCAACACGCCGTCGGACGTCCTGCACGGCTTCTCCGACCTGATGGTGGAGGTGTTCGGCGAGGCCGGGCGCCACACCCGCTCCGCCATCGGCGTCGCCGAGCTCTACGCCGATATTCCAGTGGAGATCGAGGCCCTGTTCGAGGTCACGCCATGAGCGCCGCGCCCGACGCCGAGGACGTCGCGCGGCGCCTTGCGGAAGTCCGTGCCAAGCGCGGCTACCTGCTGCCGCATCACGGCTTGCTCGCCATCGCCGCACCCTCGGTGCTGGCCGGCTACGACGCCACCTACACCGCGCTGACGCTCACGCCACGCAGCCTGCACGAGCGGCCGAAGGAATTCGTCTGGCTTGGTGTGCTCGTCGCGTGCGATGAGGCGATCGCCACCCACCATATCGCCAAGTTCCGCGCTGCCGGCGGCACCGATGCCGAGATCGAACTCGCGGTGCGGCTTGCTGCCTTCGCCGAGGGTGCGCAGCGCTTCGCCTTTGCCGCCGACAAGTGGCAGCGCCACCTGCCGGCCTATGACCGCACGCGGGCCTACCGCGCCGCGCTCGCCGGGCTCACCGCCGATGCCGGCGTGCCGCGGGGCTGGATCGAGATGGCGCTCGCGGCCATCCACACCACCCGCAAGGCCTGGTGGGAACTCGCCGAGCACATCCGCGGCGCCTACGCCGCGGGCGTGCCGGAAATCGAGCTGGCAGAGGCGATTTCCTATGCGATGTTCCCGGGCAGCATTCCAAACTTCGTCGATGCCTGCGGCGTCTGGCAGGGGATGATCGCGCGCGGCGAACTGCCCGCCTCGCCGGCCTTTGCGCTCTGGGGGGCTGCCGCCGCGGAGCAGCGCGGCTTCGACGGGATGTGACCTCGTCATCCGGGTTCGCCACCCAACCCGCTTGCCCTGCTCGGCGCAAGGAGGAGCTTTCATGAAACCTGTCATCCCCGCAGGCATGGCGCATTTCGTCCCGCAATCCGGCTACGCGCCCGGGCTGGTTGCCAATGGTTTCCTTTTCGTGGCGGGCCAATTGGGCCGGGACAACGAGATGCGGGTCATCGAAAACCTTGAGGGACAGATGACGCGCGCCTGGCAGAACGTAGTGACGATCATCAATGCCGCGGGCTGCACGGTAAGCGACATCGTTGATGTAACGACCTTCCATGTGGAACTGCGGCGACACCTTGCACTCTACAAGCAGGTGCGCGACCGCTTTATGCAGGGTCACACGCCGCCCTGGACCGCAATTGGCGTCAGCGAATTATCGCGCCCGGGCCTGATCGTCGAGATCAAGTGCATCGCGCGCTTGTCGGTCTAGCGCCACGGTTCAGGCGGCTTTCGTCGAGCGTGATCAGCGGTCGCGTCGGATAGTCTCGATCCGACGGCCACCGCTGCCGGCGAACTTGGTGGCGCATGCGTCGAACGCGACGACCTCGGCCGCCGGGGTGCCGCAGGTGATCTACAACACCTCGCTTGGCGCGCTGTTCTACGACGCGGAGGGAATCGGTGGCGCCGGCGCGGTGCGGCTCACCAACCTCACCGGTGCGCCGGCGCTAACGGAGGCGGATGTCTGGTTGGTCTGACCACGAACCGGCACGCCTGAGACCGGGGCCAGTGCATCTCTGCTTGTGTGACCGACCCGCATCGAGTTGTGCACGGTGGCGCGCACATGGCGCCCGATCCGGCGGCGCTGCCTCCGGCTCCGCTGGTGGGGGAGGGGCGCTGTGCGCAACCCTGGCCTATGGCTTTCCGATCAAAAGTTGGCAGCTGTTCTCGTTCCTCCCCCATGGCTTTCTCGAACTCCGCCACCTTTCGGCCAAAAAAACCCGAGGTTTTCCGCGGCTTTCAGCCTGGCGGGTAAATCGCCAAAGTCGCCAGGTTCGGAGAAGCCGGGGCCAAAGAGAGGGATTTCCGGGCTTCGTTCCGCCGGTGTATCCGCCAGTCCGCGCGCGAAACCCGCGGAAAACCTGCGCCTCACGGCGCCGGCCCGCCTACGGGAGAGGGTTTGTAACCAGGAGAGGTGGCGTCCCGTACGGACGCCAACGACCGATCTACCTCCGTCTACACCCGTGCCATACGCCAGCTTTTTCCTTGCTTATTGCGAGATCGAGACTCTACACCCGTCTACCCCCATCTACCTCTACCCCCATGACGGATGGGGGTAAGGATGGGGGTAAGCCTTGGGGGTGGCGACGATGGGGAAGCTCTCGGCAGTAGAGGTGAAGAACCTCCGGCACGACCCCGCGAAGGGGAAGCGGCCGGTGCGGTTCGGGGATGGCGACGGGCTGTATCTGCAAGTCGCGCCTGGTGCCGAGCGCGCCGGAGAGAAGCGCGACACGAAATCCTGGCTGTTCCGCTACACACTGCACGGCAAGGCGCGGGAGATGGGCCTGGGGCCGGTGGGCGAGCCGCCGGCCGGGGTGACGCTGGCCGAAGCCCGCAAGCGCGCCAAGGCCGCCCGAGCGTTGCTGGACGATGGCCGCGACCCTATCGAGGAACGCCAGCGCAGCGCGCGCGAGCAACAGGCCAACCGCAAGGCCGAGGCCGCCGCTGAGGCCCGCACCTTCCGCGCCGTTGCCGCGCTCTGCATTAAGGCCGAGGAACCGGGCTGGAAGAACAAGCGCACGGCGCTGTTGTGGAAGGCGTCGCTTGAGAAGCACGCCTATCCGACACTCGGGGACCTCCCCGTTGCCGAGATAGACCGCGCGAAGGTGCGGGAGGCGATTGACGCCGTGTGGACCTCCGCCCCGTCCATCGGGCGGAAGGTGCTGCGCCGCATCGCCACTGTGCTGCGCTACGCCGCCGCACATGGCTGGCGCGCGAACGACAACCCGGCGGATGCGCGGATGCTGCGCCATGCGGGCCTGCCGCCGCTGCCCGGTGGTCGCAAGCAACCTTCCCTGCCCTGGGCGAAGCTGCCGGCCTTCGTGAAGGCGCTCGACAAGATGCCGGGCCTTGGCGCGCTGGCGCTGCGGCTTGTCGTGCTGACGGCGCTGCGCTCGGGCGAGGTTCGCAATGCGCGGTGGTCCTGGCTGTCATTCGACGGAACGCCGACCCTGACGGTTCCGGGCGAGGCGATGAAGGGGAAGAAATCGGCCGAGGTGATGCCGCATCGCGTGCCGCTCTCGGATGCCGCGCTGGACACCCTCGCCCGCGCCTATGCCGCCGCGACCGGCACCACCGCGACGATTGCCGACCTCCCGCGGCTCGCCGCGCTGCGGCGCGAGGCGCTGATCTTCCCGAGCGCGAAGCGCACGACGCCGCTTTCCGACATGGCGCTTTCCGCCGTCATGCGCCGCATGAACGCGGATCGCCCGGAGGATGCGCCCGCACCGTGGCGCGACGCTGACGGTCGCGAGGCGGTGCCGCATGGCTTCCGCGCGACATTCTCGACCTGGGTTGACGACACCCGCCCCGAGGAACGCGAGGCTGCGGAGAAGGCGCTCGCGCATGAGGTGGCGAACAAGGTGTCAGGCGCCTATCGCCGCTCCGACCTGTTCGACCGGCGCGTGCCCCTCATGCGCGATTGGGCAGCGCATTGTACGGGCACGGCTGCCGCGAAGGGGCGAGTGCGCAAGGCCGGCTGACACGACCGCCGCGGGCGCATCGGCCGGTCCATGCCGATGCCGATAGCGCCGGAAGTGCCGTTAGGCGCGACACGGGCCAGCGGTTTCGACTAGGATACGAAAGGCGCGGCTAGGTTTGGCCGCCGAACGCCCGGGCCTCCGACACGGGTTGCCGCGCCGACTCCCGTTCGGAGCGCGCATCGGAGGCGCAGCACCAATGAGTGAGGCCGACAAGCTTGAGCCGGGCGTGGGGGCTCAACGCACAGATGAGCCGGAGTCGTGGGGAGATGCAGCAAGGGAGCTTTACGCGCTTTCGGAGCACCGCGCGCGGACCGACTGGGAAGCGCACGGAAACCCTCTTGCCATTTGGGAGCTGATCCTTCGAAGAGGTGAAGCCGCCCGGCTGGCGAGTGAGGACAAGTGGACCAGGGTTGGGCACCGGGAGCCGCTACCGGATTGGGTTTCAGACTACCTTGAAGGGGTGGCGTGGCGCCTAGACCATTATTGGCCTGACTGTGCATAGCCGCAGTGTCGCAGGTAGTCGGTGCATTCTTCGGGGCTGAAGCGGTCAAGGAGGTTGCCGATGGCGT
>NZ_JAWLHG010000068.1:0-17136 GCF_041690465.1 Falsiroseomonas sp. | reverse complement strand
TTTCGCCCGCTCCGGACAGGAGCCTTGCAAACGCGAATACTTCTGCCGGCCGGAAACCCCAGGAATTCCGCAGACTTCCGGGTTGTTCACGGCCGACTAACCTATGGTTTTCCCGTAGGCCGGAAAATGGCGGAAGCCCACGGAGCGAGCCGGACTGACCGTGTCGTCCTACATGCTTATGGGGTCCGTCAGGCGCACACGAAGAGCTCGGTTAGCATCCCTTCGTCCTCGGCAAATGGCCCGCCTTCATTCTGAAGCGGGCTCTGAGAGGACGCGCATGGACCCAACCGTCCTCGCCTGGGCGCTGGCGCAGCCCGCCGGCAGCCGCGCCGCGGTTCTCGCCGCCGCCTACACCGGCGGCACTACACGCGTGAGCTTCGAGGGGCGCACGGTGGAGTATCGGACCCTCGATGAGCTCGGCCGCGCCCTCGCAGTGCTGCACGGGGCGGAGAACAGCACGGTGCGCCGTCCCGCTGCGCGACCTCGGCGACTACGAGGCGGCGCTGCTGATGAAGGCGAAGAATCGAGGCCTGCCTCGCCGCGGTGGTGACGGAGGAGGGCGACGAGGCGCTGACCGGCGCCGCGGCCGGCCTGCTCCGCGACGCCCAGGGCCGCACCGTCGAGAGCTTCGAGCCGGGGATGATCCTGTATCGCCGCGGCATGGGCAGCGTGGAGGTGGTGAATCCTTCCGGCCGCGGCTCGCACGCGGCCTTCGCCCGCCGCGCGCTCGAGGCCGCGGCCGTCGGCGCCGGCCTCACCTACGACCAGGTATCCGGAGACCTCACCCAGGCGAACTACTCCTCGCTCCGCGCCGGCAAGATCGAGTTCCGCCGGCTCTGCGAGCAGGTGCAGTACGGCATGCTCATCCCGATGCTGGTGCGCCCCATCGCGGACCTCTTCCACTCACAGGGCGCGCTGCTCGGGCTGTGGGGGGCGGACATGCCGGACGGTGTGTCGCACGTGCCGCCGGCGCACGAGGTGATCGACCCGCTGAAGGACACCACGGCGCTGATCGCCCAGGTGCGTGCCGGCTTCGTGCCGCAGCCCGAGGCGGCCGGCGCCTTCGGCTACGACTTCCGCGCCGCGGTGGAGATGATCCGCGAGGCCAATGCGCTGCTCGACGAGGCCGGCATCTCCCTCGACACCGATCCGCGCCGGGTCGCGAAGTCCGGCGCCGCCCAGGACGCCGCGCAGATGGCCGCGGTCGAGATCGCCGCCACCGGCGCGGCCGCGCCGCCGCGCGCGACACCAGCAGAGGGCTGAACATGACCGAGACCATCGAACCGAGCGGCAGCGATGCCGCGCCGCAGACCGATGCTGCGCCTGATCGACTTCCCACCGCTGGGCAGTCGATCGTGGCGCACCGCGCGATATCCGCGCCCGCCACCGTCGACCGAAGCGCCCGCACCGTTCAGGTGGTGTGGAGCACTCCGAGTTCTTCCGCTCGGCTCTGGTGAACCTCGTCGATCCTCGCCCTCCCTTGGTGCGCCTCGCGGGCCTGACCAATTGGGAGCGCTTCGCGACCGCTTTCGGCCCGCTCTAACCGCGAAGGCGGCCGACCTGGGCTGCCACGGCGGCGCTCGGCATGGACGTCTGGGGCAAGGCTGCTGGGCGCGTATGGCCGATGCGCTGTCCCTGCCGGCGGCAGAGAACGCGGCACCAGCGACGCCCGCAGCGCCGCCGCCGGAGCAGATGCGCCCGCGTGGCTTGGCTTGTGCCGCGCGGCAGTTGGCTGCGCTGGTCAGGACGAGGACACGAAAATCGCTGCGAACTGCACACGTGAATGATCCGGGCTAGATCCAGAACACATCGAGCTGCAAAAGTGCCTCGAACCGCACCTCGACCTCTGTGTCGACGACCACGCTGATTCCCGTCCAGTCGTCGTCCTGGTCCAGATAGTTGTAGGTCTGCACGCGCTCGCCACTACTGTCGGGGTTGCTGATAGGGCCCGCTGCCCAGCGACCGCCATCAAGGGCGTCCCCAATGACATGATCGCTCAGGAACAGACGGTCACCCGCCTCGCCGCGGACGGTGAGGGTGTCCGTGTCCGACAAGGACCTCACCTCGCTGAAATTCAGCCTCAACGTCTGGTCACTGCTGGCCTGCAAGTCCAGAATCTCGACCGACGTCATGAACCCGAATAGGGAGATGTCAGTGGCGCTCTGGAAAATGACGGTGTCTCGGCCACTGCCGCCGTCGATCGACCCGCCGAGCAATCTGAAGGCCTCGGCGTCGCCGAACGAGAACCGATCGTTATCTGCGCCGCCGCTCATGGCATCGCCCCCGCCCAGGCTCTCGAGAAAGTCGCCCCCTGCTCCCCCGGACATTGTGTCGGCAACGCCTTCGCTCGACCCGTCGAGCAGCCGATCAGTCCCATCGCCTCCGAACATAATGTCGGCGCCGGTGCCGCCGGCTAGGGTATCGTTCCCGCCATTTCCTTCGAGCGTGTCGTTGCCGCTCCCACCGCTAATGCTGTCGGAGCCTTCTCCACCGTGGAGCCGGTCGGAATTCGCCCCGCCCTTCAAAGTGTCTGACCCGTCACCGCCTGACACAACGTCGTTGCCATCGCCACCGTCCAACGAGTCGTTGCCGAGATCGCCTTTCAGGACATCGTCGTTGAGGCCACCGTCGATGGTGTCGTTGCCCCACCATCCATCGATGGTGTCGTTTCCAGAGCCACCCCTGATCACGTTGTCGGCGATGTTGCCGTAAACGAGATCACTGCCTGCCCCGGCGTCGTAATTGTCGGCGACGTCCCAGACCGGCTGGCCGTTCATGTCGTAGGTGTTTGCACCTGCGGTTCCGAACTTCCATTTGCCGTTGTTGAAAACCATTTCCGTCTCCCGTGGCAGCGGTTCAGAAATCGGCCTGTCTTGCCCGACCTCATGCACCGCTTTCTGGCAGAGCGCGCAGGGCAGGACGTGTTCCCAAAGGAACAGGCCAGCATGTCACGCGGGAAGCCGAGCAGCCTTCTCGAACTCGATGCAGGCAACTGGCTAAGGCGGCGGCCGACCGCTTCGACGCCGCGTCCCGCCGCAAACGGCTGGTTTCGAGTGCCGCAGCCGAAATCTGCTGCCGATCAGTTGCTTGCATCATGCCCGTCAGCCCGCGCGAATTATCCGGTTTAGGGGCCGGGCATTGGCGCTTGAACTGCACGGCAGCCCGCCACCCAGCGATAAGAATCTGGGCGCCTCACTGACGTGGCTGTCAGCACAGGACGATTCCGCATGACCGAAAACATCGAACACGGCGGCGACAACGCCGGGCCGGAAGCCGATGCTGCGCCCGATCGACCCGCTCCAGCCGTGCCGGTTCCCAACGGTGGGCAGTCGATCGTGGCGCACCGCGCCATCACTGCGCCTGCCACCGTCGATCGCGCCGCGCGCACCGTGGAGGTGGTGTGGAGCACCGGCGCCCGCGCCCGCAACTTCGTCCCCGCCCTCGGCCTGATCACCGAAGAGCTGGAGAGATGGTGGCGCGGGCGACCCGGGTGGACCTGCAGGCCGGGCCATACGAGGCCCAGCGCGCGCTGGTCTTCCATCCCGACGACCCGCTCTTCGCGCTTCCGCTGGCGGATGGAGCGCGAGCAAGGGACGCGCGCGAAGCCACCGCGCTCGGCGCGGCAGCCGGCGCTGCCGATCCCGGATTGGCTGGAGGACGAGCTGGCCGAGGCGCGCGAGCGGAGCGGGATCGTGCCGCTCGAGAGCAACGCGCTCGCGCTGCGGCTGTCTACGCTGCGCCCCGGCCCCGATTTCGCGGCGGGCCTCGCCGCGGCGCGCGAGGCGGATCGGCAGGGCGCACTGCTGGAGGCACCCTCGGCGGCCGAGCGGCGGCTGCGAGGGCGCGTGGCGGAACTCGTGGCGGCGCAGGCGGTGGAGGACACCGCCGCCGGCGTGACGGGGCCGCGCGGCGCCGGAGCGCTGGGATGGCCTGTATCACGCCTACAACGCCGTGCTGAAGCGCGACGGGCGGCAAGTCGCGCGCGGAGATGACGCTGGCCGGACTGGAGGCGGCGGTCGCTTGGCTCGGCCGCAACCGGTTGCGCGACCACCTGCACCTGCTGGAGGGCGACCATCGCTTCGGCTGGCGTGCCCGGCCGCGCGGCGACTGGCGCCCGCCAGTCGGGCGGGCCGCGGCGTCCCGCGGATCGCGTGCGACGCCGACCAAGGGCAGGGCTTGAGCTCGACTCTGGCCATTTGGACAACGTGGCCGCATGCGTTGGCGATGCCTTCGCGGAGGGCTGGGCGGAGTTCCGCTGGCCCGGGTGGCTGCCAGGAGGTGAGCAAACTCATTTCGCTCACCTGCCCGGGCTACCGCTTCTCGGTCGAGTTCATCGGCCATGCCCTCAGGCCCAGCTTGCCCAGCATCTCGTTCCGACCAGAAAGCGCCAGCCTGCGAATGCCGAACCTGCAGATCGTCACGGGCTCCTCCCACGCCCCCTCTCGCGCTGCCCTGCATCCTCCCCGGCAGGCGGTGGCCAGCCGTGGGGCCCCGGCTGAACCGGCTCGCGCAGCGCAACGGTGGCGTATGGTTTTCCACGTCCCGCGCTTGTCGGGCGTAGCAACATAGCCGGCAGCAACAGGAGCTTCAGGGTCGCTGTGCTGCCACCACGGCTTCCAGAGCCGTTTCGGCGCGAGCGAGCGTGTCGGCGATATCCGCCTCGGTATGCGCCGCCGAGACGTACCACAGGCCACGCTCGATCACCCTTACGCCTTGCAGCAGCATGGCGCGGCAGAAGGCCTGGTAGGCGGCGCGGTCATCCGCGGCGATGTGGCGATACTCGGTGGCACGCTTCAGCCCGGAGAAGCCGGTATGGAACATGGGCCCCGGCCCCTGCACCCGCAGCCCATACTTCGCGCCGAGCCGCGCCAGCCCATCGCGCAGTGCGCCGCCGAGCTTCGCGATGTGGCGAAGCGCCGCACAGTCGTCGCGTTCCAGGATCTCCACGGTGGCGAGGGCGGCAGCAACGCAGGCGTTGTTCCCGTTCATCGTCCCGGCATGGTAGGCAGCACCCGCCTCCAGCGGCGCGATCCAGCGCGCGCGCCCGGCGATGGCGGCGATCGGAAAGCCGGAGCCGAGCGCCTTGCCGAAGAGCGCGAGGTCCGGCGTGACGCCGAAGTAGGCCTGCGCACCGCCGATATCGAGGCGGAAGCCCGTGATGATCTCATCGAAGATCAGCGCCGACCCATGCGCATCGCAGACCTCCCGCAGCCCTTCCAGGAACCCCGGTGCAGGCTCGATGCAGCCCTGGTTGCACATGACCGGCTCGGTGATGATCGCGGCTACCTCGTTGCCATGCCTCGCCATCGCTTGGCGCACCGCATCGAGATCGTTCCAGGGCAGGCAGATCAGGTCCGCCGCGACGCTCTCCGCGATGCCGCCGCACCAGGGCACCGGCGGACCGCCGGCACTGTTGCCGGGCGGCGCCACGTTGAACGCCACGCTGTCGAGCCAGCCATGATAATGGCCATCGAACTTGATGATGCGCTGCCGGCCCGTGACCACGCGGGCAAGGCGGATGCAGGCCTGCGCCGCCTCCGATCCGGTGGAGGCGAAGCGCAGCCGCTCGGCGCAGGGCAGCAGGCGCTGCAGTGCCTCGGCGAGCAGGACCTCTTCCTCGTGCTGACCGGCGTAGAGTTGGCCACGCGCGAGTGCGGCCTCTACGCGCGTCAACAGCTCGGGATGGGAATGGCCGAGGATGCAAGGCCCCTGCGAGAGGGTGTAGTCCAGCAGCTCACTGCCATCGGCGTCCCAGACCCGCGCACCTTCCGCCCGGACGTAATGCATCGGGTGGAACACGCCAGCCGCGCGGAACTGTGAGGAGACGCCGCCGGCCAACACACGGCGCGCCCGTTCGTGCCAAGCGCGGGAGGCGGCGAAACGCTCCGCGGCAATGCCCTCCATGAGGCCTACTCCACGCGCACGCCGGCGGCACGCACCACGCGTCCCCAGCTCCTGATCTCGTTGTGGATGAAGCTCTCCGTCTCCGCCGGCGCGCTGCCGATCGGCAGGCCACCGGCCTGGATCAGCCGCGCCCGCACATCGCGATCCGCCACGGCCGCACGCACGGCCGCGGCGTAGCTTTCCGCCGTTCCTGCCGCCATGCCGGCGGGGCCGAGTAGCGCCAGCCAGGAACTGACTTGGAAATCCTGCAGCCCGGCTTCGGCAAAGGTCGGCACGTTCGGCAGGGTCGGCCAGCGCTCCGGCAGGGCAACGGCCAGGGCGCGAAGCTGCCCGGCCTCGATGCCGGCCCGGACGGCGGCGATGTTGTTGAAGACCAGGTGGATCTGGCCCGTCGTCAGCTCCGGGACCAGGAGGTTCTGGCCGCGATAGGGCACGTGCACCATGTCCACACCCGTTCGCTCGCGCAGCATCACGCCCGCGAGGTGCTGCGTCGTGCCGTTGCCGACGGATCCATAGTTGAGCTTGCCCGGATTCGCGCGGGCATGGGCGATCAGCTCATCGACGTTGCGCACCGGCAAGCTGGCCGTGACGACGAGGATGGTCGGCACCATCACCACCAGCGACACCGGTGTGAAGTCGCGGCGCGAGTCGAAAGGCATGCGGGCCATCAATGTCGGGTTGATGCCGTGGGTGGAAGCGGAGGCGAGCAGCAGCGTCAGTCCATCCGGCCGCGCCTTGGCGACGATGTCGGCGCCGATGTTGCCCGAAGCACCGGCGCGGTTGTCCACGACGACCGGCATGCCGAGGCGGTCGCGCATCTGCTCTGCAACGATGCGTCCGATGACGTCGGAAGCGCCGCCGGGTGGGAAGGGCACCACCATCCGTATGGTGCCGGCAGCTTGCGGCTGCGCTCTCGCGGTCACGGCGGACAGCATCGCCGCGCTGAACAGCGCGGCCAAGTGACGACGTCTCATGACTGCGTAGCCTCCTCGAGGGTTTGCAGGTTGAGCGCATCGCGGGTGGGCGGGCCACCCTGCATGCGGCGCTCGATCTCCGTCACGGCGCGACGCAGCAGCCCGGCGACGCGCAGCCGCGCGCCATCGGTCATCCGCTGCGCGATTCCGGCCACGCTGACCGCGCCGCAGACCCGGCCCGCTGCGTCCATCACCGGTCGCGCAACGCAAATGCCGCCAGGCTCGTGCTCTTCCGTGTCGATCGCCCAGCCGAGCGACCGGATGCGCGTGAGCTCGGCGCGCAACGCGGCAGCATCCGTGATGGTGTACTGGGTGAAGGCGTGCAACGGCGCGGCAAGCAGTGCGGCGCATTCGGCATCCGGAAGGAAGGCGAGGATCGCCTTGCCGCAGGCGGTGGCGTGGTAGGGAGAGGCCGTGCCGATATAGCCGGTCGCCCGGATGGCGTGCGTGCCCTCGATGCTTTCGACGATGAGCGCGGCGTCGTGCTGCGGCACGGCGAGATTCACCGTCTCACCCGTTGCGCGGCACAGCGCGCGCAGCGCGTCGCCGGCGCAGGTCATCAGCCCGAGACCGCGCTGCACCGCAAGGCCGCGCGCCAAGTGCTTCACGCCGAGCCGATAGCCTGCCCCGTCCGTCGGCGCCTCCAGCAAGCCAAGTACGACCATGGAGGACAGCAGTGTGAACGCCGTGGAGCGGTGCAGCCGCACCGCCGGCGCCAGGCGCGCGAGCGTGATGCCCTTGGGGTGGTGGTGCGCGACAACGTCGAGGAGGCGTTCCGCCCGCTCCAGCGCCTGCACCCTCACGATACGCCCTGCTACCGTTGTCATCCGATGATGTCGCACATCTCTGCAGGTCCGTAACCAGCTTGCGAAGCGCCAGGATGTTCTGTCAAGCTAGGAAGCTAAAAGTCGAGCTGAAAGAGATGAATGATGTTCGATGATGTGAGACATGCCCAGGCAAGTCTCGGCGGCGTACAACTCCGCATCGCCGTCATCGCGGATACGCATCTCGAAGCGGAAACGGGCGTGGCCCTGCCGCGCAGCAATCGCCGCACGCGCGCTGCGGTCGGCTGGATCCGTGCGCTGGCGCCCGGTCTCGTCGTGCATCTCGGGGACGTCGTGCATCCGCTGCCGGCACTGCCGGACCAGGATGCCGCCTTCGCCGCCGCCACGGAGATCTTCGCGCCGCTCGCGGGGACGATGCTGATCACGCCGGGCAACCATGACATCGGCGACAAGCCCAACCCCGCCATGCCGGCTGCTGCGGCGCGTGCTGCCTGGGCCGAAGGTTGGGTGCGCCGCAGCGGCCCGCTCTGGCAGTCTCACCGCGTTGCGGGCTGCCGCATCGTGCTGGTCTGCGCTTCGTTGTTCGGCAGCGCAACGCAGGCAGAGGAGGCGCAGTGGGACTGGCTGGGGCAGGAGCTTGCGGCCGCGCGCGCAGCAGATGAACGGGTCTTCCTCTTCACGCATTATCCGCCCTTCGTTCGCGACCCGGCGGAGCCCGGCCATTACGACAATCTGGACGCGGCGCCGCGTGCTCGGCTGCTGGAGCTCGCTCGGCAGCATGGCGTGGAGGCGATCCTCTCTGGGCACGCGCATGCATTCTTCCTGAACCGCGTGGGGGATACGCTGCTGCATGTCGTGCCCTCCGTTGCCTTTGCGCGGCGCGACTATGCCGAGCTGTCGCGCGTCGCCCCCGCACCAGAAGAAGAGTTCGGCAGGAATGAACCCGGGCGCCTCGGCTTCGCCGTGCTCGACGTGTTGGTGCAGGGCCATGCGCTGCATCCCGTGCCGACGGAAGGCACGGAGGATCCCGCGCCGCCGCCGGGTGCCTTCGTCGGCCTCGGCATCCATCCGCGCAGGGGGCAGGCGCCACTGCTCGGGGTGCCGCTGCACCACCCCTGGTCGGAGTTGGTGGCACTGCCCACCAACCCGCCGACTGCGCCCTTCCGCCGGCGCCTCGTGCGCGATGATCGCACGGTGCAGCTTCTCTGGCGGCTCGGCCTGAGTCGTCTGCGCATCCCGTTGGACGACCTGGAGGACCCAGTGCCGCGTGCGCGTGTGGCGCTGCTGGCCCGCGAAGGCTTCCGCTTCTGGCTCGCCACGCAGGGTGTGCCAGGTGCCGCTCTGCTCGATCTGCTCGTTCGCGACGCGGCGCTGCTGGAAGGGTGGGAGATCGTGCTGCCGGAGGCCGACATCGCCGCCGCAGGCGCGGTGCTGTGCGCGGTGCCGGCAGGCCGGCTGCCGGCGCGCCGCGTGCTGGCGCCGATGCTGAGCACCGCGACGCGTCCAGGCGCCGCGGCCGCAGCGCTGTTCGTCGGGGCCGGCCTGCCACCGGACCAGGCGCCGGACGCGCTGCGGCTTGCGCCCGCCGGCGCCTTCAGCGGCTGGATGGCGCGCATTGGCCGCGGGATGGACGTCGCTTCCGGTATCGCCGCCGTCGCGGAACGCGCCTCAGTACTCGGCTGCGAAGGGGCGGTGACCATCTGCCTCTCCCCCACGCGTCCGGATGAGAGCTGGACGGACGACGAGGCGATCGCACAGCGCATCCTCGCTGCCGCGGAGGGCGCAGCGCGCCACAATGCGCTGACCGTGTGGACGGACACGCTGCTCGACATCGATCGCGGCTATTTCGTACGCAACGGCCTGGCTGACCGGCGAATGCGCCCCCGCGCTGCGGGCTTGGCGCTGGCACGCCGGCAGGCAGAACTCCCGACTGTTCGATAGCGCCCGTCCCCACCGGTCCCGCATCTCTCCCGCAGCCTGTCCCGGCCCCCTCTCCCGCGCGCGAGGCGCCACGCCCGGTCTCTTCGGTGGCCGCCGGCGCAGGCGGGATGCGTCCCCACGCCGACGGGCTGCCCTCCGCTGCGGTGTCGATCGTTCCGCATCCCGCACCGGCGTCCCGCACCCCAGGCCTAGACCCGAGTTGCCCGGACTGTGCCCGGACAACTCGGGTCCAGCCCTTTCGAGCCGGCGATTCACGCCCTGGCGTGCCCGCCTGCGGCGTGCACACCCAGGGCGATCGCGGGCTAGCGCGCACGAGGGGGCAGGCCGGAAACCTCGGCGTGACGAAAGGCGCGGTCCTTCGCCCTGCGGCTCGGCGGCATACCGGGGCCTGCCGCAGCAGGCAGGGTGACCCTCATCCCGCACCCTCCATGACCTCAATCACGCTCGGAGCAGACCTCGTCCAGCCAAATCGTGGGGAATGGGCGCGGTGCAGCGGGACCCTGGCGGCCGAGGTTATCCATGCTTAACGGGCCACCGCTGTGGATTGCTACGTCCGGTGTGCGTCCCTACCGTTCTCGCCCGACGGCCCGCCTGGAGCGAGGAATGCCCCACCCCGACCTGACCCGCGCTGCGGAGGAAGCAAAGGCCATGGCCGCTTCCTGGTCCGAGTGCGATGGGCCGGGTGGCGCGGTGGTGATCTTCGATGCTGCGGGCCCGCAGTCCTCGGCGGCGGGCGGCCATGCGGTGCCGGAGCACCGCATCCCCTTCTCGCCTGACACGCCCTCCCGCTGGGCCTCCATCAGCAAGCAGTTCTGCGCCGCGGCGGTGCTCCTCGCAGGCTTCGACCTCGACGCGCCACTCGGAGAGCTGGTGCCTGGCCTTCCGGAGACGGTTGGCGCAGTGCCGCTTGGCCGCGCGCTCGACATGACCGGCGGCATTCCGGACGTGATGGAGACGCTCTGGCTCCTCGGCCAGCGCTTCACCGCTGGCCTGGACGAGGAGGAGTTGCTCCGCTTCGTGCAACGCCTGCCCGGCACGGCCGGCCCGCCCGGGCGGGAGATGACCTACTCCAACACCGGCTGGCGCTTGGCCGGCGCTGCTTTCGCCGCGCGCGGCGAGAGGTATGGCGACGCGTTGCGGCGCCTGCTGCTGGAACCGCTCGGATTTGGCGGAATTGCCTTCCCGGCCGATGAGGGCGTCTTGATCCCGGGGCTGGCCACACCGTGCTGGCATGATGGCACGGCGTGGCGGCGCGGGCGCTACGGCCTGCATTTCTCGCCATCCGGCGGGCTCGCCGGCTCGGGCATGGACCTCGCACGCTGGGGGTCGGCGCTGCTTGCCGGTCGCGGCGCGGCCTCTGGCCTGCTCGAGGCGCTTTCCGGGCCTCGACGATTCGCTGACGGCTCGCCCTCCAGCTACGGGCTCGGCCTGGCTTGCGTGACGCTCGGGGGCACTGCCCTGGTCGGTCACGGCGGGTCGCTGCCGGGGATCAAGACGCACATCCTGATCGCGCCGGCACTCGGCTGCGGCGTCGCCCTCGTCGCGAACCGCGAGGATCTGGATCCACTCGCAGCGGCAATGCGGGTGATGGCGGCGATCACAGGCGAGGCGCTGCCCGAACCGGCGTCGCTGCCCTCCGGGCTCTATGCCGAGGAGGTCGGTGAGGCCTGGGCCGAGCTGGACGGAACGACGCTCTGCTTCATGGGGGCCACCGAGCCGCTCTTCGGAGCCGGGGACGGCGTCCGCACCCGACCCGCCTATCTGCAGGCGGCGCTGCGGCTCGGCGCCGGTGGTGCCGTCGAGGGACGGATCGGGGGCGCGCAGCGTCGCCTTCTGCCGGTGCGTGCCGACACCGCCCTCGACCCACGCCTGGTCGGCACATGGCGCGAGCGTGGTTTCGGTGCCGAGCTGGAGGTCACGGCGAATGGCGTGGTGCGCCTTCCCGGCAGCGCTCCCGCCGACACCTCGCCGCTGCGTCCCCTTCCGGGTGGCCGCGCGCTTGCCGACCGGCACCACGGCCCCTGGCGCCAGCGGCCGCTGCTGGCGCTGGACCAGGATGGCACGCTCCGCCTCATGTCGCATCGCTCGCGCGTGCTCCGCTTCCACCGCACCTGACCTCGGGACGGCCGGCCCGGGTGCGCAATTCCGCCTACCGAAAACAAGGAGACGATCGAATGACACTCCGTCGCATGCTGCTGGCCTGCGCCTGCCTTGCTGCGCTCGGCAGCCAGGCGCAGGCGCAACCCGCGCCGGGCCGGGTGCTCCGCGTCGCGCCCCATGCCGATCTGCGCACGCTCGATCCTGTGGTCGCCTCCATCGTCATCACCCGCATGCACGGGCTGATGATCTACGAGAGCCTGTTCGCCTGGGATTCGAACCTGAACCCGCGCCCGCAGATGGCGGAGCGGCACGAGGTTTCGCCCGATGGGCTGACGCACACCATCGCGCTGCGGGACGGCCTGCGCTTCCATGACGGCCAGCCCGTGACGGCGCGTGACGTCGTCGCCTCGCTGAACCGCTGGATGCAGCGCGACACGGTGGGCTCGAAGCTGCGCGAATACGTCGCCTCGCTGGAGGAGGTGGATGCGCGGACGATCGCGCTGCGCCTCCACCGCCCCGCCTCCTTCGTGCCCTTCGCGCTCGGCTCGGCCGTCGGGATGATCCCGATCGTGATGCGGGAGAGCGATGCCCGCACGGATGCCGCGCAGCAGGTGACGCAGACGATCGGCTCCGGCCCCTTCCGCTTCAACCGCGACGAGTGGCGGTCCGGCGCGCGCTTGGTCTACGACCGCAACCCGGATTACGTCCCCCGGGCCGAGCCGGCGGATGGCCTGGCCGGCGGGCGGCAGGTGCGGGTGGACCGCGTGGAATGGCTCATCATGCCCGATCCCGCGACCGCAGCGGCCGCGCTGCAGACCGGCGAGATCGACATCTGGGAGCAGCCGGCCCAGGACCTCGTCCCCGTCATCTCGCGCAACCGCAACATCCGGGTGGAGCGCTACACCAACCTGGCCAACCAGGTGATGCTCCGGCCCAACCACCTCTATCCACCCTTCAACGACGAGCGGGCACGTCAGGCCCTGGCGCTCGCGACCGACCAGGGCGAGGTGATGGCCGGCGCCGTCGGCGATGAGCGCTGGTGGCGGCGCTGCGCCTCCTACTTCATCTGCGGCACGCCGAACGGCACCGAGGCGGGGATGGAGCCCTATGCCCGCCCGGACCTGGCCCGCGCACGAAGCCTGCTGGCCGAGAGCGGCTATCGCGGCGAGAAGCTGGTGCTGCCGACCACGACCGACATCGCGCTCATCGGCCGCGCGGCCGAGGTTGTCGCGGCCAACCTCCGCGGCGTCGGCTTCAATGTCGAACTCCAGTACGCCGACTGGGGCACGGTGGCGACGCGCCAGCAGAACCGCGGCACGCCGGCCGAGGGCGGCTGGAACATGTTCGTCACCTATGCATCCGGCGCGACGATGCAGTCGCCGATGACCAACATCGGCACCAACTCCGCCTGCGCCCGCGCCTGGGTCGGCTGGCCCTGCGACGAGGAGGCGGAGCGCCTTCGCGCCGCGGCGCTCGACGCTCCGGACGACGCCGCCCGGCGGACCGCGACGGACGCGCTGCACCGCCGCCTGGCACAGACGCAGCCCTATCGCGTGCTCGGACAGTTCGACCAGCCCTATGCGAGGCGGGCCAATGTCTCGGCGGTGCTGAATGCGCCGGTGATGGTGTTCTGGAACGTCGAGAAGAACTGAGCGAACGCGGAGCACCGGCCGGGCCCGAAGCCGGGCCTGGCCGATGCAGAGCGCGTGAAGGCGGGCGAGCCGCGCTCGCAGGCCGCCGAGATCCCGCCCGCAAGCCGCGGGACATCGATGAAGGTTTGGGCAGCCTGACCAGGAAATTACCCGCTGCCCGGCCGTTCACTCCACGCGGATGTTCCCCGCGAGTATCACCTCCCGCCAGCGGGCAAGTTCCCCGCGGATCAGCGCCGTGTAGCCGGCCGCGTCGAGGTTGCCCGGGCGCACCCCGATCGAGGCGAAGCGCTCCCGCACCTGCGGGCTGGCGAGCGCGGCGGCGATCTCGCGCTCCCAGCGCGCGGCGATCTCGGGCGGGATGCCGGCGGCAGCCGAGAAGCCGAACCAGTTGGTCGAGGTCGCGGCGGGAAACCCGGCCTCGGCAAAGGTTGGCACCTCTGGCAGGGCACTGGAGCGTTCCGCCTCGCTGGTCGCGAGGGGGCGCATGCGGCCGCCGCGGATGTTGCCCAGCGCGGTCGGCACGCTTTCCATCAGCGCAGGGATCTGCCTGCCCATCAGGTCCGCCATCGCCGGGGCGGAGCCGCGATAGGGCACATGCGTGAACTCGATGCCTGCGGCGCGGGCGAAGAGCTGGCCGATCAGGTGGTTCATCGTGCCGTTGCCGCCGGAGCCGTAGGTGATCTGGCCCGGCCGCGCGCGCGCGAGCGCGATCAGCTCCGCCACGTTCGAAGCGGGGACGTCTGCCCCCACCAGCAGCACGGAGGGGAAGCTGCCGACGGAGTGGATATGCGTGAAATCGGCGAACGGATCGTAAGGCACGTTGGCGTAGAGCACCGGCCCAATGCCGTGCGAGGCGGCCGAGGACATCATCACCACATGCGCATCGCCACGTGCCTTGGCGACGATGTCGGCACCCACCATGCCGCCGGCGCCAGGCCGGTTCTCGATGACGATCGGCTGGCCCAGCCGATTGCCGAACCATTCGCCGAGCGCGCGGGAGAGGATGTCCGCAGCACCACCAGGCGGGAAGTTGACGATCCACCGGATCGGCCGCGTCGGCCAGGCCTGCGCGCGCGCCAGGTGCGGCGTGGCGAAAAGGGCGGCGGCGCCAAGCAGGGCTCGGCGGGCAAGGGTCTCGGTCACGGCATCCTCCAGAACGGGTGGGTCAGAATGGCACGAGTGATGCAAGGTGCGTACCATCGACCTGCAACCTTCCCTGTGGTTCGATCGCCTGATCTTCCTGCCGGAGCCCGCCGATGGATTTCGACCTCCTCCTCCGCAACGTCCGTCTCCCCGAGGCGAAGCCGGGTGATCCGACGACGGACATCGGCGTCGCCAACGGGCGCATCGCCGCCATCGCGCCGCGCATCGAGGCCCATGCGAAGGAGGAAGCGGAGGGCAATGGCCTGCTGGTCTGCTCCGGCTTCGTGGAGACGCACATCCATCTCGACAAATCCTGCATCCTGGGGCGCTGCGCCTGTGAGGCGCAGCGGCATCCGCATGGCGCGATGGAGCGCGTCTCGGCCGTCAAGCACACCTTCACCGTGGAGGACGTGACCGCGCGCGCCTCGCGCACTCTGGAGAACTGCGTGCTGCATGGCGCGACGCGCATGCGCACGCATGTGGAGGTGGACCCGAAGGTGGGCCTGCGCGGGCTCGAGGGCGTCATGGCGCTGACCGAGGCGTACCGCTGGGCGATCGACCTCGAGATCTGCGTCATGCCGCAGGAGGGGCTGACCAACAATCCAGGCACGGATGAGCTGATGGTGGCCGCGCTGAAGCAGGGGGCGACGGTGGTCGGCGCGGCGCCCAACTACGACAGCGACCGCGCTGCGCAGATCCGCCGTGTCTTCGAGATGGCGCACGAGTTCGACGTGGACATCGACATGCACCTCGACAGCGGCTCCTCTGCCGAGGAGTTGGACACGCTGCTGGTCTGCGAGCTGACCGAGAAATACGGCTGGGGCGGGCGGGTCGCGATCGGGCACGTGACGAAGCTCGCCTCGATGCCTTGGGCGGAGATGGACAGGGTGGCGAAGCGCATGGCCGATGCCGGCGTGGCGCTGACGGTCCTGACGGCGACCGACCTCTACCTCGGCGGCCGGCACACCGATCACAACGTGCCGCGCAACGTGGTGGATGCAAACCGGTTGGCGGAGCAGGGCGTGCTGTGCTCGGTGGCGTCGAACAACATCCTCAACCCCTTCACGCCCTTCGGCGACGGGCAGCTTCTGCGCCAGGCGAACATGCAGGCGATCGTCACCCAACGCGGATCGGACCCCGAGGTGCGCGCGGTATGGGACATGGTGACGAAGGATGCCGCCAGGCTGATGCGGCAGACCGATTACGGTATAGCGCCCGGCAATCCGGCCGACTTGGTGGTGCTGGATGCGGAGACGCCCGAGATGGCGCTGCGCACCATCGCGCCTGCCCTGATGGCATGGAAGCGCGGCCGGCGCACCGTGTCGCGCGAGAAGGCTCGGCTACACCGGCCCTGAGGGGGGGCCCGCAAACCGAGTATGCTGCCGCCGGCGGCGCGGCGACGTTCCTCGGAATTGTCGGTCAGGTTCAGCATGCCGCCGCGCAGACGGATGGGCGTGCCTTAGTAGGTGAGGGTGCTGGTGGGGATCATGTTCTCTCCAACACTGCGTTTCGGCCTTGCTCAAAAGCCGCGTCGGTCGGCTCAGAGCTGCCGAGACGGGTTGGAGAGGCGAGAGGGGTCAGCTCAGCAGACGACCCAGGGTGGCACGCCGATGGACCTCGCCATCTCCCACCGCCGTGCCACCACTGGCAGGGAATGGGTTCGCAGATGCGGCCGAGCCAGTGCCGGATGCGTGGTGCCGGGCCCCAGGGCGCCGGAAAGGCGCCACGGGGCTCCGCCCAGGTGGGAGGACGAGGAAGGAGGAGACGCGAATGGCCCGCTCGCGGCCCTCGGTGAGACGGGTGCGGCACACCTCAAGGAGCGGCTGGGGAAGGTGCTGGCGGACCGATCCGGGAAGCCGGGCGAACGGAACTTTCATGCGCTTGTGGTGCGCTCCGCCCTGCAGGCCCTGGCGGATGGCCAGTCGGATGTCGACGCCTACATCGCGCTCGTGCCCCCGGAGGAACGGCGCATGCCCCAACAGGGCGCGCAGATCGGCCGCCGCCTTCTCGCCGCCGGCCGGGCGGCCGAGGCGCTTGCCGCGCTGGAACGGGCAGGGCCGAAGCGGAGCGCCACCAAGGCCGCACGCGACGACGACTTTCATCTCACCGGGCTTGCCGCGGACGACGCGTGGGAAGCGGCCTACATCGAGGCGCTCGAGGCGACAGGCAGGCAGGACGAGGCCCTGGGCGGCGTTCGAGGGGCGGCTCTCGGCCGACCGGCTGCGTGCCTACCTGAAGAGGCTGCCGGACTTCGACGACGTCGAGGCCGAGGAGCGGGCCATGAGGCACGCCCTTGGCTTCAAGAGCTTCTCCACCGCGCTCGCCTTTTTCACAGGATGGCCAAACCAGACCCAGGCTGCCCAGCTCGTACTCGCGCGGGCCTCCGAGATCGACGGGAACCTGTACTACCTGCTCGGTCCGGCGGCGCGGCTGATCGAAGGCAAGCACTCGTTGGTCGCGACCCTGCTCCGGCGCGCAATGATCGAGGACACGCTCGATGGCGCGAAGTCCACCCGCTACAAGCACGCCGCCCGGCACCTGGACACCTCCGGAAACCCCCTGGCGGTGGCGCTTGGGTCGTGATTCGGTTTGCTGGAGGTGACAGCGATCGAGGCGTGGATGTCGGCAGGTCAGGCC
>NZ_JAWLHG010000067.1:0-17199 GCF_041690465.1 Falsiroseomonas sp. | reverse complement strand
CCCGTGCCCGGGGGCTCGCCCCCGGGCACGGGCAGTCGCGCTGGACTGGGGAATTTTCAGTCAGCACTTCCGGGGAGAATTCACTCAGCAGCTACACGCCCCCTCCGGGCTGGTCGAGATCGCCGCCGCCGTCGAGCAGGGCGTGACCTGGCTGCCGCGCACGGCCGCCGCCGATCCGGGCACGCTGCCGCTGCAGGACATCCCCCGCGTGGTGCCGAGCACGCTGCACCTGCTCGACCTGCCGATGCTCCGGGCCGAGGACGACGATGCCGGGTTCTACGTCGCGGCGGCTGGGCCAGCGGGCTGGCGGGCGGCGGCGATCCTGCGCTCGGTCGATGGCGTGAGCTACGAGGAGATCGCCTAGCTGGGTGCGGCAGCCACCCTCGGCACTTGCCAGACGGTCCTCCCAGCCGGTCCCTGGGCACACTTCGACGAGGCCAGCACGCTGGATGTGCTGCTGCTGAACCCGGAGGACGAGCTGGATGCGGTCTCCGAGGCGGAGGTGCTGGCCGGCGCCAATGCCGCCCTGGTCGGGGAGGAAATCGTCGGCTTCCGCGATGCGGTGCTGATCGCACCCGGCACCTACCGGCTGTCCGGCCTGCTGCACGGGCGGCTCGGCACCAATGACCGGATCGCGGCGCACGGGCCCGGCGAGCACTTCGTGCTGCTGTCCGGCGCGCTCGGCCTGGAGCGGATCCGCGACGGGCTCGGGCTGCGAAGCATGAGCCGCAGCTACAAGGCCGTCAGCCTTTGGCAGGAGGAGACCGCGGTCGCGGCAGCGAGCTTTACCAACACCGCGCGCGGCCTGGCGCCGCTCAGCCCGGTGCACCTCACGGGCAGTCGTGACGGCGCGGGCAATCTCACCATCACCTGGATCCGGCGCACGCGCATCCCCTCGGCCTGGGCGGACGGCACCGATGTGCCGCTGGGGGAGGCCAGCGAGCGCTACGAGATCGACATCCGCAACGCCGCGAACACCGCGACGCTGCGCACCATCAGCAGCACCAGCGCGAGCGTCACCTACACGGCCACCGAGCAGGCCGCCGACTTCGGCGCGCCGCAGGCTTCGGTGCGGGTGCGCGTGCGGCAGATCAGCGACACCATCGGCCGCGGCGCGGCCAGGGAGGCCATTCTATGAGCACCACCCCGCGTCTCGCGCTGCCCTACATCCTGACCCAGCAGGCACAGAAGGAGGTCACCCATGCAGCGGGGCTGAACCGGCTGGATGCGCTGGTGCAGCCGGTCGTGCAGCAGATCGGGCTGAACACGCCGCCCGCGTCGCCCGCAGACGGACAGTGCTGGACCGCCGGCACCGCTCCGACCGGCGCCTGGGCCGGGCAGGCGAACCGGCTGGCGCAGCGCATCGGCGGCGCGTGGGTGTTCTACGCGCCCTTCGTCGGGCTGGTGGTGTTCGATGCGGCGACGCTGGCGCAGTGGGGATGGAACGGCAGCGCCTGGACCCTCGTCGCGCCCCGGCTGCTGCAGGCGAGCGTGATCTACGATCCGCCGAGCCTCGCTGCGGGCGAAGCCGTCATCACCACCGTCACTGTCTCTGGCGCGGCGCTCGGCGACTTCGCGCGCGCAAGCTTCTCGCTCGATCTGCAGGGCATCACGCTGACCGCGTGGCTGTCGGCGGCGGGTACGGTCAGCGTGCGGTTCCAGAACGGCACGGCGGGCGCGGTCGATCTGGGCAGCGGGATGCTGCGGGTGCGGGTGGAGAAAGCGTAGGCCACATCATTGGCTTCGACGGCCAGATCGAGCTCGAGGCGCTGCGGTTCTATAGCCTTGCCAGAGGTTGCGCCGGCTATCCTCCATGGCTCCCCGTCGCTGCCGGTGGGGACGCGGACGCTGGCGCTGGAGACCACCTGGGACCTGCCGAGCCTCGGTCCCGGCGCAACCGCCAACGTCGATGTGACTGTGCCGGGCGCGCGGCGCGGGGACTTCGCCGATGCCTCGCCCGACACCAGCAGCATCGCCTTCGTACTGGACTGCCATGTGTGGTCCAACAACAGCGTCCGCGTTACCGCGCGGAACGTCAGCGCCTAGACGGTGGATCTCGCCGCGGCGTCACTGGCGGTGCAGGTGACGAAGCGGCGGATCCCGTGAGCTTGCGCAGGCGTCCTGGCGCACTCTGGATCCGTGACGCACTGCCGCCGACCACACCCTTGGCGCTGACGCCATCGCCAAGCCGCACGTCCGGACAACCGCGAAGCTCCACCTGCCCCAGTCGACACGCCGAGACAGCTATGGCGGGTGGATGACAAAGTTGACGCGACTTGATTCCGCAAGCTTGCGATCTGCTCATTCTGGGCACCCATCCGCGCCGACGCAGCCAAGGAGCGGACAGCCTGCCTCAGCTGTGTCATCCACGGAGGCGGCAAGGCCAAAATCCTCCCCACTCCGCACGGTGCACCACTGTCGCGGGAAGCCTAGCCAAGAGCCTCCGTGCAGCGCGTGGATGACCGTCCTCATTCAGCCGCCGCACCTGCGGGCGACGGCCGGATCACGCAGCGAAAGCCGACATGACATGTCGAGGTGTCTTCCGCCTCGGCATGGCGAGCGGCGGGACGGTAGCGCCGGCAGTGGTTCGGCGCGCAGAGGAAGCTGCCGCCCTTGAGGACCCTGCGCGGGATGCGGATCTTGGGCTGCGCCGGGTCGTAACTTTGCGCCTCGCTGGTGCGGCGCGGGTTGAGCGGGACACAGCAAGGCTTTCCGGAATCCGCGTCGTGCCGCGGCGCCCAGAAATCCTGCGTCCATTCCCAGACATTACCGATCATGTCGGAGAGACCGTAGCCATTGGCCGGAAACGATCGCACGGGGCTGGTCGCCTCCCACCCGTCCTCCCGCGTGTTCCGGTAGGGAAAGGCGCCCTGCCACGTGTTGGCCATGATCCGCCCGCCCGGCCGCATCGTGTCGCCCCAGGCGAAGGCCGCGCCGTCCAGGCCGCCGCGGGCGGCGAATTCCCATTCGGCCTCGGTCGGCAGGTCCTTGATGGCCCAACGGGCATAGGCGAGTGCATCGGCGTAGGAGACGTGGACCACGGGGTGGTCGTCCAGGCCGTCGAGGCTGCTTCCGGGCCCGTAGGGCGCGTGCCAGCAGGCCCCGGGGCGAAGTTCCCACCACAGGCCCCACTGCGAGAGGTCTACGGGGCCGCGGGTCTTGCGGAAGACGAGGCTCCCGGCGAACAGCATATGCGGCAGTGCACCCGGGTAGTCCTTCGGATCGGGTGGGACCTCAGCGGTGGTGACATGGCCGGTGGCGGCGACAAAGACGGCGAATTCACGGTTCGTCACCGGCGTTGCGTCTATCCAGAACCCGTCCACCGCCACGCGGTGCACCGGCGCCTCTTCGGCATAGTGCCGGTCGGAACCCATGCGAAAAGCACCACCGGGAATCCATGCCATGCCCGGCGGGGCAGTGGACGCGTCAGGCCCGCCTGCGTCGCCCCCCGGCGCATCCGGTGTCATACTCTGCCCATCGGTCAGAACCGCACCGACAGGGTCAGGCCCGCCGACTGCCAGGTCTGATCGCCGCCGACTGCCTTGAGCCCGGCGCCCGGAAAGGCGAGCGACCCCCAGACCGTGAGCGCCACCTGCGGCGTGAGCATCCGCGTCCACTGCGCATAGACCTCGTCTGCCAGATGCGGCGTCGGCACACCCGAGGAAAGGAAGAGGCTGCCGCCATCAGCCGAAATTTGCGTGGCTTGGCCGAACTGTATCGGACTGTTCGTGCGGTTGGCGGCGAGGCGCAGGTACAGCAGCTTGATGAAGTCCCGCTCGCTAGCAACCAAGTCGAGGGCCACGCGGTGCACGTCAAGGTTCGAGTTGAGCACGGTGTAGCCGCCGCCCGCACCGAAGAACCAGTTGTCGAGGCCGTTGCCGTAGAAGAGCGGATCGAAGCGCTCGATCCGGCGCGTGCCGGGATCGTCGCCGGTGAAGGTCGCATAGCCGTAGGACAGCCGCGGCATCCAGGGCAGCGAGGCGAAGCGGTAGGCGACTTCGGCGAACCAAGCATGCGCCTCGAGATTGATGCGGTCGTTCCGCTGTAGCGCGAACTCGCCTCGCACGGAGGCGCCGGGCAGCCCGATGCGGGTGGCGTCCAGTTCGCCGAAGCCGTGCCATGTGACGAGCCCCTCGCGCGCATCCTCCAGCAGGCCCGCGGGCGCCACTGGATAGACCGCCGTCGAGCGGATCGCCTGAAAGCCCGAAAAGCCCACCCGCGTGCCCGGGTCCCAGCGGTACTGCACGACGCCGCCCGCCAGTTCGGTATGCGTGTCGGAACCCGGAACCTCATTGGCATCGAGCCAGAATGCCTCGGCCGAAAAGCCCCCGCGCGAGGCGCGCAGGATGGCGGTGTTGCCGAAGGCGCGCCGGGGCAGCGTGGCCACTGCCCCGCGCGAGAAGCCGTTGCCCGCGCCCTGGAAGATCAGCATTCCGGTACCGACCTGGTAACGCTGCGCGCCACCGGAGATGTCGAGGTTCCACACGCCCTCCGGGTTGGTGGTGCGCAGGCCGACATAGGCGTTCTCCGGCAGCACGGCGCCGCGATTGCCCGAGTCATAGGCGTCGCGGCCGAGCGTGCCCGCTGCCAAGACACTGAGCCCGCCATAGAGGGCGAAATCGGGCGCGGCCTGCCAGACCGCCTCCATGCCCGGGGCGACGGCGAACTCGCCCCAGACGCGGCGGTCGGCGAATCCCGCTCCGCCGAATTGCCGCGCGAGGCCGTACCAGACGCCGGCATGCGCAAGGCCCGCCGCCGTCCCTTCGAGCGTGCCGGTCAGGCGCAGGCCGTCGCGGTCCAGCAACACCAGAGCCGAGGGTGCATCCTGGGCGACCGCTGGTGCGGAGGCGGCCACCAAGACCCCGAGCATCGCGGCCGCGATGACCAGTGTGCGGCGGCGGCGGTCGGTGCCGCCACGTTGCCTCATGCGCCGGGCTCCTCAATGCAAAATCCCGATCGGCGCAGTCATGGCGGCCGGGCCTGGTGACGTAGAGCGTCAGGCCAAGGAGCCGCGCGGTCAAACCGGCCGGCGCCCATTTTGGGCAGCGATTCTCACGCCGCGTCCGCTTACGTATGCGCGAGGATCCTCGGGCCCAAGCCGCCGTGCCGCCATCCGCGGTTCCCAGGCGCTCTGCCCCTCTGTAGCGTGACAGCGATGCACCAGCTGAGGAAACCATCAAACCGGCCTTCGTCCGATGCTGTCGACGTGGCGGCGGCCGCGGCCGCGGAAGCCGTGCACCAGGCCTTCATGCATCGCTTCGTCGAAGCCCAATACGCCTGGACGGCGATGCTGCTGGACCACCTTGCGCAATGCCGCCGACGGCTCGGCGACCTTGACGCGGTCGTGGTGCTCGGTGTGCTGGGGCTGTCGGCGCTCGCGGCCGCACGGCGGGAACTCGAGCGGGTGCCGCCGGGGGCCGTGCCAGACTTCTACAGCGACAAGGTGCCGCCCGGCAGCGCAATCAATGCGCACAGTCTGGCGGAGATCACGGGGATCCCTCGTGAGACGGTGCGGCGCAAGCTGGCGTTCCTGGCAAGGGCCGGCCTGATCCAACGGATGCCCAATCGGGCGTGGTCCCTGGCGGCGACCGAGACTGGCGGCGCCCGCGCGCGCGGCGACCTGCAGGACCTGACGGACAGCGCGGCCGGCAACCTCGCGCGACTGTTCGCCCGGCTCGTAACGCTGGCCGAGGCCGCCGCGACGGAGGCGAAGGCCACGCGCCGGGCCGCATCGGGCGAGTAGGTCCGCACCCGGCCGATTCTGTTGAAAAAGTCGGCCGCTGGCATCGGACGGGCTGCTTGGCGCACCATCAAGTCGTAATCGCGCCGATAAGCGAAGCGCAGTTGCGAGCCTGTTCAGGCCAGTTGTTACTTCTTTCGCGCTCCACGGCGGTCCGGACTTTTTCAACAGAATCGGCCCAATCCGGGCGGTCGCATCGGCGCAGCGCAGCCCATGACTGGTAATAGTCATGTGAACCGCCGCGAGGGAGCGTCGGGCGGGTCCGGTCCCTGACGGAGCCACGCCATCGCGATGCTGGAGGTCGCGCCGCTGCGCACCACCACCACGACCTTCCAGCCGTCCCTCGCCTACAACATCGGCGGCGGGCGCACCGCGGCGCTGAATTGCGAGATGACCCACAACTGGGAACTGCCGGCCGGGCGGCAGTGGTCCATTCCGGTTTCGCTCGGCATCACCCAGATCGTCGCGCTCGGCGACCGATTCCTGCAACTGGGCGGCCGCGTCACCTACAACACCATGACGCAGGGCGCTGCCGGCAACTGGGAACTTCGCCTCAACGTCACGCTGGTGCTGCCGCAGCGCTGAGCGCCGGGCGGCCGGAGGACACGCGGGCGTCCTCCGGCCCAGGTGGTCACTGCGGCCGCGGGCGCAGCGTGCCGCCCTCCTGCCGCGGCGGGAATTCCGCCAGGCTGCGCGTGTGCTCGGCCAGCAGGTCGCGAATGACGCCGCCGAGGAAGGCCTTGCGCATGGCCATCAGGGCGGAGCGATGGCCGTCGCGCTGCTCGAAGGGATCCATGCGCAGGTTGAACAGCAGCGCGCTGGGGCGGAACTGGTCGAAGAACCCGTCCCGCGTCTCGAAGTGCGACTTCCAGTGGCCGAAGCGCATCGCGGTCAGGCGGCCCTCATTGTAGTAGAAGAAGTTCTCGCGCGCCGACGGCCGCCCCTCCGTCCAGTGCGCCAGGTTGTCCACGCCGTCGATCATGACGTTGTGGCTCGCCCGCAGCCGGGCGCCGACATCGGGCACGCCGGCCGCGGCGGCGAGGGTGACGAACAGGTCCATGTGCGACTGGATGCCGTTGGAGGCGCTGCCCGGGCGGATCCGGCCGGGCCAGCGGACCAGCATGGGCACGCGCACGCCGCCTTCCCAGGTCGTCGCCTTCTCGCTGCGGAAGGGCGTGGTGCCGCCGTCCGGCCACCAGGCCGACATGGAGCCGTTGGCCGCGGTGAACATCACGATGGTGTTGTCGCGCAGCCCGAGCGCTTCCAGGCGGTCGAGGATGCGCCCGACATGAGCGTCGAGTTCCATCATGCCGGCGCCGTAGAGGTCGTCGCCCGAGGAGTGCGGGCGCGCCAGCAGGCGGTTCTCCGGCCGCAGATGCGTGTAGATGTGTATCCGCGTCGTGTTGTGCCACAGGAAGAAGGGGCGGTTCTCGCGCGCGCTTCGTTCGATGATGGAGAGCGAGCGCTCGAGGAACTCGTCGTCCACGGTCTGCATGCGTTCGCGGGTCAGCGCGCCGGTGTCGGTGCAGCGCTGCGCGCCCCAGGGGCCGAAGCGGGAATCGCCGGGGGGGTTCCGGGTTGTCGGCCGGCAGCGCCACGCAGTCGAGCACCCCGCGCGGGCGGTAGCGCTGGTTGAAGCCGGCGTCGGTCGGCCAGTCAGGATCCTCGGGCTCCTCCTCGGTGTTCAGGTGGTAGAGGTTGCCGAAGAAGGTGTCGAAGCCGTTCACCGTCGGCAGGTGGCGGTTGAGGTCGCCGAGGTGGTTCTTGCCGACCTGCGCGGTGACGTAGCCCTGCTGGCGCAGGACGGTGGCGAGCGTCGGGTCGCGCTGGTCGATGCCGATCGGCGAGCCCGGCAGGCCGACGGTGTGCAGCCCGGTGCGCACGGGGTACTGGCCGGTGATGAAGGCGGCGCGGCCGGGCGTACAGGTCGCTTCCGCGTAGTGGTCGGTGAACAGCATCCCCTCGCGCGCGATGCGGTCGATGTTGGGCGTCGGCACCATCATGCCGTGGCTGTAGGCGCCGACATTCCAGTAGCCGACGTCGTCGGTCATGATCATCAGGATGTTGGGCCGCGCCGGCGCGGGCGACTGGGCCTCCGCCGGCGCGGGGCAGATGGCCGCCCCCAGCGCCGTGGAGAGGGCGAATGCGGTCCCGAGAAGCAGCTTTCGCATAGGCATCCTGGCTCGTTCCTCCATCGCGCGTCGCAAGTCGCCGCAGGCCCATCGGACCTGACGCTCGAACGAGTATCTGCAATTTGCGATCCAGGCATGCACGCCTGCCTGCCCATTTTGGGCGGCGATCCCGCGGGCGCCGAGGCATCGCAGCGGGCACCGCGCTCCAGGTCAGCGGGCCGGCGACGGTTCGATCCCGGTCGCACTCCCTCCAGCAAAGCGCGATGCGGCGCCACCCAGAGCGGCGTTTGTTACCGTGCCTCAGTCTTAGCCGAATCGCACGGGTGCCTGCTTCTTTCTGTTCACGGTGAGAGTGAAGACGTCGGGTCTGGCATAGTGCCCGCTGGCGTCGAACTTTCGCCGCGAGGCACGCGCCGCCGTCACATCGATTTCAGCGAACAGCAGGCCCTTTTCGCGGCGCATCGGCCCTGCGATGACGCCGCCGAAGGGCTTGTAGACGACGGCGTCGCCCGCGTTGATCCACTCGTCCTTGTTCGGAAAGAGCTCGTTGCGATACGGCACGTCATCCGGGATGTCGGACGCTTCCAACGCCGTCGCGCATCCGACGACCCAGCAGCCGCCCTCGCGCGCGATGTGCTGCATCGTCGCGAGCCAGGTTTCGCCGTTGTCCCAGGTCGGGGCGACGTAGATGTCGATGTTCTGCGCATAGAGCGCGTAACGTGCCAGCGGCATGTAGTTTTCCCAGCAGATCAGTGCCCCGACACGGCCGACCGCGGTGTCGACGACGTTCAGACCAGGGCCGTCGCCGAAGCCCCAGACCATCCGCTCCGGATTTGTCGGCATCAGCTTGCGGTGGTTTATTCGCAAGCCTGCCGTCCGCGTCGATGATCGCGCAGCTGTTGAACAGCGTACTGCCGCTGACCGAGCCGTCGACCTCCTGGTAGCCCAGCACGATGACCACCCCGTGGTCCTTCGCCGCGTCCAGAAGCGGTCGCAACCCGTCCCGGCTGAGGTCAACCGAGTTGGCCAGCGAGAGGGCGTAGAGCTCATCCGTCTTGCCCATCCCCGCCCCCGGCGGCAGCCGCCAGACGAATGTCGGATAGCCGGGAAGCCATGTCTCGGGAAATACCAGCATGCCGCAGCCATTCGCTGCCGCCTCCCGCACGAGTTCGACCGCGCGCGCCATCGACTTTTCGAGATCGAGGTAGACTGGCGGTTGCTGTACAACTGCAAGCTTCATGTGATCGCACCGCCGCGCCCCGGGCTGGGGCGCGGACACCGTACCACGCCTGCTGCGCTTCCTTCGCACACTACTTTTCCCGGCAGCACCACTCGCAGACCCTTCTGCGGGGCACGCTTCGCTTCCGGAAGCGCTTGTCGGCGAGCGACACGCCCAGAGAACTTCGTTCCCCGGCTCCCACCGCTGCTCCAGTCGGTCCCTCCACAGCCTCTCTCTCCTGACGAGGGCAACACGCAGCCGCGCAAAGGGGCGCGGGGTCGGACGCAGCACCGGCGCCGCGGCCACCTCGCGCGCCTTCACCGCGGCGAGCAGGGCCCGGGCGGCTTCGGCCAGCTTCGCTTCCGCCTCGGCGCGGCGCTTCGCCCAGCCGCCGCCGTCGAGCCAGTCGAGCATCAGCCCTTCCGCTTCGGCACCGTAGCGCCAGATGCGGTCGAACTCGTCGAAGGGCACCAGCCGCGAGCCGTCGGCGAAGTCGAGCCGGAGGCAATCCACGCGCACGCCATCGGCCTCGACGGGCTCCACCCCGCGCAGTGCGGCGAGGACCTCGTCGAGGTGGATGACGGCATCGCCGGACTGCAGCTTCGCGCCGGCCGCAACCAGCGCATGCGCGCCGTCGCGAGGCGCCGCGATGCCGGCCGAGCCGGGGCGGATCGCGGCATGAGGAACGATGAGCGCTTCCTCGCTCGGGCTGACAGCCACCGAATGGCGGCCCGCCAGCCCTCCGCGTCGAGATACAGCGCCTCGGGCGGCCGCACCGGCGGCTCGCCGTCGCGCGGCGGACGGAGCGAGAGGCGCATACGGTAGGCCTCGGCCACCTCGGTGCGGCGCCGCGCCAGCGGCTCGTCGAGGTCGTCGTCCAGGATCACCGCTGCCTTGGGCAGCAGCGCGAGCGGCGCGACCAGATCCACGCCGAAGGCCGGCAGCGAATGGTCCAGTCCCGGCGGCCGCGCCCCGAGCAGCGGATGGCCGGGCGGCAGCACGAGCTCGGAAGCCGGGCCGATGGTGACGCTCTCGATCTCCGCCTCCAGGCTGCGCTGCGTGACGATGTCGGTGCAATGGATCGCGGCGATGCACCCGTCCTCGAGCCGCAGCCGCCAAGCCGGGTCGGTCTCGGCCCAAGCCGGATAGATGTCCGCGATCTGGCCATGGAGGACGGCCTCGCCCGGCTCGTCCACGCGCTCGTCGATGGCGTAGCCGAGGTGCAGCCGCGCGGCGCGCGGCTCGCTGCAGGCGACGAATATGAGGCCTGCAGGGCCGGCCTGTACGGTGCGCTCGACGAGGCGCGCGGCAAGAAGCGCTTCAGGCTCGGCGATCAGCATGGCGGGATTTCTCACGCGCCGAGGCATCAGCCGGGTGGCAACGCCGCGGGCTGTGCGCGGGTGCCCTCGCTTCCGAGGGCTTGGCTACGGGCTGGGGAAGCCCGTTCGCCGTGAAGGAGCCGCTGGCACGCTCACGGACAGCGCACCGATCGAGGCGCAGCGGGCGCCCACATCGGGCGACCCTGTCAAACTCAGAGCACTCCGATCTCAATTCGGACCCGCCCACGCAACCTGAGTGGCCCGCCGATCCTTCTGGCGGAATGCTCAGTGCCCTACCCAAGGCGGCCGGCGGGAGCAGTCCCCCTCAGGGGACAGCCCGGTCGCTCCGCGTTTTGGGGCTCTTGCTGCTTGCCTTGGGCCTGCTGGCTCTTTCCGCATGCGACGACGTCCGCTTCCCGCGAGACCCCGACGGCACCCTCGACCACGTGCTCGCAAGCGGCCGGATGCGCGTGGCTGCGGTGGATCATGTGCCCTGGGTGATCGTCCGCGAGGGCGAGCCGCCGTCCGGCGCCGAAGCGGAACTGGTCGAGGCTTTCGCGCGCAGCCTCGGCGTAGCGGTCGAATGGCGGCGCGCTCCTGCCTTCAAGGCGCTGGAGGCGCTCCAGCGGGGCGATGCCGACCTCGCGATCGGCGGCTTCGCCCGGCAGGCGGTGGCCGCGCACAAGGTGGCGAGCCACACCTACGCCTACTTCACCGAAGCGCTGGTCGTCGCCGCCGCGCCCGGAGCCCCTGTCCCGCGGGAGCTGAATGATCAGCAGGTCCATGCTGCCCCCGCACTGATGGCGGGGGGCCTCATCCGTGAGCGCGGGGGCGTGCCGGTGAGCGAGCGCACGGACTCGGTCCGCCTGATTGCGCTGCCCGGCTGGCAGTTCCCGGCGCGCGGATTGGTGCCCACCGGGATCGTGCTGCGTCGTGACGAGCACGTCGTCGCGGTGCCGCGCGGCGAGAATGCCTGGATCATGCGGCTTGAGCGCTTCCTGCGAGCGCAGTCCGGCGGGATGGCCGCCAGGCTGCAGGCCCACGCGCCGTGAGATACCGTCAGGCTGAGCAAGCATTTCCTGCGCTGGCCGCAGGCGTGGCCGGCTGCGCTGTGGATGGGCTACGCCGGCCGCGCCTGCTCTGTGGAGCTGACGAAGGGGCGGAGGCTGCGGGCGGTGACGTAGACGGCAAGCAGCAGCTTCCGCATGGCGGCGACGAGGGCGAGCTTGGGCGGCTTTCCTGCGGCGCGGAGACGTTCGTAGAAGGTGCGGAGCCATGGGTTTCGGCGGACCGCGCTGAGGGTTGGCATCCAGAGCGCGGTGCGCAGCCTGGTGTTGCCGAAGTGGGTGGCGGCAGCGCGGGCGGGATTGCGCTTGCCCGACTGGCGCAGGGCCGGGACGACGCCGAGATGGGCGGCGAGCGCGCCTGGGCTGTGGAAGCGTGCTGGGTTGCCGACTTCGGCGATGATGCGGGCGGTGGTCTGCGGCCCGATGCCGTCGATGGTGGTGAGCAGCTTCCCGACCTCGTGGGTGTCGAGCAGGTTCTCGATGTCGCGCTCGATCTCGGCCAGCCGGCGGCGCCAGAGGTCGAGGTCCTGGCAGATGTGGCGGGCCTGCAGCGCGTAGGCCGGCCCGTGATGCTGACCGATGGAGCGCTTGGCGGCCTCGACCAGCTGGGTGGCGAGTTCCGGCCCGAGCAGGTGTCGCCCGTCGTAGCGCAGCTTGGCGAGGCGACGCGGGGTGGCGCGGGCGAAGGCCTGGGCAGTCGGATACTCGGCGAGCAGGCAGGTGGCGAGCTGGCTTGCGAGGGTGCGGACGTAGCGGGTGAACTCGGGGAAGCCGAGGTCGACGAGACGGTGAAGCTGGTGGACGCGGTCATCGAAGTCCTGGCGGAGCCGGTCGCGGTGGCGGACCAGTTCGCGCAAGGCCTCGGCGACCTCGTCGTGCAGGCGCATCGGCGCCGGGCGCTTCTCGAAAGCGAGGCGGGCGAGGCCGGCGGCGTCGATGGCGTCGGTCTTGGTGCGCTCGAGGCCGGCCTCCTGGAAGCGGCGGGCGACGAGCGGGTTGACCAGCGCCACGTCGTGGCCGGCGGCGGTGAGGACGGCGAAGAGGTTCTTCCAGTAGTGGCCGGTCGCCTCGAGGACGATGAGGGCTGGCGGGTCGCCGAGCGCTGCGAGCAGCGCGTCGTAGCCCGCGCGATCCTCGGTGATCGGGATCGGCCTGCCGATCGGCGCGCCGGCGTCATCGAGGCGTGCCAGGGTGTGGGTTTCGGACGCGACGTCGATGCCGGCAAACATGGCTCCTCCCCTGCTGGCGGTTGCCGGGGAGCCTCGATACCGGCGTTCATGCCCGCGCTTGTCCAAGCGGGGACGCGGGCTGGCAAGGCCCGGCCCCAGGATACCGTCCGAGCCCGGAACGCCGGTCGAGGGCGCCAATCTCACGCCCGGGGAGCGATCCCCAAGTGCCCTGCGGCGACCCTCTCCCAGCCACCAGCGCGCAACCTTAGCCAAGGAGCACGCCGGTGAGTGGAGGTCTTACAAGCCATCCGCATGCCAGCGTGTTCCCCCTGCCGGACGAGTTGGAGCGGGCGATGCGCCGCGCTCGACGACTCCAATGGCTCTGGATGGTCGTCCTCGCCAGCATCGTGGTGGCGATCTACTTCGCCCTCGGCAACTCGCAGGCGATGAAGACCGCCTGGATCGAGGATCTGCTGAGCTTCGTGCCGCCCATCGCTTTCCTGGTGTCGTCCCGGATCGAGCGCTGGGCGCCGGACGCCCGCTTTCCCATCGGCTACATCCGGGTGACCTCGATCGCCTACCTGGTAAGCGCCGTGGCGCTCGCAGGCGTCGGGCTGTTCCTGATCTACGACTCGGCCAGCGCGCTGATCCGCGCCGAGCACCCGACCATTGGCAGCGTGGAGCTGTTCGGCGTCACCTTCTGGTTCGGCTGGGTGATGCTCGCAGCGCTGGCCTACAGCGTGGTCCTGCCGGTGGTCTTCGGCCGGCTGAAGATGCGCCCGGCGCGGGACCTGCACGACAAGGTGCTGTGGGCCGACGCGCTGATGAACAAGGCCGACTGGATGACGGGGCTCGCGGCCGCCGCCGGCGTGGTCGGGATCGGCTTCGGTCTGTGGTGGGCCGATGCCGCGGCCGCGATCCTGATCGCGCTCGACGTGCTGCACGACGGCTTTCGCCACACCACGGCCGCCGTGCGTGACCTGGTGGACGAGGTTCCGCGCACGGTGGACGACAAGGAGTTCGACCCGCTGCCGTCGCGCATGCAGGCTTGCGTGGAGGAACTCCCCTGGGTGCGGGGCAGCAAGCTCCGCCTGCGCGAGGAGGGCCGGTTCCTGACCGGGACAGTGTATGTTCAACCGCGGGACGGGTTGGTCGACCCGCGCTGGGTCCGCGACACGGAAGCGCGGCTGCGAGGGATGCACTGGCGCGTGGATCACGTCTCGGTCGTGCCCGTGCCGGACCTCAGCGAGGTGACCGGCGGGCGCACCGGGTGAGGAGGGCGGGCAGACAGGATGCCAGCTTCGCCACCACCCCGCCCGCTCTCAGGCGCGCCGTCCATCAGCCGCCCCCGTCCGGCCCGCCCGCGGAAGGCTGGATCCAGAACAGTACCAGGGCGATGTAGGCCAGGTAGGCGGCACCGAAGGCGAACAGGTGCCAGCGGCGGAAGCCGTGCTTCCCGCCCTTGCCGCCGAAGTGGATGAAGCCGGCGTAGAGGGCGGGCATCAGCGCGACGAAGGCCAGGCTGACCCAGAACAGCCGGAAGTCCTCCACCTGCATGCCCAGAACCGTCAGGGGGATGAAGGCGATCGTCATCGTCACCGCGTGGTCGCCGATCACGCTGGTAATGGCCGAGCCGACCTGGCCCGAGCGCGCCACGCTCCAGGTGGCGAAGACCTCGGGCAGGGCGGCCATGGGGGCCGTGATGAACAGCCCGCCCACGATCCGCGGGATGCCAAGGGCGGAGACGATCTTCTCGGTCGCGAAGACGGTGAAGTAGGCGCCGACCGCGATCGCACCGACGCCCGTGGCCGCCATCCACCTCTCGCGGCCCTTCCATTCCACCTCCTGCGGGTCCTGCCGCCCCCGCAGCAGCGCCTGGGCGAGATAGGCAAGGTAGGCGAGCAGCAGGATCCAGCCGTCCACGGGCTGCAGGCCGCGCCACGGCGCCGGCAGGGTGAGCAGGGCGAAGACGCCGATGATCGCGAGATAGGGCAGCGCCTGCACCGTCACCGCGGCCGGATCCACGGCCAGCCGGTGCTCGCGCAGATGGCCGGCATGGCCCGCGTGGCCGCCCACGTCCTCGCCCAGCCGCTGCTTGCGTGTGGCGACATAGGCGGTGGTCACCATGATCGGGATGGCGACGATGTTGGAGCCGAGCATGGCGCCGAGACCGATATCGCCGACGCCGCGCACCGCGCTCGTCAGGTTGATGCCGATCTCGGGGCTGGCGGCGGTGAGGCCCACGAAGGAGCCGCCCGCCGCGGCGGAGATGCCCCAGCCCCGCCGGAGCTTCTGGAGGGGGTGGGACAAGCGCTCCGCGCCCCAATGCGCCGCCCAGACGGACGCGAGCAGGACGGGAACCCAGACGAAAAGCGATCCGGACATGGGGAAGGCAACGCGGCACGCGTCGCGGGGCTGCTACCCGCCCTGGCACGGCAAGGGCAATCCCGGATCGGGGGCGGACCACGCTCGTCTTGTCCGGCAGCATAGAACTCTCCTGAGGGCGAACCTTGGCCCGGCGCGGTCGTTCTCGGCGCGGGCAGGTGCGCCGCAGGACGGCCAAGGGCGCCCGCCGCCGTCACCAGCAAACCCGGGGTGAAAGACCCGTGACTTCAGCTGCGGAGTCGGTGCTCAAGAGCGGACAAGCGACGACCGGCACGGAACTGGCGATCATCGAGATCAGCGATGCGGATGGGCTCGAGTCCCTCCGCCCCGAATGGTCCCAGCTGGACGAGAGCATTCCCGAGGCGAGTCCTTTCCAGTCTCCGGAATGGCTGCTCGCCTGGCGTCGCAGCTTCTGTCGCAAGGGGCTTTGGACCCTCGCCGTTCGACGAGGAAGACGGCTCGTCGGTTTGGCGCCGTTCTTCATCCATGCTGGTGATCCCGACGGCAAACGGCAGGTCACTCTCCTGGGCAACGGTGTAAGCGACCAGCTTGACCTGCTCGCCCTGCCCGGCGAGGCGGAAGCCGTGGTCAGCGCTGTGTTCAGGCATCTCGCCCGCCGTAGCGAGCTCTGGGACAGCATCGACCTTCGCGACATGCCCGCCGGAGCACTTCTGCTGACGGGCGGGTTGGCCCTGCAAGGCACCGACACGGTCGAGCCGGAGGAGCCCTGTCCGGTTCTCCGGCTTCCGAAGAATCCTGCCGATGTCGTGAATTCCCTGCCCCGCAAGCACAGGGAGAACCTGCGGCGGCGGGCGCAACGTCTCGCGGAGCTCGGCCAGGTCGTGCGTCGGACAACCAGCGCTGAAACGCTGACGTCCGACCTCTCTGAGCTGCTGCGCTTGCATCGGCTCCGCTGGTCCGCGCGCGGAGAGCAGGGCGTGTTCGCGGATCCTGCAGTCCTGGAGTTCCAGAAGGACGCCACGATGGGCCTGTTCGAGCGTGGTCTCCTGCGGCTGCACGTGCTGGAACTCGAGGGGCAGGCCATTGCCGCTCAGTACGGCTTCCGCCGAGGTACCCGCGCCTATGCCTACATCAATGGCTTCGACCCTGCCTTCGCGCCGTTCGGGCCCAGCGCCCTGCTTCTCTCGCATGTCATGCAGGAGGCGGTGCGGGAGGGTGCGCGCGAGTTCGACTTTCTCCGCGGGCGCGAGCCCTACAAGTATGACTGGGGCGCGAGCGACAGGCCGCAGTTCCGCCGAAGGTTCCGGCGATGAGCGCGGCCGGGGACGGAGGGCTGCTCGACCGGTTCGCGGCTCGGCTCGACGTGAGCATTCGCCACTGCCGTGAGGCCGACCTGCCGCTGCTCGAGTGGTTCGGGGCATTCACCCAGCACCGGCAGATCTTCCGCGAAGCTTTCGACCTCCAGCGGCAGGGCAACGCATTGATGCTGGTGGCTGTCGTCCGCGATTTCCCGGTCGGTCAGGCCTGGCTGGATTTCCGTCCGAAGCGCGGCTTCGAAGCGCCGGTGGTCTGGGCCGTCCGCGTGCTTGAGCCGCTGCAGGGTGCGGGCGTCGGTCGAGGTCTGCTCAGCGCGCTCGTGGCGATCGCACGGAGGCGGGGCCACGACCGGCTGCAACTCGGCGTCGGCAAGGAGAATGCGGCCGCGCGGCTATTCTATCAGCGGCTGGGCTGGCGCATCACCGGTGAGCTGCAGGAGAGCTTCAGCTACACCACTCCCGAGGGTGAGGCGGTCACGCACGCGCTGGACGACTGGATCATGACCAAGGATCTCCGCCTCCATCAGGAAGGCGGCTCGAGCCCAACCCTGGCGTAGAGTTCCGGCCGGTGGCTGTTCCAGTGTTCGGCGCGTAGCTCGGTCGCGGGCCGATCATAGTAGTTCCAGGGGATATGCTTCGCGTTCAGCCCGACGAAATGCGCACCCCAGCGCCCGAGATCAGGCTGGTGCGGCCAGAAGGGCGAGCAGATGGTGACGTCCTCCGTGCTGACCACGAGAGGAGCGCCGTCGATGGATAGAGCGGCGATCTGCAGCCCCTGCTCGTCGAGCTCGGAGTGAACCGCGCCGGGTTTGCCGGAGGCCCCGAGGATTGAGAGGATGGGGCCATGACGAAGAAGACATCGAACCGGTTTTCGCCTGAGGTTCGGCAACG
>NZ_JAWLHG010000066.1:0-18716 GCF_041690465.1 Falsiroseomonas sp. | reverse complement strand
GCGCCGATGCCGTGGCCCTCGGCGCGCTCGGAGGCCTGCAGGAGCTGGAACAGGTTCCAGCGGATCACCTGCTGGCGGTGCGGGTCGGAATCCTCCACCTCCACATCGGCCCGCTCCCAGAAGCGCGCGAGGCGGGCGCGCTGGCGCCCGGCGATCCCGTCGAAGCCGAGCTGCCGCGCACGGTCGAGGCTGCGGGCGACCCGCGCCTCGATCTCCTCCGGCGGCACGCCCGCATCGTAGTGGTAGGCGAGCGCCTTCCACAGCCGGATCGGCCGGCCGGGCGCGACCTCGCCCTGGAACCGCACGCAGGCGAAATCCTCACGGCACTCGGCCTCGGCGACTAGGCGGCCAGGCTCCTCCATGAGATGGTCCATGCCGCAGCCGAGGACGAGGCCCGAGCCCTCCGTCCGGAAGCCGAGCACGGCCCGTAGCGAACTGGCCGCCCGCCGGGTGGGCAGCAGGACGCGCCCGTACGGCGCCGGCTCGGCGAGGCGCGGATCGTCCGGGTCCAGCGCAAGCGGCGGATGGAGCACGAGTTCCGAGCACAGCGTTACCTCCGCCGCCCCGTCCTCGGCCGACAGCTCCCAGGCGAGCGCGGCGAGGTGCCGGTCGTCGAAGGAGACGAGACGCAGGGTGCGCAAGCTGAGGCGCTTGCCCGCGGGCGTCCGCCAGGTCACGACCCGCTCCAGCACGCCCGCGCGCATGTCGAGCCGGCGGCGGAAGGAAAGCAGCTCGGCCTTGTCGAGCCGGAAGGGATCGCCCTCCACATAGAGCCGCAGGGGAGTGCCGTCCGGCAGGTTCAGCATGCTCTGCCCGACGCGGGGGAAGCCGTGGGCGCGCTCGCCATAGGTGATCGGGCGCAACTCGTGGAAGCCGTTGAGGAAGACGCCGGGCTCGCGCGCCGGCGCGCCCTCGTCGAGCACGCCGCGGATGCCGAGGTGTCCGTTGGCGAGGGCGAACATGGTCTCGGCCTGGCCGACGAACCACTCCGCAAGCTCCGGGCCGAAGCGAACTGCCTCGAGCGCCCAGGGCTCGACCGGGAAGGTGTCGGCGGGCGGGGCCCGGCGGACGCGCAGCATTTTGCTCTCCCAACGTCAGGCTCCGAGTCTCGCGGCAAGGCCAGGCCCCCACCGTCCGTCAGCGCCATGTGTCTGCGACATATGGATTGCCGCCGCGCCAATACCCGTGGCGTTGCGGATCGGCAGCCCCGCCGTCCGGAACCCGCGCGCCGCGCACGGCTTTGGCCTGCAGGGGCCGGCACGGGAACCGGACCTGGTTGAGGCAAGGAGGTTGCGATGCTCTGGCGATCCACGACGCTCATCGGCAGCGGTATCCGCGCCAGGGATGGCGAGATCGGGAGCATCGCCGACCTGCTCTTCGACGAGACGGACTGGACCGTCCGCTGGGTGCTTGTGGACACCGGCACCTGGCTCACCGGGCGCCGTGTGCTGCTCCCGCCCTCCTGCTTCGGTGCTCCGGGCGGGGTCACGCTGGAATACCCGGTGGACCTCACGCGCAAGCAGGTGGAGGAGAGCCCGGAGATCGACTTCGACGCACCGGTCTCGCGGCAGCTCGAGTCGAGGGTCTACAGTCACTACGGCTGGACGCCGTACTGGAACCTCGGCTACGCGCCCCCCTTCGCGGCGCCGGGGCTGCTCCCCACAACCGGACAGGCCCCCCCCGCGCCTGAGCCGCGCCAGGAGCCGAGCGGCGACCCTCATCTGCGCAGCGCCCGCGAGGTCACCGGCTACTACGTCCAGGCAACCGACGGCGACATCGGGCATGTCGAGGAATTCCTGGTGGACGACGAATCCTGGGTGATCCGCTACGCGATGATCGACACGGCCAACTGGTGGCCGGCCCGCAAGGTCCTGCTCTCGCCCCGCTCGTTCCGCGAGATCGACTGGGCGACGCAGAAGGTCCGTGTGGACGTCACGCGCGAGCAGGTGAAGGCGAGCCCGGAGTATGACCCCTCCACCACGCTCCAGCGCGACCACGAGGCAAGACTGCACGCTCACTACGGCGTTGCGCCCTACTGGAGCTGAGGCCCGGCCCGCCCTGCCGCACTGGGCTAGCCCGCGATCGCCCTGGGTGTGCACGCCGCAGGCGGGCACGCCAGGGCGTGAATCGCCGGCTCGAAAGGGCTGGACCCGAGCTGCCCGGACACAGTCCGGGCAGCTCGGGTCTAGCGCGCGCAGAAGGCGCGATGCAGCGCGGCGATGATCTCGGCGGCCGGCCCGGGCGCCAGGCTGTAGATCACGTGGTGCCCGCTGCGCTCGCCGCGAACCAGCCCCTCGGCGCGTAGCCGCATCAGGTGCTGGCTGACCAGCGCCTCGCGTGCGCCGATCCGCGCCGCGAGCACGCCGACCGCCAATGGTCCCTCCGCCAGGGCGCAGAGCATCCGTAGCCGCCAGGGATTGGCGAGCGCCTTCAGGAAGTCTGAGGCCCGTTGCGCATCCTCCTCCAGCGAGCCTGACCCGGGCGTCGTTCCGGCGGCAGCGCCCTCCGATTCCTCAGCCGACAATGAACTGCGCCATCGGCTCGCGCACCACCACCGTGTCGCGCAGGCCCCCGTCCCGCCGATCCGGCGGGGCGCCGGCGCGGCCGAGGACCTCGAACTGCACGCCATGGGTATGCAGCAGGTGCGCCGTCATCTCGCCCGATGCCTCCCGGATCTCCTTGGTGGCCGCGACCTCCACCGCGTCGCCGCGACGGAGGCGGCGTCCCCTCCGCGGGCGGACCGCTGGCGGCAAGCCGGCACCGCCGCTTGCGACAGCGGCAAGAAGGGAAGGGCGCTTCGGCATGACACTGTCCTGCCTCCCGGGGGCGGGGCCTGCGCGCCCGCCCCCGGTAGGAACCATCACGGCGCCCTGCGGTTCACAAAGATGTTCGAAGGTCCGCAGATGCCCTCGCGCTACCCGCCGGCGACGCTGATCTTCCCGCTGCGCTCGAGGACGGCGGTCTCGACCTGGTCCAGGGTCCCGAGTCCGGCGCGGCGCATCGCCTCCTCGAGGTCACCGTCGCTCACCCCGGTGCGGCGCATCGCCCGGCGGTCCACCTTCCCGGAGCGCGCGAGTTGCACGACGTCGCCCTTCACCAGCCACCCGAAGAAGTGCCAGCGTGCGGCGGCGTGCACCGCGAGCCAGTACAGCGCCACGAGCGCGGCTGTCGCCACCAGCGTCGCGAGGAAGGGTGCGTTGCCGGTGAGCGCCCGGCTGAGGTTGGAGCCGATCAACACGGCCAGCACCACGTCGAGCGGGGTCTGGCGCCCGAAGGCGCGGCGGCCTGCGGTGCGGATCAGGGCCAATCCGAACGCGAAGACCAGCAGCCCACGGACGATCATCTGCCACCAGGCGATCGCCCCATCCTCCCGCCCGATCAGCGCATGAACACCGTCCAGCCACTCCATCCGGCCGTCTCCCCTCCTGCTGGCTCTGGCTGGAACCGCCCCGGGGGCCGCGAGTTGAGGCCGGATCCTCAAATCTTCAGAGCCCCGAAGACGCCGACGACAGGAACCCCGTCATGACGCGCCGCTTCGACGTCACCCACCTTGCGGCGGCCGTGCTGGCTGCCTCCGCCACTGCCCTGCTGCTGCGGCGGGGCATCGCGCGCGTGGAGGCCCCTGTCGCGCCGCCCGGGCGTCCGAAGAGCGCCAAGGTCCGGACGCTGGAGACGGGAGCGGCGATGCTGCAGCCCATGACGCCGTTGCAGGCCTTCGACGTCTATCTCGTCGGCTTCCACCCGATGAAGGACGATCCGCACCACCAGATGGAAGCGCACCACTTCTGCCGCCAGGTGAACGAGGATTTCATGCAGTGCGTGCTGTTCGACGGCAACACCGCGGACGCGAACCTCACCGGAATCGAGTACATCGTCTCCGAGCGCATGTTCGAGCGGTTGCCGGAGCAGGAGCGCCGCTACTGGCACCCGCACAACGGCGAGATCCTGTCCGGCCAGCTGATCGCCCCGGGCCTGCCCGAGATCGCCGAGACCGCGCTGATGCGCAGCAAGATGAACAGCTACGGCAAGACCTGGCATCTCTGGGACACCGGCGCGCCGGGGCGCGAGGGGCAGGAACTGCCGCTCGGCGACCCGAAGCTGGCCTGGTCGTTCAGTCGCGACGGCGAGGCGAATCCCTGCCTTGTCCAATTGCGTGACGCGCGGTTCGGCGTGAATACCGAGCTGCGCCGCCGCGCGCGCGAGGCGCTCGTGAACATCGCGCATCCGCAGGAGGGGGTGGACGCGCTGAAGGGACGCTTCGGCGGCCCCACCAGCGACATCCCCGGCGTGGTGGACAAGGGCGCCGCAGGCCAGGGCTGAGCCGCCGCTGCGCCCCTCCCGCAGCCGCGACAACACGGAGAGCCGCCGGCATGACGCAGCAGCCCCGGCCCGAGGTGACGGGCTTCTTCCACGAGGACACGAACAGCATCGCCTATGTCTGCGCCGATCCCGGCACGCGGCGCTGCGCGGTCGTCGACCCGGTCCTTGACTTCGATCGCAATGCGCGTGCGACCTACACCGACTTCGCCGATCGGATGCTCGGCTTCGTGCGTGACCGCGGGCTCGCCGTGGAGTGGATCCTCGACACCCACCCGCACGCCGACCACTTCTCGGCCGCGCCCTACCTGCAGGCGCGGCTTGGCGCGCCGATCGCGATCGGCTCCTGTGTCGTCGCGGTGCAGCGGATCTGGAAGGAGATCTACCACCTTCCCGACTTCCCGGCCGACGGCTCGCAATGGGACCGCCTGTTCGACGATGGCGAACGCTTCCGGGTGGGCGATCTGGAGGCAGAGGTGCTGTTCACGCCTGGCCACACCGCAGCCTCGATCGCCTATCGCATCGGCGACACGGCCTTCGTACACGATACGCTGTTCATGCCCGATGGCGGCACGGCGCGCGCCGACTTCCCCGGCGGCAACGCACGCGCGCAGTGGCGCTCCATCCGGCGCCTGCTGGACCTGCCTGCGGAGACGCGGATCTTCACCGGTCACGACTACATGCCGGGCGGGCGGGAGCCGCGCTGGGAGTCCACCGTCGCCGAGCAGCGTGCGCACAACATCCACGCCCGAGACGGCGTCTCGGAGGAGGAGTTCGTCCGCAAGCGCCAGGAGCGCGACGCGGGCCTGCCGCTGCCCGCGCTCATGCTGGACGCGTTGCAGGTGAACATGCGCGGCGGGCGCCTGCCCGAGCCGGAGGCGAACGGCACCTCCTACCTGAAGATCCCGCTCAACCGCTTCCCGCCGCGTCGCCGGACCAAGGATCGAGAAGGAGCCACGCCATGACCTGCAACGTCGGCGGGATCGACAGGGGCATCCGCGCGGTGCTGGGCACCGTCTTCCTCCTGGCCGCTTTGTTCGTGACCATGGACACGCTCTGGCGCGTCGTCCTGTTCGTGCTGGCCGGCATCGCCTTCTTCACGGTCTTCGCGCGCTACTGCCCGGTGAACTCCGCCATCGGGCTGAACACCTGCCGCGACAAGCCCGCGGCATAGCCCTGATCCAACGGGAGACGCCGAACTGCCGATCGAAGCCTTCGACGCCCACCGGGACGGTCGGATCTCGCTGCCCGACTTCGTCCGGCCCCAGCAGCGGATGCGCGGCGGCGGAAGCTGAGATCCCTGCCGGTCCGATCGCGGCCAATCGGGGGAGGGCGCGACGCATGATGCACGACATGATCGGCGGGCCGCGGAACGCATGCGCCGGCCGATCCTCGACAACAGCGCGGCGGGCGATCTGATCCACGAGCCGTTCTGCGACTGCAGCACGACGATCATCGCCACCGAGACCACGGGTCGGATCTGCTGCGCCATGGACATCGACGCGCGCGACGTGGACGTCGCGGTCCAGCGGTGGGAGCAGCTCGCCGGTCGCGCGGCGACTCTCCTCGGCAGCGGGAGCCGCTTCCGCCATCTCCAGGCGACAAGGCTTGCCGGCAGGAGTGTCGCTGCTTGAAAGCAGCTCGCCGGGCCCCATTTACCATCCCAATGGATGGAGAGGGGATGTTCAAGGGATGGCTGGCAATGTGCACGAGCTACGGCCCAAGGCCGGTAGCGACACCGAAAAGATCACCATCAACCTCGGCTACGTCGATCTCGGCCATATCGATCTGCTGGTGCAGGACGGCTTCTACTCCAACCGTACTGACTTCATCCGCACGGCGATCCGCAACCAGATCGAACGGCACGCTGACGCGGCCAGGCAGTCCGTCGCCCGAAAAAGCCTGGATCTTGGGCTACGGCATTTCAGCCGCGCGGATCTCGAAGCGGCCCGTGAGGCGGGGCAGCGTCTCGACATCCGGGTGCTCGGCCTTGCCAGCATCGCGGCCGATGTCACGCCAGAGCTCGCCAGAGAGACGATCGCCTCGATCTCCGTCCTGGGTGCGCTCCAGGCCAGCGCAGCTGTGAAGGCCGCGCTCGCCGACCGTACCCGCTGACCGGCCCAGGCCGCACCGCATTTCGCTGACCGTCGCCCCGCATCGGGACGGCGACAATCCGTTTCCACCATCGGCATTCCACGAAGGGATGCAGGGCGAGCGTCGTCGTGCGGACGGCTGGCCTGTGTCCCCGCATTGAAAGCACCAGACATGAACGCGATCCCGCCGAACCACATGCTCGAGGCGACCCGTCTCACCCGCGAAGGCAAGCTGACCGAAGCCTCCGCGCTGCTGCAGCGTCTGCTCCGGGGCGAGGCGCCCACTGACACTGCTCCGGCTGGACCGCACGACCCCGCAGGGCCGGCTGCCGGACGCCTGCCGCGCATCATCGACATCGATCCCGAGACGGGTGAGGCATCCGGTCCCGCGCCGGCCTCGGCTGCGGCGGAGCCTCGCACCGGGGCTGCCGGCCGTTGGCCGGCCGATGGCCTGGGCAAGACGGCGATGCCGCAGATGCCGGAGGCTCTGCGCGGCTTCCTCGGCCAGATCAGCCAGGGTAGCTTGCCGCAGGACCTCGGCGGGCTGATGCAAGGTTCGGTGGCGCGCGCAGCCGACCCGCTGCCGGACGGTGCACAGTTCGTCGCGCGATCCTTCAGCAGCGACGCCGGGAGCCGCGGCTACAAGCTCTACATTCCCGCTACCTGTCGCGGCGAGGCGGTGCCGCTGGTGGTCATGCTGCACGGCTGCACCCAGTCGCCCGACGACTTCGCCGCCGGCACGCGGATGAACCTGCTCGCCGAGGAGCATGGCTGCATCATCGTCTATCCCGGGCAGACCCAGGCAGCGAACGCCCAGAAATGCTGGAACTGGTTCAGTCCCGAAGATCAGCAGCGCGACCGGGGCGAGCCGGCGCTGATCGCCGGCATCACGCGCCAGGTCATGCGCGACCATGCGGTTGACCCGAAGCGGATCTATGTCGCCGGGCTGTCCGCCGGCGGTGCCGCGGCAGCCATCATGGCGCAGGCCTACCCCGATCTCTACGCCGCGGTCGGCGTGCATTCCGGCCTGGCCTGCGGGGCGGCGCGCGACGTTCCCTCGGCCTTTGCGGCCATGCGGCAGGGCGCTGCCGCGCCACAGAGGCCCGGTCGCGCAGGAGCAACCGAAGGAAACCGACGCGTCGTCCCGACCATCGTGTTCCATGCCGACAAGGACGGCACCGTCCATCCCCGCAACGGGGACCAGGTCATCGCCCAATCGGGTGCGGCCGGCGGCCTGCGGACCGAGGTGCAGCGCGGGCAGGTGCCGGGCGGCCACGCCTACAGCCGCACCATCCATGCTGATGCCGGCGGCCGAGCGGTGCTCGAGCAATGGCTGATCCATGGCGGCGGCCACGCCTGGTCCGGTGGCAGCGCTGCCGGATCCTACACCGACCCGCGAGGTCCCGATGCATCGCGCGAGATGCTCCGTTTCTTCCTGGAGCATTCGCAGAGCACCGAGTCCGCGTGATCATCTGCCGCGCCCGCCGCGCCCTCGGGGCGGCGGAGCATCGCAGGCAGCGCGGCCCTCCACATGTGTAGCGCCCGGGGCCGGGAGGGCTTCCGGGGAATCCGCCGGCGAAGCTTGCGCAGCAGGCACCACCGGCTCTAAGCCTCCGGCGTTCCGCTTCCGGAGCGCGATCTTGAGTCCTCCCCACGCTGCCGGCCGTCCGGTGACGGCCGCCGGCATCCTCGGCGTCCTCGGCGTCGTCTACGGCGATATCGGCACCAGCCCGCTCTACGCGATGCGGGCCTCGCTGCTGTTCTTCGCGGACGACGGCATCGATCGCGCCGAGGTGCTCGGCATCCTGAGCCTCGTCTTCTGGTCGCTGATCCTGGTGGTGACGGTGAAATACGTCGCCTTCATCCTGCGCGCCGACAACCGCGGCGAAGGCGGCATCATGTCGCTCACCGCGCTTGCGCTGCGTGCCCTGCCGGAACGCAGCTGGTTGCGCAAGGCCGCGGTGCTGGTCGGAATCGCCGGCGCCAGCCTGTTCTTCTCCGACGGGATGGTGACGCCGGCGATATCGGTGCTCTCGGCAGTGGAGGGGCTACGCGTGGTCTCGCCCGCGATGGAGCCTGCCGTCATCCCCCTCTCGCTCTGCGTGCTGCTCGGGCTGTTCCTGGTGCAGTATCGCGGCACCGGGCGCATGGGGCGCATCTTCGGCCCGGTCACCGCGACCTGGTTCGCCGTGATGGCGCTGCTCGGCGTGGCGCAGATCGTGCAGAACCCGAGCGTGCTGGCGGCGCTCTCGCCGCTGCCGGCCTTCGAGTTCGTCGCCGGGCGGCCACTCGTCGCCTTCATCGCGCTCGGCGCGGTGGTGCTGGCGGTGACCGGCGGCGAAGCGCTCTACGCGGATATGGGCCATTTCGGCGCCAAGCCCATCCGCCTCGCCTGGCTGTTCATCGTGCTGCCTGCGCTGGTGCTGAACTATTTCGGTCAGGGCGCGCTGCTGCTGGCCAACCCCGGGGCGCTCGAGAACCCCTTCTTCCTGCTGGCGCCAGAGGTGCTGCGGCTGCCCCTGGTGCTGCTCGCCACGATGGCGACGATCATCGCCAGCCAGGCGATGATCTCCGGTGCCTTCTCGGTGGCACGCCAATGCGTGCAGCTCGGCCTGCTGCCGCGCCTGATCGTGCGCCACACCAGCGAGACGGAGGAAGGCCAGATCTACCTGCCGCAGGTGAACTTCACGCTGCTGATCGGCGTGGTGATCCTGGTGCTGGAGTTCCGGTCCTCGGACGCGCTGGCCGCCGCCTACGGCATCGCGGTGACCGGCACCTTCGTCTGCACCAGCCTGCTCGCAATGGTCGTGTTCTGGCGGCATTTCGGCTGGCCGCTGCCGCTCGTCCTGCCGCTGTTCGGCGGCTTCCTGGTGATCGACCTGCTCTACTTCTCCTCCAACCTGCTGAAGGTGCCTGAGGGCGGCTACTTCCCGGTGCTGCTCGGCATCGCGCTGTTCCTGCTGATGACCAGCTGGCAGCGCGGGCGGGAATTGCTGTTCGCCCGCTTCCGCCAGGATGGCCTGCCGCTCAAATCCTTCATCGCGCGGCTGCCGCAGTCGCGCACCATCCGCGTGCCGGGCATCGCGGTGTTCATGACCAGCCAGGCCGACTACCTGCCCGGTGCGCTGCTGCACAACCTGAAGCACAACAAGGTGCTGCATGAGCGCGTGCTGTTCGTCACGGTCACCAACGAATCCATCCCCTACGTCCAGCCCGACCGCCGGCGGGAGGTGGAGGAGCTGGCACCCGGCATCCACCGCGTGTCGCTGCGCTACGGCTTCCAGGAAAGCCCCAACATCCCCAAGGAGCTGGAGACGCTGAGGGAGATCGGCATCCCCTTCGAGGCGATGCAAACCTCCTACTTCCTTGGGCGGGAGACGGTGGTGGCCGCGGCGGTGCCGAAGATGTCACGCTGGCGCCAGTGGCTCTTCACCATCATGAGCCGCAATGCGGTTCCGGCCACCGAGTTCTTCCGCATCCCCTCCGATCGGGTGGTGGAACTCGGCGTGCGGGTGGCGATCTGAACCGCCGGTCCGTGCCGGGCGTTCGGGGGCCTTGGACCGAAGGGAGCCATGCGTGGCGTCGGAGAAGCTCGTCACCGTGACACTGGCCCGGGCCTGGGATCCGGCCGACCCCGTCGAGGAGGCCGGGCAGGTGGAGTTCGCCGTCGTGCTCGACCCGCACGGCCATCCCGACCTGCAGGCCTGGCTCGACGACCCCGACCCCTGGCCGGCGCGGCGCCTGCCGGCAGCCGGGCCGCCACCGGGCGATGACGTCGGACCCGCGCCCCTGAAGGGCGACGTCGCGCATGACGAGGAAGGCTGGCACCTCCGCTTCTTCGACGAAGAAGGCAGGGATCCCGATGCGCCGGGCCACCGCCTGCTCAACATCTCGGGCGGGTTGCGGCCGGGCGAGGTGCTGACGCTGCGCGCCCCCGATGGCGCGGAGACCGCCTGGCGCGTGGTCGGCGTCAGCGCGCCGGGGATCTAGCGGGAAGCGGCCAGACCAGCGCGAGGCCGCCATCCTGCCCCTCCAGCCGGCCGCCGCCCGCCGCCGCGGCGCCGGCGAGCAGGCGCAGGCTGTCCTCGCCCGGCCCGGCACCCGGCGGCAGGTCGAGCAGCAGCGCCACTTCCCGCGACTCCGGGCGCTCCTCGGCGCGCAGGATGATGCGCGCGCCGGCGGTCATCCGCCGGGCGGCATCGCGCACCAGGCAGAGCAGCCCGAGGTCCAGCTGCCCACGATCCAGCCGCACCGCCGGCAGCGTGTCCTTCTCCGGGCCCTGCAGGTCGATGCCGTATCGGGCGCCGAGGGCCACGCGCAGCATCGGCAGCGCCTGCGCGACGACATTGGTCGGCACCGCCTCGGCAGGGTCCTCGGCCTCCCGACGGGCGGCGTCGAGGAAGCCGCGCACGGTCTGGTCCAGCCGCCGCATCGCCTCGGTCGCGCGGTCCAGCTGGCGGCGCGGCGGGCCCTCGACCGCGGTGCGGCCGAGCAGCTCCAGGTTGGAGGCGAGCACCATCAGGGCATTGTTGACCTCGTGCTGCACCGCCGGCGCGGTGAGGCGCAGACTGCCATGGCGGAGCAGGACCAGCTCCGGTCCGGAAAGAGGCCGGTCGTCGGCCGCATCATTGTCCAAGGCGCGAGGCTCCTTCATCCCCTCGCCGCGGCGCGCGGGCCGGTGCCAAGGGCTTCCAGTATGTCGCGGACGAGGCGGGCCGGCAGCGTGCCGCCCCGCACCTCCAACATCGCTGAGCCGTCATCGTTGCCGAGCCACGCGCCGATGACGAGTCCTCCGGAGACTCCCACGAACCAGGCGTCGCGGAAATCCTGGGTGGTGCCGGTCTTGCCGGCCACCGCCCGCCCGCCCGGCGGCTGCGCCGCCCGCCCGGTGCCGCGCGCCACCACCGCCTCCAGCATGCGCCGGACCGCCGCCGCATGCTGCGGGCTGGTGGCGCGAAGGGCGGCGGGCGGGGCGATCGGCACCGTCCTGCCATTCGCCCGCGCCGAGGCGAGGCCGCGCGGCAGCGGCCGAAGCCCGCCATTGGCGAAGGCGGCATAGGCGACGGTGAGGTCCAGCAGCGTGACCTCGCCGGTGCCCAGCGCCAGGGTGGCATCATTCGGGAAGGGGCCGGGCAGGCCGAAGCGCCGCGCAACCAGGGCCGCCTCCCGCGCCCCGCCGGCGCGCGCCAGCACCCTGACCGCGGCAGTGTTGACGGAGTGCGCCAGCGCATCCTCCAGCGAGATCTCGCCGCGCGTCCGCCAGTTGCCGTTGCCCGGCGACCAGCCGCCGAGGTTCAGCGGCCCGTCCGCCACCATGTCCTCGGGGCTCGCCCCGCGTTCCAGCGCGGCGAGGAAGACGAAGGGCTTGAACACCGATCCCGGCTGGCGCCGCGCCTGGGTGGCGCGGTTGAACTGGCTGGCGCGATAGTCGCGGCCGCCGGCCATGGCGCGGACATTGCCCGTCGCGGCCTCCAGCACCACCACCGCCCCCTGGCTGACGCGCGCCCGCGCGCCGGGGCCGGCCAGCAGCGCCTGCAGCCGCGCCTCCACCACCGCCTGCAGCCGCAGGTCGAGCGTGGTGCGCAGCACCAGGTCGGCATTGCCGGGGAAACGCTCCGCGACATCGTCCAGCACCCAGTCGGCGAACCAGCCGGAGTCGCGGGAGGGGCGCGGCGGGATGCGGATCTGCTCGACGGCGAGGGCCGCCTGCTGGCGGGTGAGGAAGCCGGTGTCGGCCATCGCCTCCAGCACCTCCACCGCGCGGCCGGCGGCGGCCTCGGGCGCGGTGCGGGGGTTGAGGCGCGACGGCGCCTTGGGCAGCCCGGCCAGGATCGCCGACTGCCACAGCGCAAGCCGCGGCGCCGGCACGCCGAAGAACAGCCGCGCGGCGGCGTCCACCCCATAGGCGCCGGCGCCGAGATAGACGCGGTTCAGGTAGATCTCGAGCAGCTCGTCCTTGCTGAACTTCCATTCCAGCCAGATCGCCAGCACCGCCTCCTGCGCCTTGCGCCGGAGGCTGCGTTCCGGCGTCAGGAACAGGTTCTTCGCCAGCTGCTGCGTGATGGTGGAGCCGCCCTGCACGACGCGTCCGCTGGTCCAGTTCACCCAGGCCGCGCGCGCGATGCCGATCGGGTCTAGCCCGAGATGGTCGTGGAAGCGCCGGTCCTCGATGGCGATGATCGCGGCGGGCAGGTGCGGCGGCAGCTGGCGCAGCCGCACCGCCTGGCCGTGCACGTCGCCCGAGGTGGCGATGATGCGCCCGTCCATGGCTTCCAGCGTCACGCCGGGCCGGCGGGTCTGGGCGAGGGCGATGTCGGTGCGCGGCAGGTCCCAGGTGAGCACCAGCAGCAGCGCACCCAGCCCGACGCCGCCCCAGACCGTCAGCAGCACCAGCCAGCGCAGCCAGCGCCAGCCCCGGCGGCGCGGCGGTGGTGGCGCCGGCGGTTCGCGCCGGGCTGACGGGGCCGGCGCGGAAGCTCGGCGACGAGGCGCGGCGCGGGGCATCTGGCCACTCTCTACAGCAGAGATGGCCCCGCCTGAACCGTCCCGGCTTGCGATCGGCGGCGCGGCGCCTCATCTGCGAAAGGATCGGTCCGCAGAAGGCCGCGTCAGGCGCACCGCAGGCTTCAAAGAAGGGGACAACGACGATGACGCATCTCTCGCGCCGTGCCGCCTTGCACGCGGCCATGGCCGGCGGGCTCGCCGCCGCGCTTCCCGCCGGGCGCGCCCGCGCGCAGGACTGGACGCCGCCCGGGCCGGTGCGGCTGATCAACCCCTTCGCCCCCGGCGGCTCGCCCGACATCCTGGCGCGGGTGATGGCGCCGCACATGCAGGGCTTCCTCGGCCAGCCCATGTTGGTGGAGAACCGTCCCGGCGCCGGCGCCGCCGTCGGCACGCGCAGCGTGGCGCGCGCCGCGCCGGACGGCACCACGGTGCTGCTGGCGCCGATCTCCTCGGTGATCGCGCCCTTCATGATGCGCGATCCCGGCTATGAGCTTTCGGAATTTCGCCCGCTCACCTGGCTGGCGACCACGCCCTTCGTGCTGGTGGTCCGCCCGGGCCGCTTCGCCGATGTCCAAGCCTGGGACCGCCACATGAAGGCCAATCCCGGCAGGATGACCGGCGCCACCGGCGGTTCCGGCACGCCGCACCAGCTGGCCGCCGAGCTCTACCGCAGCATCTCCGGCACGGACTTCACGCTGGTCGGCTATCGCGGCACGGCGTTGGGGCTGACCGACCTGCGGGCGGGCACGGTGGACTTCATGTTCGCCGACATGCCGGCGACGCTTGGCCAGATCCAGCAGGGCGCGCTGCAGGCGCTGGCCGTCTGCACGACGGCGCGGGTGCCCGCCCTGCCCGACGTGCCGACCATGGCGGAGAGCGTCGCGCCGGGCTTCGACGCGAATTCCTGGGTGATGTGGTGGGTCCCCGCCGCGACGCCGGACCCGGTCGCCCGCCGCCTGGCCGCCGCGGCGCTGCACGGCCTGGCGCAGCCCGATGTCCGCACCCGCGCCGCCGAGGTGGGCTTCGTGCTGGTCGGCTCCGACATGGCCGGCGCCGAGCGCCACATGCGAAGCGAGACGGAGAAGTGGAGCAAGCTGATCCGCGACCGCGGCCTGCGGGTGGACCCGTAGCTGCCGCGCGCCGATCGAGACGTATGGCCCTGACCCGGCAGGGCCATACGTAGCCAGCCCTCTGTCGAGCCGGCGGCTCGCGCTCCGAGCATCACCACCTGCGGTGTGCAGATTCGGGTGGCTCGCCGGTGCCGTGCAGCAGCGCGCCGTTGCGCTGGAAGCGCTCCGCCCGGCCATGCGGCATGCAGCCCCACCCGGCGGCCAACCGGTGCGCGCTCGCAAAGTTATGCGCGCCACCCCCGGGATCGAATCGCCGGCGCGCGCGTCTTGCCCTCCGGTCCGCATAACCCGGGGGGATCGGTTCAGCATGGCCTCGGCCCTGCTCACGCGCGGCGGCGCCACGCCGCGACGCTTCGTTGTGCTTGTTCTACTCGTCGCCGCCCTGGTGATCGGCGGCGCTGCAGCGCTGCGCTCGACCGAATACGACGAGACCTATACGCGCCTCGTCACCTCGCCGGTCCCCCGCCCGGACTGGCCAGCCGCGCCCTTCACCCCTGCCGAGGCGCAGCCCGCCCTTGAGGCCGTCGCCGGCCCTGCCGCCATCGCCCGCAACCTGCGCGAAACCGATGTCCACCCGCCGCTGTATTTCTGGCTCGCCGGCGCGTGGCGGGGGATGGGCCTCACCTCGGTCGAGGCGCTGCGGGCGCTCTCCGTCCTGCTCGCGCTCGGCGCGGTGGCGGCGTTCATGGCGGCGGCGGCGGTGGCCGGGCTGCCGCCGCTGGCCACCGGCCTGGCGACCGCACTCGCCTTCGGCTTCGCCTATACGGGAGGCGTGGCGCGAGGCTTCGCGCTGGCGCATCTGCTGCTCGGGCTGGCCGCGCTCTGCATCCTGCTCGCCTGGCGAAGGCAGCGCGGGTGGCAGGCGGCGCTTGGTGGCCTCGCGGCGGGCGGCGCCTCCTTTGCCAACTACCTCGCGGCCTTCCCGGCGGCGGCGATGATCGGCTGGCTGCTGATCGTACCCTTGCCGTGGCGGCAGCGGCTGCGGCTCATGGTCCTCGCGGCACTGCCCTTCCTGCTGGTGCAGGCGGCCAACCTCCATTTCTTCCTGGCCCAGCGCGACAGCCGGCCGAGCCAGTTCGAGCCCTTCCAGCCGCTTTCGGCGCTGCTGCTGCTCGGGCAATTCAACGCCGCCAACCTGCTGGGTGGGCTGCCGCTCTATGTCGAGGGCGGGGCACGGCTGTTGCTGGGGGCGGCGTTGGTGACGCTGCTGGCCGCCGCGGCGCTGGCGGTGGCGTGGCGCTGGCGGGCGATCGGGCCGACGCGCTGGTTCTGGCTCGGCGGCTTCGTCGCGCCCTCGGCGGGGCTGCTGCTGCTGGCCGCGGCCTTCGGCACCATGCCGCTCGAGCTTCGCTACCTCGCCTTCGCCGCCCCCTTCGCCGCCGCGCTGCTGGCCGGTGCGGCCGCCGCCTGGGCGCGCAGCGCGCCGCGACTGGCGCCCGCCGGGCTCGCGCTGGTGCTGCTGGTGCAGGCGGCCGGCGCCGCCGGCATGGCGCTGCACCCGGCGACGCGCCAGACCTATCGCGACGCGCTCGGCGTGCTCGCGCCGGATCTCGGCCCGCAGACGCTGCTGCTGGTGCCGTGGGGCAATGACGGCGTCGGCATCGTCGGCGCCACGCTGGCCGAGGCGCCACGCGGCCAGCCGCTGCTGTTGCTGCGTGAGGGGCAGCTCGCCACGCTGCCAGCGCTGGCCGCCCCTTATCGCCGCCTGGTGCTGCTCGGCATCACCGATCGCGACGGCGAGCGGCAGGTCGCCGCGGCGGAAGCGGTGCTCGCGGCCGATCCGCGCTGGCGGCGCGAAGCGGTCCGCTGGCGCGATGCGCGTCGCGGTTTCGCGGCGAGCGTCTTCACGCCCGCCGCCGCCGTGCCGACCTCACGCGTGGCCGACCGGCCCGAAGGCATCGTCATTGGTCGCGCGCACCACGGCGGCGAACAGCCGTAGCGCATCGGGTCCGCCGCGGTCGGACAGCGTCCCGCGCTCCATCTCCTCGGCGAGCAGCTCGGCGTGTTCGGCGAGGGTTTCCGCGGCCCGGCGCAGCGCCTCGCGCGAGAGCACGAGCTGCATATCCTCGGGCAGGGTGTTCCAACTGGCGGGTCGCATGACGCTCCGAATACCTGGGGCGCCATCCTGGCGGGGCTCCGCACCGAAGGCCGCGGCGGACGCAACATGGGACCCGAGGCGTTGCCGAAGCGTGAAGCCGCCGCGCCCACACGCAGCCGTTACACGAATCGCGCCTCGGCGCGGCCGAGCAGGTCGAACTCCACTGTCACGGCGCAGGGCCCGTCCAGCCAGATCGGCGGCGTGACCGAGCCGAGGAACACAACCTGCCCGGCCCTCAGCCCGCCGAACACCGCGGCGCAGGGCGAGGCGGCGAGCCAGGCCAGCGCCGCGAAGGGATGGCCCAGCAGGTCGGCGCCGGCGCCCTCGCCGCGCAGCGCGCCATCCACCGTGATGCGGCCGCGGATAGCGCCGAGATCGGCCTCGCGCCAGCCATGGGCGGGCCTGCCGAGCACGCCGGCGCGGTGGAACACCTGGTCGGCGACCAGGGTCGGCGTGCCGAGCTCGGCGAGGTCGTTGTAGCGCTTCTCGACGATCTCGATGGCGGCGAAGACCTCCGCCACCGCGGCCTCGGCCTGCTCGCGCGTGCAGGGGCCGGCCGGCAGGTCGCTGCCGAGGCGCAGCCCGACCTCGCACTCCACGCCGGGTCCGATCAGCTCGGCGAACGGGAAGCTGCCCGGCGTGTGCTGCAGCCCGGATTCGGAGACGAAGCCGGCGGCGGGCCCGGCCAGGCCGAGATAGGCCTGCATCTGCTTGGTAGTTGCGCCGATCTTGAAGCCGGCGGGCGGGATGGCGCCGAGCGCCGCGGCAACCTCCCGTTGCGCGGCATAGCCGGCGACGACATCGGCCGGCGCCAGCTCGCCGAGCGGGGCGAGGATGCGGCGGCTTTCGCGGGCGGCAAGGATCGCCTGGGCGGCGGGGCTGGTCATGCCTCGGTCTCCTCCTCGTCGGGGGCCTCTGCGTCGGTGGCCTGCGCGTCGGTGGCCTGCGCGTCAGTCGGCGGAAGATGGCGCGCGATCTCGTAGAGGGCCACCGCGGCGGCAGCGGCGACGTTCAGGCTCTCCACCCCCGGCGCGATCGGCAGCCGCACCAGCTCGTCGCAGGTCTCGCGCTGCAGCCGGCGCATCCCCGCCTCCTCGGCGCCGAGCACCAGCGCCACCCGGCGGTCGCGCGGCGCGGCTTCGGCGAGCGTCCGGCTGGCCTCGCCGGCGAGCCCCAGCACCCAGAAGCCGGCGCGCTGCAGCGTGACGATGGCCCGCGACAGGTTCACCTCGCGTGCGATCGGCACGATCTCCAGCGCGCCGGACGCGGCCCGCGCCAGCGCGCCGGTCTCGGGCGGCGCGTTGCGGTCCTGCATGACCACGCAGGCGGCGCCGAACGCCGCGGCGGAGCGCAGGATGGCGCCGACATTGCGCGGATCGGTCACCTGGTCGAGCAGCAGCACCGGGCCGTCCGAGCGGGCGATCGCCTGGTCGAGCGCCAGCGGCGTCAGCGGCTCGGTCAGCAGGGCGGCGCCCTGGTGCACGGCGTCCTCGGGCAGGAAGGTCTGGAAGCGGTGACGGTCCACCGTCTCGGCCAGGATGCGCCAGGGCTTCGGCACGCGGCGGACGAGTTCCGCCTCGGCCTCGGCGGTCACCAGCAGGCGGCGCGGCCGGCGGCGCGGATTCGCCAGCGCGGCGGCAACCGCGTGCAGGCCGTGGATCCAGAGGCTGCCGGGCGGCGTCGCCTCGCGGTCCTGCACCGGGGCGCGCGTGGCGCGCGGTGGCGGTGCGGGCTCCGCCATGCGGCCGGGGCGCGGATCGTTCATGCCGCGCCTGTCGCGGCCGCGGGGCCGGGGCGCGCCATCGGCCTCCGCGCTGCGCGCCGGCGGCGCGGGGTCCGGCTGGCGGCCGCGCGGCGGCTTGCCTGCGGCCTTCGGCGCGTCGCGGCGGGTCGCCTTCGGCGCGTCGCGCTGGGGAGATGGCGCATCGCGCGGCGGCTCGCCGCGGCCTGGCGGTGGCTCGCGGCGGGGAGGGCGGGGGCCGGGCGGGCCGGGACGGCGGGGGGGCGGGCGACGCATGGCGCCATCCTGCGCCCTGCAACGGCGCTGTCCAGCGTGACCCGCACCCGCCACCGACGTTGACAGCACGGCGCCCATGGCGCTACTGCCGCGCGCCCGCACTGCCGGGCCTCGGCGGAGCACGGAGGGGTGCCCGAGTGGCTAAAGGGGGCGGACTGTAAATCCGCTGGCTTCGCCTACGTTGGTTCGAATCCAACCCCCTCCATTCCCGTCGTGGCGCCTGCGATCGGGTGCCTGCGTCGCAGGCCGGCTTTGGACGACGCGCCCGATCTACCCAAGCGCGTGCAGGGCGCGGGTGTAGCTCAATGGTAGAGCCCCAGCCTTCCAAGCTGGTTGTGCGGGTTCGATTCCCGTCACCCGCTCCACCCGCCTGCTCGGGCGGGGCGAGAGTGCGGATCGGATCGCGGAAGCGCGCAGGTTCGGATCAGGCGTCGGGAACAGGTCCCCAGGAAACAGAGCGATGGCCAAGGCAAAGTTCGAGCGGAACAAGCCGCACTGCAACATTGGGACGATCGGTCACGTGGACCATGGGAAGACGTCGCTGACGGCGGCGATCA
>NZ_JAWLHG010000065.1:0-19665 GCF_041690465.1 Falsiroseomonas sp. | reverse complement strand
GACGCGATCGAATACGCCACCCTCGAATGGGTGGACTGGTACAATCACCGCCGCCTCCTCGCGCCGATCGGCGACATGCCGCCGGCCGAAGCCGAGGCCGGTACTACGAGCAACTCGAGCCAGCCGCCCTGCCGGCCTGACTCAAGCAAAACAGCCTCCGGGAAAACCGGGGCGGTTCATGGTTCATGGGCGAGCATATCAGCTCAGTTGGGCTGGACGTGCACAAGGCGACGATTGCTGTCTGTGTGGCCGAAGCCGGCCGGGATGGTGAGGCGCGGTTCGTAGGGGAGATCACCAACGAGCCCGCTGCGCTCCACAAGCTGGTTGCCCAGCTTGGCCGGGGTGGCCAGGAACTGCGCTTCCCCCATGAGGCCGGACCTTGCGGTTATGGGGTGTATCGGCAGTTCCTGAGCCGCGGCGAGAGCTGTGTGGTGGTCGCGCCGAACCTCATCCCGCGCAGGCCGGGCGAGCAGATCAAGACGGACCGGCGGGATGCGACAACGCTGGCCCGGCTGCACCGTGCCGGCGAGCTGAAGCCGGTCTGCGTACCGGAGCCGGAGCACGAGGCCGTGCGGGACCTGCTCAGGGCCCGCGCGGACATGGTGGAGGCGCTCCGGAAGGCACGGCTGTCAACGCCGCCTGAAATCTGACCCGCGCTCTGCCTGGGTGCCGGTTGGAACCTGACCCACGTGATGCCCGGGATGGGGCGAGCCCCACGCCGGGCGGCGCCGCTCAGCGGCCCTCCTTCTTGCCATCACGCCTGCCCGGCGCTTGCCCTTCAGCCGGTAGCTCTCGCCGCTGATCTGCACGACGGTGGCGTGGTGCAGCAGGCGATCGAGCATCGCCGCCATCAGCACCGCCTCGCCCGCGAAGGCCTAGTCCCAGCTGCCGAAGGTCAAGTTGGAGGTGAGGATCATCGCGCCGCGCTCGTAGCGCTTGGGCGCCACAGCGATGATCCGCTATGCCGCCGCCTGGAACAGCGCACTCGGGGCATGGACCAGGTCCGCGCTCCTGCGCCGGCTACCGCGGTTGGTGACCGTGGCATTGGCGAACAAGCTCGCGCGCATCGCCTGGGCCGCGATGGTGCGCAAGGATGTCTATCGTCCGAACGGCCGGCCCTTGATGGCGCAAGCTGTAGGGTGAGCCGCCGGGTCGGACGAGAGACAGCCGGGGTTCGACCCGGTCGATCCGGCGGGAGCTGCTGAACAGCGTGATGGGAGAGGCTGTCGGTCACTCGACGGTTCAGGCGATACCGCACTCCACTTTGCGCAACGAGCGCGTCCCTGAGATTGGTGCCTGACACGTAAGCGCACACCCATGATGATCAGCGGCTCCAGCCGTGCGACAGGCCGGACATAAGAGCGCACCCGGCCGGATCTCTCGTTACTGCGGATAGCAGAAACGCCGGAGTGCCCGGAGTCGAGACGTGCGGGCCATGCCGATGACGTGCCCGGAAAGGAACGCTTGGCCGCGTCGAAGAATGAGAAGCCGGTGAGTAGTGCTGACCGTATTTGTCAGATTCAGGCCATCCACATAAGGTGGAGTGCATCGGCAAGGGCAAGGCACGCACCCGCTTCGAGTTCGGGTGCAAGGTCTCGCTCGCCACCACCAACCGCACCGCCCCCGGCGGCCAGTTCGTGCTCGGCGCCCGCGCCTTGCCGGGCAACCCCTTCGACGGCCACACCCTGGCCGCCCAGATCGCCCAGACCGAGCGCATCACCGGCGTGCCCGTCGAGTGCGCCTATGTCGATCGCGGCTATCGCGGGCACGACGCCGACAAGGGTCGCGTCTTCGTCTCCGGCCAGAAGCGCGGCGTCACGCCCACCATCCGACGAGAGATCAGGCGGCGCGCCGGGATCGAGCCGGTGATCGGCCACATGAAGGCGGACGGCCATCTCGGACGCAATTTCCTCGCCGGCGCCACGGGCGACGCCATCAACGTCATCCTCGCCGCCGCCGGCCACAACCTCCGTCTCCTCCGCGCCTGGCTGATCCGCCTTCTCGCGTTCCTGTTCAGCCTGCTCGCAATCGGCGGGCCAATCGCGACGCCGCGCTCAACAGACCTTCCAGCGCGCTGAACCGCGTTCTTCACGGCCGACGGGCTACGCTCCGTCGGCATCGGGGATCTCTCCTGCACCGCCGTAAGCCGTTGTCGCAGAGGCACTTTCGCCGATTCAGGACCCCGATGCACCTGCGCCTGGTGAGATTTCCGGGTCAGGCTGCGAAGCTCTTGGCTGACACCGTTCCTGACCCTAGAGTAGCCTAATAGATCACAAGCAATGTCATGCCCGGCGAGGAGACGCTGCAATGTCCACCACTGCGCCACCGCCACCCGCACCTGCCTCGGCTGCCATTGATGCGCGGGAAGAGGATATCCCGGGCCTCGATCTCGGCCCCTATCTCGAAGGCCGGCCTGGGGCGCTCGAGGCGCTCGCCGCAGAGATGCGGCATGTCTGCGAAAACATGGGCTTCTTCTACGTGAAGAACCACGGCGTTTCGCCGGAGGTCGTGGACCGCGCTTTCGCCGCCTCCGCCCGCTTCCATGCACTTCCGCTGGAGCGGAAGATGGAGATCCCGCTCGACATGAACAATGTGGGCTACATGCCGGTGAACGCCAGCATGCAGCGCCATTCGAAGGTCGAGAAGGCACGCAAGCCGAACTACAATGCCTCGTTCTTCTGCAAGCGCGATCGCACGCCGGACGATCCGGACGTCGTCGCGCAGCGCCCGTTCCGCGGGATGAACCAGTGGCCGTGCGACCTGCCCGGCTTCCGCGAGGACGTGATGGCCTATGCGGCCGCGGCGGAGGGGCTGGGCATGAGGCTGCTGCCCGTGGTGGCGCGCGCGCTGGACTTGCCGGACGACCACTTCGCATCCTCCTTCAATCCCGCGCAGTTCTCGCTGCGTTTGCTGCACTACCCGCCGCGCGACGAGGGCGAGCCTGAGCAGTTCGGGACCGGCGCGCACACCGATGGCGGCTTCCTAACGCTGCTGGTGCAGAACGGCGTGGGCGGGCTGCAGATCCGTCGCAAGGACGGCGTGTGGCTCAACGCACCGGTGCTTCCCGGGCGATTCCTGGTGAACTCCGGCGACATGATGAAGCGCTGGACCAACGACCGCTTCCTCTCCACCCCGCATCGCGTGATGAACACGTCGGGGAAGGAGCGCTACTCGATGGCCTTCTTCTTCGATCCGAATCTCGACCGGGTGCTGGAATGCCTGCCGACCTGCCAGGGGCCGGACAACCCGCCGAAATACGCGCCGATCACCTATGGCGAGTACCTCACGGAATTCCTGAACGCCAACTACTTCCACCGCAACAAAGGCGCGGCGCCGCCGACGGCCTGAGGCGGATCTCAGATCCGCGCTGCTGCCGTGAAGGCGACGAGCAGGCGCTCCGGGTCCAGGTCCGGGGCGCGCGCAGCAGCCAGGATGAGCGCCTCGCGCTGCTGGACGCGGCGCGCGGCGTCGGGGAGCATGGGCAGCAGGTCAGCCGGGAACGCGACCGCGCCGTGGCGATCGGCGTGCAGCACGTCACCCGGCCGCACCGTCATGCCGGCGACCTCCACGGGACCGTCCCAGTCCACCACATGGCCGTGGCCATGCGCCGGCGTGACGGTGCCGGCGAGCAGGCCGAAGCCAGGCGGCAGGAGCGGCAGGTCGCGCACCGCGCCGTCCGTGACCACGCCGCAGATCCCGAAGCCCAGGTGGATCGCGGCGTTCACGTCGCCCCAGATGCCGCCGATGCCGGCGCGTTCGGAGATGTCCTGCACGGCCAGCAGCGCCGGGCGAGGCACAGCGGCGAGGTGGCGCCAGTATGCGAGGCGCCGGGCGGCGCCCTCCGAAGGCGTCCAGGTCGGCGGAGCATCGGCGCGCATTCGCGCGGTGACGGCCAGGCCCGCCATCGGCGGCTCCCCGTCGCGCGCCCAGAGCAGCTGGCACGTCGTGGCCGAGATGCCGGCACGATCAGGGCACAGCAGGTCGAGGGCATTGCAGATCGTCGGCGTATCGAAGGCGCGGAGCGCGCTGATCAACTCGGCATCGTTCATGCGCATCTCCGGTATGCCACCTGTATCCGGATTTCGATCCTACACGCCGGTTCACGCATTGACAGCCGCACCACACGCTTCCTCTAATCCAGCCGGGAGGACCCGCCTCGAGGCGGTGAGCCGGAAGATCCCGGGAGGAGAGGTGTGATCGAGCACATCTTCAGCGGCGCCGCGATGGAGCGCGACTACGGCTATTGCCGTGCGGCGGTCGTGGATGGCTGGATCTTCGTCTCCGGGACCGCCGGGAACGACCAGGCGACCGGCATCTTTCCCGAGGATGTCGAAGCGCAGACCCACAGGATGCTCGACAATCTCGAACGCGCGCTCGCGCAGGCGGGGTCCGGCTGGCCCGACGTGGTGAAGCGCGCGATCTATCTCGCTGATCCGAAAGACACGAAAGCGGTGTACTCGATCATCGTAGAGCGGACGAAGCAACTCGTCACACCGGCGAGCCAGGGCTTCGCGGTGACCTTCCTGGACCCCCGGATCAAGGTCGAGATGACGCTGATCGCCAAGCGCGGCGCCGGGGCCGCGTCCTGAGCGAAGGAGACACCGGGATGCTGAGGCGCAACTTCTTCCTACTCGCAGGCGGCGCGGCCGCGGCTGTGCAGATGCGCGTGGCGCGCGCGCAGGGCGGCGCCGCCGCTATGGTGTGGGGCGGCAATCTCTCGCGCACGCTGGACCCGCATACCGTCTATGACGTGCCCTCCGCCTTCACGCGGGTAAACTTTTACGACAGCCTCTTCGAATACGCGGGCAGCCCGCCCGAGCCGCGGCCGCTGCTGGTGGAGGAGATGCAGGCCTCGGCCGATGGCCGGACCTTCGAGTTCCGCCTGCGCAGCAATGTGCGCTTCCACGACGGTCGTGCGATGGATGCCGAGGACGTCGTCTATTCCTTCCGCCGCATGCTGGGACTGCGCCGCGGCGTCGCGCCTGCCTTCACCGGCTTCCTCAAGGCGGAGAACGTGACCACGACCGGGCCGAACACCGTCCGCATGGTGCTGGACCGGGCCTTCGCACCCTTCCTCTCCTGCCTGCCCATGGTGGCCATCGTGAACCGGCAGCTGCTGGAGGCGAATACCGTCAACAACGACTGGGGCGAGGCGTGGATCGCGGGCAACGACGCAGGATCAGGCCCCTATCGCGTCGTGCCGGGCAGCTTCCGCGCGCTGCAGTCGCTCGACATGGAGGCTGTCACGGACTACTGGCGCGGCTGGCCGCAGCCGCGACAGATCCGCAGCGTGCTTTGCCGCCCGGTCCCGGACGACGCCACGCGGCTGCTGGCGGTCGAGCGCGGCGACATCGACGCCACGCACTCCTACATCCGTCCAGACCAGCATGAGCGCGTGCGCCGCGCGCCGGGGCTGAGGCTCGTGGAGGAGCCGCAGTTCCGCACCTTCCTCTTCCGCATGAACAACGCGAAGGCTCCCTTCAGCAACGTGGATTTCCGCAAGGCGATCTCCTACGCATTCCCCTATGACCTTTTCATCTCGCGCGTGCTGCGCGGCACCGCGGAGCGAAGCCCCGGGCCGCTGCCGGTGAGCATGTGGGGAAACCCGAGCGACCTGCAGGGCTACAGCCACGACCTCGACGCCGCGCGGCGGCACCTGGAGGCCGCACGGAACGCCGGCGTGGATGTGGACCGGGAGATCACCTTCACCGCGCTGGTCGGCTTTGACGAGACGGAGCAGGCCGCGCAGCTGCTGCAGTCGCAGCTGCGGCGCATCGGCGTGACGCTGCGCATCCAGCGCGCCGTCTGGGCCAATGTCGTCCAGCAGACCCAGCAGCAGGAAACCTCGCCCGAGATCTGGGCGCATTGGGGCTCCACATACTACCTCGACCCGGACAACTGGATCGGCACCTTCTACATGCGCCACGCTCTCGGCAGCCAGCGCGGCTCGAGCTGGTACCGGGACGACGAAACGGAGCGACTGCTGCAGGCGGCGCGCGACACGCTGGACCGCGCGGAGCGTCGCCGGCTCTACGAGGAGGCTTCGCGGCGGCTCGTGGACCAGGCGGTTGATGTCTGGATCTACAACAGCAAGGCGTTCCGCGCGGTGCGCGAGCGCATACGCGGCTACCGCCCGGGTGCGGTGGGGGATGGCGTGGACCTGCGGGAGATGTGGATCGAGGCCTGATGCCGCGCCTCATCCTCCGGCGCCTGGCGCTGATGGCGCCGGTGCTGCTCGGGCTGCTGGTGCTCGTCTTCGTGCTGACGCGGCTCGTTCCCTCCGATCCCGCCGCGATGCTCGCAGGTGAGCAGGCAACCGCCGCGCAGATCGCGGAATTGCGCGCGCGCCTTGGACTGGACCGGCCGCTGCCGGTGCAGTTCTGGCTCTATGTCACCCAGGTGGCGCAGGGCGATTTCGGCACCAGCCTCTACACGCACCGCTCCGTGCTGGCCGACCTCGCGGAGCGGATCCCTGCGACGATCGAACTCGCGCTGGCCACCATGACGCTGTCGATCGGTCTCGGGGTGCCGCTGGGCGTGGTTGCGGCGGTGCACCGCAACGGCGTGCTCGACCACCTGATCCGGGTGGTGACGATCGCGGGGCTGGCCGTCGCTTCATTCTGGATGGCGCTGATGCTGCAGCTGGTCTTCAGCATGTGGCTCGACGTGCTGCCGCTGCGCGGGCGCATCGCCACGGGGATGAGCCAGCCGCCCATCGTCACCGGGCTCTTCACGCTGGACTACCTGCTGGCGGGCGACCTGCGCGGCGTGGCGCATGCCGCCTGGCACCTGGTGCTGCCCGCCGTCACGCTGGCGCTGCCGGCCACCGCGACGATCGCGCGCTTCACACGCTCCTCGGTGATCGAGACGCTGCAGAAGGACTTCGTGACGTGGGAGCGCGCCATCGGCTATCCGCAGCGGGTCGTGATCTGGCGCTACGTGCTGCGCAACTCGCTCTCGGCCACGGTCACGCAGGTCGGGCTGCTCTTCGGGCTCTTCCTGTCCGGCTCCATCGTGGTGGAGGCGGTGTTCGGCTGGCCGGGCCTTGGAGACTATCTCTACAACGCGATCCTGATCTCTGACTACCAGCCGGTGCTCGCGACCACGCTGGCGATCGGCGTGGTCTATGCGCTGGTGAACATCGCGGTGGACCTCACCCAGGCGCTGATCGACCCGCGTGTGGCGGAGCAGGGTTGATGCCGCTCGCCCTCCGTCGTCTGCTGACCGATCCCTCGGCGCTGCTCGGCCTCGGCATCCTGCTCGTCATGCTTGTCTGCGCGGTCGCCGGCGAGCAGCTGGTGCCCTACCCAGAGGATGCCTTCGACGCCAAGCCCTGGCAGCGGCTGGAGCCGCCCTCCGCGGAGTTCTGGTTCGGCACGGACGGGCTGGGGCGCGATGTCTTCTCGCGCACGATTATGGGCGCGCGCGTCGCGCTGATGATCGCGCTGTCGGTGGTGGTCGCGGCCATGCTGGTCGGCGTGCCGCTCGGCCTGCTGGCAGGCTACCACGGCGGCTGGCTGTCGGAAGTGGTCATGCGCGTCACGGATGTGTTCCAGGCGGTGCCGCAGCTCGTGCTCGCGCTGGCCTTCGCTGCCGTCATGCGGCCCTCGGTCAGCTCGGCCATGCTCGCGCTGGCGCTGACCTACTGGCCGTTCTTCTGCCGCATCGTCTATGGCGAGACACGGCGGGTGAAGTCCGGCCTGTTCGTGGATGCGTTGCAGGCGCAGGGGGCGGCCACGGGACGCATCCTGTTCCTGCATGTGCTGCCGAACGTCGCGCCGGCCATCATCGTGCGCGCCACCATCGGCATGGGCGTCACCATCCTGGTCGCCGCGACGCTCGGCTTCCTCGGCATGGGCGCGGCGCCGCCAACGCCGGAATGGGGGCTTATGGTCGCCGAGGCCCGCAAGGACCTGCCGGAGGGCTGGTGGCAGTCGCTCTTCCCCGGGCTCGCCATCCTGCTGGCCGTGCTCGGCTTCAATCTGGTGGGCGACGCCGTGCGCGACATCGCCGACCCGCGCCTGCGGCGGTCGCGATGACGGCGCCGCTGCTCTCCGTCGAGGACCTCTCGCTCTCCATCCGCACGCCGGAGGGCGAGGCGCGGGTGCTGGACCGCGTCTCGCTGGACCTGCAGCCCGGGGCGCTGCTCGGGCTGGTGGGCGAGAGCGGGTGCGGGAAGTCCACACTGGTGAAGACGGTGCTCGGCGTGCTGCCGCCGGCCGCGCGCGCGACCGGCGGACGTATCCTGCTCGACGGGCGGGACCTGCTGCGCCTGCCGCAAGCAGTGCTGGCGCGGGAGGTGCGCGGCAGGCGGCTGGGTTTCATCCCGCAGGATCCTGCGCTGGCGCTGAACCCGATGTTCACGGTCGGCACCCAGCTGTTGGAGATCTGGCGCTGGCACGCGCCGGAGGGCGAGGACCGCGGGCGTGCCGCGGGCCGCGCGCGAATCCTCTCGCTGTTCCGCCGCGTGCAGATCCCGGACGCCGAGGCGGCGCTGGACCGCCATCCGCACCAATTCTCGGGCGGCCAGCGCCAGCGCGTGCTGATCGCGGCGGCCCTGTTGTGCCGGCCGGCGCTGCTGGTGGCGGACGAGCCGACCACCGCGCTCGACGTCACGACGCAGCAGCAGATCCTCTCGCTGCTCGGGGAGCTCGCGGCCGAGTACGGCCTGTCCGTTCTCTTCGTCACGCATGATTTCGGCGTGGTGAGCGCGATCTGCACCCATGTCGCGGTGATGTATGCCGGCCAGATGGTGGAGGCCGGGACCAAGGCCGACGTCCTGGGCGCGCCGTGCCACCCCTATACGGCGGCTCTGCTCGCCTGCCATCCAGACCGCATGGCGGAACTCGCCGGCATTCCCGGCGCGGTGCCGTCGCCGCTGACGCCGCCCGCCGGGTGCCGCTTCCACCCGCGCTGCGACGTCGCCGAGGCTGGCTGCCAGGCGCGCCCGGCCGGGCTCACGCCCCAGCCGGACGGCCGCGGCGTAGGCTGCATCCGCTTCGATCCCGCGCGGCCCGCGGCATGAGCGCGCCGATCCTCACGGCGCGGGACCTTTCGGTGCATCTCGGCGGCAAGAGCCGGACCTTCGCGCGTCCCGTCGCGCCGGTGCGCGCGGTGGATGGCGTGGACCTCGAGCTGCGGGACGGCGAGATCCTCGGACTGGTGGGCGAGAGCGGCTGCGGCAAGACGACGCTGGGCCGCACCCTGCTCGGCCAGCAGCGGGAGACAGGCGGCGAGATCCGGCTGCGCGGCCGCCTCGTCTCGGGGCTCGCGCCGCGTGAGGCCCGCCGCGCCCGCGCCAGCATCGGCTATGTGCACCAGGATCCCGGCGCCGCGCTGGATCCCTGGTGGAGCATCGGCGCGACGCTGCATGAGGGCATGCGGATCGGTGGCGTCGCGGACCGGGTGGACCGGGAGCGCCGCATCGCCGAGATGCTGCGGGCCGTCGGGCTCGATCCCTCCGTCCAGCGCCGCTATCCGCACGAGCTCTCGGGCGGGCAGCTGCGCCGCATCGGGCTCGCGCGCGTGCTGGTGCTGCGGCCGGAGGTGGTGATCCTGGACGAGCCGACTTCCGGCCTCGACCTCTCCGTGCAGGCGACGGTGCTGCGGCTGTTCCGCGACCTGCGCGCCGCCTATGGACTGACCTACCTCTTCATCTCGCACGACCTCTCCGTTGTGCGGCTGATGTGCGAGCGCGTGGCCGTGATGTATCTTGGCCGGGTGGTCGAGCTTGCGCCGACCGCCGAGATCTTCGCGCGGCCGCAGCATCCCTACACGCGCGCGCTGATCGGGGCGGCGCCGCGGCTCGATCCGGCCGGGGCGCTCGCGCCGCCGACGCTGGCCGGCGATCCGCCATCGGCGACCAGGCTGCCCACGGGCTGCCGCTTCCGCACGCGCTGCGTGCTGGCGGCTCCCGCCTGCGCCGAAGCCGATCCGCGGCTGGAGCCGGCGGGGCCGGACCACGAGGTCGCCTGCCTCCGCTGGCGGGACGGGAGATAGGCCAATGGATGCAGCGGATGTCGCGATCGGCATCGACACCGGCGGCACCTTCACCGATGTCGCCTGCCTGGACGGCACGGGCGCCATCCGGCGCACCAAGATCCCCTCGACGCCGGACGACCCGACGCGCGCCATCCTGGCTGCGCTCGCCCATGCGCGGGAGGCCTGGGGCATCGCGCCGGGGCGCGTGGCCCGCTTCGTCCATGGCACCACGGTCGCGACCAATGCGGTGCTGGAGCGGCGCGGCGCGACCACCGGCCTCATCACCACGCGCGGCTTCGGCGACGTGCTGGAGATCGGCCGCCACAACCGCCGGGAGGAGGAACTCTACGCCGTTGCGCTGACGCCGAACACGCCGGTCTTCCTGGCGCCCGGCCGAAGGCGGCGAGAGGTCGCCGGGCGGATCGGCGCCGACGGGACGGAGGTGGAACCGCTGGACGAGGCGGGCCTCGCCGCCGCGGCGGATGCGCTGGTGGAGGCCGGCTGCGAGGCAATCGCGATCGCCTTCCTGTTCTCCTTCCTCAATCCGGCGCATGAGGAGCGGGCGGCGGAGATCATCCGCCCGCGGCATCCGGGCGTCGCGCTGTCGGTCTCCTCCTTCGTTGATCCGCAGGTGCGCGAGTACGAACGCTTCGCCGTCACCTGCTTCGACGCCTATGTGAAGCCGGTGCTGACGCGCTACCTGGCGCGCACCGATGCGGGGCTGCGCGCCGCGGGGCTGCGCTCCGGGCTGCAGGTCATCCATTCGCGCGGCGGCGTGACGGGCGCTGGCACGGCCGTGCTGCGGCCGGTGCGGCTGTTCCTCTCCGGGCCGGCCGGCGGCGTGATCGGCGGGCAGGCCGCGGCGGCGGAGGCGGGGCTCGACGCCGCCATCACCCTCGACATCGGCGGCACCTCCTCCGACATCGCGCTGATCGCGCGCGGCAAGCCGCTGATCTCGCCGCTCGGCTGGGTGGATGGCTATGCCATCCGGGTGCCGATGGTGGACGTGAACTCCATCGGCGCGGGCGGCGGCTCGATAGCCTGGCTGGACCGCGCTGGCGGGCTGCATGTCGGCCCGCGCTCGGCCGGCGCCGATCCCGGCCCGGCCTGCTACGGCCGCGGTGGGCAGGAGCCGACGGTCACGGATGCCTCCCTCGTCCTCGGCTACCTCGATCCGGACCGCTTCGCCGAGGGGCGGATCAGGCTCGACGCCGACGCCGCGCATCGCGCCATCGAGGCGCGGATCGCGCGTCCCATGGGGATCTCCGTGCCCGAGGCGGCGCTCGGCATCCATCGCGTCGTCAATGCCGGCATGGCAGAGGGGATCCGCTTCGTCTCCGTGCGTCGCGGGCACGACCCGCGGCGTTTCGCGCTGGTGCCGCTCGGCGGCGGCGGCGGGCTGCACGCCAACCCGCTGGCGCGCGCGCTGCAGATGCCGCGCATCGTGGTGCCGCAGGCGCCTGGCGTGCTCTCGGCCCTCGGCCTGCTCGCGGCACCGATCGAGCATGAGCGCGCGGTCGGCTTCCCCGCCGCGCTGGACAGCGTGGAACCCGAGGCGCTCCGTGGTGCCTTCGTGCGGCTCGACGCCGCCTGCGACGCGGTGATGGCGGAGGACGGCGCTGCCGACTTGCCGCGCGAGACGGGGCATTTCGCCGATCTCTGCTATATCGGCCAGTCGCACCACCTGGAGGTTCCGGTGGATCTCTCGCGGCCCGATCCGCGCATGGCGCTGCGGGAGGCCTTCATGGCCGCGCATCGGCTGCACTACGGTCAGGCGGTGGACCGCCCGATGCGCATCGTGAACCTGCGCAGCGTCCACCAGGCGCGCGTGCCGATGCCGCCAGGGCGGCATTTCATGGCCGAGACACCTCTCCGCCCCCCGCTGCGCCGCCGCATCACGGTGGAAGGTTCGGCCGAGCCGGTGGAGGCGCTGGTGCTGGACCGCGCGGCCCTGCCGCCGGGCGAGTCCGTCGCCGGACCGGCCATCCTCTGCCAGCCCGACACCACCATCCTGGTCGAGCCGGGCTGGCGCGCGCGCCAGGACGCAGCCGGGCTGCTGACGCTGGAGAGGGGCTGAGGCGATGGACCCCATCACGCTCGAGGTCGCACGGCACCGCCTGCAGGGCATCGCCGACGAGATGCAGGCGACGCAGGTCAACGCCTCCTTCTCCTCCGCGGTGAAGGAGGCGGCGGATGCGGCGGCGAGCCTGTTCCTGCCGGACGGCACGGTGCTCGCGCAGTCGGCCTCCATCCCCTTCCACCTCGGCACGCTGATCCCGGCGGTCGCCAATGTCCTGGCGCGCTTCCCCGCGGCGGGGATGCGCGAGGGCGACATCCATCTCCTCAACAGCCCCTATCACGGCGGCTCGCATGTGCCGGACATCGTCATCGTGCTGCCGGTGTTCCATGACGGGCGGCTGATCGCGCTCTCGGCGAGCGTGGCGCACCACAACGACCTCGGGGGCATGACGCCGGGCAGCCTGCCGCCGAACGCCACCGAGATCTTCCAGGAAGGGCTGCTGGTCCCGCCCATGCTGTGGGAGCGGGACGGCGTGCCGAACGCGACGCTGCGCGAACTCCTGCTCCTCAACGTCCGCACGCCGGAGACGCTGGCCGGCGACATCGACGGGCAGATCGGCGCCTGCAGGATCGGCGCGCGGCGCCTGGTGGAGATGGCGGAGGAACACGGGACGGAGGGGCTGGCCGCGCTCTGCGACGCGCTGATCGCCCAGTCGGAGCGCCGCACCCGCGCCGAGCTCGCGCGCATCCCGGAGGGGACCTGGCACGCCGAGGACTGGCTGGACAATGACGGCGTGGATCTCGATCGCCGCGTGCCGATCCGTGTCGCGGTGACGATCCGCGGCGGCGCGATGCATGTGGACTTCACCGGCACCAGCGCGCAGACGCGCGGGCCGATCAACGCGGTGCCCTCGGCGGCGCAGGCGGCGGCGCTGTTCGCCGTGCGCTGCATCACCGATCCGACCATCCCCTCCAATGGCGGCTGCTTCCGGCCGGTGACGCTGACGCTGCCGGAGGGATCGCTGGTCAACCCGCGCTTCCCCGCGCCGGTCAATGCGCGCACCGGCACGGTGAAGCGCCTGGCCTCCACCATCCTCGCCGCCCTGCGGCCGGCGCTGCCGGAGGTGCTGACGGCGCCCTGGGCGGCGCTGACGCTGGTCTGCCGCTACATCGGCACGGATGCCGAGGGACGGCGGGTGGTGGTGGGCGACCACTTCGTCGGCGGCACCGGTGCCGCGCTGCACCGCGACGGCGTGGACGTCATCGCCGCCGACATGGGCAACACCTGGAGCCTGCCGGCCGAGACCATCGAGCTGGAGGCGCCGGTCCGCATCCTGCGCAACGCCATCCGCCCGGATTCCGGCGGTGCCGGGCGGACGCGTGGCGGCAACGGCCTGGTGCGGGAGTTCGAGGTGCTCTGCCCGGAGATGGACTTCGTGCATCGCGGCGAGCGCCACTTCGAGCCGGCACGCGGCGTGGAGGGTGGCCGGGACGGGGCGCCTTCCGTCACCACCGTGATCCGCGCCGACGGGCGGCGGGAGGATGTGCCCTCCAAGGCCATGGTGCGGCTGCGGCAGGGCGACCGCGTGCGGATCGAGACAGCGGCCGGCGGTGGCTGGGGCGACCCGCGCGCCCGCGACCCCGAGCGCGTGCGGGACGATCTGGCGGACGGCAAGATCAGCGCCACGGCGGCGCGCGACATCTACGGACTAGCGGAGAGAGAAGCATGAGGGGCGTCATCGTCGCGCCGCAGCCGCGCGCCTGCGACATCGGGGCTGCCATCCTCGCCGCCGGAGGCAACGCCTTCGATGCGGCGGTGGCCGTCGCCTTCGCGCAGGAGGTGGATGATCCCTTCATGTGCGGCATCGGCGGCATGGGCACGGCGCATTTCGTCACCTCCGGCGGCGTGCACGGCGTGCTGGACTTCCAGGCCCGCGCCGGCAGCCGCTGCACGCCGGAGATGTATCTGCGCAATACGCGGGGCCGCGCCGCCTTCGGCCGCGCGACGCTGCACAACGACTATTCCAGCGAACTCGGCTACCGCTCCATCATGGTGCCGGGCACCGTCGCCGGCCTCGGCGAGCTGCACCGGCGCCACGGCACGCGCCCCTGGGCGGAGCTGGTTCGCCCGGCGGCGGCGCTGGCGCGCGGCGGCACCTGGGTGATGCCGCATTTCCTCGAGTTCCTGACGCGCCGTCCGCAGCCCGGCCTCGCCGATGGCCGCGCCCGTATCTCGGCGACGGAGGCGAGTCGTTCCATCTATCTCCGCCCGGACGGCACGATGTACGAGGTGGGGGAGCATATTCCGAACCCCGACCTCGGCGGCACGCTGGAGGCGATCGCCGAGGGCGGCCCGGCCGCCTTCTACACGGGCGCGCTGGGCGCCCGCATCGCCGAGGATCTCGCGGCGCATGACGCCTGGATCACGGCGGAGGACCTGCGCGACTACGCACCGCGCGACCAGGCGCCGCTCTCCATCACCTACCGCGGGGTGACCGTCACCACGGCGCCGCCGCCCTGCGGCGGGGTGATGGTGCTCGCCATCCTGAAGATCCTGGAGGCCTTCGACCTGCGCAGCATGGGCCATTCCAGCGCCGCGCACCTCGCCGTGCTGGCACGGGCGCTGACCGAGGGCCAGGCGGGGCGCTACGAGCTGGTGGGCGACCCGTTCTTCGTGCCCTTCGATCCCGAACGCGTGCTTGGAGCAGGCAGGATCGCCGACGCCGTGGGGCGCATCCGCGCCAACCTCGCGCCGCCCGGCAAGGCGCCGCCGCGGGAGGAAGGGACGACGCATCTCTGCGTCATGGACGCGGCGGGCAATGTCATCTCCCTGACGCACACGCTGGCCACCGCCTCCGGCGTCGTCACGCCGGGGCTCGGGTTCATGTACAACAACTCCATGAAGCTGTTCGACCCGGACCCGGCGCATCCGAACGGGATCCGGCCGGGGAAGGCGCGCGGCACCGCGATGTCGCCCTGCATCCTGTTCCGCGAGGGCCGGCCCTGGATGGCCGTGGGCGCGCCGGGCGGCTCGGCCATCATCTCCTCCGTCGCGCAGACCGTCTCCAACGTCGTGGATTTCGGCATGAGCCCCACCGAGGCCGTGGTGGCGCCGCGCATCCACGCCGAGGGCGGCGTCGTGCAGGCGGAGGCGCGTGTCGCACGCGCGGTCGTGGAGGCGCTGGAGGCCGGCGGGCTGCGGGTGGAGCACCGGCCCTACAGCTATGATCCCTCCTTCAGCCGCGCGCAATGCGCGATGGTGGAGGGCGAGGGCTGGCGCGCGGGCAGCGACCCCCGCACGGGCAGCGGGGGTTTCGCCTTCGTGTGACGGCGCAGCCCCGCAGACCAGACGACGTTGGTCTGGCCTGCGGGGTAGTCGCAGGCTACTCCGAGATGGCGATGCGGTTGGCGCGCACCACCTCGACAACGGTCGCGTGCTCCTTGCGTACGAACTCGGTGTACTGCGCGGGCGTCGTGTCGGGGATCTCGGCCGTCAGGTCGGTGTAGCGCTGCCGCAGCTCCGGATGCTGCAGGGCGGCGCGGATTTCGCGATTGGCTATTTCCACGACGTCCTGGGGCAGGCCGCGCGGGCCGGAGATGCCGAACCACGAACTCGAGGTGATGTCGGGAAAACCCTGCTCCGCGATGCTCGGCACGTCCGGCAGGAAGCTGGACCGGGTTGCGCCCATCGTCGCTATGGCGCGCAGCGCACCGCTGCGGATATGGCCGATGGATGAGGCGAGGCTGTCGAACATCAGCTTCGGGTTGCCCGCCATGAGGTCGGTCAGCGCTGGTCCCGAGCCGCGATAGGGAATGTGGTTCAGCGTGATCCCGGTACGCGCCGCGAACCGCAACGAGAAGAGGTGACCGGAGGTGCCGACGCCGGCGGCGGCGAAATCCACCCCGCCGGGCGTCGCGCGCGCCACGCGCAGCAGGTCGGCGATGTTGTGCACCTCCCATCGCGGGTTCACCACCGCCACGAGCGACGTCGTGGCGATCAGCGCGATGTGCGTGAAGTCCTCGACGGGGTCGTAGCGCACATGCCGCGAGAGGGCGGGCGCGACGCCGTGCGAAGCGGCATTCGAGACGACCAGCGTGTAGCCGTCCGGCGCTGCCTCCGCCACGATCTGCGACCCGAGCGCGGCGCCGGCGCCGGGCCGGTTGTCCAGTACGACCGTCTGGCCCAGCCGATCCTGTAGATGCTTTCCCAGGACGCGCGCGACGAGATCCGTCGTCCCGCCCGGTGCGAAGGGCACGACGAGACGGATCTGCCGCGTCGGCCAGGCAGCCTGGGCGCGGGCGGCGAAGGGCAGCAGCGCTCCAGTGGCGATCAGGTTGCGGCGTGTCGGACGCATGCTGGCCTCCCGGGATATGTATCTCCGGGCATCGAAGCGTGCTGGACGACTCAGCGCAAGCCAATGCCGCCAAAGGCCTGTGTCGCCACCGTCTCCACCCGCAGCGCAGCGCCGAGCAGCGCAGCATCCTGCCCCGGCGGCGCGGCGAGTTGTGCGCCAAGCGGCATGCCGTTCGGTCCGCGGCCGCAGGGCAGCGAGAGGCATGGACCGCCCAGCAGCGACCATATGCGGTTGAAGACCGGCGCGCCCGTGGCTGAGAGGCCGAGCGGCGCCTCGCCGGGCGCGCTTGGCGTCAGCACGAGGTCGCAGCGGTCAAAGAGGGCGCTCAGCACGGCGCGTGCGCGCTGCAGGTCAGCTCGGATCGCAGCATGGCCGTGCGGCGTGATGGCGAGACCGCGGGCGCAGATCTCGGCGAATTTCGGACTGAACAGAGCAGAGGCTTCGGCCCGTTCCCAGGCGAAGGCACGCGCCACCTCCCAGGCCATGGCCTCGCTGTGGCGTTCATTGGCCCAGGCGATGCCGGGTCGCGGCAACTCGACGATGCGCGCACCGGCTCGTGCGAGGGCGCGCGCGAGGTCTTCGAGGGCAACGCGCTGGGCGGGCTCTGCCTCATCCCACCAATCCGTGCGGAGCAGGCCGATCACCGGCCAGCTCTCGGGCGCCTCCGGCGCGACGAGGTCGGGTCGCCCGGCCGCCACGGCGGCCAGCAGTGCCGCGTCGGCGACGCCGGGCCCAAGGGTGCCGGCGGCGTCGAAGCTCTCGGCGAGCGGCTTCATCCCGGCACGCGGAATGACGCCGAAGCTCGGCTTGTAGCCGACGACGCCGCAATAGGCGGCCGGACGGATGATGCTGCCGGCTGTCTGCGTGCCGAAGGCGGCACAGGTCATGCCCGCCGCGACCGCGGCGGCCGAACCGGAAGAGGATCCCCCCGGCGTGCGCGCGACGTCATGCGGGTTGGCGGTCGGTCCGGGGGTGTAGGAGGCGAATTCCGTGGTGACCGTCTTGCCGATCATCACAGCACCGGCGGCATGCGCCAGTGCCACGGCGGCAGCATCGGCACGGGGGCGGTGTCCTGCCCAGATGGCGGACCCGTAGGCTGTCGGCAGTTCGGCGGTATCGAAGACGTCCTTCACCGCGATCGGCACGCCGTGCAGCGGACCCTGCGGCGCAGCGCGGTCCAGTTCTGCCGCGCGCCGGCGTGCAGCTTCGAGGCCGAGCGCCGCATAGGCGCGAACGCGCGGCTCCTCCGCTGCCATCCGGGCGGCGACGGATTCCAGCAACGCGGCCGCCGTTGTCTCGCCGCGGGCGATACGGCGGGCTGCCTCGGCGGCGCCGGGAATGTGGCTCATGCGGCCTCACGGGGTTCGATGGGCAAGCCAGCGGCGAAGCCAAGCTCGCGCTCGAGCCAAGCAGCAGCTCGGAACAGGGCTGCCTCCTGCCGCGGCGGCGCGATGAGCTGCAGGCCGACAGGGAGACCCTCGCGGGTCAGGCCGCAGGGCAGCACCAGGGCCGGGCAGCCGGTGAGCGTGACGGCAGTCGTCGGGCGCAGCCAGTCCACCGCGCCGCCGCGGAACTGTGCGCCTTGGGCCTCTGTCACCCGTGTATGGCCGAGCGGCAGGGCGGGGACGATGGTGGCGGCCGTCGCGATCATGCCGTGCTCGGCCAGCGCGGCTGCCATGACCGCATGCAGCCTCGCGCGGCCCGATGCGGCAGCGGCCACGTCAGCCAGGGAAAGCCGCTCCGCGCGTTCGAGGTTCTCGGCGACGGAGGGCGGCAGCGCGCCGCCACGCTCCTCCAGCACCGGGCGCATGGCGGTCGCGAACCAGAGCGCACGCAGCGTGGCGAAGACGGCTGGCGCAGTGGAGAGATCCGGCGCGGCGCGTGCGACGCGCGTGCCTCCGGCAGAGAAGCGGGCGACGGCGGTCTCGACCAGCGCCTCCACCTCCGGGTCCACCGGCGCCAGGCCGAACGAGGGGGAGACGCCGAGCCGGGGCGGCGGCGCCGGATCCGGCGCCCCGGCAAGAAAGGGCGGCTGCGGCGGGCCGAGGGCGAGCGGATCCTCCGGCGCGGCCGCGGCCATGGCGTCCAGCAGCAGGGCGGCATCGGCGACGCAGCGCGCCAGCGGACCGATGACGTTCAGGTCGTCGAAGGCAAGCGGACCGGCACGCCGGGGCACGCGCCCGGCGCTCGGCCGCAGCCCTACGAGACCGGAGAAGGAGGCAGGAACGCGCAGGCTGCCGGCGAGATCGCCGCCCGTCGTGCCGAAGGCGGCGCCTGCCGCGACGGCGGCCGCGCCCCCCGACCCGCCGGGCGTGTGCCCCAGCCGCCAGGGGTTACGCGTCGCGCCGTGCAAGTCGTTCACGCAGGCCGCGCCCGCGCCGAAGGCGGGCACGTTCGCCTTTCCGAGGATCACCGCGCCGGCGGCGCGCAGCGCACGGACAGCCGGATCGTCGGCCGGGGCAGGCGGATCCGTGGCGAAGGCGCGGCTACCGAAGCGCGTCGGCATACCGGCAACATGCAGCAGGTCGTGCACCAGCAGCGGCAAGCTGGCCAGGGGCGGCAGCAAATCCCGCCTGATGGCATCCTGCTCGCGCGCAGCGTTCAGCGCGGCAGCCTCGTCGATGTGGACCAAGGCGTTCAGCGCCGGATGGGTCTCACGCAGTCGCGCGACTGTAGCAAGGACGAGTTCCTCTGCGCCAAGCCGGCCTGCCCGGCGTGCGGCGATGGCAGCGGAGGCGGAAAGGCGCCAGGGCTCTGTCATGGCGTATGCGGAACTCCGCGCTGCTAACACCGTGATTGTAGGCGCGGAGGGCGGGACGCGAAATCCGCATCGACACCTGTCCGACCGGTGCCTGGGCCGGGCAGGCGAACCGGCTGGCGCAGCGGATCCGCGGCACATGGGTGTTCTACGCACCCTGCGTCGGGCTGGTGATGCTCGACGTCGCGACGCTGGCGCAGTGGGGCTGGGCCGGCAGCGCCTGGACGCTGGTCGCGCCACGTGTACTGCAGGCGAGTGCCACCTACATCCGCCGAGCCTCGCCGCGGGCGAAGGCGTGACCACCAGAGGGCCGCTCCCGGCGCTGCGCTCGCTGACTTCGCGCGTGCGAGCTTCTCGCTCGATCTGCAGGGCATCACGCTGACCGCTCGGCTGTCGGCGGCGGACACAGTGAGCGTGTGGTTTCAGAACAGCACGGCGGGTGCGGTCGGTCTCAGAGGCTGTCTCTGAACGCTGGTGGAACGTGGGTTGGGTTGACTGCGGCGGGCGTGATTCCAAGGGGTTGTCGAGACCGAGTTGGAATCCTGCCCGATG
>NZ_JAWLHG010000064.1:0-20459 GCF_041690465.1 Falsiroseomonas sp. | reverse complement strand
CGCCATCGGCAACCTCCTTGACCGCTTCAGCCCCGAAGAATGCACCGACTACCTGCGACACTGCGGCTATGCACAGTCAGGCCAATAATGGTCTAGCGCGCGGGCGCGCGACACCTCCAGCGTGCAGACCAGGCCGGAGGGCGGCCACGTCAAGGAGAGGCTGCCCCCGAGCTGGTCCAGCACGGTGCCGCGCAGCACGCGGGAGCCGAACCCCATGCGGCTCGGCGCCGCGCGGACCGGCGGCCCGCCGGTCTCCGACCAGCGCAACCGCAGCACGGGCGACCTGGCGGGCAGCTGCCAATCCACCTCCACCAGGCCGCGCGGCGCGGACAGGGCGCCGTGCTTCAACGCATTCGTCGCCAGCTCGTGCAGGGCCATGGAGAGCGGCTGCGCCGCGTGCGCGGCAAGCATCACCGGCGGGCCCTCGACCCGTGCGCGCGGACCGTCCGAATCGGCACCGGCGAGGAAGGGCCGCAGCTCGCCGCGCACCAGCTCGGCCAAATCCGCCCCGGCCCATCGTGTCGCGGTGAGCAGGGTGTGCGCCCGGGCGAGGGCCGCCACCCGACCTTCGACCGCGGCGGCATAGAGGCGGGGATCGCTCGACGGGGTTAGCCGCAGCGCCGCCAGCACCACGGCGAGCGCGTTCTTGGCGCGGTGATCCAGTTCCAGGGTCATCAGTGCCTGCCGCTCATCGGCTGCGCGGCGTTCGGAGACATCGCGCAGCAGGCCGGCGACGCGCCAGGCGGGCGTTGCATTCGGCCCGCCGAGTTGTACCTCGCCGCGCAACTGCGCCCACACCGTGGACTCGCCGGGCCCCGCCAGGCGGAACTCCTCGACGAGCGTGCCGCCCTCCGCGGCAAGACGGTCGGCGACCAGGGAGAGCCGTTCGCGCTCCTCCGGCACCGGCACCACCGGCACCTCGCGCAGCTCGAGCCGCGGCGGCCCGGCCAGGCCGAGCAGGCCGCGCAGCGCCATCGCCAGCGTCTCGCCGCCCGATGCCTCAGCGGTCGCCTCGAAGGCGGTGACGCCGGCGGCCTCCTGCGCGCGGCGCAGGCGCGCCTCGGCGGCGGCGGCTTCGCTGGCCTGCCGCGCATGCAGCCGCAGCTCAAGCTCGTCGGAGGCAAGGCCCGCCAGGGTGGAGAGCCAGCGGCCTTCCGCCTCGTTGATGCCTTCCGGCCGCGGTTGGTCGGAGATCACGCAGACGGTTCCGAGCGCGAAGCCGTCCGGCGAACGCATGGGGAAGGCCGCGTAGAAGCGGACGAAGGGCTCACCGGTGACCAGGGGGTTGTCGGCGAAGCGCGGGTCCGCGCGGGCATCCGTGACGACGAAGGGCTCGCCCGGCGGGGCCTGAATGGCGTGCTCGCAGAAGGCCCAGGCCCGCGGCGTCTGGCGCGTCGCCAAACCGACCCTTGCCTTGAACCATTGCCGCGAGCCGTCGATGAACGAGACGAGCGCGATCGGCGTGCGGAACAGGTCGCGCGCCAGCAGGGCGACGCGATCGAACGGCTCCTCGTCCGGCGTGTCGAGGATGCGGTAGCGGTGCAGCGCCGCGAGCCGGTCGCTTTCGGCGGTGCCCGGCGCCTGCGCAGCCTGGCCGCTTGGCGGCGTCGCCCTCGTCAAGTGCGCCACCTCCCCCGAACGCCCGCCATGGGCGCCGGGAGGACATATACGGCATCACGCCGCCGTTGCGCGGCCGTGCGCGGGATGTTGAGAAGCAGGCCGCCGGCGCCCCTGCCGTGCTCGGCAGGCGGGGCGCCGTGGCCCTGGCCGTCAGGCGGCGACGGCGACCGGCGTCGGCGCCACCGGCACGCGCTCGGCGATCTTCGCCACCGCGGCTTCGCGGGTGATGTTCTCCACCGCAGCGATCTCGACGGCCAGCCGCTCCAGCGCGGCCTCGAAGATCTGGCGCTCGGAGAAGCTGCGCTCGGGGTTGTTCACGTTGCGGCCGAGATCGCGCAGCACCTCGGCGACCTTGCGCGGATCGCCGCTGTTGAGCTTCGCCTGCAGCTCCGCCGCGCGGCGCGCCCAGGTGACGCCGCGTACGGCACCACGCGGCGTGCTGCTCAGCACGTCGAGCGCCTCGCCGATCAGCGCGCCGCCGGCCAGGCGGCGGATGCCGTTGGCGTTGACCTTGCCGCGCGGCACGCGCAGCAGCAGGCGGCCTTCACCGAAGGCGAAGTGGACCAGCTCCAGCTGCTCGCCGCCGACATTGGCGGTGGACTCGCCGGTCACGCGCCCGACGCCGTGCGCCGGATGCATCACCGCATCGCCCACGGCGAAGCCGGCGAGGTCGTTGGCGTCCACGGCAGCGGTCGGCGTTGCGGTGCGGGCGGCGTCGGGCTTCGGCATAGGCGGCCGGCTCCATCGGTCTAGGTTATGCGAGATGTCATCCAGATGACGTTGGTTCCGTCCAAGATCAAGCTTTTCGTGCACGAAGGCGCATGCGCGTGGCGCGGATGTCGCGTGTGCTCCACGCGGACCGGCCACGGGACTCCCCGGAATCGCGGCGTAACGGCATCATGCGGCGCGTGCCGGGAGGTGTGGTGATGAACGGGTCGGAGGAAGCGCTGCGCGCGCGCGTGCTTGTCACCCCGGTCGAACTCGCGCGACTCGATGGGGTGGCGATCCTCGCCATCCGCAACCCGCGCGGTGACGAAGCGGCGACGCCACGCATTCCGGGCGCGGTGGATGTGGACCTGCCGGGCGAACTGGCCGCGCCCGGCGGCGGCACGCGCGGCAGCCGGCCCCTGCCCGAGATCGCGGAGTTGCAGCGGCATGCGCGCGGCTGGGGTCTGCGGCAGGGCCAGAAGGTCGTGGTCTACGACCATGATCGCGGCTTGGTGGCCGGTCGCGCCTGGTGGGTGCTGCGCTGGGCCGGCATCGCCGATGTCCGCCTGCTCGATGGCGGCTTTGCCGCGTGGATTGCGGCCGGCCTGCCGGTCGTCCATCGCGCCGCGGCGCCGGCTCCGGGCGACGTGACGCTCTCGCCGGGTCACATGAAGGTGCTGGACGCCGACGCGGCCGCCGCCATCGCGCGTGCGGGCGTGCTGCTCGATACGCGGGTGCGGCCCAACTACATCGGCGGTGCGCCACAAGGCGAGACGCGGCGCGGCCATATTCCCGGCTCGGTCAGCACGCCGGTCGCCGACATCTTCACCGAGCCCGGCCCGATCGCCGATTCCGCGACGCTGCGCCATCTTTTCGCCGCCGTGGGTGCCGATGGCAGCCGCCCGGTCGGCGTGACCTGCGGCGCCGGCATCTCGGCAGCCCTCGGTGTCGCCGCGCTGGCTTCGATCGGGATCGAGGCGGCGATGTATCCGGGCTCCTGGTCGGCCTGGAGCGCCGATCCCGCACGGCCCGTCACGGTTGGAGGACTGCCCGGTTGATCGATTTCGACAAGCCCATCGAGCGCCGCGCCAGCGGCTGCTCGAAATGGACACGCTTCGCCGCGGACGTGCTGCCCATGTGGGTGGCGGACATGGATTTCGCGGTGGCGGAGCCGATCCTGGCGGCGATCCGCGCGCGGCTCGAGCATCCGGTGCTGGGCTACGGGGTCTCCCAGGCGGGTCTCAAGGATCGAATCGTGGGCTGGCTCGCGGCGCAGTATGGCTGGCAGGTGCCAGCGGAGGCGATCGTGCCGCTGCCCGGCGTGGTGCCCGGCTTCAACCTGGCGCTGCGCGCCACCTGCGCGCCCGGTGCCGGCGTGGTGGTGCAGACGCCGGTCTATCCGCCGATGCTGAAGGCGCCGGAGAACTGGGCGCTGCGTCGGCTCGACGCGCCGTTGACCGCGACGGTTGAGGTGGACATGGCCGCGCTGCGCGATGCGCTCGGCCAGGCGCGCGGCGGCGCCTTCCTGCTGTGCAACCCGCACAATCCGACGGGGCGCGTGTTCCGCCGCGACGAGCTTGTTGCCATGGCCGAAGCCTGCCTGGCCGCCGGCGTCGCCATCGTCTCCGACGAGATCCATTGCGACCTGCTGTTCGATGGGCGGCGGCATGTGCCGGTGGCTGCGCTGGGACCGGAGGTCGCGGCGCAGACCATCACGCTCATGTCGGCCGGCAAGACCTGGAACATCGCCGGCCTCAATGCCTGCTGGGCGGTGGTGCCCGACGCCGCGCTGCGCGCGCGCTTCGCCCGCGCAATCGCCAGCGTTGCCGACCACGTGAACATCCTCGGCCTGGTCGCCACCGAGGCTGCGCTGGCCGAGGGCGAGCCCTGGCGGCGGGCGGCGCTGGCCTATCTCCAGGCCAACCGCGACTGGCTGGCCGGGGCGGTCGCGGCGCGGTTGCCGGGCGTGCGCATGGCGCTGCCGGAGGGCACCTTCCTCGCCTGGCTCGACTGCCGAGGCAGCGCGGCGGCGGCCGATCCGCAGGCCTTTTTCCTGCAGAAGGCGAAGGTCGGGCTTAACCCGGGGCCTGATTTCGGCCCGCCGGGCGCGGGCTTCGTCCGACTCAACTTCGGCTGCCCGCGGGCGACGCTGGAGGAGGGGATCGGGCGCATGGCAGTCGCGCTGGCGCAGGGCTGACCGTCCCGGAATGTTCGCGCGGCTCGCGGCGGATGAACCGCCAAGCGCCGCCCTTGCGTCTCGCGCGCGCAGCATCCATGAATGCGATAAGACATGCCGGGCATGCGCGGGCGTCAAGGCTCCGGCGCGGGTGCCCCGGCGCGGCAGAGCAGGAGGCGTCCTGGCGTGGCATCGGCGGCGGAGAGCGGCACGATCCTGGAGACCGAAGGGCTGACCAAGGAATTCCGCGGCTTCGTCGCGGTGTCCGATGTCGCCCTCAAGGTGCGCCGCGGCACGATCCATGGGCTGATCGGGCCGAACGGCGCCGGCAAGACCACCTGCTTCAACCTGCTGACCAAGTTCCTGCCGCCGACCCGCGGGACCATCCGCTACGACGGGCGCGACATCACCGGCATGAAGCCGGCCGAGGTGGCGCGGCTGGGGTTGGTGCGCTCATTCCAGATCTCGGCGGTGTTCCCCAACCTCAGCGTGCTGGAGAATGTGCGCGTGGCGCTGCAGCGCGCGCGGGGTGGCAGCTTCGACTTCTGGCGTTCCGAGACCCTGCTGAAGAGCCTCGATCCGCGCGCGATGGCGTTGCTGGAGGATGTCGGGCTGACCGCCTATGCGCGGCATGCCGCCGGCGAGCTGCCCTATGGCCGCAAGCGCGCGCTGGAGATCGCCACCACCCTGGCGCTCGACCCCGTGATGCTGCTGCTGGACGAGCCGACGGCCGGCATGACGCATGAGGATGTCGGACGCATCATGGCGCTGGTGCAGCGCGTGGCGAAGGGGCGGACGGTGCTGCTGGTGGAGCACAACCTCACGGTCGTCTCCGGGCTCTGCGACACCATCACGGTGCTGACGCGCGGCCGCGTGCTGGCCGAGGGGACCTATGCCGAGGTCAGCGCGAATGAGGAAGTGAAGGCCGCCTACCTCGGCACCGACCCGGCCCTGCAGGCGGAGGAGCGGCATGTCTGAGACGATGACGGCGGCGCGCGCCACCACCGGCCAGGGCGCGCCGATGCTGGAGGTGCGCGGCCTCGAGGCCTGGTACGGGGAGAGCCACGTCCTGCACGGGGTGGATTTCGAGATCCGCCAGGGCGAGGTGGTGACGCTGCTGGGCCGCAACGGCGCGGGCAAGACCTCGACACTGCGCGCGATCATGGGGCTGGTCGGCCGGCGCAGCGGCACGATCCGCTTCGAGGGGCGGGAGATCGTCGCGCTGCGGCCAGACCTGATCGCCCGCGCCGGCATCGCCTATTGCCCGGAGGAGCGCGGCATCTTCGCCTCGCTCGACGTGACGGAAAATCTCATGCTTCCCCCGGTGATCGCGCCCGGCGGGCTTTCGCTCGACGAGATCTACACGCTGTTCCCCAACCTGAAGGAGCGCGCGCGCAGCCAGGGCACCAAGCTCTCGGGCGGCGAGCAGCAGATGCTGGCGATCGCGCGCATCCTGCGCACCGGCGCGCGGCTCCTGCTGCTGGACGAGCCCTCCGAGGGTCTGGCGCCGGTGATCGTGCAGCAGATCGGCGCGATGATTCGCGAGATCAAGCAGCGCGGCTTCACCGTGCTGCTGGTGGAGCAGAACTTCCGGTTCGCCCAGACAGTGGCGGACCGGCACTACGTCATGGAGCACGGCCGGGTGGTGGACATGGTGGCGAATGCCGACCTCGCCGCCAGCATGGACCGGCTGCACGACTACCTCGGCGTCTGAAGCGCCGGGCAACAGAGATCACCAGGAGAGGAAGACGCGTATGAGCCTCAACCGCCGCACCCTTCTCGGCGCTGCCGCGACCGCCCCGGTTTGGGGTGCGCTGCCCTACCGCTCGGCCAAGGCGCAGGCCGCCAACACCATCCGGATCGCCGTACTGAACGACCAGTCCGGCCTCTACCGTGACCTCTCCGGCCCCGGCTCCACGCAATGCGTGCGCCTCGCCGTGCAGGAGAGCGGGATCACCCAGCGCGGGATCAACGTGGAGGTCGTCGAGGCCGACCACCAGAACAAGCCCGATGTCGGCTCCACCGTGGCGCGCCAGTGGCTGGACCGCGACGGGGTGGACGTGATCGTGGACGTGCCGACCTCCTCGGTGGCGCTGGCGGTGAACAACCTGGTGCGTGAGCGCAACAAGGTGTTCCTGAACAGCGGCGCGGCGACCTCCGACCTGACCGGCGCGCAGTGCTCGCCGAACACGGTGCACTGGACCTACGACACCTGGATGCTGGCGCAGTCCACCGGCGGCGCGATGGTGCGCGCGGGCGGCAAGAGCTGGTTCTTCATCACGGCCGACTACGCCTTCGGCCATGCGCTGGAGCGCGACACCTCCAACTTCGTGCGCAGCCAGGGCGGCGAGATCCTCGGCAGCGTGCGCACGCCCTTCCCGGGCACCACGGACTTCTCCTCCTTCCTGCAGCAGGCGCAGCGGTCGCGCGCGCAGGTGATCGGCCTGGCGAATGCCGGCGGCGACACCATCAACTCGATCAAGCAGGCGGCCGAGTTCCGCATCACCCGCGGCGGCCGCACCAAGCTCGCGGGCCTGCTGGTGTTCGTCACCGATGTCCATGCGCTCGGCCTCGAGGTGGCGCAGGGCCTGGTGCTGTCCGAGACCTTCTACTGGGACATGAACGACAAGACCCGCGGCTTCACCCAGCGCCTCGGCGCCATGCCGAGCAACGTGAAGCCCTCCATGGTGCAGGCCGGCTGCTACGCATCGGTGCTGCACTACCTGAAGGCGGTGGGCGACATGGGCGTGGCGGCGGCGAAGGCCTCGGGCGCCGAGGCGGTGAACCGCATGAAGGCGATGCCGACCTCCGACGACTGCTTCGGCGAGGGCACCATCCGCGCCGATGGCCGCAAGCTGCATCCCTGCTTCCTGTTCGAGGTGAAGCAGCCCTCCGAAAGCCGCGGCGCGTGGGACTACTACAAGCTTCTCGGCACGACGCCGGCTGAGCAGGCCTTCCGCCCGATGAACGAGGGCGGCTGCGCGCTGGTGCGCAGCTGACCCGCGCGCCGCGGGCCGCTCCGGCGGCCCGCGGCGGCTGGCTTGAGATCCACGACGCATCCGAATTGCCGAGGCACGCCGGGCGATGGACGACCTGCTCTTCGAACTGAGCCTGATCCTGCCGCAGATCATCCTCGGCCTGGTGAACGGCGCGTTCTATGCGCTGCTCTCTCTCGGGCTCGCGATCATCTTCGGCATGCTGAACGTCATCAACTTCGCGCATGGCGCGCAGTTCATGATGGGCGCCTTCGCAGCCTGGATGCTGCTGAACTGGCTCGGCATCGGCTACTGGGGCGCGCTGGTGCTCGCCCCGCTGCTGGTCGGCATCATCGGCATCGTCATCGAGAAGACGATGATCGCCAGGCTCTACAAGCTCGACCACCTCTACGGCCTGCTTCTGACCTTCGGCATCGCGCTGGTGATCGAGGGCATCTTCCGCAACGAGTTCGGCTCCTCCGGCCTCAGCTACGCGACGCCGCCGGAGTTCCGCGCGCTGGACCTGGAACTCGGCGACTTCTTCCTGCCGGGCTACCGCGTCTGGGTGGTGATCGTGGCGGTGGTGATGTGCCTCGCCACCTGGCTGGTGATCGAGAAGACCAGGATCGGCGCCTATCTGCGCGCCGCGGTGGAGCGACCGCAGCTGGTGCAGGCCTTCGGCGTCAACGTGCCGCGGATGATGACGCTGACCTACGGCGCCGGCGTGGCGCTGGCGGCCTTCGCGGGCGTGCTGGCGGCGCCGATCTACTCGGTGCATCCGGGCATGGGCGCCAACTTCATCATCACCGTCTTCGCGGTGGTGGTCATCGGCGGGATGGGCTCGATCCTCGGCGCCGTCGTCACCGGCTTCATGCTCGGCCTGGTACAGGGCATCACCGATGTCTTCTGGTCGGAGGCATCGGCCACCGTCGTCTTCGTCATCATGGCGATCGTGCTGCTGACACGACCCGCCGGCCTGTTCGGGAGGGCCTGAATCATGGCCGAAGGCAGTATCGCCGCCGCCGGCGGGATCGCGGCGCGGCACGAGGAGGCAGGGTTCCTCGGCTTCACCAGGCCGCAGGCGCTGGCCTTCCTGGTGCTCGTCGCCGCCGTGCTGGTCAGCCCGTTCTTCCTGTACCCGGTCTTCCTGATGAAGATCCTGTGCTTCGCGCTGTTCGCCTGCGCCTTCAACCTGTTGATCGGCTATGTCGGGCTGCTCTCCTTCGGCCACGCGGCCTATTTCGGGATGGGCGCGTATGTCACCGGCTACGCGGCCAAGGCCTGGAGCGTGCCGCCGGAACTCGCCATCCTGATGGGGGGTGCGATCGGCGCGGCGCTCGGCCTGCCCTTCGGCTGGCTGGCGATCCGCCGCACCGGCATCTACTTCGCGATGATCACCCTGGCGCTGGCGCAGATGGTCTATTTCTTCGCCTTGCAGGCGCCCTTCACCGGCGGCGAGGACGGCATCCAGGCGATCCCGCGCGGCACGCTGTTCGGCATCTTCGACCTGACCGCGGACCTGACGATGTACTGGCTGGTCGCCGCGATCTTCCTGGTCGGCTTCCTGCTGATCCATCGCATCGTGCATTCGCCCTTCGGCCAGGTGATGAAGGCGATCCGGGACAACGAACCGCGCGCCACCTCGCTCGGCTACCGGACGGACGACTACAAGCTGATGGCCTTCGTGCTCTCCGCCGGCCTTGCCGGCATCGCGGGCGGCACCAAGGCGCTGGTGTTCAACATCGCGACGCTGACCGACGTGCTCTGGACCATGTCGGGCGAGGTGGTGCTGATGACGCTGGTCGGCGGCCTCGGCACGGTGTTCGGGCCGGTGGTCGGCGCGGCGGTGATCATCACCATGCAGAACTACCTGGCCGAGTTCGGCGCCTGGGTGACGGTGATCCAGGGCGGCATCTTCATCGCCTGCGTGCTGGCCTTCCGCCGCGGCGTCGTGGGCGAGATCGGCAATGCGCTGAAGGTCAAGCTGTAGCCGCCTCCATGAACGCAGGCCGGCGCCCAGGCTTTGGGCATGGCTGCCCGGTTGCGCGGCACCGGGCGGCTCGGCGCCCAAGGAACTTGCGCCATATCGGGGTTGCGTCGCGCAACCGGCGTGGCAGTTAGAACCGATGACGTGGTCCATCCTGGCGCGCGACCCTGCCACGGGCGAGGTCGGCGCCGCCGTCGCCAGCCGGTTCCTGGCCGCCGGCGCACTCTGCCCGCGGGTGGAGGGCGGGGTCGGCGCGGCCTGTACCCAGGCGCTGGTCAACCCGTTCCATGCGCCGGACGCCCTGGCCCGGCTGCGTGCCGGCGACGCCCCGGGCCCGGCACTGGCCGCGCTGCTCGGCGCCGATGCCGGGCAGGCGACGCGGCAGGTTCACGTGCTGTCGGCCGATGGGCGGATCGCGCAGCATACCGGGACCGGTTGCGTCGCCTGGTGTGGCCACCTGGCGGGGCCGGATGTCTCGGTGGCCGGCAACATGCTGGCCGGCGCGCAGGTGCTGGAGGCGACGCGGGACGCGTTCCTGGCCACCGCCGGCCAGACCCTCGCCGAGCGGCTGCTCGCCGCGATGGAGGCCGGCGAGGCGGCGGGCGGCGACAAGCGCGGCCGGCAATCGGCGGCAATCCAGGTCGCCTCGCACGATCCCTATCCCGATCTCGACCTGCGAGTGGACGACCACCCCGATCCGCTGGCGGAGCTGCGCCGGCTGCACCTTGTCTGGCGCGGCTATATGCGGCATTTCCGCCGCTTCCTGCCCGGGCGCGACCACCCGGGCGTGTTCGACCGCGCGGTGATCCAGCCGGCGATCGCCGCGGCGCAGGCGGAGGAGGATTGATGGCCGCCGCCGATTCACGCCTGCGGTACTCGCTGCGCTGCGCCCTCCAGCGATCGGAAGCGGCATGACCGCCGATCCCGTCCTCGAGTTGCGCGACCTCTCCGTCACGCTGGCGACGGATCGCGGGCCGCTTAGCCCGGTGGATGGCGTCTCGCTTTCGGTCATGCCGGGAAAGACGCTGGCGGTGGTCGGCGAGAGCGGCTGCGGCAAGTCGGTGACCGCGTTGGCGGTGATGGGGCTGCTCCCGCCGGGCGCGCGCATCGGCGGCTCCGTCCGCTTCGCCGGGCGCGAGCTGACGACGCTCGACCCCGAGGATCTGCGCAAGAAGCGCGGCCGCGACATGGCGATGATCTTCCAGGAGCCGATGACGAGCCTGAATCCGGCCTTCACCGCTGGCGAGCAGGTGGCCGAGGCGCTGCGCGTGCATCAGAACCTCTCGCCCGCCGCCGCCTTCGACCGCGCGGTTGAGATGCTGGCGCATGTGCGCATCCCCGATGCCGGGCGGCGCGCGAAGCAGTATCCGCACCAGCTTTCCGGCGGCATGCGCCAGCGGGTGATGATCGCCATGGCGCTGGCCTGCCGCCCGCGCCTGCTGATCGCCGACGAGCCGACCACCGCGCTCGACGTCACCGTGCAGGCGCAGATCCTGGCGCTGATCGACGAGCTGAAGGCGGAGACCGGCACCGCGGTGATGCTGATCACCCATGACCTCGGCGTGGTCGCCGACCATGCCGACGAGGTGGTGGTCATGTATGCCGGCCGGGTGGCGGAGCGTGCCTCGGCGGCGCAGATCTTCGCCCGGCCGCAGCATCCCTACACGGTCGGGCTGCTGGGTGCGGCGCCTTCGCTGGAAGGCGGCGCCGAGCGGCTGGCCAGCATCGAGGGCACGGTGCCCGACCTGCGCCACCCGCCGCCCGGCTGCCGCTTCGCGCCGCGCTGCCCCTTCGCCGTGACGCGCTGCGCCGAGCAGCCGCCGCTGGCGCCGATGGCGGCCGGCCATGTCGCCGCCTGCTGGCGCGCGCCGCTCGACAGCCTGCTGGTGGCGGCATGACGGCGATCCTGGAATTGCAGGACGTCGCACGCGCCTTCCCGGTGCGCGATGCGCTCGGCCGCGCCAGGGGCGCCGTGCGGGCGGTGGATGGCGTCTCGCTCTCGGTGGAGGAGGGCCAGGTGCTCGCCATCGTCGGCGAGAGCGGCTGCGGCAAGTCCACCCTCGGCCGCGTCATGCTGCGGCTGATCGAGCCCGACCGCGGCGCCATCCGCTTCATGGGCGAGGATCTGCGCAGCCTGTCGCCGGCGGAGCTGCGCCGGCGGCGGCGCAACATGCAGCTGATCTTCCAGGACCCCTTCGCCAGCCTGGACCCGCGCATGACGGTGGAGGAGGCGGTGGCGGAGCCGCTGCGCCTGCACGGCATGGTCCCGCGTGCGCAGGAACGCGCCCGCGTGGCGGAGCTGCTGGCCCGCGTCGGGCTGCGGCCGGAACAGGCACGCCGCTGGCCGCACGAGTTCAGTGGCGGCCAGCGCCAGCGCATCGCCATCGCCCGCGCGTTGGCATCCCAGCCGCGACTGATCGTCGGCGACGAGCCGGTCAGCGCGCTGGATGTCTCGGTGCAGGCGCAGGTGATCAACCTGCTGCAGGACCTGATCCGCGAGTTCCGCCTGACCTTCGTGCTGATCAGCCACGACCTCGGCGTGGTGCGCCACATCGCCGACCGGGTGGCGGTGATGTATCTCGGCCGCATCGTCGAGGACGGGCCGACCGAGGAGGTGTTCCGCGCGCCGCGCCACCCCTACACCCGCGCCCTGCTCGCCGCGGTGCCGGGCCAGGGGGTGAAGGCGGTGCCGCTGGAAGGCGACGTGCCGAGCCCGATCGACCCGCCCTCCGGCTGCCGCTTCCGCACCCGCTGCCCGTACGCGGAGGCCGTCTGTGCGGAGCAGATGCCGGAGCTCGAAGGCGGCGGCGGCCCGCCAGAGGCGGGCGGGGGACATGCTGCCGCCTGCCACCTGCAGCACCGGCTGCCGGCCTCGATCCCGACCTCCGAGCGCGACGATGGCGGCGAGCGGCTGCGCCGCCTGCAGGCCTTCTTCACCGACCGGTCCAACCCGCTAACAGCAGAGGGAGAAGCAAGATGATCCGAAGGACAATCGCGGCCGCCTGCCTTGGCGCCGCCGTGCTCGCCACGGCCGCGCCGCCGGCCGAGGCACAGAACCTGCGCATCGCGCTGCGCGAGGATCCCGACATCCTCGACCCCACCCTGTCGCGCACCTATGTCGGGCGCATCGTCTACATGGCGGTCTGCGACAAGCTGTTCGACATCAACGAGCGGCTGGAGCCGGTGCCGCAGCTGGCTACCGGCTTCCGCTGGGACGATCCGCAGACGCTGACCATCACCATTCGCCAGGGCGTGCGCTTCCATGACGGCGAGATGATGGACGCCGAGGCGGTGCGCTATTCGCTCGACCGCCACCTGAACATGCAGGGCAGCTTTCGCCGCAGCGAGATGGGCGGAATCAGCGCCATCGAAGTGGTGGACCCGACCACGGTGCGCATCCGCCTGACGCGCCCGAACGCCGCCTTCCTCGCCGCGCTGACCGACCGCGCCGGCATGGTGGTGAGCCCCAAGGCCGCCGAGGCGGCGGGCCGCAACTTCGGCACGCGGCCGGTCTGCGCCGGCCCGATGCGCTTCGTCGAGCGCGTGGCGCAGGAGCGCATCGTGGTCGAGCGTTTTCCCGAGTACTGGGACGCCGCCAACATCCACCTGAACCGCGTCACCTACCTGCCGATCCCCGATAACACCGTGCGGCTGGCCAACCTGCAATCCGGCGCCGTCGAGTTCGGCGAGCGGATGGAGCCGGATGACCTCCGTGCCATCCAGCGCAACCGCAACCTGCGCGGCGTGGCGGTGGAGGAGCTCGGCTGGCAGTCCATCCAGTTCAACATCGGCAATGGCGAGCGCGCCAACTCCCCGATCGGCCGCGATGCGCGGGTGCGCCAGGCCTTCGAGCTCGCGGTTGATCGCGCCGCGATCAACCAGGTGGTCTATGAGGGGATGTACACCCCGACGCGCCAGCCGATCCCGCCGGCCTCCAGCTACCACATCCGCGGGTTCACGCCGCCGGCGCGCAACGTGCAGCGTGCGCAGGAGCTGCTGCGCGCGGCCGGCCACACCGCGCCGGTGCCGGTGGAGCTGCTGATCCCGAACAACCCCGATCTCCGCCAGGTCGGTGAGGTGGTGCAGGCGATGGCGCGCGAGGCCGGCTTCGACGTGCGGCTGCGCGCGACCGAATTCGCCTCCGGCCTCGCCGCCACGCGCCGCGGCGAGTTCGAGGCCTGGCTGGTGGGCTGGTCGGGCCGCACCGATCCGGACGGCAACGTCTACAGCTTCACCCACTCCACCGGCGGCCAGAACGACGGCAAGTACAGCAACCCCGAGGTGGACCGGCTGCTCGACGCCGCGCGCACCGAGCAGGATGTGGAGAAGCGGCGCTCGCTCTATGCGCAAGCCTTCGAGATCGCCATCGGGCGCGACGTCAGCCGGATGTACCTGTGGCACCGGAAGAACATCATGATCCACGCGACGCGGCTGGACGGCTACCGGCCGATCGCGGACGGCATGATCCGCCTCCAGGGCATGAGGCTGAACTGATGCGACGCGTCCCCGCCCGCCCGCGCCGCGCGCGCGTGCCATGTCCCGCCTGGCGGGGCGTCGCGGCACTGCCGCGACGCCGCAGGCTGGATGGGGTGGGGGCGCGACCGACCTCGGCCGGCGGCGTCGCGCGGGTGCGGCGCCCGGAGGCACGCGCATGACCGGCTGGCTGCTCCGCCGCATCGGGCAGATCATCCCGACGCTGCTGATCCTCTCCATCCTGATCTTCGGGTTGCAGCAGCTGATGCCCGGCGACCCGGCCGAGATCCTGGCCGGCGAGGAACGCGGCGATCCAACGGTGATCGCCCAGATCCGCGCCGAGCTGAGGCTCGACCGGCCGATCTGGGAACAATACTTGGCCTGGATGGGCAACGTGCTTCAGGGGGATTTCGGATTCTCCTGGAGGATCCGGATGCCGGTCTCGGAGCTGATCCTGCAGAAGCTGCCGGTCACCGCGCAGCTCGCCACCATGGCGTTCCTGATCGGCGTGCTGATCGGCGTGCCGGCCGGCATCCTCTCCGCCACGAAGCGCGACACGGTGGCCGACTTCGCCGCGAACGGCGTCGCGCTGTTCGGCATCTCCACACCGAATTTCTGGCTCGGGATCATGATGATCCTGCTGTTCAGCGTGCAGCTCGGCTGGCTGCCCCCGTCCGGCTACGTGCCGCTCTGGGAGGACCCGGTGCAGAGCCTCGCCACCACCATCATGCCGGCCTTCGTGCTGGGCACCGGCATCGCCTCCGTGCTGATGCGCCACACGCGGGCGGCGATGCTGACCGCGCTCGCCCAGGACTATGTGCGCACCGCGCGCGCCAAGGGGCTGACCGAGAAGGTGGTGATCTGGAAGCATGCGCTGCGCAACGCGCTGATCCCGGTGGTGACCCTCGGCACCATCGAGTTCGGCCGCCTGCTGGCCGGGGCGGTGCTGACCGAGCAGATCTTCACCATCCCCGGCTTCGGCAAGCTGGTCGTGGATGCGGTGTTCAACCGCGACTATCCGGTGGTGCAGGGCGTGGTGCTGGCCACCGCGCTGATCTTCGTGCTGCTCTCGCTGGTGGCGGACATCCTCTACATGGCGATCAACCCCCGGCTGCGCGCCGCATGAGTGCCGACCTCTCCGCGCGCGCCCTGACGGCCGCGGCCGCGCCGGTCGCGCTGGAAGACGGCGAGAGCCCGACGCGCCGTGCTCTGCGTCGATTCCTCCGTCACAAGCTGGCAATGGCCGGCCTGATCGTGGTGCTCGCCTTCCTGCTGATCGCCCTGTTCGCCCCCTGGATCGCCCCCTACGACCCGATCGAGACCAGCTGGTCGCGCATCCGCAAGCCGCCCTCGGCCGAGCACTGGTTCGGCACCGACGAGAACGGGCGCGACGTGCTCTCCCGCGTCATCTGGGGGGCGAGGGCCTCGCTGATGGCGGGCGTGGTCTCGGTGATGGGCGCGATCGCCATCGGCGTGCCGCTCGGCCTGCTGGCGGGGCTGGCGGGGGGCTGGGTGGATGCGCTGCTGTCGCGAATCGCCGACGCGATGCTCTCGGTGCCCTTCCTCATCCTGGCGATCGCACTTGCCGCCTTCCTCGGCCCGGCGCTGGAGAATGCGATGCTCGCCATCGCCATCACCGCCAGCCCGGTCTTCGTGCGGCTGGCGCGGGGCATGGCGCTGGACGCGAAGTCCACCGATTGGGTCGAGGCAGCGCGCGCGCTGGGCAACCCGCCCTGGCGCACCGCCGCGCTGCATGTGCTGCCCAACATCGTCCCGCCGCTGCTGGTGCAGGCAACGCTGGCGATCGCCGAGGCGATCATCGCGGAGGCCTCGCTCTCCTTCCTTGGCCTCGGGCAGCAGCCGCCGGACCCCTCATGGGGGTCCATGCTGAACAGCGCGCAGCGCTTCCTGGAGGTGGCGCCCTGGCTGGCGATCGCGCCGGGGCTGGCGATATTCGTGGTGGTGCTGGCCTTCAACCTGATGGGGGACGGGCTGCGCGACGCGCTCGACCCGCGGTCGCAGCGAAGGTAGCTGGCCGGGCGGGGGATCTCTCCGCGCTTCCGGCCTTGATGCCGGGAGGGCGAGGGGCGATCTTTATCGCACCATGGACCAACGCCCCGTCCCGAAGCGGCCGCTGCTCGAACACCTGCCCGCCCCGGCGCGGCGGGTGGGCGGCATCACCCTGCTGACCCTGACGCTCTGGCTGGTCAGCTTCGTGGCGCTGTTCAGCTGATGGCGCGCCGACCCTGGGAGCCCCCGCCGCCGCCTCCCTGGCGGCAGTCGGAGCCGCCACCCTCGCCGTTGGACGAGGCGCGGAAGAACCTCGAACGGGGCTTCTCCCGCTTCCGCAACGGCAGCCGCGGATTGCTCCTGCCCCTCTTCACCTGGCCGTTGTTGCTGGATGCCGTGACGGAGATCGTCCAGGGCGATCCGCTCGGGCTGGTCGCCGCCGCGCTCGGCCTCGGGTTGCCGGTGCTGGCGGTGCGCAAGCTGCGGCGCGGCCATGAGGGCGACACCAACCGCGCCGCGGTCCTCACCGGCGTCGCCACCGGCCTGGTGGCCGGCCTTGGCGCCGCGATGAACCCGGTGATGGCGGTGATGCTCGGTGGTGGCGCCTGGCTCGGCACGCGGCTGCTGTATGACGGCGCGGTGCAGGAAGTCGCGGCACCCGCGCCGCCCGCCCCGCCGGCCCCGCCCGGCCCCCTCGACGAGGCCCGCACCCGGCTGATGCGCATCGCTGCCGAGCCGCGGCTGGTCGGCGTGGCGGGCGCGATGGCCGGGGTGCTGGACGATCTCGGCGAGCACCCCGAGCGCATCGCCGAGGCGCGGCGCTTCCTCGCCGTCCATCTCGACGGGCTGGACCGCATCCGCGAGCGGCTGGAGGCTGGCGCCGAGCCGCCGGCGACGCTGCCGAAGCTGCTCGAGGACCTGACCTCGGCGGCCGACGAGTTGCGCGACCGCATCCGCGCGGAGGAGACGGCCGCGCTCGACATCCAGGTGAAGGTGCTGTCCGACCGGCTGCGCCAGGAGGGCTATGCATGAGCGACAATTTCCGGATCAGCTTCGGAGATCCCGAGCCGACCAAGCCCGCCACGCAGCAGGATACCGCGCCGCCGCAGATGACCGCGAGCGTCGAGGTCACGCCGGTGCCGCAGCCGATGCGACCGGTGGCGGAGCTGACGCCCGAGCACCAGGCCGCGATCTCGAGCCTCGCGCAGCAGATCGACCTGTCCGATCCCGGCTCCATTCTGCGCTTCGGGCAGGAGGCGCAAACGCGCGCGCAGTCCGCGGCCGACGCCATGCTCGCCGGCGCGCGCAACCAGGAGACGGGGGAGGCGGGGCGCACGCTCTCCGGCCTGCTCACCACGTTGCGCGGCTTCGACGTGACGAAGCTCGACGAGCGGCCGAACTTCTTCCAGCGCATCTTCACCAAGGCCGGCGCCGAGATCACCGGCATCATCCAGCGCTACGAAACGGTGAAGGGCCAGATCGAGACCATCGGCGACAGGCTCGACACCCACCGCACGCACCTGCTCGAGGATGTCGAGCGGCTGGAGCGGCTGTATCAGGCGACGCTCGAATGGTTCCACGCGCTCGGCGACCATATCGCGGCCGGTGACGCGGTGCTGAAGCGCACCAACGAGGAGACCCTGCCGGCGCTGGAGAAGGCTGTCGCCGAGAAGCGCGACGACCTCGCGCCGCAGCGCCTGCGTGACCTCCGCGGCGCGCGGGACGAGCTGGAGCGGCGGGTGCACGATTTGCGGCTGACGCGGCAGGTGGCGATGCAGGCGCTGCCCTCGATCCGGCTGATCCAGGAGAACGACAAGGCGCTGTCGTCCAAGATCCATTCGGTGCTGGCCAACACGGTGCCGCTGTGGCGCCAGCAGCTGGCCCAGGCGCTGGCCATCCACCGCATGCGCGAGGCCGGCGCCACGGTGAAGGAGGCGACCGACCTCACCAACCGCCTGCTGACCGCCAATGCCGAGACGCTGCGGCGCGGCAACCTGGAGGCCCGGACGGAGCTTGAGCGCGGCGTGTTCGACATCGAGGCGGTGCAGAAGGCGAACGCTGCGCTGGTCGCCACCATCGAGGACAGCCTGAAGATCGCCGACGAGGCTCGCGGCCAGCGCGAGCGGGCGGCGGAGGAGCTGCAGAAGCTGGAGGAGGACATCCGCCGCGTGCTGATGCAGGCGAAGTCGAGCGCGCCGAAGCCGACGCAGAACCGGCCGTTCTGATTGGCTGCCCCTCTCCCCGATCGGGGAGAGGGGATCAGCCCACCAGCCACTCGCCGCTGAAATCCGCGAGCGTCGTGTTCTCGAAGACGAAGGTCGTCCACTTCCAGGTCTCGTCGGTTTCCGAGACCACGCGCAGCGCCACGCGCTCCGCGCCGACCTGCACCAGGCTCGTGATCCAGCCCGGCCATGCCAGATTGCCGAGGTCCACCCGGTCGCCTTCCGCCGGATCGAAATCGGTGATCACGTCCCGGCTCGCCCAGGCGGAGCGGATGGCGAAGACATCGGCGCCCGCGCCGCCGGTCAGCGTGTCGCCTCCATCGCCGCCGGCCAGGAAATCGTCGCCCTCGCCGCCCTGCAGCGCATCGTTGCCGTTGTGGCCCCAGAGCGTGTCGGCACCGTCCTCGCCGGCCAGATCGTCATGGCCGTCGCCGCCCCAGGCGATATCATCGCCCGTGCCGCCGCGGATCGTGTCGTCGCCGTAGCCGCCGTCCATCCGGTCGCCGCCACCGTAGCCGGACAGGGCGTCGTTGCCGTTCTCGCCGAGCAGCCGGTCCTTGTCGTCGTCACCCCGGATCGTGTCGTCGCCGCTGCCGCCGAAGGCCTGGTTCGGGAGCGGCCCGTCAAGGCGGGAGATACCGAACCGCAGCAGGTCGTCGCCCTCGCCGCCGAGCAGCGTGTCGGGCGCGTAGCCGGTATCGCCGCCGAGCAGGGTATCGGCCCCGGCACCGCCCTCCAGCCGGTCGCCGCCCGGGCCACCGCGCAGGCTGTCCTCGCCATCGCCGCCCAGCAGCGTGTCATCCCAGCCGCCGCCATCAAGGATGTCGTTGCCGTCGAGGCCGGAGAGCAGGTCGCGGCCGCCGCGGCCGTAGATCGTGTCGGGACCGAACTCGCCGGACAGCGTGTCGCCGAAGTTACCGCCATGGAGGGACAGGCCGATGCTCATGCCCCAGCATCAGCCCAGCCCGTGGTGGCTTGCCAGGGAGCGGGACATTTTCCGACCGATCCCGCCCGAGTTGACCCGCGCCGCGCCGCCCGGTTCCATGCGGGCAGCAAGGAAGGAAACGCACCCATGCGCGCCTGGGCCGTGGTCGAGCCGAAGAAGCCGCTGCAGGAGATCGAACTGCCGACGCCGGAGCCGACCGGCAAGCAGGTGCTGCTGGAAGTCACCCATGCCGGCGTCTGCCATTCCGACATCCACATCTGGGAAGGCGAGTGGGACCTCGGCAGCCGCGGCAAGATGAAGCTGCTGGAACGCGGCGTGAAGCTGCCGCTGGCGATGGGCCACGAGATCGTCGGGCGCGTGGTGAAATGGGGGCCGGAGGCGCCAGGGGCGCAGGGGGGGCAGGGGCTCGCCGTCGGGCAGAGGCGCATCGTCTTCCCCTGGGTCGGCTGCGGCACCTGTGCGCGATGCCTCTCCGAGGACGACAACATGTGCCTGCAGGGCAAGGCGCTCGGCGTGTTCCAGAATGGCGGCTACGCGACGCATGTGCTGGCGCCGGAGCCGCGGCACCTGGTGGATCCCGGCGACATCGACCCGGCGCTGGCCGCCACCTATGCCTGCTCCGGCATCACGGTGTTCTCGGCGATCAACAAGGTGATGCCGATGGCGCCCGACGTTCCCCTCGTGCTGGTCGGGGCAGGGGGCCTCGGCCTGCAGGCGATCACCGTGCTGAAGGCGATGGGGCACCGGCGCATCGTCTCGGTGGATGTCAGCGCGGAGAAGCTGGCGGCGGCGCAGCGGGCCGGCGCCTCCGACACGCTGGACGCAAGCGGGGAGAACGTCACGCAGCGCCTGGTGGAGCTCTGCGGCGGTCCGGTCGAGGCCATCATCGACCTGGTCAACGGCACCGAGACCGCGCGCTTCTGCTTCGATGCGCTGACCAAGGGCGGCAAGCTGGTGCAGGTGGGCCTGTTCGGGGGCGAGCTGGTGCTGCCGCTGCCGGTGATGGCGATGCGCGCGCTGACGGTGCGTGGCAGCTATGTCGGCAGCCCCAAGGAGCTGCGCGCGCTGGTCGCGCTGGCGCAGGGCGGCAAGCTCGATTCCATCCCGATCACGCGTGAGCCGTTGCGCAACGCCGATTCCGCGCTGAACCGGCTGCGCGAGGGCAAGGTGGTGGGGCGCATCGTGCTGACGGCGGAGGCCGCGTAGCCGGCTCGCTCGCAAAGACGTGAAGGGTCGGCCCGGATGCGCTAGACCATTATTGGCCTGACTGTGCATAGCCGCAGTGTCGCAGGTAGTCGGTGCATTCTTCGGGGCTGAAGCGGTCAAGGAGGTTGCCGATGGC
>NZ_JAWLHG010000063.1:0-20552 GCF_041690465.1 Falsiroseomonas sp. | reverse complement strand
AACCACGCTCGCCAGGGAGAAGATCATGCGCCACTGACCACAACAGACACGCCCAACGGCTCGAACAGCCAGCGCCGTCTGTCAGATCAAGTCCTGGCTGATATAGAGACCCTTTCCTGAACTCGCAACGACATCGACTCCACTCTTTTAAGCCCCGAACAGATGAGACCGGTACAGCCGCTGACGCGCCACCCCGGCTGTTCCGAATGCATTCTGAAGCGCGTTCTTACGCGATTAGGGCCGGCCCGCTTCGCTGCGGCCCGGCCCCGTCGCACCAACAGGAGGAAGGAACTGCGCCCTGAGCGTCGTGGGCGCGCCCCCTTGTAGCGAGAGCCGAGCCATCTGGCAATGTGCGTTTGACTGATTCCAGATAGTCGCGTAACGTGTCGGGCATCGGCAAAGGGACGACCGCCATGCAGGACACCGACCACGACACGCCCGCCCCGCTGTTCATGCACGATGACCGATGGCCGACCTTCGCCATCGCCGATGCGGCACGCGAGGCATTCGGAGCCGGTGATCTGGCACTCAATCGCTTCAAGGGCCTCGCGCAGCAACGACTCATCCATGCCGCCGTGAGCGCGCCGCGCGCCCGCGTCGCGGCGCGCTTCGGCCCTGATGGCATCGCTTCCGCGAAGGTGCTGGGCGCACTGCTTGACCTGGGCATCTTCAATCGGGACGTAATGGCAGCCGCTTCGCTCGCGCTCCACTCTTGGGGCGTCGTGGGCACGTGGAAGCCTGGCGATCCCGGCCCGATCCCGACGAACAAGCCCGCGCATCTCGAAGGCGTTCCCGGCACGAACTACCCGATCCGCGCCGCGCTCATGGGCACCGCCAAGGGCGAATGGTGGGTCCTGGCGCTGGACGTGTATCGCAGCGACCAGACCGGCGAGTTCCGCCGCACCGCCGTCGTCTATGACATGGAAGCGGGCAAGCCGCCCGAACCCGAGATGCCCGGCGAGTTCCTTCCGCATGTCTCGGCAACCGTGATGCTCACGCCGCTTCTGCTGCCGCTGCTGCGCCTGTTCGCGAAGCCGCGCGGGAACTGATTTCAGTGAGCCTGTTCGCCCGCATCTTGAACCGCGCCAAGCCGACGAAGCCCGCATGGCTCACGCGCGGCTGGGAAGCCGGCGCGCCCGGCGGGCGACGCTTCGCGGATGGCGGCTTCGGCCCGATCAACGCCGAGACGGGGCTGGCGCAGCACAACCTTCGTCGCCGTGCGCGGCACGCGATGGCGAACAACCCGCACGCCGCCGCAGCGGTCAACGCCTACGTCCCGGCGCTTGTGGGGACGGGCATCCGCCCCACGCCGCAGCATCCGAACGCCCGAACGCGGACGGAACTTTTGGCGCAGTTCGATAGCTGGGCGCCACGGGCGGACCTCGCGGGCGTGCTGTCCTTCCCCGGCATGGAAGCCGCCGCCGCGCGCTCCCTTGTCGTTGACGGCGAGGCGCTTGTCCGCATGGTCACGACGCCCGATGGGTTGCGGCTGCAACTGATCCCGTCCGAACTGCTCGCGAACGAGTCCCGCGAACTCGGGGGCGGCGGCCATCCTCAACGGCGTGGAGTTCGACTCGTCGGATCGCCGCGTCGCCTTCCACATCCATCCGACGAATCCCGCCTTGCCCTTCGCGCACATGGCCGCGCCAGTGCGCGTGCCCGCTGACGACGTGCTGCACGTCTTCCGGCCGCTGCTGCCTGGATAGGCGCGCGGCGTGTCGTGGTTGGCGCCCGTGCTGCTGCGGCTTCACGAACTGGATCAGCTTACCGACGCGCTCACGGTGGGGGCGAAGGTCGCGGCGATGCACGCGGGTTTCGTCGTTGACCAGCACGGCAGCGGCCCGAATCCCTTCGCCACGGGCGACGGCAGCGGGCAGGGCGGCGCCCTGGACCTGAGCCTTGAGCCGGGCACCATGCGCATCCTCCCATCCGGCCTGGACGTGAAGTTCTCCACGCCGCAACAGGCGCAACAGACGGCCGAGTTCGTCCGGCATCAACTGCGCTCCATAGCCGCCGGCCTTGGGCTGCCCGCGCATCTCATCTCGGCGGACCTGACGGAAGCGAACTACGGATCGCTTCGCGCCGGCATGATCGCCTTCCGGCAGGCCGTGGAAGCCGTGCAGCACGGCGTCATCATCCCGATGTTCCTGCAACCCGTCTGGGAACGGCTTGTCTCCCTCGCCGTGCTGCGCGGCGACCTGGACGCGCCCGGCTTCGAAGACGATCCCGCGCCCTACTTCGCCGTGGAATGGCTGCCGCCGCGCGCGCCGTGGCTTGATCCCGCGAAGGACGCCCAGGCGGAAGCGACGATGATCGCCGCCGGCCTCAAGTCGCGTCGGCAGGCCGTCGCCGAACTCGGATACGACGTGGAAGCCCTGGACGCCGAAGCCGCCGCCGACCGCGCCCGCGAACGCCGCCTTGGGCTGGGCTTCGGTGTGCCGCCCGCCCGCACTGAGGGGACGCCCGATGCTTGAGGAAACCATTTCCGCCGACGTGCTGCACCGTGCCGCGACGCTGGCGCCGACGACCTTCGATCCCGATACGCGGACGGTGGAAGTCGTCTTCACGACCGGCGCTGCCGTCGCGCGCCGCGACGCGCGGGGCGCCTATCTCGAAACGCTTGCCGTGGAAGCGGCGGACCTGTCCGGGCTTGTCGGCGCGCCCGTCCTGGACGCGCACAACGCCGGCACCGCGCGGGCCGTCCTGGGCAGGGTGGAGTCTGCCCGCGTCGAAGGCGGCCAGGGCGTTGCCCTGTTGCGCCTGAGCAATGCGGACGACGTGACGCCCGTCACGCAACGCATACAGGACGGGACCCTCAACGCCGTATCGGTTGGCTATCGCGTGCAAGGCTGGCGCGACGGCACAGACGCCCAGGGACGCCGCACGAAGACGGCGATCCGCTGGCATCCCCACGAAATCAGCCTTGTCGCCATCCCTGCCGATCCCGGCGCCCGAGTGAGGAGTCACGACATGCCCGACAACCTGCCGTCGGAAGCGGCGAACGCCGATCCGCCTGAGACGATGACGCGCGCGCAGCGCGTCAAGGAAATCTGGGCGATCAAGAAGACGCACAAGCTGGACCCCGATTGGGCGATCCGGCACATCGCGGACGAATCCGACCTCGCCGATGTGCGCGCCGACGCGCTCAACACGCTGACGCAGCGTTCCCGGACGACCCACGTCCGCGCCCACGTCACGGATGACAGCAACGACGATCCGGCCGTGATCGGCACGCGCATGGCGGACGCCCTCGCGTTCGGCCGCATGGGCGTCCCTGGCGACATGCCCGAAGCCTCCCGCGCCTACGCCGGAATGGGGCTGCACGACATGGCCCGCAACCTTCTCGCCGCGCGCGGCGAGCGCGTCCTGTCCATGTCCGCCGAAGCCGTCCTCACGCGCGCCATGCACACGGGCGACCTGCCGAACCTGCTGCAATCGTCGGGCAACCGCACCCTCCTGGGCGCCTATCAGGCGGCGCTGTCGCCCTTCTTTGCGATGGTCCGGCAGACGACGGCGCGCGGCTTCCGCGCCATGTCGCGCATCCGCGCGGGCGAGATGCCGCTTCTGGAACGGGTCGTCGAGAACGGCGAAGTGACGCGCGGCGACGTGGGCGAGACGGTGGAGTCCTACGCCATCGCCACCTACGCCAAGATGTTCCCGCTCACGCGGCAGGCGATCATCAACGACGACCTGGGCGCCTTCGCCCAGGTGACGGCGATGCAGGGCCGCGCCGCCGCCGAGACGATGAACAACGAAGCCGTCAAGCTGCTGACGCAGGGCAGCGGACTCGGCCCGACGATGGCGGACGGCAATCGCCTGTTCCATTCGTCGCACGGCAACGTGTCGGGCAGCGCGACGGCCGTTGACCCGGCCGGGCTGGCGGCGGGCGTGCAGGCGATGCGCGTCCAAAAGGGCGTTGACGGCAAGTCGCCGATCAACGCGACGCCGCGCTTCCTGCTTGTGGGGCCGGCCCGCGAATACGCGGCGCGGCCGGCCGTGGCGTCCTTCTACCCGGCGACCGCCGCGACGACGAATCCGCTGGCGGGCAGCCTTGAGGTTGCCGTTGATCCGCGCCTCGCGGGCAACCGCTCGTATCTGTTCGCCGATCCGGCCGTGCTGCCAGTCTTCGAATACGCCTTCCTCGCCAGCGCGCCCGGGCCGCAGTTCGAATCCCGGCAGGGCTGGGACGTGCTGGGCATGGAGTTCCGCGTCCATCTCGACTTCGGCTGCGGCGCGCTCGACTGGCGCGGCGCCTACACGACGCGGGCGCCTGACGATGGCGGACCTCGCCGCCCTGCTCGCCCGCCGCGAAGCCCTGGCCGCCTCGCGCGCCAATGCTCCCCGCGTCGTGGTGGACCAGAACGGCGAGCGCGTGGAGTTCCGCAGCGATGCGGAAATCGCCGCCGCCATCGCCTTCCTTGACCGCGAGATTGCGGCAGCCTGCGCGAGCGCGCCCGCCACGACGATCCGCTTCCGAACCTCGAAAGGACTCTGACCATGCGCAACCACGTCCAGCCCGGCGACAACATCACCGTGCCCGCCGCGCCTTATGCTGTCCCGTCCGGCGGCGGCTGCCTTGTGGGCAGCCTGTTCGGCGTCGCGTCCGGTCCCGCCGACAACGCCACCGAAGTGGTCCTCGCCACGCGCGGCGTCTTCCGGCTCAACAAGCTGACGACGGATGACTTCTCCATCGGCGAGCCGGCCTTCTGGGACGACACGAACAAGCGCGTCACAACGACGGCGACGGACAACACCCGGATCGGCGTCGCCGTCGCCGCCTCGCCCGCTGGCGTGGCGACGGTGGACGTGCGCCTCAACGGGTCCTTCTGAGGCTCCCATGCCCCGACGCCGCGCCACCATCGCCGAAGGGACCGCGCCCGCCGCGCCCGTCCAGGCGGCGGGCGGCGGCGCGGCGTCGTGGCCGTTCCCCGGCGTGTTGCCGCTCAACCTGTCCCGGGAGGAGGCCGCCAGATATGTCGGCGTCAGTCCCCGTAGCTTCGATGCTATGGTTGAGGCGGGCGAGATGCCCAGGCCCATTCGATGGGGCGGGCGTGTCATGTGGCGGCGGCGCGATATCGAGATGGCGAACGACCGCCTGGGGGCGGGCGACGACGACGCGACGAATGATTGGGACCCGCCGCAATCGCGAGGCGCAGCGCCGTGACCCGAATCAAGCTGGATTTCGTCCAGGCGATGAAGGACCGGCACGGGCGGATGCGCTACTACTTCAGCCGCAAAGGCTGGGCGCGCGTGACGCTGCCCGGCGCGCCCGGCTCACGCGAGTTCATGGAGGCGTATCAGGCTGCGCTGGCGGGCAAGCCTGAGCCGGTAGGCGCGACGCGCGCCGCACCGGGCACGATGGCCGCGTTGAGCGGCGCATGGCGCGTCACGCGGATGGAGAAGGACCACGGAGACAAGCGGTTTGCGCACCTTCAACCGAAGCATCTGGTGAGGCTGCGCGACGATATGGCCGCGACGCCCACCGTCGCGAACCGCGTCCTCCAACTGCTGCACCAGATGATGCAGTTCGCCGTTGAGCGCGGACTCGTCCCCGCGAATCCAGCCCGGGACGTGCGCAAGCTGCCCCACAAGACGGACGGGCATCACTCCCGGACTGACGACGAAATAGCGAAGTTCAAAGACCGCCATCCGCTGGGCAGCCGCGCCCGGCTAGCCCTCGCGCTGTTGCTCTACACGGGGCAGCGCCGGAGCGACGTGATCCGCATGGGCCGGCAGCATGTGCGCGAGGGGCGCATCGCGGTCGTTCAAGAGAAGACCGGCACCCGTCTTGAAATTCCTATGCGTTCCGGACTGACGGAAGCGATTGAGGCGATGCCGGCCGTGCATCTGACTTACCTCACGACGGAGCAGGGTAAGCCCTTCACCGCCGCCGGCTTCGGGAACTGGTTTCGCGAACGCTGCCAGGAGGCGGGATTGCCCGTGGGCTGCACCGCCCACGGGCTGCGGAAGGCAGCGGCGCGGCGGCTGGCCGAAACCGGATGCACCCCGCACGAGATTGCGGCGATCACCGGCCACCAGACGCTTCGGGAGGTTGAGCGATACACGCGGGCAGCCGATCAGGCCCGGCTCGCGGATGAAGCGACGCGCAAGGTCGCGCGCATCGGGGACCGAAAGCGGAACCCCGAATAGAGAGCGAGTGTCAAACCGGGGCAAACGGTTTGACACTCGGAGGGTCTAACTACTTGAAAGGAAAGGGCTATGTTGACGCAGGTGGCGGATGGGGTGGGATTCGAACCCACGGTGGGCTTGCACCCACGGCGGTTTTCAAGACCGCTGCCTTAAACCACTCGGCCACCCATCCGGCGCGCGCTTTTCCTACCGCGTCGCGACTCGCACGGCCAGCGGGTGCGGCGCGCTGCCGCACCACTCACTGCACCGGTGCATCACCATACCAAAAGGCGAGGGTGAAACCCGTGGCTCAATGGTGGGACGCTTCGTCCTGTCGTTCGCGTACGGCAGCCGGTTACATTTCCGATGGCGTGCATACGCGGAAGGAAGCGGTTTCATGCGCATCGGCATGGGTCTCGCCATCATGACGCTGTTCGCCGGCGCCAGTTCGGCCGCGGCGCAGCAGCCGACGATCGAAGACCTGATGCGGCGGCTTGACGCCCTGCAGCAACGCGTGAACGAACTCGAGGCCGAGCGCCGGCGCCCGCGCATCGCACCCGCGCCGCCACCCGCAGCAGCCCCGCGGCGCGGCGCGACGCGCACCGCCCGACCGGACACGACGCCGGAGGTGCCGCCCGTTGCCGGTGGGCCACCACCCGAACCGCCCCCCTCCCGGAGCCCCGAGGTGGTTCGGGCGGAGGTGGACGAGGCGCTGCGCGGCAGCCTCGATGGTCTCTCTATGCGGGTCCCGAACACGGATACGACCGTGCGGCTCTACGGCTTCGTCCGCCTAACCGGCTATTATGACTTCGACGCCCGCAACCAGACCGATGCGGCCGCCGTGCAGGGCATCCCGCTCACAGGCAGCCGGGCCGCCGGGCAGCAGGGCGGCGGCGACATCACCGCGCGCGGATCGCGCGTCGGTGTGGACACCCGCACCGAGACGGCGTGGGGCCGGCTCGACACCACGGTCGAGGCGGATTTCCGCGGCGAGATATCCCCGGGCGGCGACCTTGCCTTTCGGCTGCGCCTTGCCTTCGCGGAACTCACCCGCGGCGACTGGAGCTACCTGATCGGGCAGGCGAACAGCCTGTGGAACGAGGGGCTGATCGAGGCCTTCCACGACGCGACCAATCTCAACCAGTCCTTCATCCGGCAGGCACAGCTCCGCGCGACCCACCGGTTCGACCAAAACTGGACGCTCGCAGGCTCGATCGAGGCGCCCTATGGCGATATCACCACGGTCCGCGGCCCCATCTTCGGCCCGGGGCGCCTCGATGGCGGCGCCAGCCCAGTCTTCGACCAGATGCCGGACTTCCTGGCGCGGCTGACCTACCGCGATGGAAGCACCGAAGCCGTGCTTCGCGGCCTCGTCCGGCGCATCGGCGTGGACACTGACAACACCACGCTGCAGCCCGGCGGCGACGACTCCACCCTCGGCTGGGGCCTCGCGGCGCATGCGCGGCTGCCGGTCGGCGCCGCCATCCCCGCGGTCGGGCGGGACGAACTGACGGTCATGGGCTATTATGGGCAGGGCATCGGCCGCTACCTCGCGGGGAACAGCTTCGGGCAGGGCGCGGTGACCAACTTTGGCGTGCCCTCGCTGCTCGAATACAGCCTGGACGCGGTGCCGAGCTATGGCGGGCTCATCGCCTACCGCCGCTTCTGGAACGACACGCTGCGCAGCACCTTCTCCTACGCCTATGCCCGCCAGGACTTCCCGGACAGCGCCGACGCCTTCGCCCCCGGCACGCTCGGCGCGCTGGCGCTGAACCGGGAGATGCAGCAGGTCATCGCCAACATCGTCTGGAGTCCCTTCGCCGATCGCCCGACACAGCGCCAGCCCTTCGGCTGGCTGGATCTCGGGCTGGAATACGTGTTCAGCCGGCGCGATCTGGAGAACGGTGCCGGGGCAACAGGCGGCAACGGCATCGGGCACGGCATCGCCAACCGGATCGTCGCCTTCGGGCTCGTCAGGTTCTGAGCCGCCGCCCCGGAGGAGGGACGTATCCGCCGCAGTCGGACGAAGGTGCGTTGCGGGCGTGCTGCCGGCTGTGGCATCCATCGCCCATGCTCCGCACCCGGCGACAGACCGCGCTTGCCACGCTCGCTGCGTTCACCACGACGCTCCTTGGCCTGCAGCCGCGCCAGTCGCAGGCGGCGACGGAGAGCTTCGACGCCTTCCTGAATGGTGTGCGCGCCGATGCCCGGCGCGCCGGTGTCTCGCAGGCGACGCTGCAACACGCGCTCACGGGCATCCGCCCGAACGAGCGCGTTCTGGAACTCGACCGGCGGCAGCCCGAGTTCACCCAGACCTGGGAGCAGTACCGCGATGCCCGCCTGTCCGAGGCGCGAATCGAGGGCGGCCGCCGCGCCTATGCCGAGAACCGGGCGACGCTGCAGGCGGTGCAGGCCCGCTTCAAGGTCACGCCGCGAGTCGTCGTGGCGATCTGGGGGCTGGAGACGAACTACGGCGGGTTCACCGGCAATTTCAGCGTGATCCAAAGCCTGGCGACCCTGGCCTGGGACGGGCGCCGCGCCGCCTACTTCCGCAACGAGCTGATCGCGGCGCTGAAGGTGCTGGAGGGCGGGCATGTCTCGCCCGACCGGATGCGCGGCTCCTGGGCCGGCGCGATGGGGCATCCGCAATTCATGCCGTCCAACTTCGACCGGCTGGCGGTGGACATGGACGGCGACGGACGGCGCGACATCTGGGGTAGCCGGCCCGATGCGCTCGGCTCCATCGCGCATTACCTCGCCCGCTCCGGCTGGCGGGAGGAGGAGCTGTGGGGCAGGGAGGTGACGCTGCCCGCCGGCTTCAACCCGGACGAGGCGCGGCGGGACAACACCAAGCCGCTGCGCGCCTGGGCGAATGCCGGCTTGCGCCGGGCGGATGGTGCGCCGCTGCCCGCGCTCGACCTGCCGACGGCGATCCTGCTGCCGGGCGGCGCCGGCGGGCAGGCCTTCGCGGTCTATCCGAACTTCAACGTCATCCGCCGCTACAACCCGTCGAACTTCTATGCCCTCGCCGTCGGGATGCTGTCCGACCGCGTGGCGTGACCGGCGCGATGCACCAGGAGCTGGCACGGCGCGGCCTTGCGCTGCTCGCGCTCGGCGCGCTTGCCGGCTGTGCGCGGCGCAGCCCGGCGCCGCAGCCGCGCTACATGGTGGGCGAGCCCTATCGGCTTGGCGGCGTGTGGTCCTATCCGCGGGAGGATTTCGGGCTGGTGCAGACCGGCCTGGCGGCCGTCGCCGCCGACCGCCGGGCCGGGCGGCGCACGTCGAATGGCGAGGTCCACGATCCCGCGCTGCTCACCGCCGGCCACCGCACCCTGCAGCTCCCCGCCATCCTGCGCGTGACCAACCTGGAGAACGGGCTGACGCTGGATGTGCGCGTGAACGACCGCGGCCCGCCTCACCCGGGCCGGGTGGTGGAGCTGTCGCGCCGCGTGGCGGAGCTGCTCGGCATCCGGCCCGGCGGCGCTGCGCAGGTGCGGATCGCCGTGGTCCAGGAGGCGAGCCGCGCGCTGGCGGCCGGCCTGCCGGACCCCGAGACGCCGCGGCTCGACATTGCCGCCGCGCCGCTTGGCGCAGTGGAGCGCGAGGACCTCGCCCCGCCGGCCGGCGCCGTGCAGGCGCGCAACCTCCGCGAGGCGCGGCCGGTGGCGCGCGCCGCCGCGGGCCCGCCGGCGGCCGAGACCGCATCGGCGGTGCCGCAGCGCCTGCCGGAACAGGTGACGCGCGGCTTCGCCCAGCCCGGCCGTCTGTTCGTGGAGGCCGCGACCTTCGGGCGCCGCGACCTTGCCGAGCAGCAGGCGGCGCGCATCGGCGGCCGGGTGGAAGCGATCGGCCCGCGCGCGCGGCAGAGCTTCCGGGTGCGCATCGGCCCGCTCGCCGGGGCGGCGGAGGCTGATCGGGCGCTTGAGGGAACGCTGCGTGCCGGCGTATCCGAGGCACGGATCGTGGTGGATTGAGCGCGAGTCGCGGCCGGTTGCGCCGCGCGCCTTCCAGGGGGGATTGTGATGCGCCGTCGTGACATCATGCTGGCGGCCGCGGGGCTCTCCGCTGCGCCGGCTCTCGTGCAGCCCGCCCTGGCGCAGCAGCGCCCGGCGCGCAGCATCCCCCGCGGCGCCGCGCCGCGTCCGGCGACGCCCGCCGCCTCGCCGGCCGACAGCCCACTCGGCCCGGTGGATACGCAGGCCCGCCAAGCCATCATGGTGGATTTCGAGACCGGCGCCGTGCTGCTCGAGAAGAATCCGGACGAGCGGATGCCGCCCTCCTCGATGTCGAAGCTGATGACGATGTACGTGGTCTTCGACCTGCTGAAGCAGGGCCGGCTGCGGCTAGACCAGATGCTTCCGGTCAGCGAGCGCGCCTGGCGCATGGGCGGCTCCAAGATGTTCGTCGAGGTCGGCAATCAGGTGAGCGTCGAGGACCTCTCGCGCGGCGTCATCGTGCAGTCCGGCAATGACGCCTGCATCGTGCTGGCCGAGGGGATCAGCGGCTCCGAGCAGCAATTCGCCGAGCTGATGAACGAGTACGGGCAGCGCATCGGGCTGCGCGACAGCACCTTCCGCAATTCGACCGGCTGGCCCGATCCCGAGCACCGCATGACGCCGCGGGACCTGGCGACGCTGGCGCGGCGGATCATCATCGATTTCCCGGAATACTATCGCTACTATAACGAGCGCAGCTTCCGCTGGAACGACATCAACCAGCAGAACCGCAACCCGGCGCTGGCCCGTGTCGCCGGCGCCGATGGCCTCAAGACCGGGCATACCGAGGAAGCGGGCTACGGCCTCACCGCCAGCGCGATCCGCGGCGAACGGCGCCTGATCCTGGTGGTGAACGGCTTGCCCTCCATGCGCGCGCGTGCGGAGGAGAGCGAGCGGCTGCTGGAATGGGGCTTCCGCGAGTTCGACAACGTGGTGATGTTCCGCGCCGCCGACACGGTGGAGGAGGTGCCGGTCTATCTCGGCGAGCGCGCCACCGTGCCGCTGGTGGCTGGCCGCGACCTGGTGCTGACCCTGCCGCGCGCCTGGCGGCGCAGCCTGCAGGCGCGGGTGCGCTTCGACTCGCCGGTGCCGGCGCCGGTCAGCAAGGGGCAGGAGCTCGGCAAGCTGTTCGTCTCCGGCCAGGGCGTGCCGGAGATGGAGGTTGCGCTGATCGCCGGCGCCGATGTGGACCGGCTGGGCTTGATCCCGCGCATCCCGGCGGTGATCGGCAGCTGGTTCGGCGGCTGAGGCGGCCTTGGCCCCCGGCCGCTTCATCACCTTCGAAGGCGGGGAGGGGGGCGGCAAGTCCACCCAGGCGCGCCGGCTTGCCGCATGGCTCTCGGCGCAAGGCGTCCCGGTGCTGCTGACGCGCGAGCCCGGCGGCTCGGCCGGCGCCGAGGCGATCCGCGCGCTGCTGCTGGAAGGCCAGGGCTTCGACCCGGTGGCCGAGGCGATGCTGATGTTTGCCGCGCGGCGCGAGCACGTGGTCGCCACCATCCGCCCGGCGCTGGCGGCGGGCATGTGGGTGGTCTGCGACCGCTTCGCTGATTCGACCCGCGCCTATCAGTGCCACGGCCAGGGCGTGCCCGGGGAGGTGTATCGGCGCCTCGCCGATCTGGCGCTGGAAGGTCTCTCGCCCGACCTCACGCTGATCCTCGACATCCCGCCGGAGGCCGGCATGGCGCGGGCCGCCGCGCGCGGCGTGGCGGCGGACCGCTACGAGCGGCTCGATGCCGGCTTCCACGCCCGCGTGCGCGCCGGCTTCCTGGCGATCGCGGCGGCGGAGCCGGCGCGCTGCGTCGTGCTCGATGCGGCGCATCCCGCCGATACTGTATTCGCTGGGATTCGGCAGGCCTTCGCCGCAAAAATAGGACTCGACGCAAGTATCTGATCAGCGCGAGAGTTATCGCGCCAAGGGCGGAACGTTGCGCGAAGGGATTTGCGCTCTCCTGGCCCGATGGCGGGAGGAAACGCGCGGATGACCAGCGGCGACGATACCGTCAACGGCAACCCCTGGGCCGACACGCTCGCCGGCCTTGGCGGCAACGACCTGATCTACGGGTTCGAGGGCGATGACTCGCTGGAAGGCGGGGATGGGGCGGACACGCTGGTCGGCGGCAGCGGCGCCGACACGCTGCTGGCTGGCCCGGGGCGGGATCTGGTCAGCTATGCCGGATCCGCCAACGGGGTGACGGTCGTGCTGACCTCCGGCCTCGGCTTCGGCGGCGACGCGACGGGCGATGTGCTGATCGAGATCGAGGACGTGGTCGGCAGCACGCAGGAGGACAGCCTGGTTGGCTCGGACACCGGCAATTGGCTCGATGGCGGCGCCGATGCGGACACGCTCGATGGCGGAGCGGGCGCCGACACCTTGATCGGCGGAGATGGCATCGACCTGATGCTGGGCGGTGACGGCGACGACCTGCTGTTCGGCGACGCCAATGCCGATCCCTTCAGCGCCGACCGTATGCTGGGCGGCGCAGGCACCGACACCGTCTCCTACGCCGATGCGGCCGACACGCTGGCCGGGGTGGGGGTCGGCGCCTCGCTGGTGGAAGGGGGCTTTGCCGGCGGCGCGCTGCAGGATGTCTATGTCGGCATCGAGAACCTCACCGGCAGCACGCTGACGGACACCCTGGTCGGGAATGGCGGCGACAACCTGCTGTCCGGCCTGGCCGGGAACGACGTGCTTGCGGGGCTGAATGGCGCCGACACGCTCGTCGGAGCGGAGGGGGCCGATTCCCTGCTCGGTGGCAACGGCAACGACCTTCTGCAGGGCGGGCCCGGTGCCGACACCATGCGCGGTGGCCCGGGCGACGACGTCTACGAAGTGGATGCGGCCGGGGATCGCAGCCTGGAGAGCCGCAACGCCGGTTTCGACCTGGTGCGCAGCACGGTGAACTTGACGCTTGCGGCGCATCTCGAGGCTCTGGTCCTGCTCGACGGCGCCACCACGGGCACAGGCAACGGGCTCGACAACCTGATCACCGGCAATGTGCTCGCAAATGTCCTGACCGGCGGTGCGGGCAGCGACACGCTGGTCGGTGGGCTCGGCCCGGACACGCTGCGCGGCGGGAACGGCAACGACCGGCTGGAAGGCGGGCCCGGCTTCGACAGGCTCGAGGGCGGCTATGGGTGGGATGCGATCGTCTCGCCCTTCCTGCTAGGCGAGGTCCTGCTGCAGCGCCTGCCCAACGGCCTGATCCGGATGACGGATCCGCTCGCCTTCGACACGTTGGTCTCGATCGAGGCCTTCGACCTTGGCGGGACGCTGTGGAAGGTTGCGCCGGCGGTGATCCCGATCGGCGCGGCCACTCCCTATGATGTGCGCACGACGCGCTTCGACGGCACGGCAGGCAGCCTGTTCGGCCAATCGCTTGGGAGTGGCGATTTCGACGGCGACGGCTTCCGCGACCTGGTGATCGGTGCGCCCGGCAGCGGCGGGGGCGATGGCGGCGCCTGGGTTGTCTGGGGGCAGGCTGGGGGCTTCGGCTCCAGCTTTGCGTTCGGCGACGGCTCAGTGCGCTTCATCGGCGGGGCGATCGGCAGCGGCGGCAATGCCGGCAGCTTCGTCGGTGGCTTCGGCGACATTGACGGCGACGGCTATGAGGATTTCGGCATCGGCTCGCCGCTGCTGCCCTTCATCGAGCAGCAGGGCGTCGTCACGAACACGGACGGCATCGTCTCCGTTGTGCGGGGGCGAAGCCGGTCCGACTTCGGTACCACGGACGGATCCAGCAACTTCATCGCCGACGGCACCAGCAACACCGTGCTGCTCGGCGAGACGACCGTCACCGGCTCCGTCGGCGGTGTCGGCACCGGCGTGGGTGACCTGAACGGCGACGGGCTGGCGGACATCGCGGTCGGCGGCGAGGCGGGGCCGGGCTATGTCTCGATCCTGCTCGGCGGCACCAGGCGGTCGGCACAGATCGGGCTCGACGCCACCGACGGCTCCGTCACGCGCATCAGCACCGGGCTGCTGGGAATCGACCAGGGCACGGCGCTTGGCGGCGGCGGCGACATCAACGGCGACGGCTTCGACGACCTCGTGGTCGGCGCGCGCGGGGTGAATGGTGGCGCCGGCGGAGCCTGGGTTCTGCTTGGCAAGGGTTCGGGCTGGGACACGACACAGGCGCTGGGCGGCGCCGGCTTCGTTACGGTGAACCCGACGACGCTCGGCGACTCGCTCGGCGCCGCGGTGACCGTGATCGGCGACTGGAACGGCGACGGCTTCGACGATTTCGCGCTCGGCGCTCCGGGCAACGATGGTTTCCGCGGGTCGGTCTTCGTCGTGCTCGGCCGGCCGAGCTTTGCGAGCCCGCTGAACCTGGCCACCGATCCGCTGGTCGTGCGCTTCAACGGGATCGAGGTGATGGATCACCTCGGCACGCGGCTGAGCCGGGCGGGCGACGTCAACGGGGACGGGTTCGACGACCTGCTGGTCGCCGGCCTGAACGGAGAGGCCGTGCTGGTGCTGGGCCGGGCAGCGAGCGGCGCCTCGACGAATTCGATCGCGGCGCCCGGGGTGATCCGGTTCGAGGGAAGCAACGGCCTGTTCGGGACTTCGGTGTCGGCGGCGGGCGATGTGGACGGGGATGGGCTGGACGACCTGCTCGTCGGGCAGGCCGGGTTCGGCTTCGATGCCGGCGCGGCCTGGATCATCTACGGCGACCACTGGCTCGGCATCTGATCCCCCGCTTCCGGCCCGCGCTTCCAGATGGGACAATGCGGGCCATGCGGGGGATACCCTAGATGGCGCGCGCGCCGCGCGCAGCGGTGGTGGAGGTCGAGCTTGACGAGGACCATGCGGTCCGCGGCAGTCCCGACCTGTTCGGCCATGCGCAGGCCGCTGCGACGCTGGAGGCGGCGGCACGCTCCGGCCGGCTTCCTCATGCCTGGCTGGTGGCCGGCCCGCCGGGAATCGGCAAGGCGACGCTCGGCTACCGCTTCGCCCGCTGGCTGCTGGCCGGCGGCGCCGAGCGGCCCGCCGAACCCGGCGCGCCGCCGCTGCACCTGCCGCCGGAACACCCGGTCTTCCGCCGTATCCTCGCCGGCGCCCATGCGGACTTCGTGGCACTGCGCCCGGAAGCCGGCGATGGCGTGAAGCGGACCATCCGGGTGGACCCGGTGCGCAAGGCGATCCATGCACTCTCGCTCACCGCCGCCGAGGGCGGCTGGCGCTTCGTGCTGGTGGACCAGGCCGAGGCGATGCGCCCCGAGGCAGCCAACGCCCTGCTCAAGACGCTGGAGGAGCCGCCGCCGCGGGCGGTGCTGATGCTCACCACCGCAGCGCCCGACCGGCTGCTGCCGACCATCCGCAGCCGCTGCCGGCGCCTGCAGCTCGCGCCGCTCGACCAGGCGGCGATGGCGGCGGCGCTGCGGCACCTTCGCCCGGACATGCCGGAGGGCGACCGCGCGCGGCTCGCCGCCATGGCCGAGGGCTCGCCGGGCCGTGCGCTGGCCCTGGCGGAAGGCGAGGGGCTGGCGATCCAGGCGCTGGTGGAGGAGGCGCTGGCGGGCCTGGCCTCCGGCGACCGGCGGCGCTGGCACGGCCTCGCGGATGCGGTGGCGGCGAAGCGGGACGGCAGCGCCTTCGCCACCTTCATGGCGCTGCTGCGTCGCGAGATCTCGGCCGCCGCGCGCGGTGCCGCCGCCGGGCAGGGAACCCCGCCGCCCTGGCTTGCGATGCGTCCGCTTGCCGAGTGGTCCACCCTGTGGGATAGCCTCGGCCGCCTCGCCGCCGAGACGGATGTGCTGAGCCTCGATCGCAAGCAGGCCGTGCTGACCGCCCTTGGCTGGCTCACCCCGCCGCGGCGCTGAGCCTGCCGCGGCAGACCCGGAAGACCACCGTGCCAGATCGCCGGCCCTGCTTCATCACCACGCCGATCTACTACGTCAACGACCGGCCCCATATCGGCCACGCCTATACCTCGCTGGCGGCCGATGTGCTGGCGCGCTGGCGGCGGCTGGAGGGGAGGGAGGTCTTCTTCCTCACCGGCACCGACGAGCACGGGCAGAAGGTGGAGAAGGCGGCGCAGGATGCCGGGATGGCGCCGCAGGCCTTCACCGACCAGGTGAGCCAGCATTTCCGCGATCTGGCGGCAACGATGGGCTTCTCCATCGACGACTTCATCCGCACCACGGAGGAGCGCCACAAGCGCGCCTGCACCGCACTCTGGGAAAAGCTGCTGGCGAATGGCGAGATCTATCTCGGCCATTACGAGGGCTGGTACGCGGTGCGCGACGAGGCGTTCTATGGCCCGGACGAGCTGGTGGAGCGCGACGGGGTGAAATACGCCCCCTCCGGCGCGCCGGTCGCCTGGGTGAAGGAGCCTTCCTATTTCTTCCGCCTGTCGAACTGGGCGGATCGGCTGCTGGCGCATTACGAAGCGCATCCGGACTTCATCCTGCCTGCGAGCAGGCGCAACGAAGTGATTGCATTCGTTAAATCTGGCCTGGGTGACCTCTCGATCAGCCGCACCTCCTTCAGCTGGGGCGTGAGGGTGCCGGGGGACGATGCGCATGTGATGTACGTCTGGCTCGACGCGCTGACGAACTACATCACGGCCGCTGGTTATCCCACTGATCCGGAAGCATTCGGCAAGTGGTGGCCGGCCGATATTCACTTCGTCGGCAAGGATATCCTGCGCTTTCACGCGATCTACTGGCCGGCCTTCCTGATGGCCGCCGGCATCGCCCCGCCACGGCGCGTCTTCGCGCATGGCTGGTGGACCAACGAGGGACAGAAGATCTCGAAGTCGCTCGGCAATGTCATTGATCCCGTTGCTCTTGTGGCGGAGTTCGGGCTGGATCCGATCCGCTACTTCCTGCTGCGCGAGGTGCCGTTCGGGCAGGATGGCGACTTCTCCCGCAGCGCGCTGATCGGGCGGAACAATGGGGAACTGGCGAATGCGCTCGGGAATCTTGCAAACAGAACGCTTTCGCTGATCCAACGGAACTGCGATGCGAGGCTGCCGGAACCTGCTGCGCGGGCACCTGGCGATGCCACGCTGGGCGCGCTGCTGGACGGGCTGCCCGGGCAGGTCGGCGCGCATCTGGACCGGCAGGAATTCCACCTCGCACTGGAGACTGTGATGGCCGCGGCGCGAGAAGCGAACGGCTACATCACCGTCGAGGCGCCCTGGGCACTGAAGAAGACGGACCCGGTCCGCATGGCAGTGGTGCTGCGCCACCTGCACGATGCGCTGCGCGTCTTCGCCACCGTGCTGCAGCCCTTCATGCCGGACACCATGGCAAAGCTGCTCGACCAGCTCGGCGTACCGAAGGAGGCGAGGGGCCTCGGCGACCTCGCCGCGCCGCTGCCCGGTGGCCTCGCCCTGCCGCCGCCGGCGCCGCTCTTCGCCAAGATCGAGGTCGCCGCCTGACCATGCTTGTGGACAGCCATTGCCACCTGGACCATTTCCAGGGGCAGGAGCAGGCGGATGTCGTCGCGCGGGCCAAGGCCGCCGGCGTGACGCAGATGGTCACCATCGGCACCCGGCTCGGCGAGCAGGCGGCGACGGTGCGGGAGATCGCCGACCGCTACGAGGGCGTCTTCGCCACCGTCGGCATCCATCCGCACAATGCCGGCGAGCGTCCGGTGCCGGCCGTGGAGGAGATCCTGCGGGAGGCCGACCATCCCAGGGTGATCGGCATCGGCGAGTCCGGGCTCGACTACTTCTATGACAAGGCCCCGCGCCCGGTGCAGCAGGAGGGTTTCCGCGCCCACATCGCCGCCGCCCGCGCCTCCGGCCTGCCGCTGGTGATCCATGCCCGGGACGCCGATGCCGACATCGCCGCCATCCTGGAAGACGAGACGGGGAAGGGGGCCTTCCCCTTCCTGCTGCACTGCTTCTCCTCCGGCGCGGAATTGGCGCGCACCGCCATCCGGCTCGGCGGCTATGTCTCCTTCAGCGGGATCCTGACCTTCCCGAAATCCGAGGAGAACCGCGCCATCGCCGCGGAGATGCCGGCCGACCGGATTCTGGTGGAGACCGACAGCCCCTACCTCGCCCCCGTGCCGCTGCGCGGCAAGCGCTGCGAGCCCGCCTATGTGGCGCATACCGCCGCCAGGCTCGCGGAGGTGCGCGGCATGGGCATGGCGGCGCTGGCCGAGCTCACCACCGGCAATTTTCACCGTCTGTTCCAGCGGTCCCAGGCGGCCTGAACGGTGCTGCGGGTCACGCTACTCGGCTGCGGCGGGTCGAGCGGCGTGCCGCAGATCGGCGGGCCGGACGGGCGCGGCAATTGGGGCGCCTGCGACCCGGCCGAGCCGCGCAACCGCCGCAGCCGCAGCGGCGCGGTGATCGAGGACGCGGCCGGCCGACGGCTGCTGATCGACGCCGGGCCGGACCTGCGCAACCAGCTGCTCGCCGCTGGCATCGGCCAGGTGGATGCCGTGGCCTTCACCCATACCCATGCCGACCACGTCATGGGCCTGGACGAGCTGCGCATCATCAACCGCAACCGCCGTGCCGCGCTCGACGCCTTCGGCAGCTATCTGACCCTGGCCGAGCTGCGCAGCCGCTTCGGCTATGCCTTCCACCCGCCGCCGCCGCAGGGCTTCTTCCGCCCCTCGCTGACCCCGCGGCCGATCGCGCCGGGGGAGGTGGTGGAGATGGCCGGGATTCCCGTGCGGGTGATCCGCCAGGACCACAAGGTGATGGAGACGCTTGGTTTCCGCGTCGGTCGCTTCGCTTACAGCACCGACCTGGTGGCGATGCCGCCCGAGAGCTGGGCGGCGCTGGAGGGGCTGGATACCTGGGTGGTCGGCTGCTTCCAGCGCCAGCCGCACCCAGTGCACGCGCATGTGGCGCTGGCCTGCGAATGGGCCGCCCGCCTGAAGCCGCGCCGCACCGTGCTCACGCATATGGGCTTCGACCTGGACTGGGCCTGGCTCCGCGCGAACCTGCCGCCGGGGATCGAGCCCGGTCATGACGGGCTGGTGCTCGAGGTGCCGGGGGCCTGAGCCAGGGATGTCCTGGCCGCTTTCCACGGCCTTCTCCACAGGCCTGTCTTTTCCATAATATATCTTATACGGCAAACATGAATGTGGACAAGCGTTGGGGAAATCCGCGGCGCCGGGGCCGCGGCGTCCGGCAGCTTGTCCCCGCCCCCGCCGCCTGCGATGCAGCGCCACCCCGCCCGGAACCACCAGAGGCCCGCATGACGAACCCGGAGACCGCGCTCGCGCGCCTGCTCGCCATCATGGCTCGGCTGCGTGCGCCGGATGGCTGCCCATGGGACCGCGAGCAGAGCTTCGCGACCATCGCGCCCTATACGATCGAGGAAGCCTATGAGGTGGCGGACGCGATCGCCCGCGGCCCGGATTTCAGCGCACTGCTGGACGAGCTCGGCGACCTGCTGTTCCAGGTGGTCTACCACGCCCAGATGGCGTCCGAGGCCGGACATTTCGGCTTTGCCGAGGTAGCGGAAACCATCAGCAACAAGATGCTACGCCGCCATCCTCATGTATTCGGGGAGGCCGCTTCGCGCTCCGCCGAGGCCCAGATCAGCGCCTGGGAGGCTCAGAAGGCAGCCGAGCGGGCCGCCAGGGCCGAGACCGGAACGCTGGCCGGCATCCCGCCCGGCCTCCCTGCCCTCACCCGCGCCCTCAAGCTGACCCGCCGTGCCGCCCGGGTCGGCTTCGACTGGCCGCATGCCGGGGCAGTGCTCGACAAGCTCGAGGAGGAATCCGCCGAGCTGCGCGCGGAATTGCCGGGCGCCGACAAGGCGCGGCTGGCGGACGAGGTCGGCGACCTGCTCTTCGTGCTGGCGAACCTCGCCCGCAAGCTGGACCTCGACCCGGAGGCCTGCCTGGCCGGCGCCAATGTGAAGTTCGAGCGCCGCTTCGGCGCGGTGGAGCGCCAACTGGCCGCGGACGGCAAGGCGCCGCAGGACGTGGACCTCGACGCCATGGAGGCCGCCTGGGCCGCCGCCAAGGCCGAGGAACGCGGCCAGGGATGATCCTGCACAGCCCTTTGTAAATCGGATTTACAACACCGGACCCATGCGCCCGCCCGTGTAGTAGTACTACTCCATCGCTTGTAGCGCGACGCAATACGCCGCGAATCGTATGCGGCGGGCAGGGAAAGAAACAGGAACAGACGTCCCGTTCAGCCCGGCGGGCTGCGCGCGGGACGTCAACGGTCAGGAAAACGGGGGCGGCTGTGCCCTCCCCTGCCCCCTCCGGGGCCGCGCGCCGGGTAAGGCGGCATGCACGAATTCGGGCGCTTTGCGCCCTCAGAAGCCGGCGCGCCTCAGGCGCTTGGCTTCGTCACAGGCATGCGTTCCGCATGACGCGGGCCGTCGGTCAGAACGCGGACATGGCGCTCTAGGTCCTGTGGACTCTCAGGATTCCCCATTTGATTGAGGCATGATTCAAGGCTGTTCTGTGCGATGGGGGCGGCCTTGGCGGTGCTGGATCGG
>NZ_JAWLHG010000062.1:0-20773 GCF_041690465.1 Falsiroseomonas sp. | reverse complement strand
CAGGCGGGGCAGCGTGCGAAGGGCTCGGCGGCGGCATGGTCGCAGTCGCGGCAGAGCGCAGGCATCTCAGCGCGCCAGGATCGCCGCCGGGATGGCGAGCGCGACGGCCAGCGCCATGAAGGGCAGCGCGCGCCGCATGTGGCCGCGGAACGCCTCCAGATGCGGCTGCGCGGCGGGCGGGGCGCGCGCATGTTCGTGGAACCGGAACGGATCCCACAGCAGCCACGGGCCGGCATGGCCGGCGCGCATCGCCCGCAGCGCGGCGAGCGCAGCGCGCAGCACGCGCCACATCGCCACCAGCATCAGCAGCACGGCGCCGGCCATCAGGATGTCGGCAATCGCGGCGCCCATCTCAGTACCTCCGGAGCAGGAAGCGGCGGGCGGGGTTCGCCGTCACCACAGCCGCGCCGCGCCGAGAACGCCGGAGGAATCGCCATGCCGCGCGCGCAGCACCGGCGTGGAGAAGGCGTCCGAGAAGACGTGGCGCGGGATCAGCCGCGGCAAGGCTTCGTAGAGGTGGTCCATGTTGGACAGGCCGCCGCCGAGCACGATGGCATCGGGGTCCAGCAGGTTCACCACGCCGGCGAGCGCACGGGCGAGGCGTTCGGCATGGCGCTCCAGCGCAGCGCGGGCCTTGGCATCGCCGGTGGCGGCGCGGGCGGGAAGCGTGCTGGCGTCGCGCGCGCCGGGGCCGTCGGCATCCGCGGCCAGCGCCGGACCGCAGAGGAAGGTCTCGATGCAGCCGCGCTGGCCGCACCAGCAGGCGGGGCCTGGATGTTCCGCCGGCGTCATCCAGGGCAGCGGGTTGTGGCCCCATTCGCCCCCCCCCCGGTTGCGGCCTTCGAGCAGGCGTCCGTCCACCACCACCCCCCCGCCGACGCCGGTGCCGAGGATCACGGCGAAGACGCTGCGGAAGCCGGCGCCGGCGCCATCCGCGGCCTCGCTCATCGCCAGGCAGTTGGCATCGTTGGACAGGCGCACCGGCCGGCCGAGGCGCGCCTGCAGCTCGGCGCCGAGCGGGCGGCCGTTGAGGAAGGTGGAGTTGGCGCCGCGGATCAGGCGCGTGGTCGGGTTCTCGCTGCCGGGGATGCCGATCCCGACCGAGGCGCGGCCACCGAGATCGGCCTCGGCCGATTCCACCAGGTCACCGATGGCGGCGATGGTGGCGGAATAGTCGCGCGGGGTGGGAACGCGCCGGCGCAGCCGCACCGCGCCATCGGCATCCAGCGCCGCCACCTCGATCTTCGTCCCGCCCAGGTCGATTCCAAGCCGCCATCCCGCGGCGGGACCGATGCGCCATGTCATGGCGGGACAGTGACCCGCCCGGCGGCCCCCGGCCAAGCCCGCGGTTGCCCGGCGGGCCCGCCCGGTGCTGGATTCAGCGGATGGGAGATACGATCCTCGACGTGCAGGGCCTCACCTGCCCGCTGCCGGTGCTGAAGGCCAACAAGGCGCTTCGGGGCCTGCCGCCGGGCGCGCGGCTGACGGTGCTCGCCACCGACCCCGCCAGCGTCGCCGATTTCCGCGCCTATGCGCAGGAGACCGGGCACGCGCTGGTCGCCTTCAGCGAGGAAAAAGGCGGGGTCTTCCGCTTCACGCTGAAGAAGCGGGAGGAGCCGGCGTGACCTTAAGGCAACGGGTGCGCCAAGGCGGTCCGCGTAGCGGACCGAGCGGCCGACCGGCCGCCGCCGCAAATGCGGCGAAGCCAAGCGGCCGGAGGCCGCGCCCGGCGTCTGAGGGCAAATGAGCATGAGCGTCCTTCTCCTCACCCACCGCGCCTGCCTTCACCACGACATGGGGCCGCACCACCCGGAATGCCCGGACCGCCTGCGCTCCGTGCTCCGCGCGCTGGAGACCGAGGAATTCGCCGACCTGATCCGCGACGAGGCCCCCCAGGCCACGGTGGAACAGCTCACCCGCGTGCATCCCCCGCGCTATGTCGAGGCGATCCTCGGCATCCGGCCGGAACCGGACGAGGTGGTGCAACTGGATGCCGATACCGCGATGAACTGGGGCAGCGCCGAGGCCGCGCTGCGCGCCGCCGGGGCCGCGGTGGCCGGCGTGGATGCGGTTTGCCGGGGCGAGGTCCGGCGGGTGTTCTGCGCCACCCGCCCGCCCGGCCACCATGCCGAGCCGGCCAGGCCGATGGGCTTCTGCCTTTTCGCCAACGCCGCCGTCGCCGCCCGCCATGCCCAGGCCGAGCACGGCGTGGCGCGCGTCGCGGTGGTGGACTTCGACGTCCATCACGGAAACGGCACCCAGGCCTGCTTCGAGGCCGATGCGACGCTGTTCTACGCCAGTTCCCACCAGTCGCCCTGCTATCCCGGCACCGGCGAGGCGCATGAGACCGGGGTGGGCAACATCGTCAACGCCCCCCTGCCCCCCGGCGCCGATGGCGCCGCCTTCCGCGCGGCCTGGGCCGAAACGCTGCTGCCGGCCCTGGATGCCTTCGCGCCCGGGTTGCTGGTGATCTCGGCCGGCTTCGATGCCCATGCGCGCGACCCGCTGGCCCAGCTGCGGGTGCGGGAGGCCGATTTCGGCTGGCTCACCACGGAACTCTGCCACCTGGCCGATCGCCATTGCGGGGGCAAGGTGGTCAGCCTGCTCGAGGGCGGCTACGACCTGGATGCGCTGGCGGCCTCGGCCGCCACCCACGTCAGGGCGCTGATGCACGCCTGACCAGGGCGGCGACCCCGGCGTGTTCCGGCGCGTTCCACGTCCGTCGGGAGAGAGGCGGGCTGGCGTCCCTCGACGCCTCCCCATTTATGGTGGCCGAGCGGCCGGGATTGGTGCATGATGTCAAGCATGGTTGACAGTACGCGGGAAGATGTGTCCCGATCGGTTGACACGCTCTCCTTCGAGGAAGCGCTGACCGAGTTGGAAGGCATCGTGCGGGACCTGGAGACCGGCAAGGGCAAGCTGGAGGAAGCCGTCGCCGCGTATGAGCGGGGCGCCGCCCTTCGCCGGCATTGCGAGAAGCTGCTGGCCGAGGCCGAGCAGAAGGTCCAGGCGATCGTCGAGACCGCCGCCGGCCCCACGCTGCGGGACGCCGGCTGATGTCCGAAACCGTCGCTGCGGCCGATGCGCTCTCGACCGCCCTGCCGGAGGCCGCGGCCGAGATCGAGCGCACCCTGGACGCGCTGCTGCCCCGGCCCGAGGGCGCCGAGTCGCGGCTGTTCGAGGCGATGCGCTATGCCGCCATGGGCGGCAAGCGGCTGCGTGGTTTCCTCGTGATCGAAGGCGCACGGCAATTCGGCGTCGCCCGCGCATCCGCCCTGCGGACCGCTGCGGCGATCGAGATGCTGCACGCCTATTCTTTGGTCCACGACGACCTGCCGGCGATGGACGACGACGATCTGCGTCGCGGCAAGCCCACCGTGCACCGCGCCTTCGACGAGGCCACCGCCATCCTCGCCGGCGATGCGCTGCAGGCCGCCGCCTTCGGCACGCTGGCCGACGAGGACACCCATTCCGACGCCGCCGTGCGCGTGGAGCTGGTGCGCTGCCTGGCGCGCGCGGCCGGGGCGCGCGGGATGTGCGGCGGCCAGATGCTCGACATGCTGGCCGAGCAGGCCGGCGCGCCGATGGACGAGCCGGCGATCGGCCGGCTGCAACTGCTCAAGACCGGGCGGCTGATCGAGTTCTCGGCCGAGGCCGGCGCCATCCTTGGCAAGGCGCCGATGGCGCAGCGCCATGCGCTGGCCGCCTTCGGGCGCGAACTGGGCGCCGCCTTCCAGATCGCCGACGACCTGCTGGATGCCACCGCGAGCGCGGAGCAGGCCGGCAAGCGCACCGGCAAGGACGCGGAGGCCGGCAAGGCCACGCTGGTGAGCCTGCTCGGCATCGAGCGGGCCAGGCTGCAGGCCGAACGGCTCGCCGAGCAGGCGATCCGCCATCTCGACAGTTTCGGGGAACGCGCCGGGCTGCTGCGCGCGCTCGCCGCCTTCACGGTGCAAAGGAAGAACTGAATCATGCCCCGTCCCGCCACGCCACTGCTGGACCGCGTGACCATCCCGGCGGACCTCCGCAACTTCTCGGCCGAACAGCTCAAGCAACTGGCCGCCGAGCTGCGCGCCGAGACGGTGGATGCGGTCTCCGTCACCGGCGGGCATCTCGGCGCCTCGCTCGGCGTGGTGGAACTCACCGTCGCGCTGCACGCGATCTTCGAGACGCCGCGCGACCGCCTGATCTGGGATGTCGGCCACCAGGCCTACCCCCACAAGATCCTCACCGGCCGGCGCGACCGCATCCGCACGCTGCGGCAGGAAGGCGGGCTATCCGGCTTCACCCGGCGGAGCGAGAGCGAATACGACCCGTTCGGCGCGGCGCATTCCTCCACCTCGATCAGCTCCGGCCTCGGCATGGCGGTGGCGCGCGACCTGAAGGGGGATACGCGCAACGTCATCGCGGTGATCGGCGACGGTGCGATGAGCGCGGGCATGGCCTATGAGGCGATGAACAATGCCGGCGCGCTGAAGTCGCGGCTGATCGTCATCCTCAACGACAACGACATGTCCATCGCGCCGCCGGTCGGCGCGATGAGCGCGTATCTGTCGAAGGTGGTGTCCTCGCGCCCGTTCCTGAACGTGCGGGAGATGATGGCGAAGCTCGCCAAGCGCTTCCCCCGCCCGATCGAGCGCACCGCGCGCAAGGCCGAGGAATTCGCCCGCGGCCTGCTGACCGGCGGCACGCTGTTCGAAGAGATGGGCTTCTACTATGTCGGCCCGATCGACGGCCACGACCTGGACCACCTGCTGCCGATCCTGCGCAACCTCCGCGATGCGGAGGACGACGTGCAGCCGATCCTGCTGCATGTCGTCACGCAGAAGGGGAAGGGCTACGCCCCTGCGGAAGCATCCGCCGACAAGTACCATGGCGTGCAGAAGTTCAACGTCGTCACCGGCGAGCAGCAGAAGGCTCCGCCCGGCCCGCCGGCCTATCAGAAGGTCTTCGCCGGCGCCTTGATCGCCGAGGCCGAGGCCGACGAGCGGATCGTCGCGATCAACGCCGCGATGCCCTCCGGCACCAGCCTGGACATGTTCGCCAAGAAATTCCCCAAGCGCTGCTTCGATGTCGGCATCGCCGAGCAGCACGCCGTCACCTTCGCGGCCGGAATGGCGACGGAAGGCCTCAAGCCCTTCTGCGCGATCTACTCCACCTTCCTGCAGCGCGCCTATGACCAGGTGGTGCATGACGTGGTACTGCAGAAGCTGCCGGTGCGCTTCGCCATGGACCGCGCCGGGCTGGTCGGCGCCGATGGCGCGACGCATGCCGGCAGCTTCGACATCGCCTATCTCGGCTGCCTGCCGGGCATCGTGCTGATGGCGGCGGCCGACGAGGCGGAGCTGGCGCATATCGTCGCCACCGCCGCGGCGCTGGACGATGCGCCCTCCGCCTTCCGCTATCCGCGCGGCGAAGGCACCGGGGTGGCGGTGCCGGCGCGCGGCACGCCGCTCGAGATCGGGCGCGGGCGCGTGGTGCGGGAGGGGACTTCCATCGCCATCCTCAGCTACGGCACGCGCCTGCAGGAATGCCTGAAGGCGGCGGACGAGTTGGCGGCGCAGGGGCTCTCCACCACCGTCGCCGATGCGCGCTTCGCCAAGCCGCTCGACACCAGGCTCGTCGAGCGGCTGGCGCGGGAGCATGAGGTGCTGATCACCATCGAGGAAGGCAGCGTCGGCGGCTTCGGCAGCCTGGTGGCGCAGCACCTCGCCTGGCAGGGGCTGCTGGATGGCGGGCTGAAGTTCCGCCCGATGTGCCTGCCCGACCGCTTCATCGACCACGCGGCGCCGAAGGTGCAGTACGATCAGGCCGGGCTGAACGCGCGGCACATCGTGGCGACGGCTGTCGCCGCGCTCGGCGTGCCGCTGGCGCAGCCGGCGCGCGCCTGATCCCCCATTCCCTCCCTCGCGCCGCGGGGGAGGGTTAGGGTGGGGGCAGTCCCTCACGTAATCCGGCGGGCGCTATGTCGAACAGCACAACGATCCGCGCCATCACGCCCCACATCCTGATGGCGGACCTGGCCGAGCCTTTCGCCTATTCCCAGGCGTGGTATCGCCGCCGCGGCGCGATGCTCGTCGAGGTCACCACCGAGGACGGCATCACCGGCTGGGGCGAGGCCTTCGGGCCGCCCGAACTCACCGCGCCCATCGTCGCCTGGCTGGCGCCGCTGGTGGTCGGCCAGGATGCCATGGCGCGCGAGGCGATCTGGCAGGCGCTCTACAACCGCCTGCGCGACCACGGCCAGCGTGGGCTGGTGGTGGAGGCGATCAGCGCCATCGACATCGCCCTGTGGGACATCGCCGGCCAGGCGCTCGGCATCCCGGTGCACCGGCTGCTCGGCGGCCCGCTGCGGATGGAGGTGGAGGCCTATGCCACCGGCTTCTACCGCCGCGAACGCGACGACCATCTGCGCTACCTGACGGAGGAAGCGGAACAGCGCCGCGCCGAGGGCTTCCGCATCCTGAAGCTCAAGACCGGCTGGGGGTTGAAGCAGGACATCGCGCTGACCCGCGGCTTCCGCGCCGCCATCGGCGACGACTGCGGGCTGCTGGTGGACTGCAACCACGCCTATGATGCGCCGGCGGCCATCGCCTTCGGCAACGCCGTGGCCGATTGCGACATCGGCTGGTTCGAGGAGCCGGTGCCGCCGGAGGACATCGCCGGCTACCTGGAGGTGAAGACCCGCCAGCCCATCCCGGTGGCAGGCGGCGAGGCGAGCTTCACGCGCTGGGGCTTCGCCGAGATGATCGCGCGCCGCAGCGTGGATATCCTGCAGCCGGATGTCGCGGCCTGCGGCGGCATCTCCGAGCTCAAGAAGATCGCCGACATGGCCAGCGCCTTCGGGATGCGGGTGAACCCGCATGTCTGGGGCACGGGCGTGACGCTGGCGGCCTCGCTGCATCTGCTGGCGGTGATCCCGGACAATCCGCCGGGCCTCTTCCCACGCCCGCCGCTGCTGGAGCTGGACCGCTCGCCGCATCCGGTGCGGGACGAGGTCACGAGCATGCCGGCGGTCTCGGCCGAGGGGCGCGTGCGCGTGCCGGAGGCGCCGGGGCTCGGCGTGCAGGTGGACCGCGCGGCGCTGAAGCGGTTCGTCGCCTGATGGGCCAGAAGCAACGCGCCGACGTGGCACTGGTAGAGCGCGGCCTCGTGGACTCGCGCACGCGCGCACAGGCGCTGATCCTGGCCGGCAAGGTCTATTCGGGCGAGGCGCGCGTGGCCAAGGCGGGCGATGCGGTCAAGGCCGACCAGCCGCTTGAGGTGCGCGGGCAGGACCACCCCTGGGTCAGCCGCGGCGGCGTGAAGCTGGCGCATGCGCTGGCGCATTTCGGCCTGTCGCCTGCAGGCCGCGTCTGCCTCGACATCGGTGCCTCGACCGGCGGCTTCACGGATGTGCTGCTGCACCATGGCGCGACGAAGGTGTACGCGGTGGATGTCGGCCACGGCCAGCTGGCCTGGACGCTGCGCAACGACCCGCGCGTGGTGGTGATGGAACGGGTGAATGCGCGCTATCTCACGGCGGAACAGATCCCCGAACCGCCCGGCGTCGTGGTCTGCGACGCCAGCTTCATCGGCCTGCGCACGGTGCTGCCGGCGGCGCTAGCCCTCGCCGCGCCGGGGGCCTGGGCGGTGGCGCTGATCAAGCCGCAGTTCGAGGTCGGCCCCGCGGTCGCCAAGGGCGGCGTGGTGCGGGAAGCGGCGGTGCATGGCCGCGTCTGCAACGAGATCCGCGCCTGGTGGGCGGAGTTGCCGGGATGGCGGGTCCTCGGTATCGAGGCGAGCCCCATCCTCGGCCCCGAAGGCAACAGGGAGTTCCTGATCGCCGCGGAGCGGACGGCATAGGGCGCCGCGCAGGAGCCCCACATGCCCGTCATCAACCGGATCGCAGCCTTCCAGCCCGAAATGCAGGGCTGGCGGCAGGACATCCATGCCCATCCCGAGCTGAACTACGAGGAACACCGCACCAGCGAGACGGTGGCGCGGCTGCTCGCCGAGTGGGGCATCGAGGTGCATCGCGGCATCGCGAAGACGGGTGTCGTCGGCGTGCTGCGCAACGGCGCCTCCGGCCGTGCCATCGGATTGCGCGCCGACATGGATGCGCTGCCGATGCCGGAGGAGACCGGGCTGCCCTACGCCTCGAAGAACCCGGGGAAGATGCATGCCTGCGGCCATGACGGCCACACGACGATGCTGCTCGGCGCGGCGAAATACCTGGCGGAGACGAAGCAGTTCGACGGCACGGTGGTGTTCATCTTCCAGCCCGCCGAGGAGGGCGGCGCCGGCGGGCAGAAGATGGTGCAGGAGGGGCTGTTCACACGCTTCCCCGTGGATGCGGTCTATGCCGTCCACAACGATCCCGGCGCGAAGCTCGGCGAGATCCAGGCGGTATCGGGCCCGGTGCTGGCGGCCGCCGACATGCTGGACATCCGCGTGCGCGGCCGCGGTGGCCATGCGGCACGGCCGCATCTGGCGATCGACCCGGTGCTGGTCGGTGCGCAGATCGTGGTCGGGCTGCACCAGATCGTCTCCCGCCGCGTGGACCCGCTGGATTCCGCGGTGATCAGCCTCTGCCAGTTCACCGCCGGCAGCGCGCACAACGTCATCCCCGACTTCGCCGAGATCCGCGGCACCGTCCGCACCCTGCTGCCGCGCACGCAGGACGAGATGGAGCGGCTGATCATCCAGGGTGCCAAGGGCATCGCCGCGCTGAACGACGCGGAGGCGGAGGTGAACTACCAGCGCGGCTACCCGCCCACGGTGAACCACGAGGCGGAGACCGAGCGCGCCGCGATGGCCGCCGCCAAGGTCACCGGCGCGGAGCGGGTCATCCGCAACAAGCCGCCGGTCATGGGCGGCGAGGATTTCTCCTTCATGCTGCTGGAGCGCCCGGGCTGCTTCGTGCGCATCGGCCAGGCCGATGGGGCAAAGGGCGCGGTGCCCGTGCACAACACGAAATACGACTTCAACGACGACCTGCTGCCGATCGGCGCGAGCTTCTTCGCCTCGCTGGTCGAGCAGGAACTGCGCAAGGCCTGACCCCGATGGACCTGATGCTCCGCGGCCGCGTCGCGACCATCACCGGCCCGGCCAAGGGCATGGGGGCTGCGATCACCCGCGCCTTCGCGGCCGAGGGCTGCCGCCTGGTGCTGCTCGGCCGCGACACCGCGGCGATCCAGCCAGTGTTCGAGGAGGTGTCGAAGACAACGGAGGCGATCGTCATCGGCACCGACATCACCTCCGACGTCGCCTGCTTCGCGGCCGCCGATCAGGCCAAGGCGCGCTTCGGCACGGTGGACATCCTGGTGAACGTCGCCGGCGGATCAGGACCGATCGGCAAGACCGGGCTGGCCACCACGCAGGCCGAATACGACGAGATCATCGAGCTCAACATGCGCGGCTGCTTCAACACCATCCGCGCCTTCGCGCCAATGATGGTGGCGCAGCGCTGGGGCAAGGTGGTGAATGTCGGCGGCACCTTCGGGATGCGTGGCCGCGCCGGGCGGCTGGCCTACAGCGCCAGCAAATGGGGCCTGCGCGGCATCACCAAGTCCTTCGCGCTGGAGCTCGGACCGCACAACATCAACGTCAACAACGTCGCGCCCGGCATGGTGGACGGCCCGCGCTTCCGCGAGAAGGTCTGCCGGGAGATGGCGCAGCGGCTCGGTATCACCGAGGAGGAGGCGGCACGGCGCCACGCCGCGGACTATGCGCTGGGGCGCGTGACCAACGACCTGGACGTGGCGAATGCCTGCCTGTTCATGGCGAGCGACGTATCGAGGCAGGTCACCGGCGTGGACCTGCCGGTGGATGGCGGCTGGGCGGCGCTGTAGCGGCCGGCTCAACCCTCGCCCTGGCGGGTTTCCTGCGACTGCTCCGGGGCCTGGTCTTCCGGCGTGCCGGGATCTCCGGCATCACGGTTGTCGGCGCCCTTGGCGGACCGCTTCTCCAACTTCGCCGCGGCCTTGGCCTGCTTGGCGCGGTCGCGATCCTTTCGCTCCATGCTGTAGTTCGGCTTCCGCATCGCTGCGCCCTTTCGGCAAATTGGGGCCCCGGGGCGATCCGCGCCGGGGCGTTGCGGCACGGCACCGCGTGCCGCCCGCCTGCATGGGCCAGGGCATCCTCACCCGCGGTGGAAACGCCTCTGGCTTTGATTCCGACGCTGAACGCGCGACGGACCGCCAGGACTTCGCCCGGACCGGGCTAGTCGGCGGAGATGGTCGCGACCTCCGGCCCCTTCCGCCCCTGCACAACGCGCATGGTGACGGTCTGTCCCTCGGCCAGGCTGCGGATGCCGCTGCGCTCGAGCGCGGTGGCATGGACAAAGACATCCTTGCCGCCATCCGACGGCGCCACGAAGCCGAAGCCCTTCTCGGCATTGAACCACTTCACCACGCCCTGCATCTCCTCCCCGTCTCCGGCGGCAGGCGATGCCTGGTAGGCGTCGCGCGGCGCCATGCGCGGGGCGGGGCGTGCGGGCGGGGCAGTGCCGCCGGTGATCTCGAGGACCTCGGTGACCTGCAGGCCTTTCTGGCCAGGACCGGTCCGGACCTTCAGGATCGCTCCCGGCTCGACCGCCTTGGACCCGGCGCGTTCCAGCACGCTGACATGCAGGAAGGCATCGCCGCCACCCTCGGCGACCTCGACGAAGCCGAAGCCCTTTTCCGGGTTGAACCACTTGACCGTCGCCTGGCTCTCCTGGCCGAAGCCGGAGCTCGAAGGTCGCGGCGCAGGGCGCGCAAAATCGGCCGGGGGCGCCCACGCGCCACCACTGCCAAATGAATCGTCGTCGAACCCGCCCCTTCCGCGGGATCTCCGGGTCCGTCCACCATCTCGGCTCAAGGCGCCAGTTCTCCCGTTCGTCATCCCGGCGGCACCACTATACGACGCACCGGACGTGCCCGAAAGCCATGCCAAGCAGCATGGCCCGCGACAGCATCACGCGTGCGAGCGTCGGCCGACGAAAATCACCGCCCGATACATCGACGCCCAAGGCATCCGACATGGTCGCGACCCTCACCGCGCCTTCCGGGAAACAGGCGGCGCGTGCGGTTGGCGCACACCGACAGCGATCCTGCCTGGCTGGGCCCTGCTTCTGCCGGCGCGGCAGCGCTTCAGTGGGTGTGCTCGCCGCGCGCCATGGCGAGGTGGTGCGGCTGGTGGTGGGAGCCGCTGACCATCAGCCCGATGAAGCCGAGCCCGCGCAGGCGCGGCACATCCGCCGCGTCGGCGCTGGTCACCACCAGCCGCACGCCCTCCGCCAACGCCTCGGTGCGGGCGGTCCAGCCGGGGAACCGGTCCAGTTCGCGTGCATGGGCCGGGAGCATGCGACGGATCGCCTCCAGCGTGCGGCCGCTGCCGGTGACGGTGATGGCGACGCCGTTGGCGATCGGCTGTTCCGAGGCCGTGGCCTTCAGCGTCACCTCATGCATGTCGATCAGGTGCTCGCGCAGCGCCGCCAGGTTCACCTTGGACCAGTCGGTGGTGGGATCGGCTTCGAGGATCCTGACGATCTCCTGCACGGCGCCGAAGGCGTCCTGGCCGGGCAGGGTCGGCACGGCCGCGGCGCGATGCGGCATGCCGGCATGGCCGTGCGACGAGGCCGGCTGGGCCCGGGCCGGATCGCCTGCCACGCCGGAGGCCAGCAGGGCGGCAACCACGATGGTTGCAAGGACGCGATGAGTCATGGCGACGGCTCCGCGGTCGTGAAGGCGGCGCGGATAGCACGCAATGCGGCCGCGCCACATGATCGCAGTCATGTGAGCGGCGGCGAACCGCGTGCCCGGGAGCCGGCCGCTACGCTGCCAGCCCGCGCTTGCGCAGCAGCGCATCCACCTTCGGCTCGCGCCCGCGGAACGCCCTGTAGAGCTCCATCGGCGGGCGCGTGTCGCCGGCCTCGTAGATCGCCTTCAACCGCGCGGCGAGCTCCGGGTGGAAGGGATCGCCGGCCTCCTCGAAGGCCTCGAAGCCGTCGGCGTCCAGCACCTCGGCCCAGAGGTAGAAATAATAGCCCGCCGCATAGCCGCCGCCGGCGAAGAGGTGGCCGAAATGGATCGGGCGATGGCGCAGGCCGATCGCATCCGGCATGCCGATCTCGGCCAGGAACGCATCCTCGAAGGCTTCGAGCTCCAGCGAGTCCGGCGCGGCATGGCGGTGCAGCGCCAGGTCGATCAGGGCGGAGGAGACGTATTCCACCGTCGCGAAGCCCTGCCCCTCGTTGCGCGCGGCCAGCAGCTTCGCCAGAAGCGCCTCGGGCAGCGCCTCGCCGGTCTCGTGATGGCGGGCGTGGGTGCGCAGCGTCTCCGGCACAGTCAGCCAATGTTCCAGGACCTGCGAGTGGAACTCGACGAAATCGCCCAGCACCGCGGTACCGGACTGCGAGGGATAGCGTGCGGTGCTCAGCAGCCCGTGCAGCGCATGGCCGAATTCGTGGAACAGCGTGCGCGCCTCGTCGAAGGAGAGGAGCGTCGGCGAGGACTTCGCGACGTTGTTGTTGTTCACAACGATGGGGGAGACGCGGCCATCCAGCGCATCGGCCACGCGGAAGCTGCTCATCCAGGCGCCGGAGCGCTTGCCGGTGCGGGCATAGTTGTCGAGCAGGAACACGCCGCGATGCGCGCCGTCCGCGTCCAGCACCTCGAAGGCGCGGACATCGGGGTGGTAGAGCGGGATGTCCCGGCGTTCCTCGAACCGCACGCCGAACAGCCGGGTCGCGGTGGCGAAGACGGCGCGCAGCATGGCTTCCAGCTCGAAATAGGGCTTCAGCGCGGCGCCGTCGAAATCATGCTTCGCCTTGCGCGCGCGCTCGGCCCAGAAGCGCCAATCCCAGGCCTCGACCGGGTTGTTGTCGCCCGCGGCGCGCGCCAGTGCTTCCAGCTCCGCGCGTTCCTCCGCGGCGCGGCGCTTGGCCGGTTCCCAGGCCGCGCGCAGCAGGCGCTCCGCAGCGTCCGGATGCTGAGCCATTGTGTCCGTCAGGCGGAACTCCGCATGGTCGGCATGGCCGAGCAGCCGCGCGCGTTCGGCGCGGAGCGCCAGGATCTCGCGGATCAGCGCGGCATTGTCGCGCCCGGGGTGCAGCGCGCCGCGCGCCACCCAGGCGCGCCAAGCCTTCTCGCGCAGGTCGCGCCGTTCGGAGAAGGTCAGGAACGGCTCCACCGAGGAGCGCGAGAGGGTGATGACATACCCCTTCACCCCACGCTCCCTCGCCGCCTCGCGCGCCGCGGCGCGGGCGAAGTCGGGCAGGCCGTCGAGATCGGATTCGGCCAGCACCATCTGCCATTCGTTCTCGTCGGCCAGCACGTTCTGCCCGAACTGCGTGTGCAGCGTGGCCAACCGCGTCGAGATCTCCGTCATCCGCGCGCGCGCCGCTTCGTCCAGTGCGGCGCCGCTGCGGATCAGGCCCATGTGCAGGCGCTCCAGCAGCCGCATCTGGTCCGGATCGAGGCCGAGTTCCGCACGGAGATCGTGCAGCGCCGCGGCGCGGCGGAACAGGCCGGGATCGAGGGCGACCTCCATGCGGTGCCGCGCCAGCTTCGGCGCCCAGTCGCGCTCCACCGCCTGCAGCGCGTCGGTCGCCTGGCTCGCGGCAAGGTTGAAGAACGTCGCGCCGATCCGCGTGAGCAACGCGCCAGCACGTTCCAGCGCCTCCACCGTATTGGCGAAGGAGGGCGGTGCCGCGTCATTCGCGATGGCGGCGATCTCGGCGCGATGCGCGGCGATCGCGGCCTCGAAGCCGGCGGCGAAATGCTCTGGCCGGATGCGATCGAAGGGGGGCACGCCGAAGGGCGTGGTCCAGGTCTCGAGCAGCGGGTTGTCTGTCATGCCCCCTATCTGGCCCTCGCCTCACCGCACGTCCAGCGATAGCCTACCCCCGCGCCTCCAGCGTAGACCTACCCCCGCGCCTCCAGCGCGAGCCGCAGCCGGTCGAGCAGCGCGGCGCGGCTGCGGTCGTCGCCGGCCTGCTCCAGCGCCTCCTCGATCTGCAGCAGCAGCGCGGCGCGCTGGTTGTGCCAGTCGGGCTGGCCCACACGCTCCGCCGCCTCGCCTCGCCTGCGGGAATCGCGGGCCACGCGCTCGGGCGCCATGCCGGGCAGCAGGCGGAAACTCTCGTCGAGCGTCGGGCGGATGATCGCCTCCTCGGGCGCGATCCCCCGCCCGAGCACGCGTTTCGCCAGGCCCTCGATGGCGTCCTCCTCGCCATGCACCAGGAAGACGCCGCCGGCGACGGGGCCGCGCGCCTGGATCCAGCGGCCGAGTTCAGGCCCGTCGGCGTGGCCGGAATAGCCCTCGACCATCGCGATGTGCGCGCCAACGACGATCGGCTCGCCCTGGATGCGCACGCGCGCCACGCCATCGTGCAGCAGACGCCCGAGCGTGCCCGCCGCCTGGAAGCCGACCAGCGCCACGGTGGTGCGCGAATCCCACAGCCGCGCCTTCAGATGCCCGCGGATGCGCCCGGCCTCGCACATGCCGCTGCCGGCGAGCACGATCTGGAACCCGTCCTCCCGCGTCAGGCGGCGGCTTTCCTGCCAATCCTCGACATGGTGCAGCAACGGGTCGGACAGCGCGGTGCGCATCGCCTCATGCTGTTCCAGCGTCGCGGCATGCTTCTGGAACACCCGTGTCGCCCGCTGCGCCAAGGGGCTGTCGAGGTGGATCTCGGTCTGCGGCACCTGGCTGGCGCGCATCAGCGTGACCAGGTCCATCACCACTTCCTGCGCACGCTCCACCGCAAAGATCGGGATGAGCAGTGCGCCGCCCTGCTTCGCCGCCCGGCGCACCACCTCTGCCAGCGCGGCGCGGCGCACTTCCGGCGCGATGGCGGGGCGGTCCTCGTCGCCATAGGTGCTCTCGACGATCACATGGTCCACGCCGCCCGCCGGCCCCTCCGGATCGGCATGCAGCGGGCCGAGGTCGGAGCCGACATCGCCCGAGACCAGCACGCGCATCGGCGGGTCCCCGCCGGCGAATTCCAGCTCGATGGAGGCGGAGCCGAGCATGTGCCCGGCATTCCACCAGCGCGCGCGAACGCCCTCCACCGGCGCGATCCAGTTGCCGTAATCGAGGGTGCGGAATGCGGCCATGCTGCGCTCGGCGTCCTCCGCGGTGTAGATCGGCTGCACCGGATCGCGGCCGCGGTGGCGGTTGCGGCGGTTCAGCTGCTCCACCTCCTGCTCCTGGATGTGGCCGGCATCGGGCAGCATGACCGAACACAGGTCTCGCGTCGCCTCGGTGCAGTGGATGCGGCCGCGGAAGCCCTGCTTCACCAGCTTCGGCAGCAGGCCGGAGTGGTCGATATGGGCGTGCGTCAGCAGCACGGCGTCGATCTTCGACGGCTCGAAGGGGAAGGGCTCGTAGTTCAGCGCCTTCAGCGTCTTCGGCCCCTGGAACATGCCGCAATCCACCAGGATGCGCGCGCGCGGCGTCTCGAACAGCAGGGAGAGACCCGTCACCGTCCTCGCCGCGCCGCAGACCTTCAGCCCGACCGCCACCGCCACCCTCCCGCATCGAAGCGCTTCACGGCAGCATAGGCCGAGCGACGAGAAGGAGGCCAGGATGGCAACCAAGCCCCACAGCCCGACACGGCGCCAGGGACCGAGCTACCGCCTGGCGCTGTTCGACCGCGAATTCCTGCTCAGCCCCGCCATGCGCGGAGTGCGGCTGCAGGTGGAGAGCACCAAGGCCGACGAGGCGCTGCGCGCCTGGGGCGTACGCTCCACCATCGTGGTGTTCGGCAGCTCCCGCGTCCGGCCGGACGCGCCACGGCGCCATGCCGGCTGGTACCAGCAGGCGCGCCACTTCGGCCGCATCGTCTCGGAACGCGGCGGCGCGCTGCATCCGGTGGCGGGCGTCCGCGACAACGTGATCGCCACCGGCGGCGGGCCGGGGCTCATGGAGGCGGCAAATCGCGGCGCGCACGATGTCGGCGCGCCCTCCATCGGCTTCAACATCCGCCTGCCGCAGGAGCAGCAGCCGAACATCTACACCACGCCGGAGCTGACCTTCCAGTTCCACTACTTCGCCATCCGCAAGCTGCACCTGGCGATGCGCGCCCGCGCCCTCGTGGTGTTCCCCGGCGGCTTCGGCACGCTGGACGAGTTGTTCGAGATCCTCACGCTGCGCCAGGCGGGCCGCATGGGCCTGGTGCCGGTGGTGCTGGTGGATGAGAGCTATTGGCGCCGCCTGGTGAACTGGGACGCGCTGGTGGAGGACGGCATGGTGGACCGCGAGGACCTCGAACTGCTGCGCTTCGCCGATGATGCGGATGCGGCGTGGCATCTGCTGGAGACGGCGGGCGTTTCCCGCACCATGGCGTGAAGGAGATCCGCATGGCGGCAGCACCCGGTGTCGCGCTGGTGACGGGCGGCGCAAGGGGCATCGGGCTGGCGACGGCGCGACGGCTCGGGCGCGACGGATGGCGCGTGGTGGTCGCCGACCCAACCGCGCCGCCGCCTGACCTGGCGGCACGGCATGTCGCCGCCGATGTCGGGGATGAGATGGCGGTGCGCGCGCTGGTCGCCGGTATCGCGCAAGAGGAAGGGCGCCTGGACGCGCTGGTCTCGAATGCCGGCTTCATGATCTGCAAGAAGCTGCGCGAACTGACGCTCGCCGAGTGGTCCGCCGTGATCGCCACCAACCTCACCGCCACCTTCCTGCTGGTGCGGGAGGCGGAAGCGATGCTGCGCGCGGCGAAGGGCGCGGTGGTGACGGTGGCCTCCACCCGCGCGCGCCAGTCGGAGCCGGATACGGAGAGCTATTCCGCATCGAAGGGCGGGCTGGTGGCGCTGACGCATGCGCTGGCGATCAGCCTCGGCCCGGATGTGCGGGTGAACTGCGTCAGCCCGGGCTGGATCGACACCGCGGGGGAGGAGCTGCGCGCCCAGGACCATGCGCAGCATCCGGCCGGGCGCGTCGGCACGCCCGGGGACATCGCCGCGCTGATCGCCTGGCTGGTCGGGCCGGAGAGCGGCTTCGTCACCGGCGCGGAATTCGTCAGCGACGGCGGGATGACGCGGAAGATGATCTATGCGGCGTGAGGCAGGCGGCTCACCAGGGAAAGGACTCCACCCGGAAGCGGCCGGAGAGGATCGCCTCCACCATGCCCTCGCGCTGACCCACCCGCTCGTAGTGGCGCCAGGCGCGCACGCCGAATTCGTGCGGCGTCATCATGAGGCAGACCTCGGTGATCTCGTCGAGCGAGTCGAAGTCCTGCGCCGGGTAGCCCGCCAGCACGCGCGCCCGCGTCGCCGGCGCCATGGTCGCGAACTGAGTGACGTAGGCGACGTACTCGTCGCAGACCAGGCTGGGAACCGGGATGCGGTAGTTGTCCTTCAGCAACGCATGCGCCAGTTCGTGCACGATCAGGCTGATGTGCAGTTCCTCGTCCACCGGCTGGCGGAACATCAGCCGCTCCGGGTCGCGCAGCCAGGCGGCGGTCATCGAGGTGACGCGGATGGTGCGCGCCGCACGGTCGTTGAAGCCGAGCACGCGAAGCTTCTCCGACCCGAGATCGATCTCCACCCGCTCGACGAACGCCAGCGTGACGGGTGTCGCGACGCGCATGCCGTGCTGCCCCATGAGGAATCGCGCCACGCGCCGCCAGGCCTCGCAGGCATGGGCGAGGTCCACCGCGTGCTCGTGCTCGATCCGCAGCAGCGGCGCACCGCAATCAGCCGGTGCCTCGGCCGGCTGCGCACGGGCCGGCGCGACGCCGGCAAGGCACAGGAGGATGAACAGGACCGCCAGCCTGCCCCGCCGGAACCGCGAGATGCCGGGCATGACATGCTCCTCCTGCCGCTGCCTCACGCACACCGAACGCCGCAGGCCGCTCCGGGTCGCGCGGGCGCCAGCCCGCGATCGCCCTGGCGTGCACGCCGGCTCGAAAGGGCTGGACCCGAGTTGCCCGGATACAGTCCGGGCAACTCGGGTCTAGGTCACGCCGCGGATCATCCGGATGATGCCGGAGAAATCCGTCCCGCCGCCGCCCTGCCGCACGAATTCCTGGTAGAGTTCCAGCGCCCGGCTGCCCATCGGCGTGGCGGCATTGGTGAAGGCCGCCGCCTCGGCCGCTAGGCCCAGATCCTTCAGCATCAGCGAGGCCGCGAAGCCCGGCGCGTAGTCGCGGTTGGCCGGGCTGCCCGGCACCGGGCCGGGCACCGGGCAATAGGTGGTCAGGCTCCAGGACTGGCCGGAGGATTTCGACGCCACCTCGAACAGCGCCTGGTGCGACAGGCCGAGCCGCTCGGCCAGCACGAAGGCCTCGCAGGTCACGATCATCGTCGCGGCCAGCATCATGTTGTTGCAGGCCTTGGCCGCCTGCCCCGCACCTGCGCCGCCGCAATGGATCGCGGCGCGGCCCATCTGCTTCAGTACCGGCTCGGCGGCGGCGAAGGCGGCTTCCGGCCCGCCGACCATGAAGGTGAGCGTCGCCGCCTCCGCCCCCATCACGCCGCCGGAGACGGGTGCATCGAGGAAGGCGCGGCCGCTTTCCATTGCCACCTCGCGCGCAGTCGGGACATCGATGGTGGAGCAGTCCAGCAGGATCGCGTCGGGCCGGCTTGCCGCCGCCATGCCGGCGCCGTTGCCGCCCGGGCCGAGCCAGGCCTCGCGCACATTGTCGCCGGCCGGCAGCATGGTGATGACCAGGTCGGCGCCCTGCGCCGCCTCCGCCGCGCTGCCCACCGCGATGGCGCCGCCCTCGACGGCGCGGGCGACCAGCGCGGGGACGATGTCGAAGGCGGCAACCTGGTGCCCCGCCTTCGCCAGGTTGCGCGCCATCGGCCCGCCCATGTTGCCGAGGCCGACGAAGCCGATCCGTGCCATCCCGCGATCCTCCTGCCCTGCGGCGGCAGGCTAGGACGGCGTCAGGCGCGCGTCACCTCGGCACGGCCGGCCTCCACCACGAAGCGTGCGCGGTTCTCCAGCGGCGCATCGGGGCGGGAGACGAAGGGCAGCACGCGGAACGTGACCTCCATCCGCTCCGGGGTCGCCTCGTGCACGCAATAGCCTCGGCGATTGTTGAAGAAGGCGATGTGCGGGTTGCGGCGCAGCACCGTCGGCGTGGCGGCCACCTGCTCCGAGCCGTCGCCGCCCGAGGAGATGGAGGTGGCACAGAACTCGGTCATCAGCCCCGGCCCGCGCGGTTCCGCCGCGTCGGCATGCACCGTGCCGGCCCAGGCGTTGTGCACGTCCCCGGTCAGCACCACGGCGTTGCGCACGCCGCGCTCGGCGATGCCGCGCAGCAGGCGCACGCGCGCCGCCGGCACCGCATCCCATTTGTCCATCGAGATGCGCGGCCCGCGCAGGTCGTCCCCGAGGTCGCGGGGCATCACCATCACCTGCTGCGCCAGCACCTGCCACACCGCATTGCGGTCGGCGAGGTTGCCGAGCAGCCAGGCTTCCTGCTGGGCGCCCAGCATCTGCGCATCCGGCCGCGCCACCTCCGCGCAGGCGGGCCCCGTCACGTCGCCGCAGGGCTGGTCGGAGCGGTATTGCCGCGTGTCGAGGACATGGATGTCGGCCAGGCGGCCGTAGCGCAGCCGGCGATGCGCGGCGATCGCAGGGCCGCGCGGCAGGGCGGCGCGGCGCAGCGGCATGTTCTCGTACCAGGCCTGGAAGGCGATCTGCTTGCGCAGCGCGAAGATCTCGGGCGGGACCGGGAAGCGGGCGCTGCCATCCTCCTCGCTGATCGCGCCGGCCCAGTTGTTGTCCACCTCGTGATCATCGAACGAAACGAGGAAGGGATGTGCCGCATGCGCAGCGGCCAGGTCGGGGTCGAGCTTGTACAGCGCGTAGCGGTTGCGATAGTCGTCGAGGGTGTGGATTTCCTCGCCCTGATGCTGGCGCATCGGCACCACCGCGCCAGGCTGGTTCCCGCGTGCGCGGTACTCGTAGATGTAGTCGCCATAGTGGAAGACGAAGTCGAGCTCCGGCTCCGCCGCCACATGCCGCCAGGCGGTGAAGTGGCCATGCTCGTAATGCTGGCACCCGGCATTGACGAAGCGCAGGCGCGCCGGCGCGGCATCCGCCGCCGGGGCGGTACGGGTGCGGCCGACCGGGCTGGTCTCGCGCCCCGCCCGGAAACGGTAATGGTAGGTGGCGGCCGGCCGCAGCCCGCCGACCTCCACATGCACGGCATGGCCGAGTTCCGGCCGCGCCAGCGCGACGCCACGGGAGACGGGGCGGCGGAACTGCGGATCCTCGGCGACCTCCCAGGCGACGTCCACCGCCTGGTGCGGCATGCCGCCGCCGGAGAGCGGATCGGGGGCCAGCCGCGTCCAGATCACCACCCCGTCCGGCAGCGGGTCGCCCGAGGCGACGCCGAGGCTGAAGGGATAGCGGGCGAAGACCGGGTTGGCCCAGACGCGCCGCGCGACCGCGGGCTGGATCGCGGCCAGCCCAGCCGCGGCCGTGGCGCCGCGCAGCAGGCTGCGGCGCGAGAGGTCGAGGATGTGGCGGCGGGTCGAATCCACGGGAGGGTCCTGCGCGGGTGGCGGTCGCACTCTGACACACCATCCAGGACGGCCGCATGACGGAGCGCTGACAGCTTGCGGACGACGCCGGCTGGACCGGCGGCGTCCTGCGGGTGCTCAGGGACATCCCGGTCGAGCCGTTCAGGCGCCGGCGGTCAACGGCCCCGGCGAGCCCACCTCGGGTGTGCACATGCAAACGATCCCAGGCTAGGAGCCTGTCCGAGAAAGCAGATTCGCGACAAAGGGCGACACAACCTTGCTCCTATAGCGCCTGTGAAAGTGAAAGCGGATACCGATGATAG
>NZ_JAWLHG010000061.1:0-22863 GCF_041690465.1 Falsiroseomonas sp. | reverse complement strand
CGCCAATGGAGAGCTTCTTCGCCACGCTGAAGGGCGAACTGGTGGAGAAAGCCGACTACCAGAGCCGCAGCCAGGCGAGGGTCGACGTGTTCCACTACATCGAGGGCTTCTACAATCGACGCCGCTTGCACTCCGCGCTCGGCTATCTCACACCCGAGCAGAAGGCAGCGGCGTTCCATCCAGCGGCATCCGCCGCGTAACCGTGTCCGCGAAAGCGGGGCAAGCCCAGTGCTGTTGTCGGCGTATCGCTGGATCGCCGACAGCCGGGACGAGCGCACGGGCGAACGCCTCGACTTCTTGGAGGACCCGTTCCGGCTGTACCGCTGCCACACCATCATGAACTGCACGCGAACCTGCCCGAAGGGGCTGAACCCTGCGGCGGCGATCGGCAAGATCAAGCAGATGATGGTGGGGCGCATGGGCTGAGTTCGGGGCGGCGAGTTTCTTCGGAGGAGCTGGCCTGATGTTCGTCGAGCGGATATTGCCCAAAGCGTGTGAGCGCCTCGCCACGATCGGCGCCGCCGGTCCCGTCAGGGAAGCGGCCGGCCTCATGTCCAAGCCTCACACCGACATCGTCGTCGTGTGCGGCGACGATGGAAGGATGGTCGGCGTTCTCACGAAGACCGACATCGTCGGGCAGATCGGACGATGCGGCGGGGGCGCCTGCATGGACAGGGTGGCCACGATCATGACGCGCAACGCCTTCTCCTGCGCGCCGAGCGATTTGCTGCAAGACGTCTGGTCGGTGATGAAGGAGCGCAGCCTGCAACGCGGTCCGATCGTCGACCGGCGCGGCAAGCCGATTGGAATCATCTACGCGCGAGACGCCCTCCAAAGCCTCCCGGGTGAGGTCGAGGACGAAGAGGCTTTGCTCCGCGCTTATGTGATGAACATCGGCTAGCAATGAGGCGGAGCGGCCGTGCCGATCATAGTTCGGGCGGCCGATCGTAGAACTCGACCTGCATCCGCATGGGTCCGAGCGGCTCAACGAGGTGCAGTTGGTCGGGGAGCACGAGGCCTGGACGTGCAGGCGTGAGGACCATCTCGGAGGCCGGGTCGAGCACTCGGTAACGCAGTCGGCCTTCGAGCACCCGGATGACGTCCCACACGCGGGGCTTGATGCGATGTTCCTGGCGCAGGCCGGCCGGCAGCGTGTTCTCATCGAACACCGAGGTGCGCTTGTAGGGCACCGCCGCCGGTGGGGACGCCAGCGGCACGCTCATGAGGGCGTGCCTGGCCGGAAACGACAGGCTCGTTCAACTAGATCGATCATGTGGGTCGCCGCGTGGACCGTCAGGGGATGGTGAGTGGAGTCCGGCCGTGGAGAGATATAGCCCGCCATTTCACGGGCAAGGTCGAGTTGCCGGTCGGACGCGTGTGCGAGCAACGTGATCACCAGGTTCTCCAACGCGATGACGCGGATGCGGAGCTGCACCAACTCGGTGTTCGTCAACTGGGGGATCTCGGACCGCGCTTCGCCTGCAACCAAGCCCCCTTGCAGCCGCCCGGATACCGCGCCGCCCTCGTTCTCCCACCTCGAAAGCGCCGTTTGGCGCTGTTGCGAAGGGTCCGGCTGATCCTGCTTTCTATCGGACATGAGGGGACTTCCTGAAACATCGGAGAGGAGGTGGTTGTTCTCTGTCGCCTGTCTACCGAAGCCGGCAAAGCGGCAAGCCGAGCGTTGAAAGTCATGCGGCTTACCGCAACTGGCCAGCGTTGACTAAGCCTTGCGCAACGGGCTGAGAGCCAGAGCAGTTTCCTGCCTGACTGAATCGCTTGTGATCCCGTTGGCGGCCGGGGGGTGATTCTGTGCTCGCTGGCGAGGAGGCCGGTGAGCATGTCGAAGGCGCTGTGTACCGCACCCGGTTTCCTGGACACGCGGTTGCACTATGCGGCGCGCCTGAAGGTCGTGTCGAGGCGTGCGGCGCGTGCGTCGAGCGGGCTGAGGTAGCCGTTCTTCTCGATCAGCCACTCGGCGTTGTAGCGGGCGGCGAAGTTGCGGATCGCGTCGCGGATCTCGTCGATGGTCTGGAAGACGCGGCCGTGGATGACCTGCTCCTTCATCGTCCGGAAGAACCTCTCGATGACACCATTCGTTTCGGGCTCGCCGACGAAGGCGTGGCTCGGCGAGATGCCCCAGAACCTGACCTGCTTCTGGAAGTGCTCGGCCATGAAGTTGCTGCCGTGGTCGTGACGGAGTGCGAGGCCGCGGGCGGCGCCGGCGGAGAGATGGCCGAACTGCTGGCGGACGGCCATGGCGAGCGCCTGGGTGGCCTCGAAGCGGGTGCCGCGCGTCGTCACGTGCCAGCCGAGGGACTCGGCGTTCCAGTGCTCCGCGACGCCGAAGATCCAGACCTTGCCGTGCTGGACGGTGGTGACCTGGGTGGCGTCGATCGCCCACATGACGTTCGGCGCGGTGGTGATGATCTGCCGCTCATGGCTGTCCTCGTCCTTGCGGCGGGGGCGGTGAGGCGAGAGCAGGGCGTTCTCGCGCATCAGGCGCAGGAGCCGCTTGGCGGAGACGCGGATGCCGTCGCGCACGCGCAGGCGCGCCCAGACCTTGCGGTGGCCCTCGCCGGTCCAGGGCGAGGTCTCCAGGTCCCGCTTGATGGCGGCGAGCAGGGCCTCGTCCCATCCCGAGTTCAGCGCGATCTGGTTGTCCGCCAGCCGCAGCGCGCGCGCCTGCGCGTCGGTCAGGTGCGCGAGCCGGATAGCCGGCACCACCGCCATGCCGAGGCGCTTCGCGGCCATGACCCGCCCGTGGCCCGCGACCAGCACGCCGGCAGCATCCACCAGCACCGGGTTCACAAAGCCGAACTCGGCGATCGAGGCGGCGATCTGCGCCACCTGCGCCTCGGAGTGGGTGCGGGCGTTCTCGGCGTAGGGGACCAGCGCCGCCACCGGGACCGTGGTGACCGCGAGATCACGCAGCATCGGGGAGCACCTCCGCGCGAGCGGCCGCTACCGCGTCGAAGTCACGGCCATCGTCGGCCAGCGACACCGGCAGGTCGGGATGCAACATCAGCCAGCGGGCGATCACCAGATCGACATAGGCCGGCGCGAGCTCGATCGCACGCACGCGCCGGCCCGTGCGCTGGCCCGCAAGGATCGTGGTCCCGCTCCCCGAGAAGGGCTCGAACACCGCGTCGCCCTCGTCCGTGTAGGCGCGCATCAGGAACTCGGGCAGCGCGATGGGGAACACCGCCGGGTGCTCGGTCTCGATGCCGCGGCCCTTGTGGCGGGTGATCCGCAGCACGCTGTCCGGGATTCGCATTTGCTGCACCGGCAGGCCGATGTGGGTGTAGGCCTTCACCTCGCCGTCCGCAGCGCGGAGCCCGCTGCCCTTGTTCGGCGTGCCGGCCCACTTGCAGGGCACGATCTTGTTCGGCGCGCGGGCCTCCCGGTTGAAGTGGAAGACCATCTCGAAAGCTGGAGCGAGGCGGCCGTTCCAGTCCCCCGGCAGGCCAGGGCCCTGGTCCCAGGCGTAGAGCCCGAAGCGGCGCCAGCCCTGGGCGCGCATCCAGTCGAGCCAGCGGGACCAGTAGGGCTGCCATTCGCCCTCGCGGTGGATCAGGCCGAGGTTGACGAGCACCTGCGCGTCGCGACGGAGCGCGCCGTCGAGATGCGCGAAGACGCCCCGCATCAGCGCATCCCAATCCGAGACGCCGCCGGTGGTGTAGTCGCGCTGGTTCCCGTACGGCGGGCTGGTGAAGAGCAGCGCCGCGCGGTCCGCGCCCATGACGCGGGCGACCGCCGCTGCGTCGGTGCTATCGCCGCAGAGCAGGCGATGCTCGCCGAGCAGCCAGAGGTCGCCCGGTCGGGTGACGGCCTGGCGCGGCGGGTCCGGCTCGGCGTCCGCGGGATCATCCTCTGCCGCTGCCTCCTCCGTCCCCGCCGCGCCGTCCCCGCTCCCCTGGACCGCGGGTGCTGACTGGGCCTCGGGCGCGTCGCCGTTGGACACGGCATCTCCAGCCGCCGCGAGGATGTCGTCGAGCTCCGCGGCAGAGAAGCCGAGCGTGGCGAGGTCGAGGTCGGGCGCTGCCTGCACTGCCGCCAGCGCGTCGCGCAGCAGCGCCTGGTCCCACGCCGCGTTCTCAGCGATGCGGTTGTCGGCGAGCCGGAGGGCGTCCTTCTGCGCCGGCGAGAGGTGCTGCAGCACGATGGTCGGCACTTTCTCGATACCGAGCGCCACGGCGGCCTCGAGCCGGCCGTGCCCGGCGATTAGCACGCCGGCCTCGTCCACCAGCAGAGGGTTCGTGAAGCCGAATGCCAGCATGCTGGCCTTGATCTGTTCGATCTGTGCGGCGCCATGCACGCGCGCGTTACCGGGATGCGCGCGCAGCTCCGTGACCGGGCGCAGCAGGATCTTCGCTGCCATCCAGGGGAGCGTCATCGGACCATCCAGGATCGGGGTGGGTGCCGGCCTACGGGCGGTGACCAGAACCGCGTCGAGGGCCAGGGTTCGCATACCGCGAGCGCGCAAGCGCATGCGTACTGACGAAAGCGACAGCCCGCGGTCGAGTAGTAGACGAGCGCAGTCCGGCTAGCGTGTATTACGAGATAGTCGATGAGGCGAGTTTAACGAGCAGCTTCCACCGCACGGAGCAGGCAGCATGTTGACCGAGACTATCGCCGACATCGTTGAGCGGACCATCGGGACGGAACTCAGCCCGCGCAACCTGCAGGTCTACGCGACGCTCGACAAAGACCAGTTGATTAAACTCAGACGTGCACTGGACGATTCATTAGGTCCTGAGTTCGAGATTCCTCAAGGTAGGCCGGGCGTCACCTACCACCTGCTCGACCCAAACTCGCCGATGAATGCGCAGCTCGGCGGCGCTGGAAGCGGGTTTGGCTTTCGGGTGAGCGCGAGCCTCGAGGAGTTGGTTGCGAGGCTTAATTTGGTTCTCATGTACTCGCCTCGCATCGTCATCCGCGACGGGCTTGAATATCATCTTGACGGCTATCCGAGCTACAGACCTCAGAAATCGGAAGAGGATGTTCGGCGCATTTTGTCGTTCTATTGTATTATCCGCCGCCTGATAGCGGACGGAACCGTCGTGGTGGTGCCGCGCAAGTTCTGGTTCGACGCGGAGTATGCACTGAGAAGAGGTCCTAGATATTGGCTGAAACCAGATCTGATAGATCCGTCATCGGACATTGAACGAATTATTAAGAAATGGTTTGAATTTGATTACGCTAGAAGCAAAGACACTGAAGCACTTGAGCTTGGTGCCCAAATAGATTTAGCGAACAATCTTTTATATCTACGCCGGCTCTTTTATATGGCGTCAGAATACAGATACGACCCCGTCATTGAGCGGCCTGTACAACAGGTCCTGTTCGAAATCATGCGCTCGCAATTGACTTTCAACCCGAATCTCCGCGCGACGAGCCCTTACCTCGCCGATGGGAAGGCCACACTTCCTCTCCTCGGCAGCGTTCGGCCTTCGGAGGTCCTCGCCGCGAGGGACACGCCATCCTTTGCCCTCTTCCGGCGCACGATCGAGCAGATTGACCTCGCAGCTGACGACATGGATGACCGCCCTATCGAGTTGCAGCAACTGATGCGGGACAAGCTGGCGGACGCAAAGGCCGCTATCGACCGCGATTTTCGGACCTCCTCATTCTTATCGAACGCATGGACCGAAGCTCGCGACATCGGTCTTTCGGTGGTGGGCGGGTCGTGGTTTGCCGCGCAGATGTCGCAAGCTTGGGCAGATGATCCGCTCAAGCTATTCGCCACTGGCGCTGCCGCTGCTGCCGTCAAGCTAGGTATGACTGCCGCGTCCGACCTGAGAAAGCGAGCCGCGGCCAGGCACACAGCGCGCCTCGTCCTCAAGCTGCAGGAAGCGGCTCGCTGAGCGCACCGCTGCATCGGTGCGAACTGCGAACCGAATTTTCGGGCTGACGCTAGCGATGTTGCGCGCTTCCGCCCCCCGCATACAGCAGGCCCAGGAAGGACCCTGCGGCTCGAGAGCCACTCATTCGTTTGTCTGGCTCAGTGGCGCGTTCGCCACGGCCGCGTCGGGCGCATCAACTCGACGTTCCGCAGACCTAGCACCAGCGATTCACGCGCCGCTACAGGGTGAATTGTAACAGCACGACGCGGAGGTAGACCGCGACCACTGCCGGCTGTGGCTACACCCAGGCGGCAGTCTCGGCGCTGTCGACAGCATGGTTGGCGCGAAAGGGAGCCCGCCCTCTTCGCGACAGCCTGCTGGCTGCTGAGCCGCGTAGCGGCCGCGCGGGTGCTGTCCTCTCGCCTCCGTGATCTTTCGCAGCGAACCTTCCAAGATAACCTCCCAGCAACAAACGTTGTAACGGAGGGCAGCGCAGGTGGACGACGCGACGGCTTTCGCCATCGAGCTCGTGGAGGCAGTTTCCCCGGCTGACGTGGACCAGGCGCCTGCCCTGTTGAAGGCGGCAGAGGACGATGCTGCCTGGGCGAAGACCATCTCGCCAAGATCGGGCGCTACGCCCGGCGGGGTGGTCGAAGGGGCGGGCATGAGCGAGGCCACGGCCCTGATGGACGCCATACGGAATGCGTCGAGCGTCCTGTCGAGCCTCGCCCTGATTGCCTCCAGCACCCTGGCGATCTCGGTCCACCGCCTCACCATCCGTGAGAAGAAGCTGCAGGCCGCAACTTCGGAGGATGAGGTCCAGAAGAAGGTAGAGGACGCGGCGCGGCTGATCGGGGAGCGTCTGGCGCAGCACGGCATCGACAGCGCTCGGGCGGACGAGATAGCGCGCGCCGCGCTCGGGCAAATCGCGAAGGATGCTCAGAAGGCACGCTCCTTCCTTGCTCGGCTGCGCGGCAAGGGCAGGTGAACGGCTCCGGTCGGGAAGCGGCTGACGGCAGAGGCGGCAACCCGCCCGTCGAGGTGCCTCCATGGCTGTTCCTTTGGATCCCACTCTTTCTGTGGTCGCTACCGGACCGCCTGGACACGCTGCGGGACCAGCTCGCTAACCTGCTCAAGGCCGGGAGCGGCCTTGATCCCGCGGTCCCTGCCGCGGCGGGCGCCTTCGTCTTCCGAAACCTCGTCGTCGGCTCCCTGGTGCTCGAGGGGCTGGTCTGGGCACTGCTTGCCGCAGGCATCGCGCTGGTGCTGCTGCCGCGGCTGCGAGCCTGGGAACTGGAGCGGCGCTACGGCCTCGCACCCTACGACCCCGCCTATCCCGGTGCGGCGCTGCACGAGATCGTCGCCCGTTTCCGGGAGATCGCCCCGGGGCTGGAGGTGCGCGTGAACCTAGCGGAGACCCGCGAGACGGCATTCGTCTACCCCCTCGGCTATCGCCGGAACGCCGTTGCAGTGTTCGGCGCCCTCACCAGAGCTTGGCGGGTCGACCGCGCCGCGGCCGAGGTGATCCTGCTGCACGAGCTTGCGCACCACCGCAACGGCGACGCTCTCGTCGTTGGCGCCGGGTCGCGGCTCGAGGTGCTACTGCGGCACTGGTGGATACTCCTCGGCGTCCTGGCAGTCCTTCCGGTGGCGTGGACGGTGGCCACGTTCGCGTATTCTGGGGGCGCCTGGGGAGCCGCCCTCACCAACGAGTATCTGCCGCGGGGCCTCGTGGGCGGCCCCTTGCGGCTGCTCCTCTGGACCCCGGCTGTGCTGCTGCCGCCGCTGGCCGCCCTGTGGGTCATCGAGTTCCAGGCCGACCGCTTCGCGGCAGCCAAGGCCTCCAGCCCCACCGCCTATATCGCTTGGCTAGGCACCCACAAGCCGAAGCCGGGGCTCCTCAACGCCCTTACACACAAGCTGTCGCACCCGCCCCTAGCGTTACGGCGGTGGCTGCTCGCACGCGCCGAAAGGCCGCTATCCCTGGTGGTGGTGCTCCTGATCTTCCCGGCGAGCTACCTCGCCGCGGCCGCGCTCTTAGTCGCTTGGTCGTTCCTGCTGCACCACGCGTCGGGACTGGACCCGGCGGCATACTGGCGGGCGCTCCCGGCGCGGCTCACCGTCCTGGCGGGCGGTATTGGCCGGACCTACCTAATGATCGCGGCCGCGCTGGCGGCCTGGACCCTCGTCCAGGCGCTGCGGGTCCAGCGCGACGGGCCTTCCCCTCGTCGGGCCGTCCCGCTGGCCTGCACGCTCGGCCTCGGCATTGTAGGCTACGCGGCCTTGCCACCGCCGCACCCGGCACCGCCCGCGGCCACGCTCGACAGGACGCGCTACGTTCCTGGCGAGACAGTTACGATCCGCCTCACCGGTACAGGCGGTCACCCGAGTGGCTGGGTGACCGTCGTCCCTGCCGAATCGCCTGCCGACAGCTGGGGGGTCTGGAGCTGGTTCCGCGATGCGGCACCTAGCGGCATCACTACGCGCGACGCCGGGCCGCCGGGAACGTACGATGTGCGGCTCTATACGGACGGCACCACGCGCCAGGAGGTCGTTGGTGCGCGCCTCCGCTTCGAGGTCATCCACGGCGCACGTCAGGAGGCCCGGTAGAGCTCGCGGGGAACACACATGCGCATGTGCATCCCTTCGCCGCGGGCGGCACTATGTCCTCGGCTCCGAGTGATCGCGCCGCGCTTCACGCCGCCCGCTGCCGCGGCACGAGCCCAAAGTGCATCGCCAGCGTGCCGAGCGCGCCAACGAGGATCCCCTGGCCCACCGGGCCGTGCACGACGCGTCCTGCCCAGCCCTGCCGAGAACTCCAGCCCGACGACGAACCACACGCAGGAGCCCGCCGGGCTGTCGTGCCCGCCGAGGGCGTCGATTGCGTTCGCTACGCGGCGTCGCGCATCGATCTGCCGGCTCGACATGGCGTCGGCAGTGGCACCCGCCAGCCGGATCAGCTGCGAGGTGGCGATGCCGTCCAGCGCCGCCGAGCGGAACAGGGTGCGGAAGATCTGCCCCGCCTCGTGCATCTGCGGCGTGATCGTGCCGTTGGCCAGCATCATGCCGAGCGTGCCGACGGCGCGGCGGTGCTCGACCGGGCTGCCGGTCTCCGGATCGGCCTCGCGGATCGGCGCCGAGAAGCCGCCGTGCTGCAGCCGCCACTTGGAGGGCTTCGAGAGATCCTCGCGCTGCTCCTTCGGGCGCTTCTGCTTTCGCTTACCGGCCATGCTCGCTTCCTCCATGCCGACGCCCCCACCGCCTGACCGCCTCGTTGACGACGGCTTGGCGTAGCAATGGATCCCAGATCTCGTCGACGGACAGCGTCGCGACGCCCTGCTGATGCCATGCGCGCCGGCGCATGACGTCGATCTCAGCGGGCGTCGTCGGGCTCTGCGCGCGATCAAGACAGCTGCGGGGCGGGCGAGGCCCGCCCGGCAGCGGCCAGTGGCCGCTCGCCGTGCTCATCGCAGCTCGCCACCAGCAGACGTGCGAGCCGCCTGACGCTGCGACCTGGTGGAGCGGTCCAGCCAAGGCGGCAGGCCGTTATTCGTGGACGGCGTGCTCGCCTCGGATGCCGCCGGACGCTCCTTGCGCTTGAGGTGATTGAACATGGCCAGCGACGCGTGTGCCTGCAGGAACGGCATGGCGTGCTTCGTGCGGAACGGCAGCCAGTCGGTCTTCAGGGGGATCCACACACGAGACACGATGTCGAGCTCGGTCCAGAATTCGGCGTAGTGCCCGCCATCGTCCGGCACGATCCAGTAGACGAAGGCGGCAGCGTATTCGCCCGGGTCCTGAATGCCTTCGGTGCGGCGGCAGCACTGCAGGACTGCGGAGAGCGCGCCGTGCAGGTCGCGATCCTCAAGCATGGCCAACTCGCGTGCGCGGTAGAACCAGTGCGGCTGCGGCACCTCGAGGAACTCCCCCTCGCGGTAGGTCATGATGGTGTCGACGTTCATGCTGCTGATCCTTGCTGACAACGATGCGGATGGATGGGTGTCAGACAGCATGGTGGCGCCCGCGCGCCGAGCGTGCCGGGTCCGGGTGGGTCCAGGTGCGGGTCCGGGTTGGGTCCGGGTCTGGCGCGCGCGAAACCCGCGGAAAACCGCCATGGGTCCGGGTGGTCCGGGTAGGTCCGGGTTTTTCCTCTACACTCCCTATACCCCCGTACGCGCGCATCACGCGTGACGCGTGCGTCGTGCGTGATGCGTGGACCGGCTGCTACGAAAGAGAGAGTGACAGACCTGGACCACCCGGACCCACCCGGACCCGTCCAGGTTTTCTGCGGGTTTCGCGAGGTGCTCATACCCGGACCCACCCGCGCCGACCCGGACCCAGCGCGCGGCGCCATCACGCCTGACCTCCGGAGCCGGGCGGGCGGCGGTAGCGGCGTTCGCGCTTACCGCGAGGGCCATGGCCCCCTTTGCGGGCGCGGCAGAGCTTGAAGCCCACGCTGACGAGGCTGCGAACGACACGGTTCTGGTCGGCCTGCGTCCAGCGTGCCTTCTCGATGCCGAGCGCCCGCTCCATTACCTCCGCGACGGAGACGTCGTGCAGCGGCGTCGGGCGCGGCCGGCGGTACGGCTTGCGCTCGCCGTAACCGTTCTCCAGCCAGTCGACCTCGTTCTCCAGATAAGCCTCGATCGGCTCGTCCCAGGCGTCGCCCTGATAGCGCTCCGCCTGTTCTTCGGCCGCGAGCGCGTCGAGCTCCCGCGATTCCAGCCACCAGGGCTCGCCGCGGCGGAAGCGGTCGCGCGCCTCGGCCCAGAGCTGGTCGCGGTCGCGCTGCAGCGCCTCGAGGTCGATCGTGCTGCACACCACTGGCCAGAAGCGACGCCCGCCCGTCGCATCCTTGAGATAACCACCCTCCGGATTAACGCTGCCGGCGAAGACGCACTGCCGCGGCAGGTCGACCAGGCGCTTGCCATAGGGCGGGCGAAAGCGGTCCTGAGTGCGCGACATGAACGCCTTGACCGTGCTCACCTCGGCGCGGCCCATGGTGTCGAGCTCGGCGATCTCGATGATCCAGACGCCGCGCGTTTCCATCGCCGCGTCCTTGCTGGAGAGGTCGGAGAGGCGGTCGGTGAACCAGGGCGCGGCCAGGGCCATCAGCGCCGAGGACTTCCGGATTCCCTGCGGCCCTTCGAGGATCAGCGCGCAGTCGGCCTTGCAGCCGGGCACGTAAATCCGTGCGACCGCCGAGATCAGCCAACGCGGGCCGACCGCACGGTGGTAGGCGTTGTCCTCGGCGCCGAGATAGCGGAGCAGCCATGCCTCCAGGCGAGGGGTGCCGTCCCAGGTCAGCGCATCGAGATGCTCGCGGACGGGATGGAAGATCCGGTCGCGCGCGACGACCTCGACGGCCTGCCCGGCGATGGACATCGGCACCATGATGTCCTGGTGCTGCAGCCAGTCGGCGACGAGGGCGTCGTCGCGGTCGGCCCAGGGCGTGTCAGACCAGCCCGCCGGATCGCGGACCCAGGGCGGCGGCTTGCGCGCGACGGTGGTGGTGGCGAAGGCATCGTGCCACAGCACGTCCTGCCATTCCGGCGCGCCCCGCAGCGCGGTGATGGCGTTCGCCAGGACGGGGCGAGCCTCACCCTCGTCGTTGAGCAGCAGCTCCTTGCGCCACTCATTGAAGAAAGCGGCGGCGGGGCGCGTGGCCGCGATCAGCATCCGCACCGCGTCCTCGCCGTCCGATTGCAGCACGTCATTGAAGTCCTGCCCGGGCGGCGGCTCGGCGACGGTCACCTCGTGTCCGCGGGCGCGGAGCAGGGTGACGGCCTGGCGCAGTTGCTGGTCGGCCTTGCTGTTCGGCTCGTCGCCGTCGCGCGCGACGATGACGGGTGCGCCGTCTGGAAGGGGCGCGCGGGCGATGTTGCTGATGCCGAGGCAGGCCCAGCTCTCCTGGCCGGTGGCCTGCCAGACGGAGAGCGCGGTCTCGACGCCCTCGCAGAGCACCACCGGCGCGGTGCCGGGAAAACGCACGGCGGCGACATCGGCCCAGCCGTCATGCGCCTTGTTGGTGCGCTTCTGGACCTTGAGCGGCGCCTTACGGCCGTCCTCGGTGAGGTAGATCAGCTGCAGGCCGTGAACCTGCTCCTCGGCATCCGTCGCCAGCGCGACGAGCGCGCCATAGTGGTTGTAGGCGTTCGGCAGGAATCGGATGGATGGCGGGAGCGGCGAGGCCGTGATGCCGCGACGGCGCAGGTAGGTCTCGACACGCGTGCCAGCCGCGTCCTCGCAGCCGGTGACGATCTCGGCGACTTTCGCGGCACGCTTGGTGTCCTCCGCCGCCTTCTTCGTGGCGGGCGACACGAGATGGTCCTGCCACGGTGGTGGTCCGGGCGCGTCATCAGCTGAGGCAGATGGCTCTGGCGATACCGCTGGGTCCGGCGACGCCGCGTCTGCTGCCAGAACGGCGTCGCCAGGGTCGGCGGTCGGTGCCGCTGGTGGCGGTGGCGGATCAGCCTTCTGCCGGCGCGGCGCCGCCAGCATCCCGAGCCATTGGCGGGACCAATCAAGCGCCGCGCCGTTGCTGAGCCCGCGTCGATGACGGAGCAGCTCGATGCCGGCGCCGCCGATGCCGTGCTCGTGGTCGAACCAGCGGCCGGCGTCGTCGCCATCGAGCTCGACTGCGATGCTGCCATGCGTGCCGAAGCGCAGCTGCTTCGGCGTCGACAGATCGCGGTTCGGCTCGCCCAGAAGCTCGCGCGCGAGGTCGCCGATGCGCGCGTTGAGTGCCACCACCACATCCTTCGCGCTGGCGCCGCTCATCGGGCACCTCGAGCGGCTGGTGGGGCTGGGTCGAGAATCGGCATCGGGCCTCCGCGGTGAAGGCCCGCAAGAAGGCACACGACATGCGCGCGTTCAGCGTCGGAGCCGGTCCGGCTCCGCAGCGCGCAGAGGGTTCAACCCTTCAGCCGAGGTGGGACGCTACCCCCAGCCGCGTTTTGCTCCGCCACGCTGCGACGAGGGCAGGCGGATCAGCGTTGCCATCGCGTCGGCAAGGTTCTGTGACACCGGCTCGCCGTCCACCGTCTGCTCGCGGAACCAATCAGACAGCAGCTCCTTTTTGCCTTGATCACGCATGCTGATCCGGTTCTCGGCGATGGCCTGATCCAGGAGGTCCATATACGGCGTGCGGTATGGCGCGCCTGTCGTGGGATCTGCATCGGGCGCTGGTTTCGGCACCTCGATGACCGGCCAGATCGCCAGCACCATGAAGCGCGGCACGCGGATGTCGATGAACTGGCCGTCGACCATGGTCAGCACGCCGCTATGCACATTGGCGCGGCCGGCGCGCCAGTGTTCGGGGGTAATGGTGCTGTGATGGCCGGAGTGCAGATCCCAGCCATCCAGGCCATCGGTCCACGGGCGGGACTGCGTCGTGGAAAGCCGCCCCTGGGCGTGCAGATCTCCGTCCCGTAGCGCGACCTGGACCTCGCGGGCGGCATCGCTGGCTGCCGTGCGCCGGGGGTTCTCGGCCTGTCGCCACGGCGGGGCAGTGGGATCGCAAAGCTGCGCGAGCTTGCCACGGGCGACCGCCCGTTCGATCTGGGTGCCAATATGATCAATGGCTTGGGTCAAGCGCCATTGGGTTCGGTCCAACCTTTCGATCAGCATGCGAGCCCTCCGTCTACTGCTGGCGAAGGGAACATATACCGAACATCGGAAGGGTTGAAGGGTTCACCCCCTGGCTTGGCGGTCGGCCCAGACCGGCTCGCAGGTAGCGACGGGGCGCCGGCATGGGCTCGACTTCGGGCATGCCACTCGCCGCCCCGCCATGCCGCCCGCCACCGAACCTCCACCTGCCACCCCACCTGCGAGACGTCTGCGCCATCCTGGCTGCCGGCGTGCTGCGGCTGCGCAGCCGCGCTGTCGAGGATCTCGCGTGGGATGCCGAACATGCCCGGGGGTCCGGAGACGTTCGCCTACACTCCACCGCCCGGCAGCGCCTGCATGCGAACCCTAGGAGAGAGGGAGTCGCATGACCCAACGATTGCCCAGCAAGGCCAAGCGGCAGGACACGCCGCCGCCGGCGCCCACCGTCCCGAAGATCCCGCCCGTGCAGGTTCTGCCGCCCCTTGCGGCCCTGCAGACCGCGACGGCCGCGGAGCTAAAGGAGCAGTGGCGGGTGCTGTTCGGCAAGGAGCCGCCGCCGTTCAACCGACCCTACCTGGTCAGTCGACTGGCCTATCGCATCCAGGAGCTGGCGTATGGCGGACTGAAGCCGGAGACGCGGGCACGGCTCGAGGCACTCGGTGAGCAGCTCGACGGCGGGAACGTGGTGCTGCGCCGGATTCGGGCCGACAGCCGGCCGCTACCCGGCACGCGGCTGTTGCGCGAGTACGAAGGCGTGCAGCACGTGGTCACGGTGCGCGCCGACGACTTCGAGTACGAGGGCCGGCCGTATCGGTCGCTCTCGGCCATCGCCCGGCACATCACCGGCACGCGCTGGAACGGTTGGGTGTTCTTCGGGCTGCGCCAGCCGGGAGCCTCGGCATGAGGACGCGCGCCGCCGGCGCAGTGATGCCGGCGACCACGAAGAAGCTCCGCTGCGCGGTCTACACGCGGAAGTCCACCGACGAGGGCTTGGACAAGGAATTCAACACGCTCGACGCGCAGCGCGAGGCCTGCGAGGCCTACGTGGCCAGCCAGCGCGCCGAGGGCTGGGTGCTGGTCCGCGACCGGTATGACGACGGTGGCTTCTCCGGTGGCACACTGGAGCGGCCCGCGCTGAAGCGGCTGCTGGCCGACATCGAGGCCGGCCTGATCGACGTCATCGTGGTCTACAAGATTGACCGCCTGTCTCGCTCGCTGATGGACTTCGCCAAGCTGGTCGAGACGTTCGAGGCGCACCGGGTCACGTTCGTTTCCGTCACGCAGAGCTTCAACACCACCACCAGCATGGGGCGGCTGACGCTCAACATCCTACTCAGCTTCGCGCAGTTCGAGCGCGAGGTGATCGGGGAGCGCATCCGCGACAAGGTGACGGCGTCGAAAGCGCGCGGCATGTGGATGGGCGGGAAGGTGCCGCTCGGATACGACGTGCGGGACCGCAAGCTGGTGGTGAACGAGGCCGAGGCCGCGCGCGTGCAGCGCGTGTTCGAGCTCTTCGTTGAAACCGGGTCGGGCGTGGAGACGGTGCGGCGCCTGCAGGCCGAGGGCGTCACGGCGAAGTCCGGCCGTCCGCTGGACAAGGGCGACGTCTACAAGTTCCTGAAGCTGCGGACCTACGTCGGCGAGGTCGAGCACAAGGGGCGGGTCTTCCCCGGCGAGCACCAGGCGATCGTGCCACGGGACCTGTGGGACCGCGCGCACGCAATCCTGCAGGTCAGCCCGCGCAGCCGAGGCGGGCAGAACCGGCAGCACGCGCCGGCGCTGCTGCAGGGGCTGATCTACGGCGTCGATGGCCGGGCGCTGTCGCCGACGCACTGCGTCAGGCGCGGACGGCTCTACCGCTACTACGTGGCGCAGCGCGTGCTGAAGGGCGACGCCGACGGAGACGACGGCATCGTACGGCGGGTGTCGGCGGCGGAGATCGAGACGGCGGTGGTGGGCCAAGTCCGCGCGCTGCTACGCGAGCCGGAGGTGGTCGCGGGCACCTGGATGGCAGCGCGGGCTTCAGCGCCTGAGATCAGCGAACGGGAGGTATTCGATGCGCTGCACCGCCTTGAGCCGCTGTGGGACGAACTGTTTCCTGCCGAACAGGCGCGGATCGTCAGGACGCTGGTTGAGCGGGTGGTGGTCGGGCCCGCCGGTGCCGACATCAGGCTGCGCATCGAAGGGCTGGCTGGCCTGGTGCGCGACCTAGCGCAGGAGACGACCGACGCGCTGAGGGCAGCGGCGTGAGCAGCAGCACCACCCACGTCACGGTCCGCGTGCCGCTGGCGATCCGAAGGCGGCCCGGTCGCAAGACGGTGGTCATCCCGGTGCAGGACCCCGGCGGCACGAAGGTGCCGACGCGTGCCGACCCGGCGCTGCTGAAGGCGCTTGCGCGAGCCTTCCGCTACCAGCGCCTGCTGGACGAAGGCCGTTACGCCACTATCAGCGAGATGGCCGATGCCGAGCGAATCGAGCGCGGCTACCTCGGCACGCTGCTGCGGCTGACGCTGCTGGCGCCCGATATCGTGCAGAGCATCCTGGACGGGCGACAGCCTGACGGGGTGACGCTGCCGCGGCTGCTGGAGCCGTTCCCGGCAGTTTGGGCCGTACAGCGCAACGCGCTAAAGTTCAGTCGCACCTAGGTCCGTTGCTGCCAGGGCTGACCGCAAAGGGCGGGATGCAGACCGACGGCTGCTGCGCCGTCGCACTGGCACTCGAGCAACGAGCCGAAAGGCAGACGCGCCACCTGCCGCGTCGGCCAAGCGCCAAGCCCGGCACAGGGAGCCTGCAAGCGGACCGGTCATCCGCCTCGGCCGAAGCGCCGGAGGCGTGTGCCTCTTGGGATGGCAAGCCTTGCCACCGCATTCGGAGCGTGGCACCCGGGCGCTCATGCCTCAAGATTCTGCAGGTGCCGCTGGACCATCCGCAGCAAGGCCCGGCAGCCCATCTGCTGCCCGCCATCATGGCGTTGGATGGATGCCGCCCACCTTTGGGGCGCTCCGCTGAGCGGCCGGGCGACACAAGGCGGCGTGCGCTTCCAGGACCGAGTGGCGGCCGTGGCCGCCGTCCGGATGCTGGCGGGCGAATCTTTGCCCGCCTCCTGGGCGCCGAGCGGCTCAGGAGCCGTCGCAACCGTCTCTCTCGAGACGTTAGACACCGTGGACGACGTAGTCGTGCGCTTGGCCGGGGAGCGGCGCTGCCTAGTCAATGCGAAGGCGAACCTGGCGCTTGGCGCAGACCCTGGGTCTCCCTTTGGCAAGGCGCTGGGTCAATTCCTCGCACGGACCGCCGAGCTGGGCTTCGACCCAGGGCGCGATCGCCTCGTGCTGGCCACCACACCTGGCGCCTCGATTTCCGTCCGTACGCATTTCAAGGCGATCTGCGCGCGCGCCCGCGACGGAGCGCTTAGGACGTGGGACGAACTGGCCACGACGGACGCCGAGAAGAGCGCCCTGGACATCGTGCGGCGGCGGGTCCGGGCGGCGCGCGGCTGCGGCCCCGCGGACGACTGGGCCCCGACATATGCGCTCTTGTCGGCGCTGTCCGTTGCCGTACTCGGCGTGGACGACGGCGAGGCAGAGGCCGAGGGTGCAATCCAGGCCCTCCGCCAGTGCGTTCCTCAGGACCGCGCGGCGCTGGCCTGGCGCACGATCTGCGACGAGATGGTGCGGCTCGCGGCCGACCGAAGCGGCGTCGACCGGGAAGGACTGCGCCGTGTCCTCCGCGCGCACGATGTGCCCCTGCTCGACGCACCGGACCTCCTGCCTGACATCGCCCAGCTGCGGCAATGCTCCGAGCGAGCCCGCCGGGCACTTGCCGGCAACGCGGTCCTGCCACCCGCGGCGTCCGGCGGGCGTCCAGTCGAGATCCCTCGAAGGGTTTCGGATGAGATCGCTGCAGCGGCAGAGGGCGGCAACCTGCTCGTGGTGGGCGAACCCGGCGCGGGCAAGACGGGAGCGCTGCTCCAGGCGGCGCGCCGCATCGAGGCGGGCGGTCGTCCCGTGCTAGTGCTGCAGGCCGACAGCCCAGACGTGGCGAGGCTGCGGGACGGGCCGGATGCCTCCGGCGCGCGGCACCCCCTCGGTGAGGTCCTGCAAGGCATCGGCGGGGCGCCCGGCGTCCTGTTCCTCGACGCGCTCGACGCCGCGCGGGGCGACGGCGCCGCTCGGGCAGCGGCGGACCTGATGCGCATCGTACGGGACGAGGCGCGGGGCTGGACCGTCGTGGCGAGTGTCCGCCGCTTCGACCTGCGCCACGACCGGACGTGGCAACGCGGCTTCCGCGGCGACCCGCCGTCACCATCCTTTGCCGACCCGGAGTTCTCGATGGTGCGCCACGTCGCCGTGCCGCGCCTCGACGAGGGCGAGATCGCCGCCGCCTGCGCCACGGGTCCCTTGCGCGAGGCTCTCGCGGCGGCCTGCCCGGCCACGCGTGAGCTCCTCCGCTCGCCCTTCCACCTGCGCTTGGTGGCCGAATTGCTGGCCGCTGGCGTTGCTCCCGGCGAGGCTGTCCGTGCGACCAGCCGGTCGGGCCTTCTAGCGGAGCACTGGGCCGAGCGCGTAACGGGCCGGGGCCCCGACTCTATCGCGCGGGAGGCCGTCCTCGGCGCCTGTGCCCGTCTGATGGTGGAGCGCCGCTCCTTGCGCTGCCCGAAGCTGGCGCTCGCTGCAGACCATCCCGGCGCGCTGGCCGCGCTGCTGTCCGACGGGGTTCTGACGGAAGATCCGGTGTCTGGGGACGTCAGCTTCCCGCACCACATCCTCTTCGACCACGCGATGGCGCGCCTCGTCCTCTCTCTCGGCACGGACCCGGAGGCCTTCCGTGCCGCGTTGGCAGGTCCGGCGCTCCTCACGCTCGCGCCCGCAGCCGGCATTGCGGTCGCTTCCGCGTGGGAGGCCGGGGCGGGCGATGGACGCAATGCCTATTGGCAGGCCGCGCTCGGCCTCGCCTCGTCGGGGGACGCCGCGCTGGCCTGCGCCGTCGTCTCGCGCGAGGCGGCCGCCCGAGCCGCCAGAGGGGCGGATCTTGAGCGGCTTGGCGATGCGCTGCGCCGCTGGCCCGGCGGACCGCGCCGGGAGGCAGCAATGCGGCTCGCCCGCCACCTCGTACAGTCGCTGAGCGCGGGTACGACGCCTGCGGCCCCGGACGACCCAGCCGACGACGCCTGGGCATGGCTCGCGCTGCGCCTGTTGGAAGAATGCGATCCCGGGGAACTCCAGTTGCCCCGCGTGCTGATGCACGTCCTCGCCGAGCGCTTGGCGATCCCGACGGCGGCCCAGGCGGCCTGGGCCGAGGCCGCCCGGCGCTGTTTGGCGAAGACGATGCTACTGGAGAATCCCGGCAAAGCCGAAATCTGGACATTCGCGGAAGCGGTCATCCGCACCGCTCCGGCAGATCGCGGAGGCGCGGAGGAGGCGCTCCTTCCGCTCCTAAACGCCGAACGCCTTCAGCGCCGGGGCGAGATCGACCTTGGCGGTTTCGCGCACCAAGCGGGCCGATTGGCGCGGGAGCTGCCCGGCCTCTATGCCCGCGCGGTCACCGCCGCCATGCTCGCACCGAAGCCCGGCAAGGACGAGCCGACCGACATGTCGGGAAGCCACATCCTCCCGCTGACGTCCAACCGGCGGCAGGACTTCGAATCTTCCATTTGGCAGCTTCTCCAACGCTTCGATTCCTTCGCCGCTGGGAACCCCGCCGACGCCTCGCGGGTGGCGGTCGAGGTCACCGACGCAACGGCCAAAGGCGACCGGCCGCCCCGCTGGACCTTGTCGTTGCACGCCTTCGGGAAGGACAGGACCATCCATGCCCTGCCGCACTACCACAGTGAGGTGGAGGACCTCCTGACGGCGTGGCGACGGGGCCTCGCCACCCGCCTGGGCCGCGGGCTCGACGAAGACACCCTCGCCGCCCTCGGCGCGGCAGCCGCGGGAACGTCCAGCGTGCTCTGGGTCGCCCTGCTGGAGCTCTGCGCCGACCACCCGGAAGGCCTGCACGAGCACCTCACCGAGGCTCTGGTGCCCGAGGTGCTCGGGGACTTCCGCCTCGGGACGGCTGCCGACAAGCTCCTCGGCGCGCTCCACAAGAGCGGCACGGCGGAGCAGCGCCAACGGCTAGAGCGCCAACTGCTTGCGGGCGAAGCTGGGCGCTGGGCGCTGCGACGACTCCCCACCGAGAAACTCACGACGGAGGAGGCGCGAACCGTCGTCCTAGCGGCCCTCCCGTCGCCCAAGTGGCCCGCGCGGCCAGAGCCCGATGAGCCCGTGGTCGCCCCAGGGCCCGAGCCTGCCTCGCCTCTGCGCCGGGCGCTTGAGGCCGCGAGGTCAGCCATCGACGAACACTCTGGCGGCACGGGCAACAGCGCCACCGATGCGGCGGTTCGGAAGGCCATGGCCGACCTACGCACCGCCCTCGGCGAAGCACCCTCGCACGATGCCGCCACGCCGGAGGGCTGGGCGGTGATCGCCAGGACTTGCCGCCGCGCCCTGGAGGCGTGCTGGCAGGACGGCACGCCCGTGGCCGAACCGCCATCGGATTACCGGGACATGGTCCTCGAAGTGGCCGCCGTCGCCCCTTTCGACGCCAACGAGGCCTGGGACGACGCCAAGGCGGAGGCCGGATACAGCCTCCTCCTGCTCATCCGTCACGGCCGCGCGCGGGACGCCGAACTCGAAGCGGCCGTCCTCCGGCTGTCAGACAATCCATCGCACGAGGCGCGGCGGCGTATGGTGTCGGTCGCCAACCTCGCCTGTCGGGCCGATCCCGAGCTTGCTTGGCGGCTCGTGGAGCAATGTGTGGCGCGCGAGGAGGACGTCGCGACGCTCGCAGCGGCGTCCGCCGCGCTGTCGCGCTTCCACGGGCAGGATCCCGCACGAGCGGCTGCGTTCTACGCGGCCGCGCTCCGGCCCGAGGTGGCGGGGGAGGAAGGCGAAGAGCCGAACAATCCAGCCATTGCCGCGACGGCGCTCTACGTCGCCACCGGGCACCCGGACGCACGGCGGGTGCTGACGGAAGCCCTTAGCCAGGACGGCTCTCGAACCCGTACGGCAGCGGCCTGCCTCGGGTGGCTGCGCGGGCCGATCTCAGTGCGGAGGTCAGAGCGGCTGCCTGAAGCCGGGACGGAGCGGGCGCGGGCCCTCTTCGCGTTGATCACCACGAGCACGTGCGACGTCATCGAGGAATGGCTCCGCGGCGACGCGATCGGCTCTGCCGCCTCCGACCCGGTTCGGCAGGCAGTCCGCGTCGCCGATATCGCGGCACGGGAGCTACTGTTCGCGAGTAGGGCGCGCGACGACGGCATGGGCTCCGAGGAGGATGTTTACGACGCAACGGCCCGGCGCGGATTTCTGACCTGGGCGGGGCCGCTGCTTCACCGCCTTGGCGCCGTGCCGCATCCCGCGGTCACCCACCACGTCATCCAGACGCTGGCCTCGTTTCACGACCTCGACCCCGGCGCGGCGGTTGCAGAGGTCCTGTCGGTCGCGCTGGGTGGCGGCGCGCAGGGGGGCTACCAGCTGGAAAGCTTGGCGGTCGATCTTGTCGTGGACGTTGTCCGGCGGGCGCTGGCCAGCGGCGTCGTGCAGGGCGATCCGGGGCTTCAGGACCAGGTCAGGAGAACCCTCGAGCTGTTCGCCGCCGCCGGGTGGCCGAAGGCCTATGACCTGGCGGTGCAGCTACCCTACCTTCTCCGGTGAGCGAGGCTACCGCTGAGGGCGCAGAGGAATCATCTGTGCGGTAGCGGCACTCCCAGGGAACCGCGACCCGGCTGGCTACGTCCACGGGTGCATGCCGCGTTCGCGGCGGGTGCCACCAAAGGTCTCCTCTCTTTGCGTGCGCAGCGCGGACAGACGCGCGTCGCGTTCCGGCCCGCCGAGGGCCCACTGGTCCCGGCGGGTGTCGCCCATAGCGAGACGCCCGGAGTTCACATCGTCAACGAGCATATCGAGCGCCCGTAGGTCGAAGACTCTTTGGAACTGAAGGAAGGCCGCCGCCGCGGCGGCGTCGTTCGGGTCGGCGGCGAAGGCGCGGCCGAGTGCGAGCGCCCGGCGGTGGCGCGCGAACTCCGCCCTTGCGCGGCAGTGGACGCCCGCGAGCCAGCCGGACGCCGGGGGTTGGGCTAGCTCGCACGCCCAGAGCTGCTCGAGCGGCGCGTGAGCCCGGCCATAGCCTGCGAGGGTCAGCCCGCGGGCGACAATCGCCGGTGAGGCCCCGCGCAAGTCCTCAAGCACGGCCGAGACGATCCAGTCGTCGCCGGGGTCGGCCGTGGCGCAGAAGGCGATCTCGGCAAGCCGCGCGTCATCCCGTGCGCGGTCGAGGGCCTCGCGGCGCAGATCCCGGACGACACCTTCTGGGGGCACCGTCAACGGCATCGTCTCCAGTTTCTCGGAGCGGACGGAACTCCCCCCCCCACGCAATCGCCTCGCGCCAAAGCGGCGCCGCGCGGGCAGGATCAGCCCGCATGAGGCCGCTCAGCAGAGCGAGGAAGGGGGGAAACGCGATGAGGGAGTGGCGCATGCCGGAGCCCATCAGCCTGCGGAGCCACCGCTCGGCGTCATCGGGACGCTCGCTTGCCAGCCGTTGGAGCTCGGGCCCGTTGTCCGCCCACTCGGACGCCGTGCTCAGGCCGCCGGGAGGCGGGGAGCGCAGCCGCTCCACCTGGCCCTCCACCCACGCCGAGAAGAGGTCGGCCCGGTCCGCGTCATCGCGGTAGGCATAGGAGGCGACCTGCGGGTCGGCGCGCTCCAGTGCGTCCGGCCGCCCCGCCCGGCTCGCCGCCAGCAGCAGGAGGGAGCCGTACGCGGCCTCGTGGCGGTCGAGGCCCGCCCGCCAGGTCCAGCCGCCATCAGCAAAGGCAACCGCGAGATCGGGGACGTCCGCGTTGTGGAGGGCACGCATAGCCAGGGTTCTGACCCTGCCGTCATCGTGCCGTGCCAGGTCGAGGAGGACGGTGCCCTCCTTGGGGGGCGCCGTTGCCTGGACCTGGCACGCAACGTCGAGAAGCCGCGCGGCCCCCTCGGCGTCGCCGGACCCGAGCATCTCACGGAGGCGCTGTTCAAGGCTTTCGGCCGGAATGCGATCGAGGACCGCGGTGAAGGGCCAACGGAGCGCGACGCCTTCGGACCCCGCCAGCATAGCGAACTGCGCGTCGCCGTGCGCGTCAATTAGCCGGAGAACGAGGAGCCTCTCGGCCAGCTGCTCCGCCGCCTCCAGCGGCAGGGTAGCCGCGGCATCGAGCAGGCGGCGGCGCGCGTCAGGCCCGAACAGCACAGGCAGGGCGCACGCAAGTCCGACGACCTGTCCGAAGCCCTTCGGCTCTAGACCCGAGTAGCCCAGGCTGGAATCGGCTTGTGATTGGATGCGGCGCGGCAGGGTGTGATTCGTAGGCGTCCAGCTTTGGCTGGAGGCGGAGATG
>NZ_JAWLHG010000060.1:0-23379 GCF_041690465.1 Falsiroseomonas sp. | reverse complement strand
AGAGGCGCGGCAGGCGCTCCTCCCAACGGTCGCGCAGCCTGTGGTCCAGCAGGATCGGCGAGAGCACCACCGCCCGCCCGGCGGCGCGCGCGCGCCGCACGAGGTCGGGCGCCGACCAGGGAGGCCAGCTGTTGAAGGCATGGATCAGGTCGAGCCCGGCGAAACCCTGCGCGGCGGGGTGCATGCGCAGCTCCGCCGGGCAGCCGGCCTCGGTGAGCTCGCGCGCGAGCCGTGGCGCGCGCACGCTCGGCCCGCCCATCGCCACGCCCTCGCTGCCATGCAGGAACAGCCCGACCTGCCGCGGCTGGCCGGGCCGCTGGCGGGCGGTGCGTGGGCTGAGCGACACGCCATGCGCCTTGGCCAGCGCCCGGAACAGCCGGTCATGCCCCTCCGCCCAGGCGTCCCAGCCGAGCCCCAGCACACTGGCCCGTAGCGCGCGCTTCTTCTCGATCAGCGCCAGCAGCACGCGGCGGAGATCGGCGGCGTCGCCGGCGCGGTACTCGACATGCGGATACTCGGGCACCCAGCCGATCGGCGGCGCGATCACCTCCGTGCCGCAGGCCAGCGCCTCCACCACGCACATCGGCCCGCCCTCGTAGAGCGCCGGCACCAGCACGTAGTCGAGGCCACGGTAGAAATCCGGCAGCGCCTCCGGCGGCAGCTTCAGCGCCGGGCCGGGCCAGCCCTCGCCGGTGAAGGCCCATTCGATCTCGGGGATGTCCATCACCTGCGCCACCAGGTGCTCGCCCTTGCGGCCGGTGTGATAGGTGCGGCCGACCACGCCGATGCGCAGGCGCGGGCGGAAGGCGTCGAGGTCCACGCCGGGCGGGATGGTGGTAACGCCGGTGATCCCCGCCTCGCGCAGCATCGCCTCATAGGGGCGGGAGTGGCAGACGCAGTGCTCCACCGTGCGGGCGGTGGCGAAGAAGCTTTCGCGGGTCGCCGGGTCCGGCTCCAGATGCGCGAAATACGCCAGTTCCACCGGCGAGAGCCGGCGGCGCCGCGCCGAGTAGGTCATGTAGTACTGGATCGCCGCGTCCCGATCCGGCCCTTCGCCGAAGGCGACATAGGGCAGGCGGGCGGCCAGTTCGCCAGCCAGCCTCTCCAATACCCATCCGCGGTCGGAGGTGACGATGTTGACGCCCGTCATGCGCTCCACTGGGCGGCGGCAGGAGCGGCGTCATACCGGCGCCCGGCCGGCGGCGCCACCCCGGGCGCCGGGGATGGCGGGCGGCGCCCGCGGCGGCTATCCTGGCCGCCTCTCGCGCAACAACCGATGCCCGGCCGGTCGGCAAGGATCTTCCAGATGCGTCTGCCCCGCTGAGCATGGGCCAGGTTCTCGTGACGGGCGCCGCCGGCTTCATCGGCGCGCATCTCTGCCGGGCGCTGCTGGCGCGCGGCGAGCAGGTGATCGGCCTCGACAATCTCAACGCCTATTACGACCCGGCGCTGAAGCAGGCGCGGCTGGCGGCGCTCACCGGCTATGCGGCGCCCGGCGCCTTCACCCTGCACCGCCTGGATTTGGCGGATCAGGACGCCGTGCTGGCGCTGTTCCGCGCCAACCCCGCGATCGACCGCGTGGTGCATCTCGGCGCGCAGGCGGGGGTCCGCTGGTCGCTGGAAGCACCCTTCGCCTACACCGCCGCCAACGTCACCGGCACGCTTGCCATCCTGGAAGGCGTGCGGCGGAGCGAAGCGCGGATCCGCCACACCGTCTATGCTTCCACCAGCTCGGTCTATGGCGCGCGCACCGATGGCGCCTTCCGCGAGACCGACCGGGTGGACAACCCCGTTTCGCTCTACGCCGCCACCAAGCTGGCCGGCGAGGCGATGGCGAAGAGCTACGCCAATCTCTACGCGCTGCCGCTGACCGGCCTGCGCTTCTTCACGGTGTATGGCCCCTGGGGCCGGCCCGACATGGCCTATTGGTTGTTCACCGAGGCGATGCTCCAGGGCCGGCCGATCCGGCTGTTCAATCACGGCGACATGCGCCGCGACTTCACCTATGTGGACGACATCGTCACCGGCGTGCTGGCGGTGCTGGACAATCCCGCCGCGGATGGCGCGCACCGTCTCTACAACATCGGCAACAGCCATCCCGAGAAGCTGCTCGACATGGTGGCGACGCTGGAGGAGCTGCTCGGCGTGAAGGCTGTGCGGGAGATGCTGCCGATGCAGCCCGGCGACGTGCCCGCCACCTATGCCGATGTCTCCGCCATGCAGCGCGATTTCGGCTGGCGCCCGACCACCGACCTGCGCACCGGCCTGACCCGCTTCGTGGCCTGGTGGCGGAGCCACTTCGGATGACGCATCGGCGGAGCCACTTCGGATGAGCGCGCCGCGCCGCGTCACGCGGCCGGTCATCCTCTTCGCCTTCACCCGGCCCGACTATCTCCGCCGCCTCTGCCTGTCGCTGAAGGCGCAGCAGGGGGTGGAGCTGCCGGACGCGCAGGTCCACCTGCTGCAGGACGGCGCACGGTCCCGCCGCTCCGGCGTTCTCTATGGCGACCCGGCGCGCATCGCCGAGAGCATCGCGGTGTTCCGCGAGCTCTTCCCCGGCGGCCACGTCCATGCCTCGCCCGACAATCTCGGCGTGGCGATGAACATCCTGCGCGGCGAGCGGCTCGCCTTCCTCTCGCTCAAGGCCGACATCGCCTATTTCTTCGAGGAGGACCTCGAACTCGGCCCCTGCTACCTCGCGATGCTGGAGGCGCTTGCGGGACTGCTCGGCCGCGATCCGCGCAGCGGCTACTTCGCCGCCTATGGCGACCATCAGCGCGAAGTCGATCCCGCCGCGCCTCGGCTCGTCCCGCTGGAGCACCATTGGGGCTTCGGCCTGACGCGGCGCTGCTGGCAGGCGATGCAGCCGCTGCTGAAGCCCTATCACGAGATCGTCGCGCAGTACGACTACCGCTTCCGGCCCGACCTGCGCATCGTCGAGCTGTACCGCGATCGCCCGGTCTCCAGCCTGCAATCCTCGCAGGATGTCGCGAAGACGCTGGCCTGCGCCGAGCTCGGCTTCGCCCGGGTGAACACCGATGTCGGCTATGCCCGCTACATCGGCGAGCAGGGCGAGAGCTTCCGCCCCGGCCGCTTCGAGACCCTGGGCCTGGACCGCATGCAGGTGGCCACCGCCATGCCGGAACGCCTGCCCGATGCCGGCCCCGACCTGCTCGACCGCATCATCGCCGAGAAGCGCGAGGCCTGCATGGCGCATCGGCGCGACGCCTATGAGCCGGGCCTGGCTGACCTCCGCACCCGCATCGCCAACCCCGACCGGATCGCCACGGCGGAGGACATGGGCTGGCTCTGGCGGCTCATCATGGACCGCGCCCCCCCGCCCGAGCGCTACCACGCGCAGAACGAGGCGCGGCGCACGGTCCGCCAGGTCCGCCGCGCGCTGCTCCGCTCGCGGGAGGCGCAAGGCAAGAGCCTGTTCCTCGAGGTCCCGCCCGCCGCGCCGCCCGCCTCGCCGGCCGCGGCCGCGCCGTCAGCAACCTCACCCGCGGCATCCCCGCCCGTCGCTGCCAAGGCGCCGCCCCCGCCGCCGGCGAAGCTCGGCCCGCCCCGCATGTCGGCTGCCGAGCTCGCACTGTTCCAACGCCTCCTCACCGCGGGCCACCGCCGCTACGCCGAGTTCGGCATCGGCGGCTCGACGCTGCTCGCCGTGCGCGAGCCGTTCGAGGCCCTCGTCGGCGTGGAGTCCGACAAGGCGTGGGCGCAGGCCGTGCGCGAACACGCCGAGGTCGCCGCCGCGCTGGCTGCCGGCCGCGCGAGCATCCTGCATGCCGATATCGGGCCGGTCGGCGCATGGGGGAATCCCTCCGACCCGGCCACGATGCCGCGCTGGCCCGGTTACATCGGTACGATGTGGGCGGAATGGGACCGCCGCGGCCAGACCCCGGACCTGGTGCTCGTGGATGGCCGCTTCCGTGTCGCCGCGGCGCTCTCCGTCGCCCTGCTGGCCGCGATGCGCCCGGCGGCGGAAGCCCCGACCGTGATCCTGCACGACTTCTCGGATGAGCGGCCGCACTATGCGCGCGTGCTGGACTTCTTCCGGATCCGCGAGCAGGTGGGCACGCTCGTCGTCCTGGATCCCGTGGCCGGGCGATCGCCGGAAGGCGTGCTGGCCGGGATGCTGCGACACGTCCTCGATCGCGGCTGAGGCGGCTGCCCTTCCCGATGGGCCTGAGACCGGAACAGCAGGCAAGCCTGGAAGTGCGGCGCTCGCTGGCCGCCGGCGCGGCCTCCGGTTGCTTGCTGGACGTCTTCGGCCCCGCGCACTGGCTCGATGCCGCGGCACCGAACTCGGCCAGGCAGAACCTTCGGCATGAACCGCACGCGACGGATCTGATCGGTGGCCGGCGCGGCAATCGGCCCTGCGCGGCCCATGCTGGTGCGCGCAGCCCGTCGCCCGTATAGGTGCCCCCCATGATCCGCGGCCATCTCGATGCGCTGACGCCCGCCGGCTTCGCCGAAGGCTGGGCCTATGACGATGCGGCGCCGGATGCCGTGGTGACGGTCGCGGTGCAGGCGCCGGACGGCGACGAACTCGCCCGCGGCTTCGCCAACCTCCATCGCGGCGACTTGGCCGAGGTCGGGTTCCGCCATGGCTGGTGCGCCTTCCGCCTTCGCCTCTCCCGCCCCACCGAGGCGCTGCGCGGGGCGAAGCTCAGCCTGCGCGACGCCCACGATGGCGCCGAGATCCATGCCACCGACACCTGGCGCATCCGCGAGGCCGCAGAACCCAGCGGCGACACGATGGAGGCGATCGTCGCGCAGGACCCGACCGTCCTGCGCGCGCTGCCGCAGCTTTCTGGCTGCGGCGACCTCTTCGCGCGCTTCGTCGCCCGCCATGGCCTCACCGAATTCGTGCGCACGGCGTACGGCTATGTGCTCGGCCGGTCGCCCGATGCGGCGGGGCTCGCTTCCTACGAGCGGATGCTGCGCAATGGCGCGCTGACGCCCTTCGGCCTGCTGCTGCTGCTGGCCGACAGCGTGGAGTTCCGCGAGCAGCCGCGGCTGCTCGCCTCGCCGGCCGATCCGGGCTTCGTCTTCGCCGGGTGAGCGCGGTGTTCGGCAACTCGCTGCTGGTCTCCATCCCCGGTGCGGCGCTCGGTGCGCTGCAGCTGCCCGGCTCGCTCTTCGCCTGGCGCGACCTGCGCGACGCGCCGCTCCGGCCGGAATTGCGCCTCGCGCTGCTGCTGGTGATGCACGCCACCGCCGCCGCCCGCATCCGCGTGCGCTTCCTGGCGCGGCCAGAGATGTTCACGCACGGTCCGGCGCGTGCGTGGCTGGATGCGCGGCTGGGCGACACGCAGGATCACCTGATCCTCAGCGACGGCGAGACGCTTCGCGCGCTGCCCGGGCTGCGCAACCACCTCTTCTTCCATGCCCGCGGCCTCCCGGTGCAGGAGGCCGCGCTCTGCCGGCTGCTGAAGCTGGCGCCCGAGCTTTTCGCCGGCCTGGCCGGGCAGGTGAACGGCGCTTTGTCCTTCCGGCTCGGCGCGCGCTGGATCCGCCCGCCGCTCACCACGCTGCGCTTCACCGCGACACCGGAGATCGAGCCGCCGCTGGTTGCACCCTTCCTCTGCCACGCCGGCGATCCGCTGCGCGCGGCCGCCTTCTGCGCCGAGGCCGCGGCCGAGCCGCAGGACGCGCCACCCCTCGACGCTGCGCCGCACTACATCCCGCTGAGCGGCAGCGCGCTGGCCGACCGGCCCTTCCTCGACGACCTCGCGCGCCAACTGCAGCGCGCGGCTCTTGGCGCCGCGCCGCCGATGCTGCTCGGCCTGCCGCCCGCGGAAAGCCAGGACGCCGAGCTTGCCGAGCGCATCGTCGACGTGCTGCGTGCGCTCGCCGCCACGCGGCTGCCCTTTCCGCATGCGCCGAGCTGGCAGTTGCGCTTCACCACCGCGCCGCCCACGGCGGCGGCGCTCGCCGGCGGCATGGTGACGCTGCATCCCGGCACCGCCTTCTGGCGGCTGGGTGCCGACCTGTTCGACGGCCAGGCGCGCGTGCAGGTGAGCGGCGGCGGCGCGCTCGGCCCGTTCCGTGCGCTGCTCGCCGCCTGGCTCGGCCGCGAGGTGACGTTGCTGCGCCCGGCAACGGACGGCCCGCCGGTGACGATCGGAAGCGCGCCATGAGCGATGCGCCGCGACTCACGCTCGACATCACGCCGCTGCTGGAGAGCCAGTGGACCGGCATCCCCGTCTTCACCCGGCGGCTTGCGCAGGCGCTGGAGCGCAGCGGGCGCGTGCGGCTGGACTACTGCGTGCGGCTCAACCGCATGCCGGAGGAAGCGGTGCATCGCGCGATCCGCGCCGGCACCGGCACCTTCCTGCGCGACCTGCACCAGCGATTCGACCCTGCCGAGGCGCAGCCGGTGGATCCCGCCGTGCCGCTGCTCTACACCTCGGTCAAGCAATCCTTCGCCGCCGCCGCGCGCGAGGCCAGCACCATCCACGACATCTCCACCCTGGTGATGCCGGAGACGCATGCGGCGGCCAACGTCGCCTTCCACCTCGATCCGCTGCGCGCGCAATTGCTGTCGGACGAGGCGGTGTTCTGCTGCTCGGAAGCCACGCGCGCGGCGCTCACCGCAACCTTTCCGTGGACCGCGCCGAAGGCGCGGGTGATGCTCCAGTATGTGGACTGGCCCGAGGATTTCCCGCTGATCGAGCGCAACCTGCCGCCGGTGGCGCTCGGCCGCTATGCGGTGGTGGTCGGCACCATCGAGCCGCGCAAGAATCTCGGCCTGCTGCTGCGCGCCCTGGAGCATCGCGCGGTGGCGCGGGCGGGCATCCATTTCGTGGTGATCGGCCGCCGCGGCTGGCTGGCCGAACAGGCGCTGGCGCGGCTGATGCCGGAAGCGCGCGAGCGCATCACCTTCACCGGCTTCGTCTCGGAGTTCACCAAATACCGCCTGCTGCGCAACGCCGAGTTCATGGTCTATCCCTCGGTCTATGAGGGCTTCGGCATCCCGGCGGTGGAGGCGATGAGCCTCGGCAAGCCGGTACTGGCGGCCATGACCTCCAGCCTGCCGGAGGTGATCGGGGAGGCCGGCATCTATTTCGACCCTTTCTCGGTGGAGGAATTCGCCGCCGGCCTGCGCGAGATCGCCGCGCCGAAACGCCTGGCCGAGCTGGCGCCGAAGGCGCTCGCCCAGGCCGCGCGCTTCGACGCCGCCGGCATGGCCGCCCCGGTGCTGGAGTGGCTTGCGGATTGATGGTCGCTTTCCCCCTGGCGCGGCGGCTACGCTGCGCCGAGGGGAGTGCAGGAGCACGAGAATGGCCAAGGGGTATTGGGTCGCCTTCGCCGACGTCACCGACCCGGAAGGCTACAAGGCCTACGTCGCCGCCAATGCAGCGGCGTTCCGCAAGTTTGGCGCCCGTTTCCTGACACGCGGCGGCACCAGCGAGACGCCGGAGGGCCGGACCCGCTCGCGGGCTGTGGTGATCGAGTTCCCCAGCTATGCGGCCGCCCTCGACTGCTACCGCTCGCCCGAATACGCGGCGGCGATGGCGCTGCGGCAGGGCAAGTCGCTCATGGACCTGGCCATCGTCGAGGGCTACGAGGGGCCTCAGCCGGCTGACGGCTGAGGCTGCGCTCGCGGGTTTGTTCCGCGCCTGGCGCAAGCGGGCGCTGCGGCCCGCCCTTGCGCCCCGCCGCCGGCGGTGGCAGCCACCCGCCTGACGCGAAAGAGCCCTGAGCGAGATGTCCGCCTCACCCCATATCGTCGAGATCGGTGCTGTCCGGCTGGCCAACCACCTGCCGGTTGCGCTGATCGCCGGCCCCTGCCAGATGGAAAGCCGCGCCCATGCGCTGGAGACGGCGCAGGCGCTGAAGGAGATCGCCGCCCGCCGCGGCATCGGCCTGATCTACAAGACCAGCTTCGACAAGGCGAACCGCACCTCCGGCACGGCCGCGCGCGGGATGGGGCTGGCCGCCGCGCTGCCGGTCTTCGCCGAGATCCGCGAGCGCCTCGGCCTGCCCACGCTGACCGACGTGCACGAAAGCGCCCAGTGCGCCCCGGTGGCCGAGGCGGTGGACGTGCTGCAGATCCCCGCCTTCCTCTGCCGCCAGACCGACCTGCTGCTGGCCGCCGCCGCCACCGGCCGCGCGGTGAACGTGAAGAAGGGCCAGTTCCTCGCCCCGTGGGACATGGTGAACGTCGCCGCCAAGATCACAGGCGCCGGCAATCCCCGCGTGATCCTGACCGAGCGCGGCGTCTCCTTCGGCTACAACACGCTGGTCAGCGACATGCGCGCGCTGCCGATCATGGCGCGCACCGGCCACCCCCTGGTGTTCGATGCCACCCATTCCGTGCAGCAGCCAGGCGGGCAGGGCGCCTCCTCCGGCGGCCAGCGGGAGTTCGTGGAGACGCTGGCCCGCGCCGCGGTGGCGGTCGGCGTCGCCGGCCTGTTCATCGAGACGCATCCCGACCCCGACAACGCCCCCTCCGACGGGCCGAACATGGTGCCGCTGCGGGAGTTCGAGGCGCTGGTCACCCGCCTGCAGGCCATAGATGGCCTCGTGAAGGGCTTCTGAGCCGGCGATGAACCCTATCGTCATGATCCCCGCCCGCATGTCGGCCAGCCGCCTGCCGGGCAAGCCGCTGGCGGACATCAACGGCACGCCGATGATCGTGCATGTCTGGCGCCGTGCCGTGGTGGCCGCGATCGGCGAGGTCGTGGTCGCCACCGACGACCCCGACATCGCCGAGGTCGTCGCGCGCGCCGGCGGCCGCGTGCAGATGACGCGCGCGGACCATCCCTCCGGCTCCGACCGCATCCACGAGGCCGTCTCCGCGCTCGATCCCACCGGCGCGCATGATGCGGTGGTGAACGTGCAGGGCGACCTGCCGACGATCGAGCCCGCCACCATCCGCGCCGCGCTGGTGCCGCTGATGGACCCGGCGGTGGATATCGCCACCCTGGTCGCCGAGATCACGCGGGAGGAGGAGCGCACCGCGCCGCAGGTGGTGAAGATGGTCGGCAGCGAGCTCGCCCCCGGCCGCTTCCACTGTCTCTACTTCACCCGCGCCACCGCGCCCTGGGGCGAGGGCAAGCTCTGGCACCATATCGGCCTCTACGCCTGGCGCCGCGCCGCCCTGGCGCGCTTCGTCGCGCTGCCGCCCTCGGGGCTGGAGAAGCGCGAGAAGCTCGAGCAGCTGCGCGCGCTGGAGGCCGGCATGCGGATCGACGCCATCGCCGTGGATGCCGTCCCGCTCGGCGTGGACACGCCGGAGGATCTGGCGCGGGCGCGGGAGATGCTCGCGCCACAGGCGCGGGGAGGGCGCGCGTGACCGACGATCAGCGCCGAGCCACCCTGCTGCGCACGGTGGCACTCGAAGCCGCCGGCCTGAACGCGTTGCACGAGGCGCTGCAGGGCGAGCTCGGCACCCGCGTGCTGGAAGCGGTGGCCGTGATCCTCGCGCGGCCCGGCCGCGTCGCGGTGACGGGGATGGGCAAGTCCGGCCATATCGGGCGCAAGGTCGCCGCAACCATGGCCTCCACCGGCACGCCGGCGCAGTTCGTCCACCCCGCCGAGGCCAGCCATGGCGATCTCGGCATGATCGGGCGCGACGACGCCGTGCTCGCCCTCTCCTGGTCGGGCGAGGCGCCGGAGCTTGCCGACATCATCGCCTATACCCGCCGCTTCGACGTGCCGCTGATCGCCATCACCTCGCGCCCCGCCAGCGCGCTGGGCAGCGCGGCCGACCATTGCCTGGCACTGCCGCGCATGCAGGAGGCCTGCCCGAACGGCCTGGCGCCGACCACCAGCACCACCATGCAGCTCGCCCTCGGCGATGCGCTGGCGATGAGCCTGCTGGAAGCGCGCGGCTTCTCGCCGGAGGATTTCCGCGAGTTCCACCCCGGCGGCAAGCTCGGCGCCCGCCTGAAGCGCGCGCGGGACCTGATGCACGGGCCCGAGGAGCTGCCGCTGGTGCCGCTCGGCGCCACGCTCGAGCAGGCGGTCGTGGAGATGACCTCCCGCCGCTTCGGCGTGACCGGCGTGCTGGACGGGGAGGGGCGGCTCGTCGGCGTGCTGACCGATGGCGACCTCCGCCGCGCCTTCCAGCGCGGCGCGGCCATGGCCGGCCCGGTCGCCGCGGCGATGACCCGCACCCCGCTCAGTGCCGCACCGGAGACGCTGGCAGCCGACCTGCTGGGGCTGATGAACGAGAAGCGGATCACCAGCCTCTTCGTGCTGTCGGATGGCCGCCCGGTCGGCATCCTGCACCTGCACGACCTGCTGCGGTCGGGGGTTCTGTAGCGGCAGGGCGGATGCTAGCCTGCCGTCATGCAGAAAGCCCGCATCCTTCGCACGCCGAAGAACGCCATGCAGTCCGGCCGCGCCCGCACCCAGGACTGGATGTTGATGTTCGAGCCCGCCGAGCCGAAGCGGATCGATCCGCTGACCGGCTGGTTCGGTTCCGGCGACACGCAGGGGCAGCTGCGCCTCTCCTTTCCGACCGCCGAGGCGGCGGTGGCCTATGCCGAGGCGAAGGGCATTCCGTACGAGGTGGAGCCCGCCCCGCCGGTGCGCGCCGACATCAAGCCCAAGAGCTACGCCGACAATTTTCGCTTCGGCCGCAGCGAGAACTGGACGCACTGACCCCGACGGCTACCCGGTTGCCACCGCTCGGTCGGGGCGCGGCGAGGAGCTGAATCCCCCGCCGCGGGCGCCTTCAGTTCGAAAGCTTGCCAGAGCAGGCGTAGACGACGTCCTGGTCCACGGTGGTCGTCCCCGGCATTGCCGCCCATTGGCGGGCGAGGTCGGATCGCGCCTGGTAGCTCAGCGCAGCGGTGCCGGGCGTCGCCGCGCGGGCGCGCTCCACGCAGAACAATGCCTGCTGCTCGACGACGCTGGCGTGCTCCGCCGCTTGCGCCGTGCTGGTGCGGACCTGGAAGCCGGACATTCCGGAAATGATCGGGCCGGCGATGAGACCGATGACCAGCCCGGTGAGAACCGGCTTGGCCGCGGCCCATTTCGCCGCTGCGGTCTCGCGCATCGTCATGGCTTGAGTGGACATGATTGCCTCCCTTGGGCCGACACAGACAGAAAACCCGCCTGCCATGGCCAATTCAGCGCAAAATAAGCATAAGATATCGCTCGCAATGATTATCAGCGCTTCATGGCATATGGGGCGGCATTGTGGGGAATTCATGGTCGGAAAACGATATGTGGGTAAATCTTTTTTGAAAGGATATCGAATCTGCGGCCACCTCGGCCGGCCCGTGCCTGGGTCCGTTCTTGGAGCCGCCGCCGACCGTCAGAACCTGACCAGCACCCGCGCGAACACCGCGTCCTCGTCCAGCCGTGCCACCCCCGCGCCTTCCGGGTTGCGCGTCAGCCGCCGCACCGCCTCCAGGTCCAGCTGCACGCGCTCGTCGAATTGCAGCCGCACCCCGCCGCCCCAGGACGCGAGGGTGCGTTCCGGCCCGCCCGGATCATTGTCGAAGCCACGGCCTTCGTCTCGGAACAGATAGAACTGCGTGCCGAGCCGCAGCCCCGGCAGGTCGAACACCGTGCCCGCCTGCAGCTCCACCGCCCCCGCCAGCGCCCGGTCACCCGAGACCTGCCCGGCATAGAAGCCGCGGCCGAGCCGGTTGCCGCCAAGGTAGAATTTCTCCGCCGGCGGCAGCACATCGTCGCTCCACTGGCCGGCGAGCGTCAGCTGCAGCGAAACCAGCCAGCCTTCAGCCGGCACGAACAGAGGCTGCAGCCGCGTTGCCTCCGCCACGATCCGGGTGAAGCCGAACTGGCTGCCCGCCCGTGCCGTGCGGCCGCTGTCGCCGTCGCTCGCGCCGAACGCCTCGATCCCCCGGTTCAGCCGGACCAGGCCGGTGGTCGCCGCCGCCGCCGGCGCCAGGGCGAGCCAGGCATCCTGGAACGAGCCCTCCAGCCCGAGCCGCAACGCCCGCACCGCATCGCGGCTCTGCCGAACCCGCGGCAGGCCGGGCCCGTCACGCGCGTCCACTGTGCTTTCGAAGGCGTCGAACTGCCCGCCAAGCGTCAGGTTCAGCGGGCGGCTGCGGATGACCGGGTAGCTCAGCGCCACCCCCGCCACCCGAGTCTCCCCCGCATAGCCGATCGCCGCCAGCGCCGAACCCGGCGCCGCCCGCCCGAAGCCGGCATGGGCGCGCAGCCGCAGGCCGGAGCCGCCGAGGAAGGCCTCCTCCGTCACCTGCACGAAGCTCTGGCCGTTGGCATCGGTCTGCAGCAGGGCGATCTCGGTGCGCTCGCCGAGTCCGGTCAGCGCGTTGACCTGGCCGACCAGCAGCGCCTGCCACGCGCCGGTCAGGCGATAGCCGCGGTTGTCGAGGTTGGCGAAGCCGCTCACCGGCCGGTGGTCCAGCCGCACCGCCAGCTGCAGCGCCCCGGCCTCGCCCGGCACCGGCCGCAACAGGCCCCGCGAGGTCACGCCCGGGATGTCCGAGGCCAGCAGCAGCGCCCGCTCCAGCGCCGCATTGGGCAGCGGGCGCTGGCCGACCAGCGGCTCGAGGAAGCGCCGCGCCTGCCGTGCCGCCGGGCCGGCATCGCCCTCGATGGCGACCTCCGCGACGAAGCCTTCGGTGACCGGCAGGCGGAGTTCCGCGCTGCCATCCGGCAGCGGCGCCAGCGCCGCCCCGACCGCGACATAGGGGTATCCGGCGGCCCGATGGGCCCGCAGCACGGCGAGGCGCGCCGTTTCGATCTCGTCCAGCGTGACGCGGCGCCCTTCCAGCGGGGCGACGAGCCCGCGCAGCGCCGACTCCGGCAGCGCGGTGTTGCCGTGGATCGCGACGCGCCCGATTGCCACCTGGCGTTGCGCGCCGGGGCCGGTGACGCGGTCCGGCTCGGGCGGCAGCAATGGCGGGCCGAGGCGCGGAGCCTCGGCCGGTGCGGTGCGCTCGATCACGCCGGGCAGCGGCGGCGGGGCCTGTGCGCACGCGCCGCTCACCGGCAACGCCGTGGCCAGCGCGGCCGCGAGGGAAGCAGGAAGCCGCCTCATCGGACGGGGCGCGAGGCCTCGCCGGTGACGTCTGGAAGATCGATGCGACGCGCGGGCATGGCTCCTCCGGGAATGGCGCCCGCGGCGCGGCGCGACAACGCCACGTTGCTCAGGCCTCCCCTGATCGTCAACCTTGCGTTGTGCGCACCCGCTGGCGCCTACACGCTGCCGCGCGGCGGTGGTAAGCGGCGCACAGGCGGCGCCCGTAGCTCAGCTGGATAGAGCATCGGATTTCTACTCCGTAGGTCGGGGGTTCGAATCCCTCCGGGCGCGCCATCGCCGGGTTCGACGGCAGGGCGGCTTCGCTCCGCCGGAGCGGAGGGGTCGGGGTCTCGATGGATGTCGCGTCTCGGGCTAGGCAAGGCGCCGGAACCCTCGACTACATACAGGGGCTGAGGGCGGTCGCCGCGCTCGTCGTGGTGCTGTTCCACATCGGGGCGGCGGAACGCCAGCTGAACGTCGCGAACCCCGCCTTCGGCATCCTTCATTACTTCGGGTTCGGCGGCGTCAACCTGTTCTTCGTCATATCCGGCTTCATCATCACCTACGCACACCACCGACAGATCGGCGAGGCGCGCTCCGCCCCCGGCTTCGTCGTACGGCGGCTGGTCCGCCTCATGCCCGTCTACTGGATCTGCTGGCTGGGTGCGCTCGCCATCAGCTACCTGATCTTCCGCGAGCCGTATTGCGCCCCGGGCAACGTGTTCTGGCAGCCGGTGGCGAACCTCCTGCTGACCTTCGGCACGACGAATTGCTACATCCCGCAGGCCTGGAGCCTGAGCTGGGAGATGGTGTTCTACGCCGTCTTCGTCGTCTTCTTCTTCCTGCCGAGGCCGCTGTTCATCCCCGCCGTCACCTCCTGGGCGGCGCTGATGGTCCTCGCGAACGGCTTCGGCAACGGGGGCGCGGCGACGGCGCTGCTGAACGTGCTCTGCCTGCAATTCCTGTTCGGGATCGCCGCAGCGCGGCTGGTGCTGAATGGCCGCTGCCGCTTCTCGCGCGCCTCGATGCTGCTCGGACTCGGCTGGTTCGCCGCCGGCGGGTGGCTGAACGCGGCGGGGGTCACCTCGACCGAGGACAATCTGCACCGCGTGCTGCTGTTCGGCGCCGCGTCGTTCTTCCTCGTCTATGGCGCGGCCGCCTGGAACCTGGCGCGACCCGCGCGCGCGCCGCGCCTGGTGGCGCTGCTCGGCGATGCCTCCTACGCGATCTACCTCGTCCACATCACCTTGATCATCATCATCAACCGGGCGTTCTTCGTGCCCGGCCTTCCGGCTGCCGCGCAGGCCCTGTTCGTCATCGCGACGGCCCTTGCCTGCACGGTGGCCGGTGCGGTGGTTTATCTCGGGATCGAGCGGCCGCTGCTGCGCGGCATGCGGGGAAGCCGCCACCCTGCGGTCGCCCTCGGGGCCATCGCCCTGATGTTCCTGGGCACGGTGGGCGCCGCGGCGCTGGTCACCGGCTCCATGGACCAGGCGTTCCATTCCGCACCCCCGACGTATCCGGTGTCGGGCCGGATGGAGGAGCAGGACGGCCGCACGACGGTCACGCTGAACGGCAGGGAGCTGCGCCTCGTCCCCGAGGACCAGGGCTGGGCGTCGCGCGTCGAGCGTGGCGCGGACGGCTCGCTGCGGCTCGCGGGCTGGGCGGTGGACCGGGAGCGCAGCATGACGGCAATCGCCGTTGTCGCGTTCATCGACGGCGTCGCGGTGCATGGCGCCGTGCCGCTGACGGATTTCCCCCTGCCGTGGCGGCACGGGTTCGCGGAGGGGCGTCGTGCCGGCTTCGATTTCGTCCTGCCGGCGGAACTGCTCCGCGGCCGCACGCAGCTCCGGCTCATGGCGCTGTTCGCGGGGGACCGGATCGGTGTCGTCCGGACCCGCGGCGAGGTCACGCTGGCCGGAGGCTGATGCCCGCCTCGAGACGTTCCGGCCTGCGGCACGCACGCCTGCGGCATGGCGAGCCAGGCGCAGCGAGGCTCAGCTCCCGCCCAGCGCCAGCACCGCGAAGCTCGCCAGCCAATGCGCGCCCATGTAGTGCCCGCCGACATGATCGAGCGAGGCCGCGACATGCCGCTCGGCCGTCTGCTCCGCGAGAAGCCGCCTCGGGTCCGCCGCCGCGAAGCCGGCCGCCAGCGCCCGCCAGCACCAGGCGCGCGAGAGGTTCAGCCCATCCAGGTGCACGATCCGCCCGTCTCTGCGGTCCGAGACCCGGGCCGGTTGGAACAGCGGAACCGGCTCGCCCGCCGCAAGCCGCGGCAGGAAGCGGTCGCGCCACTCCGCGAACGCCTCCGTCGGCAGCAGGCGTGCCATGCAGGCCGCCTCGACCAGCGCCGGGGAGAGGAAATCCTCGCCGGAGGGCTCCCAGGCCTGCGCATCGGCATCCGCGCCATACCAGCGCCACGCCGTCGCCCGCAGCAGGTCGAGCAGCGCGGCGTCGTGCCGCTCCGCCCAGTCGGCCGCGAGCGTCAGCGCGAAGGCGGTGTTGGAATGCACGCCATGGCGCACCGGGTAGTCCGCGCGCGGCAGGTGCGCGGCGAATCGTTCCGCGAAGTCGCGCGCCAGGGGCGCCAGACGCTCCGCCCAGGCGCCATCCAACTCGGCATGCAGCTTCAGCAGCCAGGCCCAGCCATAGGGCCGCTCGAAGCCGCGGGCGGCGGGGCGGGCGAGGAAGGCGCGCTCACCCGCCACCTTCTCCGGGGTGAAGACGTGGTCGAAGCGCGCGGCGATCGCGCCGGCCGCGGGCAGGGATGGGAAGCGGCGCAGCAGCCGCGCCAGCATCCAATGCGCATGCACGCAGGAATGCCAGTCGAAGCTGCCATGGAACACCGGGTGCAGCTCCGACGGGCGGCGGAGGTCCTCCGGCCCCTCCAGCACCAGATCGAGCTTCTGCGGCCATTCCTGCCCGACATGGCCCAGCGCGATCCGCGCCAGGCGCTCGGCCCGCGGGGCGTCCAGCCGGGCGCGTCCGGCGCCGCCTGCGTCACGAAAAATATCCTGGCTCATCCGGTCGCTCCGAGACGATGATCCCCTCCCTTTCCCCCGAGGCGGGGAACGGAAGCGTCGCCGCCATGCGCGGCGAGCATGCATCACCTCCGCTATCGCGGAAACGCCAGGATGGCGGCGCTGGAATACGCCGGCGCGATCGCCTTATCTCCGCAGCCGGCAAAAGAACGCAGAGGGGAAAGACGATGATCCAGATCGGCCAGACGGCCCCGGATTTCGAGGCGGACACCACCGAGGGTCGTATCCGCTTCCATGAATGGCTCGGCGATTCCTGGGGTGTGCTGTTCAGCCACCCGAAGGATTACACGCCGGTCTGCACAACCGAGCTCGGCACCATGGCCGGCCTCATGCCGGAATTCGCGAAGCGCAACGTGAAGATCATCGGCCTCAGCGTGGACCCGGTGGACAGCCACAAGGGCTGGTCCAAGGACATCGAGGAGGTGACGGGCCATGCCGTGAACTACCCGATGATCGGCGATCCGGACCTGAAGGTCTCGAAGCTCTACGGCATGCTGCCCGCGACGGCCGGGGAGACCTCGCAGGGCCGCACGGCGGCGGACAACCAGACCGTGCGCACCGTCTTCGTCGTCGGGCCGGACAAGCAGGTGAAGCTGGCGCTGGCCTATCCGATGACCACCGGGCGCAACTTCGACGAGATCCTGCGCGTCATCGACAGCCTGCAGCTGACCTCGGCGAAGAAGCTGGCCACGCCGGCGAACTGGAAGCCCGGCGACAAGGCGATCATCGCCGGCTCGGTCTCCGACGAGCAGGCGAAGACGCTGTTCCCGCAGGGGTGGGACGCGAAGAAGCCCTATCTCCGCTATGTCGAGGTGAAGTAGCCGATGGCCTCCGCCATTGCCGACGGCTTCTGGGGCGCGGTCGGGCGCACGCCGCTGATCCGCCTGCGTCGTGCCTCCGAGGCCACTGGCTGCGAGATCCTCGGCAAGGCGGAGTTCATGAACCCCGGCGGCAGCGTGAAGGACCGCGCGGCGCTCGGCATCCTGCAGGATGCGGTGGCGCGCGGGCTTCTCGTGCCCGGCCGGCCCGGCACCATCGTCGAGGGCACGGCCGGCAACACCGGCATCGGCATCGCGCTGGCGGCCAATGCGATGGGGTGGAAGAGCATCATCGTGGTGCCGGAGACGCAGTCGCGGGAGAAGCTCGACTATCTCCGCATGATCGGCGCCGATCTCCGCCTGGTGCAGCCCAAGCCGTTCAGCGACCCCGGCAACTACGTCCATGTCTCCCGCCGGCTGGCGGAGGAGCTGGGCGCCGTCTGGGCCAACCAGTTCGATAATCTCTCCAACGCCGCCGCGCATGAGCAGACCACCGGCCCCGAGATCTGGGAGCAGACGGAGGGCAGGGTGGATGCCTTCACCTGCGCCTGCGGCACCGGCGGCACCCTCGGCGGCGTCGCGCGCGCGCTGAAGTCGCGCAACCCGAAGGTCCGCATGGTGCTCGCCGATCCGGCCGGCAGCGGGCTCCATTCCTGGGTCAAGACGGGCGAGGTGAAGGCCGAGGGCAGTTCCATCACCGAGGGCATCGGCCAGGCCGCCCGCGCACCCGGCAACCTCGCGCAGGCGCGCGAGCTGATCGACGACGCCGTGCGCATCGAGGATCCCGAGATGCTGGAACAGGTCTTCGACCTGCAGCTGCATGAGGGCATCTCGGTCGGCGGCAGCGCCGGGCTGAACGTCGCTGCGGCGATCCGCATCGCGCGGGACCTCGGCCCCGGCCACACGGTGGTGACGGTGCTGTGCGATGGCGCGGCGCGCTACCAGTCCAAGCTGTTCAACCCGGCCTTCCTGCGCGAGCGCGGGCTGCCGGTGCCGCCCTGGCTGGAGTGAGTGCCGTGGAGCTGGTCGAACTCATCCGCACCATCCGCAGCCGCGATCCCGCACGCCCCGGGCGCATCGAGGCCGCGCTGAGCTACGCCGGGCTGCACGCGGTGCTGTGGCACCGCCTGTCGCATGCGCTATGGCGCGCCGGGCTGCGCGGCCTGGCCCGCGTCTCCTCGCATCTGGCGCGGCTGTTCACCGGCATCGAGATCCACCCCGGCGCGCAGATCGGCCGGCGGCTGTTCATCGACCACGGCATGGGCGTGGTGATCGGCGAGACGGCGGAGGTCGGCGACGACGTGCTGATCTATCACGGCGTCACCCTCGGCGGCCTCTCCGGCCAGCCCGGCAAGCGCCATCCGACCATCGAGGATCATGTGACGATCGGCGCCGGTGCGCAGGTGCTCGGCCCCATCCGCGTCGGCCGCGGTGCGCGCATCGGCGCCAATGCGGTGGTGGTGAGCGGGGTCGCGCCCGGCTGCACCGTGGTCGGCATCCCCGCCCGCCCACCCAAGGGTTCGCCCTGCGACGATGGCGGCATCGGCTACGGCCTCGGCGGGCTGGACGAGGACCCGGTGGGCGAGCAGCTCGCCGCCCTCCGCGCCGAGATCGCCGCGCTGAAAGCCGAGCTGGAGCAGATCAAGGCCCGCCAGCGCGAGGGCGTGTGACCACCGCTTGACGCCCCGGGCAGCGCGGCGGACTCTTCCCCCCTGCACGGGAGAGCCCCTTGTCCGCGCGCACCACGCTCGCCTGCGAGATCGACCTCGAAGCCCCCGGCAAGCGCCACGGCTTCCTGCGCCTGCCGCACTCCACGCATGAGAGCGCGTATGGCTTCATCCCGATCCCCATCGCGGTGATCGCGCGCGGCACCGGCCCCACCGTGCTGCTCGTCGCCGGCAACCATGGCGACGAGTACGAAGGCCAGGTCGCGCTCGGCCGGCTCATCCGGGAGGTGGAGCCGGCGCAGGTCTCCGGCCGCCTCATCATCCTGCCCGCCGCGAACTTTCCCGCCGCCCGCGCCGGCCGGCGAGTGAGCCCCCTCGACGACGGCAACCTCAACCGCCTGTTTCCCGGCGATCCCGACGGCAGCATCACCGAGCAGATCGCCAACCACATTGCCAACATCCTGCTGCCGATGTGCGACGCGGTGATCGACCTGCATTCCGGCGGGTCCTCGTTGATGTACACGCCATCCGCGTTGATCCGCCGCAGCGACGACGCGGCGCATTTCGCCCGCAGCGTCGCGGCGCTGAAGGCATTCGGCGCGCCGCTCTCCTACGTCGTCATCCCCGGCACGAATGGCGGCCGCACCCTCTCCGACACCGCCTTCCAGCGCGGCGTGCTGCACATCGGCACCGAGCTCGGTGGCGGCGGCCATGCGACGCCCGAGGCGATCCGCATCGCCGAGCGCGGCATCGCCGGCGTGCTGCGCCACCTCGGCGCCGCCGACATCCCCTGGGATGCCGACGCGCCCACGCGTCCCACGCGCATCCTCGATGTCCGCGGCGCCGACTACTACGTCCATGCCCCCGACCCCGGCGTCTTCGAGCCGCTGGCCGAGCTCGGCGCCGAGGTGCGCGAAGGCCGGCCCGCCGGCCTGATCCACCACACCGAGACGCCCTGGCGCGCGCCGACGCCCGTCTCCTTCGCGCGCGACGGCGTCGTGCTGGTCAAGCGCTGGCCCGGCATGACCGCGCGCGGCGACTGCCTGTTCCACCTCGGCACGGATACCGGATTGTGAGCGAAGAGAACCCGATCATCGTCACCCGCGAGGGCCCCGTCGTCCGCGCCACGCTGAACCGCCCGCATCGCCGCAACGCGATGAGCGAGGCGCTGGTGGACCGCCTCGACGCGCTGCTCGCGGAGCTGAAATCCGACACCACCGCGCGCATCCTCGTCATCTCCGGCGCCGGCGGGCATTTCTGCGCCGGCCTCGACCTCACCGAGGTCGGTGCGCCGCAGGACCCGGCCGCAAAGCTCGCCGCGCAGCAGGCGCGCAACCGCCGCACCGGCGCGCGCTTCCAGGCCATTTCCGACCTGCCGCAGGTGGTGATCGCGGCGGTGGAGGGCAGCGCCTATGCGGGCGGGCTCGGCTTCGTCTGCTCCGCCGACATCGCCTTCGCCGCCGGCTCCGCCCGCTTCTCCGCGCCCGAGGTCCGCCGCGGCCTGGTGCCCGCGCAGATCCTGCCCTGGATGGTCCGCCGCATGGGCCGCAGCGCCGCCGCGCGGCTCTGCCTGCAGGGCAACGTGATCGAGGCCGGCGAGGCCGAGCGGATCGGCCTGGTGCATGCCATGGCGCCCAGCGTCGAGGGCCTGTCGGCGCTAGTGGACACCGCCATCGCCGACATCCTGCAGGGCGCGCCGAACGCGCTCGCCGAAACGAAGGGCCTGATCGCCGCGCTCGGCGCCACCGTGCCCGCCGGCTATGCCGAGGCCGGCGCGGCCGCCTTTGCCCGCCAGGCCTCCGGGCCCGAGGCGGCCGAGGGCATCGCCAGCTTCAAGGAACGTCGCAAGGCGAGTTGGGCGCCGGGCTAGGACCGCCTATCTGAACCGCGACCAGGAAGGACAGACGCCATGACCGCCTGCATCGTCGGCTGGGCCCATACGCCCTTCGGCAAGCTCGAGGACCCGGACATCGAGAGCCTGTTCGGCCGCGTCGCGCTCTCGGCCATCCACGATGCCGGGATCGAGCCGGCGGAGGTGGATGCCGCCTTCGTCGGCGTCTTCAATGGCGGGTTCAGCAAGCAGGATTTCTTCGCCTCCCTGCTGCTGCAGCACGTGCCGGAACTGCGCTTCAAGCCGACCACACGCTACGAGAATGCCTGCGCCACCGGCAGCGCGGCGATCCACGGCGCGCTGGATTTCCTCGCTGCCAAGCGCGGCCGCTTCGCGCTGGTCGTCGGCGCCGAGAAGATGACCGCCACCCCCGGCCCCGAGATCGGCGAGATCCTTCTCTCCGCCAGCTACCGCAAGACGGAAGGCGAGATCCCCGCGGGCTTCGCCGGCGTGTTCGGCCGCATCGCCGACAGCTATTTCCAGCGCCACGGCGACCAGTCCGACGCGCTGGCCGCGATCGCCGCGAAGAACCACAAGAACGGCGTCGCCAACCCGTACGCGCAGATGCGCAAGGATCTCGGCTTCGCCTTCTGCCGCGCAGAGAGCGAGCGGAACCCCTTCGTCGCCCCGCCGCTGAAGCGCACCGACTGCTCGCTGGTCTCGGATGGCGCCGCCGCGCTGATCCTGACCGACGAGGAAACCGCGCGCGGGATGGCCAAGGCCGTGCGGTTCCGCGCCGCCGCCCAGGCCACCGATGCCATGCCGATCGCCGCCCGCGACATCATCCGCTTCGAGGGCGCCCGCGCCGCCTGGGGCAAGGCCCTGGACCAGGCCGGCCTGGCGCTGACCGACCTTTCCTTCGTCGAGACGCATGACTGCTTCACCATCGCCGAACTCATCGAGTACGAGGCGATGGGCCTGACGCCGGAAGGGCAGGGCGCCCGCGCCGCACTGGAAGGCTGGACCGCGAAGGACGGGAAGCTGCCGGTGAACCCCTCCGGCGGGCTGAAGTCCAAGGGCCACCCGATCGGCGCCACCGGGGTCTCGATGCACGCCATGGCCGCGATGCAGCTCACCGGCCAGGCCGGCGAGATGCAGCTGCCCAGGGCCGATGTCGCCGGTGTCTTCAACATGGGCGGCGCCGCGGTGGCGAATTACTGCTCGATCCTGGAACGGGTGGACTAGCCTCGCCCGATTGGCGCGAGCCTGCAGCCGCTGCGCCTCGAGGAGTCTCGCGCCTGCCTGAGCGCCGGTTCTGGCACGCCGCTTGCTAATTCGTAGCCGTCAAGCGACGGGTCTCGCCCGTCCCTGGCAGCTTAGCCTTCCTCAACCTTGCCTTGGGGCCGGTCCGAAAGGACCGGCCCTCTTCTTTGTCGGCAATGTCCCCCGATCCAGGGCGTTCCGCGTCCGGTGACGCCAAATCCCGACGCCGCTGCGGCTTTCCAGGGCGCGCGATTTGCAAAATGCAACGCGCTTTGCGCTGCAGTTAGCGAGCATTCGTCTGAGCGGCTTGTATTCCTCTCGCGTAGAGGAATGAATTCTTGCATCGCCGCGACCGCGATGCTACAGGGGGCCTGTCTCTGGCCGGACTCCGTCCGTTTTCCGCCCGCCGCCCTGCGCGGCACCGCACCCCGGCCGACCCCCACCCACCCGCCAGCATTGGAGGACCTCCCGAATGTCCCATTCGGTCATGCACGCGTGCGCCCCGGAGGATCGCCGATGAGCACCTCCGCCATCCCAACCCTGCTTGGCCTGCACGGCGCTGCCCGCCGCAGCCTGGTCGCACCCGGCGCGATCTACGCCCCGCTCAGCCTTGCACGCGCCCAGGTTTCCTCCCGCGCCACGGCGCTCGGGCCGGACGAAGCCAGCGTCCAGATCTTCGCCGCCGACACGCCGCGCTTCCGCGGCGCCACCCGTCGGCTGCTGCGAGAAGCCCAGCGCACCAACGAGATCGCCGACCCGCTCGACTTCACCGCCGCCAGCTGGAGCGTGCTCAGCGGCGGCAGCGGCAGCGCCCCGGTCATCACCCCGGCCTTCGGCGGCATCCCCGCCCCGGATGGCAGCTTCACCGCCACCCGCCTGCAGCTGGACAAGGGCGCCGGCACACTCTCCACCGACCGCTCCGGCCTGTCGCGCACCACCAGCCTCAACGCCGCGCGCTTCGTCTGGGCGCGAACGTTGAGCGGCACGGCGAATGTGCAGATCGGCACCAGCTCCGTCACCCCCGCCGTCCAGTCCGTCGTGGACACCACCTGGCGCCGCTTCGGCAATGTGGATGGCGGCGGCGTGCATCGCGTCATGCTGCTCGGCGGCGGCTCCGGCAACAGCGACAGCGCCGACCTGCTCGTCTGGGGCGCCAGCAGCGAGGCGGGCGCTCCCTTCCCCTCTTCGCTCATCCTTCCGCCCGCCGGCAGCCCGCAATCCAGCACCCGCGGCGCCGAGCTGCTGAGCGCCGCGCTGGCCGATCTCGGCATCGGCGAGCACGGTGCCTGCACGATCCTCTGGAGCGGCCTCTTCCCAAATCAGACGGCCGGCTATGTGGCGCTGCTGCTGCAGGTCGACTCCGGCAGCAACGCCACCCGCTGGTACATTGACAGCCGTGCGACCGACGGCCTGCTCCGCCTGCTCAACAGCGCCGGTGGGCTGACCAACCTGAGCCCCCACACCGCCGGCATCCCCTTCCGCCTGGGCCTGGCACTCGACGGCACCGGGCGCGGGGCGGCCTCGATGAACGGCGCCGCGGCGGCGGTGCAGACCGGCGGCCCGGCGGCCGGGCTCACCACGCTCCGGCTCGGCACCACGGCGAGCGGGGGGAACGCCGCCTTCGCCGAGACAACGGTGCTGCAGGTGCTGCCCTTCGCGCTTTCCGACAGCGCCCTGGAAGCAGCCGTCGCCGCCCTGCCGGCCTGATGCTGCCGGCTCAACCGAGTGACCTGCGGCCCGCGCAGCGGGCCGAGCGGCCGAATGGCCGCCGCGCCAG
>NZ_JAWLHG010000059.1:0-23988 GCF_041690465.1 Falsiroseomonas sp. | reverse complement strand
CGGTCCGAGCGCGAGGGCAAGGACCGCGCCCCGCCCACCGGCTCCATCCTTCGAGAACCAACACAGACTGTCCGATCAAGTCTCAGCTATCGCACGTCAGCCACGCCTCTTCCCGGCCAGCGCCCGGGCGACGAGTTCACGCTTGCTGTAGGCCGGATCGCCGGTGACCTCCGCGCCAAGCCAGTCAGGCCGAGTGAAGACCTCGTCCTCCGAGGACAGCTCGGTTTCCGTCAGGCCGAATCCGGCGAGCGGTTCCTGATGCACGTCCACCTCCCAGACATGCCGGTCGTGGCGGACAAGACAGCGCGTCTTGTCCAGCGTCACGCCGCAGAGGCGGCTCAGCATCTCCTTGGCTTCGCCGACGGGGATCGCCGACTCGAACAACGCCGCCGTCGCCGGAACTCGCCACCCTTGCCGATCTCCCGGCGCCCAGAGACGGTCGTGTCCCCAGTTCACACGCCTGCAGCGGTGGGAACTGGGGAATGAAACTCTCCGGGGCCGGGTGCTTCGCTGTGGATATCGAGATTGAGCCAGCTGGACGCGGCAGCCTTGACCATCGCGCCCATGCTGCGTGATCGTAGGCCAGAGGGGCCATCCGCGGTCGCCCCGTGAGGCTTCGGCCCAAGCATCGCGTCCACAGCGCGGGAGCGGGAGTTGACCGGCCTCGACCCGCTGGCGGCGGTGATCGGGGCGGGGCGGCTCAGGCTGCGACCGATCCTGATGACCTCCATCGCCTTCCTGGCCGGCGCCGTGCCGCTCGCGATCGCGACCGGGGCGGGGGCCGAGATGCGCCAGGCGATGGGCATCGCGGTCTCCGCCGGCATGGCGGGCGTGACCCTGCTCGGCCTGCTCTTTACGCCGGTTTTCTACGTCCTCGTGCGCAGGATCGTCCTGCACATGGGGAAGGCCACGGGCGATGCGCTGGTCCAGCGCGCGCCCGCCTGAGCAAGCTCTGCGGCTGTGCATGCCGGCGGCGCGGCCATCGGCGTGCACATCCCTGCTGACATATTTTGTCGCATTCGCGCAGCGCGATGTCGCGGAGTTCCCGGCATGAAGGCCGCATCCAGGAGCGTTCCATGCCTTCAGGCTTGAGCTTGCCGCTAACCGCACGTGCCTTCCTTGTTCTTGTCCTGCTCGCCGTGTCTTTGCTCGACCGGCCAGCCGCCGCGCATGAAGGGCATGACCACGGCGCCGCGCCCGAGACCATCGCCACTGCCCTGCCTCGGGCGGAGGCCCACAGCGATCTGTTCGAGATCGTCGCCATCCTGCAGCCCGGCGGTGCGCTCACCGTCACGCTCGACCGCTACGCCGACAACAGCCCCCTCGATGGTTCCGTAACCTTGACCCTTGATGGCCAGGAGGTGCCCGCCGAGCGTCAGGGAATCGGCCTCTTCGTGGCGCGGCACCCGCTGCTGGAACGGCCGGGCCGGCTCGACCTCGTCTTCACCGTCATGTCGGGTGAGGACATGGATCTGCTCACCGCGACGCTTGATGTGCCTGCGCCGGCAGCGGCGTCCGGCACGGCGGTCGAAGTGATGGCCCTGATGCGGGACAGCGTCGTCCAGATCGGCATCGGGGTCGGGCTGCTCGTGCTCGGCCTCCTGCTCGGGCGGGCATCCGTCCGCCGCCCCCTCCCGCCCATGGTCGAGGAGGCACCCGCCATCCGTCCGGTGGAGGCGTTGCCGGCCGGCACAAGGCGCGCCGCTGCGCTGCTGCTCGTCGCGCTCTTCGCCGCCGGCCCCGCCGGCGCCCAGCAGGCGCTGGTCACCGGCGAGGCACCACGCCGCCTGCAGGACGGTGCCATCTTCGTGCCGAAGCCGTCGCAGCGCCTGCTGAACCTGCGGACCCAGCTCACCGAGAATGGCGAGGCCTCGGCCGCGCTGCGCATGATCGGCACGCTGGTGCCGGACCCGAACGCCTCGGGCCGGGTGCAGGCCAGCCAGAACGGGCGGCTGGAGCCGGGCGATGCGGGCTTCCCGACGCTCGGCCAGCGGGTCGAACGCGGGCAGGTGCTCGCCTATGTCACGCCCACCTACAGCGCGGCCGAGCGCGGCGGCCTGATCCAGAACGCCGCCGAACTCGACGCGCAGATCACGATCCTGGAGGCGCGCGTCCGCCGCCTGACCACCCTGCGCGGCACCGTGGCGGAGCGCGAGATCCAGGACGCACAGGCGGAGCTTGCCGGTGCGCGGCAGCGGCGCACCGCGATCCAGCCCGCCCTGTCTGGGCGCGAGGCGCTGGTCGCGCCGGTCTCGGGCATCGTCTCCACCGTGCGCGGTGCCGTCGGCCAGCTCGTGGACAGCGCGACCACCGTCGTCGAGATCGTCGATCCGAGCCGCCTCTGGGTGGAGGCGCTCGCCTTCGATCGCGCGGCGCTGGAGCGCATCACCGGCGCCAACGCCACCCTGCCGGATGGCCGCGTGCTGGACCTCGTCTTCATGGGGCGGGGACTGACGGTGCGGCAGCAGGCGGTGCCGGTGAATTTCCGTGTGGACGATCCGCCGCCGGATGCGCCGATCGGCATCTCGGTCCTCGTCACCCTGCGCACGGCCCGCGCCGTGCAAGGCATCGTGCTGCCCGCCGATGCGGTGGTGCGCAGCGCCGAGGGGCCGCCGGTGGTGTTCGAGCACGCGACCGCCGAACGCTTCATCCCCCGCCAGGTGCGCGTGCAGCCGCTCGACGGCACGCGCGTGGTGGTGACGGCGGGGCTCGAGGCGGGGCAGCGGGTGGTGGTGCAGGGCGCGGCGCTGATCGCCCAGGTCCGCTGACAGGGATCGCTGAGCCATGCTGTTCAACGCGATCGTCGGCTTCTCGCTGCGCAACCGGCTGTTCGTGCTGGCCGCTGCGCTGCTGGTCAGCCTCTACGGGATTTTCACCCTCTCGCGCATGCCGGTGGATGTCTTCCCCGATCTCAACAAGCCCACCGTCACGCTCATGACCGAGGTCGAGGGCTTCGCGCCGGAGGAGGTCGAGCAGCTCGTCACCTTCCCGATCGAGACGGCGGTGAACGGGCTGCCCGGCGTCACGCGGGTACGGTCCGTCTCCTCGGTAGGGCTCTCGATCGTTTTCGTCGAGTTCGACTGGGGGGCCGACATCTGGCGCGCGCGCCAGCAGGTGAGCGAACGGCTCGGCCAGATCCAGGCGCAGCTGCCCCCGCGCGTGCTGCCGACGATGGCGCCGGTCTCCTCCATCATGGGGGAGATCATGCTGGTGGCGATGACGGCGCCCGCGGATGGCTCGCTCGGCCCGATGGAGCTGCGCGACCTGGCCGACTGGGTCATGCGTCCGCGGCTGCTGACCATTCCCGGCATCTCCCAGGTCATCCCGATCGGCGGCGAGGTGCGCCAGTTCCGCGTGATGCCGGACCTCGACCGCCTGCACGCGCTGGACCTGACCAACGAACAGCTCATCACCGCCCTGCGCCAGTTCGGCGGCAACGCCGGCGGCGGCTATGTGGACCAGGCGGGCCGCGAGTTCCTGATCCGCAACATCGGCCGCACCACCTCGCTCGAGGATCTGCGCAACGCCACGGTCGGCTTCCGCGAGGGCCAGCCCATCGCGCTCCGGCAGGTGGCGCGCGTCGAATACGGCCCGCGCTTCAAGCGCGGCGAGGCGGGCGTGGACGGGCAGCCTGCGGTCATCCTCGCCATCGCGAAGCAGCCCGGCGCCGACACGATCCGCCTGACGCGCGCGGTGGAAGTGGCGCTGGCTGAGCTGCAGGCCGGCATGCCGCGCGGCGTGGTGGCGGACCGCGTCAAGTTCCGCCAGGCGGATTTCATCGCGCAGTCCATCGCCAACCTGCAGCAGGTGCTGGCCGAGGCCTTCGTCGTGGTGGCGATCGTGCTGTTCGCCTTCCTGCTGAACACGCGCACCACCTTCATCTCGCTGACGGCCATCCCGCTGTCGATCCTGCTGACGGCCATCGTCTTCGCGGCCTTCGGACTGTCCATCAACACCATGACGCTGGGCGGGTTGGCCATCGCGGTGGGGGAGCTGGTCGATGATGCGGTGGTGGACGTGGAGAACATCCTGCGCCGCCTCAAGGAGAACGCCGCGCGCGCGGTGCCGGAGCCGGTGATGCAGGTGGTGGTCGCCGCCAGCGCGGAGGTCCGCTCCGGCATCGTCTACGCCACGCTGATCATCGTGCTGGTGTTCCTGCCGCTCTTCGCGCTGACCGGGATCGAGGGCCGGCTCTTCGCGCCGCTCGGCATCGCCTACATCGTCTCGATCCTCTGCTCGCTGCTGGTCGCGGTGACCGTCACGCCGGTGCTGTCGTATTGGCTGCTGCCGGGCATGCGGCGGGTGCATGCGGGCGATGGGGCGCTGGTGCGGGGCCTGAAGGCGGGGCAGGACCGGTTGCTGCGCTGGGCCTTTGCGCACCGTCCGCTGGTGCTCGGCGTGGCCTTCGGCGGCGTCGTTCTCGCCGCGGCCAGCGTGCCCTTCCTGCCGCGCGCCTTCCTGCCGCCCTTCAACGAGGGCACGCTGGTCATCAACGTCACCTACCAGCCGGGCATCTCGCTGGCGGAATCGGACGCGCTCGGCCGGGTGGCGGAACGCCTGCTGATGCAGGTCCCCGAGGTGAAGGGCGTGGGCCGCCGCACCGGCCGCGCGGAGCTCGACGAGCATGCCGAGGGCGTGCATTCCTCCGAGCTCGACCTCGACCTGCGCGAGGGCGGTCGCCCGCGTGCCGAGGTGCTGGCCGATATCCGCGCGCGGCTCGCTTCCCTGCCGGCCGCGGTGAATATCGGACAGCCGATCAGCCACCGGCTGGACCACATGCTGTCGGGCGTGCGGGCGCAGATCGCGCTCAAGATCTTCGGCGACGACCTCGACACGCTGCGCACGCTGGCGGAGACGCTGCGCGGAAGGCTGGCGGAGAACGTGCCGGGCCTCACCGACCTTCAGCTCGAGCGCCAGGTGCGGATCCCGCAACTGCGGATCGCCGTGGACCACGAGCGCGCCGGGCTCTACGGCGTCTCGGCGGCGGCGCTGACGGAGACGCTGGAATCGCTCACCGGCGGCACGGTCGTGAGCCAGATCCTGGACGGGGCGCGCCGATTCGACGTGGTGCTGCGCCTCGCCGACGAGGATCGCACCACGGCCCGCCTCGCCGAGGCGCTTGTGCCCACGCCGCATGGCCGCGTGCCACTCGGCCTGCTGGCGCGCGTCGAGGAAGGCGACGGGCCCAACCAGATCCTGCGCGAGGGCGCGCGCCGGCGCATCGTGGTGCTCGCCAACACGACGCCGGATGCCGACATGGCCCAGGTGATCGCCGGCATCCGCGCGGAGCTCGCTCGCATGCCGATGCCGACCGGCTACACCACGGCGCTGGAAGGCACCTTCCAGGCGCAGGAGGAAGCGATGCAGACCATCGCGGTCCTCGCCCTAATCTCGCTCGGCCTGATCTTCGTCGTGCTCTATTCGCGCTACCGTTCGGCCATGCTGGCGGTGATCATCATGGGCAACGTGCCCTTGGCGCTGATCGGTGCGGTCGCGGCGATCTGGATCGCGGGGCAGCCGCTCTCGGTCGCCACGCTGGTGGGCTTCGTGACGCTGACCGGCATCACCACCCGCAACGGCATCCTGAAGGTCAGCCATTACCTGAACCTGGCGCTCCACGAGGGCGAGCGCTGGGGCCTGGCGCTGGTACTCCGCGGCTCGGCCGAGCGGCTGACGCCGGTGCTGATGACCGCACTCTCGGCGGGCCTCGCGCTGATCCCGCTGGCCATCGGCGCCGATGCGCCGGGCAAGGAGATTCTGCACCCCGTTGCCATCACCATCCTGGGCGGCCTGGTCAGCGCCACGCTGCTCGACACGCTGGTGACGCCGATCCTGTTCCACCGCTTCGGCCGCCCGGCGCTGGAACGCCTGCGCGCCGGGGCGGAGGAACGCCGTGCTGGCGGCGCGCTCGCCGCCGAGACATTCTGAGCCGAGGAGACCCCAATGCCCACCAAGCGCAGCCTGATTTCCGCAACACTCCTCGGCCTGCCCTCCCTGGCGCTGGCGCATGGCCCCTCGCGCGGCCCGAATGGCGGCCAGCTGCAGGACATCGGCGGCTACCACGGCGAGCTGGTGGCGCAGGACGGGCGGCTGACCTTCTTCCTGTTCGACGCGAATGACCGCCCGCTCTCCGCGAACGGTGCCACCGCGACCGCCATCGTGCTCGGCGGCGGCCGGCAGCAAACCGTGACCTTCGCGCCGCGGCCGGATGGCGCGGCGCTGGTCGCCAGCGGCGATTTCCGCGCCGATCCCAGCCTGCGCGTGGTCGTGCAGCTGGTGCCCAGCCCCGGGCAGCCCCGCATCCAGGCGCGCTACGCGCCCATCGAAGCGGCCAGATGAGCGACACCGCGGAACGCCGTCTGCTCGACCCCGAGGCGCACATCCTTATCGTCGAGGATGATGGCGAGATGCGGAACCTCGTCGCGCGCCTGCTGCGGGAAGCGGCTCTGCGGGTCTCCACGGCCCGCGATGGTCGCGAGATGTGGGATCTTCTGGACAGTCCGGCGGGCCAGCCGGACCTTGTCCTGCTCGACGTGATGCTGCCAGGGGCCTCGGGCCTCGACCTGCTCCGACGCCTGCGGGAGCGTTCGCGCGTGCCGGTCCTGATGCTGACGGCGCGGGGGGAGGAGATGGACCGGGTGCTCGGCCTCGAGCTCGGCGCCGACGACTATGTGGCGAAGCCCTTCGCCCCGCGCGAACTGGTCGCACGGGTCCGCGCGCTGCTGCGCCGCGCGGCCCCAGCGGGCGCGCAGCCCGACCCGCGGTCGCGGCGCCTCGCCTTCTCCGGCTGGGTGCTCGATACGGCGCGGCGGGAACTCACCTCGCCCGAGGGTGTGGCGGTCGATCTCTCCGGGGCGGAGTACGACCTGCTGATGGCCTTCCTGGAACATCCGCAGCGCGTCCTGTCGCGCGAGCAGCTTCTCGAGGTCGCGAAGCGTCGCGTCGGTACGGATCCCTTCGATCGGACGGTGGACGTGCAGGTCAGCCGCCTGCGCCGCAAGATCGAGCCGGAAGACGACAGCCCCTCCCTAATCAAGACCGTGCGCGGCGCGGGCTATGTGCTGGTGGCGGATGTGACGCGCGCATGAGATCGCGTGCATGAGGTCCCTTTGGCCGGCCAGCCTGGCCGGACGCATCACGCTGCTGCTGCTGGGCGGGCTGATGCTGCTGCACATCGGCAGCATGTGGGTGCATGAGCGCGCGCTGCGTGGCTCCGCCCAAGGGGCCAGGCTCGAGCGCATGGCCGACCAGATCCTGGCCGCACGCGCAGCCGTCGCGCGGCTGCCCGAGGCGGCGCGCGACGCGGCAGCGCACGCCATCTCGCGACCGGGCATCGAGATCCATTGGGATCGTGTCGCGCCGCTGCCGGCGGCAGCGGCGCCCGATGCATTGGCCGAAGCGGCAACGCGGCTCGGCGCCGGTGCGCGTCTGGGCTGGGATCCGAAGGCAGAGCCCGGACACCGTGTGCTGGGCGCGGTGCCGGCCGAGGGTGGCTGGATCGTCTTCTCGGCGCCATGGCTCGCTGCGGGCGGGGGAGCGCTCGACCACGGCGCGATCCCTTCCATGGTCGCGATGGCGCTCGGGATCGCGCTGGTCTCGATCCTGGTCGTGCGCTGGATCACCGGACCGCTGCGGCGCCTCTCCGCGGCGGCGGACCGCATCGGCCGCGACCCGAGCCCTCGGCCCGTGCCGATGGAGGGGCCGGAGGAGGTGCGCCACGCGGCCGCGGCCTTCAACGCCATGCAGGACCGCATCGCGCGATTGCTGGAGGACCGGACGGAAGCCCTGGCGGCGATGAGCCACGACCTGCGCACGCCGCTCTCCCGCCTGCAACTGCGCGTGGGCTTCCTGCCGGAGGGCGAGGATCGCGCGCGGCTGGAGGCCGACATCGCCGAGATGGAATCGATGATCGCGCGCACCCTCGACTACATCCGCGAGGGCCGCGACGCCGAGCCGGTGCGGCCCGCCGATCTGGCGGCGATCCTGCAGACGCTGGCGTCGGACGCCGCCGACCAGGGGCACGACGTGGTCTATGAGGGCCCGGGACGCGCAGTGCTGCCGCTCCGTCGCATCGCCGCGAAGCGTGCGGTCTCGAACCTGGTGGACAATGCGCTGCGCCATGGCCGGCCCCCGGTGCGGCTGCGCATCCGGGACGAAGGGCCGATGCTCGCTGTCGAGGTGTCGGACGCCGGAGCCGGGATCGCGGAGGCCGACCGTGCCCGGGCGGTGGCGCCCTTCGTGCAGCTCGACCCGGCCCGCAGCGGCTCGGGGGTTGGCCTGGGCCTGGCGATCGCGCAGCGCTTCGCGCAGGCCAGCAACGGCAGCCTGGAACTCCGCGAGTCCTCCGAGGGTGGGCTCCTGGTCAGGCTTCTCCTGCCGCGCCAGGGCGGCTGAGCGCCGCACCGCGGTGACATACTTTGTCATGCCGCAGAGAGGCTCCGCAGCGCCGCCGCCGTCATGTTGATGGGGTATCAGACACGGAGATCGTTCCATGCGTCGCATGCTTCTGACTGCAACCGCCGCCATCGCTGTTCTGGGTGCCGGGGGCCTGATGCTGGCCCAGGCCCAGCCGCAGCACGGCGCCGGGCACGGAATGCCGATGATGCAGGGTCAGGCCATGCCCCAAGGGATGCCGATGATGCAGGGCGGTGGGCAGGCCGGCCATGCCGCTCAGCAGACGCCGGCCAACGCAAGCCCGGTCACGCGAGCCTTCATGGCGGCGAACGAGAGGATGCATCGCGACATGGCGATCACCTTCTCCGGGAATGCCGATCGCGACTTCGTTGCAGGCATGATCCCGCACCATCAGGGCGCCATCGACATGGCCCAGATCGTGCTGGAACACGGCACCGATCCGGAGGTGCGGGCGATCGCGGAGGCCGTCATCCGCGAACAGGAGCGCGAGATCGTGCAGATGCGCGCGATCCTGGCCCGGATGCCGGCGCGATGAGGCGCCGCGGCCTCCTCGCCACCGCTCTTGTGGCCGCGGCGGGGCCTGCTCTGGCGCAGCGTGGCGAGCGGGTTGAGGTCTGGCGCGACCCGAACTGCGGCTGCTGTCCCGGCTGGGTCGCGCATCTCCGGGCAGCGGGCTTCGCCGTCGAGGATCGCGTCGTCGCCTCGGTGGCACCGTTCCGCAGAACGCTGGCAACGCCGCCGGACCTGCTCTCCTGCCATGCTGCGCGGGTCTCGGGCGTCGGTCTGGAGGGTCACGTGCCCGTGCTGGCGATCCGCCGCCTGCTCGCGGAGCGGCCCGCCGGCGTGATCGGACTTGCAGTGCCGGCGATGCCCGCCGGCTCGCCCGGGATGGAAGTCCCTGCGCAGCCGCCCGACACCTACGAGGTGGTTGCCTGGCGCGCCGACGGCACGCACGGACCCTTCATGCGCTTTGTGGGTGCCCAGCCTGCCTGACAACGAAGAAGGAGAAGACCATGAGGAAGCTCAGCATGTTCACGGCGGCCGGCATCCTTGCGTTCGGGCTGGCCGGAAGCGCGCTCGCACAGGCGCCGGCTCCGCCGGGCGCGGCATCTGATCCGCACCATCCGGAAGCCCCCGCCGCCACCCCGCAGCCGGCGCCGCCGCCGGCGCAACGCGGCGCGCCCACCCCCGGCATGGCTGGGCCGGGCGGCGGGATGATGGGCGGCGGGATGATGGGCGGCGACATGGGCCGCATGATGCAGCCCATGATGCAGCAGATGATGCAGGGCCGCATGGCTGCGGCAGCAATGCAGCCCTTCCGCCGGATCGAGGGGCAGCTCGCCTATTTCCGTGCAGAACTGCGGATCACCGACGCCCAGGCCCAGCCCTGGAACGCCTTCGCGGCTGCCGTCCGGACCCAGGCCGAAAGGCTTCGCCAGGCCACGCAGCAGGCGATGGCCGGCACCACCGAGCCCGGCCCGGCACCGCAGCAGATGGAGCGTCGCATCGCCCTTCTCTCGGCTCATCTTGAGGCGATGCGCGCCGTCGCCGCAGCCGCGACGCCGCTCTATGAGGCGCTGTCGGAGGAGCAGCGGCGCACCGCCGACGAGCTGATGGCCGAACACTTCCGCGGCATGCGGATGGGTATGAGGATGCCGTGACGTGGCGCGGACGCAACCTTCGGCACGGAGGGCGCGCCATCCTGGTGGCGGACACGCACCGGAAACGCCGTGATCGGCTTCGCACTGGTCGGCGCCTTCTATGTGCTGCGGGAGCATTGGGGCCACGCGCTCGGCGCGCTGCCCTACCTGCTGATCCTCGCCTTTCGCGGGCGGTGATGCGTAACATCCGCCAGAACCTGTTCTTCGCCTTCGCCTACAACGCCGCCGGCGTGCCGGTCGCCGCGGGGGTGCTGTATCCGCTCTTCGGGATCCTGCTCTCGCCGGTGATCGCGGCAGCGGCGATGGCGCTGTCGTCGGTCAGCGTGGTCGCCAACGCGCTCAGGCTGCGGGCTGCGCGGGTCGGTTAGGGGGACTTATCTAGGGCGAGCTTGCAGGTGTTTTCTCCGCTCGCAGATCCCGTCTACCGGCGCCTGTTCCTGGCGCAGGTGCTATCGCTGCTCGGCACCGGGCTCGCGACCGTGGCGCTCGGGCTGCTAGCCTTCGAGCTTGCCGGTGCAGAGGCCGGTGCGGTGCTCGGGACAGCGCTGGCGATCAAGATGGTGGCCTATGTCGGCATCGCGCCGGTGGCGGGCGCCTTCGTGCATCTGGTGCCGCGCCGGACGCTGCTGGTCGCGCTCGACATCCTGCGCGCCGCCGTCGCGGTGTGCCTGCCTTTCATCACTGAGGTCTGGCAGATCTACGCCCTGATTTTCCTGCTGCAGTCGGGCTCGGCCGCCTTCACGCCAACCTTCCAGGCGACCATACCCGACATCCTGTCGGACGAAGGAGAATACACGAAGGCGCTCTCGCTCTCGCGCCTCGCCTACGACCTGGAGGCGCTGGCCAGCCCTGCCATCGCCGCGGCGCTGCTGGGCGTGATGGGCTTCCACTGGCTGTTCGGGCTGAATGCGCTCGGCTTCCTCGCCTCGGCCGCCCTGGTGCTCTCGGTCCTCCTGCCGTCGCCGAAGCCCGCGACCTCTTCGGAGGGAGCGTGGGGCCGGACGACGCGCGGGGCGCGCATCTACCTCGCCACGCCGCGGCTGCGGGGGCTCCTGGCTCTGAACCTCTCCGTAGCGGCGGCGGGGGCGATGGTGATCGTGAACACCGTGGTGCTGGTGCGGGCCGGCTTCGGCCTGGGCGATCGCGAGGTGGCCTGGACGCTCGCCGCCTACGGTCTGGGGTCGATGGCGGCGGCACTCGCTCTGCCGTGCCTGCTCCTGCCGGGGCGGCGGGTGACGGACCGGACGGCGATGCTGGCCGGCGCTGCGCTGCTCGTGCTTGGCATGCTCCTCGGCCCGTTGGTGCCGGCGTGGCCGGCGCTGCTGCCGGTCTGGGCGCTGCTCGGCCTCGGCAACGGGCTGGTGCTGACGCCAAGCGGCCGGCTGCTGCGGCGCTCCGCGCACGCGGGCGACCGACCGGCGCTGTTCGCCGCGCAGTTCGCCCTCAGCCACGCCTGCTGGCTGCTGACCTATCCGCTCGCCGGCGGCCTTGGCGCCGCGCTCGGCCTCGGCCCGACCTTCCTGGTGCTAGCGGCGTTGGCCGGGGCCGGACTGACCGGCGGCGCCCTCCTGTGGCCGCGCGCCGAACCGGAGGAGCTGGAGCACCACAGATGCTGAACGAGCCCTTCGCGCGCTCCCTGCCGCCCGCATCGTCGTCCCAGGCGAGAGGCACCGCCTGGGTAGCGGCCAGGAGGGCGCGCCGCGGCCGTTCGGTGGGCAAGCCCGTCCATGACTCTGGAGGGCCCGCCTGACCAGGCGGTCCTGCTGTCCGGCCACGGCGGCCAGGATCTGCATCTGCGTGTCGGTGAGCTTCATCGTCGGGGTTTCCGGTCCAGCCCCCGACCAGCCGGGCGCTACCAGCCCGAGCCCTGCAGGCCGCCACCTGTCAGCGCTGTGCCGGGATCGGCATCGGCGCGACAACACGCTTCGCTCCGTTTGCCCACGAAGCCAAGGGAGTTTGCAGCCCGGTCCTCTGGAACCCGCCGAGCGGGGCCGCGGCCGATATTGCACAACGTCGGCATCGGCGAGGCACCGGTCGGCGGAAAATCCTTCGTCGCAGATCAGTAGAATACCAAGGCGAACCAGCAGCGCGCCGGCTCGCGATAGGCACCGCGCACCATCAGCGTCATCGGCTTGATCGCACGCATTCCCGCGGCGAGGGACCAGCGGAGCAGCCCTGCCTGACGGCTGAGCCCTCCTTCCGCAAGGTGCCTTCGTCGTTCACCCATGCGTAGACGATGACCTGCGGCCTGCTGTCGAAACGGAAAAACAGGCGGAATCGCCCGAGGGACTTGGCCCGGCGCCATCCCTTGGTATCGGCGCCGAGCGTGTTCCCCTGTTCGTATTCCGGCCCAGCAGGGTTCTTGGGGATCTCGCCGACGATCAGCTCGACGACGCGCTCGAGGAGCTTCGCTTTGGCGGAGCCCTCCCATCCCGGCGTGCCGCGCGCCTTCGCCGCGGCCACCTCGCCGGCGATCCCGAACAGCTCGCCACTGAAAATTGGCAAAATTGCAGGGTGAGCCACGGCGGCCTCTGTGGGAAAGATGCCGACCACGTCGGCGCGGCGCTTCACCTCCTTGTTCAGCCGTTCGACCGACCTGCCGCACTGGACAGCTGCGCTTCTGCCGCCTTCGCTCGACAGCTGACGGCGGGAGACGCCGCCACTTCCGGAGGACGCAGCATGGACCACCTGCTACCGATCGCCGAGCGAGCCGGCGCGCTGCTAAGGGCGCGCAAGGAGACGATCGCCGTCGCGGAGAGCTCGACCGGCGGTCTTGTTTCGGCAGCGCTGCTCGCCGTCCCGGGAGCCTCGGCCTATTTCATCGGTGGCGGCGTCGTCTACACGCGCGCGGCCCGGGAGGTGCTGCTCGACGTCCCCGGCAGCCTGCTGCAGCGTACGGCATCCGCCTCAGAGCAAATGGCGGCACTGCTGGCCGAGGCGACCCGGCAGCGCCTCGGCGCGACTTGGGGCCTCGGCGAGGCAGGGGCGGCGGGCCCCACCGGCAACCGCTACGGCCATGCCGCGGGACATGGCGTCTTCGCCGTCGCCGGGCCGGTCGGACGCGCGCGCACCATCGAGACCGGCCAGACCGACCGCGTCGACAACATGCGCGCATTCGGCATGACGTTGCTGGGGATGCTGGTGGAGGCGCTTGAGGAAGCGCCGTGAGGCCGATCCGCCTCGGCGGCCCGCCCACGGGGCGGGCCGGAAATCTGGGGGGCAGGGGAGGGGCCGAAGCCCCGCCCCTTTGGAGTTCAGGCCGCGCCCTTCAGCTCGGCCATGCGCTCAGTCAGTGCCCAGAGCGCGCGGTAGAGGCGCATGTCGCCATCGATGCCCGTCACCTCCCGCGACGTGACACGCCGCGGCCGGTTCTGCGCATCGCGCCCCCACGCGGTCAGGCCGCCCCGGATGGCGTTCTCCGCACCCGGTTGAAGGTGCGCAAGAGATCGTTGCCGGCATCCTTTACACGCCGTAGTGCGAGCAATTGCTTCGATCGGGGTCTCGGTCCGGCCCTCCGCATTGCCGAAGCGCAGCGCCTGAGCAGCCTCGCCGAAGGCACGCTGCTCGTCCTGCGTGAGCGTCACGCCGCGCCATGCCGGCGCTGCAGCCAGAACTCGTCGTAGCCGGCCTCTGGCGCTGGCGGGCCACGGCGGAGGGATACTCGGCGAGGGCGCTGATGGCGTCTCCGCACGCCTCCTTGGGCCTTGCTTGTATGCGCTGGTGGCCTCGAATTGTCGCCATCGAAGCGATGCTGTCGCGGCGCTGGATCGCGCTGCTTGGCAGACGGGCCCCGCGGCTGCGCCAACGCAATACGAGTTCGAGCGTGGGGTGTACTCCCGCGCGATCACCCTCGCTATGGTCGAGGCTTCGCCGCTCCCCGACTTGGTGCCGGCCGCCGTGGCGATACCAGGGTCAGACTGCTGAGCTGGCCGTCACGGTCGATGTCGTCGGCAAACGGCATCCGTTCGAGAAGGAAGGCCGTCGCGCTCTCGATCTCGGCGCGAAGCAGCGCGGCCACTTCCTCCGCCGCGCCGCGCCGCAGCTGCTTCAGCATGGCGGCGTGATGCGTCACGCCGGGCGGGCGTGTCACGATCAGCCAGCGCGCGTCATGAAACATCGGCCCGCGCCGCAGCCAGGTGGATTCGATCATGCCGAGCAGCATCGGCGCCGCCGCCGCGCGATATAGGGCAAAGAGGAACTCCCGGTCGGCGCGCAGCACCGCTTCCGGATCGCCCGCCTGCCGCGCCGAAAGTTCCGTCGCAAGGATAGCCGAGAGCTGCTTCACGACTGCCCGGTCGCAACGTGGCACAGCCATTCGCGCGGCGAGCGGCTCGAGCTGCGCGCGGATTGTGGAGAGCTCGGTGAAGGCGGCACGCGTCAGCCGCGGCACGATCGCCGTGCCGGAGGGCAGCAAGTCCACGGCCTGTTCCGCCGCCAGGCGGCGCAGCGCGGTGCGCGCGGGCATCGGGCTGGTGCCGAGCGCGGCAGCGACGCGGCGGATCGAGAGCTTCTGTCCCGGCGGGAAGGCACCCTCCACCAGAGCCTGCCGCAACTGGTGATAGGCCTGCTCCTCCAGCGACGCGGGCTCTGATGAACGGGCTTGCATCGGCCGCACTGCTGTGATCACACTTTCGACGAATACGCGATCACGCGAGGGGGTGCAATGAAGCGACCAGGAGGTCCGACCCAGGCTTCCGCCCGCCCGCCGTGCACCGCGGTGCCTGACCGGTGAGCGCGCCCGCAACCGCCCAGCGCAACAGCGATGTCGCCTCCGCCGTCGCCGAGGCGCGCGCCCGCTACGTCGCCGCACGCCCCGCCAGCGCCGCACTGCATCGGGAAGCCGTCGCCGTACTGCCCGGCGGCAACACGCGCAGCGTGCTGGCCTATGGCCCTTTCCCCACCGCGATGGCGCGCGGCGAGGGCTGCAGGCTCTGGGATATCGATGGGCGCGAATATCTCGACCTCTGCGGCGAATACACTGCGGGGCTGTTCGGCCATTCCGACCGGCGCATTCAGGCCGCGTTGCAGGCGGCGCTGGCGCGCGGGCTGAATCTGGCGGCGGTGGGCGAGGCGGAGGTGCGGCTGGCGCAGATCCTCTGCCGCCGCTTCGCCTCGATAGAGCGCGTGCGCTTCGCCAACAGCGGCACGGAAGCCAACCTGATGGCGGTGACCGCGGCGCGCGCCTTCACCGGTCGCCCGGCAATCATGGCCTTCCGCGGTGGCTATCACGGCGGCGTGCTGACCTTCCCCCTGAGCGGCACCAGCCCGGCCGTGGCGCCCTACCCCGTCGTGCTCGCGGACTACAACGACGCCGGCGGCGCGGTCGCGCTGATCCGCGCGCACGTCAAGGATCTCGCCGCGGTGCTGGTGGAGCCGATGCTCGGCTCCGGCGGCTGCATCCCGGCTCATGCGGACTTCCTGCGCGCGCTGCGCGAGGCGACGCAGGAAGCAGGCGCGCTGCTGATCCTGGACGAGGTCATGACGTCGCGCATGTCGGCGGGGGGACAGCAGGCGCGGCTCGGCCTGGCGCCCGACCTAACGACCCTCGGCAAGTATGTCGCGGGCGGGATGAGCTTCGGCGCCTTCGGCGGGCGGGCCGATGTGATGGACGCCTTCGGCGGGCCGATCCCGCATGCCGGCACGTTCAACAACAACGTGCTGTCCATGGCCGGCGGCGTGGTCGCGATGGGCGAGGTCTTTGACGATGCCGCCGCCGACGCGCTCTTCGCGCGCGGGGAGGCGCTGCGGGAGCGGCTGAACGCGCTCTGCCGCAAGGCCGGCGTGCCGATGGTCTTCACCGGCCTTGGCTCGCTGCTCTGCCCACATTTCGGCGACGGGCCCTTCGACCGGCCGGTTGCGCCCACGCCGGTCGTCGACGGGCTGCGCGAGCTCTTCTTCTTCGACATGCTAGAGGCCGGCATCTACCTCGCTCGCCGCGGCATGGCCGCCCTGAGCCTACCAGTCAGCGGCGCCGAACTCGACCGCTACGCCAACGCGGTGGCCGATTTCCTGACGCTGCGGGGACCGCTGCTGCAGGACGCAAGGATTGCGGCATGATCCGTCGCCCCGCCCATTCCATGATGCGCTGAGGACCGGATGGACCCGTCGATCTTCCACCCCGACTTCAAGCCCCGCCCCTTCTGGTGGGAGGCGGTCGAGATCGGGGATGAGGAGCAGGCGGAGCCGCCTTCGCGCGCCGATGTTGTGATCGTCGGCGGTGGCCTCACGGGCCTCAACTGCGCCATCGAGCTCGGCCGCGGCGGCGCCAAGGCCGTGGTGCTGGAGGCGGAGGAACTCGGCTTCGGCGCCTCCACCCGCAATGGCGGCGGCATCTCCGGCGGCAACAGCGTGGGCAAGGGCCTGTCGGGATCGAAGGCGCGGCAGAGCCCGGCCGAGGAGCAGGATTGGCTGCGCGAGATCATCGGCGGCGCCTCCGAGGGGCTGTCTTACATCGAGGCGCTGATCCAGCGCGAAGACATCGCCTGCCACTACGAGCGCACCGGTCGCTTCGTCGGCGCCTGGGCGCCGAAGCACTATGAGGGGATGGCCGGGAAGCTCGACGCGCTGAACCGCTATGGCGAGGCCGACGCCTACATGCTGCCGCGCGAGCGCCAGCGAGAGGAGATGGCGTCGGACTTCTACCGCGGCGGCATGGTGGTGAACCGCACGGGCAAGCTGCATCCCGCGCTCTATCACCGCGGCCTGATGGACGCGGCGCGGCGCCATGGGGCGATGCTGGTCGGCCACACGCGGGCTGGCGCGCTGACCCGCACCGCCGGCGGCTGGCGCGTGGAGACGTCGCGCGGCGCGATCGAGGCGAATGAGGTGGTGATCGCCACCAACGGCTACACCGGCGATCTCACGCCCGACCTCAAGCGGCGCATCATCCCCGTGGCCTCGCACATCATCGCCACCGAGGAGATTGAACCCGATCTCGCGCGCAGCCTAATCCCGAAGGGGCGGACGCTGGCGGATTCCTGCCGCATCCTCTGCTACTACCGGCTATCCCACGACAATCGCCGGGTGATCTTCGGCGGCAGGCCGCGCTTCACGCAGGTGCCGCCCGAGACCTCGGCGCCGCTCCTGCACGGCATGATGCTGGCGCGCTGGCCGCAGCTCAAGGGGGTGCGGGTGACGCATGCCTGGACGGGCAACCTGGCCTTCGCCTTCGACTACCTCCCCCACATGGGCGTGACGCCGAAGGGGCTGCACTACGCCATGGGCTGCAACGGATCCGGCGTGGCGATCCTGTCCTGGCTGGGTGCCGAGGTCGGACGGAAGATCCTGGGCAAGAGCAACCGCGCGCCGGTCTTCGACGGCCGCGACTTCCCGACCCGCGCCTTCTACACCGGCAAGCCCTGGGTGCTGCCGCTGGTCGGCAACTGGTACCGCTTCCGCGACTGGCTTGATCGGCGGGCGGCGTGAGGCAGGGGACCGGACACGACCGATGAGGATTGGAATAGAGATCGGCGGCACCTTCACGGACCTGATCCTGCTGCGCGACGGCAGGGCGCCGGTGACGTTGAAGGTCAGCTCCACTCCCTGGGACCCGAGCGAGGGGGCGTTGCTCGGCGTGCGCCGACTGCTCGATGAAGCCGGCGTCGGCTGGGACGAGGTTCAGGAGATCCTGCACGGCTCCACCGTCGCGACCAACAGCCTGATCGAGCGCAAGGGCGTGCGACTCACGCTGCTGACGACCGAGGGCTTCGAGGATGTCCTGCTGATCGGGCGGCAGGAGAAGACGCGGATCTACGACCAGTTCTACCAGCGCCCCGCGCCACTGGTCCCGCGGGAGGCGATCCTCGGCGTGCCGGAGCGGCTCGGCGCCGATGGTGAGGTCGTGCAGGCGCTGGACGAGGAAGCGCTCGTCGCGCGGGTCGGCCGCGCGGTACGCGATCATGGCGCGACGTCCGTCGCCATCGCGTTCCTGCATGCCTACCGCAATCCCGTGCACGAGCGCCGGGCGCGCACGGTGATCGAGGCGGCCTTTCCGGGCCTCGATGTCTCGCTCTCCTCCGACATCGCGCCGGAGTTCCGCGAGTACGAGCGCACCTCCACCACCGTCATCAACGCCTATGTGCGCCCGGTCGTGCGGCGCTACGTCACGCGCATGCAGGACGCGCTGCGCGAGTGGGGCTATCGCCGCGATCTCATGATCATGCAGTCCAACGGCGGCGTGCTGCCGGCGGAGGCGGCGGCGAACCTGCCGGTGCGCATGTTCCTCTCCGGCCCCGCGGCCGGCGTGGCGGGCGCCTGTTTCGTCGCGCGGCATTGCGGCACGCCGAACCTGCTGACGATGGATATCGGCGGGACGTCCTGCGACATCGCGCTGGTGATGGACGGCCAGGCGATGATGGCGGCGCGCGGCCTTGCAGAGTACCGGATCGACGGCAACCCCATCAACGTCCGCATGATGGACATCACCACCATCGGTGCCGGCGGCGGGTCGATCGCCTGGCTCGACGATGGCGGCATGCTTCGCGTCGGGCCGCGCAGCGCCGGCGCGCAGCCCGGCCCGGCCTGCTATGCGCGCGGCGGCACCGACTTCACGCTGACCGATGCGCTGGTGATCCTCGGCCTGATGGATCCCGACCGCTTCCTCGGCGGGACGATGCGCATCGATCCCGCGCTCTCGCGGAGCGCGGCCGAGCCTCTGGCGGCGCGACTCGGCATGTCGGCCGAGGAACTGGCGCGCGCGGTATTGCGGATCGCGGTTGTGAACATCGCCCAGGCGATCCGCCAGAGCACGGTGCAGCGCGGCCGCGATCCCCGCGACTTCGCCATCTTGCCCTATGGCGGCGGCGGCGCGCTGTTCGCCGCCAGCGTGGCGGAGGCGATGGACATCGACGCTGTCATCGTGCCGCCCAACCCCGGCATCTTCTCGGCCTATGGGCTGACGGCGTCCGAGATCCGGCTGGACTACACCCATGCCGATCCCGGCCGGAAGCTGGCCGCCCTGGACGCCGCGACGATCCTCGCGGCCTTCAATGCGCTGGCCGCACGCGCACGGGCGGAATTCGCGGGCTTCGGCGTGCCTGCGGACAGCGTCGCGACGACGCTGCTCGCCGATGCCCGCTACACCGGCCAGGGCTTCGAGCTGACGGTGAAGGTCGCTCGCGGCGCAATCGAAGCGCACGGCCCCGCGGTCATCGCGGAGGCCTTCCACGCCGCGCATGCCGCGCGCTACGGCTATGCCTTTCCTGGCCAGGGAGTCGAGATCGTGAACTACCGGCTGGAGGCGAGCGTCCCGCGCGAGGGCGTGATGCCCGAGCCCGCCGGTGCCACCACCATGCCCGCGCCGGCGACGCGCAAGGTACGCCTGAACGGCGAGGAGGACTGGGCGACCTATGAGCGCGCGGAACTGCCGATCGGCACCGCGCTGCAGGGCCCCGCGATCGTCTTCGAGCCGACCTCTGCCACGGCGGTGCCGACGGGCTGGCGGCTGGATGTCGACCGGTACGGCAACCTGCTGCTGAACCGCGACAGGGAGTAGCGCGCCATGCCCCTCGATCCCGTTACCTTCAGCACCACGACCAGCATGTTCCAGTCCATCGCGAACGAGATGGGCTCGGTCATGCTGCTCTCGGCCTATTCCTCCATCGCGCGGGAAGCGAAGGACACCTCGACCTGCCTGCTCGACGCCAGCGGGCGCGTGGTGGCACAGGCTGTGATGATCCCGATGCACATGAACTCGCTTTCCTCTGCCGTCGCCTATCTCAGGGAGAAGTTCGACCTCGCCGCCACCGAGCCCGACGAGCTCTATGTGATGAACCACCCCTATGCGAACGGGCAGCACCTGCACGACATCATCCTGATGCTGCCGATCTTCCACCAGGACCGGCTCTGCGGCTTCGCCGGCAGCATCTCGCACCACGTGGACATGGGCGGCGGCGCGATTATCAGCGCGACGGCTACGGAGCTGTTCCAGGAAGGCCTGATCATCCCGCCGATGAAATTGAAGGAGAACGTCGCCTTCCATGGGGGCGTGCTGGAGCAGATGCTCGGCGCCAATGTCCGCGCGCCGGGCCTGGTACTCGGCGACTACCGCGCGCAGCACTTCGCTTGCCTGCGCGGGCGGGAACTGCTGCAGAAGATGGTGGACCGCTTCGGCGCCGATGTCGTGGCCCAGGCCATGACGGAGTTGCAGGACTACTCCGAGCGCTACATGCGCGCCAACCTCGCTCGGCTGCCCGACGGCGTCTATCGCGGCGAGGATGTCTGCGACCCCCTAAAGCCCGGCGACCCGCCCATCCCGATCCGCGTCACCGTCACCGTTGCCGGCGAGGAGGTCGTGGTCGATCTCAGCGACTGCGCGGACCAGGTGGAAGGACCGGTGAACTCGCCGATCGCCTCGACCTTCTCCGCGGTCTTCACCTTCTTCGTTTCCATGATGTCGGAAACCGCACCGGTGAACGACGGCAGCTACCGCCCCGTGACGGTGAAGACGCGCAAGGGCTCGATCGCCGACCCAATCTATCCCGCGCCGGTGCGCTCCCGCATGTCCACCTGCTACCGCATCTTCAGCGCGCTGCGCGCAGCCTTCGCCGAAGTGGTGCCGGAACGCGTCGCGGCCTGCGGGCACGAAACCACGACCTCCGTCGCCTTCAGCCGCAAGACGCCAGGGCGCTACCAAGTCTATCACGAGGTTATCTCGGGCGGGCTCGGCGCCTCGATGCACGGGCCGGGCTGCGACGGGGTCGCGCAGCCGTTGTCCAACACCGGCAACACGCCGATCGAGGTGATGGAGCTCGACCTCGATTTTGCGCGCGTCCGCTCCTATGGCCTCATCACCGGATCGGGCGGCGAGGGGCTGCACCGCGGCGGGATGGGCATCCGCAAGGTGTACGAGATCCTCGCGGATGGCGTAACCTTCTGCAGCAACGGCGACCGCTGCGAGAGCGCGCCCTGGGGCGTGGCCGGGGGAAGCCCCGGCACGCCGAGCGCCTTCCGCATCCGGCGCGGCAACGAAGTGATCAGGTTGGGCGCGCTCAACACGATCCATACTCGGAAGGGTGATCTGATCGAAGTGGAAACCTGCGGCGGCGGCGGCTGGGGCAGGCCCGGCACGGCGCCCAGGACGTGAACCCAGAAGGAGAGACTCGCATGACCAAGTCGTCCCGCCCGGCCTGGCGCCGCCGGGCCCTCGGCCTTTTCGCCGCCGCCATGGCCCTGGCGCCGGGCCTCGCATCCGCGCAGGAGTATCCGACGCGGCCGGTGCGCGTCCTGGTGCCCTATGCCGCCGGTGGCACCACGGACATCCTGGCGCGGCTCGTCTCCGAAGGGCTTGCGCAGAAATTCGGCCAGCCCTTCGTGGTGGAGAACAGGCCCGGCGCGGGCACGGCGCTGGCAGCGCAGCAGTTGGTCCGCGCGCCGGCCGATGGCTACACGCTGCTGGTCAGCACCGTCTCTACAACCGCCTTCATGCCGCTGCTCAATCGCAATGCTGGATACACTGCGGACCAGATCGCGCCGGTCGCAATGATCGGGCGAGCGCCGATGGTGCTCGACGTGCCCGCGAATTCGCCCTTCCGCACGGTGCGTGACCTGGTGGAGTACGCAAAGGCCAATCCGGGCCGGCTGAATGCCGCGACTCAGGGTGCGGGTGCGACGTCGCACCTGACGGCGGAGCTGCTGCGCGCAGCGGCAGGCATCACCTTCGTGCCCGTGCACTACCAAGGCAGCGCGCCGGGGCTGGTCGCGGCGATCGCGGGCCAAGTGGATTTCTACTTCGACGGCGTCGCCACCTCCGTCCCGCATGTGCGCGAGGGCCGGCTGCGCGGCCTGGCGGTGACGGGCGAGAGGCGCACGCCCGGCCTGCCCGACGTGCCGACGATGCGCGAGGCCGGCTATCCCGACGTCACCGTCTATTCCTGGTACGGCTTCCTCGCGCCCACCGGGACACCGGCTGCCGTGATCGAGCGGCTGAACCGCGAGGTCAATGCGATCATCCGCAGCCCCGCCATCGTGGACCGCCTGCTTCGCGAGGGCGGCGAGCCGATGGCGATGAGCACCGCGGAATTCGCGCGCTTCGTCGACGAGGAACGCGAGATGTGGCGCGGCGTGATCACGCGCTTCGACATCAAGCTGGAGTAGCCGGCCCACCTTGTCCGCTCTCTTCCAGCCGATCGCGCTGCGCGGCATCACGCTGCCCAACCGCATCGCGATCTCGCCGATGTACCAGGACAGCGCGGTGGATGGCTGCGCGACGGACTGGCACCTAATCCATCTCGGCGATCTCGCGCTCTCCGGCGCCGGGCTTCTCATCATCGAGGCCACGGGCGTCGAGCCCGAGGGACGCATCAGCCCGGGCTGCCTCGGCTCTATTCCGACGCCGCGGAGGCGGCCCTGGCGCGCGTGCTCGACGTCGTGCGGCGCTACAGCGCGATGCCCATCGGCATCCAGCTTGGCCATGCCGGCCGCAAGGCCGCGACGCGCCCGCCCTGGCAGGTCGGCGGCCCGCATGGCCGTACGCTGGCACCGGGGGAAGGCGGCTGGGCGACGGTAGGGCCCTCATCGCTCGCCTTCGGGTCGGGCTGGCCGGTGCCGGCGGCGCTGGATGAAGCGGGTATGGACCGCATCGTCGTGGCCTTCGCGCAAGCGACGGCGCGCTGCGCACGGCTCGGCCTGGATCTGATCGAACTGCATTCCCCGCGCATGGCTACCTGATGAGCGCCTTCCTCTCGCCGCTCGCCAACTGGCGGCAGGACGGATACGGCGGCGATATCGAGGGGCGTATGCGCTTTCCCCTGCGCATCGTGGAGGCGGTGCGCGCGGCCTGGCCCGCGGACCGCCCGCTCGGCGTGCGCTGCAGCGGCACCGACTTGGCGAAAGGCGGCATCACGCCGGAGGAGGCCGTGACCTACGCACAGGCGCTTCGGCGCCTTGGCTGCGACTACGTCGATGTGTCGAGCGGGGGCAATGCCGCGGTCCAAATCCCACTCGGTCCGGGCTACCAGGTGCCGCTGGCCGAGCGCATCCGACGCGAGAGCGGGCTCGCCACCATGGCTGTCGGCCTGATCCGCGATCCGCACCACGCTGAGGCGATCGTTGCGTCTGGCCAGGCTGACATGGTCGCGCTCGGCCGCGCCATGCTGAACGACCCGCGCTGGCCTTGGCACGCCGCGGAAGCGCTCGGTGCGACGGTGGCGATGCCTCCACCCTATTGGCGCGGCGCGATTACCGCCGGCGTGCCGCATTTCGACACGCGTGCCGCAGCTTCGTCATAGGTCTGGCGGAGGGGCGCTTGGGTTGCGCGCGCTTCTTTAAGCGCCGGCAGCGAACGGCGTCGTCAGCACGCCCCCGGCTGCCGTGTTTCGGCTGCCGCGTCGTATGCCTATATGCCCGCCGGCGATCGCCTGTTCGGCGCCGATCCGGGGTCCCGTTTCCGGGCTGATTGAAACGCCTTAGCAAGGGTCGGCCCCAGCCGCCGTCTACCGGATGACCGCTTCGGGGCGAACTGAGCGGTAGGGGCTGCAGGACGCGGAACCGGTGTGCTTGGTTCGTGCCGCTCAGGGTGATTTCAGCCTCCGTCCTGTGGCGTCACCCCAGGAAGCCGCGGCGTTCGAGGCGATCGCGGTGCGGCGGGTCACCGCATGCAGCTGACAGGCCCAGTGACCGCGAAGCCGCGCGAATTGGGCACCGATGAGAGATCAAGCGGGATCACCGGCCTCGACCTTCGGTTGCCTCGCTTACCTGGCTCCAGAAGCCGGTCTTCCGGCCGTGCTTGGCGCGCAGGCGGCTGATGAACACCTCGTGCGTCTCGAGTGTCCCGAAGTCCTGGATGCTGGCCACGAGTGACCGGCATTCGAGGAGGTGGACACCTCCGATAACCGTTTGCTTGGTGCGGCCCGGGGTTAGGCCGGGATTAGCGCGGCGCCGAGTGGGAGAGAGTGGGATCGCTGCGGCGGTGGCG
>NZ_JAWLHG010000058.1:0-25171 GCF_041690465.1 Falsiroseomonas sp. | reverse complement strand
GCCCGTGCCCGGGGGCTCGCCCCCGGGCACGGGCAGTCGCGCTGGACTGGGGAATTTTCAGTCAGCACTTCCGGGGAGAATTCACTCAGCAGCTACAGCTGTCGAAGCGCGGCGCACAGAGCCAGTCAATCGACCCATTTCGGCCTACCAGCGCGGCCGTAAAGGTGTCGCCGATCAGGGCGTAGTCCTCGATCCGCAACGCTTCGGGCGGGCGGTCGCAGGAGCGCGGCACCTCAGCTTTCTGGGTCGCCTCAACCATTGTCGCGGAACCCGGGGTAGAGTGCCATGCCGCAATCGACGAACAGGGACGTACCCGTGACGTAGTCGGAGGCATCGGACGCCAGCCAGACGGCAGCGCGGGCGACGTCCTCCGGCCTACCAATGCGCCCGTAGGGAATGAGCTTAAGCAGGCTTTGCAGCGCCTCCTGCGTTTCCCAGGCCGCTCGGTTGATCTCCGTCTGGATCGCGCCGGGAGCGATGCCGTTGACACGGATACCGCGCGGCGCGACCTCCTGGGCGAGGCTCTTCATCATCAGCATGACGCCGCCCTTGGATGCCGCGTAGTTGGCGTGCCCGGCCCAGGGGATCACCTCATGCACCGAGCTCACGCAGATGATCTTGCCGATCGCGCAGGAACGCCCGGGATCGCGACCTTGCCGGTCGAAGATCCGGACCGCCTCGCGGGCGCAGAGGAATTGGCCGGTGAGGTTGACGTCGAGCACCGCTCGCCACTGCTCCAGCGTCATCTCGGCGAAGGCGGCGTCCTGCTGTATTCCGGCGTTGGCCACCAAGACGTCTAGCCGCCCGAAGCGGTCGAGCAGCGCGCGGAACATCGACCGGACCTGATCCTCGCGCGAGGCGTCCGCCTGCAGCGCCACGGCCGAGCCGCCGAGTTGCTCAATCTCGGCGACGACCGCCGCCGCACCTTCCGGATCGGACCGGTAGTTCACCCCGACCGATGCCCCGGCGGCGGCAAGGGCCACCGCTACGGCCGCACCGATGCCGCCGCTGCCACCAGTCACAAGTGCGACTTGCCGCTCCAGCGGTCGAGGGAAATCCCGTGTGATCGCAAGGTCTCCCGGGAGCTATGAGGGCCATGGACCGTCTCCGTAAAGCGCCGATGCGGCAGCAGTTCCGTCCAGCGCGGACGGGAGGGTCCTGGGCAACGGTCGCCCGGACGTGCAGGGCCCAGCTGCTCGACACGCCCTGGATGGTGGAGCGTCGCCTGAGGGCCACGTAGCCCAAGGGTTGGCGGCTCCTTACACCGAAGCGCATGGTGTTCCGCGCAGTTGGTACTGGGAGCGCCGGCTTGAACGGAGACGGGCAGCGTGTCGGCTTAGGTCACGGGCGGTGCAGGCGCGATCGGCATCGCGACCACGCGGCGGTTCGCGCGCTCCCGCGCCACGGCTTCACACCGATGCAATTTTACACCGGCGCGACCAGACAAACCGGCCGCTTCATTGAGGGATTTTGGCTCCGGCGCTTACATCAGCCAGCGCCGGCGCGAAATTAATCAGCTCCGAGTCGCCGCTTGACACACAGAAGGGCATCCAGGGCAGCCAGTTCACCAGCGCGGCCTTCACGGGGATGCTGCAGGACAGAGGCATGGCGATAAGCATGGATGGCCGCGGCGCGTGGCGGGACAACGTCTTCGTGGAGCGGCTGTGGCGGACGGTGAAGTACGAGGAGGTCTATCTGCGCGCCTATGACAGCGTCAGCGACGCGCGCGTCGTTGGGCAGGTACCGCGCGTCGTTGGGCAGGTACCTGGATTTCTACAACGCTCGCCGGCCGCATTCGAGCCCGGGGGCGAGGACGCCGGAGCAGGCCTATATCGACCATCAGCCGCAGCAGATGGCAGCATGAGGTTGGAGTCGATGCCGTGTGCCGCTCCGGTCGGGCTACGCCCTCCCTGCGCCCCCTGCGCCGCACCACGGCATCGGCAAGAGGCGCAAATCAACCGGCAGGGAACCCACTTATCAGGACCGAAACGCTGTAGCGGGAAAACGAGCCACCTCTCACCACGCCCACCACGCCCTATGGCCTGGATCGGTAGTTTCCCGGTTATCGTTGCGGCACTCCGGCTACTTGGCCTTGGGTGACGGCTTCGTCGGTTCCTTGGCTGCTGCGGTGCCATCAGGTTGCGCGCCACCGTCGCCCGATGGGTGGTGATTGGCCGGGTTGTCCTTGTATTCGTCCACCTGGACACCTCGGCCGTCTAAGCTCCGACCGGGCGGCCTTTGCGCCTTATCGCGATTGCTGAGGATATCGTCCTTCCTCACTTTCTCGTCTTCAATTTCGGTCATTGCCCCGGTTCCACTGCTTTGTCCTGCCGCCATATTTTGTACTCCGGTTTGTTTTACGGGATTGCGTTGCTTCACAGGCGTCAACGCCCGGCCTCGGCAAGCGGGTCAATTCTGTCCGATCATTGAAGTGGGTGACCTTGGCGCCAACCACAAGGACAGCCAGGCCGACATCCTCCCGATGGCCAACTCACCCGAGCACCTCGGTTGGATGGTAACCATGGTCTCGCGCGCTCGTAGCGGCCAGCGGGGGCACGATCCCCAAAGGCACCCTCATCCGGATCGATCATCACGTTGCCAACGGTATCAACGTGAACGTTGTCATCAAATCGGTGCACCAGGACAATTGCCCCCCGTGCGCTCAAGAAGCATCCTCCTGGGCGGCGATGGCAGGGTCGGAAATTGCTGATGCGCAGCGCCAGGTGGGAAGCATCCCGGCCGAACATGGCGAGGAGGATTTACGCAATTTCCGAGGCTGACGAAGATAGGCCATGCGCGGCAGCATCGACCTGACGACGCCGCATCAGACGGTTTGCCGGAGGAACTGCTATGCCCTGTTTGCCCGAGGCCTGTGCAGGACTTCATCGGCTGCGCTTCGCCTTTGAACACTCCGCACCTGTCCAGCATTTCAACCCTGAGATGATATCGGCAGATAGCGAGAATCTGTAGCGAGATCGCGCATCAGCACACGGAGTCTCCCATGGCTGTTGCTGTAACCTTCGCGCCGAACCTGGGAAACGTGTCGCAATGCGCCATCGGCCGGCGGCATCGATCGCCGGGCGGCGCCTCACGTCGCACCGTCCGAGGGTTGGGGGCGAGGGCAGGTCTGGTCAACGCTTACCCGCATTCATCGTGCCGCGCGCCACAAGCCCGAGGGTCGCGCCCTGGAGCACCATAGAGAACACGATTACTCCGAAGGTCGCGTGCAGTTTTCCGTCGTCGAATGCTTTGGGACATCGGAGGCGTCCGGCCGTCCCGTCAGCATACCTGATTCAGCAGCAGCCGCCTGATATTGGGTGAGACCGGGTTCTGGCCGATCCAGATCTGCGCCACTGCGTTGAACAGCGTATCACCCGGCTGGGTCACCACTTCGCGTCCATTCACGCTCAGGGCCGTTCCGCTCTGCGGTGAGTAGGCCAAACGGACGACGTCACCGCCCCGTAAGCCGTCATACAAGCTCCGAAAAGTTTGCAGGAATTCGGCGGAGACCCGCTGCTGCAGCTGGTCGTTCCAGCTGGACGGCAGCCCATCCGGCACCGCGCCGTCATAGGTCACGTCGACCCGGATCAAGCGGGGGCGCTGGCTGTCGCTGAACCGCACCGAGCCGCTGCCCGGCTGCTGTGGCAGATAAAGCGAGACGACGTAGAGATTGGTCCAGAAAACCTCGCGCACCGCGCAGGCTCTCAGCGCCAGCTGCGTGCCCTGCACAGCCTCGGTCTCCGGCACCGTGATTCCGGCAATTTCCGCAGCCATGGCCGGCGGCGCAGCGAACGATGCGGCGAGGATGCTCACGCTTGCCCACCACCGGCACCACACCAAGGTCAGTGCATGGCGTGGCCGCATTTTCTGCATCATAAGCATAGGACCAAACCTCCAGCGAGGATCTCCAGCGCCGTCCCACGACGCTGAGCACGATGGCAAGACCGGGGAGGCGCTGGCACTCCGTCGCGCGCGGACATCACGCATGGCTTGAGGTTCCACGACGGCCGACACCGCATGATCAGACTTCACGCGCCGCCGGGGCGAGCTTCCGCGAAGGTCACCAGCCGTTCCGCCGCCTCGTCCCAGAGCGCGTACCGCGATGCCCGGAGCCCCTCGCGCAAGCCAAGCACGCGGGCCGCGCCGAAGCCGGGGTGCGCGTGATGGCAGGCTTCGAGCCGGTAGTTAGGGATGCGTGGCGAGAGGTGGTGGACGTGGTGGAAGCCAATGTTGCCGGTGAGCCATTGCAGCACGCGCGGCAGGCGCAGGAAGGAACTGCCGGCGATCGCCGCGGCGGCCGGGTCCCAGCTCTCGTGCCGTGCCCAATGCGCGCTGTCGAAGCGGTGCTGCAGCGAGAACAGCCAGACGCCCACGATGCTGGCCGGCACCATCACTGCCAGCAGCACCAGCGCCACTGGCCCGAACCCGAGCAGCAGCCCCAACCCGCCATACAGCGTCAGCAAAGAGAGATTCGTCAGGTGCACGCTGCGCCGCTCCTGCCGCCAAGCCGCCGGCGTGTCGAAGGGCAGCCGGTAGAGTACGAGGAAGATGAAGGGCGGCACCAGCAGCAGGGCCACGAGGGGATGGTTGAGCAGCCGGTGCCCGCGCTGCCGCCAGGGGCCGAGGGCGCGGTACTCGGCGACGGTGAGGCAGGAGGAATAGATATCGCTGCCGCGCCCGTCGCGCCGGTCGAGGTCGTTCCACGCCCCATGATGCTGTGCATGCTGGCGCCGCCAATGCGCGTAGGGCGTCAGCGTCAGCAGCGCGCAGAAGCGTCCGAGCGCGTCATTGCCGCGCCGGTTGGGCAGGAAGGAGCCGTGCCCGCAATCGTGCTGGATGATGAAGCTGCGCACGGTGAGCCCCGCCGCCGGCAACGCCAGCAAGGCCACGACCCACCACCAGCCGAACGCCATGCCGGCATACATCGCCACCAGCAGCAGCAGCAGCGGCAGGATTGTGGTGGCGATCTGGAACAGCGCGATTCCTGGCGATGAGGTATGGAAGGCGAGCGCGACCGTGCGCAACTCACCGGCAGTCGAGGCCTGGGGGGGCATCACGGGTGTCCCTCCATAAGGAGTCTCAGAAACGCAGCACGGCAGCTGCTGCTGCGCCGTTGGGCATTTCCTCCGGGGTAACTATAGTGATGGCGCCACCGTGGCGCAGGACTTGCGCCGCGACACCATCGAGCAGATTCTGCCGCTCGGCCGCGTCCTCACCGCCCATGGTGACTTTGCCGGTGGCTTCATCGAACCGGCCCCGCAGCTCCGCTCCCTCAGCCAGCATCAGCGTCTCGATCCGCCCGAGATGGGCCGCCTTGACGATCTCTCCGGCGTCGAGCGTGGCGTGCGCCTCACCGCTCCCGAGCAGTGCAGCAAGGTGATCGACCGCTCGCCTGCGGCCCTCCTCGAACATGGGCCTGACGACATCATAGGCCGCGGCATGCAGCGCATTGACATCGCGCGATTCAGGATTCGTCTCGACGACACCCGCGAGCAGCGGACCAAGGTCGCTCAGCTTCTGAAAATGGCCCTGGATCTCGGCGTCGGCGATGAGCACGACCGGCAGCCGGTGCCTGGCCAGGTGACGCTCCAGCTCCACGGCGATGCGGTGCACGAATTCAACCGTATTCGCCTTGCGCCAGTCCTCCGGGCTCTCGCCCGAGACCTGCGATTTGGTGATGTTGATGGCGCCCGTATGCGGCCGGCCGACCGGGCTCGCCTGCAGCGGGTTCTCATAGTCGGGCTGCCCGCTCACCTCGTCGACGCTGCCTGGAAGACCGGCGGCATCGTCCTCGACCATGGAAAACCGTGACGCCTCGAACAGCCGCACGCTCTGCGCGGTGATGGTCAGAACATGAAATGCTCCGTCAGCGGCAAGCAGCGGCAGGAGCGGGGTCACATGGAAGGCGGGGCCAACGGCGACCTTCTGATCGAACGCGATGGGTACCTTGTAAGTGTGTGTCTGTGCGTCACCGAGAAACAGCGCGAGCCCGATATCCTGGTGTTGCCAGAAGTCATTGTCCTCAACCAGCGCGACCGCCGGATCGAGAATGGCATCGGTCTCCCTGGGCTTCAGACCGGCCGATTCCAGGCTTTGCCGCGCCTCGGCGATGAGGTTCTTCAGGCGGATCGGGTCCTGCCGGGTTTCAGCACCTCGGACATGGGTCGGCAGGTAGAGAGAGACGCCGGGTGTCGGCTTGGCCTCCATCAGCATGGTCAGATCGGATCGTGTGAACACAGCGTGCCTCCGGGATTGTGATACGGGCTCTCTCCAGGCGCTTCCCGGCTCAGCGATGCTCATTGTCGCGGATGGAGGCCGCCCCCTTGACGGCGTGCAGCTTGCCAAAGTGGGTCTCCAGCAGGCTGCGGAGCTTCTTCGCCGCGCCGGCGCAAGCTTCGTCTACCGTCGCCGCTTCGTGGGTGACGGCCACCGGCTTCTGGTGTGTCGGCCGCGCCTCCATCATGCACCGCTTGTCGCGTTGGCCAGACTTGCCAGCATTTTCGTCGTTGATGTGAACCTCAACGCGGGTCAGGTGGTCGCTGAACTGCCCCAGCGTTGCCGTTACCACCGCCTCCACACCGGCTGTCATCGCGTCGCGGCCCTCGATGTTGTCGTCGGTGTTGACTTGAATATGCATGAGCGAGGTCCTTGCCTGATGAGGCGAGCCGTCTTGGCGCCTGGCTTCCGTAAACGGCCAGGATGCTTGTCGGGTGCCTTGTGAGGACATCGTCTGGCGATGCCTGGCTCGCAAATAGACAGCCTCTTCAAAGCAGCGTCTCAGGTCTTGCCTGGTTGCATTGTTTCGGAGTTGCTGTCCGGGCCTGACGCGGCGATCGGCGCCATCCGGGTTCAGGGCACATGGCCCTTTTGGCTTCGCGGCCCGAGCGCCCGCGTTCAGTTCCGGGTGACGTCGTGCACGAAGGACGGGATCGCCTGCGAGTTGGTGGGCACCGCGTGATACGCGAGATAGCCGCGCACCGCCTCCTCACCGAATCAGCACACCCAGCTCGGGCACCGGAACGTGACGCAATCGGCGAGACATGTCTCACGGTTCCCAGCGAAGGTTGGAATCCGGTTTCCACCGCTGCTCCAGTCGGTCCTTTCCGCAACTCTCTCCGTTGCCGTTCAGACCGCGCGAAGACGCTTGTCTGGCCGAGCTTCGCGCGTCAATCTTGATGGTGCAATTGGGGAACGAAGGGCCGAAAACCCCTTCCCGAACGCCCGAGACTCTCCGGACCCTGAGGGTTGGCTGGAGCGGCCCCCAATTCGACCGGACAGGCGGCGCAACCGTGAGGGCCTAGGTGGAAGTCTAGGCATGCGCCTATGTCGAAGCCCATCGAGCGCGTTGAAATCATCACCGCATTCAGCGCCGCCGACGCTACACTGCCGAGGAAAAGGTCCTGCTGGTCGAGCAGACCATGCAGCCCGGCATGACGGTCTCCGGCGTCGCCCGGCTCCATGGCGTCTCCCCGAGCCTGCTTTCCAGTGGAGGCGCGGCATGGCCGAGGGCGGGCACGAGGCGGTCAGGGCAGACGCGGAGGTCGTCCCCGTCAGTCGGGTCCGCGAACTCGAGAACCGCGTCCGCGAGCTCGAACGCCTCCTCGGCCCCAAGACCATGGAGACCGAGATCCTCCGCGAGGCATTGGAGCGGGCGCGCCCCAAAAACGTATGGCCCGCCCCGTCTGCAAGCGATTTCGCGATCCGGTCTGTGCAGTCTACGCCAACGTATCCGGTCTCGGAGCGATGCCCCGGCCAAGATGGAGATCCGCGCGCCCTGGTCCTCATAAACTCGACGGCGTCATGCGCCATTTTTTAAGAAAACCCGCGTTGCGCTTGCCGTCGCAGCTACGGGACGGTTCCCGGTGAAGGCCGTGGCCGACACCATCGGTGTCGCCAGGTCCAACCTGGTCAAGCAACTCCAGCGCCCCCAGCGGCCACGGCGTGGCCCCTACCGCCGTGCCGCGGACGAGGCCGTGCTGGCCGAGATCCGCGCCATCACCGACGCCCGCCCCACCTACGGCTATCGCCGCGTCACCGCGCTGCTGAACAGGCCAGGCGTAGTTCCGGCGACCCGCCACTCAATCACAAGCGCATCTTCCGGCCGACGAGTCACGACAACGGATACGCTCTGTGAACCATACCGGCCCGATCAACGAGGAGCGACCAAGCCGCCGACGCACAGCTTTGATGCACCAACGCCATGCCCGGCTGCTCGACAGGACCACGCCGAGCCGCCCTGGACACCGCGTCAAAGGGGAATACAGTCCCGATCGGCGGGCTCGGCCCGGAAATGCTGCAGATGTTGGGCGGGACGGGCCAAGGATGAAGATCGGGATCGAGATCGGCGGCACCTTTACGGACCTGATCCTGCTCCGCGAGGGCGACGCCCCGGTCACGCTCAAGGTCAGCTCCACGCCGTCCGATCCGAGCGAAGGCGCGCTGCTCGGTGTGCGCCGGCTGCTCGACAAGGCCGGCCTGCCGTTCCATCGCGTGCAGGAGGTGCTGCACGGCTCCACCGTCGCGACGAACAGCTTGATCGAGCGCAAGGGCGCGCGCGCCGCGCTGCTGACGACCGAAGGCTTCGAGGATGTGCTGCTGATCGGCCGGCAGGAGAAGACGCGCGTCTACGACCAGTTCTACCGCCGCCCGCCACCCCTGATCCCGCGTGAGGCGATCTTCGGCGTGCCGGAGCGCATCGATGCCGAGGGCTCGGTGGTTGCGCCGCTCGATGAGGAGGCTCTGTTGCGCAGGGCGCGCGAGGCGGCGGAGCAGCACGGCGCCACCTCGCTCGCCATCGTCTTCCTGCACGCTTACCGCAACCCCGCGCATGAGCGCCGTGCGCGGGAGCTGATCGAAAGCGCCTTCCCAGAGCTGGACGTCTCGATCTCCTCCGACATCGCGCCAGAGTTCCGGGAGTACGAGCGCACCTCCACCACCGTCATCAACGCCTATGTGCGCCCCGTGGTACGCCGCTACGTTACGAAGATGCGGCGGGAGCTGGAATCGCTCGGCTATGGCCGCGACCTGATGATCATGCAGTCGAATGGCGGCGTGCTGCCGGCCGAGGTGGCCGGTCGCCTGCCCGTGCGCATGTTCCTGTCCGGCCCGGCGGCGGGGGTTGCCGGCGCCGCCTTCGTCGCGCGGCGCTGCGGCACGCCGAACCTGCTGACGATGGATATCGGCGGCACCTCCTGCGACATCGCGCTGGTGGTGAACGGGCAGCCGCAGATGGTCTCCAAGGGGCTCGCCGAATACCGGATCGACGGCAACCCGATCAATATCCGCATGATGGACATCACCACCATCGGCGCGGGTGGCGGCTCCATCGCCTGGATGGACGATGGCGGCATGCTGCGCGTCGGGCCGCAGAGCGCGGGCGCGCAGCCGGGGCCGGCCTGCTACGGGCGGGGCGGGGCCGATCTCACGCTGACCGACGCGTTGGTGCTGCTCGGGCTGATGGATCCCGCGCGCTTCATGGGGGGCGAGATGCGGATCGACCCGGCGCTCTCCGCGCGCGCCGCGGGGCCGCTCGGCACCCGGCTCGGGATGGATGCGGTCGAACTGTCGAAGGCGGTCTTCCGGATCGCCGTGGTGAACATCGCCCAGGCCATCCGCCAGACCACTGTGCAGCGCGGCCGCGACCCGCGGGACTTCGCGCTGCTGCCCTATGGCGGCGGCGGCGGCCTGTTCGCCGCGAGCGTGGCAGAGGCGATGGGGATCGACAACGTCGTGGTGCCGCCCAATCCAGGCATCTTCTCCGCCTATGGCCTCACCGTCTCCGACATCCGGCTGGACTTCACCCGCTCGGATCCGGGCCGGCGCCTCGCACAGGCCTCGACAGACGAGATCGAACGGGCGTTCGCGTCCCTCGTGGAGGAGGCGGAGACCGAGTTCCGCAACTTCGGCATCGACCCGGCCGCGATCTCCTTCACCCGGATGATCGATGCCCGCTATGTCGGCCAGGGCTTCGAGCTGACCGTGGTGGTGGACCCCTCGGACCTCGCCCGCCGTGGCACGGAGGCGGTGGCGGACGGCTTCCATGCCGCCCATGCGGAGCGCTACGGCTATGCCTTCCGCCAGCAGCAGGTCGAGATCGTCAGCTATCGGCTGGACGCGACGGTAGCGCAGGAGGGCATCCTGCCGGAGCCGGCGCGGCCTGCCGGCATGCCGGATCCCGCCTGGCGCGAGGTCCGCCTCGACGGCGCGGAGCCATGGGCCGCCTATGAGCGCTTCGACCTGCCGGTCGGGTCCGCGCTCGCCGGCCCCGCCATCGTCTTTGAGCCGACTTCCGCCACGGCGGTGCCATCCGGATGGCACCTGCGCGTGGACGCGCATGGTAGCCTGCACCTGAAGCGCCAGGCGGCGAGCTAGGAGGCCTCACATGGCGCTCGACCCCGTGATGTTCAGCACCGCGAACAACATCTTCCACTCCATCGCGAATGAGATGGGGACGGTGATGCTGCTGTCCGCCTACTCCTCCATCGCGCGAGAGGCAAAGGACACCTCCACCTGCCTGATGGATCCCAACGGCCGCGTGGTGGCGCAATCCGTGATGATCCCCATCCACATGAACTCGCTCTCCATGGCTGTCGCCGGGCTGCGCGAGCGCTTCGACCTCGCCGCCACCGCGCCGGACGAGGTCTATGTGATGAACCACCCTTATGCGAACGGGCAGCACCTGCACGACATCATCGTGCTGCTGCCGATCTTCCACGAGGACGTGCTCTGCGGCTTCGCCGGCAGCGTCTCGCACCATGTGGACATGGGCGGGGGCGCCATCATCAACGCCAACGCCACGGAGCTCTTCCAGGAAGGCCTCATCATCCCGCCGATGAAGCTGAAGGAGGATGTGGCGTTCCATGGCGGCGTGCTGGAGCAGATGCTCGGCGCGAATGTGCGCGCACCCAGCCTGGTGCTCGGCGACTACCGCGCGCAGCACTTCGCCTGCCTGAGGGGCCGGGAGCTGCTGCAGCAGATGGTGCGCAAGTTCAGCCTCTCTGTCGTGCGCGAGGCAATGGAGGAGCTGCAGTCCTATTCCGAGCGCTTCATGCGCGCCAACATCGCCCGCCTGCCCGATGGCACCTACAGCGGCGAGGATTTCTGCGACGCGCTGAAGCCGGGCGATCCGCCCATCGCCATCCGCGCCACCATCACCATCTCGGGCGACGAGGCGGAGGTGGACCTGACGGAATGCGCCGACCAGGTCGCCGGCCCGGTCAACGCCCCGGTCGCCTCCACCTGGTCGGCGGTCTACACCTTCTTCGTCTCCATCATGCCGCAGGGCGCGCCGGTGAATGACGGCAGCTACCGCCCGATAAGCGTCAAGACACGCAAGGGCTCGGTCTGCGACCCGATCTACCCCGCGGCCGTGCGCTCCCGCATGTCCACCTGCTACCGCATATACAGCGCGCTCCGCAGCGCCTTCGCGGACGCGATACCCGAACAGGTCGCCGCCTGCGGGCACGAGACGACCACCTCGGTCGCCTTCAGCCGCAGGACGCCGGAGAAATACTGGGTCTATCATGAGGTGATCGGCGGCGGCCTGGGCGGCTCGATCCATGGAGAAGGCTGCGACGGCGTGGCCCAGCCGCTCTCCAACACGGGCAACACCCCGGTCGAGGTGACGGAGGTTGATCTCGATTTCGCCCGCATCCGCTCCTACGGCCTGATCTCCGGCTCGGGCGGCGCAGGGCTGCATCGCGGCGGCATGGGCATACGCAAGACGTACGAGATCCTGAAGGACGATGTGCTGTTCTGCAGCAACGGCGACCGCTGCGATCATGCGCCCTGGGGCGTGAATGGCGGTGGCGCGGGAAGCCTCAGCGCCTTCCGCATCCTGCGGGACGGCGAGACGATCAAGCTGACCGCGCAGAACACCTTCATGACGCGCAAGGGCGACGTCGTCGTGGTGGAGACCTGCGGCGGCGGCGGCTGGGGGGCTCCGCCAGCCACCGCCTAGGCCGCGATCGCCCTGGCGTGCACACCGCAGGTGGCCACGCCAGGGCGTGAATCGCCGGCTCGAGAGGGCTGGACCCGATTTGCCCGGACACAGTCCGGGCAGATCGGGTCTAGGCGCGCCGCGCGGCGCGGCGGCCGCTCAGTCCATGCGGATGTTGAGCGGCGCGACCACGCGGCGCCACTTCTCGCGGTCCTCCGCCATGAAGCGGTTGAGCTCCGCGACACTCATGGGCGTCGGCTCCGCGCCATCGCGCGTCAGCCGCTCGCGCAGCGCGGGCTCCTGTATGATCGCGTTGATCTCGCGGTTCAGCAGCGAGACGATGGCAGCCGGCGTGTCGGAATGCGCCAGCACGCCGTACCAGGCGCAGGCAGTGACGGCCGGAAAGCCGAGCTCTGTCATCGTGGGCACGTCCGGCAGGTTCGGCATCCGCCGCTCGCTCGTCACCGCCAGGCCGCGGATCCGCCCGGCCTGGATCAGCGGCGCCGAGGTGGAGACGCCATCGAAGTAGAAATCCACCTGGCCGGCGACCGTCGCGTTCAGCCCCGGCGCGCTGCCCGTGAAGTGCACCGCCGTGAAGCCGATGCCGGTGGAGGAAGCCAGCAGCTCCGCCACCAAATGCGAGATCGCCCCCGCGCCCTGCGTGGCCGCGTTCAGCCGGTTCGGATTCGCCTTGCCGTGTTCCACGAGGTCTTGCACCGAGCGGAAGGGCGAGTTGGCCGGCACGTCGAGCGCCAGCGGCGAGCATCCGAGCATCGCCACGCCGGTGATCTGTTCCGGCGTGAAGCCCGGGTTGGAATGCAGCAGCGGCATGAAGGAGGTGGTGGTGCCGGTGGTGACCAGCAGCGTGTGGCCATCCGCCGGCGCGCGCACCAGCGCCTGCGCCGCGATCACCGTGCCGGCGCCGGCACGGTTCTCCACGACGAAGGGCTGGTTCAGGCGCCGCGAGAGCTGCTCGGAAATCAGCCGCGCCAGGATGTCCGTGGTGCCGCCCGCGGGGAAGGAGACGAGGACGCGCACCGGACGCTGCGGATACTCCTGCGCCATGGTGGGCGACGCCGCCATGCCGATGAGAGCCATCGCGGCCGCCGCGGCGCTGAGCAAGAATGATTGGGCACGGTGCGGTCCTGCAGACATCTTCCCTCCTCCGGTGCTCTCTGGCTTCTCTCCGAAGTATGGTGGCCCACCGGCTGCCAAGGCAAGGCGGGTCCGCCGCACGGCTCAGAGGCCGAAGCGGTCCTGCAGGCGCCCGGCCAGGATCCGCGCCTCCACGCCGATGCGCCAGAACCGGTGCAGGGGGATGGTGCGGATCTCCGTGACAGGCATGTCGAGCTCCGCCGGCGATGCGCCCAGCGCACGGCGTGCGAGTTGCCGCCCCATCATCGTCGCCATCGCGACGCCACGGCCATTGTAGCCAAGCGCGGCAAGCAGGCCGGGCGCGGGCTCGTGCAGATGGGGATAGTGGTCGGTGGTGATGGCCAGCCGCCCAGCCCAGCCATGGGTCCAATGCAGCCCCGCCGTGCCAGGCCAGAGCCGCGCGGCATAGGCGCTGAGGTAGCGCAGCTCCTCGGCCCGCGTGACCTCCCGCTGCACGCTGCGGCCGCCGATCAGCAGGCGGTTCGCGGCATCCACCCGCACATAGACGGTGATTCGCCCGACCTCGTAGAGCGCGGAGCGCAGGGGCAGCACCTGGCGCGCCAGCGCATCCGGCATCGGCTCCGAGGCGGTGATCGCGCTGAACACCGGCACGATGCTCTGCCGCAGCCCGGGCCAGAGGTCGTCGGTGTAGCCGTTGGTGGCCAGGATCACCTGCCCGGCGCGAATTACACCCCTTGGCGTCTCCAGCCGCCAGGCATCACTCTCGCGCGTAAGGCGCGTCACGCGCGTCGCTCCATGGATGGTCGCGCCTGTCCGCATCGCCGCCGCGGCGAGCCCGCGAGCATAGGCCAGCGGGTCGAGCTGCCCGCCGCGCCGGTCGAGCATTGCGGCGAGGTAGCGCGCGCTGCCCGTCGCCTCCCTCAGCCGCGCATCCTCCAGCAGCTCCACCGGCATGCCGCGGCGCGCGCACTGCTCGAAGCTGGCGCGGATCGCCGGCACGTCGCGCGCGACATAGGCTGCGCGGATGGTGCCGGAACGCTGCGCCGCGCAGGCGATGCCGTGCCGCTCGATCAGCTCGAACACGAACTCCGGCGCCGCATGGGCCATCGCAACCATCCGTGCGCCGAGTTCGCGGCCGAAGCGCGCCTCCACCGTATCCGGGTCGTCCTTGAGCCCGGGGTTCACCTGCCCACCATTGCGGCCGGAGGCGCCCCAGCCGGGCTCCGCTGCATCCAGCACCACCACATCCGCGCCCTGCTCCGCCAGGTGCAGCGCGGCGGAAAGGCCAGTGTAGCCGGCGCCCACCACCGCCACCGCGCAGTCACGGTCGCCTTCCACCGGTGGCGCCGGCGGTGCCGGCGGCGCGGTCTCGGCATAGAGGCTGGGCGGCAGGGCAGGGGTGTCGGGCGTCACGGCTGCGTCTCGGAACGACGTGAGCTTGGCGCAGCGCATCGGCGCCGGCAACCGCCGCCTTGCCGCACCGGGATACGCGGATTAGCGTTCAAACGACACGACGAAGCGCGAGGGGCAGCAGCGCATGAAACCGGAGAGCTTCTTCCATCCCGACATGCGGCCGCTGCTCGACGCGCGGAAAGGCATGCCGCCGGCGACGACGCCGAAGGAGATGCGGCGTGCCTGGACCCTCTACGCCCGTGCCCTCGCCGCGCCGCGCCCATCGGAGATCACCACGCAGGACCGCACCATCCCAACCCCGGGTCACGACGTGCCTGTGCGAGTCTATCGCCCGGCGGGTGCAAGGGGCCCGCTGCCCTGCATCGTCTACATGCATGGCGGCGGCTTCATGCTCGGTGACCTCGACAGCTCCGACACTTCGGCCTGGGGCCTCTGCGCGGATGTGAATGCCGTTGTCGTCAGCGTTGACTACCGGCTGACGCCGGAGCACCCCTATCCTGCCGCCTTCGACGACAGCTTCGGCGTGCTTCGCTGGCTTTCGCAACATGCGGCCGAGATCGGCGGCGACCCGGCGCGGCTCGCGGTTTCCGGCGAGAGCGCGGGCGGCAACCTCGCCGCGGCGCTGGCGCTGGCGGCGCGCGACCGCGGCAGCCCGGCGCTGCGCGCCTGCGCGATGGTCTATCCCTGCACCGGCGAGGAGACGACCCTGCCCTCCTACGTCGAGTACAAGGACGGGCCGAGCCTGACGACGCCGCGGATGGAGATGTACACCGATGTCTACTGCTCCGGCGCGAAGCACCGGCGCGACCCCTATGCCTCGCCAGCCTTTGCCAGCGATTTCTCCAACCTGCCGCCCACCTTCGTTCACAGCGCCGAATGCGACCCGATCCGCGACGACGGCCGGATGTATGCGGCGAAGATCGCCCAGGCCGGCGGCAGCGTCACCTACCGCGAGGCGAAGCGCATGCTGCACGGCTTCCTGCGCGCACGGCTGACCGGCGCAGCAGCGCGGGCCGAGCACGAGGCGCTCTGCGACTTCCTGCGCGCGCATCTGCACGCGGATTGAGGCTACGGCGGCTCACGCCCGAACAGGAGCCGGTACCAGCAGTCCGAGAGCAGCTGCGCCACCTCCTCGTCGCCCATCCCCGCCAGCGGCGCCGGCGAGGGGCGGACGTAGAGCTCGCGCAGCACGCCCTCCACCATGGCGATGCAGGCCAGGGCGCGGGCCAGGCGCGCCGCCTCGGGCAGCGCCGCGGCCTCGGGTTCGGCGCGTTCCCAGCCGCGCACCACGCGCCGCGCCAGCGCCAGGTTCGCGGCCTGCCCGATGCGCGCGAAGTCCGGCTCCGCATTGCCCAACTGCATCAGGCAGCGCATCAGCTGCGCGTTCCGTCGGTAGACGACGACATAGTAGCGGTTCGCCGCCAGGATGCGCTGATGGGCGCTCGCCCCGGCAGGCGCGCCGGGCCGGCGTGCCGTGACAGTCGCCATGAAGTCCGACAGCACCGCCTGCGCCGCCGCGCTTCCATCCGGCCAGTAGTTGTAGAAGGTGCCATGCGACACACCTGCGCGGGCCGCACAGTTCGCGACGCGCAGCTCGTGCACGCCATCCTCCTCCAGCACCGCCACCACCCCGGCCATCAATTTCAGCCGCGTGCGCGCCGTCTTCGGCTGCGCTTCCGCCTCCGCCAGGCGCTGCGTCAGCACTTCCCGATAGGCGAAGGGCCCGCGCGCGGCGCGCCGCCCGACGACGAGCGCCATTTCTGAAGTTGACATCAGTGTCATTTACGCAGAACCTTTGGGAAAAGCCAGTGGAGAGGGAGGGGAGCCGCATGACACCGCCGTCCTCCGTCCTGACGAGCCTGCGCGCGGCATCTGGCGACCCGGTGCTGCGTGCGCACGCCGACATGCGGGCACGGGTGGAGGCAGCGCCCTTCGCTCCCTCGCTCGGCGCCTTCCTCGACGAGGCCGCGCTACGGCATGGCGCTGCGCCGCTGTGGCGCTTCATCGATGCGCCTCCCGATCTGCTGCTGCGCGAGATCACCTATAAGGGGCTGGCGGAGGCCACGCGGCGCGTCGCTGCCGGCCTCGCCCGACGCGGCGTGGCACGTGGCGACCGGGTCGGCGTGATGCTGCCCAATATCCCGGCCTTCCCGATCACCTGGCTCGCCCTGGCGCGGCTCGGCGCCGTGATGATCCCGGTGAACACCGGCTACACCGCGCGCGAGCTCGACTACGTGCTGGGCGACGGCGGCGCCTCGCACCTCGTCGTGCACGAGGATGCGCTGCGGCCGCTGCTGGACCTGCTGGCGCAGCGCCCGGCGCTCGATCCGGACAGGATCCATGTCGTCGGCCGCCCGCCTGCCGGCATGCGGGACTGGCGGGCGCTGCTCGACGGCGACGCGGACGGCCCGCCCGTACAGCCGCCCGCCCTCGATGACCTCGTGAACCTGCAATACACCTCCGGCACTACGGGCTTCCCGAAGGGGTGCATGCTGACGCACCGCTACTGGCTGACGCTCGGCCGGGTAGCGGCGGGGCGCGGCGGCGATGTGGGCGTGGTGCTGGCGGCGCAGCCCTTCTACTACATGGACCCGCAATGGCTGCTGCTGATGGCGGTGCATCTCGGCGGCCGCTTGGTCGTTGCCCCACGCCCCTCGGCGACGCGCTTCCTGGACTGGGTGCGCGCCGAAGGCGTGGAGTACTGCATCTTCCCGCAGATCGTCCTGAAGCAGGCTGAAACGCCGAATGACGTGCGCACTGCGCTGAAGCGCGTCTCCGTCTTCGGCCTGCGGCCGGACATGCATGCCCCGCTCGAGCGCCGCTTCGGCTGCGTCGCGCGCGAGAGCTTCGGCATGACGGAGATCGGCTCCGGCCTCACGACGCCGCCCGAGGCATTGGAGATGGTCGGCACCGGCACCTGCGGGCTGCCCTCGCCCTTCCGCGAAGCTAGCATCCGCGACATGGAGGGGCGCGAGCTCGGCCCTGACGAGGTCGGCGAGCTGTGGATCCGCGGTCCCGGCATCCTGCAGGGCTATTGGAACAAGCCGGAGGCGAATGCCGATGCCTTCTGCGAGGGCGGCTGGTTCCGCACCGGCGACCTGTTCCGCCGCGACGCGCGTGGCTTCCACTACATCGTCGGCCGGGTGAAGGACATGATCCGGCGCTCCGGCGAGAACATCGCGGCGCGTGAGGTGGAGGCGGTGCTGCTGCAGCTCGACGCCGTGCACGAAGCCGCGGTCATCCCGGTGCCGGACACCGACCGCGGCCAGGAGGTGAAGGCCTGCCTCGTGCTGAAGCCCGGCGTCATGCCGCGCGATCTGCCGCCGGAGGCGGTCTTCGCGCATTGCGCCGCGCGCCTGGCGCGCTTCAAGGTGCCGCGGTTCCTGGAGTATCGCGAGGGCCTGCCGAAGACGCCCTCTCAGAAGATCGCGAAGCATGTCCTGATCGCCGAGCGGGCCGACCTGCGCGCGGGCGCGGTGGACCGCCTCGCCGGCAGCGCGGGCTGAGGGGGCACCATGCCGATTCGCTACGAGACCGAAGGCCCGGTCGCCATCTTCACCATCGAGAACGGCGCTGTGAACCCCACCACGCCCGCGATGCACAAGGAACTGCACACCGCGCTCACCCGCTTCCTGCGCGATCCGGAGATCCGCTGCGGCATCCTGACGGGCGCCGGCGAGCGCGCCTTCTGCGCCGGTGACGACATCAAGTCGCCGCGCCGCGACATGACGCCGGAGGAACAGCTCTCCGACCATCTCTGGCCGCACGCGACGGAAGGCGAGGCGCCGCACGATTTCAGCTGGTCGCGCGACGTCATCGCGATGGAGCGCTTCAAGCCGATCATCGGCGCCGTGAACGGCTGGTGCCTCGGCATGGGGCTGATCTACCTGCTGACGCTCACCGACCTGCGCATCGCCTCCACGTCTGCGCGCTTCGGCTTCCCGGAGGTCGCCTATGGCATGGGCGGCGCGGGCGGCTCGACGCGCCTGCTGCGCCAGATGCCGCCGACCGCGGCGATGTGGATGCTGCTCACCGGCGATCCGATGACTGCGGAAGAGGCGGAGCGCGCCTTCCTCGTCAACCGCGTCGTCCCGCCGGAGCGACTGATGGAGGAGGCACGCGCGCTTGCGGCGAAGATCAGCCGCCATCCCCCGGCCGCCGTCCGCGTGGAGATGGAGGCCTCGTACCGCGCGCAGGACCTTGGCCGTGCGGAGGCGATCGCCTTCACCAAGCATCTCTACCGCCTGCAACGCCTCGGCCTGGCGGGTGGCGGCGACCTGCTGGAAGGTGGTTTCATGTACCGGCGCGAGAAGCAGGACTGACCGACGCGCCGGGGACTATGCTGTCAATCAAACGAAGGGAGGACGAGACCATGACATCCATCCGCATTTCGCGCCGCGGCATGCTCGCCGCCGGCCTGACCGCCGCGGCGCTGCCCGGTCCGGCTATCGCGCAATCCACGCCGGCGAAGCCCAACCGCATCGTGGTGAACGCCTCGGGCGGCGCCATGGCGAACCTGTTCCGCCGCACCTACAATGCCGAATTCGAGCGCCGCCACGGCATTCGCGTGGTGGATACCTCGCCAGTCGATTTCGGCAAGCTGCGCGCGATGGTCGAGAGCGGCAACGTCGAGTGGACCGTCACCGAACTCGGCGGGCAGGACTTCATCCGCGCCAAGCAGATGAACCTGCTGGAGCCGCTCGACCTCTCGATCATCGACCTGTCGAGCTACCCCGAAGCGGTGCGCGACACGCATGTCTTCCCCTCCTCCGTCTATTCGACGGTGATGGCCTATCGCACCGACCGCTTCCCGAACGGCTCGCACCCGAAGGGCTGGGCGGAGTTCTGGGACGTGCAGCGCTTCCCGGGGCCCCGCTCGCTGCGCAACCACCCTGTGGACAACCTGGAATTCGCGCTGCTCGCCGATGGCGTGGCGAAGGACAAGATCTACCCGATCGACATCGACCGCGCCCTGCGGAAGCTGGACCAGATCCGCGAGCACGTCTCGGTCTGGTGGACCACCGGTGCGCAGCCCGCGCAGCTGCTGGTGGACGGCGAGGTGGTGCTCGCCTCCGGCTGGAACGGCCGCTTCTACGACGTGGCGAAGCGCGGCGCGCCGGTGGGCGTGGAGTGGGAGGGCGGCAGCGCCAAGCAGAACGCCTTCGGCATCCCGCGCGGCTCGCGCCATCCGCATTGGGCCAACCAGTTCCTGCAGGTGATGACCACGCCCGAGCTGCAGGCGGTCTATGCGACCGAGCTCGCCTATCCGGGCCTGCATCCCGACACACTCAACCATGTCGCCGAGGAGGTGAAGCCGCACCTGCCCACCACGCCCGCCAACCTCGAGAAGCAGTTCTGGCTCGGCGTCGAGTGGTGGACCGAGAACGGCCAGCGCGCGCAGGAGGCGTGGAACCGCTGGATGCTGCGGCGCTGAACATGGGCGTCCAGGCAGGGGAGGCAGGCGCGTGGACCTGACGGTGCGCGGGGCGGTGCGGCGGTTCGGGCCCGTCACAGCGCTGGCAGGGGTGGACCTGACGGTGGCCGAGGGTGAGCTGCTTACGATCCTCGGCCCCTCCGGCTCCGGCAAGACGACGCTGCTGAAGGTCGTCGCCGGGTTCGAGATCCCGGACGAAGGGACGGTCCATCTGGGCTCCGTGGACGTCACCATGGCGCCGCCGCGCAGCCGCGACGTCGGCATGGTGTTCCAGAACTACGCCCTGTTCCCCCACCTAACGGTCGCGCAGAACGTCGCCTTCCCGCTGGAGATGCGCCGGTTGCCGAAGGCCGAGCGCGAGAGCCGCGTGGCCGAGGCGCTCGCGCTGGTGGAGCTGTCGGGCTATGGCGAGCGTCTGCCCCGCCAGCTTTCCGGCGGGCAGCAGCAGCGCGTGGCGTTAGCGCGCGCCATCGTCTTCAACCCCCGCCTGCTGCTGCTCGACGAGCCCTTCGGCGCGCTCGACCGCAAGCTGCGCGAGGCGATGCAGCTCGAGGTCCGGCGCCTGCAGCGGCGCCTCAGGCTCACCACGCTCTTCATCACCCACGACCAGGAGGAAGCGCTGATCCTCTCCGACCGGGTGGCGGTGATGAATGCCGGGCGGCTCGAGCAGGTCGGCACGCCGGCCGAGGTCTATGCCCGCCCCACCACGCGCTTCGTCGCGGACTTCGTGGGCGAATCCAACCTGCTGGAAGGCACCGCCGGCGAGGGTGCAGCGGCGGAGGTGCCCGGCCTCGGCCGCGTCGCGCTGGCCGCGCCGGCGGGGCCGCCCGGAACCCGCGCCACGCTGCTGCTGCGGCCGGAGGCCTTGCGCGTCGGTGCTGCCGCGACGACGCTGCCGAACCGCATCTCGGGCCGCGTGCTGGAGACGGTTTTCCTCGGGCTGTCCGTCAAGCTCCGCCTGCAGGTCGAGGGCGGGCCGGAACTGCTGGCCCGCCTGCCGCTGCGCCCCTCCGAACCGCCGCCCGCCACCGACGGCGAGGTGGTGCCGCTCGGCTTCGCGCCGGAGGATTTGCATGTCATCCAGGGCTGAGGCCGGCGCGCCACCGCGACGACGCGACCCGGCGCAGGAACGCGAGCGGACGCTGCTGGCGCTGGCGCTGCCGGCACTGCTGGTCCTCGGCGTGATCTTCGTCTGGCCGGTGCTGCGCCTACTTTCGATGTCGGTCGCGGACGGCACGCTGGAGCACTTCGAGAAGGCGGCGCTGGATGAGCTCTACGTCGCGGTGCTGTGGGACAGCATCGAGATCGCAGCGCTGGTCACGGCCATCTGCCTGGTGCTCGCCTACCCCGTCGCGGCCTGGCTGGTGCAGGCCGGGCGCGTCGGCTTCATCCTCGGCATGTTCTTCCTGCTGCTCCCCTTCTGGACGAGCGTGCTGGTGCGCACCTATGCCTGGATGGTGCTGCTCGGGCGCAACGGCGTGGTCAACCGGGCGCTGCGCGACTGGGGCTGGATCGAATTTCCGCTGCCGCTGCTGCACAACCTGACCGGCGTGCTGATCGGCATCGTGCATGTCATGCTGCCCTACATGGTCTTCCCGATCTACGCCGCGCTGCTGCGCATCGACCCCGACCTGAACCGCGCGGCCGAGGGGCTCGGCGCACCCGCCTGGCGCGCCTTCCTGCGAGTGACGCTGCCGCTCTCGCTACCCGGCGTCTTCGCCGGCTGCGCCCTGGTCTTCGTCATCACGCTGGGCTTCTTCATCACGCCGGCGCTGCTCGGCGGTGGGCGGGTGATGATGATCGCCATGCTGATCGAGCAGCAGGTGCGGGAGTTCCTGGACTGGCCCTTCGCCGCCGCATTGGCCACGGTGCTGCTTGCGGCGACTCTTGTGATCTATGCGGCGCTGAGCCGCCTCACGGGAGGGCATGGCCATGCCGCGCGCTAGGCGCCGGCGCTCGGCCGGGCGGATCGCGCTCGGCTGCTTTGCGGCGATGGTCTTCACCTTCCTGATGGTGCCGCTGCTGGTGGTCTTCCCGATCTCGATCTCCTCGGCCTCCTATCTGCAGTTCCCGCCGCCGGGCTTCTCCTGGCAGTGGTACCAGCGCTACCTGGACGACCCGACCTGGATCGAGGCGACCATCCGCAGCTTCAAGGTGGCGATCCTCTGCACGCTGCTTTCCATGGGACTGGGCGTGCCGCTCTCCTTCGCGCTGGTGCGCTCGCGGCTGCGCGGCATGCGCATTGCCGACCGGCTGGTGGCGGCGCCGGTCATCGTGCCCAACATCATCATCTCGATCGCCATCTACAGCCTCTTCGCACGGCTGCAGCTGATCGGCGAGTGGTACGGGATCGCCGTGGCGCACACCATCCTGGCGCTGCCCTTCGTCGTCATCCTGGTCTCCGCCGGGCTGCGCACCTTCGACGAGGCACAGGAACAGGCGGCGATGGGCCTCGGCGCCTCATGGCCGGTTGCGGTCTGGCGCGTCACCCTGCCGCAGCTCCGCCCCAGCCTGGTCTCCGCTGCCTTCCTTGCCTTCGTCACCTCCTTCGACGAGCTGGTGATCGCGATGTTCCTCTCCGGCGCCTCGATGACGCTGCCGAAGAAGATGTTCGATAACATCATGCTCGAGATCGACCCGACCATCGCGGCGGTTTCGGTGCTGCAGATCCTGCTCGCCACCGTCTGCCTGGGGCTGGCGACGCTGTTCGGCCGCGGCCTGGTGCCCGGTGCTCGCGGAAGCTGAGGGCTATGCGCATGAGCCGTGACATCCTGCACCCCGTTTTCCGCACCACGCCCTATTGGTGGGACGATGTTGCGCCTGATGAATCGACGCGGGAGGAGCTGCCCCCCCGCGCCGACGTCCTCATCGTCGGCGGCGGCCTGACGGGGCTGAATTGCGCCATAGAGCTCGGCCGCGGCGGCGCCCATGCGGTGGTGATCGATGCTGAGGCGATTGGCTTTGGCGCCTCGACGCGCAATGGCGGCGGCGTCTCGGGCGGCAACAGCATCGGCAAGGGGCTGTCGGGGGCGAAGGGCCGCTCCGGCGGCAGCACGGACGCGCTGGTCGCGGCGATGATCGCCGACGGCACCGAAAGCCTCACCCATGTCGAAAGCATCGTCGCGCGCGAGGGCATCCAGTGCCACTACGCGCGCACCGGCCGCTTCATCGGCGCCTTCACGCCGAAGCACTATGCGGGGATGGCGGCGAAGGCCGAGCAGCTCAACCGCCTGGCCGAGGCCGACGCGCACATGGTACCGCGCGAGCGCCAGCGCGAGGAGATCGCGTCCGACTACTATTTCGGCGGCATGGTGATCAACCGCACGGGCAAGATCCATCCGGCGCTCTACCATCACGGCTTGATGCAGGCCGCGCGCCGCCACGGGGCGACGCTGGTCAGCCACGCCCGTGCCGGCGCCATCACGCGGACCGCCACGGGCTGGAGCGTCGAGACGTCGCGCGGCAGCATCGAGGCGCGCGAGGTGGTCATCGCGACGAACGGCTATACTGGCCGCCTCACGCCGGACCTGCAGCGGCGCCTGGTGCCGATCGCCTCCCACATCATCGCGACAGAGCCGCTGCCGCCGGATCTCGCCGCCAGCCTCATCCCGAAGGCGCGCACGCTGGCCGACAGCCGACGCGTGCTCTGCTACTTCCGGATGTCGCCCGACGGCACGCGCGTGCTGTTCGGTGGCCGTGCGCGCTTCACACAGGTGTCGGCGCAGGTCTCGGCGCCGCTGCTGCATGCGATGATGCTGCAGCGTTGGCCGCAGCTCCGCGGCACGCGGGTGACGCATGCCTGGACCGGCAACGTCGCCTTCGCCTTCGACTACCTGCCGCATATGGGCCGGACGGAGAAGGGGCTGCACTACGCGATGGCCTGCAACGGCTCGGGCGTCGCCATCCTCTCCTATCTCGGCGCCGAGATCGGCAAGAAGATCCTCGGCCAGGCAAACCGCGTGCCGAGCTTCGACGGCCGCGACTTCCCCACCATGCCATTCTACGCCGGCAATCCTTGGTTTCTGCCAGCGATCGGCGGATGGTACCGCTTCCGGGACTGGCTCGATCGTACCCTCGCCTGAGGACTCTGCCAGCTTCCCGGCCAAGGCAGAGCTGCCTCTTGCCAAGTCCCTGCGTGCGCGCATACGAGCTTGGCCTCGGCTTCCACCCTGGAAGACGCGCTTGCAGTGCGTGGTCGCGGCCAGCTCCGCGCTGATGCCGGCGAAGGCGACACCTGGCTGGCGCGGAACTGCCGAACTTCCTGAGGCAATATGTCGATTTCGACATGCGCAATGGCGCGCCAGTGACCGTCCGATCGTCAACGCCATCGAGATCGGCATCCGGGACCTCGATGCCTCGGCAACCAGCAAATGCGCAGCGCCTGGAGATCGATCGGCCAGTGGAAGCCGACCACTGCGATCCGCGCATGCGCCACCCTCGGCCCGGCCTCGAGCCGTCCCGATGCCAACTTATTCCTCGCTTTCCTCTGGCCCGCTTGGCGGCACCGGCGGGGGTGGGCGCTCCCTCTTGCCCTCCATGATCTGCGCCGCCTCGAAGAGGATCTCCAGCTCGCGCGTCGTCATCTTGTCGTAGTCGGGCTTCGGAGGCTCAGGATCCGAACGGTTCACCTCGGCAGGCAGGGCCGTTGGCATGGGTATTCCTGTGCCTTCCCGCCTGCGCTCCATGTCAAGGAGGAGGCGCATTGCCTTTAGGTCTGCCGCCGCGGCCTTGTTGACCAGCTGCGTCATTGCAACCTCGCCCTTGCTGATCTTCCGCGTGCGGCTGCCCTCCTTGACGACCACCAGCTCGGCAAGGGCCTGTTCGAGGTAGGTGCGCAGGTTCCGAGCCCCCTTTGGCCGGCCTCTGCGATTGCCGCTCTCGCCAGGGCGAAACCGGCTGTGCTCGGGGGGCTTGCCGTAGCCGACCGTGTAGGTCCCAGCGCTACGAGGCGGCGTACGCGCCATGGACCGCCTCCCCGACCTGGACCGCATCACCCTTCCTGGCTGCGGCGACAGCCTCGAAGGTTTCGCCGGTCTCGACGTGCCGGGCGGCGTCGCCGGTCAGAGCCTGCCAGCGGCGGATGACCGTGTCGGTGTAGAGCGGATCGAGCTCCATCCCGCAGCAGCGCCGTCCCACCCGCTCGGCCGCCATCAAGGTCGTGCCACTGCCGAGTGTAGCTGCTGAGTGAATTCTCCCCGGAAGTGCTGACTGAAAATTCCCCAGTCCAGCGCGACTGCCCGTGCCCGGGGGCGAGCCCCCGGGCACGGGCG
>NZ_JAWLHG010000057.1:0-26254 GCF_041690465.1 Falsiroseomonas sp. | reverse complement strand
CGCCAGCTTCTACGCGCATTTCGACCTGCTGGCCGACGACGCGCCGCCGCCCGCGCCGCTCACGATCCGCGTCTGCGAGAGCCTGCCCTGTGCGATGGCCGGCGCGGCCGGCCTGCTCGCCGCGTTGCGCGCGGCGCCGCCGGGCGGCGCGCGGGTGGTCGCCGCGCCCTGCATGGGCGCCTGTCACCGCGCGCCGGCCTGCGCCGTGGGCCATGCCCTGGTGGAACAGGCGACTCCGGGGCGCGTGGCGCGCGCGGCGGCCGGGGAGGGGCCGGCGCTTGCCGTGCCGCCGAGCCTCGCCGCCTACCGCGACGCGGGCGGCTACCGGGTGCTGGCGCAGGCGATCTCGGGCGCCTTGTCGCGCGACGCCATGCTGGAACGGGTCACGGCGGCGGGGCTGCGCGGCCTCGGCGGCGCCGGCTTCCCGGCGGCCCGCAAGTGGCAGCTGGTGCGCGCCAATCCCGGGCCGCGCCATCTCGTCGTGAATGCCGATGAGGGCGAGCCCGGCACCTTCAAGGACCGCTACTGCCTGGAGACCTCGTCGCATCGCGTGCTGGAAGGCATGCTGCTGGCGGCGCATGCGGTGGAGGCGGAGGCCTGCTGGATCTATCTGCGCGACGAATACCCGCATCTCCGTCACGCACTGGAACGCGAGGTTGCGGCGCTGGCGCATGAAGGCCTGGCGACGCTGCCGATCCATCTGCGCCGCGGGGCAGGCGCCTATATCTGCGGCGAGGAAACCGGGCTGCTGGAGAGCCTGGAAGGCCGGCGCGGCTATCCCCGCCACAAGCCGCCCTATCCCGGCGAGGCGGGCCTGTTCGGCCGGCCGACGCTGATCCACAACGTCGAGACGCTGTGGTTCCTGCCGGAGATCCTTGGCAGCGCCGAAGGGGCCGCGGGCTTCGCGGCAGAGGGCCGGCGCGGGCGGAGCGGTCTGCGCTTCTTCTCGGTTTCCGGCCGCGTGCGCGATCCCGGCGAGAAGCTGGCGCCAGCCGGCATCACCGCGCGGGAGCTGATCGAGGAGTATGCCGGCGGGATGCAGCCGGGCCATCGCCTCGCGGCCTACCTGCCGGGTGGTGCCTCGGGCGGGATCCTGCCGGCCACCATGGCCGACCTACCGCTGGATTTCGGCACGCTGGAACCGCATGGCTGCTTCGTCGGCTCCGGCGCGGTGGTGGTGCTGTCCGACCGGGACGACCTGGCCGAGGCGGCGCGCAACCTGGTGCGCTTCTTCCGTGACGAGAGCTGCGGCCAATGCACGCCATGCCGCGTCGGCACCGCGAAGGCAGCGCGGCTGCTCGAGGCGCCGGCGTGGGACCGCGAACTGCTGAAGGAGCTGGCGCAGGCCATGGCGGATGGCTCGATCTGCGGGCTGGGGCAGGCGGCGATGAACCCGGTGCTCTCGCTGCTGCGGCACTTCCCGGAGGAGGCGGCGCCATGACGCGCTTCGTCCTGGACGGGCGTGAGGTCGAGGCCGCGCCGGGCGAGACGATCTGGCAGGTGGCGACGCGGCTCGGCGCGGAGGTGCCGCATCTCTGCCATCTGGAACGCCCGGGCTACCGGCCCGACGGCAATTGCCGCGCCTGCGTGGTCGAGATCGCGGGCGAACGCGTGCTCGCCGCCTCCTGCATCCGCACGCCGCGCGAGGGGATGGTGGTGCACAGCGCCACGCCGCGCGTGCAGCACGCCCGGAAGATGGTGTTCGAGCTGCTGCTGGCCGACCAGCCCGGCGCGGCCTCGCCTGGCGGCTCCCACGCGCTGTCGCGCGATGCAGGCGGCGTCTTCGCGCGCTGGGCGCGGCATCTCGGCGTGGAGCGCAGCCGCTTCGCGCCGGAGCCGCGCGCCACCGCGCCCGATGCCAGCCATCCGGCGATGCTGGTGCAGCTCGACGCCTGCATCCAGTGCGGGTTGTGCGAGCGCGCCTGCCGCGAGGTGCAGCACAACGACGTCATCGGGCTGGCGCATCGAGGCATGGACGTCGCCGTGGTGTTCGACACCGCGACGCCGATGGGGGAGTCCACCTGCGTTGCCTGCGGCGAATGCGTGCAGGCCTGCCCGACCGGCGCGCTGCTGCCGAAATCGGTGGTGGATGCGCGTGGCGCGCGTGCGCAGGACGACACGCGCGAGGTGGCGAGCGTCTGCCCCTATTGCGGCGTCGGCTGCCAGGTGGGGTTCCGCGTGCGGGACGACGCGATCGTCGAGGTGACCGGCCGCGACGGCCCTTCCAATCGGGGCCGGCTCTGCGTGAAGGGGCGCTTCGGCTTCGACTATGTGCGCCATCCGGACCGGCTGACCGTGCCGCTGGTGCGGATCGAGGGTGCGGCGAAGGATCCTGCCGACTGCCTCGATCCCGCGGCGGCGCGGCAGAAATTCCGCGAGGCGAGCTGGGAGGAGGCGATGGCGCGCGCCGCCGCCGGGCTGCTGCGCATCCGCGACACGCGCGGGCGCAACGCGCTGGCTGGCTTCGGCTCGGCCAAGGGATCGAACGAGGAAGCCTATCTGTTCCAGAAGCTGGTGCGCACCGGCTTCGGCACCAACAACGTGGACCATTGCACGCGACTGTGCCACGCGGCCTCGGTCGCCGCGCTGCTGGAAGGCATCGGCAGCGGTGCCGTCACCGCGCCCTTCACCGCGGCGAAGGAGGCCGAGGTGATCGTGGTGATCGGTGCACGGCCGACGGAGAACCACCCGGTTGCCGCGACCTTCCTGAAGGACGCGGCGGACCGTGGCGCGCAGCTGGTGGTGATGGACCCGCGCGGCACCGGGCTCGACCGCTTCGCCGCCGAGGTGGTGCGCTTCGCGCCGGGTCGCGACGTGCCGCTGCTGAACGCGCTGCTGCATGTGGTGATCGCGGAGAAGCTGTACGACGCGCAATACGTCGCCGCCCATACCGAGGATTTCGACAAGCTGCGCGACCACGTCGCCGCGCTGACGCCGGAGGCGATGGCGCCGCTCTGCGGCGTTCCCGCCGAGCAGATCCGTCGCGTCGCGCGGCTCTTCGCGCGGGCGCGCACGGCGCTGATCCTCTGGGGCATGGGGATCAGCCAGTCCACCCATGGCACCGACAACACGCGCTGCCTGATCGCCCTCGCCCTGCTCTGCGGCCAGGTGGGCCGGCCGGGGACGGGGCTGCATCCGCTGCGCGGGCAGAACAACGTGCAGGGCGCCTCGGATGCCGGGCTGATCCCGATGTCCTTCCCCGACTACCGCTCCACCTTCGACACCGCCACGCGGCACCGCCTGTCCGACCTCTGGGATGCCGAGCTCGATCCCACGCCGGGCCTGACGGTGGTGGAGATCATGCACGCCATGGAGCGGGGCGAGATCGCGGGCATGTACATCATGGGCGAGAACCCGGCGATGTCGGACCCGGATCTTGCGCATGCGCGCAGCGGGCTGGCGAAGCTCGATCACCTCGTCGTGCAGGACATCTTCCTGACCGAGACGGCGGCGCTGGCGGATGTGGTGCTGCCTGCCTCGGCCTGGCCGGAGAAGGACGGCACGGTCACCAACACCAACCGCCAGGTGCAGATGGGGCGCAAGGCGTTGCCGCTGCCGGGCCAGGCGCGGCAGGACCTCGACATCATCGTGGAGATGGCGCGCCGCCTGGGCCTGAACTGGACCTACACCCATCCGCGCGAGGTCTTCGCCGAGATGACCGAGGCGATGCCGAGCCTGGCCAACATCACCTGGGATCGCCTGCTGCGCGAGGACAGCGTGACCTATCCCTGCGCCGCGCCGGACGCCCCGGGGCAGGAGATCGTGTTCGGCGACGGCTTCCCCACCGCCAGCGGCCGCGCCCGGCTGGTGCCCGCCGGGCCGCGCGACCCGGCGGAGATGCCGGATGACGACTTCCCCTTCGTGCTCACCACGGGGCGCGAGCTGGAGCACTGGCACACCGGCGCGATGACCCGCCGCGCCGGTGTGCTGGATGCCTTGCAGCCGGCGGCCACCGCCTCGCTGGCGCCGGAGGCCCTGCGCCGGCTCGGCGTGGCGCCGGGCGGGCGCTTGCGCCTCACCACCCGGCGCGGCGCGGTGGAACTGGCGGCGCGCGCCGATCCCGGCCTGCCGGAGGGTCTGGTCTTCCTGCCCTTCGCCTATCGCGAGGCCGCGGCCAACCTGCTGACCAACCCGCAGCTCGACCCCTCCGGCAAGATCCCGGAGTTCAAGTTCTGCGCGGTGCGGGTGGAGGCGGTCTGAGTGGGCGCCTCGGAAGGAAGGCGCGGCGGCTGGGAAGGGCGGGGAGCGGACCTTGCCGGCGAGGTCCGGGCGAGGGTGGCCACGCAGTGGCCACGCGCCCTGGGCTCCGCGCATTCCGCGCCACGGCCGGGACACGATTGCGGCCGTGGCGCGGGGTAGCTCCCATCCGGCCGTGCGCCCGTCACTCGTTGGACGGCAGCCCCGGGAACATGGCGGCGGGCGCGAAGCGGTCGCCGACGTCGCCGATCAGGTCGTAGTTGCCCACCACCGTGAGCTTCCGAACGCCGGCGCCGGGCGCGTAGTCGTAGCGGCCGTAGTTCATCCAGAACACGTTGGCGCTGTACACGCCGTCGAAATACATCGTCCGCTGCTCGAGGCTGTTCACGCTGCGCCAGATGGTCGTGGCGATGTTGGGGCGTGCGCGGTCGGCGACGCCGAAGGGCGCGGAGACGTTGCGCATCACGCTCATGATGGACGCCACCGCCTCGCGCTGCGAACGCGGCGTCGGCAGGTGCGTGACGTAGTAGGCGGCGCGGACGAAGCGGTCGGCCGCCTCATGCGTGCCGGGCAGCCGCTCCGTCCCGCCGAAGCCCTGGAAGCGGCGTAGGTTCTCGAGCTGCTTGTCGAAGGTCGGCTGGTTGGTCATCACCACGAAGCGACGGTCGTGGTAGATGTTGACGCGTCCGCCGATGCATTCGAAGATCGCAGTGTCGCCGCCTCGGTCGTTCAGCGCGATGTGCACCGTCCCCGCCATGCCGCTGTTCGGCTCGACCGCCATGCGGAGCTGGAACGGCTCCGCCCGCGTGCGCTCGACCGCCTCGGCGACGGACCCGCAGGTGTCGAGATACCAGGTGAGCCACTGGCTGATGCTGAGGCCGGGCTTCGACGCATCGCGCGGCCCGGTCGTGGTGTCCGGCAGGTAGAGCACATGCCCCGCGAGCCCCGCCTCGTTCACGCCGTCCACCATCGTGTTGTCGTAGACGGTGACCACGAGGCTGCCGTAGCGGCTGGTCCAGCGCAGCGGGTTGGCCGGCGTGGCGCCGTCCCGCTCCATGCCGCGCGGCAGGATCCAGACGTTGCTCTCGGTGTCTTCGAACCAGTCCATGTTGCGGCCGATGAAGACCCCGAGGCCGGGCCAGTTCCACAGCGCGCGCGAGCAGGCCTGCGCCTGGCGAGGCACCGCCGCCAGGAAGGGCAGCGCGACGCCCGCGCCGAGCACCAGGCGCCGTCCGATGGTTGTTGCCATAGAGGTTCCTCCTGTCGTGCCTAGGGTTTCCCGGGCCGCTCCGCCGCCGACGACAGGATCGTGCCGAGGCCCGGTGCCGGATGTCGCCGCATGTTGCCCGCGACCATCCTTGCCGGTCCCGGGTAACCGCTCCTCGACGCCGCAATGTTGCGCGAAGTAGCATTGTGCAATGCTCCCGCAGGCGGCGCGTCGCACTCCCCCGGATGATCCAGCGGCTGTGTTCGCGGCGCGCGGCTGGCTCGCCGAGCATCCGGCCGCGTTCCGGTCTCTGCTTATCCGCGAGGCGGTGCCGGTGGACGCACGGCCGGGCAACGCCGTGTTCCGCATCGACGACGAGTCCAACGGCCTCTACGGGATCGTGTCGGGCGCGATCGGCGTCGAGGGCGGGCATCGGCGCCAGACCCCGCTGCTCGGCCATGTCATGCGCCCAGGCGAGTGGTTCGGGATCAAGGCCCTGCTGCATGGAGGTCCTCGCGAACTCACCTACCGGGCGATGGAGCCCAGCCGGCTTCTGTTCCTATCGCGCACACGGCTCGTGCCGCTGATGCGGAGCGATCCCGACATCGCCGTCCGCGTGGGGCAGCTCGCGGAGATCGGCAATCGCCTCGGCGCGTGGGCCGTGCGCGACCTGCTCACCCCGGATGCCGGCCGACGTCTGGCCGCCGTGCTGCTGCGGGTGCTGGGGGTGGGTGAGGTGGTGCCCGACGATCCGCAGGGCTTCTGGCTGACCCACGCGCAGTTGGGCGAGATGGCCAACCTGTCGCGCCATGACGTCGGCCGCAAGCTGGCCTTGTTCGAAGCCGAGCGCTGGATCGAGTGCGGGTACAATCGGATCCGGCTGCTGGACGCGCAAGGACTTGGGGCCTTCGCCTATGGCGACAACGCGACGTGATGCGCCGGGCGCGCGGCTGGTGGGCGGACGGCGGGCCACGCGGGGGGGCCTGGTTTGGAGCTGGCCCGGCTCGCTGGCCACGGGGGAAGCCGCCGCGCGAGTCCGCTTCGGGTCGATCACGGCTGTTCCGCCCCTCCGAGGCGCGCTCGGAACGTCAAGCAGCGGTTGCGGGCGCGGAGCCGCTGACCACCTCGCCCTTGCCCCGCCCCGCGCCACGGCGCATCACCCTCCGCATGGCCGCGTCGCGAATCCGCCTGCTGCCGGAGACCACATCCAACCGCATCGCCGCCGGCGAGGTGGTGGAGCGGCCCGCCGCGGCGGTGAAGGAACTCGTCGAGAACGCGCTCGACGCCGGCGCCACCCGCATCGCCGTGACGCTGGAGGAAGGCGGCATCGGCCGCATCCTGGTGGAGGACGATGGCTCTGGCATGTCGGCCGAGGAACTGGGCCTCGCCGTGGAGCGCCACGCCACCTCCAAGCTGCCCGACGAGGCCGCGCTGTTCCGCATCGCCACGCTCGGTTTCCGCGGCGAGGCGCTGCCCTCGATCGGTGCGGTGGCGCGGCTCGCCATCACCTCCTGCACGCGCGACGGCGCGGCGCATGCCATCACGGTGGAGGGCGGGCGCAAATCGCCGGTCGCGCCCGCTTCCGGCCCGCCGGGCACGCGCGTCGAGCTGCGCGATCTCTTCTTCGCCACGCCCGCCCGCCGCGCCTTCCTCAGGACTCCGCGCAGCGAGGCCGAGGCGGCGGTGGAGGCGGTGCGCCGCCTGGCCCTCGCCTGGCCGGAAGTCGCCTTCCGCGTCGAGGTGGAGGGCCGCGTCGCGCTGGCGCTGGCGCGGCAGGACCGCGACGCGCGCATCGCCGCGCTGCTCGGCCCCGATTTCGCCGCCGCGTCGCTGCCGGTGGAGGCGGCGCGCGAGGGACTGGCGCTCTCGGGCCTCGCCGCCGCGCCGACCCATCACCGCGCGACCGGCGAGTTCCAGCATCTGGTGGTGAACCGCCGCCCGGTGCGCGACCCGCAGCTGCGCACGGCGCTGCGCGTCGCCTATCGCGAGCTGATCCCGCGGGGGCGGCATCCCGCGGCGGCGCTGTTCCTCGACATCCCGCCGGAGGCGGTGGACGTCAACGTCCACCCGATGAAGACCGAGCTCCGCTTCCGCGATGCCGAGGGCGTGCGCGGCCTGCTGATCTCCGCGCTGCGCCGCGCGCTGGCGGTCGGCGTGGCGGCGGTGCCGGGGCTGACACAGGACGGCGCCGCGCCGCCGGGCTTTGCCGAGCCGCAGGCGGCGCCGCTGCACGGGCCGGCCTGGCGGCCGCAGCCGGTGCCGCAGCGCCCGGCGCAGTGGTCGGCGCCGCGCCTTTCGCTCGGCTTCGCCCCCGCGCCGCCCATGCCCACGCCCGAGATCCTGCCCGGCGAGGAAGGCCCGCTCGGCCGGCCGCTGGCGCAGCTGCTCTCGACCTATGTGCTGGCCGAGGCGCCCGACGGCGCCCTGGTGCTGGTGGATCAGCACGCCGCGCATGAACGCCTGACCCATGAGGCGCTGAAGGCGCAGCTCGCCGAGGGCCGCGTGCGTGCCCAGCCCCTGCTGCTGCCCGCCGTGGTGGAGATGCCGTCCGCTGCCGTCAGCCGGCTGCTCGACGCCGCCGCATCGCTTGCCCGCCTGGGCCTGGAGCTGGAGGGATTCGGTCCCGGCGCGGTGCTGGTGCGCGCCACGCCCGCCCTGCTGGGCGCGCCCGACCCGGCGCCGCTGCTGGCCGACCTCGCGGAGGAACTCGCCGAAAGCGGCGAGACCCTGGCCCTGGCCGACCGGCTCGATGCGGCGCTGGCCCGGCTGGCCTGCCATGGCTCGATCCGCGCCGGCCGCCGCCTGACCCCGGCGGAGATGGCCGCGCTGCTGCGACAGATGGAGGCGACGCCGCGGGCGGCCACCTGCAGCCATGGCCGGCCGACCTTCATCCGCCTCGGCAAGGCGGAGCTGGAGAGGCTGTTCGGTCGGCGCTGAAACGGTGCATGCTGCCTTCCAAGAGTAGGAAGGTGGAACTGATGCGCTTGATGCAGCTGATCTATGCCTCCCGCCCCTCCGGCTTCGAGGCGGCCATGCTGGAGGAGATCCTGGTGACCGCGCGGCGCTGCAACGAACGCGACGGGCTGACCGGTGCGCTGATCTGCCGGCGCGACCTGTTCATCCAGATGCTGGAGGGGCCGCGCGACAAGGTGACAGCGACCTTCGGGCGCATCCTGCAGGACCGGCGCCATGTCGACGTGTCGCTGGTCTGGTGCGGCGACACATCGATGCGGATCTTCGCCGACTGGACAATGCGCGACGATCCCGTGATGTGCTGGATGTGGACGCGTGCGGAGCTCCGCCTGCGCGATGTCACCGCCCTGGCGGCCGTCGAGCTGCGCCAGGTCTTCGTGCGGCTCGCCAAGCAGCCGCAGCTCGGCTGGAGCGCCGCGGCCGATTGACGCGCGGGTCGGGAAGCGGCACTCCCGCCGCCATGCTGAAGATCCAGGCCGCGCAGATCGCCGTCACGCCGTTCCAGCAGAACTGCACCCTGATCTGGGATGCGGAGACCAACCGCGGCGCCGTGGTGGACCCCGGCGGGGACGCGCCGCGCATCCTGGCTGCGCTGGACCGCGCGGGCTTCACGGTGGACCGCATCCTGCTCACCCACGGGCATCTGGATCATGCCGGCGGCGCGATGGCCCTGAAGCTGGCGCTGGAGGCCAAGCAGGCCAGCGTGGTGCCGATCGAGGGGCCGCATCGCGACGATGCCTTCCTGCTTTCCGGCATCGCCGACCAGGCGGCGCAGTACGGGCTGGACGGCATGGCGAATGCCACGCCCGACCGCTGGCTCGAGGAGGGCGACGCCGTCTGCATCGCCGGGCAGGCCTTCGCCGTGCTGCATTGCCCGGGGCACGCGCCGGGGCATGTGGTGTTCGTCTCGAAGGAGCTCGGCTTCGCGGTTGTGGGAGACGTGCTGTTCCGCGGCTCGATCGGGCGGACCGACTTCCCCTATGGCGACCACGCGGCGCTGATCGCCGCGATCAAGGAGAAGCTGTTGCCCCTCGGCGACGAGATGCGCTTCCTCTGCGGGCACGGGCCGGGCTCGACCTTCGGCGAGGAACGGCGGTCGAACCCGTTTCTCAGATAGCCGCGCCTACCTCGGCCGCAGGATCGCCACCGCCTGCACTGCGGCGGAGACCACCACATCCTCGGCGACCGCCACCGGCGGCGGCGCGGCGCTGGCGCTGCGGGCGGCCATGGCCATCATCGGCCGTGGATCTCCGTGGTCGGGCGCATCGATCCGCACCTCCTTCAGCCCGACCATCTGCAGGCCGAGCTGGTCCGCCACAGCCTGGGCGCGGCGGCGCAGCGCTTCCAGCGCGAGGCGCGAGGCTTCCTCGCGCGCCGCGCGCGCGGCATCGCGGGTCAGCTGCCAGTGCAGCCCGCCCATCGCCAGGCCCTGCTCCTGCAGGGTGCCGGCCAGTTCCAGCAGGGCGGTGGCCTCGGTGCCGCGCAGCGTGATCTGCTGCGCCGCCTGCCAGCTCCGCCCCTGGTCCACGCGGTTGGTCCAGTAGCCACCGGTCGAGACACGCACGCCCTGCACCGCGCGGGCCCGCGCAACGGCGGCCGTGACGGCGCGGTTCACCGCTTCCTGCGCGGCCGCCGCGCTGCCGGCGCGGGCCTCGGCGCGCAGTGTGGCGACCACCTCATCCGGGGCGCGGGTGACCTCGGCGCGCTCGCCGATATGCAGCTCGGTTTCGGCCAGTGGAGCCGCGCCGGGGGCCGGTTGCGCAGCGCCGCCGATGGGCAGGGCGACCACGGGGGTCATGAAAGCGGCCAGCAGCAGGGCGCGACGCATCGTCTCTCCTCCATCCGAACAGAGGCATATGGAAGCTGCCCAGCGTGGCGCCATCATGGCGGGATCGCAACGCCGTTGACGCGCCGCAGCGCGCATCCGAGGCTTCCAGTCCGGTGCCGGACGCTCGGGAATGCCAAGCAGAGCATGAATGCCCTGACAGATCGGCTGTTGCTGCCAAACGTCATGATGGCTTTCCGACGCCATCCGGGCAAGCCAGGCTGGTGGCTTTTCAAGGAGGGGTGGCCGATGGGCGGAGTCTGGGCCATCCACGGCAGCACGGACATGTCGGGGACCGAGGCCTTCTTCAGCATTCCGCGGTGGATGTTGGCTGAGGTTCATTGGGAGCCATGGCTCTGGCTTCTCGTGCCGTATGTCGCCTGGGACCGGCGCAGGTGGCTGAACCGCTTCGGGCATCGGGTGCCGCGTGCGCTGTGGCGGCGTGCGGCGAAGAACCGCATGATCGGCGAAACGGAGAACGCGTGACATGACCGACCTTCTGATCCGCGGCGGCGTGGTGATCACCATGGATGCCGAGCGGCGCGTCATCACCGACGGTGCGGTCGCCATCGCCGGTGGCCGCATCGCCGCCGTCGGCCCGACCGCCGAAGTCGCCGCCGCGCACCCGAACGCGGAGCAGGTGATCGAGGCACGCGGCAAGGCCATCCTGCCCGGGCTGATCGACGGCCACGCGCATGCCGGCCACGGCCTGGTCAAGACCATGGGCAGCGGCGATTCGGCCGGCTGGATGGAGGCCTGCCGCGTGATCTACACGCTCGCCTCGCCGCCCTCCTTCTGGCAGGCGGAGGCCAGGCTCGCGGCCTATGAGCGGTTGCGCTTCGGGGTCACCACCGGCGTCTCGCTGCTCGGCGGCGGCGACAGCGTGATGCGCACCGACGACCCAGCCTTCTGCGCCGCGCATGTCGCCGGTGTGAAGGAGGTGGGCATCCGCGCCATCGTGGCGATCGGCGCAACGCGGCCGCCTTTCCCCAGGCCCTATGTCGGCGCCGATGGCGTCGAGCGTCCGGTCTCCTTCGAGCAGCAGCTCGCCACCGTCGAAGCCTGCCTGGAGACGCTGCACGGCAGGGACGGCATCCGCATCGCCACGCTGATGCCCGTCTATCGAGAGGCGAAGCACGACCCGGCAAAGGTCGCCGAGATCGAACGGCATGGCCGGCTGATCCGCGAGGCCGGTCGGAAGCACGGCGCGCTGTTCCACCAGGATGGCCACCGCGCCGGCAGCATCGACATGGCGGCGCGCATGTTCGGGCTGCTCGACCGGCACGCCTTCCTCTCCCACTGCACCGACCTGACCGATGCCGATATCGAGGCGCTGGTCACCACCGGGGCGAGCGTGGTGCACAATCCCTCCGCCATCGCCGCGGTGCGCGGCTATTGCCCGGCGCCGCGCATGATGGAGGCGGGCGTGACGGTGATGATCGGCTCGGACGCCACGGCGCCGGACCGCTCGGGCGACATGTTCCGCCACATGTTCCAGTGCATCCGCTACCACCAGCGGCATTTCCGCGACGAGGCGCTCATCCCGCCGGGGAAGGCGCTGGAGATGGTGACGGTGGACGCGGCGAAGGGCCTCGGCCTGGCCGACGAGATCGGCAGCCTGGAGCCGGGCAAACTGGCCGATGTGATCACCGTGGACCTCACCGCGCCGCACATGGTGCCGGCCAACATGCCGGTCTCCCGCGTGGTGTATTTCGCGTCCGGCCAGGACGTGCGGGACGTGGTGGTCGGCGGCCGCGCGCTGCTGCGCGACGGCGTCGCGCCGCATCTCGACGGCGCGGCCATTGCCGAGGAAGCGTCGCGCGAGACCGAGGCCATGCTGGACCGCGCCAATCTTCGTCCTATGGTGGTGGAGGATCCCGGCTGGGGCCGGACCCGGCGCTGAACGCCGGGAGCAAGGGAGGAAGAACATGAACCGTCGCACGCTTCTTGCGGCCACGGCCGGCGGCCTCGCCGCATCACGCGCCGGCGCGCAGGCCTGGCCGACCCGGCCGGTTCGCATCGTCGAGCCGGGCGCACCCGGCGGCGGCAACGACACCACCATCCGCCTCTTCGCCCACCACCTCGAAGCCGCACTCGGCCAGCCGGTGCCGGTGGACAACCGCCCTGGCGCCGGCGGGCGGATCGGCGTGGAGCATGTATTCCGCGCGGCGCCGGATGGCAGCACGCTGCTGATGGGCAATGCCGGCGCCATGGGGGTGAACGCCGCACTGTACCGCGACCTGCCCTACAACATCGAGACCGATTTCGTGCCGATCTCGCTGCTGGTGACCGGGCCGAATGCACTGGTGGTGAACCCGCGCGTCTTCCCCGGGAACACCGTCGCGGAGCTGATCGCGGCGATCAAGGCGAAGCCACCGGGACATTACAACTACGGCAGCGGCGGCGTCGGGTCCTCGGCGCATTTCTCGGCCGAGCTGTTCAAGCTGATGGCCGGTGTGGACCTGGTGCACATCCCCTATCGCGGCGCCTCGGCGATGGGGCAGGCGGTGATCACCGGCGACGCGCCCTTCCTGATCGCCAACCTGGTCAACGTGATGCCCTTCGTCCGCCGCGGCGAGGTGAAGCTGCTGGCCGTGACCAGCCTGCAGCGCTGGCCCGACACGCCCGACGTGCCGACGCTGGACGAGAGCGGCCTCAAGGGCTTCGAGACGATCGCCTGGAACGCGCTGTTCGGCCCGCCCGGCCTGCCGCAGGCGGTGGTGCAGCGGCTAGTGCCGGAGCTCCAGCGCATCGGCCGCCTGCCGGATGTGATCGACCGCGTGAAGCTGATCGGCGGTCAGGTCATCACCAGCACGCCCGACGTGCTCGCCGCCCGCGTGCGCAGCGACATCGCCAAGTGGCGCGACGTGGCGCAGCGCGCCAACATCCGGATCGAATAGGGCTTCTCATGTCGCGCATCGAGGCGCTCACCTTCCGCGGCATCAACGTCACGCCGAAGACGAACTGGTCCTTCCTGGAGGTGCGGACGGCCGATGGCCGCACCGGCCTCGGCGAATGCACGCTGGCCAACCAGGAAGGGCTGCTGGAGGCGGAGGCGGCGCGGCTGGCCGCCAACGTCACCGGCGAGGACGCGCGGCACCGCAACCGGCTGGCCCGGCTGATCCCTCACGCGCAGGGCGGGCTGGTGGCCGCGACGGTGCTCTCCGCCTTCGAGCAGGCGCTGTGCGACCTGGCGGCGCAGCGCGCGGGGGAGCCGCTGCACCTGTCCCTGGGCGGCGCGCTGCGCGACCCGGTGCGGCTCTATGCCAACATCAACCGAGGCGCGAACCCGCGCAGCCCGGAAGGCTTTGCCGCCGCCGCGCGCCGCGCCACGGAGCAGGGCTTCCGTGCGGTGAAGCTCGCCCCCTTCGAGCCGATGGTCTGGGAGGAGGGCTATACCGATGCGAATCGCGCGGCCTATGCCGAGGGCCTTGCGCGCATCGCCGCGGTGCGGCAAGCGGTTGGGCCGGGCGTCGATGTGATGGTGGACGCGCATTGGCGCTTCTCCCCCGGCGGGGCTGCGGGGCTGGTCCGCGACGTCGCGGAGTTCCGCCTGTTCTGGCTGGAATGCCCGGTGGCCGAGGCGAACCTGCCCGAGATCGCGCGGCTGCGCGGGATGGCGAATGACCGCGGCATGCGCCTGGCTGGCGCCGAGTCGCTGGCAGGGTTGGCCGCCTATCGCCGGGTGATCGAGGCCGGCGGCTACGACGTGCTGATGCCGGATGCCAAGCATGCCGGCGGCATCGAGGAGATCCGCCGCATCGCCGCGCTGGCCCAGACGGCGGGCGTGGAGATTGCGCCGCACAACCCGACCGGCCCGGTCTGCCACGCGCATTCCGTGCATCTCTGCTCGGTCGTCCCCAATTTCCTGCTGCTGGAAGTCCAGTTCGGCGAGACCGAGACGTTCTTCGACCTGGTCGAAGGCGAGTCGTTGCGCTTCGTGGATGGCGCGGCGAAGCTGCCGCAGGCGCCCGGTCTCGGCGTGGCATTGGCGGCGGGACCGCACGCGCCCTGGAAGCGGATGGACCGGCCCTGGCTGGACCCGCGGCTGGGCTGAGGCTCGCGAATCCCGGCAGACCTTCCCGCCCGGGCGGGCGGGGCAGGGTTGAGCGGGGCAGGGGGGGCGGAGGCGCGGGCGAAGGTGCCATGTGAACCGCGCGGGGAGACGCGCGCCCGGTTCCGCGATTAACTGGCCCCGATGCCCGCCTGGATCGCAATCACCGTCACCGCAGCGCTGTTCCAGTGTTGGCGCACCGCGCTGCAGCAGAAGCTGCGCGGTGAGCTGTCGGTGAACGCCGCGGCGGTGGTGCGCTATCTCTATGGCGTGCCGGTGGGGGCGGCCCTGGTGGCGCTCTACGCCTTCGGCTCCGGCGACCCGCTGCCGTCGCTGACGCCCTGGGCATTGCTTTTCTGCGCGCTGGGCGGGTTCGGGCAGATCCTCGGCACCAACCTGCTGATCATGGCCTTCGGCTATCGCAACTTCGCGGTCGGCACCGCCTATTCCAAGACCGAGGCGGTACAGTCGGCAGTGCTCGCGGCACTGCTGCTCGGTGAGTTTCTCTCGCCGGTTTCCTGGCTGGGGATCGGGGTGGGGGTGGCGGGGGTGCTCTATCTCTCGCTGTCCGGGCGCGGCACCTCGCCGGCGGAGATGCTGCGCGGCATCACCCAGCCGGCGGCGCTCTGCGGCATCGGGGCGGGCTTCTGCTTCAGCGTCACCGCCGTGTTCATCAAGGCGGCGAACCAGTCCATGCCGGGCGACGACCTGATCTACAAGGCGCTGGTCATCCTGGTGGCGACCAATGCGCTGCAGACCCTGATGCAGGGCGCCTGGCTGCTGCGCACCGAGCCGGGATCGATTCGCGCGGTCTTCGCGACCTGGCGCAGCTCGGGCCAGGTGGGGGCGCTGTCCGCATTGGGCTCGGCCTGCTGGTTCTCCGCCTTCGCGCTGGCGCCGGTGGCGATGGTCCGCACCGTGGGCCAGGTGGAGATCCTGTTCACCCTGGCCTTCAGCCGTTTCTACCTGCGGGAGAAGGCGAAGCCGGCCGACTTCATCGGCGCGCTGGTCGTGGTGGCGGGCGTCATGCTGGTGCTTCTGGGCCGGCGCTGAGCCTCCGCCGAGCCCTTGGGCGGACCCCGGCCATATTTACGCGCCGCAACACGCATGGTAAGGCGCTGCCGCCGCCGCAGGGGGGGCTTTCGGGTCCCCGTCTCGCGTGGCGTCTTGTCGCGCCCGCATGGCGCGCCGCCCAGCAACAGGACCGGGACCGCCTTGGCCTCCGCCTCGACGAACGTCACCTCAGCCTCACCGCAGGCGCCCAACCCGACCGGGCTGGCGGAGCGCTACGCGCTGGCGCTCCTCGGCATCGTGGACGATCTCCGCCAGACGGAGCCGGGCGCGGCCGACCGCATCGCCGCCGACCTCGAGGCGCTGTTCCGCCTGTGGCGCGAGGATGCCGGCTTCCGTGCGTTCGTGGAGGATCCGCGCCTCGCCGCCAGCGAGCAGCGCCGCGGCGCCTTCGCCATCATTGAAAGGGCGGGCATCGGTCCCGAAGTACGGAACCTCGTCGGGGTGATGATCGTCAACCGGCGCCTCGGCAGGTTGCCGGAAGTGGCCGCCGCCTTCGGCGCCCAGCTCGCATCGCGCCGCGGCCAGCAGACGGCGAAGGTCGCGACCGCCCATCCGCTTTCGGACACCCAGCGCGCACAGATCGTGGCGCGGCTGACCGAAGCCGGTTTCTCCGGCGTGCAGCTGCAGGAAACCGTGGATCCCACGCTTCTCGGGGGTCTCGTGGTCCGCATCGGCTCTCGCCTCTACGACAACTCGATCAAGTCCAAGCTGCAGCGACTGCAGTACGCAATGAAGGGGGCTGCCTGACATGGAGATCCGTCCTGCCGAGATCTCGGAGATCCTGAAGCAGCAGATCTCCAGCTTCGACGCCGAGGCCAATGTGGCCGAGGTCGGCACCGTGCTGACGGTCGGTGACGGCATCGCGCGCGTCTTCGGCCTGCAGAACGTGATGGCCGGCGAGCTGGTGGAGTTTCCGAACGCCGGCATCAAGGGCATGGCGCTCAACCTCGAGACCGACAATGTCGGCATCGTGATCTTCGGCGACGACAAGGGCGTCAAGGAAGGCGACACGGTCAGCCGCACCGGCGACATCGTGGACGTGCCCGTCGGCAAGGGCCTGCTCGGCCGCGTGGTGGACGCGCTCGGCAACCCGATCGACGGCAAGGGCCCGCTGACCGATGTCAGCCGCACCCGCGTCGAGGTGAAGGCGCCGGGCATCATCCCGCGCAAGTCGGTGCATGAGCCGATGCAGACCGGCATCAAGGCGATCGACGCGCTGATCCCGATCGGCCGTGGCCAGCGCGAGCTGATCATCGGCGACCGGCAGACAGGTAAGACCGCGGTGATCGTGGACACGATCATCAACCAGAAGACCGTCAACGCCGGCGACGACGAGAGCAAGAAGCTCTACTGCATCTACGTCGCGGTCGGGCAGAAGCGCTCCACCGTGGCGCAGCTGGTGAAGCAGCTGGAGGAGAGCGGTGCGCTCGAATACTCCATCATCGTCGCGGCCACCGCGTCGGACCCGGCGCCGATGCAGTTCCTCGCGCCCTACAGCGGCTGCGCGATGGGCGAGTTCTTCCGCGACAACGGCATGCATGCGGTGATCTTCTACGACGACCTGTCCAAGCAGGCCGTCGCCTACCGCCAGATGTCGCTGCTGCTGCGCCGGCCGCCGGGCCGCGAGGCCTATCCGGGCGACGTGTTCTACCTGCACTCGCGCCTGCTGGAGCGGGCGGCGAAGATGAACGACGATTTCGGCAACGGCTCGCTGACCGCGCTGCCGGTGATCGAGACGCAGGCTGGCGACGTGTCCGCCTACATCCCGACCAACGTGATCTCGATCACCGACGGGCAGATCTTCCTGGAGACGGAGCTGTTCTTCAGGGGCATCCGCCCCGCGGTGAATGTCGGCCTTTCGGTCTCCCGCGTCGGCTCCGCGGCGCAGATCAAGGCGATGAAGCAGGTCGCCGGCAAGATCAAGCTGGAGCTCGCGCAGTACCGCGAGATGGCGGCCTTCGCGCAGTTCGCTTCCGACCTCGACGCCACCACGCAGGCGCTGCTGGCGCGTGGCGCGCGGCTCACGGAGTTGCTGAAGCAGCCTCAGTACCGCCCGGTCCCGGTGGAGGAGCAGGTGGTGGCGATCTTCGCCGGCACCCGCGGCTACCTCGACAAGATCCCGGTGAACAAGGTGGGCGAGTTCGAGCGGCGCGTGCTGTCCGAGATGAAGACCCGCGCGCCGGACATCCTCGACTCGATCCGCAGCGACCGCGAGATCAAGAAGGAGACCGAGGCGAAGCTCGTCTCCTTCCTCGACGATTTCGCCAAGACCTTCGCCTGATCCTGGGCTGACCCAAGCGGAAGCGATCCGATGCCCAGCTTGAAGGACCTGCGTGGACGCATCAACAGCGTCAAGTCCACGCGCAAGATCACGCAGGCGATGAAGATGGTCGCGGCGGCGAAGCTCCGCCGCGCGCAGAGCCAGGCCGAGGCGGCCCGCCCCTATGCCGAGCGCATGGAGCGGATACTGGCCTCGCTCGGCGCCTCGGTGGCGAACAGCCCGAACGCACCGCGCATGTTGGTCGGCACTGGCGGCGACAAGGTGCACATGCTGGTCGTGGTCACCGCCGATCGCGGCCTGGCTGGGCCGTTCAATACCAATATCGGCCGCCTCGCCCGCGCGCGCATCCGCGCGCTGGAGGCCGAGGGCAAGACGGTGAAGGTGCTCTCCGTCGGCCGCAAGGGTGCTGCCTTCCTGAGGCGCGAGTTTCCCCGCCACATCGTTGGCGAGATCACCTTTCTCGGGAAGAAGCGCATCGGGTTCGAGGACGCGGAAGTGGTCGCCGACCGCATCACCCAGATGCTGGAGGCCGGCGAGTTCGACGTCTGCACCCTGCTGTACAACCGCTTCCGCAGCGTCATCACCCAGGTTCCCACCGAGCAGCGGCTGATCCCGGCGCCGCTGCCCGAGACAAAGCAGGACGCCGCGCGCGGCCCGCAGGCTCTGTACGAATATGAGCCGGCCGAGGAGGAAATCCTTTCCGCGCTGCTGCCGCGCAACCTGGCGATCCAGGTCTATCGCGCATTGCTGGAGAACAATGCGGGTTTCTACGGCAGCCAGATGAACGCGATGGACAGCGCCACGCGCAACGCCGGCGAGATGATCAACAAGCTCACGCTCAACTACAACCGCACGCGACAGGCCAACATCACCAAGGAGCTGATCGAGATCATCTCCGGTGCCGAGGCGGTCTGAGGAGCAACCCCTGATGAAGAACAATGTCGGCAAGGTCACGCAGGTGCTCGGCGCCGTGGTGGACGTGCAGTTCCCCGCCGAGCTGCCCGCCATCCTCAACGCGCTGACCGTCAAGATCGACGAGCGCACCCTGGTGCTCGAGGTCGCCCAGCACCTCGGCGAGCGCACCGTGCGCACCATCGCGATGGACACCACGGACGGCCTGGTGCGTGGCTTCGAGGTGGTGGACACCGGCAAGGGCATCTCGGTGCCTGTCGGCAGCGGCACGCTCGGGCGCATCCTGAACGTCATCGGCGAGCCGATTGACGAGCGCGGCGCCGTCCCGCACGAGAAGACCTACACCATCCACCGCGACGCCCCGCCCTTCGACGAGCAGGCGACCTCGGCCGAGATCCTGGTGACGGGCATCAAGGTCATCGACCTGCTGGCGCCCTACCTGAAGGGCGGCAAGATCGGCCTGTTCGGCGGCGCCGGCGTGGGCAAGACCGTCACCATCCAGGAGCTGATCAACAACGTCGCGAAGGCACATGGCGGCGTGTCCGTCTTCGCCGGCGTCGGCGAGCGCACGCGCGAAGGCAACGACCTCTACCACGAGATGGTGGATGCCGGCGTCATCAAGCTGAACGACGGCAACACCGAAGGCTCCAAGGTGGCGCTCGTCTATGGCCAGATGAACGAGCCGCCCGGCGCGCGTGCGCGCGTCGGCCTGACGGGCCTTTCGATCGCCGAATACTTCCGCGACGAGCAGGGCCAGGACGTGCTGTTCTTCGTGGACAACATCTTCCGCTTCACCCAGGCCGGCGCGGAAGTGTCGGCGCTGCTTGGCCGCATTCCCTCCGCGGTGGGCTACCAGCCGACGCTGTCCACCGACATGGGCGCGCTGCAGGAGCGCATCACCTCCACCAAGAAGGGCTCGATCACCTCGGTGCAGGCGATCTACGTGCCCGCCGACGACCTGACCGATCCGGCGCCGGCCACCTCCTTCGCGCACCTTGACGCGACCACGGTGCTCAGCCGCTCGATCGCGGAGATGGCGATCTTCCCGGCAGTGGACCCGCTGGACAGCACCTCCCGCGCGCTCGATCCTCGCGTCGTGGGTGAGGAGCACTACCGCGTGGCGCGCGAGGTGCAGCGCGTGCTGCAGACCTACAAGTCGCTGCAGGACATCATCGCCATCCTGGGCATGGACGAGCTCTCGGAAGAGGACAAGCTGATCGTGGCGCGCGCGCGCAAGATCCAGCGCTTCCTCAGCCAGCCCTTCCACGTCGCCGAGGTCTTCACCGGCTCCCCGGGCGTGTTCGTGAAGCTGGAGGACACGATCCGCAGCTTCGCGGGCATCGTGGCCGGCGAGTACGACCACCTGCCGGAAGCCGCCTTCTACATGGTCGGCACCATCGAGGACGCGGTGAAGAAGGGCGAAAGCCTGAAGGCCGCGGCGTAAGCCGCCGGCCCGAGGCCAGGAAACCGACACGATGGCGACCTTCCAGTTTGAACTGGTGAGCCCCGAGAAGCTGCTGCTGAGCCGCGACGTGGAGATGGCGGTGCTGCCGGCGGCCGAGGGCGAGATGGGCGTGCTGCCCGGCCATTCGCCGATGATCGTGGCGCTCGGCGGCGGCGTGATCACCGTGCGCGAGGGTGGGCAGGTGACGGAGCGCCTGTTCGTGGGCGGCGGCTTCGCCGAGGTGACGCCGGAACGGTGCACCGTGCTGGCCGACGAGGCTACGCCGGTGGCGCAGCTCTCCCGCGCCACGGCCGAGTCGCGCATTCGTGAGGCGGAGGAGGCCTTCGCCACCGCCGCGGGCGAAACGCCCGAGAAGCGCGATGCTGCCATGGCCCGGCTTCTTTCCGCCCGCGCGATGCTGCAGGCCGCCCAGGCCGCCTGACCTGCCTGCCCGGCCCGCATGCGCGGGCCGCTTGAAACCGAGAGCCGTCCGCAAGACATACCCTTGCGGACGGCTTTCGTGTCTCTGGGGGTTGCATGAAGCACTGGCGAATCGAGCAGGTGGCGTGGGACCGCTTCGACGCGTCGAAGCTGGACCCGGAGCTCGTGCCGCTGGTCAAGGCGGCGGCGATGGTCGAGCGCAATGGCGACGACTACGCGCTCTATCTGAAATCGGTCTTCCGCGACGATCCGGACTTCAAGCTCGCCGCCGAGCACTGGGCGGTCGAGGAGGTCCAGCACGGCGAGGCGCTGGGCAGGTGGGCGACGCTCGCCGACCCGTCCTGGGACTTCCGCGGCGCCTTCGCGCGCTATCGCGAGAGCTTCAAGATCGACACCAGGGCCGACGCCTCCATCCGCGGCAGCCGCACCGGCGAGCTGATCGCCCGCTGCATGGTGGAGACCGGCACCAGCAGCTACTACACCGCGCTCGGCGAAGGCACCGAGGAGCCGGTGCTGAAGGAGGTCTGCCGCCTGATCGCGGCCGACGAGTACCGCCACTTCAAGCTGTTCTACGACCACATGAAGCGCTACCTGGCGCGGGAGAATCTCTCCTTCGTGCAGCGCCTGAAGGTCGCTGCGGGCCGGATCGGCGAGAGCGAGGATGACGAGCTCGCCTACGCCTTTCACTGCTCGAACGAGCCGCCGGGCACGCCCTACGACCACGACCGCTGCATCGCCGGCTACATGGCCGGCGCCATGGAGTACTACCGCCTCCGCCACATCGAGCGTGGCATGGGCATGATCTTCAAATCCGTCGGGCTGGAGCCGCGCGGGCGGCTTTCCCGGATCGCCGCCAGGGGGGCTTGGCGGCTGCTGCAATGGCGGCGTGAGCGCTATCGGGCGGCACTGACCAGGGTGACGAAAGAGAACGCCGCGGCGGCGCTCCCGGTCGCCGCCTGAACGCCTCTCAAGCTGGCCGCTTCCGCCTGGCCAGCCCGGTTCCGCCGAGCCAGCGTGCCAGCCGCCGCGCCGGCTCTTCCACCGCCAGCCAGAACAGCGGCGCGGCGGCCAGCGCTGCCAGCATGCCGAGCACCGTGGCCGCGGCCGGCAATTGCGGCTCCACCAGGTGCCAGACAGCGAGCAGCACCGGGACATGGATGAGATAGAGGCTGAAGGAGATCCGGCCGAGCGCGACCACCGGTCGCCGGCGTAGCGCATTCCGCAGCGGTCCCGCCTGCGATGCCAGCAGGATCAGCAGCACGGAGCCTGCATAGCTCGCCAGGTCCGAGCTCAGCGAGAAGGCCGCCACCGCGCCGACCGCTGTGGCGAGCGCCTGATCCCGCGTCAGGCGCGGCAGCGGCCCGGCGAGGGCCAGCGCCACGCCCGCTCCGATGCCGAGCGCGAAATAGAGCGTGGCAGCGAGGCCGAGCAGCGGGTCGCGCGGCAGGAACACCTCGTCCTCCGCGACGCCGAGCAGCACGCTGGATGCGGCGGCAAGTGCAGCCAGCGCGAGCAGCAGCGCCGCCCGGCCACGGAACAGCAGCACCAGCGGCAGCAGCAGCGTCAGCCGCCACTCATGCGCCAGCGACCACAGGACCACGTTGAAGTCGTTGCGCAGCAAGGCGAGCTCCGCCGCCAGGCGCAGCGGCGTGGGGTCCAGGAACCACGTGTAGAGATGATGGCCCGGCGCCGTCTCTGCCGCGGCCGGATCGAACACGACGAGTCGCAGCGACACCGAAAGCCCGAGCGCCACCGCCACCGGCAGCAGGATGCGGATCGAGCGCTGCAGGGCGAAGACCAGGAGGCTGACGGGCGCCGTGCCGGCGAGCAGCGCGCGTGTCAGCACGAAGCCGGAGAGGACGAAGAAGAACAACACGGCTGGACGGCCGGTCTCGACCACGCGCAGTGGTGTCGCGGCGAGCAGGCTGCTGGCCGCCTCCGCTGCACGCTGCACATTCCCGGGCGGCAGCAGGTGCAGCGCGTGGTGCAGCAGCACGGCCAGCGCGGCCAGGCCGCGCAGCCCGTCCAGTTCGAGCAGGCGCTCCTCCATTGGGGGCGGCGGTGTCGTCATCGCGGGATTCAACGCGGGAGCGACGCAGCCTGCCAGTGATTAGCGCTCACAACAGCGGCAATCGCGCCGGTGGCGGGGCGCGGTCAGGCCGCCGGCAGCCGCACGCTGAAGCGGGCGCCGAGCACCTTGCCCCCGGCGTCACGCCGGTTCTCCGCGGCGATGCGGCCGCGCAGCCCTTCCACGATCTGCTTCGAGATCGAGAGCCCCAGCCCCGAATGCTGGCCGAACATCTCGCCGGTCGGGCGCTCGCTGTAGAAGCGGTCGAAGATGCTTTCCAGCTTCGCCTCCGGGATGCCGGGGCCCTCATCCTCGATGGTGAACTCCACATAGGCGCCGAGTGCGCGCGCGCGCACCATCACCTTGCCGTCGCACGGACTGAAGGAGATGGCGTTGCCGATCAGGTTGCGGAACACCTGCACCAGCCGGCCTTCAACGCCGCGCACGATCACGCGCGCCGGTGCCTCGACCTCCACCACCGGGTCGCCCTCCTCGCGCGTCGCGGCGTGCAACTCGGCGAGCGCGCCGAGGATGGGCGCCACATCCACCGGCTGCGCGACGGTGCGTGACAGCTCGGCGTCCACCTTGGAGCTGTCGGAGATGTCGTTGATCAGGCGGTCCATCCGCACCGCATCGTCGGAGATGATCTGCAGCAGGCGCTTCTGCTTCGCAGTGTCCTCGATGCGGCGCAGCGTCTCGATCGCGCTGCGCACGGAGGTGAGGGGGTTGCGCAGCTCATGCGCCACGTCCGCGGCGAAGCGTTCGTTGGCGTCGATGCGGGCCCAGAGCGCGCGCGCCGCCGCCTGCAGGTCGCGCGCAAGCACGCCGATCTCGTCGTTGCGGGCCAGCAGCGGCGGCGGCACGCTGCCGGCGCGGCCTTCGCCCTCGCGCATTGCCGCCGCCGATTCGGCCAGTTGCAGGATCGGCGTGGCGAGCGTCCGCGCCAGGTAGAAGGAGGCCAGGACCGTCAGCAGCAGCGCCAGGCCGAAGAGGGCCAGGACGGAGACACGGATCTCGAGCAGGCGGGCATCCACCTCCCGCGCCTCGCGCGTCAGCAGCACGATGCCGACAGGCGTGGCGCCGCGGCGCGCCGGCTCGGCCACCGAGACCAGCAGGCGGCCATCGGCGGTGCGGCGGATGTAGGGGCGCACCCCGCCTTCGAGGGCGACTCGCAACTCCTCCCGCCGGTCGGCGCCGGTCTGGGCGCTGCCGGTGCCGCCGAATTCCGGCTGCCAGTCGAAGGAGGGGGCGTCCGGGTTCACGTCCACCATCACCTCCGCCTGCTGCGTGGCGCGGGGGAGGATCGCGAGCATGCGGTCGTAGAGGCCGGCGACGGTGCCCGCGAAGGCGCCGCGGGGTTCCGGCGGGGGCAGGGGCTCGGTGACGATGGCGCCGCCCGGGCCCTCCCGCACGCGGCTGTCGGCGACCAGCAGGCCGGTGGTGTCGAACAGCCGCGCCTGGGTGTTGGGGGAGGGCTCCACCAGGCGGCGCAGCAGGGGGCGGGCCTGCTCCGGCACCAGGGTGGTGCGGTCGTCGCGGGTCCGGGTGGCGGCCTCGGCGATGGCGCCGGCGTAGATGTTGGCCTGGGTGCGCAGCGCCTGCACCTCGGCGGCCAGCAGCCCGTTCTGGTACTGGTCGAGGTAGAGCAGCGCGGCGGCGAGCAGCGCCGGGGGGAGGGCGTTCAGCAGCAGGATGCGGCGCAGCAGCGGCGAGAGCCAGCGTCGCCGCCGCGTCTCCACCTTGGTCTGCACCAGCGGCGCGCCGCTTGCGTCCGGCATCCGGGTCCTGTCCTGTCCGGCGCCAACCTAGCGCGGCGGCGGGCCTGCGGCCACGGGCTTGCCGGCGGCGGGCTCGCCCGCACAGGATGGCGGCAAGAAGCACGGACTTCCTGGGAGGACATGATGCTCGGGCTGATGCAGGACTGGCCGCTGCGCATCCACCGGCTGCTCGACCACGCGGCACGCCACCATGGCGGGCGGCGCATCGCCAGCCGCAGCGTGGAGGGGCCGTTCCACGCCACCGACTACCGCACCGTCCGAGCCCGGGCGCTCCGCCTGGCGCAGCGCCTGGCGCGGGAGGGGGTGAGGGAAGGCGACCGGGTCGCGACGATGGCCTGGAACACCTGGCGCCACATCGAGGCCTGGTACGGCATCACCGGTGTCGGCGGTGTGTACCACACGCTCAACCCGCGGCTCTTCCCCGAGCAGATCAGCTGGATCCTGAACCACGCCGAAAGCCGGATGATGCTGGCGGACCTGAGCTTCGTGCCGCTGCTGGAGAAGATCTCGCCCGGCCTGCCGCATGTGAAGCGCTACGTGATCCTGACCGATGCGGCGCACATGCCGGAGACGCGGCTGCCGGGCGCGGTGGATTACGAGAGCTGGATCGCGGAAGCGGATGGCGATTTCGAATGGGCCGCGGTGGAGGAGAATGCGGCGGCGGGGCTCTGCTACACCTCCGGCACCACGGGCAATCCGAAGGGCGTGCTTTATTCGCACCGCTCCAACGTGCTGCACGCGATGGCGAGCTCGGCGCCCGACATGTTCGGGATGCGCGCGGCGGAGCGGGTGATGCCGGTGGTGCCGATGTTCCACGCGAATGGCTGGTGCCTGCCCTTCTCCGCCGCGGCGACCGGGGCGGGGCTGGTGATGCCCGGGCCGAAGCTTGACGGCGCCTCGATCCACGAGCTGATGGAGAAGGAGGGGGTGACCTTCACCGCGGCGGTGCCGACGGTGTGGCTCAGCCTGTTGCAGCACCTGGAGGCGACGGGCGCACCGCTGTCCACGCTGAAGCGCGTGGTGATCGGCGGCAGCGCCTGCCCGCGCGCGATCACCAAGGCCTTCGCGGATCGCGGCGTGCAGGTGATGCATGCCTGGGGCATGACCGAGACCTCGCCGATCGGCACGATCTGCGGCGTGAAGCCGGAAGCCGAGCCGGCCGACCAGGAAGCAATGCTCGACCTGCAGGAGAAGCAGGGTTTTCCGCCTTTCACCGTGGACATGCGCATCGTCGGCGACGACGGCGCGGAGCAGCCCTGGGACGGCACGACCTTCGGGAACCTGCAGGTGAAGGGGCCGACGGTGACCAGGCGCTACTTCAAGGAGGAGAAGGACGCGCTGACGCCGGATGGCTGGTTCGAGACAGGCGACGTGGCGACCATCGACCCGCAGGGCTACATGCACATCACCGACCGCACCAAGGACGTGATCAAGTCCGGCGGCGAGTGGATCAGCTCGATCGAGCTGGAGAACCTGGCGGTGGGCCATCCGGATGTCGCGGAGGCCGCGGTGGTGGCGGCGCGGCACCCGAAATGGGACGAGCGGCCGCTGCTGGTGGTGGTGCCGAAGCAGGGCAGGACGATCGAGAAGCAGTCGCTGCTGGACCACATCGCGCCGCATGTCGCGAAGTGGTGGATGCCGGACGACGTGGTGGTGGTGGTGGAGATCCCGCACACCGCGACGGGGAAGATCCTGAAGACGAAGCTGCGGGAGCAGTTCGCGGGGTATTTCGGGGTGCCGTAGGGCGGAACTGCTTCCCGGGAGCCTGGGGGCTGCGGTAATCCAGAAGGGGCCATGCGGAGTTTCGCCGGGCAAGGCCGATCCCTGCACCAGCGGCGTGGTGCGCCGGGAGCGTCGGGCCACAACCGGGCGCTGGTTGCGCCAGCAGGTTGACGGCTTCAGCTAGACCCGAGTAGCCCAGGCTGGAATCGGCTTGTGATTGGATGCGGCGCGGCAGGGTGTGATTCGTAGGCGTCCAGCTTTGGCTGGAGGCGGAGATG
>NZ_JAWLHG010000056.1:0-26625 GCF_041690465.1 Falsiroseomonas sp. | reverse complement strand
GGCCGCGGTCCGAGCGCGAGGGCACGGACCGCGCCCCGCCCACCGGCTCCATCCTTCGAGAACCAACACAGACTGTCCGATCAAGTCTCAGCTATCGCATCTTATCGTCATCGTGTCCGACAACCACTCAGCGGAAGTTGCACCTGCGCTGGGCGGAGACTGTTTGCGCCCAGTCGCACTCCCTCGGCCAGTTCCGTTCCAAATCGTAGTCTCCACCGAGCGCCACCGCGGCGTGAGGCGCAGGTTTCCTGCGGGTTCTGGGCCTGACCTGTTGACCGCCATGGGCCGGGATCGGCCACGGACGGGTCTCCGGAAGCCGGGTTCTCTCCGGACCTGTTGACCTGCTGGATTTAGTACAAACGTCGCGAGCCCGGGCAAAAGGCCGGTTTCGGCGTGGTCGACAATTGCGTTGGTTCGCATCCCACTTGCCCGAAATCCGCGCTTCGAGAGCGAACACCTTGGTAGCGGTCGGATGTAACTCTTAGTCGTCTACAATTTCGCAGCGCCCAGCTTCAATATCCAGCTGAACGTGCTTAAATTTGCGCTCGATCGTGAACCCGCCTGGGTAGCGCACTTTCACGCGTTGGTTGCGCCCATACTTTAGCTGGCGGTGGGCGACCCGCTGGCGAGTAGCAAGCACGGTTTCGGCGAACTCCCGCAGTCCATCAAGCATGCTAGCCGGCACAGATCCAGAGGCGCCGTCATGGGCGTCAAAATTTTCTATCAACCGCTGAGCGATGCGTTGAGCCTCGTTGTGCCGTCCTAGACCTTGGAGGAGGCGCACTTCAGAACCTCCATGCCGTTCTCCGTCATGCGGCGCTGGAAGGCGGGGTCTGCGCCGACCCGCCGGAGCGCATCCGTCCAGCGTGCGACGATCGCGGGCGGCAGGTTGCCCGGGCCGGCGATGCCGAACCAGTTGCGGATCTCGAACTCCGGCAGGACCTGCTTGATCTCCACCGTGCGGAACGGCGCGTCGGGGCGGACGACCAGCATGACCCGCCGAGACGGCGCAGATGCGCATCACGCCGCGGCCAGAACTTCGCGCTCGGCCGCGTGGCAGGCGGCGCGCGCATCGCCACGGTGCGCGAGAAGCTCCGGCACGTCCACCTTGCAGCGGCCGAAAGCGAGCGGGCAGCGCGGGTGGAAGGCGCAGCCGGGCGGCGGCGCCAGCGGGTCGGGGAAGACGCTGCCCAGCCCCGTCTCGGGCAGGCCAAGCCGCGGGTCGGGTGTGAGCACCGAGGCGAGCAGGCCGCGGCTGTAGGGGTGCTGGGCGTGGACCATCACCTCGGCCGTGGGCCCCTCTTCCACGACGCGGCCGAGATACATAACGGCCACCCGGGTCGCCAGCATCTGCACCACGGCCAGGTTGTGGCTGATGAACAGGCAGGTGAGGCCAAGCCGCGACTGCAGGTCCATCAGCAGGTTCAGGATCTGCGCCTGCACGGAGACGTCGAGTGCGGAGGTCGGCTCGTCGCAGATGAGAAGCTGCGGCTTCAGGATCAGCGCGCGCGCGATGGCGACGCGCTGCCGCTGCCCGCCAGAAAGCTGCGAGGGGTAGGCGGCGGCGTGGCGCGGGGCGAGTCCGACGAGGCGCAGCATCTCCTCCACCCGGTCCTGGCGTTCGGAGGCACTCCCTTCGCCGTGCACGGAGAGCGGCAGGCCCACGATGGAGGCAACGGTCTTGCGCGGGTTCAGCGAGGAATAGGGGTCCTGGAAGACCGGCTGCACCAGCCGCGCGCGCTCCAGCCGGCCGAGGCTCGCGATGGGGCGGCCGTCGATCAGCACCTCGCCCTCGGTGGGCGCCTCGAGGCCCAGCACCATCTTGGCGAGCGTGCTCTTGCCGCAGCCGGATTCACCCACGAGGCCCAGCACCTGCCGACGCTGCAAGGCGAGCGAGACGCCGCCCACCGCCATCAGCGGACGCTTCTGCGCGAAGATGCCGCGGCCCACCGAATAGCGCTTCACCACGTTGCGCAGTTCGAGGATGGGGCGGTCTTCGGCGGTCATGCGGGGTTCTCGAGCAGCGAGGGCACGCGCTCGGGCAGCACGCAGCGCCAGGCGTGGTCCTCGGCGCCTTGGCTGACGGGGACGGTGCGGGTGCAGGGTTCGGTCGCGAAGGCGCAGCGCTCGCGGAAGGCGCAACCCTCCATGCCACCCACGAGGCTGGGCACCAGGCCCGGGATGGTGCCGAGCGGCACGCCCGGCTTGCTGCGCGCGGGGATCGGGATGCAGTCGATCAGCCCGCGCGTGTAGGGGTGGCGCGGTTCGTCGAAGACGGTGGCGGTCGGGCCGCTTTCCACCACCTCGCCGGCATACATGACCGCCACGCGGTGGGCGACGCGCGCCACGATGCCGAGGTCGTGCGTCACCAGCAGCAGGCCCATGCCCATCTCGCGCTGGAGCTCTGCCAGCAGGTGGAGGATCTCGGCCTGGATGGTGACATCGAGCGCCGTGGTGGGCTCGTCGGCCAGGATCAGGTCGGGGCCGCACATCAGCGCCATCGCGATCATGACGCGCTGGCGCAGCCCGCCCGACAGCTCGTGCGGGTATTGCACCAGGCGTCGTCCCGCGGCCGCGATGCCCACGCGCTCCAGCAGCTGCACCGCGCGGTCCGTCGCCTGCCGGCGGTTGCCCTTGTCGTGGCGCAGGAAGGGCTCGGTCAGCTGGTCGCCGATGGTCCAGGCCGGGTTGAGGCTGGTCATCGGTTCCTGGAAGATCATCGCCATGCGGTTGCCGCGCAATTCGCGCAGCCGCGACGGCGTGACCTTCAGCAGATCCTCGCCGGCGAAATCCATGCGCTCGGCGGTGCGTCGGGCGGAGGCGGGCAGCAGCCCCATCACCGCCAGCGAGGTCAGCGACTTGCCGCAGCCGCTTTCGCCCACCACACAGAGCGTCTCGCCCCGCGCCACGGTGAGCGAGACGTCGCGCACCGCGTGCAGCACGCCGTCCGCCACGGGGATCCGCACGGCCAGGTGCCGCACCTCGAGGATGGGCGTGCTCATGTGCGGCCCTCGGGCGCGGTGGCGTCGCGGATGCCGTCGCCCAGCATGTTGATGGCCAGCACGAGAATGCAGATGGCCAGGCCCGGCAGCAGGATCACCCAGGGGTCGAACAGCATCACCTCCTTGGCTTCCGCCACCATCAGCCCCCAGGAGGGCAGCGGCGGCTGCACGCCGAGGCCGAGGAAGGAGAGGGCGGCCTCCAGCAGGATGGCCTGCGCCATCTCGTAGCTGGCGACGACCACCAGCGCCGGGATCAGGTTGGGCAGGATCTCGCCCAGCAGGATGCGCGGCGTGGAACACCCGACGGAGCGCGCCGCCGCCACATATTCGAGGTTGCGCAGCTGCATGGTGGCGCTGCGCATGACCACGGCGAAGCGGTCCCACAGCAGCAGCCCCAGCACGAGCACGACCACCTGCAGCGAACCTCCGGCCACGGCCACGACGGCGAGCGCCACCATCACCACCGGCAGCGAGAGGCGGGTGGTGATGAGGAAGGACACCACGGTGTCCACGCGGCCGCCGAAATAGCCGGCCGCGACCCCCAGCGTCGTGCCGATCGTGCCGGAGACGAGAACGGTGAGCAGGCCGATCAGCAGGGAAATCCGCGCGCCATAGATCAGGCGGGAGAGGTAGTCGCGCCCCAGATTGTCCGTGCCGAGCGGGTAGCGCGGGTCGGACATCTCCGCGTCCACGAAGGCGGGCGGAATCAGGCGGTCGTCCAGGATCTGCGTGTAGGGGTCATGCGGCGCGATCAGGGGCGCGAAGATCGCCATCAGCGTGATCAGCCCGAGTACCAGGGCGGCCACGACGAGGCCCGGATTGCCCAGGATGCGTCCGCGCTTCTTCCGCACCGCGGGTGCGGCCGGCTGGGGGGAGATGGCTTCGCTCATGTCAGCCCCGGCGAATCCGAGGGTCGAGCCAGGCGTTGGCGATGTCCGCCAGCAGCGTCAGCACCACGTAGAACAGCGCGACCAGGAGCAGGATGCCCTGGACCACCGGGAAGTCGCGGCGCGAGATCGCCTCCCAGGCCAGGTAGCCGATGCCCTGCAGCGCGAAGACCGTCTCGATGACGACGGAGCCCGAGAGCATGTTGCCGAACTGCACGGAGCACAGCGCCACCACCGGCACGATGGCGTTGCGCAGCGCGTGCTTCAGCACCACGACCCGCGCCGGCAGTCCCTTGGCGTAAGCGGTGCGGATGTAGTCGGAGGTCATCACCTCCACCATGCCGCCGCGCGTCAGGCGCATCAGGACCGGCGCCGAGAACCAGCCCAGCGTGATGGCGGGCATGATGAAATGCGCAAAGCTGTCCGAGCCCGAGATGGGCAGCCAGCCGAGTGCAAGGCCGAACAGGAAGATCATGAGCAGTCCGAACCAGAAATTCGGCATGGCCTGCCCGATGACGGCGATGCCCAGTGCCGCCCTGTCCACCCAGGTGTTGCGCTTCAACGCCGCGATGATGCCGAGCGGCAGGGCGATGAGGATCGCGATCACGAGGCCCATCCCCGCCAGCGACAGGGTGACGGGCAGCCGCGTGACGATCAGGTTCGCCACGCTCTCCGGATAGAAGAGCGAGCGTCCGAGATCACCCTGCAAAGCCCGCCACAGCCACTCCCCGTATTGCACGATGATAGGGCGGTTGAGGCCGTATTCCTCGCGGATGCGCTCGACATCCGCGGGGCTCGCATCCTCTCCGGCCAGCGCGATTGCAAGATCGCCGGAGATCCGCAGCAGCATGAAGGCGATGGCGGAGACGGCGATGCCGACCACCACCGCCAGCAACAGCCGTCGCAGCGTGAAGCGCAGCACGGATCAGCGGTTCCAGCGGGCCCGATAGAAGCGGGGCACCTCGTCCGGCGCGGGCGAGAACTCCAGCTGCGCGTTGTAGGCGTAGGTCAGCGGGAAGGTCCACAGCGGCGCCCAGTAGGCCTGCTCCGTGATGCGCCGGATGGCCGCGGTATAGGCCTCGCGGCGCGCCGCCGGATCGGTGCTGTTGTCGCCGCGCTCGAGCAGCGCCATCACCTCCGGATCCCGCGTCAGGTCGTCGGCCGAGCCCCGGAAGAAGTAGGAGGTCGAGTTCGCGATGTCGAACAGCGAGGTCGAGCCCCAGGAGCCGTAGGCGAGCCGCAGCTGCGCCTCGCGAGTGGCGCGCTGGTAGGCGTCGTATTGCGACCATTGCAGGTTCGCCGTGATGCCCACGGCGCGCAGGTTGCCGATGATCGCCTCGCCCCAGGGGCGCTCGCGATAGCCGCCCATGGTCACGGTGAAGCCGTTGGGATAGCCGGCCTCGGCCAGCAGCTCACGGGCGCGGGCGGGGTTGTACTCGTACCGGGTGATGCCCTCCTGCACGCAGCCGAACTGGTCGGGGTGGCAGGGCGTGTGCAGCGGGTCCGCGCCTTCGCCCACCAGGTTGCGGACGATGCCCTCGCGGTCGATCGCATGGTTCACCGCTCGGCGTACCCGCACGTCGCGGAAGGGGTTGTCCTCCGTGCCTGTGCGGCCGGCCGCGTCCATCTGCAGGTAGTGGAAGCGCACCGTCCCGCCGGAGGCCACCTTCACGCCGCGGCGGCGCTTGAGGTTGCGCGCTTGGTCGGGGGTGACGCGCCAGATCCAGTCCACGCCGCCGGTCAGCAGCTCGGCCACGCGGGTGTTGGCTTCCGGCACGCGGCGGAAGATCAGGCGCTCCACCTCGGGCTGGCCCTTGGCGCCGCCGAAATAGCGGTCGAAGCGCTCGAAGACGATGCGCTGGCCGGGGCTGACTTCCGTCACCCGGTAAGGTCCGGTGCCGATCGGGTTGCGGCCCATGCCATCGCGTCCGCCGGCCAGGGAGGCGCGCGGGATGACGAGCAGCGTGGTGAGGTATTCCTGCCAGGGGCCGAAGGGGGCAGGGGTGCGCAGGCGCACGGTGCGGTTATCCACCAGCTCCGCGCCCGACAGCCAGCGCGTGCGGCCGAGATTCGTCAGCTGGTTGGCAGGGTCCAGCGCGAACTCCACCGTGGCCACCACGTCGCGCGCATCCACCGTGTCGCCATTGTGGGCGATGATGCCGTCACGGATGCGGAGCTCGATCGTGGTGTCGTCCACGATGCGCACCGATTCCGCGAGGTGCATCTCGTATTCGCCGGTCTGCAGGTTGCGGTAGAGCGGCGCGTCCCAGACATGGAAGCCGAAGATCACGCCTTCGCGCGTGGAGTTGAAGTAGGGCGACATGTTCGCTGGCTCCGTGTCGGAGAACCAGCGAATGGTGTTCTCCGCGGGCTGCGCCAGCACGGCGGGTGCGCCGGCCGTCAATGCGGCAACAAGAGCCACCGCTCCCAGAAAATGCCTTCTCATCGTTGCTTCCTCCTTGTTTGACGGTCACGATAGAGGGGTGCCAGCAAGCGTCAACCGCACCACGCGCCGCGTGGGGCCATCGCGGTTCGCGCTGCATGAGGACGGCGCCATCGGCCCAGCGCCTCAAGTTTGCCGAAGGCGACGTCCCAGGCAAATGCCTCATGTCGCAATCGGGCGCGGGGGGAGGATCAGGCTGGCCAAGGATTGGGAGAACCTCAGCCAAACCGCGCTCGCCTTGCTCCGTCTCGCCTCCATCCGTCTCATGATGAAGGCTCTGTCAGCCATGAGAATGTTCGCGGACGGACTCTGACAGTGTCGATCCGGCGGACATCCACTACGCCAGAGCGGACGCCCGTCAGATCAAGTCGATACTTCTACAACTCGCTGAGCACGCGCGTGCGCTGCCGCCTGGCGGGCGCCCGTCAGAGGAGATCGATGCCGGCTTGGGCGGTGGAAATGCTCACCCTGCCGTTGGACCAGAGCGCAAACTCGCCACCCTCGACCACAGCGGTGTTGTACGAGACGCCCTCCACATACAGGTTGCGGTCGGTGTCCGGCGTCCCGCCCCAGCGGTCGTTGAGAAAGGTGATGGTGGCTTCGTGGGCGCCGGGGCCCCAATGCCCCCGCACGGTGACGCTGTCGGACACGCCGGAGCCGCGAAGTGCAGCAGCGGTCAGCGTGCCGCCGATCTGTACGCCATTCACGGCGATGGTGTACTGCGCATCGCCCTGCCAGGCGTCCTGCGTCACACGCAGCACCAGCGCGTCCCCGCCGTCGCCGAGCGTGATCACGGCGGGCTCCCGTGCGGGGCCGGACATGAAGCCGGTGCTGACCTTGCCGTTGGACCAGAGCCCGAACTCGCCACCCTCGACCACAGCGGCGTTGTACGAGATGCCCTCCACATACAGGTTGCGGTCGGTATCCGGCGTCCCGCCCCAGCGGTCGTTGAGAAAGGTGATGGTGGCCTCGTGGGCGCCGGGGCCCCAATCGCCCCGCACGGTGACGCTGTCGGACACGCCGGAGCCGCGAAGTGCAGCAGCGGTCAGCGTGCCGCCGATCTGTACGCCATTCACGGCGATGGTGTACTGCGCATCGCCCTGCCAGGCGTCCTGCGTCACACGCAGCACCAGCTCGTCCCCGCCGTCGCCGAGCGTGATCGCGGCGGGCGTGCGTCCCGCCTCGGGGACAGCCGTGCCGGACAGTTCGATGACGATGGCATGGTCCGGCACCAGCACGGTGAAGTCCTCGATGCCGGTGTAGGTTTTCGCTGCGGTCGTACCCACCAGCGTGTCATAGACCCGCACCGTCCCGAAGGTGCGGGACAGGTCTATGGTGACCGGCACCGCAGGCACGTCCGACATGCGGTTCGCGGCATCGTCCCAGCTCTGCGCGTCGTTCCAGAGCACCAGCAGGTAGGCCCCATCGCTCCGCTGCAGCAGCATGTCCTCCCCGGTTTCCGGGAGTCCGAGGAGGCGGTAGTCCAGCGCGACCGGTGTGAATGTCGCGGCCGCGGGGCCGTCGTCCCGCAGCAGCGTCGTCAGGTTGTGGAGCGCCTCTGCCGCCGGCTTCGGCCGGCCATCGGCGAAGAACTGTCCGAAGTTCAGCTCGTAGCTGCTGCCGCTCGGATCGGGACCCTGGTCGAACAGCTCATAGAGGAAGGTGCGCTTCACCCCGGCCGTCTCCCAGCTCTCGAGGAGAAGCCGCTGGTTGTATTTGGCCTGGACCTCTGGGGAGACGCCCTGCGGATGCAGCGGCGCGCTGCTGTAGCCGGCCTCGGTCGCGATGGCGGGCTTGCCCTGCGTGATCTGCTGTGCCTCCACCACGCGGTGGAGCACATGGGGCAACCCACCCCAGGCGTCGGAGCCCGGCGCCGGCGCGCCCGACGGGAAGTAGGTGTGCGGGTTGGCATAGTCCGCCCAGGTGGTGAGATCACCGAGCTCGGCGTAATAGTCCGCCTCTCCGGTGCTGAGCTGGATCACCGGCTTGTCGTGCAGCAGGGGGCTCGCCTTCACCGCCTGGTAGAGGTCGCGCTGCAACTCGCGCGCGGCGGCCGCGCCGGTGAGCCCCTCGTGCCGGACACCCCACCACCGCACCTCGTTCGGCCCCTCGACCGCCGAGACGAGGTCGGCGAGCCCTTCGATCTTCTCGATCTGGCTGGCGAGCGTCGTGTCCGCGCCGATGAAGAGGTTCAGCTTGACCCCCGCGGCCTCGGCGAGGGCGCGCAAGCGGGCAGGGTCGTCGTCCCACTGCACGAGCTCCCGCACATGCCGAGCTCCAATATAGTTCAATGATTCTGCGACTTGGTCCAGTTCGCCATAAGCTGTCTGGAAGTAGCGGAGATGGAGGTTGACTCCGATCGAGTCGAGAAAATCTGCCGCACGATCGGCGAAGGCGTCACCGGATCTGGCATTCTGCTGTGGTGCCGCGCCGATGTCGCCAGTATCTTGGATCTCTGCCATATCGCATCGATTAAGCAGCAAATCTTTCCCATGTATGAACAAACGGCTTTGCAGCCTGTGGTTTTGTGTGGAACTGCCGTTCGCACTTGGCCTGCCGCCGGGCGGCGCCATGCCGGACCGTGCATGGAGTCGCGGAGCGCGCTCCGTCTGTTACGCGCTCGACAGAATGCGCTGCACCGTGATGTAAACTGACCATCGGCGTCTGATGCAGCCCAGATCAACTATGGGATAACTGGCCCGTAGGCCAGTATTACGCAGGGTTCTTTCCGAATCCGTGCCATTCCGCCGGATAGGGAGAATTCGCCCTTTCGTGATAGCCTTCCACAGGATGCGACGTTGCAAGCACCCTGGATACGCAGACACAATTCAGCCCGTGAAAGCCTAAGGCGCAACTGCCAGAAATATTATCTCGAATCGTCTTTGATTATTCAGGTCTATTTGAGCAATGACGGGGAGGCGCCGATGAAGGTCGCACTCGTTTCAGATTCGATGTCGGCCTATGGCGGTGCTGAGAGGGTCGTGGAGCAGATCCTCGCCATCTACCCGCATGCACGTCTCTTCGCCGTTCTCGACCTGGTCCCGCCGGCGCAGCGCCGTTTCCTACGCGACCGCGAGGTCGCCTGCTCCTTCCTCCAGAACCTACCTTTGGTCTCGAGATACTACCGCAGGCTCCTCCCCCTCTGGTCCCTCGCGGTGGAGCAGTTCGACGTCGCGGAGTACGACCTGGTCATTTCCAGCCACCACAGCGCCGCCAACGGCGTGCTCACCCGCCCCGGCCAGGTGCACGTCTCCTACGTCCACTCCCCCATGCGCTACGCCTGGGACCTGCAGAACCAGTACCTCAGCGAGGCGCGGCTGAACCGCGGCCCGGTCGGCTTCCTGGCGCGACGCATGCTGCACAAGGCCCGCATCTGGGACTACACCGCCGCCCAGCGGCCCGACGCGATCGCCACGAACTCCCACTTCGTCGCCGAGCGCATCCGGAAGGTCCACCGCCGCGATGCCCGCGTCATCTACCCGCCCGTCTCGCCCGAATGCTTCGGGCATTGCACGACCAAGGGCGACTTCTACCTCTCCCTCGGGCGGCTCGTGCCCTACAAGCGCGTGGACCTGCTCGTGCGCGCCTTCTCCCGCATGCCGCACCGCCGCCTGAAGGTCATCGGCGACGGGCCGGAGATGCAGAAGGTCCGCCGCTCCGCCGGTCCGAATGTCGAGATCCTGGGCTACCGGCCGGAGGCCGAGGTGCGGCGCACCCTCGCCGAGGCCCGTGCCTTCGTCTTTCCGGGCGTCGAGGATTTCGGCATCGCCGCGCTCGAGGCCCAGGCGGCCGGCACGCCGGTCATCGCCTTCCGCGGCGGCGGCCTCACCGAGACCGTGCAGGGCCCGGACTCCCCGCAGCCGACCGGCCTGTTCTTCGAGGAGCAGACCGAGGCGGCGATCGTGGACGCCGTCGAGGCCTTCGAGCGCTCCGCCACGCGCTTCTGCCCGGAGGCCTGCGTCGCGAATGCCGCCGACTTCTCCCAGGCGCACTTCCGCGACGCCTTCACCTCCTTCGTGGACGAGGCCATGGCAGCCCGCGCCGAGGCCGCCGGCCGCCGGAGCGAGCGCGCGCCCCCTCCGGCCCTGCCCCCGGCACCGCGCCAGCCGAAGCCGGCCACGGTCCTCGGCGAGGTCGCCTGACGGCATGGCGGAGGTGCACGGCCCGCACGCGGTCCCGGCCGACGCGCCCGCCTTCGGCCGGGGAATGGACGGCGGCGAACCCTCGCCGCTCGCGGGCGTGCTCGACGCCGTGCGGCGCCGGCGCCGCTTCATCCTCGCCTGGATCCTGGTCTGGCTGGCGATCGCCGGCTTCGCCATCGCGCAGCTCGAACGCCGCTACCGCGCCGAGGCGCTGGTGATGCTCGACACCCGCCAGCTGCAATACGCCGAGCTGCGCGCCGTGCTGACCGGCCCCACCAACCTCATGGATCCCAACGTGGCGCGCAGCGAGGTCGCGATCCTCACGAGCGACGGGCTGGCACGCCGGGTGGTCCAGGAGCTCGACCTCGCCGCGCGGCCCGAATACGGCCCCCAGCCCTCCTGGCAGGACCGGGCGATGCAGGCCCTCGCCACCGCCGCGCTCTGGCTCGACGGCCACACCGGCTGGCAGGTGGCGGAAGCGCTGGACCTGGCGCCCGCCCCGTCCGGCCCCCCTGATCCGGCCGAGCGCCTCGCCATCGCGGTCGAGGCCTACCGGAGCAACCTCTCCGTCTTCAACGACGGGCGCTCCTATGTGATCAGCGTCGCCTACGAGGCCCCCGACCCCGCCCTCGCCGCGCGCATCGCGAACCGGCACGCGGAGCTCTACGTCGAGGACCAGCGCCGCATGAAGAACGAGGCGCTGGCGGGCGCGAGCGCCTGGCTCGAGCGGGAGGTGAACGAGCTGGCCGAGCGCCTGCGTCAGTCCGAGCGCCTGGTGCAGGAGCACCGCGAGCGGCACCGCCTCTTCCTGCTCGGCCCGAACGGATCAACCCTCGCCGCGCAGCAGCTCGGCGAGGTCAGCAGCCAGCTCGCCATCGCCAGCGCCGATCTCGCCCAGCGCGAGTCGCGGCTCGCCCGCGCACGCGCCGTCGGGGTGAGCGGCATGGCCGGGATCGACTCCGAGACCGAGGTCACCGGCTCGGCCACCATCTCGCGGCTGCGCGAACAGGAGGCGATCGCCGACCGCAACGCCGCCGAGCTCTCCACCCGGCTCGGCAGCCGCCATCCCTCCGTGCTCGCCGCCAACGCAGAGGTCCGCCAGGTGCGCGCCCGCATCCAGGACGAGACGCAGAAGATCCTGCGCGGGCTGGAGAGCGAGGCGGTCATCGCCCGCAGCCGCCAGGCCGCGCTGCGCCGCACCCTCGCCGAGCTTGAGCAGCGCCTCGCCGAGGCCGAGCAGGCCGAGGCCACCGCGCGCGACCTCGAGCGCGACGCCGCGGCCACCCGCTCGCTCTATGAGAGCCTGCTCGCGCGCCAGAAGCAGGTGGCGACGCAGGAAGGCATCCAGCAGGCCGATGCGCGCGTCGTCTCGGAAGCCGCCGTCCCGCTGCGCGCCTCCTTCCCGAACCGGAAGCTGTTCCTCGCCGTCGCGCTGATGGCCGCGACCACCTCCGGCGTCGGCCTCGCCATGCTCCGCGAGCGATCCAGGCAGGGCTTCCGCTCCATGCAGGAGCTGGAGGCGGTATTGGGCGTCCGCGCCATCGGGGAGGTGCCTATGCTGCGCGGCCGCGCGGCGCGCCGGGGCGGGCTCGCCATGCAGGTCCGCAGAAACCCGCGCTCGCTGGCCGCCGAATCCATGCACACGGTCCGCAGCCGTCTCGCGCTCGGCGCCGCGATGCGCGACGGCAGGCCGCCGCCCCGCGTGCTGGCGGTGACCTCGGCCCTGCCGGGCGAGGGCAAGACCAGCGTCGCCCTCGCCCTTGCGCGCAGCTTCGCGGCCTCCGGCCGCAGCGTGCTGCTGGTGGAATGCGACCTCCGCAACCGCAGCCTCGCCCGCGACCTCGGCCGCGGCGCCAGGCACCCCGGGCTGCTGGCCATCCTGGAGGGCGAGGCCTCGCTCGAGGAGGTGCTGGGCGAGACGCCGGAGCCGGGGCTGCGCGTGCTGCCCGCCGAGCGCGAGCCCCATGCGCAGCCGCAGGACCTGCTCCACTCCGAGCGGTTCCGCTGGCTGCTGGAAAGGGCGGAGGCCAGCTTCGACCACGTGGTGCTGGACACGCCGCCGGTCGGCGTCGTGTCCGATGCGCTGATGCTGAACCATGCCGTGGATGCCGCCGTGCTCGTCGTGCGCTGGGAGAGCACGCCGCGCGACGCGGCCGCGCGGGCGCTGCGGTCGCTCGACCTGGCCGGGATCCCGGTGGCGGGCGCGGTGCTGAACGCGGCGGACACCCGCAAGGCCGACTATGCCGGCGGCTATGCCCTCTCCGGCCGGGCCGCGAGGAGCTACTTCCGTGAGTGACGCGCCATCGCACCGGACGCAGCCCGCCGCCGGCAAGGTGCCGGTCAGCGTCATCATCCTCACGAAGAACGAGAGCGCCTTCATCGAGCGCTGCATGCAAGGCGTCGCCTGGGCCGATGACATCGTCGTGGTCGATTCCGGCAGCACCGACGACACGCGCGAGCGCGCCGCGGCGCTGGGCGCGCGTGTCTTCGAGATCCCCTGGCGCGGCTGGGTACCGCAGCGGCAGGAGGGGATCGCGCGCGCGCGGCACGACTGGGTCTTCATCCTCGAAGCCGACGAGATGGTGGACGAGACGCTCGCCGCCGCGATCCGTGCGGCGATCGCCGGCGACACCCCGCCGGACCCCGCCGACGGCTACACGGTGGAGCGCCGCGACCGCTTCTTCGGCCTGGTCCTGCCGCAGCAGCGCAACCGGCGCCGCCAGCGCGCCTTCGTGCGGATCTTCAACCGGCGCCGCAGCCACTACCACCCCGAGCACATCATCCACGAGGAGGTCGTGTTCCCCGGCCGCTCCATCCCGCTGCGCGGCACGCTGCTGCACTGCCGCGGCTTCACCTTCGGCCAGCAGATGGCGCGCTACCTCGAGGTGGCCGGGGACGAGGCCGACCAGATGGAGCGTCGCGGCACCCACGCCAGCGCCCTGAAGGTCCTCGCCTGGCCCGTCCTCCGCTTCCTCTGGGTATATGTCAAATGCGGCGGCTGGCGGCTCGGCGGGCCGGGCCTGGTGCATGCGCTGATGGTCGCCACCTCCGAATACATGCGCTGGGCCCTGCTGTGGGAGCGCCAGCACGTCCTGCGCGGCGCGGCGCGGCCGGCGGAGGCGCCGACCGCCGCGTCCGGCGCGGGCGAGGCACGGCGCGTCCAAGATGCCGCCTCCGCCTCGACGTGATGCCCCCGGCGGTCCGCGCCATCGTCTCGCCGCTGCGCGAGGCGCTGCTGGGCACGCTGCGCGGGCGCGGGCCGGCGCAGGCCTTCGCGCAATCCGTGGCGACGCAGATCCTCGTCATCGCGCTCAACGTCGCGACCGGCGTGCTGACTGCCCGGCTGCTTGGGCCAGAGGGCCGCGGCGTCCTCGCCGCGCTCGTGCTCTGGCCGCATCTCTTCGCCAGCCTGGCGCTCGCCGGCGTGACGAGCTCGCTGGTCTTCCACATGCGCACCGCCTCGCCGCAGGAGGTGCATCGGGTGCTGACTGCGGGGTTGGTGCTCGGCGGCGCCTGCGCGGCGGTGGGCGCGGCGATCGGCGCGGTGCTGGTGCCGCAGATCATGGCCGATCGCTACGCGGCCTCCGTCATCGCCCTCGCCGTCGTCGCGACGCTCGGCGTGACCTTCCTCGACGTCTACACCGTCCTCCTGCGGAACGCCTTCGTCGCCCTCGGGCGCGTGGGCACGGCGAACGCCTCCGGCTGGGCCAATCCCGCGCTCTACCTCGTCCTCCTGCTCGGCATCTCGGCGACCGGCTGGCTGAGCGGGGAGACGGCCGCGCTCGGCATGTTCGCCGCCGGGGCGCTGACGCTCGCCTTCCTCTGCCGGCAGCTCGCGCTGCTCTGGCGGGCCGATACGGCCGGCCTCGGCGCCTGGCTGCGCCGGCTCGGCGCCTATGCGCGGCGCGGCGCGCCGGGCGATGCGATGCTCACCGTCTCGGCCCATGCGGACCGCATCGTGCTGGTGGCGCTGATCCCGGCCGCGGAGTTCGGGCTCTACGCCGTCGCCTACAGCTTCTCGCGGCTGCTCCGCGTGATCGATTCCGGCGTGGCCTATGCCGGCCTGCCCGCCATGGCCGGACGCCCGGCCGCCGAGGCGAAGGCGCTGCACGACCCCATGTTCCGCTTCGTGCTGCATGCCGTCGCGCTCGGCGCGCTCGGCGCGCTCCTGCTCGGCGAGCCGGCGCTGCGGCTGCTCTACGGCGCGGAGTTCGCGGCCGGCGCGCCCTTCCTCTACGTGCTGGTGGCGGAGGCCGCGCTCGGCTGCCTCGGCACCGTGCTCGCCCAGCTCTACCTCGCCTCCGACCGCCCCGGCTTCCTCTCGGCGGTCCAGGCCTGCTCCTGCGCGGTGCTCGTGGTGGCGCTCCTCATCCTGGTGCCGCTCTGGGGCGCGCTCGGTGCCGCGGTCGCGCTCGCCATCGGGGCGGGGGTTCGGTTGCTCGGCCTCGGCCTCGGCGTGAAGCTGGTGCTCGGCCTCCGCCTGCCGCGCATCACCCTCGATGCCGCCGACCTGCATCGCCTCCGGGCGGGGCTGCGCCGCGCATGAGCCCGGCGCGCCACCGGCGGGCGAGGCGCGTCGTGCCATGACGGCGATGCAGGCCTCCGCGCGCGGCCTGCGGCCCGTCGCCGCGACCGGCACCGATCCCTGGTGGTTCGACGCCGCGCTCGCCGCCGGGATGGCGGGCTTCGCCGTGCTCGCCGTGGCGGCGGGCCAGGCGGGGCTGGCGCGGCTCGGCTATCCGGCGCTGGCGCTGCTCATCGCCTGGAGCCTGTTCTTCGGCGGGCGCCGGCCGGCCTACATCGTCTTCTGCCTGTTCCTCTTCGTCATCACGCCGGGCGTGCGGCGCTACGTGGACCTCGCCGCCGGGTGGGAGCAGGTGAACCTCGTCATGCTCGCCCCGTGGCTCGCCGCCGCGCCCTGCCTCGTGGTGGTGCTGCGGACGCTGACCGGGCCCGGCTTCCCGATGGCGACAGGCGTCCTGCTGGTCTTCGTCGCCGCCTGCTACGGGCTGGGCCTCGCCATCATCGAGGGGCGAGCCGTTTCCGGCGCCTTCGACTGGCTGCGCTGGACGGTGCCGCCGGCCTTCGCCGCGGTGACGCTGCTGACGCTGCGGGAGGACCGCGCCCTTGTCGGCCGCCTGCTGCGCTTCTTCACCCTCGCCGTCGCGGTGACCGGTGCCTATGGCGCCTGGCAGTTCGTCCGCCTGCCGCCCTGGGACGCCTTCTGGATGCGCAACGTGGACCTGGCCTCGATCGGCGAGCCGGAGCCCTACCAGGTGCGCGTGTTCAGCCTGCTGAACTCGCCGGGCTCGCTCGGCAACTTCCTCCTCGTCGGGCTGATCTACCTCTTCGCCTTTGCCTCCCCGGCACGGCTGCCGGCGCTCGCCGTCGGCTGCGCTGCCATGCTGCTCTCGCTCAACCGCGCCGCCTGGGGTGCCGCGGCGCTCGCCGCCGCCTACCTCGTCCTGCTCGGGCCCGGCGCGCTGAAGCTGCGCGCCACGCTGGCCATCGCCGGTCTCGCCGTCGCGCTCCCCGTCGCGCTGCAGGTGCCGGAGGCGGCGCTGGCGGTGCAGCAGCGCATCGAGAGCATCACCTATCTCTTCGCCGACACCAGCTACCACGAGCGGCTGGACGCCTATGACGCCTTTCTCCGCAGCCTCGGCGAGGCGATCATGGGCCAGGGCCTCGCGATCAACGGCGCCTACCGGGCCTATCTCGACCAGCGCCAGGCGGTGTTCATCGACGGGCAGGTCATCGAGGCCTACCTCGCCCTCGGCGTCGTCGGCGGCACGGTCTATTTCGCTGCGGCGCTGGCCTGCTTCGGCGCCGGCATCGCGGCCGGGCTTCGCTCGCGCAGCATGCTCGGCCTCGCCTCCTCCGCCGTCGCGCTCGCAGCGGTGATGCTGCTGCCCTACAGCTCGCCCCTGCTGGGCGAGAGCGGCATGTTCTTCTGGCTCGGCCTCGCCCTGTGCTTCGCGCCGCAGCCAGCGCGGGAGGGCCGGCGATGACGCCGTATGCCTCAGCCCGCCCAGGCCATCCGGCGCCGCGCATCGGCATAGCCGGCCAGCGCCGCCGGCACGCCCCCGGCGATGCGCGGCAGCACCTCGCCCGCCGCATCGGCAAGCGCCAGCGCGACGGCCTGCGGCAGCGGCATGCCCTCCGCCACCGCGATGCCGGCTGCGCCGACGCCGAGCCCCTCCGCGCAGGCGCGCGCGATGCCGCGGCGCAGCGTCGCCGGCAGCGCGGCATGCACCTGCACGGGCAGCGCCACGTCCAGCACGGCGCCGAAGGCAAAGGGCAGGCGACGGCACGCCGCGCCGCCACCTGGCGCCGCGGCGGACCAGCGCGCCGCCTCGTCCTCCGCGGCGACCCCGGCATCATCCACGCGCCGCACGCCGAGCAGCTCCCAGGCGGCGGAGGTGATGCCAGGGCGGGCGCGCATCCGCAGACCAGCCTCCGTCCCGATCGGACCCGGCCACCAGGTGGCGCCGAAGCTGGCCTGGACGCCGCAGGGCACCGCCCACAGCCCCGCCGCGGCGAAGCCCTCCTCCCAGAGCCGGCGCGCCGCCGGCGTGCCGATCCAGCCCGCGAGTTCGCCCGGCGTCATGCCGAAGGCGAAGCCGCCGAACAGCCCGGCGCCCGGGAAGGGCGTCTCCCAGCCCCAGGCGAGGCCGCCATGGCGGAGGCGCAGGCTGCCCGGCGGCACGGGCTGGCCGGGCGCCACCACCGCCACCTGCATTCCCGTCGCCGCGGCCAGCCGCCTTGCAAGCGGCCCCAGCGTCGCGCCGCGCGCCGGATGCCGCGCCGGCATCGCGCTTTCCAGGGCCAGCAGCGGAGCCTCGGCCGCGCGGGCCGCCCCCCGCGGCAGCGCCAGGCCGGCGGTGGCCGCCGCGATCAGGCCGCGGCGCGTCGGCGTGGATGCCATCTCGGGATCCTCATCCGGCGGGTGGGTCGCTCATGACCCATCCTGGCACGCCGTACCGCTCCGCCGGTTCTCTCGATGCCGCGATCGTGCCAGCCGTCGGGCCGGACGGCGTGGCGCGGCCGCGGACCGTCGCGGCGCTGCGTGGCGGCGGCTTCGTCTCGGTGCGCGACCTCGGCGCGATCGGCGACGGACGCAGCCACCCGCTCTCCGAGCGCTACCGCAGCCTGGCCTCGGCGCGCGCGGACTTTCCGCATGCGCGCTCCCTCTCCGACGAGATCGACTGGGCCGCGACGCAGGGTGCGATCGCACGGGTGCGCGCGGCGGGCGGCGGCACCGTCGTCTCGCCCGCCGGCGTCTATGTCTGCAGCCGCACGCTGGAATTCCCCGAGCGCAAGGAATTCGGCGCGCCGCCGCTCGGCGAACAGGTGAACTGGCTCGGCGAGGGCATGTACGCCACCGTCTATCGCTGGCCCACGGATCTCGGCGCCGACGCCTTCGCGGTCACCTGCCCGCGCCGCCACGCGGCGGAGAGCTTCTACGAGGGCTTCTGGCAGGATATCGGCCTGGAGGGCTCGGGGCGCACCGCGCGCATGCATGGCTGGGGCTGGGGCGCGCGGCGGCGCATGGTGCGCTGCTCCGCGCGCGGCTTCCGCGTCGGGCTCGACATCGTCGGCGACCATGCCCGCTTCGAGGACGTCACCTGCGGCGACTGCCATTACGGCGTCTACTTCTCCCGGCCCAGCCGCGAGCTCTACGGCGATCTCGTCTTCGACAAGTGCATGTTCAGCGCCTGCGGCATGGCCGCGATCGCCGTGCACCCGGAGGCCGAGATGGGCGGCGCCACGATGCTCGGCTGCTACATCGGCGGCGCGCCCTACGCGATCATGAAGGAGGCCGGGCCGGGCCGCGACAGCTTCCTCAGCGGCAGCGTCTTCCTGAACTGCATGTTCGAGTTCATCGGCAATGCCTGGCTGCACGACGACAACACCCCGCGCATCGGCATCGTGCGGCACGTGCTGTTCGACACCTGCCTGTTCCTCTGGCGCGATGCCGAGCGGCTGACGCGGGATGGCCGGCGCCGGATCGCGGCCTGGGATTTCCGCCGCGCCGACCATGTCCGCCTGGTCAACCAGAAGGAGCCGCACTTCCTCATCCCCGGCGAGGAGGCGCTGTTCCGCGTCGAGCAGCCGCTCGCCTGCGAGTTCTCGCTGAACCTGCACGCGCTGATCGAGAACTGCACGCGCACCGGCCGCCCGCTGCTGCACCGCGCCGCCGAGCGCTACGGATCCTTCCGCTACCTCCGCGTCAGCCAGGCCGGTGAATGGGAGGGCCGCCTGCAGCTCGTCGCGCCGGGCCCGGGCGTGCGGCGCGCGGATGTTCTGGAATGGGCGCCGCAGGGCCTGGTGCGGCGCGGCGCGGCGGACTCGCCGGCGCCGGTCGCCGGCATCTGCATGATGGACGCCGCCCCCGGCGCGTTCACCGTCGTCGCCACCGAGGCCTCCTGCGTTCCGGTCCGCTGCCCGGACCCGCGCGCCGAGGGGCTGCTGGTGAAGGGCGAGGATGGCGCGGCCGCGCCCTCGCGCGGTGGCCGCGACGAGGTGCGCGTCGGCTGGTGCCTCTACGCGGCCGAGGGGAAGGCGCTCACCGCCTTCCCGGTGCGGAGCTGAAGCCATGTCAGGTCATCCCACCTCCCCCCAGTACGCCGCCGGCGAGCCGGCCATGACGCTCGCCACGGATGCCGGCGGCCTCGACGTCGAAGCCCGCCCCGCCAGGCGCCGTGCTGCCGAGGCGCACTGCTTCGACGTGTTCGAGACTCTCCTCACCCGCGCCGTCTGCGGCGCAGACGATCTGCTGCTGCTGCTCGGCCGCAGGCTGCACCGCCAGGCCCGGATCCCCTGCAGCGCCGAGGTCTTCGCCCGCCAGCGGGCCGAGGCCGAGCGCCGCGCGGTGGCGATCTGCGGCGCCCATCCGCCGCTCGCCGCCATCTACCGCGAGCTGTCGCAGCTCCTCGCCCTCCGGCCCGAAGCGGCGGCGGATATGGCGGCGGAGGAGATGGCGCTGGAGCGGGAGCTCTCCGTCCCCCTGCCAGGCGCCGCGGCCCTGCTCGACGCGGCGCGGCGCCGATGCGGGCGCGCCGTCTTCGTCACCGACATCAACCTGCCCGCCGGCTTCGTGCAGGAGCTGCTGCAGGCGCAGGATTTCTGGCAGCCGGGGGACCTTCTCTTCGCCTCCTGCGACTGCGGCGTGGACAAGGCGCGCGGGTTGATGTTCCCGCATGTCGCCGGCGCGGTCGGCGTGCATCCGCGCCGCATCCTGCACCACGGCAACGACCGCGTCGCCGATGTGCGCAACGCGCGGCTCTCCGGCTGGCGCGTGCGCCACCTCGGCGCCGGCAATCCCACCCGCTACGAGCGCGCACTGGCCGCACACCGCAGCACGACCGAGGGGCTCTCCTCGCTCATGGCGGGCGCCTCGCGCTCCGCCAGGCTCGCCGTCACGCCGGCGACGGAGCGCGAGCGCGTGCTTGCGGAGGTGGCGGCGGGCGTCATGGCGCCGATGCTGAGCGCCTGGATGCTCTGGCTGCTGCAGCGCGCCCGGCAGGAGGGGCTGCGGCGCCTCTACTTCCTCAGCCGCGACGGGCAGGTGCTGCTCGGCATCGCCGAACGCCTCGAGACCGTCCTGCAGACGGGCATCGAGTTCCGCTACCTGCACGGCAGCCGCCGCGCCATGCAGCTCTCCGGCGCACCCGAGCGCGCGATGCAGGAGTTCCTCCGCCACGACATCTCGCGGCTCGGCGCCCTCGCCGAGGCGCTCGGCCTGCCCTACGAGGAGCTGGTCGAGCACCTGCCGCCCGAGCTCCGCAGGGTCGGGCCGGAGGCGAATCTCGGCCCGATCCAGCGGCAGCTGATGCGCCTCGGCATCGGCGACGCCGGCTTCGCGCGCGTCGTGCGCGCCAGCACGCGCCGCACCCGCGAGCTGCTCTCCGACTATCTCCGCCAGGAGGGCTGGGCGGAGGATGTGCCCTTCGGCCTGGTGGATGTCGGCTGGCAGGCGAACATCGCGCGTGCGCTGTCCGACGCCTTCGAGGGCACTGATATCCGCCTGCCGCGGCGCCACTTCTTCTTCGGCCTGGCCGACACCGCCCAGCACATCGCCGGCCCCGAGCTCGGCGACCGGCTCGAGGCCTGGTTCTTCGACGATGCACGCAGGCTCGGCTGCCTGCCTCCCTTGCCTTCCGTCGTCACGCTGGTGGAGATGTTCTGCGCCGCGGACCATGGCACGGTGCTCGGCTACCAGCGGCGCGGCGACCGCGTCGAGCCGCTGCTCGAGCGCGCGACCTCGCCGGCGCAGGATTGGGGCCTGCCGCTGCTCCGCCGCGTCACCGCTGCCTTCCTCGACGCGATGCTGCCACCGCTGCGGCGGGATCCCGGGCTGGTGGACCTCCGGTCGGACCTCCGCCCCGCCATCCGGGACGCGCTCGACCTCTTCTGGCTCGCCCCGACGCGCGCGGAGGTGCGCCACTGGGGCGACTTCCCGGTGGAGGAGGGCTTCGCGCCCAGCCTCGTCCTGCCGATCGCCGAGCCGATGCCGCTCCGCGAGGTGCTGGGCGCCCTGCGGCGCGGCACGCTGCGGCTGCGGCGGCCGCATACCTGGCCGATGGGCGCCGCGCTGCTCAGCCCCTGGCCGGTCCGCGCGACGCTCCGCCTCGCCTGGTGGCTGCGGCGCGAGCTGCCGCGCCTCCGGCGCCGCCTGAGCTGGGCGCGGCAGCTCGCGCCGCAGCTCCGCCCGGGCCGCGCGCCCGGCGGGCGGTAGGGGGGGCGCCGGCCATGTGCGGCATCATCGGCCTGGTCGGCGAGGCCTGCGGGATCGGCGCGGAGCGCCTCGCCCGCGCGCGCGACCTCATGCTGCACCGCGGCCCGGACCAGACCGGGCTGCGCGAGCTGGAGGAGGCCTGCCTCGGCTTCCGCCGCCTCGCCATCCTCGACCTCTCCGCCGCCGGCCACCAGCCGATGCTCTCCGCGGACGGGCAGGTCGCGCTCGTCTTCAACGGCGAGATCTACAATTTCCAGGAGCTGCGGCGCGAGCTGGAGCTGCATTTCCCCTTCCGCTCGCAGAGCGATTCCGAGGTCCTGCTCAACGGCTATCTCGCCTGGGGCTGGGAGGAGCTGCTGCGCCGCGCCGACGGCATGTTCGCCTTCGCCATCTGGGATGCGCGTCGGCGCAGCTTCTTCGCCGCGCGCGACCGCGTCGGCAAGAAGCCGCTGTTCTACGCCGAGACACCGGGCGGCCTGGCCTTCGCCTCCACGCTCAACGCGCTCTCCGCCCTGCTGCCCGACCGCCGCGCCGTGGATCCCGCCGCGCTCGACGCCTACCTGACCTACCAGGCCGTTCCGGCCCCGCTGACCATCTTCCAGGGCATGCGGCAGCTCCCGCCGGCGCACCAGCTCTCCTGCGACCTCGGCACCGGCGAGGTGAAGGTCGCGCGCTACTGGGACCTCCCCTTCACGCCGAAGATCCGCGCCTCCGAGGCAGAGGTGCTCGATGAGCTCGACGCGCTGCTGCGCGGCGCCGTCCGCCGCCGGCTGATGAGCGACGTGCCGCTCGGCGCCTTCCTCTCGGGCGGTGTGGACAGCAGCCTCGTCACCGCGATCATGGCGCAGGAAGGTGCCGGCCCGGTGCAGGCGGTCGTCGTCGGCTTCGACGATCCCGCCTTCGACGAGCGGCCGCATGCGCGCAAGGTGGCACAGCGCTGGGGCGCCGAGCTGCACGAGCACCTGCTGCAGCCCGATGCGACGCGCGACCTGCCGGAGATCGTCTGGCACTACGGGCAGCCGCTCGCCGACGTCTCCATCGTGCCGACCTGGTACGTGGCAAAGGCGGCGCGGCAGCACGTCACCGTCGTGCTCAACGGCGATGGCGGCGACGAGGTCTTCGGCGGCTATGCGCGCCCGATGGTCGCCCGCGCCGCGCAGCACTACCGCCGGCTGCTGCCGCGCAAGCTGCGCCAGGCCTTGGCGCGCGCCACGCACAGCCTCGACCGCCCAGGGCTGCCGCGCAAGCTGCGCATGCTTGCGGAGGCAGGCGCCGTCACCGCCGAGCAGGCCTTCACCTACGACCGCGCCTTCCGCCCCCATCGCGCGGAGGCCTATGCGCCCGCGCTCCGCGCCGCCCTCGCCGGCGAGCACCCGGACGCGCTCTACCGCGCGGCCTGGGACCGGGCGGATGGCGCGGACGACGTGGACCGCGCGCTCTACGGCGACTTCGTCACCTACCTGCCGGACCAGCTCCTGGCGAAGATGGACGTCTCCACCATGGCACATTCCGTGGAGGCGCGTTCGCCCCTGCTCGACCGGCAGCTTGTCGAATACGCCGCGCGCATCCCGACATCGCTGCGCCTCAAGGGCTACACCACGAAATACCTGCTGAAACGCCTCGCCGAGCGCTACGTGCCGCGCAAGGTGCTCTACCGTCGCAAGCAGGGCTTCGTCATGCCGGCCGGCCAGTGGCTGCGCGGCGAGCTTGCGCCGCATGCCGAGGCGGCGCTGCTCGGCCGCCCCTTCGCCGAGCGCGGCTGGATGGATCCGGACTTCACCCGCCGCATGCTGCGCGAGCACCAGAGCGGCGTGCGCGACTGGGGCCAGCCTCTCTGGACCCTCTTCGTCCTGGAGATCTGGGCTCGCCAGGCGCTGGACGGCACGCTCTCGCGCAGTGACGGGCTGGAGGCGCTGCGATGACGGCGCTTCGCCCGAACACCTCGCTGCGCACGCTGCAGCTCGGCATGAGCTGGCTGCCGGAGCAGGCGGGCAATGGCCTGGACCGCGTCTTCCACGCGCTGATGCGCCACCTGCCGATGGCGGGGGTGCAGGTGGAGGGGCTCGTCGCCGGCTCCGCCGGCCTCGGCGATGGCGATGTACGCTCCTTCGCGCCGGACTCCGCGCCGCTGCTCCGCCGCTTCGCCGGCCTGCGCCGCGCCGTGCGGGAGACGCTGTCGGCGCGCGCGCCCGATGTGGTGGCGGCGCATTTCGCGCCCTACGCCTTCCCGGCCCTCGACCTGCTGCGGCGGCATCCGCTGGTCGTGCACTTCCACGGCCCCTGGGCCGAGGAAAGCCGGCTGGAGGGCGATGGTGCCCTGGCCGTCCGCTCGAAGGGCACCATCGAGCGCATGGTCTATCGGCGGGCGGAGCTGCTGGTCGTGCTGTCGGACGCCTTCGCGGAGATCCTCGCCACGCGATACCGGGTGGATCCGCGCCGCATCCGGATCGTGCCCGGCGGCGTGGACGCCGCGCGCTTCGACACCGGCCTCACCCGCGCCGAGGCGCGCGCGCGCCTCGGCTGGCCGCCCGACCGTCCCATCCTGCTCTCGGTGCGCCGTCTCTGGCGGCGCATGGGGCTGGAGAACCTGGTCGAGGCCTTCGCCGCGGTCCACCGCGCCGTGCCCGACGCGCGCCTCCACATCGCCGGCAAGGGCCCGCTCGCCGGTGAGTTGCAGGCACGCATCCGCGCGGCCGGCCTGGACGACCACATGCGTCTTCTCGGCTTCGTGCCGGAAGCGGAGCTGCCGCTCGCTTACCGCGCCGCGGATCTCTCCGTCGTCCCGAGCGTCGCCCTGGAAGGCTTCGGCCTGGTCACCGTCGAATCGCTCGCCGCCGGCACGCCCGTCCTGGTGACGCCGATCGGCGGCCTGCCGGAGGCGGTGCGCGATCTCTCGCCCGACCTCGTCCTGCCGGACGCGACCGCCCCGGTTCTGGCCGACCGGCTGACCGCCGCGTTGCGCGGCGGCCTGGACCTGCCCGGCGAGGCCGCATGCCGGCGCTATGCGTGCGAGCGGTTCGACTGGGCCGCCATCGCGCGGCAGATGCGCGGGGTCTACGAGGAGGCGCGGCATGGCTGAGACGCAGCCCGCCCCCCGCATCCTCTTCCTCGACCACACGGCGGTGCTCGGCGGCGGGGAGCTGTCGCTGCTCGACATCGCCGGGCGCTACCGTGGCCGCTGCCGCGTGCTCCTGCTCGCCGACGGCCCCTTCCGCACCCGGCTCGAGGCGGAAGGGGTGGAGGTGGAGGTGCTGGACGCGCGGGCCGGCCTGGCCGGCATCTCGCGCGCCGGCGGGCTGATCGCGGATCTGCGCGCGCTGCCGGGGGTCGCAGCGCTGGCGCGCGCCGTCGCCCGCCGCGCCGCGGGCTTCGACCTGCTCTACGCCAATTCGCAGAAATCCATGGTCATCGCCGGCCTGGCCGGCCGCCTCGCGCGCCGCCCGGTGATCTGGCACCTGCGCGACCTGATGAGCGCGGAGCATTTCAGCGCCCTGCACCGCCGCCTCGCCGCCGTTGCGGCGCGCCTGCTGACCAGCCGCGTCATCGCAAACTCCGCGGCGACGCGCCGCGCCTTCATCGAGGGAGGCGCCCCCGCAGGCCGGGTCCATGTGGTCCACAACGGCATCGACGCCGGCCGCTTCCTGGAGGTCCCGGACGAGCAGGTCGCCGCGCTGCGCGCCTCGCTCGGCCTCGCCGGCCTTCCCGTGGTCGGCCTGTTCAGTCGCCTCGCGCCCTGGAAGGGCCAGCACGTGCTGCTGGAGGCGCTGGCCGAACTGCCCGGCGTGCACGGCCTCTTCGTCGGCGAGGCGCTGTTCGAGGGCGACCGGAGCTATGCTGGGGAATTGCGCGCCCGCGCGCGCAGCCTCGGCCTCGAGGGCCGCACGCATTTCCTCGGCTTCCGCCAGGACATCCCCTGCCTCCTCCGGCTCTGCGACGTGCTGGCGCACACCTCCGTCGCCCCGGAGCCCTTCGGCCGCGTCATCGTCGAAGGGATGCTGGCCGGCCGGCCCGTCGTCGCCACGCGCGCCGGCGGGGCGCTCGAGATCATCGAGGATGGCGAGACGGGGCGTCTCACCCCGCCCGGCGACGCGGCCGCGCTGGCCGCGGCCCTGCGCTCCCTCCTCGACGATCCGAACGCGGCTCGGGCGCTGGCGGCGCGCGGCCGCAGCGCAGCGCAGCAGCGCTTCTCGCTCGAGGCCATGCTGTCGGGCGTGGAGCGCCAGGTCGCCGATGTCACGGCCCACGCGGTCCGGCGACGCGGCGCGGGCGCCTGAAGAACGACAGATCTGTTCCGCACTCTGCCGGGCCGGACAGCACTGCGGGGAGAAGCCGCCGATGGATTCCACGATGTCGCGCTACATGAGGTCGCACTGGGACGGCCGCGCGCGGACGGATGCGTTCCACTATGTCGAGACGGCCCACTGGGCCGGCGACGTCGAGGCCTTCTTCGCCCTCGGGGAGGAGCGTGCGCGCCTGTTCCTCGACCCGGTCCTCGCGCGGCTCGGGGCGGCGCGCGGCACGGCGCTCGACCTCGGCTGCGGCGTGGGCCGCTTCACCCGCGCATTGGGCTCGCGCTTCGCCCAGGTGGTCGGCGTGGATGTTTCCGAGGTCATGGTCCGCAAGGCCGCGCAGCTGCATCCGGGCGACGTTCACCCGAACATCTCCTTCCGCGTCAGCGACGGGCTCTCCCTGCCACTGCCCGACGACAGCATCGATTTCGCCTTCTCCTACGAGGTCTTCCAGCACCTGCCTTCGCACGCGGCCATCGCGGCGAATGTGAAGGAGGTCGGGCGCGTCCTGCGCGCCGGGGGCGCCGGGCTGCTGCACTTCAAGACGCCGTCCGGCGGCCCGAGCGTGAAGCAGTTCTACCTCGACCACGTCCCGGACTGGGCGGACGGGCTGGTGCGACGGATGCTCGGCCGCGACCACCGCAAGGCCGACGCCGCGTTCCGCGGTGCGCCGCCGCTGACCCTCGGCGCCGTCCGAGCCATCTGCACCTCGGGAGGGCTCGAAGTGCTGGACACCCTGGAAGACGCAACTCACCCGCCCGGGACGCGGATCTTCGTGATCGTGCGCGCAACTGGCTGAACGAGCGGAGTCGACCGCCGCACGGCGGGATGCGACGCGGCACGCTTGTGCGCTCACGGCGATCCGCAAGCGCGACCGGCGCGGCAGTGCTGGCCCGCTATTGCTCTGACTGTGCATAGCCGCAGTGGCGGAAGTAGGCGGCGCACTCGGCGGTGCTGAAGCGGTCGAGGAGGCTGCCAATGGTGTCCCAAAGAGCGGCGACGGTCCTGGCGGCGGCGGATCGGAGCCTGGCGGCGGCGGATCGGAGCAGGCGCTTGAGCTTGCTGAAGGCGAGTTCGATCGGGTTCAGATCGGGGCTGTAGGGCGGCAGGTAGAGCAACTGCGC
>NZ_JAWLHG010000055.1:0-26707 GCF_041690465.1 Falsiroseomonas sp. | reverse complement strand
CGATCCAGCACCGCCAAGGCCGCCCCCATCGCACAGAACAGCCTTGAATCATGCCTCAATCAAATGGGGAATCCTGAGAGTCCACAGGACCTAGAGCGACGTGCCGATATTCTGACCTGCGGCCGGCGACGCTGGCCGAGCGGCCGAATGGCCGCCGCCGCCAGTGCGGCGAAGCCGAGCCGCGGAGCGGCGCTGGCGTTTGAAGGCCGAAATGCACCAGCATTTCGGCACGCCGCTCTAACCCGGATTTCTCACCGGCCCACGCTGCGATTGAGCAGGCGGCCCCTGTTGGGCATGTCGGGTGCCGGTGGGGGCGTTCAATCGGCTGGAGCAGGTTGATCGGGCCGAGCGTGGCCATCGCCGCCCGCTGGGCAGTGGTGTTCGGTGATGAAGGCGACTGTGCGCTGTCCGGTTCGTCAGGGCGCGGCCGCTGTGATCCTCGCATGGGCGAGGGCGAACTCATCCTGGAAGGGGTGGCCCGAGGCCATGGCGATGGTGAGGCGGCGAACCGACCTGCGGACCTGTGCGCCGATCCTGAGCAACGTAGGTGAAGTCCGACACCCAGAGCAGATTCGGCCGCGGCGCCAGGGACTGCCGGTTCACCCTGTCAGCCGGGCACGGTGCGCCCTTGTCCGGCATCGTCGTCCTGGTCTCCTTCCCGCGCACCGCGCCCTTCAGGCCCATCTGTCGCATCAGCCGCGCCACCGTGCAGCGTGCGACTGGCGTCCCTTCGCGGCCGAGTTGGCGCCAGACCTTCCGCACGCCATACACGCCGAAGTTCTCGGCATGGACGCGCCGCACCTCCGCCCGCAGCATCGCGTCCCGCTGCGACCTGGCCGAGCCCTGGGCAGGATCAGCGCGGCGCGCGGCATGGGCGTGGTAGGTGGACGGGGCGATCGGCAGCATCCGGCAGATCGGCTCGACCCCATACTCACCCCGATGATCGTCGATGAAGGCGATCATGGCTTCGACCGGCGGTCGAGCTCCGCCAGGTCAAAATACGCAGACGCCTTCCGCAGGATCTCATTGGCCTTGCGCAGCTCGCGGTTCTCCCGCTCCAGCGCCTTGATCCGATCCCGCTCCTCGCTCGTCGACCCGGCCCGCTTGCCGCGGTCGCGCTCAGCCTGCCGGACCCAGCGACGCAGCGTCTCCGCCGTACAGCCGATCTTCGCCGCGATCGAGTTGATGGCCGCCCATTGCGAGCTGTGTTCCCCAGCGCCGTCCAGCACCAAGCGCACCGTCCGCTCCCGAACCTCTGGCGAGTAGTTCGCCGCCGTCTTCTTCGCCGCCATCGCTCCATCCTCTCAACGGTTGGAGCCTCCGGCAAACCCGGCGCGGTTCACCGTCATCAACCTCAAGCGGTCGGCGGAGGCCGTTCCGACGTCAGGGGCAAGTCCAAACAGCCGACGAGGCAGGGGCAGGACCAGGGATAGCGACAGCATGGCTTGTCGTGCCACACTATCGATACTCAACTGAGCGCCGAGGCGCTGCGGGGCCTTGAAGCCAGGAGGACGGAGGCGGTGCCCTCGCCGGGCGTTCCCCCATCCAGCACACCGCCCCGCACACCAAGAGGACCACCGTATGAAGCTCGCAAGCTTTCGCCACGCAGGCACCGCCAGCTGGGGCGTTGTCGCGGAGGGCGCCATCCACGATGTCGGCGCCGTGCTGCGCGGCCGCCTGCCGGACCTGAAGTCGGCCATCGCTGCCGGTGCGCTGGACGCCGTGCGGGATGCGGCTGCGGGCGCCCAGCGCATCCCGCTCGACGCCATTGAGTGGCTGCCGGTGATCCCGAACCCGGACAAGATCCTCTGCATCGGCCTGAACTACGAGATGCACCGCCAGGAGACCGGCCGTGCCGAGGTGCAGAACCCGACCATCTTCACCCGCTTCGCGAACAGCCAGATCGGCCATTTGGCGCCGCTCGTCCGGCCGCAGGTCTCGACGGATTTCGACTATGAAGGCGAGCTCGCAGTCATCATCGGCAACTCCTGCCGACATGTCTCGAAGGCGGACGCCTATGCGCAAATCGCCGGCTATGCCTGCTACAACGATGGCAGCGTGCGCGACTGGCAGCGCCATACGCCGCAGTTCACGCCCGGCAAGAACTTCGTCGGCACCGGTCCCTTCGGGCCATGGATGGTGACGCCCGACGAGGTCGGGCCGCTACCCGGCCTGCGGCTGCAGACGCGGGTGAACGGCGAGGTGGTGCAGGACACCACCCTCGGCGAGATGATCTTCGATATTCCACGGCAGATCGAATACTGCTCGACCTTCACGCGGCTGGAGCCGGGCGACGTGATCGCCACCGGCACGCCGGGCGGCGTCGGCTCGCGGCGCAACCCGCCGCTCTGGCTGAAGCCTGGCGACGTGGTGGAGGTCGAGATCGACCGCGTCGGCTTGCTGAGGAACACCGTCGAAGACGAGCGCTGACAGCCCGCGCGGCCTCGCACGCGGTTTCTTCGTGATCGCGGCCGACGCCACGTGAAGCAGCCTGGCGGCGCTGCCACCCGGCGCACCGGCGTGTTCCCGCTAGAACCGGCACGCATGAGCGCAGCGGGCGGGTTGGCCCGCCGCGCCGCGCCGTCTCAGCCCGCCAGTTCGCGCCGCACGATCGCCGCGCCCTCGGCCAGGGCCTTGAGTTTCCCGAAGGCGCGCTCGCGCGGCAGGTATTTCATCCCGCAATCCGGTGCCGTGACCAGACGCTCCGCTGGCACATGGCGCAGCCCCGCGCGGATGCGCGCGGCCACCATCTCCGCCGTTTCGACCTCCTTGCTGCCGAGGTCGAGCACGCCGAGCATGATTGTCTTGTTCGACAGATCCTGCAGGATCCCGAGATCGAGCTTCGGTTGTGCCGCCTCGATCGAGATCTGCACGGCGGCGGAATCGGCAAGCTGCGGCAGGAAGGAATAGCCGGAGGGCTTCTCGGAGACCACGGCGGCGTAGCCAAAACAGAGATGCACCACCGTGGTACCGGCAACGCCTTCCAATGCGCGGTTGATTGCCTTCACGCCGTAGCGCTTGGCCTGCTCGGGCCGGGCCTGCAACCAGGGCTCGTCGAGCTGGATCACGTCCGCGCCCGCAGCCTTCAGGTCGCGCGCTTCCGCCGCCACCGCCTCGGCATATGCCATCGCGAGCGCTTCCTCGTCGCGGTAGTATTCGTCCACCGCCTGCATCGAGAGCGTGAACGGGCCGGGCAGGGTGATCTTCGCCAGCCGGTCGGTGTTGGCGTGCAGGAACTCCATGTCGCGCTTCTCCACCGGTTCGCGCCGGCGGATCGGGCCGACCACGCGCGGCACAGGCGTCGGCTTGCCCATCCGGCCGGAGACGATCGCGGGGTTGTCCACGTCCACGCCGTCGAGCGCCAGCGCGAAGCGATTGGAGTAGCTCTCGCGCCGCATCTCGCCATCGGTGATGATGTCGATGCCGGCGCGCTCCATGTCGCGGATCGCGATCAGCGTGGCATCGTCCTGCGCCTGTTCCAGCGCATCCTCGGGCACGCGCCAGATCTCCTTGAGCCGCACGCGGGGCACGACGTTGTTCTTCACCAGGATGTTGCGGTCCACCAGCCAGTCAGGCTGGGGGTAGCTGCCGACGACGGTGGTCGGCAGCAGCGGGGCGGCGGTGCTCATGTCCTCAAGTCTCTCCCTGGCCGTGCTTGGCGCCGCATGGCGGCTTGCGGGACCAGCATAGGCGAGCAGACTGGCGAGTGCGACAGAGCGGGCCGAAACAGAGGAACGGGCCTGCCGCGACGCGTTCACCCCGACTGCGGCAGGCCGACCCGGGGCCATCACTGTACGGAGGAAGGCAGCCTTGCGGAGCAGCGCCGCGTGGCGTTCACTTCCGTGGTCCGGGGCGGAAGGCTGCGCGCCGCGCCGGACGCCACCATGGGCCAGCCGGGTTGCGCGAGTGGGGGGCGGAAATGGCCAGAGCGGATCGTTTCGTCGGCCGGGTTGGCCTCGTCACCGGCGCCGCCTCCGGGCTCGGGCGCGAAGTGGCAATCGGCCTGGCGCACGAGGGTTCGCGGCTGCTGCTGCTCGACCGCGACACCGCGGCGCTGTCCGAAGTGGCGCGTCACTGCCCTGGCGCGGAAACGCTGGTGGCCGACGTCTCCTCCGCTGCCGAGATGGAGCGTGCCGCGGCGGCGCTCGACAGGTTGGGGAAGGTGACGCTGCTGGTGACGGCCGCGGGCATGCTCGGGCCGACGACGCCGCTGCCGGAGGTGAGCGAAGCGGAATGGGACCGCCTCTTCGCTGTCAACGTGAAGGGCACCTGGCTCGCGTTGAAGTATGTGGTGCCGCGGATGGAGGCGGCGGGCGGGGGCGCGGTGGTGACCTTCGCCTCCGGCGCGGGCCTCGCGGGCAACGCCGTCTTCCCAGCCTATTCGGCAAGCAAGGGGGCGGTGGTGCTGATGACACGCAGCCTCGCGACCGGCCATGCCGCGAAGGGCATCCGCGCCAACGCGGTCTGTCCCGGACCGATCGAGACGCCGATGCTGCGCGAGAGCTTCACCCAGGCTGGCGAGGCCGCCGCAGCGCGCGAAGACTACACCCGCCAGCGCAACCCGATGGGCCGCTTCGGCACGCCCGCCGAGGTCGCCGCCGCCGTGCTGTTCCTGCTGAGCGACGAGGCGTCCTACCTCAACGGGGTCGCGCTGCCGGTCGATGGTGGGCGGCTTGCCTGAGCCCTCCGGCCAGGCTGCGATCGTCACCGGCGCGGCGCGCGGCATCGGCGCCGCCATCGCCGCCCGCCTCATCGCCGACGGCGTGCGCATGCTGCTGGCGGACCGCGACGAGGGCGTGCACGCTACGGCCACGCGCCTGGGCGGAATGCCGCTCGTGCTCGACGTGGCGGCGGCGGGCGCTGGCAGCGCCATGGCGGAGGCCGCGCTCGCCGCCTTCGGCCGGCTCGACATCCTGGTGAACAATGCCGGCATCGGCGGATCGCGCGCCCTCGCCGACTCCGACGACGCGCTGATCGCCCGCTTCCTGGACATCAACCTTGCCGCGGTGCTGCGGGTGACGCGGGATGTCATGCCGCACCTGCCGCGCCCGGGCGGCCGCATCGTCAATGTCAGCTCGATCTTCGGGATCGCCGGGCATCCCGGGACGACGGCCTACGCCGTGGCGAAGGCGGGCATCGCGCAGTTCACCCGCCAGCTCGCCGGGGAGCTTGCGCCCGAGGGCATCACGGTGAACGCTGTCGCGCCCGGCGTGATCGAGACGGCGATGACCGAAGGCCATCTGCGCAACGCCTACTACCGTCGCGCGGTGCTGGACCCGACGCCGCTGCGCCGCGCCGGCAAGCCGGAGGAGGTGGCCGCGGTCGTCGCCTTCCTGGCATCGGCGGATGCCTCCTATGTGGCGGGCCAGGTGATCGCGGTGGATGGCGGATGGCTCGCGGCGCGTCATCCGCCGATGGAGTGAGGAGGAAGACGCGGGCATGGACATGAGCGTGAAGTGGCCCGGCGGGGCGCGCATCGCGGTGACGCTGACCTTCGACTTCGATGCCGAGACGCTCTGGCTCTCGCGCGATCCGGCGAATGCGCAGCGCCCCGGCACCCTGAGCCAGGGCACCTATGGTGCGCGCGTCGGCGTGCCGAAGATCCTCGAGACGCTGCAGGATGCCGGCGTGCCCGGCACCTTCTTCATCCCCGGCTGGACGGTGGAGAACCATGCCGACCGCGCGGAGATGATCCTGCGCGCCGGGCACGAGATCGGCCACCACAGCTACTCCCACGCCTGGATCGACCCCGCCTTCCCCGAGAAGGAGACGGAGGAGATGGAGCGCGGGCTCGATGCGCTGAAGCGCGTGCTCGGCGTGGTGCCGAAGGGCTACCGCTCGCCCGCCGGCGAGACCAGCGACAACACCATCCGCCTGCTGGCGAAGCACGGCTTCCTCTACGACAGCTCGATGATGTCGGAGATCAACCCCTACCGCATCGCGACGCCGGATGGCGCGAACGTCGTCGAGCTGCCCTGGCACTGGAGCCTGGACGACGCACCCTTCGCCCTGTTCTCCATCAAGTCGCCGCGGCCGATCTTCACCAACAGCCACATCCGCGAGGTCTGGCAGGAGGAGTTCCGCGAGATCCACCGCTGGGGCGGCTACTACAACCTGGTAATGCACCCGCAAGTTTCCGGCCGCCCGAGCCGCATCGCCCTGCTACGCGAGATGATCGCCTTCATGCGCGGCTTCGAGGGCGTCTGGTTCGCCACCTGCACCCAGGTCGCCGAGGCCTGGGTCGTCACTCAGCGCTGACAAACCGAGGAGAACGCTCATGATGCTCACCCGCCGACAGGGCCTTGCCGCCGGCGCTGCTCTGCTTGCCGCGCCACGGATTCCCCTCGCGCAGTCGCGCGAACGCCCGTTCCGCTTCGTCGTCAATGTCGGACTGCAGAACCTCGACCCGATCTCCAGCCCGTCCTTCGTGACGCGCAATTTCGGCTACCTCGTGTTCGACAACTTGGTCGGCATGGACATGAAGGGCGAATACCGCCCGCAGATGCTGCAGGGGTGGGAGGTGAGCGGCGACCGCCTGACCTGGACCTTCCGCCTGCGTCCCGGCCTCGCCTTCCATGACGGCGCACCTGTGACGTCGGAGGACGTGGTGGCCTCGCTGAAGCGCTGGGGCAGCCGCGATTCCATCGGCCGCCGCCTGATGGCCGCCACCGCGGAGATGACCACCGCCGGCGCGGACGGCTTCGTGATCCGCCTCTCGCGTCCCTATGGCGGCGTGATCGAGGCGCTGGGCAAGCCTTCGGTCCACACGCCCTTCATCATGCCGGCGCGGATCGCGAATGCGACGCCGCCGACCCAGCCGGTGCGCGAGATCATCGGCTCCGGCCCCTTCGTGTTCCTGCGCGACGAGTGGATCCCTGGCGAGCGCACCTTCTTCCGCAAGAACGAGCGCTATGTGCCGCGCGACGAGCCGGCCGACGGCCTGGCCGGTGGCAAGGTACCGAAGGTCGAGCGCGTGGAGATGATCACCATGCCCGACATCGCGCTGCGCGCCGCCTCGCTGCAGCAGGGCGAGGTGGACTACCTGGAATACGCGCCGGTGGACAACCTGCCGCTGTTCCGGCGCGACCGGAACATCGTGATCTCCGACGCGAGCGGCCAGGCGGAGATGATGTACGCGGTCAGCATCAACCACTACCAGCCGCCCTTCGACAACGTGCTGGTCCGCCGGGCCGTGCAGCAATGCCTGGATCGCACGGAGATCCTCGCCGGTGCCGGCTTTGCCGAACTCGGCCGGCCGGACTGCACCTCGATGTTCATGTGCGGCACGCAGTTCGAGAGCGACCGCGGCAGCCAGCCGATCGCAAGTCCCAGCCTCGACCGCGCGCGCGCGCTGCTGCAGGAGGCCGGCTACAACAACGAGCGCGTGGTGCTGCTGCATCCGCTGGATTCTGCGCTGCTGAACCCCTTCGGCCTGATGCTGATCGACCGGCTGAAGCGCGCCGGCTTCAACCTGGATGTCCAGGGTTCGGACTGGTCCTCCATCGCGCAGCGCTGGGTGCAGCGCCAGCCGCTGGACCAGGGCGGCTGGAGCCTGGTGCCGGTGGTCTACACCGGCTTCGACATGTCGAACCCGCTCTCCAACAATGGGGTCGGTTTCAACTGCACGAACAACCAGCCCTGGGGCTATTGCGAGGCGGAGATGACGCCCCTGATCCAGCGCTTCGAGGCGGAGAGCGATCCGGCGCGGCGGAAGGAGATCGCGGCGGAACTGAATCGCGTGGCGATCGAGCGCGCGACCTTCCCGATCGCTGGCCAGTTCCGCGCGCCCGCCGCGTGGCGCCGGGAGTTGCGCGGCGTGATCGACTTCGGCTTTCCGGTGGTCTGGAACATCGAGCGCGGCGCTCGCTGAAACCGGGCGCAGGGTTCGTGGTCTGCTCGGTCACGACCATCTCGCGCTGCCGAGGAACGGAAGGAGGTGGGGCAGCACCAGCTCCGCCTCCGTCAGCGCCGTCAGGTGATTGCAGCCGGGGATCTCGGCAAAGCTGGCCCGCGGCAGGAAGGCCGCGCAGCGGGCCACCTCGTCGCGCAGCGGATCCTCGGCGCCCGCCCAGAACAGGCAGGGGCGGTCGAAGGCGGCGAGTTCCGCCGATATGTCGGGGCGGTCCTCGGCGACGGCCGCCTGCAAGGCGGCGAGGTCGTTGGCGAGGATGCGGGTCCTGAGCGCCTCGGGGAGGTTGCCGCCACCCAGCCCTTCGAGCACCCCGATCCAGTCGCGGATATCCGCGGCGACCGCTCGGCGGTAGCCCGCCATGCTCTGTCCGAAGGGGTGCACGCCGCCGACGGCGAGGCGACCGACGCGCGCCGGGAAGAGGCGCGCGAAGTCCAGCGCGATCCAGCCGCCCATCGAGTAGCCGAGCAGGTCCGCACGCGCGATGCTCAGCGCGTCGAGCACCGCCGCCACGTCGCGCGCCCGCTCGCCCGGCGCATAGGCCGCCGGGTCCCGCGGGCGGCTGCTGCCGCCGTGCCCGCGCGCATCGATCAGAATGAGCCGGCGCCCCGCGGCAAGAAGCGGCCCGGCGTAGCCGAGCTCCTCCCAGGACTCCAGGCCGTCGGTGAAGCCGTGCAGCAGCACCAGCGGATCGCCGGCGCCTGATACCGCGTAGCGGATCCGCATCGCGCCGTTCGTCGTGGTCGCCGCCGTCATGCCTGCCTCCGGGCCGGCTGCCGCCGCTGCCTTGCCTCCGCCGCCGATGAGCGCCGCAGTGGCGCGGAGGAAGGCCCGCCGGCCCGTGATCACAGGGCCGGCCGCCACGCTGTTCCGAGGCGCCGTCATCGCGCTTCTCCCTCGGACGCCCGTGCTGCGTCACGCGGCGGGGCGGATGTTCTGGTTCGCGCGGAACAGGTTCTCCGGATCGTAGCGCGCCTTCAGCCTGGCGAGACGTGCATAGTTCCCGCCATAGGCGGCCTGCACCCGCTCCGCCTCGTCCTCGGTCAGGAAGTTGACGTAGACGCCGCCCGTGGCGAAGGGCGCGGCGGCGGCGAAGAGCCCGCGCGCCCAGCCGATGCACGCCGCATCGTCTGCCGCATCGTGCCAGCGCGTGTGGAGGTTCATCACGAACTCGGCGTCGCGGTGCGCGTAGGCGGTCGCGTCGTCCGCGACGCGGCGCGTGGCGCCGCCGAGATGGGCGAGCACGATCTCGGTCTCCGCCGAGGGTAGCCGTGCCGCGAAGTCCATTACCGTGTCGATCACGCCGTCGCCGAGTGCGGCGAAGTCATGCGACTTCCAGTAGTTGCGCGCGCCGGGCGCGAGCAGGGCGTCGAAGGCGGTCTGCCATCCCGCATAGGGATGCGGTCCGACGACGTTCGCGATCGGCTCGCCGAGCGCCTCGATCGGCGCCACGGCGCGGCGGCCTTCCTCCATGTCGCCGGCGTAGCAGAGGGCGAAGACCAGCACCTCCTTGCCGTGGACGGATTCGGGCAGGAAGGGCAGGGGAGGGGCCTTGCGCACCACCACCCAGCAGGAGAGCTCCTCGGGTGCATGCTGCATCACCTCGCGGTAGCGGCGCAGCAGTTCGCCGGCGCGGTCGAAGGGATGGATGATCAGGCCGGAGAGCACCTCCGGCCCGACCTGGTGCAGCCGGAACTCGAAGGAGGTGACGACGCCGAAATTGCCGCCGCCGCCGCGGATCGCCCAGAACAGGTCCGGGTTCTCCTCCGCGCTGGCGCGGACCAGCTCGCCCGCCGCCGTCACCACATCCGCCGAGAGCAGGTGGTCAATCGTCATGCCGAGCTTGCGGGTGAGCCAGCCGAAGCCGCCGCCGAGCGTCAGCCCGGCCACACCGGTCGTCGAGTTCACTCCGAGCGGCGTGGCCAGGCCGAAGGCCTGTGCCTCGCGGTCGAACTCGCCGAGCGTGACGCCGGGCTCGACGCGGGCGGTGCGCGCGGCGGGGTCGATGCGCACCGCCTTCATGGGCGAGAGGTCGAGCATCAGCCCGCCCTCGCAGACCGCGCTGCCGGCGATGTTGTGGCCGCCGCCGCGGATCGCGGTGAGCAGCCCGCCATGCGCGCTCGCGAAGCGCACGCCCTGCACCACGTCCGCCGCGCCGGCGCAGCGCAGGATCAGCGCCGGCCGACGGTCGATCATGCCGTTCCAGACCTGGCGCGCCTCGTCGTAGCCCGGATCGCCGGGCAGCAGCACCTGGCCGCGCAGGCGCGCGCGCAGGGCGCTGATTTCGGTGGCGTCGATGGAGGCGGGGGCGCCGCTGCGGCGGTTCACCTGCACGCGGCCGGTGATGGGCTGGGTATCGGCCATCGGGGGGACTCCCTTGTCGTGGCGCCTCACCGTGGTGCGATGCGTGATCGCGGCCAGGCGCCGGTTGCCTCCTCCTCGCACGCCCCCGCAATTCGGGCTTTCGGGCCTTCCTTGTTCTGTCTTGAGATTTCCTTGAGAAACGCTGACCACAGCGCATCGCGCGAACCCGCCAGCCCCGGCCGGCGTGTCGCGCGGCTGGATGTGCGGCGCGCGACATCGGCGCCAATGCTCAGTGCGGCAGGTCCGGAACGGGCGGCGGCGGGTCGCCGATGGTCAGCCGCATCCGGCACTGGACGCCAGACGGCACGAAGTCCAACCGCACCTCGCCGCCGAACTCGCGCGCCAGCCCATGCTCGAGCAGCCGCGAGCCGAAGCCGCGCCGCTCTGGGGCCGCGACCGGCGGCCCGCCGACCTCGCGCCAGAGGATGTCCACCGCCGGACCGTCGCCGTTCGGCTCGACCGTCCAGGTCACTTCGATGGTTCCATCCGGCACCGCGAGCGAGCCATGCTTCGCGGCATTGGTCGCCAGCTCATGGAAGGCCAGGTTGACCGTTACCGTCGCGTTCGGCGGCAGCAGCACCGGCGGGCCGTCGACGGTGAAGCGGCGTGCGCCGCCGGGGCCGGCATAGGGCGCGAGGGTGCCTTCAAGCATCTCGCGCAGCGGCGCACCCGCCCAACAGGCGCCGGCCAGCATGTCATGTGCCCGCGCAAGCGCCATCAGCCGCGCGCGGAAGGCTTCGCCGAAGCTGGACGGTACCACCGTCGAGCGTTCCGTCTGCGAGGCGACCGACTGCACCACGGCGAGCGTGTTCTTCACGCGATGGTCGAGCTCACGCAGCAGCAGCGTGCGTCGCTCATCCTCGCGCCGAGCTTCCGTCCGGTCGCGAAGGATGTTCAGGAAGCCGCGCAGGCCGCCGGACTCGTCGCGCAGCGGCATGACGAGCCCGCTCGCCCAGAATGGGGTGCCGTCCTTGCGGATGTGCCAGCGCTCGTTCTCGGCACGGCCTTTCTCGACCACACGGCGCAACTCGGAAGCGGGCAGGCCCTCCGCCGCACGGTCCTCCGGGGTGAAGAAGTCGTCTGTCGTCCGGTCGAGCATCTCGGCCTCGCTCCAGCCGAGGATGCGGCGCGCGCCGGGATTCCAGCTCCTGACGCGCCCGCCGAGATCGAGCGTGTAGATCGCGTAATCCGTCGCGCTCTCGAAGACGAGGCGGAGGTGCTCCTGGCTCTCGCGCAAGGCCGCATTGGCCTCCGCCAGCCCTGCCGTGCGCGCGGCGACCTCGCTCTCCAGCCGCGCATTCGCACGGCTGAGCGCGGCATTCGCCTCCTCCAGCCGCTGCGCCTCGACCTCCAGCGCATCCAGCGCGACCCGGAGCATGTCCTCGGACCTGCAGGCCGCCCCCGTTTCCCGCGCCGGTACGCGGAGCCGGCCCGCTTCGCCCTTCAGCGCAGCCCACTCGTTACCGGCTGCGCCATCGAGCGATCCCGATGCGCGGGAGTGCGACGAGGGCGGCCGGCCCGTCGCCGCGCCAGGATCGGAGGCACGCTCCGCCCCAGGCTTGGCAGCTCCGCTTTCGGCCATTCGCTCCAGTTCCCAAAACGCATGCGGCGCCGTTGCCTGCAGGATGCGAACGCCATGGTGGCAGGCGGGTTCGGGCCACCGCCCGGAACGACGGATGTCCGGTGGTCCGCGGAACGGTCAGCGCAGCGACTGGTCGGGAGCGGCCTTGTCCATCCGGCCGGCTGGCACCGGGCGGCGCGGCCCCGTGCCGGCCGGCAAGCCGGCGGCGCCCATGGGCAGGAGGCCGATCCGGTGGAACAACCGCTCCACGGCGGCCAGCGCTTCGCCCGCCAGCGCCAGCCGCGCCCTGGGCCCGAGTTGCAGGCCCACCCGATCGAGCGCCGCCATTTCCTGCAGAACCCGCAATTCACGCCTGGTGGGGCGGACCGGGCTGAACGCGGCGGCGAGCAGGGCGGAGCGCGCCGCCGCCTGGGCACCGATCAGGGCCACGCGTGGAAGATTGCGTTGCAGCGCCACGGCGCACATCGAGGCCGCGGCCGTGGCGCGGCGCTGATGGGCAGCCATGCCAGGAGAGATCTGACCGAGGGACATCTTGCACCGCGTTCGACAGTCCGCCTGTCTAGCGGGCGCATGCTCATTCTGGCTGTCCGCTAACGCACGGAGCGCGGAGAGGCGGAGCAGGGCGCCGCAGGTCAGCCTTCGTTGGCCGGTCCCAGCAGGCGGCGGAACTCGCGCCGGACGTTCTCGTGGCACTCGCAAGCGGCGGCTTCAAGGCCGGGCCGGTCGATGACGGCCATGCGGCCCCGCTCGTAGCGGATCAGCCCCGCCTTCTGCAGCATGCCCGCGGCAACGCTGACGCCGGCACGGCGCACGCCGAGCATCATCGCCATGAATTCATGGGTCATCGGGAATTCATCGCCGTCCGACCGGTCGTGGCCCATCAGTATCCAGCGGGCGAGCCGCTGCTCGATCTGGTGGCGCCCGTTGCAGGCGGCGGTCCAGGCGACCAGCACGTTGAAGGCGTGCGCGTAGCGGAGCACCATCTCCCGCAGCGCGCTGCTGCGGCCGAGCTCCTCCTGGAAGGCGCGCGCCTCAAGTCGCAGCGCCGTGCCGCCGGCCTGGGCCATCGCCTCGAAGGGGCTGCGGTCGGCGCCGTGAAACAGCGGCAGTCCGACCATGCCTTCGCGGCCGATCACCCCGACCTCGGCGGCATCGCCGCCCTCGAGCGTGGCGAGCACGGAAACCCAGCCGGTTTCGGGAAAGTGCACGGCGCCGATGCGTTCGTCGGGCGCGTGCAGCACGTGGCGCAACGGCAGCTCCACCGGCTCGAGCCGCGGCCGGAGCCTGGCGAGATCCTCGGCGGGCAGGGCGGCAAGCAGCCGGTTTCGTGGCGCGTGCGCAGGTTGGGCGGTAAAGGGCACGGCTGGGCTCCTGCGGGGTATCGGCGGGAGCACTGGCCTCTCTCAGCCGCCCGCGCCGGGGAGGCCGCGGCGAGCGATGAGCAGGATGTTGGGTCCCGCAGCCGGAACGTCGAGCGGCAAGCGCGCAAGACGCGCCGTGCGGCGACGGGACGGATGAGATGCCCTGCGGCGGCGCGTGCAGACCGGCGCTGATGAAGGATCTGCCGGCCAGCCCCGTGCGCGCGGGCCGAAGCGGCGACTGGGCCCGGGAACGGCCGGCTCCGGACCGGCGTTGCGGCATCCATGCGGGTGGCCGAGGTGATGACGCGCGAGGTGGAGTTCATCGCACCCGATGCGCCGGTTTCGGCCGCGGCGGAGCTGATGGGCGAGCTCGACGTGGGCGCGCTGCCGGTCGGTGGGCCGGGCGACCTCAGGGGCATCGTGACCGATCGTGACCTGCTCTACCGCGTCGTGGCGCGCGGGCTGGATGCCGGGCGCGTGCGCGTCGCGGAGGTGCTGTCGGCGCCGGTCGTCACCTGCCGCGAGGAGGACACGCTGCAGGCCGTGCTCGACCTCATGGCGGCGAACCATCTGCGGCGGCTGCCGGTGTTGGATGCCGGCGGCCGCGTGACGGGCTGGGTGACGCTGGCCGATCTGGCGCGCGCGATGCTGCACGGGAATCCCGCCTTGCAGTCGGCGCTGGCCGAGCTGACCGGAACGCCACAGGCGTAGGTAGTGGCCCGCCGGAGCTGGCGAGCCTCAGCGCCGATAGCGCCGGGCGAGGCCGCTGACGAGCGAAGGCGGCAGCGCGAAGCGCGCGGCGAGCCACCCGAGGAAGGCACGCTCCACCGCCACCCGTTGGTCGAGCACACTCGCCGCGGCGGCATAGCCATGCGCCGCCAGCCCGGCCTCCTCGAGTTCCGCCAGCAGATCGAGCAGGTGCGGCGGCCGGGCCAGCGCGGCTTCCGCCGCCCCCGTCTCCTCCGCGCCGCCGATGCGCGCGAGCGCGGAGACGAGCCGCAGCCGCTCCGGCCCGGCGCTGGCACCACAGGCGGCAAGCGCGCCCGCCATGACCTGCACGAGCAGTGCGCGCGGGCCAGGCTCCAGCCGGCCGAGGTTGAGGGCCAGCGGCACCAGCACCTGGTGCTGGTTCTGCGCCCAGGCATGCAGCAGCTTCTGCGCCAGGACGGCGCGCAGCGCAGGCTCGGCGGGCCCGGGTTCGGCGGTGGCGGAGGGCATATCGGGCCCTTCCGTGGGCAACGTTGCCTCATCACGGCCAAGCAGGCGATCGAGCAGGGCGGGAGCCATGCGCGCCACGACGCCCCGGCCCGCCTGCGGTTCCGGGAACCCCGGGTAATCGCAGCGCTTTCGCCCGGCGTGACCCTCCCCGACCCATCCCTGTGACCCTCGACCAGGCGATCGCCTTCGGCATCGTGGGCGTCACCATCGCGCTCTTCGTCTGGGGCAGGTTGCCCTACGACCTGGTGGCATTGCTGGCGCTGCTGGCCGGGATGGTCACCGGCGTGATCCCGGCCGAGCGCGCCTTCGCCGGCTTCGCCGACGACATCGTCATCATCGTCGGCTCCGCGCTGCTGGTCAGCACGGCGGTCGCGAAGTCGGGCGTGGTGGAGACGGTGATGCGGCCGCTGCTGCCCCGCCTGCGCGGACCCGCGACGCAGGTGCCGGTGCTGGCAGGCGCAGTGCTGGTGCTCTCGGCCTTCGTCAAGAACATCGGCGCGCTGGCGCTGCTGATGCCGGTGGCCTTCCAGCTCGCGCGCCGCACCGGCCACTCGCCCTCCGCGCTGCTGATGCCGATGGCCTTCGCCTCGCTGCTCGGCGGGCTGATGACGCTGATCGGCACCTCGCCCAACATCATCGTCTCGCGCATGCGCGCAGAGATCCTCGGCCAGCCCTTCGAGATGTTCGATTTCCTGCCGGTCGGCGGCGTGGTGGCGGTGGCGGGCCTTGCCTTCCTGGCCTTCGGCTGGCGGCTGCTGCCGCGCGGCCGGCGCCCGGCGCCGGGCATGGAGGCCGCCTTCACGATCGAGGACTACACCACCGAAGCGACGCTGCCGCCGGAAAGCCCGCTGGTCGGGCGCAGCGTGGCCGAACTCGAGGCACTGGCGAACGGCGTGCGGCTGAGCTGCGTCATCCGCGAGCGTTTCCGGCGGCTGGCGCCGACGCCGACGCTCGCGCTGCGCGCCGGCGACGTTCTGCTGCTGAAGGGCGAGCCGGAGGAGCTCGAGCGTCTCCAGGCCCGCGCCGAGCTGGTGCTGGCGGGTGAGCGGCAGGCGGCCAAGCAGGAGGCGGAAGAGGCCGGCGTGGTGGAGGGCGTGGTCAACGAGGGCAGCCCGCTGGTCGGCAGCACGCCGGCGGAGATGGACCTGCACCGTCGCCACGGCCTGGCGCTGCTTGCGGTCAGCCGCAGCGGGCACCGCGTGTCGCGCCGCCTGGCCGCGCTGCGGTTCCGCGCAGGCGACGTGGTGATCGTGAAAGGCGAACGGGAACGCCTGCCGGAGGCGCTGGGCGAGCTGCGCATCCTTCCGCTGTCCGGCCGCGATATCGCTCTCGGCAGCCGGCGTCGCAGCCTGGTGCCGGCCGCGGTGCTCGGCGTCGCGATGGCACTCGTCGGGTTCGACCTGGTGCCGGTGGCGGTCGCCTTCTTCGGCGCCGCGGTGGTGCTGCTGGCGCTGCGCGCGCTGGCCATGCGTGAGGCCTACGAGACGATGGAATGGTCCGTGCTGGTCCTGCTCGGCGCGCTGATCCCGGTGAGCGAGGCGATCCGCACCACCGGGGGGACGGACCTCATCGCCGGCTGGCTGGCCGTGGTGGTGCAGCACCTGCCGGGGATGGGCGCGCTGGCGCTGATGATGGCGGTGGCGATGGCGGTCACGCCCTTCCTCAACAACGCCGCCACGGTGCTGATGATGGCCCCCATCGCGGCAAGCCTTGCGCAGCGCCTCGGCCTCTCGCCCGATCCCTTCCTGATGGCGGTGGCGATCGGCGCCGCCTGCGACTTCCTCACGCCCATCGGGCACCAGTGCAATACACTGGTGATGGGGCCGGGCGGCTATCGCTTCGGCGACTACGCACGGCTCGGCCTGCCGCTGACGCTGATCGTGCTCGCGGTCGGCGTGCCGATGGTGGCGCTGGTCTGGCCGCTCGCGGCGCCGTAAGGAACCGCTGCGCGGCGCGCGCGCTGCATCTGCCCACGGTTGGGGACTGCCTGCATGAGCGGGATGACGGACAAGGGCATCGGCTGGCTGCCGGTAGAGGCCCGCGACAAGCTCGAGATGGAGCAGGAACGCGCCAGCGCCGAACGGGCGGAGAAGCTGCTGGCGCTGGACCCGCGCGCGCGCGTGCTGGCGTTGCTGGAGCTGGCGACCTGCCGCGCCACGGAGGACGAGGACTGCCCCGTGCTGTCCCCGCCCGACCTGCAGCGCGTGCTGGAGAGCTTCCCAGGCGAGCCGGCGCTGGACGAGGCGCTGCTCCGGCAGCGCCTGCCGACGCTGCTGGCGGATTAGCCGGTCCTATCCGTCCTCCGCCTCGTCACGCTTCAGCAGCGCCGTGTCGATCTGTTCCACGAGGCGGGAGAAGTCCACCGGCTTCGGGTGGTAGTCGTCGCAGCCAGCTTCCAGCACCCGCCCGCGATCGCCCGACATGGCATGCGCGGTCAGCGCGATGATCGGGATGCGGGCGGTTCCGGCATCGCCGCGCAGGCTGCGCGCAACCGTCCAGCCATCCATCACCGGCAGGTTCATGTCGAGCAGGATGACATCGGGCGCGAGGGACCTCGCCTTCTCCAGCCCCTCCTGGCCATCATGCGCCAGCTCCACCTCGAAGCCGCGGCGCCGGAGGCGACGGGAGAGGAAGTCCCACAGTTCCTCATGGTCCTCCACCAGCAGGATTCGCGTCACGTCCTGGTCTCCGTTGTTGCTCCGCCGGCGGCGACGCGCTTCAGCTCGCTGACGAGTTCACGCTGCGCTTCCTCCGCCGGCACGATCGTCCGCACCTCGTCGCGCAACCGCGACAGCTCCGCCTCGTCCACCTCGCCCTGGGTGATCGCGATCACCTGGATCTCGCGCAGCTCCGGCCGGCGGCGCAGCTCCCGCAGCAGGGCGAACCCCTTGCCGACTTCCGGGGCGCGCAACTCCATCACCAGCGCCGCCGGCACCGGCGGTGCGGCCAGCCGCGCCAGCGCGGCGTCCGCATCCGCCGCAGTGTCAACAACCCAGCCCTGCGCCTCGAGCAGCGCGCCGAGCTCGGCCCGCTCGTCCTCGTCGCCCTCCACCAGCAGGGCGAGGCCGGGTGCGACCTCGCGGCGGAAGCGGTCGAGCACGCGCTTCAGGCGGTCCCAGCGCACCGGCTTGTTCAGGTAGTCCTCGGCGCCGAGCGAGAAGGCCAGGCCGCGCTCCTGCACCACCGTCACCATCACCACCGGCGTCTCGGCCAGCTCCGGGTCCGCCTTGAGCGCGGTCAGCACCGCCCAGCCATCCATGCGCGGCATCATCACGTCGAGCAGGATGGCGACCGGCCGCAGCTCCCGGGCCATCGCCAGGCCCTCCGCGCCATCGGCGGCGCAGCGCACGGCGAAGCCCTCGCGGCGGAGGAAGCGGGAGACCAGGTCGCGCGTCGCCGCGTCGTCGTCGATCACCAGCACGAGCCCCGCGGGACCGTCGGGCTCCGCGGCCGCCGCCTCCCCGAGCCTGGCGGCCGGCTCGTCGGCCTCCGCGCGGGCGGTGCGGAGGTCGGCGGGCAGGCGGAGCGTGAAGCTGCTCCCCACCCCGGCCTCGCTCGTCACGCCGATCTCGCCGCCGAGCATGCTGGCGAAGGCCCTGGTGATGGCGAGGCCGAGCCCGGTGCCGCCAAAGCGGCGCGTGGTGGTGGCGTCCGCCTGGGTGAAGCGGCGGAACAGCCGGTCGAGCTGCTCCGGCGTCATGCCGATGCCGGTGTCGCGCACCTCGAAGACCAGCATGTCACCCTCGCGCGTGCCCTTCAGCGCGATGGTACCGCGCTCGGTGAACTTGGCGGCGTTGCCGAGCAGGTTGAACAGGCACTGGCGCAGCTTCACGGGGTCCGAATGCATCGTGCCGAGGTCCGGGTCGCATTCCACCACCAGGCGGTTGTGGCGGCGCTCGGCCAGCGCCTCCACCGTCGCCGCGACCTCGCGCACCAGCGCGCAGGCCTCGAAATCCTCGGCCTGCACCTCCATCTTGCCGGCCTCGATCTTCGACAGGTCGAGCACGTCGTTGATCAGCGAGAGCAGGTGGCGCGCATTGGTGTTGATCTTGCGCAGGTCGCCCAGGAAGGCATCGGCGCCCTGCAGATCCTCCGCCTCCTCCTCGAGCATCTCGGCATAGCCGATCACGGCGGAGAGCGGCGTGCGCAGCTCGTGCGACATGTTGGCGATGAACTGGCTCTTGGCGAGATTGGCGTTCTCGGCCGCGGCCTTGGCGGTGGCCAGCGCCTCCTCCGTTTCGCGCAGCTCGGTGATGTCAGTGTTGGTGCCGAACCAGCCGATCGGGCGCGCCTCCTCGTCGTCCTCGTCGCCGGCCTCGAACAGCGGCAGGGCGCGGGAGAGGAACCAGCGGTAGCGGCCATCGGCACCGCGCAGGGGGAAGGTATCCTCCCACGGCGCGCCGGCCTCGATCGCCTCGCGGAAGCGCTGCTCGACGCGTGCCGCGTGCTCGGGGTGCTGCACCTCGCGCCAGCCATTGCCGAGCGCCCGGTCCGGCGTGGTGCCGGTGAACTCGTACCAGCGGCGGTTGAACCACTGGATGGCGCCCGAAGCGTCCGTCATCCAGGCGAGCTGCGGGATGGCGTCCACGATGGTCCGCAGCCTGGTCTCGCTGCGCTTGAGCCGCGCCTCCGCCCGGCGGCGCTGGGTATCGTCCATGGCGAAGAGGCCGACGCCCTCGACGCGCCCGGCCTCCCCGCCGCCCTCCAGGGGGAAGACGCCGAGCAGCAGGTGCCTGACGAGGCGTTCCTTGCCCGGCGGGCGCACCGCCACCTCGATGCCCGACTGCGCGCGCCCGCCTTCGAGCACCTTGCGCAGCTGCGGCGCGATCTGCTCGTGCACCGCCTCGGGCAGCGCGGTGTCGCTGCCGGCCTCGACGCCCAGCGTGCGCTCGCCCAGCGCGGCGAGGCTGCGGTTGGCGTGGCGCAGGCGAAGCTCGCGGTCGAGCAGGCCGAGGCCGATCGGCGCGTTCTCCATCACGCCGCGCAGCAGCGCGTTGGCGCGCCGCTCCATCCGGCGCCGGGCGAGGGCGAGCGCGCCGAGCAGCGCGCAGGCGGCAAGCACGGCTCCGAGCGACAGCGCATAGAGCCAGGCGTCGCGGACGGAGGCGGCCTCGGTGGCGCGGACCAGCGCTTCCGCCTCCTGCTGCACGCGCAGGACCTCGGCGCGGGCCTCGTCCATCAGCGCCTTGCCTTCGCCGCTCTCGATACGGGCGAGTGATTCGCTCGCCTCGCCGCGGCGGCGCAGCGCGACGAGCTGCGCGGTCCAGGCGAGCTTCCGGCGTGCGATCTCCTCCAGCCGGTCGGGCGGCGGCAGGCCGGCATCGGCGGCGGCGGCGCGCAGCGTCTCCACCAGGCGTGGCGCGGCGGCGAGGCCGGCAAAATGGGGTTCGAGGAAGCGCTCCTCGCCGGTGAGCAGGAAGCCGCGCTGCCCGGTCTCGGCATCCTTCAGGGCGGAGAGCAGGCCTTCGGCGGAGAACTGCACGCCGCGGCCCGCGCCGATGCGCGCGGCGTCGCGCGCCGAGACCTGCCAGTTCCAGGCGGCGAGCGCGAGCGCCACGAGGACCAGCAGGGCGGCGAGCGCGGCGGCGTGCCGGGTCCAGCCGGGCAGCGGTCGGTCGGGACCGACGGCGTCGGCGGCGCGGGGACGGTCGGGCAAGTGGTCGTCGGCTCCTCTGGCCAGGGGATAGCGCTGCCGCGCCGGCCGGGTTCGCCGCGACGAACCCGCAACGCACAAAGGCGTTTCCGCCGCGCAACGCGGAGGGGGATCAGCATTGCCGACGACGCCCGCCGACCGGCGCGCCGCCCGACGCGCCGCGGGCGGAGCCGGCCTGACGCCCTGGGTGGCCGGGGCCATCGTCGTCGCCGCGCTCTACCTCGGCCGCGACCTGCTGGTGCCGCTGGCGCTGGCGGTGATCCTCGCCTTCGTGCTGGCGCCGCTCGCGCGGCTGCTGCGGCGCACCGGCTTGGGTGGCGTGCCCTCGGTGCTGCTGGCGCTGCTGGCCGGGGTGGGGGGCATCCTGGGCGTCGCGCTGGTGGTGCTGCGCCAGCTCGCGGTGCTGGCGGGCGACCTGGCGGGCTATGCGGCGAACCTGCGCGGCAAGCTCGATCGGCTGCGCCTGCAGGAGCTGTTGCGCCAGGCGGAGGAGGCGATCGAGGGGCTGCGCGGGCTGTTCGGCCTGCGGCCGGAGCTGGCGGCACCGCCGCCCGTCGCCGCGCCCGCCTCCTCGCCGGTGGAGGTGGCGGCCGCCTTCCTCGGGCCGGTGCTGGCGCCGCTGGCGACCTTCGGCATCGTCGTGGTCTTCGCGCTGTTCATCCTGCTCTACCGCGAGGATCTGCGGGACCGGCTGATCCGGCTGGCGGGCGTGCGCGACCTGCACCGGACGATCGGCGCGCTGGACGACGCAGCCTATCGCCTGTCGCGGCTGTTCCTGGCGCAGCTGGCGCTGAATGCGAGCTTCGCGGTCGTGGTCACGGCGGGGCTGTGGCTGTTCGGTCTGCCGGGCGCGCCGCTGTGGGGCATCCTGGCGGGGCTGATGCGCTTCGTGCCCTTCGTCGGCACGCCGCTCGCGGTGATCCCGCCGGTGCTGCTGGCGCTGGCGGCTGATCCGGGCTGGGGGCTGGCGCTCTCCGTGCTGGCGCTGTTCATCCTGACGGAGCCGCTGATGGGCCAGCTGTTCGAGCCGCTGGTGCTCGGGCGCAGCGCCGGGCTCTCGCCCATCTCGGTCATCATGGCGGCGACCTTCTGGACCTTCATGTGGGGCCCGATCGGGCTGCTGCTGGCCACGCCCCTGACGGTCGGCCTGGTGGTGCTCGGCCGCCACGTCCCGCGGCTCGAATTCCTCGACGTGATGCTCGGCGACCGGCCGGCGCTGCAGCCGGAGGAGAGCTTCTACCAGCGTGCGCTGGAGGGGGACGCGGATGCGCTGGTGGCGCAGGCGCGCGCGGCGCTGCGCGGCGGCACCACGCTGGTCGCCTGGCACGACGAGGTGGCGCTGCGCGGCCTCGCGCTCGCCGAGGCCGACTGGTCGCGCGAAGTGCTGCCGCCGGAGCGGCTCGCGGTGATCCGCCAGCAGGTCGAGACGCTGCTCGACGAGCTGGCCGAGACGCCGCCCGCCGTCGCCGCGTCGGTGCCGCCGGCCTGGCGGGCCGAGGGCGCAGTGCTCTGCATCGCCGGCCGCGGCCGGCTGGACGACCTTTCGGCGGAGATCGCGGCGCAGGCGCTGCGGCATGAGGGGTTCGGCGCGGTGGCGGTAGCGGCGGCGGCGCTCGAGGGCGCGCCGGACCCGCGGCTCGATCCCACCCGTGTGCGGCTCTGCTGCCTCTCGGTTCTGGAGGAGGGCAGCAGCGCGGCGACGGTGCGCTACTTCCTGCGGCGGCTGGCGCGGCGGCTTCCCGGCGTGCCGGCGGTGGTGGCGCTGTGGCACGCGCCGGCGGGCAGCAAGATCCTGGCGGAGCTGCGCGAGGAGCGGCATGGCGCCGCGGTGATCGTCACCTCCCTCGGCGAGGTGGCGGCCTTCTGCCAGGCGGCGGCGGGGCAGGGCACAACGTCATCCGGTGCGGCGCCCGTAGCCGTCAGACCCGATCGCGCCGAGGCAGGCAGGGTCTCGGGCGCCCCTTGACCGCCTCCTGCCGCGGCGCAGCATGAGCCCACACCGCATGGCGATGCGCAGGTGGAACTGTTCGAAGGATGCAGGTCACGGCTTGTTGAGCATGCCGGGCGGTGCGACCGGCGGAACCCTATTGGTGGCGCCCCGCGGATGCGCTTCCTGGACTCGTCCGCGCGCAGCCGCGCGCAGGCACCCGCGGCGCGGGTCCGCCCGCTCCTGCCCCCGGTATGGCTGCATGAACCTCGACTCCGACTTCCACGCTGAACGCGCCACGCTCCGCAGCCGCCTCCGCCAACAGCGCCTGGTCGCCGGGTTCGGCGCCGAGGCGTTCCGGGCGCGCGATTTCGGCGAGCTGCTTCGCCGCGCTGCAGAGATCACCGCGGAGGGTCTCGGCACCGACTTCGCCAAGGTGCTGGAGTACATCCCACGGGAGGAAGCGCTGCTGATCCGCACCGGGGTCGGCTGGCGCGATGGCGTGGTCGGGGTGGTGAAGCTTGGCGCCGACACCGCTTCACCGGCCGGCTACGCCCTCAAGACCGGCGAGCCGGTCATCACCAACCACCTCGCCGGAGAGGCGCGCTTCCGCACGCCCGCGGTGATGGCGGAGCATGGCGTCCGGCGCGCGATCAACGTCATCATCCAGGGCGAAGAGGGTGGGCCAGCATTCGGCGTACTGGAAGCGGACAGCCGCGACCCGAAGGGCAGCTTCTCCGCGGACGACGTCGCCTTCCTGCAGGCGGTGGCGAACATCCTGGGCCTCGCCTTCGATCGCGAGCGGGACCGGACGACGCGCGACCTGCTGATGCGCGAGGTCCATCACCGCGTGAAGAACAGCCTCCAGCTCGCGCAGACGGTGCTCAACCTCCAGGCGCGCGCATCGGAAGCAGAGGCCGCGCGCGGGCAGCTCGAGGAGGCGGCAAGGCGAATCATGACGATCGCCGCCGTGCACGAGCGGCTCTACACCGGTCGCCACTTCGGGCGGGTGAACATCGCCGGCTATCTGGGCCAGCTCACCGATGACATCAGCACCTCCTCCGGCGCCGCTTCCGCCGGCCGCGCGATCGGCCTCGACCTGGTGCCGGGCGGCGAGACGGCGGAGTGCGACGCGGACCGCGCCACCACGCTCGGCCTCGTCGCGACCGAGCTCGTGACCAACGCACTGAAATACGGCGAGGGCAGGATTGTCGTGCGCTTCGACCCCGGTGCGGAAGCCGGGCACATGCGCCTCGTCGTCGAGGACGAGGGTGCCGGTCCGCCCCCCGGCTTCGATCCGGCCCTGAGCCGCGGCCTCGGCATGCGCCTGCTGGTCGCGATGCTGCGGGGGGCGCTGACGATCGAATGCAGTGCCGCCCCGACGCGCTGCCGCTTCATCGCGGACCTTCCCCCTGAAGCGCACTGAGGGAGTGCCGCCCGCCGGCGCGTCCATCCGCCGCTACGCGGCTGCGCTCTCGGCGGTTGCCGTGGCCCTGCTGCTCTGCGCGGGCGGCGCGGCCTGGGTTTCGGTCGGGAATCTCGGCGCCGAGCGCCGCGCGGTCGAGGACGTGAACACCACCATCTCGGCCGCGACCGTGCTGCTGCTGGCGGTGCTCGACGCCGAGCCCGGACAGCGCGGCTTCCTCCTCTCCGGCGAGGACCGCTATCTGGAGCCCTACCGGTCGGCCCAGGACCGGGTCGCCGACGATCTCGCCGCACTGCGCGAGGCCGTGACGGACTCCCCTTCGCTGCAAGCGCGCCTGCCGGCGATCGAGCGCATCGTCGAGGATCGGCTCGGCGCCTTGTCGCGCACGGTGGAGCTGGCCCGCGCCGGCGACAGGCAGGCGGCACTCGACATCGTCCGCTCCGGAGAGGGCAAGCGCAGCATGGATGCGCTGCGCGGCGCCCTCGCCGAGCTCGAGGCGGTGGCCCGGCGGGGTCTGGCCGGCCGTCTCGCCGGCGCGCAGCGTTCGGCGACCCTGGGCGTGCTGGGCCTCGGGCTGGCCGGGCTGCTCGCCCTGCTGGCCGGTGGCTTGGCCGCGGTGCTGCTGCTCCGGCGAGCGGATGCGCGGATCGAGGAGAGCGAGCAGCATCATCGCCACAGCCTCGACCTCAATCCGCAGGTCGCCTGGACTGCCGATGCTGAAGGCCGGATCACGGATTTCAGCCGCCGCTGGCTGGAGCTGACCGGGCTCACGCGCGAGCAGGCCCTCGGGCATGGCTGGCAGCAGGTGCCGCACCCCGACGACCTGGCGGCGATGGCCAAGGCGTGGTCGCACGCCGCCGCCACCGGCCAGCCCTACGACATCGAACACCGCATCCGCCTCGCCGACGGCGGCTGGCGATGGATGCGCTCGCGCGCCTGGCCGCGCGTTGACGGGCGCGGTCGCATCATACGCTGGTATGGCGTCACCGAGGACATCGAGGAGCGGCGCGCCGCCGAGGCCCGCCAGCGCGGGCTCGAAGCCGAGTTGTGGCACGCCGGCCGCGTCAGCACGCTCGGCGAGGCGGCGGCGGCGCTGGCGCATGAGCTGAACCAGCCCCTCGCCGCGGTCGCCCACTACGTCGAGGGCTGCGAGATGCTCCTCAGCGCCCGCGGCGCCGCGGCCATCCAGGAGGTGCTCGGCGGCCTCGAAGGCGCTTCGGCGCAGGCCGAACGCGCGGCGGAAATCGTGCGCCGCCTGCGCCGCTTCGTGCGCAAGGACACCGCGACGGCGCACCATCTGCCCACCGATCCGGCGGAGCTCGTGCGCGATGCGGTTCCACTCGGCGCCGGAGGCGCGCGCGACGCCGGTGTCACGGTGCACTGCGACCTGCCCGAGCGCCTGCCGGAGGTCGCGGTGGACCGCGTCGAGATCCAGCAGGTCGTCGTGAACCTCGTCCGGAACGCCATCGAGGCGATGACTGAAGGCGATGCCTTCGACGCCGCTGCAACGCGGGAGGTGCGCATCTCCGCGCGCGTGGTTACCGCGCAGGCCGGGAAGCGGCAGGTCGAGGTGGCGGTCGCCGACAGCGGCCTGGGCCTGCCGACGGAGATCGCGGGCGATCCCTTCCGGCCCTTCGCGACGACGAGGTCCGGCGGGCTCGGCCTCGGCCTCTCCATCTGCCGGTCAATTGTCGAGGCCCATGGCGGGGCCATCGCAGCGGCGGCAAACCCAGGTGGAGGCGCGACGTTTTTTTTCCGCCTTCCGGTCCTGGAGACAGTCCCCGTTGCATCCCTCGTCAAATGACACATCAGGGTTCCCGATAGCGCGAGATGAAGCGCGCGGGGAGGTCTTCATCATCGAGGACGAGGCGCCGGTCCGTAACGCGCTGGTCTTTCACCTCAATGCGCATGGCCACAGCGTCGCAGCCTTCGAGGCGGCGGAACCGTTCGTTTCCACCTTCGACCCCGAGGCCGACACCGGCTGCGTCGTCGCCGATGTGCGCCTGCCCGGGATCGACGGCGTGGGCCTGCTCGGCGACATGGCGCGGCGACGGATCGGGTTGCCGGTGGTGATGATCACCGGATTTGCCGATGTGCCCCGCGCCGTCCGGGCGATGCGTGCTGGCGCCTACGAATTCCTGGAAAAGCCCGTCGCGCCACGCGCCCTGCTGTCCGCCGTCACCCGTGCGCTGGCAGGAGCCCAGGGCCAGCGATCGTTCCAGCGCGAGGCGGCGGCCGCCTCCATGCACTTGGCGACGCTGTCCGGCCGCGAGCGCGACGTCTTCGAAGGCCTGGTGCCGGGCCGCCTCGGCAAGGAAGTCGCGGCCGATCTCGGCATCTCTCCGCGCATGGTGGAGATCTACCGTGCCAACGCGATGCAGAAACTCGGCGCGCGCACCCTGGCCGAGCTGCTGCGGATGGGCCTGCTCGCGGCGATGCACGAGGGGGCGGGCAAAAGAAAGCGGCCCACGCCGGACCTCGCGGCGGAGGACTGAGGGGCGAACCATAAGCGACGGCCCGCTGTTGCGGCCAGGCCAGCACAAGTACATGCTCAGCGCCCACCTTGAAGGAGGAGGTATCGTGCCTTCTCCCCGGACGGACCCGCAGGTGCCGAGCTGGCCCGCACCGCCGAACGCCCTGGCCCTTGTGCCGGCGAGCGACGGATCGCGCGACCCGATCGCGGTGCCGGGTGTACGCCTCGTGTTCATTGTCGATGACGATGCAGCGGTCCGCCAGGCCGCGGCGATGCTGCTTTCGGCGGCCGGCTACGCGGTGCGCAGCTTCGCCAAAGGCGAGGCCTTCCTCTCGGCGCTAGTGGACTGATTCCAGAAGACGTTTCCCGCGCTGGTGCTTGCCGATGATGGTGTCGGCGGGCGCGGTCCAGCGGCAGGGCTTTGGGTCGGCGTTGTGGGCGTCGAGGTAATCGCGGATTGCCTGGTTCAGCTCGATGACGGAGCGGAAGACGCGGCGCTTCAGGCGCCGCCTTGTCAGCGTGGCGAACAGGCCCTCGACGGCGTTGATCCAGGAGGCCGAGGTCGGCGTGAAGTGGACGTGGAAGCGAGGATGTCGGGCGAGCCAGCGCTTTACGGTCTCGGTCTTGTGGGCGGCGTAGTTGTCGAGGATCAGGTGCAGGTCGAGCTCGGCCGGGGTCTGCTTGTCGATCAGCCACAGGAAGCGGATGAACTCGGCGGCGCGGTGGCGGAGCATGCACTGGCTGATGACCGTGCCCGCATTCACGTCGAGCGCGGCGAAGAGCGTCGTCGTGCC
>NZ_JAWLHG010000054.1:0-26973 GCF_041690465.1 Falsiroseomonas sp. | reverse complement strand
CAATCGCCTCCGCCAACGCCTTCCTCTACGCCGCCTCCGTCAACCTGCTGCTCCGACGCCTCGCTCGTTCCACATGAGTTCAGAGTCAGGCACTTAGTGTCGAGCACGACCCGCAGCCGGCCGCTCTCCGGCCGGCCGCTTCATGCCTCCAGGCTGCCGCCTCCGGCCACCGGACAGCTCAGCTACCCTGCCCCACGACTTCCTGCCGCAGCTCGTCCAGCAGCCTGAGCCGCCCGTCGCGCGCCTCCAGGAACCAGAAGGTCCAGCCATTGCAGGCGGGCGCGGCCTGCACCTCCGCCCCCACCTTGTGGATCGAGCCCACGGCGCCGCCGCAGCGCAGCGTGCCGTCGGCGCCGACCAGCGCCTTCCAGCGCCGGTGCCGGTCCGTCAGCGTGCTGCCGGCCGGCACCAGCCCGCGCTCCACCAGCGATCCGAAGGCGATGCGCGGCTGCTCCCGCTTGCCGGGCAGCGCCAGTGCGACGCCCTCCGCCAGCGGTTCCACGGCGGCGATCCGCGCGCGCGCCGCCTCCGCATAGGCCTCCTCGCGCTCGATCCCGATGAAGCGCCGGCCGAGCCGCCTGGCCACCGCCGCAGTCGTGCCGGTGCCGAGGAAAGGGTCCAGCACCACCTCGCCTGGCTGCGTGCAGGCCAGGATGACGCGGTGCAGCAGCGCCTCGGGCTTCTGGGTCGGGTGGAGTTTCGCGCCGTCCTCACCCCGCAGCCGCTCGGCGCCGGTGCAGAGCGGGATGAACCAGTCGCTGCGCATCTGCAGCTCGTCGTTCAGCGCCTTCATGGCCTGGTAGTTGAAGCGGTAGCGGCTTTCCGGGCCGCGTGCCGCCCAGATCAACGTCTCATGCGCGTTGGTGAAGCGGCGCCCGCGGAAATTCGGCATCGGGTTGGCCTTGCGCCAGATCACGTCGTTGAGGATCCAGAAGCCGAGGTCCTGCACCGCCGTGCCGAGGCGGAAGACGTTGTGGTAGCTGCCGATCACCCACAGCGTGCCGTCCTTGCGCAGGATCCGGCGGCATTCCGTCAGCCATTCGCGGGTGAAGGCGTCGTAGGTGGCGAAATCCGCAAAGCGGTCCCACGCGTCGTCCACCGCGTCCACCACCGAATCGTCAGGCCGGCGCAGCTCCCCCCTCAGTTGCAGGTTGTAGGGCGGGTCCGCGAAGACGGCGTGCACCGAGGCCGGCGGCAGGCGCCGCAGCGTCTCGATGCAGTCGCCGACCAGCACCTCGTCCAGCGGCAGGTCGAGACCTGTCCCCATCGCTTCGCGATCACACCCCCTGCGACTCGGCGGTCAACATGGCGTCCGCGCCGAAGCCGCGTCAACCGAAGGCGAGGCTCGCCTGGTCCACCGGCGCGAATCCGCGGCGGTGATGCGGCGTCGGGCCGAGCCGAGCGAGCGCCGCGCGATGCGCCGCGGTGGCATAGCCCTGATGCGCCGCGAAGCCGTAGCCGGGCCACCGGGGATCGAGCCGCGCCATCGCGCGGTCGCGCGTAACCTTCGCCAGGATCGAGGCCGCGGCGATCGAGAGGCAGAGCGCATCGCCGCCGATCACGCAGCGCACCGGGCAGGGCAGCTTCGGCGGCTGGTTGCCGTCCACCAGGGCAACATCGGGTGCCCCGGGCAGCCGCGCCAGCGCACGCACCATGGCAAGCTGCGAGGCGCGGAGAATGTTCAGCCGCCCGATCTCGGTCACGCTCGCCGCACCGAGGCCGAACTCCACGAAGCCCCTGCGCCCGGCGGCGACCAGCGCAGCGAAGGCCAGCTCACGCCGGACCGGGGTGAGTTTCTTGCTGTCGTCGAGCAGCACCGCCAGCCCGGCCGGCGGCGGCGCCCGGAACACCACCGCCGCGGCCAGCACCGGCCCGGCCAGCGGACCGCGCCCGGCCTCGTCAAGGCCGGCTACGCGGCCGCCATGCTCCGATTCGAAGCGGAAATCCGGCATTCCGCCGCTGTAGCCCAGCGGCTTGCCGCCGTCGCCTGCCGCGCCACGTCGCGACGGCTTTCGGGCGGGAATCGAACGTCCAGGCCGGCTGGCCAAGCTGCGCTTCCGCGGTGGAGACCGTCATGGCGTCGGCCGCCGCCATCCCGCCGGCCGGGAGGGTGCGGCAACCGGGCGGGCGGAGGACGCGTTCGGCGCCTGTAACCCAGTGCAGGGAGAGCGGCATGAACGCGCAGAAACTGGCCCTCGCGGCCGAGGGCGTGCCCGCCGTGCCGTTCCGGATTCCCGGCTCGACCGGCGAGTTCCGCATCCAGCTTCTGAACCAGGATTCGGCGGCGGGCGTGGTAACCTCGATCATCCACATCCCCGCCGGTGGCCGCATCCCGGCGCACAGGCACAGCGCGGGGTCCGAGATGCATTACGTCCTGGAAGGCGACCTGATCGAGGCCGGCGAGGCGCTCGGGCCCGGCGCCTTCCTCACCCATGCCGCCGGCCAACTGCATGGTCCGCATGAGAGCCGCCAGGGTGCGAAGGTGCTGACGGTGCAGTCCTGGCAGTCGCAGCATGGCGACTACGACTTCGAACCCGCCGAGCAGGCAGGCGCCGACCCAGGCGGGGAAATGCACCAGGTGGACCAGCGCGCCCAGGAACAGGCCCGCCGCAAGGAAGGCGAGCCCGGCGCGCGCGGCTATTCCTGAACCTTCACCCCACCCGCCGCTCGGCATGGCGCAAGGCGGCGCAGAGGCGCGAGAAGGCATACCAGAACGGCCCGTGCCCGGCCGCACCCTGTCCCGGCGCGAGCTCCGTTCCGCGCGGTTCGGCCCGGCGCAGCATCGGCAGCCGCGCCTCGAAACGCCCGCGCATGTTCTCGAGAAAGGCGCCCGTCGCCGCCATGTACTGTTCGAGCATCTCCGCCGCGATCTCGATCTCGGCAAGGCCGTGGCCGTCGGCGCTCAGGGTCTTCAGGCGGCGGCTGTCGGCGGCCAGTGCGAGATGCAGCTTGTGCAACTCCGCCAGGTGCCGCGCGATCGCCAGCCTTGCCTCGCGCGCGTCGTCGCTGTCGTTCATGGATGCCTCCGGGCGCAGCTTCGCGCGGCAGTGCTTGCGAAGCGCTTAAGGCCGGCGCCCCCAGATCGCGAAGACCCGGTGCGGCACGCGCAGCGGCTCCTCCGGGAAGCGGGCGTCGAGCAGCGCAGCAAGCTCGGCATCGAAGCGCGCGACTCCCTCCGGATCCATCGCGCCGCCCACTCCGGCCGAGGCCCGGATCCGCCCGCGCCAGGCAGCCCGCGGATACACCGCCTCGTGGTCGAAGCCGGCGAAGCCGAGCGCGTCGAAACCGCCGAGCGCCAGGTCGGTCGCCCAGGCCGGATAGATCCCGGTGCTGCGCCCCATGCGCCAGCGCGGGTTGTGCGCCTCGATCAGGAACTCCGTCGCATGCGCGACATTGCCGGGCAGGGTGAGCCAGTCGTAGTGGCAGATCAGCAGCGCACCGCCGGGCCGCAGCACGCGCCGCGCCTCCGCCGCTGCCAGGCCGCGGTCGAACCAGTGCCAGCATTGCGCGGCGACGACGAGGTCGAATCCAGTCGGCTTCAGGCCAGTGCGCTCGGCCAGGCCTTCGACGAAGCGCAGGCGCTCGGCGAGCCCCTCCTCGGCTGCGAGGCGGCGTGCGGCCTCGATCTGGCCGCGCGCCGGATCGAGGCCGGTCACCTCTGCGCCGCGCACCGCCAGCGCGCGAGCCACCGTCCCGGTCCCGGTGCCGAGGTCCAGCACGCGCATCCCCGGCGCGAACAGACCTTCGCGCTCGATCAGCTCGTAGAACCGGGCCGGGAAGCCCTGGCGGTGCTTCGCGTAATCCGCGCTGGTGGCGGACCAGTCAGGGCTTGTCATGCTGCTCCCCACCGCACCGCGCGCAGATCCGCGGCGGTATCCACGTCGCGCAGCCGGCGCAGCAGGGCGACGCGACGTCCGTGGAAATTGGCGAGCGTATCGGCCAGCGCGTGCCGGGTGGACCAACGCACCGCGCCAAAGGGGCGCCTTGGACGCCGCGGGCCCAGCCCGACCAGCCAATAGCCACCATCCTCGGCCGGGCCGAAGACCGCGTCCGCCCGCCCGAGCGCGCGGAATGCGGCCGCGATGTCCTCGCGCGCCAGTCCCGGGATGTCGCTGCCCACCAGGACAACGCGCCGCAGCGGCCGCATCGCCCGCTCCATGCGCATCCCGAGGTCTCCGCCCCCCTGTCCGATCCGCGGCAATCGCCGGGGCCAAGCCGCCCGCGCCCCTGGCGGCGTCGTCGCCAGGATGGTGCGCCAGCGTCCATCACCCGCGACGGCCGCAAGGGTCGCGGCAAGTTGCGCACGATAGAAGCGCAGCGCCCCCATCGCACCGATGCCGCGCGCCAGGCGCCGCTTGACCGCACCAAGCCGCGGCGCGCGCGCAAAGACGATGACCGTGTCGCCCCTCATGTACCCCTTCGTGCGTACATCCTGGCGATGATGCGCGGCGGCACGCCGAGGAACCAGAGCCCGAGGCAGAGAAGATTGCGCGATGAGCGCCGAAGATACCCCTCTCGCCGCCACCGCGCCGCGCTGGTCACCGCCGCGACCGGGAGAGCACCAAGCCGTGCCCGACCGAGACGGCGGACCAGATCCACATCCTCCATCAGCGGCAACGGCCGGATGCCGCCGATCCGCTCCAGCAGATCGCGATGGATCAGCAGTCCCTGGTCGCCATAGGGCAGCGCGAAGAGGCGGCATCGCCAAGCCACGGCCCGTTCCAGCCGTCTGGCGGCAGGAGAGCGGTCGTCCAGCGCGAAGCGAAAATACCAGGCGCGCCGGATTGCGGTCGCATCCGCCATGACCCGGCACACCGCCGCCTCCCACCCGGTTGCGAGCCGGGTATCGGCATGCAGCAGCAGCAGCCAGGGACCGCGAGCTGCCGCCAGGCCGGCCGCGAGCTGAAGGCCGCGGCCGCGGGGCGCCCGAACCACGAAGGCGCCGCGCGCTTCGGCCAGCGCCGCCGTGTCATCGCTGCTGCCGCCGTCCACAAGGATGATCTCCGCCGGCCCGTACAAGAGTGCGGCGAACACACCGGGGAGTGTGGCGGCGGCATTCAGTGCCGGGATGACGACGGACAGGCCCGGAATCGTGTCGCCCTCTTTTCGCATTTTGTTCTTGACGCCCTCCGCGCCCCTCGCCAGTGTCACCCGTGAACAAACCGGGGATGACAGAGGAGCGACCATGCCAGACGGAGGAGCCTCTTCCATCCCCTCCCTGGGCCGCAAGGGGCGGGGTGCGGTGACGAACCCGCCGGTGCGCTACGAAACCACTCGCACCGAGATGTGGGACGATGGCTGGGGCACGCTCGCCGCCGAATTCGCCGAACTGCCGCCGCTGCCGACCGAGCTGATCCGGGAGAAGGCGAAGTCCGCGCTGACCTTCAACGAGAGCCCGGATCTCGGCTTCGACCGCTCGCTCAATCCGTATCGCGGCTGCGAGCATGGCTGCATCTACTGCTATGCCCGGCCCGCCCATGCCTATGTCGGGATGTCGCCCGGCCTAGATTTCGAGACCCGGCTGATGTTCAAGCCTGATCTGCCCGAGTTGCTGGAGAAGGAGCTGTCGAAGCCGGGCTACGAGGCGCGGCCAGTGGCGCTCGGCGCCAACACCGATCCCTACCAGCCCGTGGAGCGCACCCTCGGCATCACCCGCCGCGTATTGGAGGTGCTGGAGCGCTTCGGCCACCCGGTCACCATCGTCACCAAATCCGCCGGCGTGCTGCGCGACCTCGACATCCTGAGCAGGATGGCAGCGCGGAACCTGGTGCATGTCTGCCTGTCGGTTACCACGCTCGACCTGAAGCTCGCGCGCGTGATGGAGCCGAGGGCCGCCTCGCCATTGAAGCGGCTGGAGGCGGTGTCGGTGCTGGCGCGGGCCGGTATCCCGACCGGCGTGCTCGCCGCGCCGATGATTCCGGGGCTGAACGACGCCGAGCTCGAGCGCATCCTGGAGATGTCGGTGCGCGCCGGTGCGACGCGAGCGGGCTACGTGCTGCTGCGCCTGCCGCTCGAGATCCGCGGCATGTTCGAGGCCTGGCTTGCTGAACATCACCCGGAGCGCGCCTCCCGCGTGCTGTCCCTGGTGCGGGAGACGCGCGGCGGGCAGCTCTACGACAGCCGCTTCGGCCGGCGCCAGACCGGCACCGGGCCTTACGCCGAGCTGCTCGCCCAACGCTTCCGCCTGGCGCTGCGCCGCTTCGGCATCGACGGCCGTGGGGGCATGAGCCGCGGCCTGGACTGCAGCCAGTTCCGCCCGCCGGAAACCGTCCCGCGGCAGCTCGCGCTTCTCTGATCCCGCGCGCGACGACGCGGAAACCGCAGGCGCTGCATCGGGCGTTTCCCTGCCGAAGGCAAAGCGGAGGAGACAGGCCATGACCACCCGGACGATCGCCGGATTGTTCGACACCCGAGCCGAGGCGGAGCGCGCCGCCGAGGATCTGCGCCGCGAGCTTGCGCTCGGCACCGGCCAGGTCCGCATCCACGCCCCCGAGCACCATGAGGAGGGGCTCCTCGACTGGCTGGCGCGCATCTGGCGCCCCGAGGCGGATTTCATGCCGCCAGAGGATCGCGACCTGCTGGCCGAGGCCATCCGCCACGGGGGCTGCGTCGTCTCGCTCGAACTGCCGGACGTGCAGACAGGGAAGGCGATGGACATCATGGAGCGCCACCATCCGGTGGACCTCGATGCCCACGAAGCGCAGTCCGGGCGTGCGGCGGCCCGGCCCGATCTCTCGGCAACGGAACAACACCCTGCCAGGCGCGACCCTGTCGGCAGCCGCCCGCGGGTGCGCAGCTATCTGCGCGGCGCCGGCGGGCCGACGAGGAGCTAATTCCCCGCGGCGGCATCACGCCGCCCGCAGGTGCTCCTGTAGCCGCGGCATGAGTTCGACCAGGTTGCAGGGCCGGTGCCGGCTGTCGAGTTGCCAGACCAGGATGTCGTCCCAGGCGTCCTTGCAGGCACCGGTGCTGCCCGGTAGCGCGAACAGGTAGGTGCCGCCGGCCACGCCGCCGATCGCGCGCGACTGAATCGTGGAGGTGCCGATCTTCTGGTAGCTCAGCATCCGGAACAACTCGCCAAAGCCGCCGATCTCCTTCTCCAGCACGCGGGCGAAGGCTTCCGGCGTCACGTCGCGGCCGGTGATGCCGGTGCCGCCGGTGGTGATCACGCAGTCCACCTCGGGGTCGGCGAGCCAGCGGCGCAGGATGCCCTCGATCATCGGCGCCTCGTCCTTGCAGATCTCGCGGGCGGCGAGCCGATGGCCGGAGGCGACGATACGCGCGGCGAGCGTCTCCCCGCTGCGATCGCTGGCCAGGTCGCGGGTGTCGGAAACGGTAAGCACCGCGATGTTCACGGGCAGGAAGGTGCGGCTCTCATCAATCGGCATGGCGGGGTCTCCTGCCGACGAAGATAGGAGCCGCGGCGGCGCGGGCCAATGACGGCCCGGGGCGACCGGTCAGCGCGGCAGCCGGACCATGGCGGCCACTTCGGTCGACTCCGGCAGCTTGGGGAACTGGCCGGCGGTCAGCGCGTCGAGGCTCGGCGCCGGCAGGCCCAACCTGGCCGCATAGATCCAGGAGTAGGCGAGCACCCGCTGCACGAAGACGCGGGTCTCCCCGACCGGGATGCTTTCGATGAACAGGAAGGGGTCGGCCCGGTGCCGGATCGTCGGCAACCAACGCGAAAGGTTGCCCGGCCCATTGTTGTAGGCCGCGAGCAGCCGGATCAGATCGCTGTCCACCTGGTCGTGGCGCGCCAGGTAAAGAATGTACCGCTGCCCGATTTCGAGCGAGAAGGCAGGGTCGTGCAGCCGCCGGACGCCGGCACCGCGGAGCGATGCGTCGCCGGTCACGTAGCTGGCGGTCGCGGGCATGATCTGCATCAGCCCACGTGCCCCGGCCGGCGAGATGGCGCGCGGGTCGAAATTCGATTCCTGCCGCGCCAAGGCGTAGATCAATGCCGGGTCGGTGCGGAAGCCGTTCTGCGGCCGCAGTTCCGGCAGCGGGAACCGCGCGAAGTCTCGCGGCCGGCCGTCCGCGCTCTGCTGCAGCGAGGCGAGCTGAGCAGCTAGCTCGGTCAGGCCAGCCTGGGCGGCAACCGCGAGCATCGCACGCATCACGCCGGGATTGCCCTGCACCCTGGGCCACAGGGCACGCAACTCGGCCTCGGCGCGATCACGCTGGCCGATCTGCAGCAGCGCCAGAGCCCGCCACCCGGCGGCGGTCTCGGCCACCGCCGACGCCTCGCTCTCGCCGGCAAGCTCACGTTCCCAGGCGAAGCCCATCGGCAGGCCGAGCGAACGCCGCGCCACGAGGCCGTAAAAGGTCCGCGGCTCCTGCGCGGCCTGCAGCAGCCAGGGCGTGTAGAGTTGCGGCCGGCGGGCGCGTACCGCGGCACGCGCCGTCCAGAAGGCAGCCGCAGAGCGCATGGCCGGGGAGATGATCTCCGCCCGCGCCGCCTGCTCGAAGTAGCTCAGCGCCTGCTCCGGACGGTCGAGTCCCCAGGCCGCCAGGCCGGCGACGAAGGCCGGGAAGCCGGTGCCGCCCGAACGCGCAGCGGCTTCTGCCGCGACGCGCAGGGCGTCCTCATCACGGCCCTGCTGGAACATCACCTGGCCGACATCGGCGCGCAGCAGGGCGGCGTAGGCTGGACTTGCTCGCGACCGGTCGATCGCCGCGATCGCACCAGCGAGGTTCCCGTCCCGCGCGCGGTCGCGCACGGTGCGGTCGAGTGCAGCGTTCCGGACAACCGACCGGGCGGGCGGATCGCGCTCTTCCGGGACGACATCGGTGCCATCGTCGAGCGCATCCTGCACCGGCGCCGGCGGAAGCATCACACCCTGCGGCGCACGACGCACCAGAAGGGCATGTATGGCCGCCGCGTCCGGGTGGTCGGCATAGGCGCCAAGCCAGGCAACCAGCTCGGCGGCGGGTGGTTGCTCGCGCTGGCGGAGCCAACGATCGGCCAGGACATGTCCAATCAGGCGCCGATCATCCAGCCGTTCGGCCTCGCGCGCGGCGGCCGCCGTTTCGCCTCGGGACTGGAGGTCAAAGACACGGCGAAGCCGCGCCGCATCCGACGGCGCGAGGGGTTGCGGGAACCCGGCGATCCCACCCTGCAAAGAGGGTCGGGGAACGCTCATGGCGGTCTGGTCGGCCCGTTGCCCGAAGGCGGGGACCTGAGCCCCCACCGACATCGTCACCCCCACGAGGACCACCAGCGCCAATCGGCGGAAGGTGTGAACCGGGCGGGGGCGCCGGGCCATGGGGCAGATCGCTCGCATGGCCCGTTTCCCCTACAGTCCGTTAACGGGCCGAGGCAACCCCGCGGAAACGAGAAAAGCTCATTAATTTAGACACAACATGACGGTTCATGGAGTTGCGCCGGATTGTTAACGTGCCTTTCTTCGGTCATCCCGGCGTGATCGCCCCGTCCAGGGTTCGCCGCAGCAGAACGAGGTCGGCCCAGGCATCACGTTTGGCGGCCGGACTCCGCAGCAGATAGGCGGGGTGCAGGGTGGCCAGGGCCGGCAGGCTGACGCCTTCGCCCTCCACCCGGTGCCAGCGCCCGCGCAACCGGGTGATCCCCTCCTTCGCGCGCAAGAGCGTCTTGGCCGAGACACCGCCGAGCAGCACCAGATGCCGCGGCCGCACCAGGGCGATGTGGCGCAGCACGAAAGGCAGGAAGAGCGTCACCTCCGCGTCGGTGGGCGAGCGGTTGCCCGGCGGGCGCCAGGGCAGGATGTTGGTGAGATAGAAGTCGCGGCTTCGCTCCAGCCCGATGCTGGCGAACATGCGGTCCAGGAACTGGCCGGAGGCACCCACGAAGGGGCGGCCGAGCCGGTCCTCGTCGGCACCCGGCGCCTCGCCGATCATCATCAGGCCCGCCTCGGGATTCCCGTCGGCGAAGACCAGGTTCGTCGCGGTATCGCGCAGCGGGCTGTCGGCGGCGGCGATGGCGGCCTTCAGCGCGGCGAGGTCGCCAGCGCCGGCGGCAAGCCTGGCCGCGGCGGCCGGCGCGGCGGGCACCGGCAGCGCCACGGGGGGTGGCGCCAGGGAGGGGCGGAGCGCGGGCGCGGGCAGTGCGACGGCAGCCGCTGTCGGCGCGGCGAACCGGTCCACCGGCGCGACCTCCAGCGCCTCGTCGGCGCCCCACTCGACCTGCAGCCTGAGCGCGGCGAGCAGCGCTTCGCGCTCCGCGCGCGGGGCCTCATTGCGTTCCATGGGCCTGATATCGGCGCCCCGCAGGGTTCCGCGCAATGCCCTGCGACGCTACATGCGGTCAGCCCAGGAACGCCGGAGGAACAGCGATGTCGGAGACCGAAGCGCGCGAAGCCATGGAGTTCGACGTGCTGGTCGTCGGCGGCGGCCCGGCCGGGCTGGCCTGCGCGATCCGGCTCAAGCAGGCCAATCCCGATCTCGCCGTCTGCCTGGTCGAGAAGGGCAGCGAGATCGGCGCGCACATCCTCTCGGGCGCCGTGCTCGAGCCGCGCGCGCTGGACGAGTTGATCCCCGATTGGCGGGAGGATCCTCCGGCGCTGGCAACCCCGGTCACTGAGGACCGCTTCATGCTGCTGACCGGCAGCCGCGCCTTCAAGCTGCCGACGCCGCCACAGATGCACAACACGGGCAATTACATCGTCAGCCTCGGCAATGTCTGCCGCTGGCTTGGCGCCAGGGCCGAAGCGCTGGGGGTCGAGATCTATCCGGGCTTCGCGGCCTCCGAGACGATCATCGAGGACGGCCAGGTGAAGGGCGTCGTCGCCGGCGTGATGGGCATCACGAAGGAGGGCGAGAAGGGCCCGAACTTCCAGCCGGGGATGGAGCTGCGCGCCACATACACGGTGTTCGCCGAGGGCTGCCGCGGCAGCCTCACCAAGCTGCTGTTCGAAACCTTCAACCTGCGCGAAGGCACGGCTCCCCAGACTTATGCGCTCGGGATGAAGGAGCTGTGGGAGATCCCGAAGGCGCAGCACAAGCCCGGGCTGGTCTGGCATTCCACCGGCTGGCCGCTGGCCTCCGACACCTATGGCGGATCCTGGCTCTACATGCTGGGGGAGAACCTGGTCTCGATCGGCTTCGTGGTGGGGCTCGACTACCCGAATCCCTGGCTCTCGCCCTTCGAGGAGTTCCAGCGCTTCAAGACGCATCCGGCGGTGCGCGGCTTCCTGGAAGGCGGCAAGCGCGTGGCCTATGGCGCGCGGGCGCTGAACGAGGGCGGCATCCAGGCGATCCCCCGAACGGTCTTTCCGGGCGGGATGATCGTCGGCGACGCGGCGGGGTTCCTGAACGTGCCGAAGATCAAGGGCACGCACACCTCGATGAAGTCCGGCATGGTGGCGGCCGAGGCGATCGCGGCGGCGCTGGCCGGCGACCGCCCGCCGGTGCTGGAGGCCTATCCGGCGGCCCTGCGCGCCAGCTGGGTGTGGGAGGAGCTGCAGGGCGTCCGGAACATCCGTCCGGGCTTCGCCAGATACGGCTTCTGGGGCGGCATGGCGGCGGCGGCGGTGGACACCTACGTGTTCCGCGGCAAGGCGCCCTGGACCTGGGCCCACCACCAGGACCACGAGACACTGCGGAAGGCCTCGGAGGCGAAGCGGATCGACTATCCGAAGCCGGACGGCGTGCTGACCTTCGACCGGCTCTCCTCGGTCTACCTGTCGAACACCAACCACGAGGAAGACCAGCCCTCGCATCTGGTACTGAAGGATCCCTCGCGCTGGCAGGCGGTGAACTGGGAGCAGTATGCCTCGCCGGAAAGCCGCTACTGCCCGGCGGCCGTGTATGAGGCGGTCGGTGCGGCGGCGGGGAATGGCGAGGGCGAGATGAAGCTCGTGATCAACGCGCAGAACTGCGTGCACTGCAAGACCTGCGACATCAAGGACCCGACGCAGAACATCGACTGGCGCACGCCGGAGGGCGGCGGCGGGCCGAACTACATCGGAGGAATGTGAGCCCGGGCGGCCGCCCTCTCACGTATTGGTGCGCCCCGGCGCGCCAACGGCCTGCGCGACGCCAAGAACCGCGGATGCGCGGCGGTGCTTCCATCCTGAGAGCCTGCCGCGCCATGGGTGGCGCGCCAGAATCGGGAGGAAGACATGCCAGCCGATACGACCCTCGGCTCCGGCCCGGATGCCGTGGTGCTGGAGATCAGCCAGGACGCATTCGAAGGCGACGCCCAATACACGGTCAGCATAGACGGGGCGCAGGTGGGTGGCATTACGACCGCCAGCGCCCTGCGCGCCGAGGGCGAAACCGACTTGGTGACGGTGCTCGGGAATTTCCCGCGCGGCGCTCACGACGTGACGGTGAGCTTCCTGAACGATGCCTGGGGCGGCACGCCGGACACCGATCGAAACCTGTACGTGGAGAGCGTCAGCTTCGAAGGCGAGACGCTGTCGGACGGCACCGTGGCCTTCTTCCAGGACGGGACGCAGCCGGTCGGCACCTTCCGCGAGGCCGGGCCGACGGGGCGCGGCTTCGGCACCGGTCCCGACACGCTGGAGCTGTGGATCAGCCAGGATGACTGGCTGGGCAATGCCCAGTACACGGTCAGCGTGGATGGCATGCAGGTCGATGGCGTCTTCACCGCCAGCGCCGAGCGGCAGTTCGGCGATCACGACACGCTCTGGCTCTCCCGCGAGTTCGGGCCGGGCGAGCACACCATCACGGTGAACTTCCTCAACGACGCCTGGGGCGGCACACCGGACACCGACCGCAACCTCTATATCGAGAGAGTCAGCTTCAATGGCGAGGTCCTGTCGGATGTCCCCATGGCGCTCTACTCGAGCGGCGAGCAGGCCGTCGGCACCTTCAGCGTGCCGCCGCCGCCCGAACCCGTGGCGCTGATCGGGAGCAGCGGCCCGGACCGGCTGGAGGAAAGCCCTGCACATGGGGACGTGTTCTGGGGCGGCCCGGACGCCGACATCTTCGCCTTCGGATTCGGGGTCAACTTCAATCCATACTCGCCGGGCGCGTTCTACAGCTCCGTCCTCGGCACAGGCGTCGGTCCCGGGGCGCGTGACGTGATCATCGACTTCGAGCAGGGGGAGGATGTGATCGACCTCTCGGCGGCGCTCCAGTTCGCCCGCCGCATCCCGACCGACGACGAGTTCCAGTTTGTCGGCGCCGACGAGTTCAGCGGGGCACCGGATCTGCCGGGCCCGCCGGAGCTTCGCTACGAGCAGCGCGGCGACTTCACAATCGTTCAGATGGATGCGAGCGGCCTCAGCCAGTTCCGCGGCGACGGCACCGTGGACGCGGAGATCGCGCTCGTCGGGGCGTTGTCGCTCGAGGCCACCGACTTCATCCTCTGACCCGCTGACGAGGGTGCCGGCCGGCCAGGGAATGGGGCGCACAGGGTGACGGCCCGCCGTTTGCTGCCGATTTCGGTCACACGGACGTCGTCAAGGCGCCTTCACCCAGGCCAGCAGCACGAAGAAGGCCGCGATCCCCGCCGCGACGTGCCCCGGAAGCATCACGCCGGCCTGGGTCCTCGACCGCCGGGCGATGCGTCTGGCGCCCCAGCCGGCGCCGATCGCCAGCACGATCAGCGCCAGCGGCACCAGGCCGGAGAAGGGCGCCTCTCGGGTCGCGAAGAGCCACAGCACCACCGCCGCGCCGCCCACTGCGAGGGCGAGATGCACCGTGACCAGCGCCGGGCGGCGCGTGCGCTGCAGATGGAGCAGCCCGACCACGGCACCGAGCGCGATGGTCGCCAGCACCACCAGGATCGCCAGTGTCGTCATCGGGGCAGGAGTCCCTGCCCGCCAAGCAGCCCGGCCTGACCAGGCTTCATCCCCATCGCGCGCTCGGCAAAGGCGCGCTTCAGCGCCGGGATGCGGTCCACCGCGGCGATGCCGAGCCGACGCGCCAGCCGCACCGGCGCGAAATCCGTGCCGAACAGTCTTTCCAGCGCGTGCGTCGCACCGAGCATCAGCATCGCATCGGGGCGCGCGCGCGCCTGATAGCGGGCGAGCACCGCAGGGGCGCCGGGGTCCTCGCCGGCGGCCTCGGCCTCGATCACGCATTCGGCCAATGCCGCGACGTCGCGGAAGCCGAGGTTCAATCCCTGCCCGGCGATCGGGTGGATGCCATGCGCCGCATCGCCCACCAGCGCCATGCGCGTATCGGTGAAGCGCTCGGCCCAAAGCGCGGACAGCGGATACGACCAGCGCCGCCCGATCGGGCGGATTGCGCCGAGATGGTCGCCGAGGCGCCGCGCCAGCTCGCGCCCGAAGCGGGCATCGTCGAGCGCCAGGAAGCGCCGCGCCAGCGCGGTCCTCTCGGACCAGACATAGGCCGAGGCATGCGGCAGCTCCGCGGTGCCGAAGCCGCCCGGGCCGGCGAGTGGCAGCTGCGCAAAGGGGCCGTTGGGGAGGAACATCTCGAGCGCCGTGCCCTCATGCGGCCGCGCATGGGCGAAGGCGCCGACCATGCCGACCTGCCCATAATCCCAGCGCGTGACGGGGATGCCGGCCTGCGCGCGCAGCGGGCTCTCCCGGCCCTCGGCGCCGACCACCAGGCGCGCGCGGATCAGCGGGCCAGCGGCGAGCCGGATCTCGGCGCCATCGGCATGGCGGGTGACCTCGGCGGTGGCAGGGGCGAAGGCATGCAGGTTGGGCAGCGCGGGCAGCCGGGCGTTCAGCGCCACGCGCAGCGCGCGGGCCTCCACCATCCAGCCGAAAGCCTCGCCATGCGCGATCTCGGCGGCATCGAAATCGAGCTTGAGCCGGGAAGGCGGCGCGCCGGGGCGGCCATCGGCGACGCGGATGCGGCGGATCGCCTGCGGCATCTCCGGCAGCCGGTCCCAGATGCCGGCGGCGGCGAGCAGGCGCTGGCTGGTCAGCGCGATCGCATAGGCGCGGCCGTCGAATTCCGGCAGTTCCATCGGCGGCAGCGGTGCGCGGTCCACCACTGCGGTGGTCAGGCCGGCGGCGGCGAGCGTGGCGGCGAGCGTGGCGCCGACCGGCCCGGCGCCGATGACGCAGGCGGTGACATCGAGCGTTGCGGTCATGCGGCGAAAGTCGCCTCGCAACCCGGTTTCGGCAAGAGCGAGGCAATTGCCCATTTCTTGTGCATCACCCGGCAGCGATGCGCAGTGAGTCCCGCGCGGCACGCGGTGGCGCACCGCATCGGCCGCAGCCGGCCGACTGTGGCACGGCGCTTGGATTGCCTGTTCCCCGACTGGCCCATGAAAGGGGAATGCGGCGCGATGAAGCTGGTGATGGCGATCATCAAGCCCTTCAAGCTGGACGAGGTGCGCGATGCGCTCACCCCGCTCGGCGTGCAGGGGCTGACGGTGACAGAGGTGAAGGGGTTCGGCCGGCAGAAGGGCCAGACCGAGATCTACCGGGGCGCCGAATACCATGTGAGCTTCCTGCCGAAGCTCAAGATCGAGGTCGCGGTGGCGGCCGAGATGGTGGACGCCGTGGTCGAGGCGATCGCGGGTGCGGCGCGCACCGGCAAGATCGGCGACGGCAAGATCTTCGTGCTGGACATGGAGCGTGCGCTCCGCATCCGCACGGGCGAGACCGACGGGGCCGCTCTCTGAGCGCGCCGCCATCCACACGCATCAAGGGAAGACGGGAATGAGGATGCTTGCGCGCGCCGCGCTTATGGCGCTGCCGGCCATGTCCGCGGCGGGTGCCGCCTTCGCGCAGGATGCGAAGATCGACACCGGCGATACCGCCTGGATGCTCACCAGCACGGCGATCGTGCTGATGATGACGGTACCGGGGCTGGCGCTGTTCTATGCCGGCATGGTGCGGAAGAAGAACGTGCTCGCGACCATGATGCAGTCCTTCGCGGTCTGCGCGCTGGTCGCGGTGCTGTGGATGGTGGCCGGCTACAGCATCGCCTTCGGCGAGGGCGGCGCCTATTTCGGTGACCTCTCCCGCCTGCTGATGCGCGGCATGGCGGAAGGCTGGGACAAGCCGTTCACGCTGGGCTCCGGCGACGCCGCGGTGGCGACGACCATCCCCGAGAGCGTCTTCGCGATGTTCCAGATGACGTTTGCCATCATCACCGCCGCGCTGATCACCGGCGCGGTGGCGGACCGGATGAAGTTCTCCGCGCTGATGTTGTTCGTCGCGCTGTGGACGCTGATCGTCTACTCGCCGATCGCGCATTGGGTGTGGCACCCGAATGGCTGGATCTTCGCGCTGGGCGCGCTGGATTTCGCCGGCGGCACGGTCGTGCACATCAATGCCGGCGTGGCCGGCTTGGTGGCGGCGATCGTGCTGGGCAAGCGGCTCGGCTACGGCAACGACAACATGTCGCCCCACAACCTCGCCTTCGCGGTGATCGGTGCGAGCCTGCTCTGGGTGGGCTGGTTCGGCTTCAACGCAGGCTCCGCGGTCGGCGCCGGCGCGCGCGCGGGCATGGCGATGCTGGTGACGCAGATCGCGGCTGCCGGCGCGGTGCTGGCCTGGCTGCTTGCGGAATGGGCGACCAAGGGCAAACCGAGCGTGCTCGGCGCGATCTCCGGCGCGGTGGCCGGCCTCGTGGCAATCACGCCCGCGGCGGGCTTCGTGCTGCCGGGCTCGGCGCTGATCATCGGCGTGGTCGCGGGCCTCGCCGGCTTCTGGGGCGCGACGGCACTCAAGCACTGGTGCGGCTATGACGACAGCCTGGACGCCTTCGGCGTGCACGGCGTCTGCGGTATCGCCGGCGCGCTGCTGACGGGTGTCTTCGCCTACGGCCCGCTCTCGGGCACGACCGCGGCGCCCGAGGGCATCAGCGGCAGCTTCGAGCAGCTGATGCTGCAGCTCTACGCGGTGGCCGCGGTGTTCGTCTTCACCGCGGTGATGACCTTCGTGCTGCTCAAGGTGGTGGATGTGATGATCGGCCTGCGGGTCTCCGAGGAGGAGGAGCGCGAGGGCCTCGACGTCACGCTGCACGGCGAGCGGCTGGGCTGAATCGGCCTGCCGGGCCCACCCGCGGGCGGCGCACGAACGGCGCCGCCCGGCGGCAACGGCGAAGGGCGCCGGGAGCGATCCCGGCGCCCGTCGCACAGCGAGCCCTCCCCGCCGCCTCAGGCGGCGGCCTTGCCGATGCCGCACGTGTTGACGCCGAGGATGGAATAGGCGGGGCAGCTGCGCATCAGCCCGGTCGCCAGCGGTACCAGCCCGATCAGGCCCCACCAGCCCAGCGGCCCGAAGGCACCGAGCGCCAGCAGCACCACTCCCGCCACGATCCGCAGCATCCGGTCCAACCCGCCGACATTGGTCGCCATCTCGTCTCTCCTTGCCTTGCCCACGGCGATGCGCCGCGTCCGCCAGGCAACACAGCACGCCGCCGGGCGCGCGTCGGTGACGATGTCACCCTGGACGCGGCACCGCCCGGCCGCGTAAGGGCCGGCGCATGGTGCGCATCCCTGTCATCCCCGAAGCCGCGATCGAGGAGCACTTCCTGCGCGCCTCCGGCCCCGGCGGGCAGAACGTCAACAAGGTCGAGAGCGCGGTGCAGCTGCGCCTCGACCTCGCGCGTGCCGGGCTGCCGGAGGCGATTCTCGCGCGGCTGGTGAAGCTCGCCGGCCGCAGGGTGACCGGCGAGGGCGTGCTGGTGATCGAGGCCAGCCGCCATCGCAGCCAGGATCGCAACCGGACGGACGCACGGGAGCGCCTGATGGCGATGCTCGCCAAGGCCGCCGAGCCGCCGCCGCCGCCACGCCGCGCCACCAGGCCAACCCGCGCGTCCAAGGAGCGGCGGCTGGAAGGAAAGGCGCATCGTGGGGGCGTGAAGAAGCTGCGCACGGAGAAGCCGCGGCCGGAGTGAGCTCAGCCGCTCTCGGACCGCGTCCGCAACCCGGCCGGGTCCAGGATCACCACCGTGCCACGGCCGAGCGCCACCAGCCCTTCCCTCGCCAGCGCATTGAGCCGGCGCGTGACCACTTCCCGCGCCGTGCCGACCTCCACGGCCAGCTCGGCCTGGGTGGCCGCCACCTCCCGCCTGCCATGGGCGAGCAGCGCCTCGGCCAGGCGGTGGTCCACGCTGCGGAAGGACAGCGCCTCGATCCGCGCCATCAGCGCCGTCATCCGGGCACCGAAGCCGGCCAGGACGAAGCGGCGGAAGGCGGGGCTCTCGGCGACCAGCGTATCGAAGGCCCCGCGCGGCAGCAGCAGCCCCTCCAGCGCCGTCTCGGCGCGGCCTTCGGCGGTATATGCTTCTCCGGCGAACAGGCAGGCGGTGGTCAGCAGGCAGGCCTCGCCAGGCGCGACGCGGTAGAGCAACAGCGTGTGACCATCCTCCGCCACCAGGTCCACCCGTACCGTGCCGGTGCCGAGCATGACGAAACCCGTGCAGGCGTCACCGGGGTGGAACAGCACCGCCCCGGCCGGCGCCTCGAGCGGTGCCGCGGCGGCCGCGATCCGCGCGCGCAGCGCCGGGTCTAGGCCGGCCGGGATGGCGCGGTCGGGAATGGCGGGGGCAGCCATGGCGCCATCCTGACCCTTTCGCGCACCCGGTGGAAGCGGAGCGTGCAAATCGAGCCACTTCCGGTGTAGAACTCCCAGACTGCTTCAGGACCAGTGAGACCGATGCCGCGCGCCATGACTGGACGTGCGGCGCCGGCCGCGATGGGGGATCGCCTCGCCGCTGCCGGACGCCGCTTCGCTTCACCTGCCGTCAAGGCGGCGATTCGCCGGCGGCTGGAGGAAGTGCTGGCCCTGGTGCTGGTGTTCGCCGGGCTGCTCGCGGCGGTGGCGTTGGCCAGCTACGACCCGGCCGACCCCTCCTGGTCCACCGCAACGGCGCGCGAAACCACCAATCTGGCCGGCCCCGCCGGTGCGCATCTCGCCGATGTCCTGCTCCAATCCGTCGGCTTCGCAGCGTGGCTGCCGGTGGCCTGCCTGATGACGTGGGCCTGGCGGCTGGCCACCCATCGCGGCCTCTCGCCCTTCGTGCTGCGGCTGGCGTGCCTGCTCGCCGCCCTGCCGCTGACCGCCGCCTCGCTGGCGCTGACGCCGCTGCCGGAGGGGCTGCCCGCCCCGGCCGGTCCCGCCGGCGCCGCAGGGCCGCCGCTGGCGGGGGTCGTGCTCGACATCCTGAACCAGGCGCTGGGATCCTTCGGCACCGGTTTCGCGCATCTGATCCTCTGGGGCGTGACCGGGCTGCTGGCCTTCGTCGCGCTGGGGCTGACGCTCGGCGAGTGGCGCCGGGCCGGCCGTGCGGCGGGCTCGGTCGCGCTCACCGCCGCCTCGGGCGCCGGCCGCGCCGCAAGCGTGGCGGCGGAGGGCGCACGCCGCTCCGGCCTTCTGGCGCGAATGGGCGAGGTCATCGGTCGCGGCTTGGCCTGGCCGTTCCGCCTGGCCTATGGCGCGGTCCGCCGACGGCGGGAGGCGCCGGTGCCGCTCGCCGAGGTGCTGCGCCGCGCCGAGGAGGCCGCCGAGGCGGGCCCGCCGCCGGGCGCCGTGCTGCGCCGTCGCGAGCCCTCCATCGGCGTGGCGGTGGTGACGCGCGAGCCTGGGGCCGCGGGACTCGCGCCGCCGCCGCCGCCGGGCGCCGCTGCCGAACCGCCCACCTCCGCGATGCGCAAGCCGCCGGCGCCGCGCGTGGCGGAGCGCAGCGGCCCGGCGAAGGCCGCCCCGGCCGCGCGCCAGCCCAGCCTGCCCCTGCAGGAGGAGGCGTGGTGCTTCCCGCCGCTCGACCTGTTGACGGGCCCGCCGGTGAAGCGCGTCGCCGGCCCTTCGGAGGAGGCGCTGCAGGGCAATGCCCGCATGCTGGAGACGGTGCTGGAGGATTACGGCGTGCGTGGCCGGATCGTGGAGATCCGCCCCGGGCCGGTGGTGACGCTGTACGAGCTCGAACCGGCGCCGGGCACGAAATCCGCCCGCGTCATCGGGCTGGCCGACGACATCGCGCGGAGCATGAGCGTGACGGCGGTGCGCATCGCCACCGTCCCCGGCCGCAACGTGATCGGCATCGAGCTGCCGAATGCGCGGCGCGAAACGGTGCTGCTCTCCGAACTGCTCGGCTCCGAGGACTGGGCGCGGCATCCGGGGCGGCTGAACCTGGCGCTCGGCAAGGATATCGGCGGCGCGCCGGTGATCGCCGATCTCGCCCGCATGCCGCATCTGCTGATCGCGGGCACCACCGGCTCGGGCAAGTCGGTGGCGATCAACACCATGATCCTGTCGCTGCTGTACCGCCTCAGCCCCGACGAATGCCGGTTCATCATGATCGACCCGAAGATGCTGGAGCTGTCGGTGTACGACCGCATCCCGCACCTGCTCGCCCCGGTCGTCACCGACCCGCGCAAGGCGATCGGCGCGCTCAAGTGGACGGTGCGCGAGATGGAGCGGCGCTATCGCGCCATGTCGCAGCTCGGCGTGCGCAATATCGCGGGCTACAACGACAAGGTCGTCGCCGCGCGACAGAAGGGCGAGGTGATGACCCGCCGCGTGCAGGTCGGCTTCGACCCCGAGACCAACAAGCCGCTCTTCGAGGACCAGCCGCTGGCGCTGGAGCCGCTCCCGATGATTGTCGTCGTCATCGACGAGATGGCCGACCTGATGATCGTCGCCGGCAAGGAGATCGAGGCCGCGGTGCAGCGGCTCGCGCAGATGGCGCGCGCAGCGGGCATCCATGTGATCATGGCGACGCAGCGACCCTCGGTGGACGTGATCACCGGCACCATCAAGGCGAACTTCCCGACCCGCATCAGCTTCCAGGTGACGTCGAAGATCGACAGCCGCACCATCCTCGGCGAGCAGGGCGCGGAACAGCTGCTCGGCCAGGGCGACATGCTGCACATGGCCGGTGGCGGCCGCATCAGCCGCGTGCACGGCCCGTTCGTCAGCGACACCGAGGTCGAGGAGATCGTCGCCTTCCTGCGCGAGCAGGGCGAGCCGGCTTACGTGGACGAGGTGACGGAAACCGAGGACGAGGATGGCGACATCGGCGCCGCGGCGGGAATGCTCGGTGGCAACACCGATGGCGAGGGCTCGCTCTACGACAAGGCGGTGGATCTGGTGACGCGCGAGGGCAAGGCGAGCACCAGCTTCGTGCAGCGCCATCTCGGCATCGGCTACAACCGGGCGGCCAAGCTGATCGAGCAGATGGAGAAGGAAGGCGTGGTCGGGCCGGCGAACCATGTCGGCAAGCGCGAGGTGCTGGCGCCGGGGCCGCGTGAGTAGGCGGACACGGAAGCCCGTTATGCCTGGACGCCGATGGCCTGCTCTTCAGGCGGTGCTAGTTCTGTCCAGCCTGATGCTCATTCTGCCTTCATCGGCGCGCGCCTGGAGCGTCGATTACGACTGCTTTTTCGAGACAGGCAGCGCCGACGTGTCCTCTCATTGCGCAGGAAAGATGACGGAGGCGGCTGCATATTGGCGCCGTCGTCGTGATGGCACGGAAGTCGATTATTACACGCGACGTTCGACGCCGCCCTGCCTGCTTTTGATCGAGGTCCATGGCTTGGCGCCCGACGGTGGATCACCTGCCGAGAAGCGACAATTGAGCCTGCTGCGTGCGTTGGCCGTCATGGCAGTATTGCAGGCCGCCGGCGTGCCAATTGGCGCCTTTATGCCGATCGGCTTCGACGATACCGGGTTGCTCGTGCCAAATGCAGGTTTGATTCTGCGGGAACACCGCGGAACCCGGCTCCGCATTGGCAGTAGTCGCTGCTGATGCGTCCGAGATGGCCACCGTGTCGCTTTCCTCCGCTGCGCTTGGCGGTCTGCTGGTAGCGGGCGGGCTGGGCGCCGCGCTCTACGCCTTCCAGGACCGGCTGATCTACTTCCCCGATCCCACGCCGCCGCCGTCACCGGCGCAGCTCGGCCTGGCGGAGGTGCGGGCCGTCGAGCTGCGAACGGCGGACGGGCTCGCCGTCCTGGCATGGAAGCTGCCGCCGGCTCGTCCCGACGCGCCGGTGCTGCTCTACCTGCACGGCAATGGCGGCAGCCTGCTGCACCGGGCCTCGCGCATGCAGCGCTTCCGCGAGCTCGGCTGGGGCGTGCTGCTGGTGCAGTGGCGCGGCTATGGCGGCAACCCGGGCAGCCCCAGCGAGACCGGGCTGGCGGAGGATGCGCGGGCGGGGCTGCAGGCCTTGCAGGCGGCAGGCTACGCGGCCTCGCGCATCGTGGCCTGGGGCGAATCGCTTGGCACCGCACCGGCGATCCGCCTGGCGGCGGAACGGCCGGAGGCGCTCGGCGGCGTGGTCCTGGAATCGCCCTTCACCTCGATGCTGGATCTCGCGCGGCTGCACTATCCTCTGCTGCCCTCCGCTCTGCTGCTGCGCGACCGCTATGACAGCCTGTCGCGCATCGGCGCGGTGCGGGCGCCGGTGCTGATCCTGCAAGGCGCGCGCGACACGCTGGTGCCGCCGAGCATGGGCCGCGCATTGGCCGATGCGGCAAGCGCATCCGTCGAGATCTGGGAAGCGCCGGGCGCCGGCCACAACGAGCTCGGGTTGGCCGGCGGGATCGAAGCGGCGGCAGCGTTCCTGGCCGCGCGCCTGCCGCCGCACTGAGTGTCACCCCGTCGGCGGCGCGCCTACCGCGTCGCCGCCTCAAGAAAATCCAGCAGGGCGCGCAGGTCCTCCTCGTTGCCCAGGGTCTGGATCGGCATCTTGGTGCCCGGCGTCACCACATCCGGCCCGCGGGTGAACAGGTCCGCCACCGTCTCCCGCGTCCAGACGATATCGCCCCTGGCCAGCCGCTCCGAATACTCGTAGCCGGGCAGGCTGCCCATGCGGCGGCCGAACAGCCCGTGCAGATGCGGCCCGGCCATGTTGCCGGAGTCCCCGCCCGTCAGCGCATGGCACGCGGCACAGGCGCGCCAGACACGGGCGCCGTGCGGATTCGCGCCCTCCGGGATGTCCTGCGCCGCCTCGCCGCCGAGCGGGCCGATGGGGCGGCCCGTCAGCGCGTTCCAGCGGCGAACGCGCCGATCGGTGCCGCCGGTCCACAGGCTCGCCCCATCCGGCGCGAAGACCGCCGACCACACCGGCAGGCCCGGCCCTTCCAGCGTGTGGCGGAGGCGCAGCGAAGCGACCTCCCACAGCGTCACGCTGCCGCCGAGCGAGGCGACCGCCAGAACCGCGCCGCCCGGCGACGCCGCCAGCGCGACAATCGGCCGCGCGCCCGCCTGCGCCTCCCGCACGGCGCCATCCGGCGCAACCAGGCGCAGCACGCCCCGGACATCGCCCACCGCCAGAACGCCATCCGGCAGGGCGGCCAACGCATTGAGCGGGAAGCCGAACTCAGCCAGCAGCACCGCCGGCCCCTGCTCCGGCCACAGCCGCAAGGTGCCGTCGAAGCCGGCGGTCGCCACCATTCCGTCGGAGCGGAAGGCGACACCGTTGACGTTGCCGCGATGCCCCTCCAGCACGCGCACCACACCGCCGGCGAGATGCCAAACCCGTGCCGTTCCGTCCCAGGCGGCCGAGGCCAGTCGCGCGCCACCGGGAGAGAGCGCCAGCGCCACCACCGGCTCTGTGTGGCCTTCCAGCACCCGCGCGGGTTGCGCGCCGGGGCGGGCGGGCCAGAGCGCGATGCGTCCATCCTCCCCCGCCGAGGCGAAGCCCCCGGGGAGAATGCTGTCCGGCAGCGGAGCGAGTGCGTTCACCGCGCCGGCATGCCAGCGCACCACGGCCCGCGCGCGGCCGAGCTCGGGATCCCAGACGATCATGGACTGGTCGAAGCCGGCCGAGGCCAGCGCGCCGCCCGAGACGGCCAGCGCCCGCACCGGCCCGCCATGCACCGCTTCCTGCGCCGCGGCGGGGACAGCGAGCAGCAGGAGGATCACCAGGATTCGCATCGCCCGAAGATGCCGAACTGCGCCGCCGGTTCAACCATCCTCTTCGCCCGATCGCGGCATGCCGCTACCGTCGCGCCCGACCAGGGAGAGGACGATGATGACGGACCAGGCGGGCGAGGTCGCATGGGCGCGGCTGACGGCGGCGGAGATCCAGGGGCGGGCGGCTGCCGCGACGGTGGTGGTGATCCCCGTCGCCTCGATCGAGCAGCACGGGCCGCATCTCGCCACCGGCGTGGATATGTGGCTGGCCTCCGCGGTGGCGGAACGCACCGCACGCAAGCTGGTCGCCGCCGGCACGCCGGCGCTGGTCACGCCCTGTGTCTGGAGCGGCCTGGCGGAGCATCACATGCCGTTCGGCGGCACCATCACGCTCGATGTGGACAGCTTCGCCGCGGTGGTCGGTGGCGTCGCGCGCTCCGTCGCGCGGCACGGCTTCCGGCGCATCGCGCTGGTCAACGGCCATGGCGGCAACACCGAGGCGATCGCCACCGCCGCGATCGAGCTGACCAGGTCGCTCGGCGTGCCGGTGGTGGGCGTCACCTACTGGCAGGCCAATGCGGACACCTTCGGCGCAATCCTCGAGACCCAGCCGAACGTGATGCATGCCTGCGAGGCCGAGACCTCGATGATGATGGCGGTTCAGGCCGATTGCGTGCGGCCGGAGAACATCGCCCGCGCGGTGCCGAAACGCGCCACCCCGCCGGCACCGCCCGGCTTCAAGCGCCATCGCGGCTTCGCCGAGATGACCGACACCGGCGTGCTGGGCGACCCTCGCGCCGCCAGCGCGGAGAAGGGGGAGCGGCTGCTGGAAGCGGCCTCCACCCGGCTGGCGGAGGAGTTGGCGCGGCCTGAACTCTGGGCCTGAGCGTCACCCCGCCAGCACGAAATCCGTCGCCGAGAGCTGCCAGGGCTGCAGCCCTGCCAGCAGCAGCCCGTCGCCGGCGCCAAGGTCCAGCGACAGCCCCGCCGAGCCCATCGTGGCACGGGTCAGCAGCGCTTCGGCGGTCAGCCCGAAGCCGGTCAGCAGCAGGCGATCCTGACCTGGCGCGAAGTCCTCGAGCCGGTCGAAACCGTCGCCGCGACGCATGACGAACATGTCGGCGCCCGCACCGCCACTCATCGTATCGGCGCCGCCGCGGCCTTCGATGACATCCGCGCCGCCGCGGCCTTCCAGCCGGTTGGCGACGTCGTTGCCGAACAGCAGGTTGCCCTCGTCATTGCCGATGCCGACCCGCCCGGCGGTGCCGAGGCGCAACACCTCCACGCCGGCGGCGAGGCTGATGGCGTTGCCGGTCTCGACGATCACCGTGTCGATGTCCTGCCCGGGCGCCTCGACCACCCTGTCCTGCGGGCTGAGGATGATGAAGGTGTCGGGTCCGGCACCGCCCAGCAGCGTGTCCGCGCCGGAGCCGCCGAGCAGCAGGTCGGCGCCGTCCCGGCCCTCCAGCCAATCCGCCCCGGCGGCGCCTTCCAGCCGGTTCGACGCCTGGTTGCCCCGCAGCGTGTCGGCGCCGGCGCCGCCTGTCGCGTTCTCGATCAGCGCGGCCGGATTGTCTTGGTGCAGCAGCGCGTTGAAGACGTTGCCGCGCGCCTTGGTGCCGTCCCGCACGTCGAGCGTGGCGAGCTGCGCGGCCGACAGCACCGAGAAGCCGCCCGGCGCCAGGTCCGCCAGCACGCCATGCGCGTAGCTCGACAGGTCGTAGGTATCGACGCCGCCACCATCCCAGACGGTGAGGAACACACGGTTGGTGTCGCCGGCCGCGCCGCCGCCGGGGCGGCCCTGGCCGATGCCGTCGATGAAGGTCTCGCCGGTCGCCGGATCCCAGGCATAGCGCGTGTCGCCGGCACGCAGCGTGTAGTCGGCCCCGTACATCGCCTGCAGCGCCGCGATGTCGAGCATCATCCAGCCCTGCGGGTAATCGAAGGCGCCGTTGGTGTAGCCCGTGTTGACCGAGGCGCCGGAGCGCGAGCGGTAGGACATCACCGTGAATTCCAGGCTGTCCCATTCGAGCGGCATCGGCTGGAAGCCGTTCCATGCCTCATGCGGGTGCTTCAGGCCGAGCGCGTGGCCCAGCTCATGCACCGCCACCATGAACTGGTAGTTGCCGAGCAGCGGGTTGTTGAAGTCGTAGCGCGCGCCGAACCAGACATCGCCGCCCTCGCGTCCGTTCGGGTAGTAGGCCCAGGCTGTGGTGGGCGCGGAGGAGCGCGCGATGCGGATATCGGCCCAGCCATCCTGCGCCGATTCGACCAGCGCCAGGTTGGTGAAGCCGAGCACGCCGGGGCCGGGGCTGCCCGGTCCGCCGGTGACGCCGGCGGCCTCGCCGAGCAGGATCTTCCGCACCGCGTCGCGCATCGTCGGCCCGGCCTGGCCGAAGCCGCGGGCGGGTTCGGAGGCGCCGTAGAAGCCTTCGTAGTCGCTGGCGCTGTCGGGGAAAGCGAAGCTGACCGGATCGTTGTGGGACCAGGCGAATCCGCTCAGCAGACCATCCACGCCCTGGTGGCCGGTGCCGGTGAGGTGCAGGCGCGGCGCAGTGGGCGAAGCGCCCTCGGCGCGCAGGGTGCGCGTCGTCGCGAGGCTGTCCTGTTCGGGGCTGGAGGCGAAGCACAGCCAGCACATGCGATGGGGGTGTCACCGAGTGTCCGGCGCGGCGGCTGGCATCCTGACCTGGCCTGCCTCCGCCTCCTGCGGGACGCGGGGCCACGCGCCGGGGCGCCCCGCCGTCGCATGATCGCGGACGAACGTGAAGGCACGGTGAATGCGGATGGGCCGGTGTTCGCCAATGCTGCACGTTGAACGTGGCGGCCGACCGGGCTAGAGGGTCGGGGCCACGGCGCTGGGGCGTAGCCAAGCGGTAAGGCAGCGGTTTTTGGTACCGCCATTCCCAGGTTCGAATCCTGGCGCCCCAACCATCCAGTCTGTCCGTGAAGCCGGGGTTTTGGTATCCGGCCGCTGGCTCGGGAAATGGCCGCTTTCTGCGGGCCTTCTGGTGCTGACGGATCTGGAGCCCCGAATAGAGACGCAGATGTGGGGCTCGGACGGGGCACCATGGCGGCCGCGTCTCAGTGGGCCAGAAGGGAGGTTTTGAAAAGCGCGCCCGACCAGGGGGGCCGCCCTAGGTCCTGTGGACTCTCAGGATTCCCCATTTGATTGAGGCATGATTCAAGGCTGTTCTGTGCGATGGGGGCGGCCTTGGCGGTGCTGGATCGGCT
>NZ_JAWLHG010000053.1:0-27293 GCF_041690465.1 Falsiroseomonas sp. | reverse complement strand
CGAGCCGATCCAGCACCGCCAAGGCCGCCCCCATCGCACAGAACAGCCTTGAATCATGCCTCAATCAAATGGGGAATCCTGAGAGTCCACAGGACCTAGCGTGAAGGACCTGTGCATCGATCTCTTCGTCGCAGCAAATCTGCTGAGGATGAATGAACGCCGTGTCCGGGCATTGCTTCTTGCTCCCGCTGATCCCAAGTTCATCGCGGCCTGGCGCGACTACGAAAATCGCTACGAGCGAGTCGTATCGGATGTTTGGCTGTCGGACTTGCTGCCAGAGCTCAGCGGTGCTGCAGCTGGAAAGGCGGGTAGAGCGGATCTGGAATGGGACAACGCGGACGAGGAAGCCAGCGAGCAGGCTGGCAGCATCGAGAAGGCGATTGAATTCGCGCGGTCCAACGCTGATCAGGACCATCGTTGGGATGAGTTGCAGAGCAAGTTTGTCGAGCGCGTTCAAGATGGGCTTGCCGCATGGGATTGGCTGAAACAAGACGCAGGCTTTGATTTGCGCGGCGTCTTTAGACGGCGTGCTATCGTTCCCTTCGTGCTCGTCCCCCGGCGGATTGCTGCTAAGCACAGCAGTGCGGAAAAGCTTTCACTGCTCAAGAATCTGGAACAGGCGCACGATGCTTTCGTGTTCGGCGCGCCCTACGCCGCCCTTGCCCTCATGCGTTCGGTCGTGGAGGCTGTCCTTCGAGATCACTACCGCGCGGAGGGTAGGGATCTTAGCGAGAGTATCCGGAATGCCCGTGGACGCCTTCCGCGCCACGCGAATGAGGCGGCGCTGCACCGGCTGAGAAAGCTTGCGAACGCCGTCCTGCACCTCGACGGCGAGGATGACCAGGGCCTACGCAGAATGGACGAGGTGCGGCTCGAGAAGGAGATAGTCTCACTCCTGTTTGTGGTCCGTGCGCTCGTTGAGGACGTGAGGTGATACGGGGGCAAAGCCGCGTTGGTCATTTGCGCACCCGCCCGCGGCTGCGCCCGATCTGCTTGGCGACCTCGGGCTCCGGCTCGGGGCCCGCCGCGCGCGATACGAGCTGCACGACCGCGGCACGGGTTGGGACGTCCAGGCGCCTGTAGTGCCGCAGCAGCGCCTCCTCATCGGGCGCGAGCAGGCCCAACTCGCCCTGCGAGTCCTCCAGCATGTCGGCCGGGATCAGGTCCCCCGGCTCCAGCCCGAGGATGAACTCCTCAGACACGTCCAGTGCAGTCGCCAGGCGCTGCAGCGCATTGCCGCGAGGAAGGCTGCCAAGCCTGGCGCACGAGCGCCGAGACGGTGCCCACGGGCAGCCCAGCCTGACGGTCGGCCTCCTCTCAGCCGAAAGGCCGAGCCGCTCCAGGCGACCTTCGACGCGGCTCGCAATCTCGGGACTTGCTTCCAACTCGGGACCTCTTGGAGCAATCGCCAGGCTCGTGGAGCAACGCATATCCCGAGTGAAGGCGATCGGCCATATCCGCCAGCATTGCTATAGGCGGCACGAGTGCTGACCGACACACATGGGCAGGAGAACGTGTAACGGTTACAATACCGCAAGAAAACGAGGGTAACGGGTTCCGTCCGTGAACGGCTGAACGGAGACTCTGCTGGCCCGCTGCCCGAGGACTGCTGCTGGGCCGCTGTTCAGCGGTCTGGCCATCGCCCCGGGGGCCAGCAGGCATGTGTCGTCGTGCTCAAGCGCGGGGACCCTCGGCCGCTCGACGCCGACTATCAGCTGCCGGGGTAGGAGTATTGCGATGTTTCCGAAAGCGTTCTGCTCGTCCCGTTGAGGATCGGAGTCAGGAAGGCATAGGGGATGGTTCCTCGAACGTTGATTGTCACGGTTCCGCCGACGCGCGTGCGCTGCACGCAGATCAGTAGATCGGCCGTGTTGATCATCGGAGTAAGCGGCGCATAGGTGCTCTTCGGCGTGGTGCAGTCCTCGGCGCCATCGCCAAGCGCCGTGTTAACGACAGCGGCGCGGATCACCTCGCCGACAAGATTTTGCAGCGACTGAGCCATGAAGTAGTAGCGGCCCAATTCCATGCCGGTGAGCAGGAGAGCGGCGAAGACGAGGGCGCCGAGCGCCCACTCCACGGCGACGCTGCCCCGCCGCGATCGCAGCATCCGGCACCGGGACATGAAGCGCGGCAGGCCTCCGGATGCGGCCGGTCCGTTCATCCTTCAGGCGATCCGGAGCACGACATTCGCCGAGAGCGTCGTCACGGTGACGAAGAAAGCGGCCGTGAAGGGGCGCGTCACGCTGACCGTGAGGATCCGCGCGCAGCTCGCGGTGCAGGGGGCGCCCGGGCTTGCGCATTCGCATGTCAGCGGCGCCGTGGGCGTCACGTCCGACCAGCCGGCGAGCGCATTCCGGACGCGCGCCTCGATGCCCGCCGTGTCGTCCGGGAAGACCAGCCCGTACTGCGCACCCGCGCGCGCCGCGTTCTCCAACCGGATCGTCTGGTCGATGGCGCGTCCGAAGTCGATCACCGCCATAAGAAGCAGGATGAAGACCGGCGCGGCGATGGCCAATTCCACGGCGGCGACGCCGCGGCGTCCGCGCAGCAGCTTGCGTAGCATATGCCGGTGCAGTGGCATGGCGTGGTCCCCTATTCGATCAGGCTGACGAGCGTGACCTGCGGTAGCAGCGTGCCATAATTGCCGCAGCCATCCACGCTGAGCGCCGAAGTGCCGGAGACGTTCATCGACCCGGCGATCAGCACGGTGCAGTTCGAGATCGGCACCCCCGAGGCGGTTGCGTTGCCGATCAGCGTCAGCTCCGATTCCGGCGCGACGATTCCGCCGCCCAGAACGGTGGTTGCGTTCGCCGTGATGGTCACATCGTCGCCGCCCGGCACGTAGAACAGCACTCCGGCGAGATTCGCATTGACCGAGTTGGTGCTCTGGGCGTTGAGCTGCACAAGCCCGCGAAGGTCCAGCGCGCCTGGGTTCCATGTGGTGCCTTGGATCCGCCCCAGGACCACGATCGTCACGCCGGTGCCGGTGTTGTTGCAGCCGGAGCAGCGGAGGGTGGTGCCGGGGTTCGTGCTCAGGTCGCCGCGGATGAAGTAGGTTCCGGGCGTCAGCACGATGGACCTGCCATTCCCGGTGAGGGAGGTGCCGCAATAGGGCGTGCTACCCGAAGGCGCGTTGAGTACGTCGGGATTGCCACTCGGGGTCTCGGCGAAGCTGATGCAGCCGCCGCTCGCCATGTTGGCGAGGCCGCTGTCGAATTCCGGCGTGTAGGCATCCAGCGTGGCGTAGGGGTTCACCACCGGCTGCTGGAAGAAGGCGGGCTGCGGTCCCGTCAGGCTCACCTGGCCATCGACCTGCGCCGGGATGAACGAGGTGCTGTCGCCGGAGCCGACCAGGCTCCATGCCGTGGCGGTGAAGGAACTGCCGCCCTGCGACTGGCCGGAGCCGAACTGGAAGCTGTTGGGTGTCGCGTTGGAGGCCATGGCGCAGTTGTTGCCTGAGAAGCTGCCGGTGCCGCCGAAGCTCATCGGCCCGCTCAGGGTGAGGCCGCAAGCACCGCCGCCGGGTGGCTCCAGCGCCTCGGCGACGGCGGTCACGGTTACCACCTTCGGCACGTTGAGCACGGCGCCGGCCAGGATCAGCGGCTGCACCTGAGAGATGGTGGCGCGCACCCGCCGCCCGCCACCGACCAGCTCCGGCGCGATCGTCACCGTGGTCTGCGCCACGGCGTTCTGATAGCCGTTGCGGGTCGAGATCATCTGCCCGGCGGCGATGGCGGTGGTGCTGTCGTCGGTGTCGGCAAAGACGCGCACCGCGCTCAGCGCCGCGTAATCGGCCGCGTTCTGCGCGCTGCGGCGGGTGAGATACCAGCCGCCCGCATCAATCGCGAAGGAGGCCATGCCGACCACCGAGGTGGCGCCGATCGCCACGACGGCGGCGACGGCACCGCGGCGCTCGCGCAGCAGGCGGCGCAGGGCGGTGCGGATGCGGGCGGGGCGAGCGCGGAGGGTGGTCTTCCGAAGGATCACCATGGCACCTGACTGCAGGGCCGGCGCGGTCCCGGCCCTCGTTGCGACGTCCGTATGTTAAGGCTCCGCCAAGCTGGATCAAAGCATTCCGACGTCCTGGGTGGGTCGGGAGCGGGTGCGGAAGGGGTCGCACAGGCCGGCTGCGGAGCGCCCGACGCGTGACGTGCTGGATGTCAACTCGTTGTGGGCCGTTCTTGAGGGCCGGTGCGAGCCGGGGCTGCACTCTGGTTGGCGCCCGCGCTTCGCCGGTGCGCCATGACGGTTGCAGTACGATTCGATTCGCGGGCGGGATGACGGCAGATCATCCGCGAAATGCAACTAGCGCGCGCGCGGATTTCACCGTAAATCACGAAATCGTGAGGGTAGTCTCAGTTTTTGTCCTGGAACGTCAGTTTGTGTGATGTATCGTTCCGGAGGCGCTTACCCATGGTGGTGAGACGCTTCCGGGCCCCCCGCGGCGCGCTTTTTTAAGCCAGCCGTGCACCCGTTATGTGCAACAGACCATGTGGAGAGACCAATGCTTGCAACCCTGACCCGCCTTGTGAAGGACACCCTCCGCCGCCGCGACGGCGTCACCGCCCTCGAATACGCCGTCATCGCCGGCGTCGCGGCGACAGTTCTGGTTGCGGCGTTCACCGCCTTCTACACCGACCTGCAGACCGCCCTGCAGGCAGTCCTCTGACACTCCCGCAGGGCGCGACCTCAGCGGTCGCGCCCTGGCCGGCGCTGTCTTCCGGGCCACCCGCCAATGAAACGTTCACGCGGAGAAACCCATGCTCAGGAACGTTTTCTTGGTGTCGAGGGCCGCCCTGGCTCGCCGCGACGGCGTGACCGCCGTGGAATACACCGTCATCGCGGGCGTCACGGCAGCGGCCATCGCCGCGGCTTTCGGGGCTTTCTATACCGAGTTGCAGATCGCGCTGGATGGTGTCCTCTGAACTCCGCCAGAAAGCGGCCTCGGCGGCCGTCCCCTGACCACGGCAACGTTCGAGGCCAGACCCCGGGAATGTCGCGATGCTGATGCTGAGCGCCGCACTCATCATGGCCCTTCTGGCCTTTGCCGGCTGGCGTGACATCGCCACGCGCCTGATCCCCGACGAGGCGGTGATCGGCGTCGCCCTGCTCGGCGCTGCCCTGCGCGCGGCCGAGGGCCTAGTGCCGCTGCTCGCCTCCGCCGGCGCGGCGGCCATCCTGTTCCTGCTGCTTGCGCTGCTCTGCGCCCGCGGGCTGCTGGGCGGCGGTGACGTGAAGGTCGCCGCGGCCGTCGCGCTCGGGCTCAGCCCCGCGGCGCTGCCCGGCTTCATCGTGGTGACGACCATGGCCGGCGGCGTCCTCGGCCTAGGGTATCTGCTCGCCGCAAGGCTGGCACCGCCGCCGCGCCGCCTGACCGCGGGCGCGCCCGTGCTGCACCGCGTCCTCGCCGCCGAATGCCGCCGCATCCATCGCGGCGGCCCGCTCCCCTACGGGGTCGCCATCGCCTTCGGCGGCGGCCTCGTCCTGCTGAAGACCTACGGAGGCTAAGGTGATCATCCGGTCCATCCTCGCCCTGGCGCTGCTGCTCTTCTCCGGCGGCTTCGCGCTCTTCGCCTGGCGCAGCATCAATCCGCACCAGATCGCGCCCGCCGCCATGGCGGCCGAGACCCCGGGAACGCCGGTTGTCCGCATCGGCGTGGTGGTGACCACGCGCCCGATGCCGCCCGGAACCCTACTGAAGGAAGAGGACGTGCAGATCCGCCAGGTGGCGCAGGCCGAGATGCCCCCCGGCGCCTTCATCGAGACCGATACGACCAAGGCCGAGCTGAGCGGCGCGCTGCTGCGCCGCTATGTCGAGGCCGGCGAGGTGGTGCGGCGCGACGACGTGCTGCGCCCGCGCGACCGTGGCTTCCTGGCCGCCGTGCTGCGCCCGGGCATGCGGGCCATCTCCATCGGCGTTAACGCGGTCACCGGCGCCGCCGGCCTGATCTGGCCGGGTGACCAGGTTGATCTGATCCTGACGCAGGAACTCGACGTCACCGGCAACCCGCAGGCGCCGCGCCAATTCGTCGGCGAGACCGTGCTGACCAACGTCCGGGTCATCGCGGTGGACCAGCTCATCACCCAGGGTGCCACCGGCACCTCCGCCTCGGCCACCGGACCCGGGCCGCGCAACGTGGCGCGCACCGTGACTCTGGAGGTTTCCGCCTCGCAGGCGGAGCGCGTCGCGGTCGCGGAGCGGCTCGGCCGGCTGACCCTGGCGGTGCGCCCGGTGGATCTGGAAGGCGCGCCCCTGGCGGCCGCCACCGGCTCGGTCTTCGGCACCGATGTCTCGCCCGCCCTGTCCAACAGCGGCCCGCGCGCCGGCGTCCGGATGCGGGTGCTGCAGGGCGGCACCATGAACGAGGTGACCTTCCAATGAGGCGGGCCAGCCGAGCGGGTTCGACCGGCGTGCCGATGATGCCCCACCTCAGCCAGGCGAGTGCACCCATTCATGAATGTTGAAACGGCTGCCACGCTCCGCACCCCGCCCAACCCGGCACAAGGCGCCTCCCGCGCCGCCTTGCTCGCCTTCATCGCGGATGAGGAGAGCGAGGAGATCTTCCGCGCCGGCCTCGGTGGCCCCACGGCGCCGGTGGCGGTGCGCCGCGGGAACATCCGCGCGGCGATCAGCGCTCTGTCGCGGGAGCCGACGCCGCGCGTGCTGGTGGTGGACCTTTCAGGCGAGCGCAACGCGCTGGAAGCGCTGGATCGTCTCGCCACCGTCTGCGCGCCGGATGTGGTGGTACTGGCGGTCGGCGATGCGACGGATATCGAGTTCTACCGGCTGGTCCGGCAGGATTGCGGCGTCACCGAATACCTTCCCAAGCCGCTGACCCGCGACAACGTGCTCCGGCTGTTTGCGCCGCACATCATCGGCCGCCGGATGGAGGAGGACAGCCGCGGCGGCCGCGTGGTGGCGGTGTGCGGCGTGCGCGGCGGCGTCGGCGCCACCACCCTGGCCGTCAACCTCGCCGCGACCTTGTCGGACACCTCGCGCAACCATGTCGCGCTGCTGGACCTGCATCTGCGCGGCGGCACGGCGGCGATGCTGCTGGGGGTGGAGCCGACCGCCGGCCTGCGCACCGCGATGGAGGATGCGGACCGGATCGACCACCTGTTCGTCGAACGCATCGCCGTGCAGGTGAGCGACCGGCTGCAGATCCTCTCGGCCGACGAGCCGCCGGAGGCGGAACCGGCGCCGAGCCAGGTGGCGGCGATGCGCCTGATCGAGCAGCTTCGCACGCGCTTCAACGTGGTGGTGGTTGACATGCCCTGGCCGCCCGGCCCCGTCGAACGCACGGTGCTGCGGCTGGCGCGCCAGCGCGTGCTCGTCTTCGGCCCCGACCTTGCCGGGGTGCGGGACGCGGCGGCGGCGCGGGCGATGCTGCGCTCCCTCGGCGACGGCCTCGGCCCGGTGCTGCTGGCGCTCAACGGTGCGGATGCGCCCGGGCGCCTGGATCCGCGCATGATCGCGAAGACGCTTGGCGGCAGTCCCGAGATCGTCATTCCCTGGCTGCCCAAGCCGCTGGCGCAATCGGCGATGCTCGGCCGCGCGGCGGTGCGGCACAACCGGGCGCTGCGCCGCGCCCTGTTGCCGCTGGCGGTGGAAGTCGGCGGCGCGAAGGCCCCCCGGCGCGGGTTCTTCGGCCTGTTCGGATCGCGCCGATGAGAAGCTTCGGACGCCGCCCGCCCGAGCCGGAGGCCGAATACAACGTCGTGCCGCTCAACCGCGCGCTGGTGGTGAGCACGCCGGCGCCGCAGCAGTCGCTCGCGGCGCAGCCATCCCATGACCGCGTGCGCAGCGAGGTGATGGAGCGCGTGGACCCCGCGGTCGCCGCGGCCATGCCGCTGGAGCGCCTGCGCGCCCAGCTCGAGGCGCTGATCGACGAGGTGGCCACGCGCGACCGCCTGGAACTGACTGCCAGGGAGCAGGTGCTGCTGGCCGAGGAACTGGCGCGCGACATGGTCGGCTATGGGCCGCTGGAACCGCTGCTGCGGGACGACAGCATCACCGACATCATGGTGAACGGGCCGAACTGCGTCTATGTCGAGCGGCGCGGCCTTCTCTCGCGGGAGCCGATCAGGTTCCGCAGCGAGGGCCAGCTCAACAGCATCGCCCAGAAGATCGCCGCCACGGTGGGACGGCGCGTGGACGAATCGAACCCGATGGTGGATTGCCGGCTGCCGGATGGCAGCCGCGTGAACGTGGTGTTCGCGCCGCTGTCGCTGATCGGCACCTGCATCTCGATTCGAAAGTTCTCGGAGAAGCCGATCGGGATCGAGCAGATGATCGCCAATGGCAGCCTGTCGACGGGGATCGGGCGCGCGCTGGAGATCGCCGGGCGCAGCCGGCTGAACATCCTGATCTCGGGTGGCACCGGCTCCGGCAAGACCACGCTGATGAATGCGATCAGCCGATGGATCGACCCCGGCGAGCGGATCGTCACCATCGAGGACGCCGCGGAGTTGCGCCTGCAGCAGCCGCATGTGATCCCGATGGAGACGCGGGTGGCGAACCTGGAAGGCCGCGGCGAGATCACGCAGCGGGACCTGCTGCGCAATGCGCTGCGCATGCGGCCCGACCGCATCATCGTCGGCGAGGTCCGCGGCGCCGAGGCCTTCGACATGCTGCAGGCGATGAACACGGGCCATGACGGCTCCTTCTCCACCGTCCATGCCAATGCGCCGCGCGACGCGCTGACCCGGCTGGAGAACATGATGCAGATGGCGCAGGCCGCCCTGCCGCAACGCGCGCTCCGCCTGCAGATCGCCAGCGCGCTCGACCTCATCGTGCAGGTGCAGCGGATGCGCGACGGGCAGCGGCGCGTCACGCATGTGACGGAGGTCTGCGGCATGGAGGGGGAGGTGATCACCCTCAACGACCTCTTCACCTTCCGCTACACCGGCGAGGGGCCAGGAGGGCGGCTGCGCGGCACCTGGATATCCTCCGGCATACGGCCTTCCTTCTTCGACCGGCTGGAATATTTCGGCCTGGATGAGGCCTGGACCGAGGCGACGCAGCGGAGCCAGGGATGACGCCGACGTTGATGGGCCTGCTATCGGCTGGATTCTCCACCTTGCTGCTGGCCGGCGCGCTGCTCGTGCTGCGGGGCGGCGGGCGGCAACGGGCCGAACTTCGGCTTGCACGCCTGGTGCAGCGTACGCCGCGGCCCGAGGCCAATGCCAGCGAGCCGGTGCTGGACTTCGCCCCGACGCTGGAACTGGGCCGCGGCCAGCGCATACTGGCGAAGCTCGGCCGATCTCCTTATGTGCCCGCCAAGCGCAGGATCCCGTTGCCCTTCATCCTGCTTGCCGCTGCGGCGACTGGCAGCCTGGTCAGCATTGCCGTGGCCTGGGGGCTCGTGGCATTCCTCGCACTGCCGGCCGGCATCGCCAGCGGTCTGCTGACTGTGCGACTGCTGTTCCAGCGCGAAGCGGGCCGCCATCGCGAGGCGCTGTTCCAGCAGGTGCCGGACGCGATGGACGTGATCGTGCGGGCCATCCGCGCCGGCCTGCCGCTGAACGAGGCTCTGCGCTCGGTGGCGCGGGAAGCGCCCTCGCCGACGCGCGAGGAATTCGAGAAGGCAGTCGCTCAGCTCGCCATCGGGGTGCCTGCCGAGCAGGCGCTGGTGACGCTCGGCGAGCGAACAGGGTTGCCCGAATACAATTTCTTCGTCATCACCGTCGGCCTGCAGGCGCAGACCGGCGGCAATCTGGGCGAGACGCTGGCCAATCTGAGCGACCTGACGCGCCAGCGCGTCACCCTCCAGGGGCGGACCAGGGCGATCACCGCGGAGGCGCGCCTTTCGGCCAAGATCATTGTCGCGCTGCCGGTGGTGTGCGGTGCTGCCATCAGCTTGCTGAAGCCGGGGCAACTCAGCCCGCTGTTCGAGGACCCCTTCGGACGCAAGCTGCTCGTCATCGGCGTTTCCATGCTCCTGACCGGCATACTGATCATGCGCGGCATGCTGCGGAACGCGGTGGAGGAGTGAATGGAGCGGCTTCTCTCGCCCGCCGCGCTCGCCCTCGCCGCATCGGCCTTCGCGCTGACCTCTGCACTGGTCGTCGTCCTGCGCGGACTGCAGCGAGAAAGAGCGCTCGCCCGGCTCGATGCGCTGACACGGCGCCGAGCGGTGAGGGAGGAGGTTGAGGCGGATGAAGCGCTGGTTTCCGGCGAGCTCCGCGCCGCAGGGCGTGTGGTCCGCAGCCATGCGCTGTTGAGCGAGGCCGATGCGCGCGACCTGGTGCGCATCGCCAGTGCCGCCGGGGTGAGTCCCGGGCGCGCCCGGCTTGCCTTCACGCTGACCAAGCTGCTTCTCACCCTGGTGCTGCCGCCCGCGACCTATTTCGGCATGCTCGCCTTCAAGCCGGGTATGGCGCTTCCGGCCACCGGCTTGGCGCTGGTGGTCGGCCTGCTCGCGCCGAACTGGGTGCTCGGGGCGCTGCGGCGGAAGTTCCTGCTGCGGACGCAGCGGGGCCTGGCCGAGGCGTTGGACCTGATGGTGGTGTGCAGCGAAGCGGGTCTCGGCCTCGAATCGGCGGTCGAGCGCGTCGCACGGGAGATGGCGCGGTCCAATCGGGTCGTCGCCCTGGAGTTCAGCACGTTGGCCCACGAAATGCGCATGCTGCCCGATCGCCAGCAGGCGCTGACGCGGCTGAGCGAGCGCTCGGCCAGCGACGACATGCGGCGCCTGACCGCGACGCTGAGCCAGACGATGCGCTACGGCACGCCGCTGGCCGAAGCGATGCGGGTGCTGGCCAGCGACCTGCGTCGCAGCCGCATGCAGCGCCTGGAGGAGCGCGCCGCGAAGCTGCCGGCGATGCTGGTTCTGCCACTCATCCTCTTCATCATGCCGTGCCTGTTCGTGGTGCTGGTCGGGCCAGCAGTGGTCGTTCTGTCGCACGGGATCGGTGCTGCACGATGAAGGCACGTGCGCCGATCAGGCGCGTGCTGGTGCATGCGCCAAAGGAGGCTGCGCGCTCGCATTGCCGGGCTGCGCTCCATGCGCCAGCGTCTGGGTTTGCGTTTGCATTTCTGTCGTTTGCCCGAATGGCAGGTGCCGACCTGCCCTGTGAAGCCGCCGCTTCGCTCGGGCCGGCCGCATCGCCGACCAGGACGACGCCTCCAGCAGCGCTGCCTGGCTGAGCCAAGCAGACCGGAGCGAGACTTTCGTCGGAATTCTGCAACCCAAGCTGTGCGCGAGCAATCCTGATCCCTGCACCGACTGCGACCTTGCCGCCGGGCCGACGAGTAGGAGATGGTTGTCGGAGCACTCGGGTGTCCAGGCGGATATGCGAACTCGGCCCTCCGGCGAGGGCCGGAAGCCGTTGGATCAAAATCGCTTTTGCCCGCGTACTAGATCCGGCAGGTCAACAGGTGCGTAGAGAACCGGCCTTCCAGAGACCCGCCCGCGGCCGATCCCGGGTCCTGCCGGTCAACAGGTGAGCCGCCGAACCCGCAGGAAACCTGCGGCTCACGGCGCGACCGGCTTCGGCGGAGACCCCGCTTCGCATGGCAACTGGCGGAGAGGGTGTCCTTAGAAGTCACGTTCGTCCCCACACGTGCAGCTTCGCCAACAGCAAGGTTTTGCTTGCCTTTTCTTCGATAACCGTTCGAGACTCTCCGCCGTGGTTCGCCGCAAGCCACCCCCATTTGTGGGGACGATTGTGGGGACGAGCGGGTGTGGCGGAGGGTTTTCGTGGGCAATCTGACGGTCAAGGACGTGGTGCACGCCAAGCCTGGCAAGCACAGTGACGGAAGCGGCCTTATCCTGGACGTGAAGGACAGCGGCCGGGCGTATTGGACGCTGCGCTATATGCGGGATGGGAAGCGTCGCGACATGGTGCTCGGCCTCGCGGATCGGGACGGCAAGGGCAAGGCGAAGGCGCCAGCGGGCACGCCAGCCTTCCCCGATGGTGGCGAGGGCCGGAAGGTGCTCTCTCTGCTACAGGCCCGCGCGCTGGCAGCCGTGGAGCGCGAGCGCGCCAAGGACAAGGCCGCTCCCGACCCGGTGGACGCCCGGAAGGCCGAGCGCGCCGCGAAGGGCACGCCCGAGGCCGAGCCTGCCGCGCCTGAGGATCGGAGCTTCCGCGCCGTGGCAGAGGCGTTCATCGTCACCAAGGCGGCCGGGTGGAAGAACGGCGCCGACAGCAAGCACGGTGCACAGTGGGCTACCACCCTCGAAACCTACGCCTACCCCGTGATCGGCGCGAAGGACGTAGCGACCATCACGGATGACGATATCCGCGCCATCCTCAACCCCATCTGGCACAGCATCCCCGAGACGGCATCTCGGCTGCGCGGCCGGATTGAAAACGTCCTAGACGTGGCGCGGGCCAAGAGGTGGCGCACAGGCGACAACCCGGCCGCTTGGAAGCACCTCAAGGCACTCGGCATGACGGCCGGGCGGAAGGGTGCTGCGGCCGGTCACTTCCCTTCGCTGCCCTATCAGCAGATGCCGGCCTTCGTGCAGGCGCTTCGGAAGCGCGAGGGTGTCTCTGCGCGCGCGGTGCTCTTCGCCATCCTGACGGGCGCGCGTTCCGGCGAAGTGCGTGGGATGAAGTGGGGCGAGGTGCGCACGATCCACGTTGACGAACTCGGCCGCGATTGCGTGGTGTGGCACGTCCCTGCCGAGCGCATGAAGGCGAAAGTCGCGTGGCGCTGCCCACTATCGGCGCCCGCCCTGGCGATCCTCGAAGAAATGCGCGGCTTCGGCGACGCGCCCGATGCGCTGGTGTTCCCTGGAAAGCGACGCGGCGCGATGCTGAGTGACATGGCGCTGTCCATGCTGGTGCGTGGCATGTGCAGCGATGGGTTGAAGGAAGGCGAGCCGCCGCGCTGGCGCGATGCCATCACTGATGAAGCCATCACCGTGCACGGCATGAGAAGTAGTTTCCGGGTGTGGGCTTCGGCGACAGGCCAGAGTGATGCCGCGGCCGAAGCAGCCCTCGCGCACACGATCCGCGACAAGGTGGTAGCCGCCTACAAGCGGACGGATCACCTCGCGCAGCGTGTCGCCATGGCAGAGGCATGGGCGGAACATGTTACGCGCGGCCCCGCTGAGGTGGTGAAGATCGCCGAACGGCGGACGGCATGACCGAAACCTACACGCTATCGCAGGCACTCGCGTGGAATGCCGCGCGCACCACGGAATACGCCATGCTTTCCAACGACTGCGCCCTTGAGGATCGGGCGTCGTGAGCCGCCCTGTTCAACATGACGATGGACCGCTGCTAGCCATCGCGGCGGAGTTGCTGACTTGGCGTCAGGCGCAGGGGAAGACAGAGGCATTCGAGAAGGCGTTTGCCTACGTTCTCGCTCTTCGGCAGCCCGACCCGCCTTGCCCAAAGGTTACCATAGCGCGCGAGCAAGCCTTGGCTCGGCTTTGGAAGAAGCAGGTTGCCCTCGCTGCCGCGATCCAGCTTGCAGAGGCCAAACGGCGAGAAGTGGAGAATGCGCTGCGACGTGGTGACACCGCGGCGGCGCTGGCTACCGGACGCGCCTTCGTCGGCCCTGCCGGGCTTTGGGCGGGTCCTGCACTTCCGTCGCTGCTAGGCGCACCAGCCGGCACATTCATCAGAACCCGAGCGGCGTTTGCTGAAGCTCTTCGGGCTCTTGCAACGGATATTGAGGCCGGTGCGGTGGACGTGGGTAAGAGCGGGGTTGGGGCCGAGCTAACTGCACTGCTCAACCGCGCAAACATGCTGCGCAAAGGCGGTTCGGAAAAACCCATGAGTTGATCTATATGCACTAAAAAGAATCATATGGTTCATGCGTAGCCATCCGACGACGGCCGCCGCGATACGGGGCCATTCATGGAGGCGGCACATGCAGACCGGACAGCACACCAAGGCGAAGGCGAGCGCGCTCCCGCGCCGCGGCTACTCGGTTCGGGAGGTGTGCCAGATGCTCGGCATCGGCAACACCACGGCCTGGAAGCTGGTCAAGGAAGAGAAGCTTGTCGCTGTGAAGGTGGCAGGCCGAACCGTGGTGACGGCCGCCAGCGTTGAGGCCCTTCTCGCGCCGCCGAGCGCGGACGCGGCCTGAAAGGAAACGCCGGCCCGCTGCGAACGGGACCGGCGAGGTAGGCAGTGTTCTCTTCCGGAACGAGAGATAGCGCGCCCTCGCCCCCGCTTCAAAGCGCGGCTGGCCCTGCATGAAGGGGCCTGTCTGTGACTGACGATATCGAAGCCGTGCACGTGCTGCGCGCGAACCTCTGGCGGCATGGGTTCCGGCCGGTCGCCGTGTGCAATCCGGACGATCCGGGGAACTCGCCCGGCAAGCGACCTGTAGGCCACGCCTGGCAGGAACGGGCACGACGCGATCCGCCTGAGGCTGCAGCCATCGCGCCGCCGAGTGCCAGCGCCCTTAATACCGGCATCCTGTGCGACAGGCTGCGCGCCGTGGACGTGGATTGCGAGCGCGAGGGTATCGTCGCCGAGATATGCCGGCGCGCAGAGACCCGCTTCGGCGTGGGATTGACCCGGAAGCGCGTGAACAGCGCGCGCGTGCTGTTGCTCTTTCGGGCAGCGGCGATAACTGGCCCGATGCCCGGAAAGCGCAGCCTGCAAGGCACGCACGGCGCGGTTGAGGTGCTTGGCAAGGGACAGCAGTTCGTCGCCTTTGGGCGGCATCACTCCGGCGCAGTGCTCGAATGGGAACCGCTCGGGCCGGACCAAGTGCCCGTGCACGCGCTGCCTGCGATCACGGAAGAGCAGCTTACCGCCTTCCTCGCCGAAGACGTGGCGCCGCTGATAGGCGCCGATCCCGCGAAGACCGCAGCGCCCGTGCTGCGCGAGCAAGCGGCCAATGCCAGCGACGTGGTGGTTGACCTGGACACGCCAGCGGCGTTGCAGATGGCGCGCGACAGGATCACGGCGACGCCGGGCGCGGTGCGTGGCGAGCAATCCGACAAGGCGTTCAAGTTGGCCTGCGCGGTGCGCGACTTCGGCGTGAGCGAAGGCGAGGCGTGCGTGCTGTTGCAGGAATGGGCGGATCGGTGCTCGCCCCCGATCATGCCGGACGATCTAGCGCGCCGCATCGGCAACGCCTACCGCCATGCGCAGAACGCGGCGGGCGCCCGGCATCCTGCCGTCGCCTTCGCTGGCGTCACCGTGGACACGCTGCCCTCGCCTGCCGCTGCGCCGCCACCTCCCGAGATGCGGGCGGCTGCGGTCACTGAGGAAGCCCTCGCGCAGCGTTTCACCGCGCGGGAGGGCGGGCGCATGCGCTACGTCGCCCCGTGGTCCAAGTGGTTCCGATGGGATGGCGCGAGGTGGAAGCAGGAAGATACCTTGCACGCCTTCGACATATCGCGCGCCATCTGCCGCGAAGAGGCATCAAGGTGCGGCGATAGCGGCGACCTGGCCGCGCTGTCCCGGGCGAGCACCGTGTCGGCTGTCGAACGCCTGGCACGTGCCGACAGGAAGCACGCGGCGACCGTCGAACAATGGGATGCCGATGCCTGGTTGCTCAACACGCCTGCCGGCATCGTGGACCTGCGCACCGGAGAGACGGCGCAGCACGACCCCGCGGCTAGCCTGACGAAGATCACGGCCGCTGCGCCTGACGGCGAGTGCCCGACCTGGATGCGCTTCCTGGACAGGATCACGGGAGGCGACGCCGAGCTTCAAGGCTTCCTCGCGCGGATCGCAGGCTATGCGCTCACGGGCAGCACGCGCGAGCACGCGCTCTTTTTCCTCTACGGGACGGGCGGCAACGGCAAGGGCGTGTTCCTCAACACGCTGGCGGCGGTGCTCGGCGACTACGCGATGACGGCGGGCATGGAGACGTTCACCGCTTCGAAGGCCGAGCGCCACCTCACGGAACTGGCGAGGCTGCGCGGCGCGCGCATGGTGACATCGCAGGAGACGGAAGCCGAGCGCGCATGGGCGGAAAGCCGGATCAAGGCGTTGACCGGCGGCGATCCGGTCACGGCGAACTTCATGAGGCAGGATCACTTCACCTACGTTCCGCAGTTCAAGCTCTTCATCGCAGGCAACCACAAGCCCGGCCTGCGCGCCGTGGACGAAGCGATGCGCCGGCGGCTTCACATGATCCCGTTCGCCGTCACGATCCCCGCGGCCGAGCGTGACCACGCGCTCGCCGACAAGCTGCGCGGCGAGGCGGGCGGCATCCTGGCATGGGCGCTGCGCGGGTGCCTCGACTGGCAGCGGATCGGGCTGGCGCCCCCTGCCGCGGTGGTGGACGCCACGGCCGCGTATCTCTCGGATGAAGACGCGCTCGGCCAATGGCTGGAAGCGTGTTGCGACGTGGCGAAGGACCGCTTCGCCTTGTCCGGCACGCTCTACCGTAGCTGGTGCGAATGGGCGCGGGCAGCCGGCGAGCCGCACGGCACAAGGCGCAGCTTCGCGCAGGCGATGCAGGCCCGCGGCTTCCGATCCGGCAGGCAGGGCGGCGCGGGAGACAGAGGTTTTCACGGCCTCGAAATCCGACAGTCGGCTTTCGTGCCTCCGGCCCCCGAGATGCGCGTCGGCGGGGAGGGCGGGGCATGACCGACGCTTCCGACACTTCCCTCATTATAGACGGCTACGCGCGCGGGACGCCGATAATACAGATTGCGTCGAAAGCGTCGGTGCAATGCTGTCCAAGTCTCGATGGGCATATTGGACGCCGGCGAACGACTACGCACTCTGGCGAGATGAGGCGTCGGGCTTGTAGTGTATTGCACGAATTTAGTTGGATGAATGTTGGACGCCTGTCCACGCTTTTGTGCTTGACACCACTTTATTTACTGCATCAATCGTTGCGAATGCCAGTTCTTGACCCTCAACCGACGGCTGCCCTGCCCATGGGCGCCCGGCCGTCCCTGCTCTTCGGCACCGCGCTCCCGCGTCATCGTAGCCTATTGCTGCCCGAGCGCGGCCAGCGCGGGCGCTCCCGGCACGCCCAGGCGCGCGAGGCGGCCATTGCGGCCTTCCTCTCCGGCCTGCCTGCCGGGTCCGCCGTGACCGCGCGCGGGGTGCTGTCCGCGGTGCCCGGCCTGCGGCTGGTTTCGGGGCAAGAGGGCGCGGTCAAGGAAGCCCTGAGGGCGGCAGGCTGGCGCAGCGGCGGGCGCGGGTGCGAACTCTGGACGCGGCCGGGCGACATGCCCGCGCAGCGGCGTTCGCAAGCGTCGCGCTGGCACCCTGCCGTGGCGCGGCGGGTGGACAGGATTGCGGCCTTCCTCTCCGGACGCAGCGTCGTCACCGCGGAAGAGGTGGCGCAGGCGGTAGGCATCTCCCTGCCGGGGCAGCGGCAACGATGTGTGGCGCGTGCACTCGCCCGTCTCGGGTTCGCACCGCCGGGGCGTGGCGGCCGTGTGTGGACGCGGGGCGCAGCACCATGAGCAAGCTCCCACCCGTGGCGCACGTGACGATGCCCGGCGCATCGGCGCCGCAGCCCGTCGCCGTGGTGCGCGCTCCGGACGCGCCGCCCGACGCTCCGCCGGTCCTTGTGGCGCTGCCCAAAAAGCGGAAGCCGGGAAGGCCCCGCGGGTCGCGGTCGCGCCACGTGTTGGAACGCGAGGCGGCGCTCCGCTCAGCCATGGGCGCGATTGAGTTCGGCAACGTTTCGGACAGCCTGGACTTGCTGCGCGCCGTGATGCGCTCGCCCGCGGTCAACCTGCAAGATCGGCTCCGCTGTGCCCTCGCATTGGCGCCGTTCGACGCGCCGAAAGTGGCGCCGGTCGCACCGCCGCGCGAAGCGGACATCGGCCTCGCCAAGCGGCTTGAGGAAGCTTTCAGGAGGACAGGGCGCGGCTGGCCTTCGTCCGCCCCGCCCGAACTGACGCCGGAGCAACAGGCAGAGCTTGAGACGATGCTCCGATGACCGGCGCCGCGCCCGTCCGCCTGCCGTTCACGGCGGTTCGACGGAGCACACGTCCGCCATCGGGCAGCGGCATGCGCCTGAAAAGACGCGGCCTTGTATTGCGCGGTGTGGGGAACACCGCGCTGCCCTCCCCACAAACAGGACGAAAGACAGCACCATGAACGATGAAGCGACCCCTTCGGCACGCGCCCGCGTGCTCGAATGCGAAGAGGCTATCGGCGTCATTGCCGAACGGCTGGCAGAGGCCGAGACGGAACTCGCCGGCATGGGCTTGCGGGACGCCAAGCGCCACGCCCTGCGCCGCCGAATCGCCGAGATGAAGGCGGACCTGGATGACGCGCACGCGCAGAAGGCGAAGCTCGCGCCGGCCGTCCAAGCCGAGCGCGATGCCAAGATGCACGCCGCCAAGGTGGCGCGCTGGCAGGAAGCATGCGCTGCCCTGCCGGGATATCTGGACGAAGCCGCGGCCCTGGACGTGGCGACGGCGCGCCTTCTCGGCCGCATGCTGGCGCTGGTGAAGCGGGGCGAAGCGATTGCCGCGCGCTCGGGCCTGACGATCCTGCCGCACCATCTGGTGCAGCCCGTCCCCACGCTGCAACGCCTGGCCGATATACTCGCCGCGAAGATCGTGCTCGCGCGCGGCGGCGGCATCGAAGAACTGCCCGACGATTTCCAGTGTGAACTTCTGCCCGCGCGCGCGGCGCAGGCGGCCACGGCATCGGGCGAGGCGAAGCGGCTGGCCGAGACGATCCTCGCCAGCAGCCCGGACGCGCTGCATGCCGACAGGCAGCGAATCGCGATGCTCAACGCCGAGCGCATGCGGCACGAGGAAGAGGAAGCGCGGCAGCCGCGAAAGAAGCTCCCGGCCCCGCCGCCGATGGTGCACACGGTCGCACCCGTCATCGGCCGCTAGATGAGCGCGCGCCGCGGTTGCCCGCGCGTGGCGCGCGTCTCCGCGGCGGCAGGCATCTCCCCTCGCTTGCCGCCGCGTCCCTTCGTTCACCCGTCAACCCGATCATGGAGGATCACCATGGACAGTTACGCGCCGCATGACGGCTTCACCTGGCACGACAGCGCCGAAGGCAAGCAGGCGGAGTTCCTTCGCCGCGCCGAGTTCCACGACACGGGCGCCGCAGCCTTCGCCGCGCTCGCCAGCAAGCTCAATCCGCCGCCGCCACCTGCGCCGAAGACGGCGGAAGAGGCGTTCAACAACGTCTCGCTCCGCATGTGCGACCTGCTTGCGGCAACTTTCGACGTGTCCGCGCATGGGATGACGCTGGCCCGCGGCCTTCTCGCCAAGAAGCGGGATGACGGCAGGAACGCGGCGCTGGCGTGGGCAATCCGGGAAGCGAAGCTGCGCACTGACGCGGTTGAGGCCGCGGCCCGCGAACTGAAGACCGATGCCGCACGATGGGCGGACAACCCGTCCATCGGCCTGCCCGCGACGATCACGGACTTCCTGCCTCAGCTTCTTGCGCACGTGGAAGACAGTCTCGGGCTTTCGCGGCTCCGCGTGAACGCCGTGTGCTCGGGCTGCCCCGATCACTTCCTTGCCGCGCTCGGCATCATCACGGCCGGCACCGGAGCCGATGCCGAGCCGCAACCCGAGCCGCAACCCGAGCCGGGGCCGCAGCCCAAGACGGACGCCGAGCGCGACGCGCGCGAACTCTCCGGGATGCTGTCGTGACCGGCGCGCCCGAGACGCCTTCGCCCGCGGCGATCCTCTACCCTTCGGCCGCCAAGCCCGACGCGCCCGCGGCGACGCCTGGCAGCACGGCACAGAAGCCCGCGGCTACGTCGCAAGCGCCCGCCGCACCGCCACCCGCTGCGCAGCTCGGCAAGGGCACGTGGCAGGCGCCGCGCGCCGCGCCGTCCGGCACGGCCGCAACGGCTTCGCCTGGCACCGCGGCGCAGCCCGCGACGAAGGCAGCCGAGCCGTCCGCGTCGCCTGCCATCGCCACGCTATACGCGGAGCCGATGAAGAACTTCGCGGACGTGGTAGTTGCGACGCCGCTGCCCGAAGGCGATGCAGAGGCGGCGGGCTTCGATACCGGCGAGGAAGGCAAGGCCGCGCGCGAAGCCGTCCGCTCGGCGTTCCTCTCCTCGGGTGCATCGGCGGCCGAGACTTCGGAGTTGTGGGGCATCGCCGTTGAGGCGGCGCGGCCCGACTGCCAGCCGCAGACATACGAAGCCGCCGAGCACGATCTACGCGCCGCCTGGGGTGCCGACTATGACAGCCGCCTCAATCGCGCCCGCACCCTAATGCGTGACGTGGCGAGGAAGCACCCTGCCGTTGCGGCAGAGGTGAAGAAGCTCGGCCTGGACAACTCGGCAAGCTTCATCGCAGCCGTGGAGAAGGCGGCGCGGCGGCGCGGCCGGTAGGCCCTCGCGAAGCGGGCGCATGTGGCACCCGGACACCCCGCACGGCGCGTCGCGCCAGCGCCGCTACCCTGCCGGCCTGGCACCGCGTCCGCGCCGCGTGGTGACAGATTGCGTGATGCCGGGAAGGGGGTGGGGTTCGCGCCGCTTCGGGTGGGGGGTGGGGCCGCCGATACCCCCCGCCACGCTCCAACACTACCCCCGCGCACAAATTGCCCTACGCGCAGCCGTGTTCCCTACGGCCCTGGACACCGCGCCAGATTGCACACCCTGCCATCTCGCAAAAAATGTAGCAGTGCGCGTGGGGGCCATTTCCTACCCCGCGTGGACACGGTGCCACCTCGCCGCGCCGCAATCCGCGCGAGGTGCGCGCCTCGCCGAAACGCGCGGCTGGCCTGCCCTAGATGCCGAGCGCGAGTTGGCCGGGCGCTTCGTCTTGGACGCGCAGCACGCCGAGCAACAGCCATTGCCGCGGCCTCGCCTTTACCGTGCCCATTGCGAGGATGATACGGCGGCCGTGGCGCGGCTCGGTGAACTCGGCGCGAAGGTGACGGATGATCGCTTCGTCGCTCTCGCCGTGGCGACGCAGGTTGAAGAACGTGCCCGTGGTTTCCCAATCTCCGCATTGCGGCGCATGTTCCATCCCGTCCTGATCCGTGAACGGCATCGCGATGGCATAGGGACACGGCTCGAATGGCGGCATGTCCGCGTCCAACAGGGATTGCTGGCGGGCCGTGCTTTCGAAGGCGGCGCGCTCGGCCGCGATGATGGCAGGCCGCTTCGCCTTTACCTTCATGGACAGGGAGCGCGGCTCGATAAGGGCGAGGCTTTCGCCGCGCTCGGCCGCCTCGCGCGTGGAAGCTCGCAACAGTGGCGTGAGTAGCCGCAGCCGTTCGCGCGGATGGAGGGTGCCGGCCGGCTGCAACGTGTGTTCTTCGATCCGGCGGCTTTCGCGCCTGTTGTCGTCGCTCGGCCGGCGCCATGCGTAGTTGACCCATTGCCAGCGCGCGAACTGCTGATCCGCGACAAGCTGACGGAACCGCACCGGATAGAGGCGGCGCCACTCGCCCGCGGCCGTGATCCCCGCGCAGCACACGGTTTCGCGGTGCTTCTTGCTCGGGCGCGGAACCGCCTTCACGACGATGACGGCGGCCTCGCGGCTCCCGTCAGGCTGCGGCGCGCGGCGCGTCGGCGTGGAGGTGCTGGACGGCAATGCCGGTCTTCCTCGAAAGCGCGGCGGCGACGATGCTGCGATGGCAGCCTGACGGATCGGCTTCGTAGCAGAGAAGGCAAGCGGCGCGGTGCTCGACTACTTGCGCGGCTTCGGCGAGCGCGGCTTGCGCGACGGCTCCCCGGAGATGCGCGTTGTAGATCGTTCGGAACTCACTCATGCGGCCAGCGCGCGCAGCTTCACGACCTGGTTTCGGGTCGCCGAGGTCACGAAGATGGAGATAGCTAATGCCAGCCTCGCCCAGCGCTGCGGCGAGCGCGGTCTTTGAGAAACCCTTGCGGCGCGACACTGCGACAGCGCGCACGTCGATTAGCAGTGACACGCGGGAGCGGCGCAGCGCGGCCAGAAAGCCGTCTAACCTGGCGCCTTCGTAGCCGATTGTGCAAAGTCGTCCTGTCATGAACTGCACCTCTGGACGCCAGGTCCAAGCGCAGTGGATGCCTCCCGTCCTATCCTGAGGGACGCGCACACGAACGAGTCTCCGTGCTCCCTGCATCGGTGCATCGTCGTATTAACCCGCTACTGCCTGCCTCCTTCGTGTTTCGCTAGGCCGAGCACGCGCGGCAAGGCGAGGCTGTTCCCCGCCCGCCGCACTCAAAAGGCGGTCTTGAAAAGCGTTCCAACCGTCTTGCCGCGTCCGAAATGCCTCCGCTTCCAGTCTCCGCGCCTCGTCCAACGCCGACGTGAAAGTGGCAACTGCCGCCTCGAACTCAGCCTGCGATACACGGGGAAACCGGAATCGTCGAACATCGTCCTCACTCACTGCCGTCTGCCCACTTGCACCACTCTCCGCTCTTTGGAATTGAATTTGGCCCATGGGCGAGCAGAGAAGATACGCCAGTAAAGTTGGTGAAATGCCACTCGGTCGCAGGATTGCGACGTGACTGTCCACTGTAAACCCACAGTCCATCGGCTCACCACTTTCGTTCACCGGAGTTTGAAAAACTGCAGCCTTACCAATGCTCGTTCCACCATCTGTCGTAAGCAGGACATCGCCGTCCTTAAGTTTGCGGTGGTCCGAAAGCTGATCGAAATCGTCGGTTGAGATACGCCTGCAGAGTCCAAACGTAACGCCCAACGGACGAACGGAGCCTGTGTTTATTACAAGAGCGCCTTCATCCTGGCCTTCTTCCAAGTAATTTGGTTGCCGCCCCTTCACAAAGGGCTCAGGGAGAAACTCACCAAGTTGGAAGGTCTGCGTAGCATCAAGTACCGAATTCAGCTGCACGGCATTGGTGTCGGCCTGTTTAGTGTCAATGCGGAGTGTCGGATTACGAGCCACGGCACGGAGGCTGAGGGTGGCCTTGAGGGGAAGAGAAGGCGGCATTTTTAGCTCCACGTGACTTCGCGCTTGATGTGGTCGAGAACCGTCTGCGGGTCATCAACGTGCACGCGCACTTTTGCGGCTTCGTCGGCCAAGTGCAAATTTTGTATCTCTCTACCGGACTCCACACCCACGAAGGTCGCAAGCTGGTTTCGTTTGGATCGTTCGCCGCGTCGGCTGAGCTTGAACCCGATCTCACCGACTGCGTAACAGGGCCAAACGCAATCAAGGTGTTCGGAGACTCGCCTAAAAATCGCCTGTTGTTTAAGTTCTTCGAACGCGGGTGCGCGAAGAAGATCTTGATAGTGTTGCGCAGCTAAAGCCTTGTCAGAGATGTGGGATGGCAGCGAAAATGTCAGAGGCCCGCCACTCTGGCCCCGCTTCATAACCCACGAGTCGCGCGGCGCTACGCCATCCAGTTCATTTAGCACTGCTGCTTGCAGATCGAATACAGAGCCAAATGCGCGCACCGACGCGACGGTTAAATTGCGGCGGGCGGCCGCGATGTGTTGCTCAATTGCGGCGGTTTCCGCACTCCAATGTTCATCCCACAGTTTTATCTCCGCAGCACTTTTCTTTTGCGCGAAGAGCAAGCTAGTCAGCGTGGGTGTATCGACGAAGATGTGCCGCGGCATGGAGACGACTGCGCGGATGTGAAACATCCTCATTAAAAACAACCTGAGGGCTGTGTCTGCTGCATTAAGAATGGACTCGGGGAGTACGATCGCCAGACGTCCGCCTGGGCGAAGAAGTTGGAATGCTCGCTCTACGAAAAAGGCTTCGGTTGACGACGTGCCTGGCAAGCTAAATGCTTGGGAGAGCCGTTGCCGCGTTTCGGCTGCGAGCGTGACGCCGAATGGGGGGTTCGAAATTACCACGTCAAATGTCTCACATACGCTTGGCGCGTAGGCGCTCTCAGCAACGCTTCTGGTGTCGCTACCCGCGACCCGCAGGCGGGCATCGGCATACAAAGCCAGTGGCTTGTACGCATCCTCTTTGAAAAGGTGGGCTACGCCGTCTCCGTGAAGGATCATGTTCAACTTAGCTGTCATGGCCATAATGAATTTCGGATCGAAGCCATACAGAAAATCTTTGGCCCATCCGTTAGGAGACATCGAGCTAAAATTCTGGCTAAGGAATTCTTCGTCGCTCGCAGTTCGCGAGAACCAAGTGCGATTTGACAAAACCTCGTCTGTGATCGCATGCATTGAATGCAGAAGAAACGTCCCGCTACCACAAGCGGGGTCGAAAACGTAGGGCAAGCGCTGCTCTGGATGCGTCGCGCGACGCCACTTTGCGCGCGTCAATTCGCGCAGGCCGACCGCCTCAACCATGAACCGTGAAATGTTATCGTGTGTAAAATACATTCCACGATCTTGCTTAAAACCGGCACGTAGTATTTCTTCGAAAAAAGTTCCGATAATATCTGCGTTTAAGGCAGAGCCTTTTGTTAGTGCCATTCCTTCAAGTTGCTGCACAACAGATTTGACGCGCTCTGGTGCAAAGCGCCGACCATCGATCTCATCTGATCCGTTAGGCTCGATGTAGTGCTTGTAGGCGCGTGAATATAAATCATTGATCCGGCCAAAAACCTTTGCTGCATTCTCTGCCCGACCTTGTGGCATTAGTATTTGGAACTCATATGGGCTGCCAGTTTGCGTGTTTTTCTCAGCATATATTTTAGCGAGAAGGCAGCGCATAAGGTCTTCGAAAAGCTGGTTGTCCGGGTGTTCGGAAAAAAACTCGTTGTGAAACGAAGTCGCGACTGCACGAAATTCGGCTATTGTGCAGTTTGTCTTTAAATCTCTTGGCCCGCCACGCGTATATGGCTGATAGTCCGGCTCGAAATACTCACGTGGAAAATCGGGTACAGTCGGCTTCCCTGCCAGGCTCCACGCCTCGTAATCTTTGTGCTCCCGATAGTCGATACAACGGAGCTTGAAGGCCGGATCGTGACCGCTAGGGTCTATCGTGGCGCACACGATGAATGTCGGCGCACCCTCCGTTAAAAGAGGTACTGTTCCAAATAGCTGCAATTTTGTCGCAGTTTCTAATTCGGCTGGATAGGCCTCAGCAGACTTCAGTTCCCATGCCGCGTATGGCCGCCCATCTTCATCTAGGATAATTATGTCCATCTCGTCGGCGTTTGAGCCGGATGAGCCGTGAGCAATATGCCGCTCATGGACGAGTCGATCTATCGGATAACCTAGTTGCCTCGCGAGTATGACGCATGTGAGGGCGTGGACCCACTCTTCCGGCGTGAGTGGCTTGGAATGGCTTTCGTCCGACCTGATGGCTGGCGAGTAGTGCACAAGGTTTAGCGCGCGGTCGATCCGCACCACCTCGCCCTCAGGATCGAGGTCTTCGATCGCTCGCTGATACCAATTCTGTTGCAAATCGCTTAGCGGCACTAGCTCCCCCATACCCCGACAAGCTAACTCTCGCTCTGGGCGAATCAGCCCCACGACGAGTTGCGGCTCACGATCAAGGATTGAGCGTGTCTGAGCAAGGTCTGCCGATGGCGGGAATCGGAGAGCACCGCACCAGCCGCGAGCCACATGGAAGAGACTACCACCGGTTGGCTCAGCCGCTGCTACCCCCGCGCACGTAAAGGGGTATCTGCTAGACCGCCGCCGAAAATGTGGGGAGGATTGTGGGGACACCCACAAGCAAGCAGCCTAAATACCGAGCAGATTCAGGGACTTGCGGCGATATTCTGGCGGAGAGGGTGGGATTCGAACCCACGGTACGGTTACCCGTACTTCGGTTTTCGAGACCGACCCGTTCGACCGCTCCGGCACCTCTCCATGCCGACTTCAATATAGGCGGGAAAAGCGCGGCGCGCAACTCGCAGGGGAATCGCTTGAAAGAATTCACGGTTGTCGAGTAACGACGTTGAGAAGGAAGGGTGCCGTCGCGGAAGTGGTGGGAAATCGGGGAGGCGTAGTCTCCGGCGAGTGCAATACGCGAATCCCGGCGTTGACGCGCCGAGCCGAGACCACGCCATGGAACAGCATGGCATTGAAGAGTCGGCAGGTCCGGCGCTGTTTGCCGGGGAGACCTGGTTCGACCCGATCGAGAGCGGCATCCGGGGGCGGATCCGCGGGCTGATCGAGGAACTGGTGGAGCAGGAGCTGACCGCCTCTGCCTTTCTCTCGGGCACCAACACGCGGCGGGTGCAGCGGGCCTTGGCAGCGCTGTTCCGCGGCACGATCGGCAAGGACGTGGTCAGCCGGGCGTGGCGCAAGGTGAAGGCGGACTGGGACGCCTGGTGCCGGCGGAATCTCGGGGCAGAGGACATCGTCCGGCTGGTGCTCGACGGCACGGTGGTGAAGGTGCGGCTCGACCGCAAGGCCACCGCCCTGTCGCTGCTGGTGGTGCTCGGGATCCGGCGCGACGGGCAGAAGGTGCTGCTGGCGGCGCGCAGCATGGGCGGCGAGAGCGAGGCCGCCTGGCGCGGGATGCTGGACGATCTCGTGGCGCGCGGACAGCGAACGCCGGAGTTCCTGATTATCGACGGCGCGGCCGGCCTCGAGAAGGCGCTGGCCGCGCTCTGGCCGGCGGTGCCGACGCAGCGGTGCACGGTCCACAAGCACAGGAACCTCCTCGCGCACGCGCCGGAGCGCTGCACGACGAGGTCTCGGCTGACTACACGGACATGATCTACGCCGCGACGGCGCAGGAGGTCGAGGCGTCGCGCAAGGCGTTCCTGCGGAAGTGGCGCCTGCGATGCGGCGCGGTGGCCGCCAGCCTGGAGGAGGCCGGCGAGCGGCTGTTCGCCTTCACGCGCCTGCATCCGAGCCAGTGGAAATCGGCGCGCACGACGAACGCGATCGAGCGGCTGCATGAGGAGTTCAAGCGGCGCATCAAGATGCAGACCGTGCTGTCCTCGGCCGGGACTGCCGTGATGCTGTTCTGGGCGCTGCTCGCCTCGGGCCAGATCGCCATGCGCAAGGTCGATGGCTGGCAGTCCCTCGGCCAGCCGATCGCCAGCGGCACGATTGACCTCGCCGCGTGACCCGATACCGTCACCTCGTCGGAGGCGCCAATCACGAATTCCAACAGCCTTTGCGACTGCACCGAAGGAAGGCTGCGCCCCATCATGCGGATTTTCGTTCGGCGGCGATGCTTTGTTTCCCGGGAGTGGTGCTGGAATGGGCCCCATCAAACCGGACAGGCGGCTTGGTTGGCTGCAGGGCGATGAACTCAGGCGGCGAGCGCATGCGCAAGCCAGAGTGGGGGTGGGCGGTGTTGTAGTCCTCGAATCAGGCGGGGATCTTCTGCAGGACGGAGATGGCGTTCGGCCTGGGGTTCACGCGAGCATAGTCGCGTTTCAGGGTCTTTACGAATGCCTCGCAGACGCCGTTGCTCTCGGGGCTGCGGACCGGAGTGAAGCACGCAACGCGGTTGAGCACGACGGCGAAGTCGGACACCTCCGGAAACCCCCTGGCGGTGGCGCTTGGGTCGTGATTCGGTTTGCTGGAGGTGACAGCGATCGAGGCGTGGATGTCGGCAGGTCAGGCCGG
>NZ_JAWLHG010000052.1:0-27299 GCF_041690465.1 Falsiroseomonas sp. | reverse complement strand
GTTCTCCGTCCCGCCGGTGGGCGGGCCGCGGTCCGAGCGCGAGGGCAAGGACCGCGCCCCGCCCACCGGCTCCATCCTTCGAGAACCAACACAGTCTGTCCGATCAAGTCTCAGCTAACGCACGATAGATGTGCAGCACGTCACCGGCGGGGATGCGCTCGCTGCTGAGCCAGGTGGCACCGGGCAGCGTCCAGGCGGCGCCGGGATGCACGCGGTGCAGCCAGTAGCCGATCGGCTCGCCGGCCTCGCCGAGGGCGATGCCCTGGATGGTGGCGGCGCCCGCCAGCATGCCGTTGCGGGCTGTGTCCAGGTGGTCCGCCTCCAGCACCTGCAACCTGAGGCCGATCGGGTTGGCGGGCGACGGCGGCACCATTTGGAAGCGGACAAAGCACTCGCCGCTTTCCACCACCGCCCGCATCGCGAGCGCCTGCAGACCATAGAGATCGAGCCGGCCCTCTGCGTCGCAGCCGGTGCTCTCCGCCCAGCGACGCCAGGCATCGGCATGGGGCTGATCCGGCCAGCGCGTCGTGATGCCGGCACCGACGGCGTTCCCGGTCCAGAGATCGACGATGCGGCTGGCATAGGGATCGTTCCTGACGGCGTCGCGAGCACGGCGCGCGACGGTCGGTGCGGCCATGCCGACCTCGGCCGTGGCGCTGCCGCCGGAGGGCGCCCAGGCGGAGGACCGCTGGTCCTGCGCCGCGGCGTATCCGCGCAGCACTGCCCAGGCATCGCGGAGACGGCCCATCACCTGCTGCCCTCCCGAGAGAAGCTGGCCAGTGTCACGGATGGACGGCGCGTGGCTGAGACCTCCGCGCCGCGCAGCACGGCGAGCGCACGGCCGAGCTCGTCGAGGCTGCGATACTCCACGGTGCGGCCGTCGAAGGTCACGCGCGTGGTGCCGCCGGTGTATGCCGACGCCAGCGCCGCAGCGCGGCTGCTGGCTGGCTGCGCCAGCGCCCAGGCGAGGACGGTCGGATCCATGCTCGTCCTCCGCTCAACGAAGCCAGCCGGAGCGCGGCGCGAGCCAGCCCCGCGGGCGCATCGGCTCGGGCGATGCTGTCGCTGCTGCGGCCCCCGTCGTCAGAGCCGGCTCGGCTGCCGGCAACGACAGCGCATCGGCCATCCGCGCCCACCGACCTTCGCCCCAGCCGTCCATGCCGAGCGCCGCGGCGGCAGCCCGGGCATAGACCCGGCAGTCCAGCGCCTCGTTCCTCTCGCGCGTCTTCACCCATTCCAGCCGGCGGAAGCCGTTGCGGCCGGCGCGGGCGACCAACTGCTCGGCGGTGAGCTGGCGGCAGAACTCCTCGCCCGCGGCATGCACCGGCAGATGCACGTAGCCGGCCGGGAACGGATCGCCGCTCTCTTCCGTCGGCCGCTCCAGCTTCAGCCAGCCGTAGGTCTCGCCCTTCAGGAAGGATGAACCCACCGGCCAGACCTTCAGTCCGCCGAGCTTTCGGCCGTTCCGCCGCACCTCCGTCGCGGCCGGCTGGCCGACGGCCGCCCGCAGCCCGTCCTGGCCCTTCACGGCGATGGCGCGGCCGGCGCCGGCCCGCCGCACGAAGGCGTAGACCTCGGCAGTGGTCATGCCGTCACCGCTGTCGATCGCGGCCATGGCCACCGGCAGGTGATGCCCGCTGCCGTGCCGCCAGGTCTCGCCGAGCAGCAGCCGCAGCTCCTCCCACACCGCAGCCTCGAACGGGTTACCCGCCAGCACGCGGTGCTCGACCAGCCAGGATTGGCGATCCTGTCCCCAGGCCCAGATGCTCGCCTCAAGGCGATCGCGCTGCACGTCGACGCCGGCGGTCAGCAGCAGGCCGCCCGCTGGCACGGTGCCCGCGGGCCAGTGCTCGCGACGATCGTAGAGCCGCTGCCAGTCCGGCGCCTCGCCCGCCTCCTGCCAGGTCTCGCCGAGCACGGTGTTGCGGAAGGTCTTGATCGCCCGGTCGTCGCCCTGCGCGGCGAGCCAGAGCCGCGCAATCTCCGACCACGGCATCCAGCCCGGCGGCGAGTAGAGCGCCGAGATGTGGAAGCCGATCGCGTGCGGGTCCGTCGCTGCGGCGGTGGCTCGCCATTCGCCCGCGGCCAGCATCGCCGCCTTGTGCTGCTCGCCGATCGGCGCGTCGCAGGCCTCGCAGAGATAGCGTGCCGTCTCCGGCTCGCCGTCGTCCCAGACCAGCCGCTCGAAGCGCAGCCACTGCATCGCCCGGCAGTGCGGGCACGGCACGAAGTAGCGCCGCTGGTCGGTCGCCAGGTACTCGCGCTCGATCCGCGACAGGCCCGCGATGGTCGGCGTGCTGACGAGGAACACCTTCCGGCGCCAGCCGAAGGTCCGCGCGCGCGCCTCGGCCAGCGCGATCGGGTCACCCTCGCCCTCGACGTCACCGGGATAGGCGTCGATCTCGTCGAGGAACAGGAACCGCGCCGACATGGAGCGCAGGCCGACGGCGCTGTTCGCGCCGGTCATCACCAGCTGCCCGCCGGGGAACTCCTTGCTGAGCTGGCGATTGCCGCTGTCGCGCGAGCGTGCTGGCGCGACCCGCTCCCGGATGGCGGGCGTCTCCTCGACCAGCGGGTCGATGCGCTGGTCGGAGAAGCGCTTGGCGAGTTCCGTGGTCGGCTGCACCGCGAGCATCGGCCCCGGCGCGTGGTGGATGACGTAGCCGATCCAGTTGTTGCCGCACTCGGTGCCGCCGACCTGGGCACCCTTCATGAAGACCACGCGCCGCGCCGGATGAGTCGGCGACAGCGCGTCCATGATCTCGCGCAGATAGGGCGTGCGGACCGTGCGCCACGGCCCGGGCTCAGCAGAGCCCCGCGAGCCGAGCACGCGGTGCTTGTCCGCCCACTCCGAGACCAGCAGCGCCGGCTCGGGCGCCATGCCGTCGCGCCAGGCCTGCAGGATCTCGGCGTCACCGTCGAACCGGCCGAGCTCCTCCAGCAGATGCTCGCCCGCCATCAGCCGACGCTCACCCGGACGTCGTGCCGCTCAGCGAGGTGCTGGCGCAGACGCGTGTCCATCATCGTCTGCAGCCGATGCGCATCGACGCCGAGCTCGGCCGCCATCTCGGCAGCCACCCTGGCCGGCCAGGCGAGGACCGAGTCGCGCTCCTCCTTGGCGAGGCGGTGCACCAGCAGCAGCGTGCGGGCCTTGTCGACCAGCTTGCCCTTGCGCTCGTCGAGCCGCAGCCGGCGCTCCTGCGCCTTCAGCACCTCGTTCGCCGTGCGCGCGTCGTGAAAGGTGCTGCTCGTGGCCCGCGGCAGCGGATCAGGCGCAGCTGCCGCGATCGGTGGCAGCGCAGCGGGGCGCGGTGCTGCCGGGGCCGGCTGCACCAGCGTCGCAGTCTTCCGCATCGGATCGCTGCTCTCAGCCAGCCGCGCGCGGATCTTCTCCACGTCCCAAGCGCCATCGGCCTCGGGCGCGATGCGGCCGGCGCGCTGCGCCTTCTGCAACGCAGTATGGGAAACGCCAAGGCGGCGCGCCACCTCGCGCTGCGAGGCCACGCGGCCCGGCTGCGCGGCAGCGATCATGATGTGATCGAGATCCTTTGAAGAACGCAATCTGCGCCGCGGCGATCACGCTTGGCTCGTGCGCGGCACAGCGCGAATGCTCCGTCACGCGCTGCGCAAGCGCACCATCTGCCCCGACCGGTCCTGCCGGCGGGGCTCGGGGCGGTAGCACCCGACTGGTCGGGTGCGGAAACCGGAGACCCCGAAGATGAAGCTCACCGACACGCAGCAGCAGATCCTTACTGCCGCCGCGCAGCACCCCGAGCACCTGGCCTACCCGCCCGCGCGTCTGCCCGCCGGCGCGCGCCAGAAGGTGGCGCAGGCCCTCCTGAAGAACGACCTGGTGATCGCGGTGCATCGCCCGCCTTACGACGCCATCGCGAAATGGACGGTGGACGGCGAAGAGATGCTGCTGAAGATCACCGACGAGGGGCTCCGCGCCATGGGCCTTGAGCCGGCGGCGCCCGCGGCGGATGCCGGAACGGGCGCGGACACGGCGCCCACCGGCGGGGAGGACCCCGCGGAGGGGGATGCCCCCGCGGACAAGGCCGAGGCGGCCCAGGACGCGCCCACGCCCGCCCCGCGCGCGAGCCTGCGTGACGCCGCCGCCGCGGTGCTCGCCGCCTGGGATGACGAGGCCAACCGCGCGGCGGACATCATCGGCGCCCTCGACGGCCCGATGCAGGCCCTCCGCGCCGCCTTCGCCAGCAAGCCCGCCCGTGTTGCGCGCGAGCCCGGCGCGCCGCGCAAGCCGCGCGAGGGCACGAAGCAGGAGCAGGTGCTCGCCCTACTCCACCGCGAGGAGGGCGCCACCATTGCGCAAATCTGCGAGGCGACCGGCTGGCAGCAACACACGGTCCGCGGGTTCTTCGCCGGCCTGAAGAAGCGCCAGGGGATCACGGTCGAGGTGCTGGAGCGGGTGCGGCAGGTGGGGCCGAACAAAGAGGGTGCCCGCGGCAGCTATAGCATCTACCGCATCGCGTAGCCTGCAGGCGCGACGAGTCCCGGCGAGTCCCCCCGAGGTTGCAGGCCGGGGGGATTTGTCGGCCTAGACCCCGACCGCCCCGGGCGCGGGCATCGCTGAGGTGATCGGCTGCACGAGCACGGTGGCAAGCGGCACGAGCGGCAAGGAGACATCGGGGCGGTCGGTCTACCTGGCAGCAAAGACACCGTCGCATGCTGCGGCTCTGGGTCGCGCGCCGATGCGCCGCGGCCTGTCCTGGATCGCGGCGCGCGAGGGCACATGCACCACCTGGACGACGCGGCTCCCGAAGGCTCCGGCGCGTCCGGGGATGGTCCGCGTCTCCCGCCGGTTCACCGAGGCGGGTGTGTCGCTCTTGAAGCGCGCGAAGACGTAATCCTTGTCGTCCATGGGCGTCCGCATGTCGGGGAATCGCTGCCAGATGTCTGTCACCGGTTCCCCGAGTTGCGATTGCTCTGGGTCGCCTTGGAGACGCCGATCTGCTTGCCGTTGCCGGACCGGTCGTTTGCGTGGGCGTCCTTCGGGTTCGTCTTGCTGCCGGTTGTGCTCTTGCTGCCCTGAGGCGAACGACCTGCGGGCGGGAGGGGTGGCATGCGAGCCATGATGATATTTCTTTCTTTGTTGGTCGTGCGTGTTGAGCGCGCTTGGGAACGACAGACTAACTGTCTGGCCGAGTTGCGCCGCACATGAGTGTTCAGGCCGTGCGTCCGCTCGGACGCAGCAGATCTGAGAAGCCGGATGTTTCAGCTGCCCGCGGCAGTGGCCGTCCGGCGCGCCATGGGCGCAGCGCGTGACGCATTCTGCAGGGCCGATTCACTCTGTGAAAGCAAAGCACACCGCAGCAGGCAGTCACGGGTGGACGTGGAGGCGCCCACCCGCTTGTTCTCGCGCCGGCGGCCGTGAGGCCGCTGCAGCGCGAGGACGTCAGGCGAGGCGAAGGTTACAGGCTGACGTCTTACCCCGATCACCGCTCTGCACGTCGTAGGTGAGCTTGTCACCCTCGCGCAGCTCGGCGATGCCGGAGCGCTGCATGTCGCTGATGTGGACGAACACGTCACTCGTGCCGTCCTCGGGCTGGATGAAGCCGAAGCCCTTGGTCGCGTTGAACCACTTGATGGTGCCGTTGGACATGGGATTGTTCCGATCGAACAAGATGTGCCGCCGCGCGAACGTCGCATGGCGGGTCAATCATCTGAAGGGGCGGGCATCTGGCTCGGCGCTCGATCACGAGCATGGAGAGCAGGCCGAACCAAACAAGGCTGACACGACAAGCATAGAGCTTTGCATCGCGATTACAAGGAATTCTTTGCGCCCTGCCGATCGCCGTGTCCGAGAGCGCAGCGACGCGAAGCAATGTCGTCGAACACTCGATCCTCGCCCGCCAAAACCGCCGTCCTGCGAGTGAAGCGCTGCCATCGCTGCACGGCCACATCGACATAGCGGGCATCGATGTCCATCGCGTAGCAGATGCGCCCGATGGTTTCAGCGGCGATGATTGTGCTGCCGCTGCCGCAGAACGGCTCATAGACGGCATCGCTGATGGCCCGAGCATCGGCCCGGTGGGCGACTTCACCGTGCCCTTCACCAAGGGCACCTACGGGCCGGTGAGCCTGAGCGTGGACGGCGGGTCGGATGGCGTCGGCGGCTTGGTGATCACGACCTTCACCAACGACACCGGCTATGTCGGCGCGCTGGAGAGCGGTGGGACGCAGGTCACCTACTACATCGACGCCGACCTCGACGGGATCCGCGATGCCGGCGAGACATCCCCGGCCTTCCGCCTGACCCTGGATGCGCCGACCGGCAGCTACTCCTTCGAGGTGCTCGTCGCCGCGCCGTTCATCCGCGAGTCCCTGAACTTCGAGACGATCAGGGCAGGCGGCCCGCAGGAGACTATCTCGCCACCCGCCGGCACCGGCGGTGCGACGGTGACCTTCGACGGTCTGCTGTTCACGGGCGTGGCAGTGCCGGATGAGGGCGATCCCGAATCCGGGTTCGATGCCTTCAACCCCGGACTGACGACGGACCGCGACGATGCGAACCCGGACTCGCTCGGCTTCGGGATCAAGGATGGGCAGGCGTCGCAGTTCAACCACGACGAAGGCACGAAGGCGACCTACAACGATCCAGCCACGGTCGGCGCCGACGAGTTCGCTGGCCTGACCTTCGACATCCAGGCGGTCGGCAACACGCGCTCGGTGACGATCGAGTACTGGATCGTGGATGATGGCCTGGTCGTGCTGCACGACAGCGCGACGGTGAACAACCTGCCGAGCGGCAACAACCTGGTCGGCTTCGATGTGCTGGATCCGACCTTCGCGGGCTCGCCGCTTGCGACGCTCGCGGATTCCACCTTCGACGCGATCTACTTCCGCACGCTCTACGACGGCAATGTCAGCAACAAGGGCGTGCGGCTGCTGAACTTCGAGGTCATCACGCCCGGCGAGAACGAGGACCTGCAGTTCGACTTCACGGCGCGGGTGGATGACGGCGACAGCGTGCCGGATTCGGCGACCACGTCCTTCTCGGTCGGCGTGGACGGGAACGGCGGCGGCGTGATCTTCACCTGACCGCCACCCCGGGGAGGCGTGTGACGGCCGCGCTTCCCCGGGGCGTCGGAGGCGCGCGGCCGGGCCCGCGCGCCTCCGCGCGACGTTAGGCGCGGGGCGACGCCGGCCTGCGAGCCCCGCCGTCAGCGTCAAGCCGCTATCATTCATGATGATGGCCACGTGAAGCCAGGCTCGATCTGCTGATATCCGTGATCGCCGCGTGTCGTGGCCGACCCGGTCCAGTGTCCGCCGGCTCATCGAGGCTCCGGGTGTGTGGATCGAGAGGCGTCTTCGGTCCGCTGGACCACCGCCGCGATGTCGGGAGCTGCAATCGAGGGATCGCGGCTCGCTCCCGGCTCACCTCGCCCTGATGCCGGCGATGCGAATGATCTCGGTGTACCGGGTGGTCTCCGAGGCGACGAAATCGGTGAAGTCAGCGCTTGACCCCGGCATTGCTGTCGCGCCGAGTGCGGCGAGATCGCGTCGGACCCCGGCGTCCTGCAGACCGGCGTTCACCGCGTCGTTCAGCTTCGCGACGACCGCGTTCGGTGTGCCCCGCGGAGCACAAACGCCGAACCAGGATCCACCTTCGTAGCCGGGCAGCGCCTCGGCGACGGTCGGCAGGTCGGGCAGCGCCTCGGCCCGCGCCGGGCCGGTCGTGGCCAAGGCAACCAGCCGCCCGGCGCGGACATGCGGCATGGACGAGGGAGCGGGGTCGAACATGGCGTCCGCGGCGCCGCGCAGCAGATCGGAGAGCGCCGCCGCCGAGCCGAGATAGGGCACGAGGGCGAAGCGCACGCCTGCCAGGTGCTGGAAAAGCTCGATCGCCACGTGCTGCGGCGTGCCGGTGCCCGCGTAAGCGACCCTGACCCGCCCTGGGTTCGCCCGCGCGTGGGCGATCAGCTCCGGGATGGAGCGCACGGGCACGCTGGGGTGCACCTCGGCGATCAGCGGCACGCGGGCAATCCCGGCCACAGGGGCGATGTCGCGGCCGAAGTCGAAGTCGAGATCCGGGAACAGCGTCGTGTTGATCGTGTTCACCGGTCCGCAGAGCAGTAGCGTGCCCCCGTCCGGCGTCGCGCGGACCACCTGCCGCGTCGCCTCGTTGCCACTTGCACCGACGTGGTTCTCGACCCGCACCGGCACACCGAGCCCGGCCTGCAGCGCGGGCGCGATGGTGCGCGCAGCTAGGTCGAGGGGCCCGCCTGGCGGAAAGCCGACGATGACCCGCACCTCCCGCGCCGGATAGGGCTGCCCCCGGACCGCCGAGGGCAGGCAAAGGGCGAGGCCGCCCCCCACCAGTGACCGCAGCGCCGTGCGTCGTCCCGTGCTCATCTCAGGCCTCCCTCGCCCGGCGCAGAAGCCGGTCGTGCAGGGATACCGGGACGGGCCGCTCCGAAGCCATGCGGCCGTTGAGGCGAAAGCGATATGCTGCCCGTATGGCACTGGACCTCCGGCAGCTCCGCTACTTCGTCGCCGTCGCCGAAGAGGGGCACGTCACGCGCGCCGCCGAGCGGCTTGGGATGCAGCAGCCGCCGCTCAGCCAGCAGATCAAGGCGTTGGAAGGCCAGCTCGGGCTGCAGCTCTTCCGTCGGCGGCCGCGCGGGGTGGAACTGACGGAGAGTGGCCAGGTCCTGTTCGAGGAGGCTCGCGCGATCCTCGCCCGGCTGGAACAGGCCGAGCGCGCCACTCAGAGCACGGCCCGTGGCGAGCAAGGCAAGTTGCGCATTGGCGTCGCGCCGACCGCGCCGTTTCACCCTTTCGTGCCCGCGGTCATCCGGGCGTTCCGCGAGGCCTACCCAGACGTCTCGGTGACGCTCGACGAGTGCCTCAGCCGCCAGGCGGTCCAGGGTCTGACGGAAGCGCGGCTTGACGCCGCCTTCGTGCGAGCGGAGTTGCCGGACGCGCGCGAGCTGACGATCTACCGCCTCATCGAGGAGCCCATGGTGATCGCACTGCCGGCAACTCACCCTCTCGCCTCGGGGCCAGGGCTGACGCAGCGCCCGCTTCGCGACTTTGCCGGGGAGTCCTTCATCGCCTTTGCGCGGGTGGAGGGCCCGGGCATGTTCGACGCGACGATGGCGGCCTGCCTACGGGCCGGGTTCACGCCGCGGCTGGGGCAGGAAGCGCCCCGCATCACCTCCACGCTGGGACTGGTCGCGGTCGGACTCGGCGTCGCGCTCGTCCCCGCGTCGATGCGCCGGGTCCACATGGACGGTGTCGCCTACTGCGATCTCGTGGCCGTGGAGCGTCCGACAGTACCGCTTCACCTCGCAGCCCGTCGCGGCGCTGGCTCGGCGGTGCTGCGTAACTTCGTTGCCCTCGTACGCCGAACGGCGGGCGCCGCCGTTGTTGGACCTCCGCCGACGGCACCAGGCCCGTGACGCTGCCCCTGAGTTGGTTTGACGCCCGTTCAGGGTCGAACCTAGAAGCTTCTCACCATTCTGAGGGATCCTCGCGGCTCGCCACGCCCGGCAGGTGCTAGATCAGGGGCCCGGCGACTCGCCAGATGATTGGCTCTGACGGATGGGCACAGCGCCGGGTCGGACTTGGCGTCCAGCGCCCGGTGTCGGCGCTTCACACAGCGGCTACCGCGTCACCCCGAGCGTCGAATCGGTCGGCGGCAGCCCGAGCATCGCGTCCACGCGATCGACCACCGCCGGGGTGACCGGCCTGTTCGCCGCTGCCTCCAGCTCCACCGCGCGCGCCTGCGCGATCGCCTGGTCACGCAGCCCGATCTCCACCGGGGTCGTCGCCGGCAGGGAGAGCGCGGCGAGCATTGCCTGCTCATAGGCCGCGATCATGCCCACGCGCGAGTTCGGCGCCGCATTGGCCTGCGCGGTCGCGGAGGCGCGGGCGGCGTTGAGCCCGCCGAGCGCGCTCGACAGCGCACCGCGATTGGCCGCGCGCCCGGCATCGTCGTCGACGCCGCCGCGCCCGAAGGCATGGCCCCGCGCGTCGTCGCCGCGCCCGAAGGCATTGCCGCGCCCATTGCCCGGCGTGCCATCGGCTGTGGCGCCGTGGCCATGCCCGTTGCCCTGACCGTTCCCCTGGTCGCCGGCATGCCCGCCGCCGTTCTCGCCGCCGTTGCCCTGCCCGCCGCCATTCCCGCCACCACCACCGCCCCCGCCGTCCTTGGCGAAGGCCACCTGCTGGTCACCCGTCCAGGGCCCCGAGACCGGCATCGCGGCCAGGGCCGTGCCGCCGAGCAGCAGCAGCGACAGCCGCGCGACGGATGCAAGACGGGCGGTGTTCGCCATGTGGACTCTCCTCAGGACAGCGGCCGTGCCCACGACCATGCCAGCCTGTTAATGATCTGTCGCGGCAAAATTGTGGACGACCCGCAACGGCCCGGCTGGTCCGGCTGTGGACGGCAGCACCTGAACGCGCTCAACCTGCGGTGCATGCGAATCGCCGTCCTGCTTCCGCTTGCACTTCTCACCGCGCTGCCCGGTTGCGCCATGCTGCAGCCCGCCACCGAGGTCCCGACCGTCGCCGAGCCCGCCGGGCCGGCCAGCCGCGCGCGCGCCGCGGCGCTGCTCCGCGAAGGGCTTCGCGCGCAGAACCCGCCGCGCGGCGGCACCCCCGATCCCGAGCGCGCCGCAGCGCTGATCGAGGAGGCAGCGATGCTCGGCAATCCCGACGCGCAGCTCCTCGTCGCCGCCGGCCACCTGCTGCGCGGCGATGGCAGCCGGGATGCCCGCGCCGCAATTCCGTGGCTCCTGCGCGCTGCCCAGCAGGGCCAGCCCGAGGCTCAGCTCCGCCTCGCCCGCCTGATCGAGGGGGGCGATGGCACCGAGCGCGAGCCCGCCTGGGCCGCGCTATGGTTCAATCGCGCCGCCGAGCGTGGCGTCCCCCAGGCCCAGTACGCCTTCGCCCTCATGCAGGTCGCCGGCGCCGGCACCGCACCCGACCAGGCCGAGGCGCTCGCGCGCCTCACTCTTGCCGAGCAGGCCGGCGTCGCGGCCGCGCGCCGCTACCGCCAGGCCCTTGAGCCCCGGGTGCCTGCCACCGAGGCCGCCGTCGCCTTGGCCCGCGTCCGCGACGAGACGACGCGCGGCCCGGTCACCACACCGGACCGCCCGCTGGTGCGCTTCGCACAATCGGCGCTTTCGGTGCTCGGCGCCGAGGTGGAGGTAGACGGCCGCGACGGCCCCGCCACACGCGCCGCTCTCACCGCCTTCGCCCGACGCGAAGGGCTCGGCGTCTCGCGGCCCTACGACCCCGCCGTGATTGATCGTCTGCGCGATCGCCTGCCGCGGCGGTAGATTGGGTGGCGCAGCCTGGGCGGCCTCATCGGATCGGGCGCTGCCTTTCTGGCCTCTGGTTGCGGACGAACTTCCCAGAGATCGTGCTGGTCGGTCAGGCGGGGACAGCGAGCACCCTCAAATGGGCCCCGCGTCGCTGCCAACGCACGGCAGCACGCGGCCCGGCGCCGCGCCTTGGCAAAGATATCCGGGCTGCCGCGAATGCCGAAGTCGCGTAGAGGATCGCACTATCTGCTTGGCTGTTCCCGGGCACAGAGCGAAGCGTGTCCTCGTGCCGGCGGTGGTCCTGGCGCGGCCCTGACAGGCATTGGCCTGCAGGGCTCGGGCTGGTAGCAACCCGGCTGGTCGGGTGCTGGACCGGAGCCCCCGACGATGAAGCTCACCGACACGCAGCAGCAGATCCTGACCGCCGCCGCGCAGCACCCCGAGCACCTGGCGATCCCGCCCGGGCGGCTGCCGGCTGGCGCGCGGCAGAAGGTGGCGCAGGCGCTGCTGAGGAATGACCTGGTGATCGCGGTGCAGCGCCCCGCCTACGACACGATCGCCCTCTGGCCGGTGGGCGGCGACGCGGTGCTGCTGAAGATCACGGACGAGGGCCTGCGCGCCATTGGTGTCGAGCCGCGGCACGATTCCGAGAGCGCGGTCGCCGAAGCCGAACTCCGCGGGCTGAGCTGCAAGGGGTGTGAGGCCGAACAGGAGCCTGTGCAGCAGGCGCTCGATGCCGGCATTGACCTGACCGCGCCGGACGCGCTGGAGCAGGCGCAGGCGGCTGGCGTGGTGGAGCCGGCGGCCGAGGCCGACATGCCCGCAGGAGGCCCCACAGAGTCCACTGGGGGCGGTCAGCTCTGCGCCGGCACTTCGGCTGGCCGGAACGGCGCCCAAGCCGCTGGCGGCCCCTCCAGAGTCACGCACGCGCCCGTCCGCTACACAGCCGCGACGTGCCGTGCTTGCCGCTGGCCAGGCGGTGCTCCTCGCCTGGGACGACGAGGCGGGCCAGCGCGCCGGACTGCCGGACGCGGTCGCCGCCCTGCGCGCCGCACTTGCCGGCAAGCCGGCCCGCACGCCGCGCGACCCAAGCACGCCGAGCAAGCCGCGCGAGGGCACCAAGCAGCAGCAGGTGCTCGCCCTGCTGCGCCGGCCGGAGGGCGCTACCATCGCCCAGATCGTCGAGATCACCGGCTGGCAGCAGCACACGGTGCGCGGCTTCTTCGCCGGGCTGAAGAAGCGCCAAGGCATTGCCGTCAAGGTCGCCGAGCGCATCCGCCAGGTCGGGCCCGGCAAGAATGGCGCGAGGGGCTCATACTCGATCTACCGGATCGCCGATGCCGGCTGAGCGCCAAGGCAAGGCGGTCCCGCGCTACGCGGTCGGGCTGTATCGGGTCTCGACCGCCGAGCAGGGGCAGAGCGGCCTCGGGCTGGAGGCACAGCAGGCGGCGGTGCGCGCCTTCTGCGCCGCCCAGTGCTGGGTGCTGGTGGCCGAGCACTCCGACATCGCCAGCGGCAAGGACGACCGGCGGCCGGGCTTCCAGGCGGCGCTGGTGCGCTGCCGGCAACTCGGCGCGGTGCTGGTAGCGGCGCGGCTGGATCGGATCACCCGGCGGGCGCACACGCTGTCGCAGCTGCTGGAGGACGGGATCTCGATCCGGGCGGCGGACATGCCGGGGGCCGATGACCTGATGATGCGGGTCTATGCGGCGATGGCGCAGAAGGAGCGGGAGCTGATCTCGGAGCGCACCCGGGCGGCGCTGACGGCCGCGAAGGCGCGCGGGCGGGCCCTGGGCGGCGACCGCGGGTATCGGCCGGCAGCGGGCCCGGACGGGGCGGCTGCCGCCCAGGCCCGGCGTGCGGCGGCGGAGCGGGCGGCGCATCGGCTGGTGCTGGAGGTCGAAGCGCTGAGGGCAGCGGGCATGCATGGGCTTCGTGAGATCGCCATGGCGCTGAACGGGCGCGGCGTGCCGACGCCGGCAGGGCGCGGTACCTGGACGCACACGACAGTGGCGCGGGTTCTGGCGCGCACTGCCTGTCAAGAGCTCGCAGGGCGGGGCGCGCCGCAGAACGCGGCGTAGCGCCGCGTGAGTCCCATGGACGAGCAGGGGATGAGTGGTGCGCCCCTGCCGCGAGGCGGCTCAGGCGTGGCCGAACGCAGCGTCGCCCGTTCCAGCGAAGCGCGCGCGCAGCTCGCGCTTGAGCAGCTTGCCCGCAGTGTTGCGCGGCAGGGCGTCCACCAGGATCACCCGCTTTGGCACTTTGAAGGGCGCGAGCCGCGTTCGGGCGTGCGCGACGAGCTCCCGCTCGGCCTCCTCTGGCGGCATGCCCGCAGCTTCCACTCGGAGGACCACCACGGCCGCGACCGCCTCGATCCAACGCGGGTCGGGCACTGCAATAACCGCGACCTCCGCCACCGCCGGATGGGTAAACAGCGCCTCCTCAACCTCGCGGCTGGCGACCAGGGTGCCGCCGGTGTTGATCAGGTCCTTGGTGCGGTCGACGATGGTGAGGTAGCCGTCCGCGTCGGCCGTGGCAACGTCGCCGGAATGGAACCAACCGCCTTCGAAGGCGCGCGACGTCTCCTCGGGCATGTCCCAGTAGCCCACCAGGAGCTGCGGCGAGCGGTGCACGATCTCGCCGCGCTCGCCAGGAGCCACGTCGCGCATCTCGGGGTCCACGAGCCGTGTCTCGACGTTCAGCACGGGTCGACCCACCGACCCCGGGCGTGCATCGTGTTCCTCTGGTCTCAGCACGGTCGCGAGCGGCGCGATCTCGCTCTGGCCGTAGCAATTGAACGGCCGCACACCAGGCAGGCGTTCGCGGAGCTCGCTCAGCACCGGTACCGGCATGATCGACGCGCCGTAATAGATCTTGTGCAGCAAGCCGAGATCGCGACGGTCGAATTCGGGGTGGCGGAGCAGGCCGATCCAGACCGTCGGCGGCGCGAAATAGGAAGTCACGCGGTGCCGCTCGATCAGCTCGAGGACACGCGCGGGCTCCGGCGCCTCGATGAGCATCGTCCATGCGCCGACGAGGAGTGCCGGCATCATGAAGACGTGCATTTGTGCGGAGTGGTAGAGGGGCAGACTGCCGAGCACGCGGTCGGCGCCGTTCGGCTCCAGTTCGGCAATGCAGCTCATGTATTGGGCGACCAGCGCTCGGTGCGTCATCATCGCGCCCTTTGGCGCGCCGGTGGTGCCTGAGGTGTAGAGCAACTGCGCGACGTCGTCCTCGCGTACCAACTCGCCCGGTGGAGTGTCACCGCGCTGCCCCCAGCGCGGATCGAGCGCCGCCGACACCACGTCCAGCTCCTCGCCGCCTTCGAAGGTGCCAGCCACGGCGATGCCAAGCCGCTCACGCACCTGATCGGCGACAGCGCGCAGCACCGGCTGGGTCAGCAGCGCGGACGCGCCGGACTGCCGGGCGATGTACTCCAGTTCCACCGGCGTCAGCGCATAGTTCGCAGGGACGTGGACGAGTCCGGCTCGAACGCAGCCGAGCCAGGCAAGCAAGTAGCCGTCTGAGTTGCGGCCGTAGGCGAGGACCCGGTCGCCCTCCTTCAGTCCGGCGGCGAGCAGGAGACGCGCGATGCGATCAGCTGCGAGGTCGAGCGCGGCGAAGCTCCAGGTCCGGTCGCCGAACAGGAGAGCCTCGCGGCTCCCGAAGCGCGCTGCGGCACGCCGCAGCGCGTCCCCAATGGTGTCGCGCCTGACACGGGCGACCGCCTCGGGCGCGACCAAGCCTGAAGGAGCCATGCTTCCTCTCCTCGAACCGCCACGAGCGAGGCGCCCGGACGCCGGTGCGCCTGCACGAGAGGCTAAGCGGGTATCCGGCACGGAGTCACGGGGAACACGAGGGCAGACACTCCGATGCGCCAGGCCCGAACGGCCAGGGTTCCCAGCGCCTGTTCATCTGCGCCCACAGGTTCTGGGGATACTTGGCCGAGCGACCAGCTCCCGGCAGCCTTCCACTGAGGAATCGAGCACAGCCTGCGCGGTGGTTCACCACCGAGCAACGGTCGTTGGTCGGTGTTGAACATGCTGGGCTGTCAGGCGTCGTCGTCCTCGTCGTAGTGCCGGCCGCTGGTGGCGATCCGCGCCAGCTGGTCGTCCGTGAGATCATCCGCACGCGGCACGCCGCTGATCACCGTGAAGCCACCAGCCAGGCCGTGCTCCACCCGCTGCTTCTCGCTCCAGCCCGCCCGCGCCTTCATCCAGAAGATCGCCGCCGCGACGTTGTTGCCCTCGGTGGCCATCCGGAACAGCGACTGCGCCACCTTCGTCGTCGCCTCGGTCGAACCGCGGTCCAGCTCGGCGCGGAAGTACTTGCGCAGCGTCTTCGCGTCGATGTCGAGGAAGGTGGCGATCTCCTCCTGCGGCATCCCGAAGCCGGCCATGGCCCGGACCGTCCGCCGCTGGTCGGCGGTCGCCTCAAACGCCGGCACGGCTGGCCTCCTGTGCCCTCTGTGTCGCCGCCTCGGCCCTGCTCCAGCCCGTGCCGGCCAGCACCGCCGTCTCGCCGGTGAACGCCTCCCAGCGCAGGACAGCCACGTCCACATAGGCCGGCGACAGCTCCACCGCATGGCAGGCCCGACCTGACATCTCGGCGGCGATCAGCGTGGTCCCTGACCCGGAGAAGGGCTCATAGACTGCCTGGCCGGGGCTGGAGTTGTTCTCGATCGGCCGGCGCATGCACGCGACCGGCTTCTGCGTGCCGTGCACTGTGTCGGCGTCCTGGTCGCGGCTCGGGATGGCCCACAGGGTCGTCTGCTTGCGGTCGCCCGCCCAGTGGCCCTTGGCGCCGTCCCTGACGGCATACCAGCAGGGCTCGTGCTGCCAGTGGTAGTGCCCGCGCCCGAGCACGAGGCGCTCCTTCGCCCAGATGATCTGCGCGCGGATGTCGAAGCCGCAGGCGGTGAGGCTCTCGGCCACCGTGGTGGCGTGCAGCGCGCCGTGCCAGACGTAGGCCACGTCGCCCGGGAACAGTGCCCACGCCTCGCGCCAGTCGGCCCGGTGGTCGTTCAACACGCGGCCGGTGCGCTTGGTGCCGATGCCGGCCAGCAGCGCGTTGCGCCAGCTCGGGTCGTAGTCCACGCCGTAAGGCGGGTCGGTGACCATCAGGTGCGGCCGCACGCCGCCGAGCGCCGCCTCGACCACCGCCGGATCGGTGCAGTCGCCGCAGACGATCCGATGCCGCCGCAGGATCCAGACATCACCCGAACGGGTGATGGGTGTTTCCGGTATGTCCGGCACCTGGTCGGGGTCGGTCAGGCCCTCGGTGGCGTCGATCAGCAGCCGGCCGATCTCGTCGAGGTCGAACCCGGTGAGACCGAGGTCGAACCCCTCGTCGCGGAGATCGCCGAGTTCGAGGCGCAGCATGTCCTCGTCCCAGCCGGCCGACAGCGCCAGGCGATTGTCGGCGAGCACGTAGGCGCGGCGCTGGGCGGGCGTGAGGTGGGCGAGTTCGATGGTCGGCACCTCGGCCAGCCCGAGCTTGCGCGCCGCCATCAGCCTACCGTGACCGGCGATCACCCCGCGCGCGCCGTCGGTCAGGATCGGATTGGTGAAGCCGAACTCGCGGATACTCGCTGCGATCTGCGCCACCTGCGCGTCGGAGTGGGTGCGGGCGTTGCGGGCATAGGGCACCAGGTCGGCGACCCGCATCTGCTTGTAGGGTGGAAACAACGCCGTGGTCTCGGGAGCGTCGGTCATTCGGCCTTCCCCTCGATCTGCCGCACCGCCGCGGCCTCCTCCGGGTTGGAGAACCTGCGAATGACCACGATCTGCTGCGGCAGCGGCGCATCGTCCTTGCCGGTGACCTCGACCTGCTGCTTCTCGCGCCAGCCGGCACGCGCCTTCAGCCAGAAGATGGTGGCTGCGATGTTCCCGGGCGTGGTGGCCTGCTGGTAGAGCGTCTGCGCCACACGGGCATTCGCCTCGATGGTGGCGGTGTCGAGCTCGTGGCGGAACCACTTGCGCAGCATCGGCGGGCTGCACTTCACGACGAGGGCGATGTCGTCCTGCGGCACGCCATAGCCGGCCATCGCCTTGACCATGCGGCGCTGCTCGTCGGTCGGCGTGAACGGCCTGCGGCCTGTCATCCTGCGCTCCGGCGACAGCAGGAATACCCTGCTGCGTACAGCGATTCTATCAGATCGGGAATCATCGGATCAACGCGACGTTCCTGCGATGCACTACGCGCGGCTGCGATGCAGGCCAGTGGCGCACCTTTTTTGTAGGCGGGAAGCAAGTGTCACCGGCATGACGCGCTCGAGCTGATCGTTCGCTTCGCACTGACCGGCTGCCGGGCGCGATGTTGTCAATGTTGCTCGCGCGCGCGGGGCGAAGAAGAAGGCGACAGAAGAAGGAGAGGGACAGAATGCCGGAATGTCTCACGCGCGCGAGCAACATTGACAACATTCGGCGCCGGCGTGCGGCCAGCGGACGACGCGGGAAGCACCAGATGCCCGAGATCCGCGGAATTCCGCCATTCTTTGCAGCGCCACAAAGCCCGCTAGGCGCCCCGGGGTCCGAGCAGCTGCGGCCATACGGCGCGAGAGCTGTCAACATTGACAACATCATGCCGCCGCCGCCTTCCGCCGCCTCAGCTTCTCGCCCATCTCCTCCTGGGCCGCGGCACGAGCCGCTCGCTCGGCTTCGGCGCGAGCAGCAAACTTCGTGTAGATGGTCGGGTTCACCAGCCAGGCTGATGGTGAGCGCGCCGGGTTGGCCTGTGACTCAAGCTGCAGCCACCCCATCGCCACGAGGCTATCCACGACCTGGAGAAGCTCCTGTCGTTGCTCCGGCGCCCGCAGCGGGCGATACGCCTGGACGAGATCGCGGAGCGCCACGCGTTCCATCTGCTTCGACAGTATGAAGCCGGCGATCCAACGCGCATGCCCGGTCTGCGCGGTGGCAAACATCACCGCCTCCGCCCGCAGCAGATGGGGCAACAGGACATCCCTCAGTAGGGCAGCAACGCGCGCCGCCGTGCGCCCTGAGACCGTGTCGGAGGGCAATCGTGCTGCACCTTCCCCGCGCTCGGGATCGGTGTGCTCGATGAGATGGAACAGAAGGCAGAGCCGGGCGAACAGCCCGCGCCATTTGCCGAGCGCTGCCTTCAGACGCGCCGAGGCGTCCGGCAGGGCCGACACCGCCGAGGTGAGCTGGTCGATCGCCTCCCGGTGTGCGTGGGCATCCTCCTCCAGCACCAGCGTCACCGGCGCTTCCTCGGCCTCGGCGCTGGGGGCCATGCTCCACTGCGCAGCCTTCGGTGTCAGTCTGGCCAGGGCCGTGACCAGGCTCTCATAGCGGGAGATCGCCTGCCGATCGGGCGCGCGGTCGAGACCTTCCTCCTGGCGTGCCGGCACGCAGTAGAGGAAGCGCTGCAACAGCCCGTCGTCAGCCGCCTCACGGGCGATGCGCTGGATCGGCTCGGGCTGGATGCCGCCGAGGACACAGGCCGACCAGCTCGGCACCGCGAAGCTGCCCCGGCCGACCCGATCCACGACATACCGGCCACCATTGTAGAGCCGGAGGTAGGCGCCGCGGTCGCCACCGCCTTTGCCGCCGCTGCGGTAGCGGTCGAACCCGGCGATCCACTCGCTCATCTCGTCCTGCCGCACCAGGACGCGCCCGGTCGGCACTAGGTGGTGCGCCTGATCATCGTCCCGGAGCACCTCGGACAGCGCCTCGACGGTCGTCCCCTCGACCAGGTAACGATGACAGCGGGGCTGGGGCCCCAAGGAGGCCGGATCGCCACCCTCGTCCTTCAGGACCTTGAGCTTGGCCTTGTGCTGCGCCGTCGCCTCCGCATGGTGCTTGCGCGCTTCCATCTCGAGCCGCTCGACCGGGCGGGTGCAGGCGGCGATGACGGGCGACTTGAGGATGGACGGGTCGCCGACGATGGCACCCCAGATCCGTGCGGCTTCGGTCCAGGTCTCGTCATGGCGCTTCGGCTGAATGCGCCAGCGCTCGTGGGTGACGCTGGCGCAGGTCACGAGGGCGCTCAGGGCGACGGCTGTCGCGTCGACACCCATACGCGCCGCGGTGTCGAAGACGAACGGCACAAGGGCCTCGGGCAGGTGCCCTGGCCGCAATGCCGGGGCGCCGGTCATCAGGTCGTCGGCGAGGAAGTCGACCGGATCAGGCCAGCCGCTCGCCGCCGCCTTCGCCTCACCAAGTTCCAGGCGCGCCGTGCTGACGGCCCGGGGAATGTCCTGATAGCGGGACACCCACCGGCCGGCGTGCATCACCCCGTCCTTCAGGTCGCGGCGCTCCTCCGGCACGGCTTCCATGAAGCCGCGCAGCGTCAGCACGACCTGCGCGTCCGCCATGCCGCCCTTGAGGTAGCGCATCGCCAGGGCCGTGATCGGGGCATGATAGTCGGCGCCGGTCAGGATGGCCGCGATCAGCTGGTCCGTCGAGCGCGTTTCACCCGTGCTCCCCGAGGATCCCGCCTTGCTGCCCGCGGACTGCTTGCCGCCGCTCTCCGGGTTTGCAGCATGCCAGGCTTCCTGCAGGCGGTCGTAGGCGTCCTGCAGGTCGATCTCGGCTTCTGACGCCGCTTCGATCCTCGCCAGGCGCGGCGCCCGCTTCCGGTGCCACGATCCAGGCCAGCGCATCGGGTGCACCGTCGGCTTGCTCGTCGGATCGGCGCCGACGAGCTCCATCGCCAGGCTGCGGCAGGTCTTCAGCAGTTCGTGGCCTGCTTTGTCACGGGTCGGCTCGGTCAGACGCCAATGTAGGTGCAGCTTCGGCTCGAGCTCGCCAGTCTCCGGGTTGAGCCACTCGCCGCCGCTGGCGACCGCGATCGTCGCCGGGCCGAGCAGCCCCTCCAGCTTGCTGCGGGCGGCTGACGGTGCCTGGTCGCACTCGACGCTGAGCGCCAGGCCGTTCTGCAGGTCGGCCTCCGCCGCGCTGCGGTCGTTGGCGAAGGTCGCAATCGGCGGCGCGAAGACGACGGGCCGGTGGAACCTGGCAGCACGGGTCGCAAGGTCGGAAGCGGCATCGGCCAGGGCGCCGAGGTCGCCGGCGAGACAGAAGGGCTCGATCGCGAACACTTTCTGCTCATCGTCGTAGAAGGCCCGCATCGAGACGAAGCCGCCATCATCGGCGTAGCGGAACAGCGCCGAGACGAAGCGGGCGATCTGCTCGTGGTCGGCCTGCAGCGGCGCGGAGGCGTTCATCGCGGCACGGCTCAGGCGCCGCGGAGGCCGGCGGCCTCGAACCGCTCAACCTCCTCGACCGGGTAGAGCACCCTGCCGCCCACGCGCAGGTAACGCGGCCCGCGGCGCATCTGGCGCCACTTCTCCAGCGTGCGCCCGCTGAGGCGCCATCGCTCAGCGAGCTCAAGCTGGGTCAGGTGCGCGCGGTCAGGCGCCCGCGTCCTCGTCGCCGAACTCGTGGATCCGTAGCGCATCGCCGCACCCCGAAGCAGGTCGTCGGGGCACAGCAGGGCATCGGATTGGGCCGGCGATCCAAAGCAGATTTCCGACGATCCACCCGGCTTGGGTCATCGGATGTCTGCTTTGGATCATCCCTTCGGCCGCACGTAAAACCGACTGAGCTTCTTCTCGATTGTGGAGGCCTTCGTGGTGTCGTGCGACAGGAGCTTAGACGCAATCCATTCGGCGAGAGCGTGCGCCTCGGCCCCCCAGGTCGGGCGCTGTTCGCCGCGCTCTACGCGATGCAGAAGCTTGCGCTTGATAACCGGGAGCAAGCTTATCTTGCCTGGCGGGATCAGCTTGGCGTCTGGCCCCTCAACGACGCGCCGCGCGTGATCCTCGAGCAAGAGCAGCACCTCCTGGTCCGACAGCGCGCGGATGTTCCCGGGCGTGATCGGGTCGGGCAGCCTGTGCCCTCTCACCAGACTTGGGGCGTCCGTCCTCGTGATGAGGGATGGACACTCGGTGCTCAGCTGCAGGGCGACATAGACCATGGCGCCTACGCTGACGGAACCCCGCTCCACGTCGAAAACCATATCCGCGGCCCACACGCCGGGAATGGGCTCGCGCTCGGTCCGCCGCTCGGGCCACATCTGAACGCCGGTCAGGTGCAGTGCACCAGTCTCCAGGCACTGGCTCAGCGAGCGCAGGATCCGGGTGTACGTCTCCGCGTACCGAAGCCGCCACTCCTCGTCTTCGTTCAAGGTGACCGACGGGCGCATCGCAGGATCGTACGGCGCACCCGAGATCCGCACCCTTTGCAGTCGGCGCAGGTCGTCGTCGGAGACCCTCTTCTCAAGGAACCGGAGGGCGGCCCGGGTCTGCTGGTCAGCGACATGCCACAGCGCCTGCACCAGCGTCATGCTCGGCGCCGTGACCGACTCGGTGGTCTTTGTTTCCATGCTCCCGAAGCTAGGGCAGCAAGCTGGCGCTGCGCTACGGCGATTGTCGGACCTGCCAGATGAGGCCGGAGCCCCCGCTCCTTCACCTCCCGCCCCACCTCCGCGAGGTCTGCGACCTGCTGGCCCGGGGCTTGCTGCGGCTTCGTAGCCGCACTGCCGAGGAGTTCGCCCGCGACGCCGCCGACCAGGGAGAGGGGTCGCTACACTTCCCGGCCCCCCAGCGCCGTCATGCGAACCGGACGACCCGGAGAGACGCATGACCAGGAAGACGAAGACCCAGACCGCGCCGACCTACACCGCCCCGGCGATTCCGCCCGCCGACGTGCTCGGCCGGCTCGCCGCCCTGAAGACCGCCGCCACGCCCGCGCTGCGCGAGCAGTGGCGCGCGCTCTTCGGCACCGAGCCACCACCCTACAACCGGCGCTTCCTGGAAAGCCGCCTAGCCTATCGGATCCAGGAACTGGCGTATGGCGGCTTGAAGCCAGAGACCGTCCAGCGTCTCGAAGCCCTGGGCGAGCAGTTCGACGGCGGCAACATCACCGTCAGGCGCATGCGCGGCGACGACAAGCCGATCGCCGGCACGCAGCTGATCCGGGCATACCAGGGCGTGGAGCACGTCGTGACCGTCACGCGCGACGGCTACGACTACCAGGGCCGCCCCTACCAGTCGCTGTCCGCCATCGCCCGCGCCATCACCGGCACGCGCTGGAACGGGCGCGTGTTCTTCGGGCTGCGCCCGAGCCGGAGTGCCGCATGAAGCGCGACGCGAGGCCGGCCGGCGCGATGCCGGCGACCGTCCGGAAGCTGCGCTGCGCGGTCTACACCCGGAAGTCGAGCGAGGAAGGACTCGACCAGGAGTTCAACTCCCTCGACGCGCAGCGGGAGGCGTGCGAGTCTTTCATCGCTAGCCAGCGCGCAGAAGGCTGGGTGCTGGTGCGGGACCGCTACGACGATGGCGGCATCTCCGGCGGGACGCTGGAGCGCCCCGCCCTGAAACGCCTGGTCGCCGACATCCAGGAGGGCCTGGTCGACGTCGTAGTCGTCTACAAGATCGACCGCCTCAGCCGAGCGCTCACGGACTTCAGCAAGCTCGTCGAAGTGTTCGACGCAAACAACGTGACGTTCGTGAGCGTGACTCAGTCCTTCAACACCACGACGTCGATGGGCAGGCTGACGTTGAACATCTTGCTGTCCTTTGCTCAGTTCGAGCGCGAGGTCATCGGCGAGCGCATCCGGGACAAGGTAGCGGCGTCGCGCAAGCGCGGCATGTGGATGGGCGGCTATGTTCCACTCGGCTACGACGTGCGCGAGCGGAAGCTGGTGGTGAGCGAGACCGATGCGGCGCTGGTGCAACGGATCTTTACCGGCTTCGTCGAGACGGAGTCCTGCACCAAGCTGGTTCAGACGCTGCGTGCCGAGGGCGCCACCACGAAGCGGGGCCGGACGCTGACGAAGAGCGACGTGTATCGCATCCTCAGCAACCGCGTGTATCTCGGCGAGGCGGTGCACAAGGGCACGGCCTATCCGGGCGAGCACGACGCGATCGTCAGCCAGTCGCGGTGGGACGCGGTGCACGCCGTCCTGCAGGTCAGCCCGCGGGTGCGGGTCAACCGCACCCGGTGCGAGACGCCGGCGTTGCTGCGGGGCCTGATCTTCGGCAGTGACGGCCGCGCGATGTCGCCGACGCACGCCCGAGGGCGGCGAGGCCAGATCTACCGCTACTACGTCAGCCAGTCTGTGCTGAAGGGCGGGGCGGCGGACGGGCCGGCGGTGTCGCGGGTGCCGGCGGGCCAGATCGAAGCGGCCGTGATGGCGCAGGTCCGCGCGCTGCTGCGGCAGCCCGAGGTCGTGGTGGGCACCTGGCGCGCGGCTCAGGGCGCGGCGCCGAACGTGACGGAGGCCGAGGTCCGGACCACGCTGGAGCAGATGGACCCGCTCTGGGACGAGATGTTCCCGGCCGAGCAGGCGCGAATCGTCCGGCTGCTGGTGGATCGGGTGGATGTGGGCGCTGACGGCGCCGATGTCCGCCTTCGGCTCGACGGGCTGGCCAGCCTGGCGCGGGATCTTGCTGCCCGGCCGGCCGACTCGGTACGGGCGGCGGCATGAGCGCCAGCACCAACACGCTGACGGTGCAGATCCCGCTGGCCGTCCGACGGCGCGGCGGCGCCCGGAAGATGCTGGTCACCCCGGGCGTCCTGCCGTTGCCGGCGCAGGTCGACATCACCCTGGTGAAGGCGCTGGCGCGGGCTTTCCGGTGGCGGCGGATGATGGAGGCGGGGCGGTTCGCGACGGTGAAGGAGTTGGCCGCGGCCGAGAAGATCAACTCGTCCTACGTGTCGCGCGTGCTGCGGCTCACTCTGCTGGCGCCGGACATCGTGGAGGCCATCCTGGATGGTCGGCAGCCGGAGGGGATGACGCTGCCGAGGCTGATGCAGCCGTTTCCTGTGGAGTGGGAGCGGCAGCGTCAAAGACCCGAGCGCCGCACCATTTTCCGAGGACTCCAGGCTGATCAGGCCATGCAGCGGGCATCGTGACGGCGCCGGCGCGGGAGACGTTCGCAAGAATTTTCGCTTCCAGAGCGATCGTTACCACAAATTGATTTCGATCAAGACTCGGCAGGCAGCATCGTGTGTCACTTTTAAAGCGTCGCCGCCTAATTGGGCCGGAGCCCACCGAGAGGAGACAGCCATGGCAAGGCAGTCCAAGAGGTCCGCCGAACCCGATCATGCGAACAGTGGCGACGAGGACGCGGCGCTGCTCACGCACATGCGCCTGAACACGCCGGCGCCGCGGACTGCCGAGCCCGAGGCTGGCCGCGCAGCGATGCCCGCCGCGACGCCCTATGTGGCGGAGGCCGCGATGTCCCACGCCGCGGCCCTACTGCTCGTGGCGGAGGCGGCGATGCAAGACCAGGCGTACGAGAACGAGCAGGAGCACGAGCACGGAGAGATGGAGCCGATGCCCGTCGTACTGCGCGATGTCAGCATGGGCGACCTGTTTCAGGCCGCCCTGCCGCTGCCGCCGGTGATCGACGCCACCGGCGGCGGCACGCTAGTGCTGCAGATCCGTCAGACCGAGCAATGGCTCGGCCTGACCGATGGCGACGGCAACAGGCTGATGACCACCGTCTGGGGCTATGGCCAGGGGAACAATCCCACCTTTCCCGGCCCGACCATCATCGCGCAGGAAGGCGTGCCGCTGCGCGTACACTGGCAAAACAAGCTGCCGATGGGCGATCACCTGCTGCCAGTGGACACGAGCATCCACCACGCCATGGGAATGCTTCCCGGCAGCATCCCCACCGTGACGCATCTGCATGGCGGGCACACGAGCTCTGAGAGCGATGGCATCCCGGAAGCCTGGTTCACCCAGAACCACCGCGAGACCGGGCCGGACTATGGCGGGCGGATCACTACCTACGACAACGATCAGGACGCCGCTGTCATCTGGTACCATGACCACGCGCTCGGCATCACGCGGCAGAACGTCTATGCAGGGCTCGCCGGCTTCTACGTGCTGGAGGACGAGACCGAGCAGGCCCTGGTGGAGAACGGCTACCTGCCCGGGCGCGCGTTTCAGCTCGGCATGGCGGTCCAGGACCGCGCCTTCACCGCGGACGGCCAGCTCTACCTGCCCGGCGCCAGCCCGGACGATCCGCTGCCCGGCACGGAGGAGACCGTCGCCGACCTGCTGCCCGAGGACTATGTCGAGCGCGGCGGCACCTTCCCCACCGCCGTGCCGGAATTCTTCGGCGACCACATCCTGGTTAACGGCATGATCTGGCCGTATCTCGAGGTGGATCCCGGCGCTTGGCGCTTCCAGCTGCTCAACGGCTCCGACAGCCGCTTCTACGTGCTGGAGTTCGACAATCCCCATGTCGCCGCCAAGCTCGTCGGCGTGGATGGCGGGCTGCTGCGGCACGCCGTCACCATCATGGATGGCGACGGTACGCAGGAAGCGGGCGAGCGGATCACCATGGCGCCTGGCGACCGCGTGGACATCGTGGTGGACTTCTCGGACGCCGCGCTGCTCGGCCAATCCGTCCGGCTGCTGAACCACGGCCCGGCCTTCGAGCCGTTCAAGGGCTTCGCCGCGGATGGCAGCCTGGCCGGCGGGGCGGAGGCGGCGACGCCAGACATCCCTGTCGGCAACATCATGCAGTTCCGCATCGGTGCCGAGGATCTGCTGGCCAACACCGCCGGCGTGATGGCGGATGCCGCCAACGCCACGCAGATGGTCTCCGACGCCGAATGGGCGGCCAAGGACCTGCTCGGCGCCACGCCCGACCGCGTCCGCCAACTCGGCCTGTTCGAGGGCGAGGACGAGTTCGGCCGCATACTGCCCTCGCTCGGGCTGGTCGAGGACGTGCCCGACGTCAACGGCGACATCCAGGGTTTCGGCGCGCTCGGCTACCACGCCCCGGTGACGGAGATCATCGAGCTCGGCGATGTGGAGGTCTGGCGCATCCACAACCTCAGCGAGGATGCGCATCCGCTGCACCTGCATCTCGTGCAGTTCCAGGTGGCGGGGCGGCAGACCTTCACCTTCGCGGATGCGGACGAGGACGGCGTGCCCGACGACGTCAGCGGCGATGGTATGGTGGACGAGCAGGACCTGACCTATGCACCGGGCCGCGCACTGCTGCCGGAGGAGACCGGCTTCCAGGACACGGTCTGGATCGCGCCGGGCGAGGTTATGGAGGTGATCGCCCGGTTCGATCGTCCGGGCGAGTATGTCTGGCACTGCCACATCCTCTCCCACGAGGACCACGACATGATGCGGCCCTTCCTGGTGGTGGACGCGGTGATCTAGCGCGGACTTCTCACGCACCGATATCCGCCTCCGGCTCGACGGGCTGGCCAGCCTTGTGCGGGACCTCGGCGCTCGGCCGGCCGCGTCGGAGAGGGCGGCGGCGTGATGGACGGCACGAACACGCTGACGGTCCGGATCCCGCTCGCCGTCCGGCGCCGCGGCGGCGCACGCAAGATGCTGGTCCCCTCCGGCGTCCTTCCGATGCCGGCGCGGGTCGACATCACCCTGGTGAAGGCGTTGGCGCGGGCCTTCCGGTGGCGGCGGATGCTTGAGACCGGCCGCTACGCCACGGTGAAGGACCTGGCCGCGGCAGAGAAGATCAACCCGTCCTACGTCAGCCGCGTGCTGCGGCTGACGTTGCTGGCGCCGGACATCGTCGAGGCGATCCTGGACGGGTGGCAGCCGGTGGGAATGACGCTGCCGGGGCTGATGGGGTCATTTCCAGTGGATTGGGAGAGGCAGTGCGTCGAGCTTGGAGTTCCGGCGCACTCCTGAGCCAAAGGCACCCGGCCGGCCGGCTCCTCTCGCGATCAGTGCCTGCTCGGGTGTAAGTTGGCGGTGAGGCGAGCCTACGCCAATGGATGACGCGGCAGCTTACAACCGCTTGCGCAAACGTCGGAGAATTGGAGTGACCGAGACGCATAAGGATTCGGCCGAAGTCGTGCGATTCCGGGCACTTTTTGCTCAGCTACGGGACTGGAGCGATGACACGCCCGAGCAACTCGCTAGCGCAGCCTCCAGAGACTCTAGGTCCTGTGGACATTCACCTGAGCCAGAGGATGGTGGCTGCGATGGTGATGATGGCGAGGTAATTTCTCGCGGTCTTCTCGTAGCGAGTTGCGA
>NZ_JAWLHG010000051.1:0-27395 GCF_041690465.1 Falsiroseomonas sp. | reverse complement strand
CCATCGGCAACCTCCTTGACCGCTTCAGCCCCGAAGAATGCACCGACTACCTGCGACACTGCGGCTATGCACAGTCAGGCCAATAATGGTCTAGCCCGCTTCAACCGCTCCCTGTCGAGTGACCTGCGCCCGCCAGAGGCGGGCGAGCGGCCGAATGGCCGCCGCCGCTTGTGCGGCGAAGCCAAGCGCGCGGAGCGCGCGCCCGGCGTTTGAGGGCGTAAAGGCGGATACCAACGAGTCGCTGTAAGCGGCCGTTGGTATTAGGCTGGCGCGAACAGGGAGAGGACGCCATGCGCAAGCTGCAGTCCCAGGGCGTGCACCACATCACGCTGGTGGGCGCCGACCGGCAGACCTCGATCGACTTCTGGGAAGGCGTGCTCGGCATGCCCTTCATCTTCGAGCAGCCGAACCTCGACAAGGCGAGCGAGAGCCACCTGTATTTCGACCCCGGCGACGGGCGGCTGATCACCGTCTTCACCGACGAATCCCGCCGCCCCGACCCGGAGCGCACGCCGACCGGGATCGGCTGCGTGCACCACATCGCCTTCGCCGTCTCCCGCGCGACCTTCCTGCAGGCGGTCGGGCGGCTGGACGAGCGCGGCATCCGCCACAGCGGCGTGAAGGATCGCGGCTTCATGGATTCGATCTATTTCCAGGATCCGCTGGGGCTGCTGGTCGAACTGGCCTCCTACCGCTTCGAGCCGCCGGGGGGCTGCACTCATGCGGATGTGCTGTTCGCGGCGCATCGCATCCGGGTGGCGCGCGGCGATGCGAACATCGCGGAGATCCACCTGGCCGACGCCATCGAGGAGCTGGTGGCGGCGCGGCAGCCGACGCTGTCCGCCGACCGCTCGCCGAGGAACCCGTACTGACCGACAGGAGAAGCGCATGTCCGAGCTGAAGCTCCACGTCATCAAGCCGAGCGTGAACAACATGGTGGTGCGCGTCTTCCTCCGCGCCGCCGGCCTGCCCTTCGCCGAGCAGGACGCCTATGGGCAGACGCGCACGCCGGATTTCTCGGCGCGCAACCCCTCGCACCTGACGCCGATGCTGGAGGAGAGCGGGCTGCCGAAGGGCGTGCTGTGGGAGAGCTGCGCCATCATGCAGTATCTCTGCAACAGGCACGGCCTGGAACGGTTCTACCCGACCGATCCCGCCAGGCGGGCGATGGTGGACAGCGCGATGTTCTACCTCGTGGGCACGCTCTACCCGTATCTCGCGCGCGCCTGCTACCCGAAGCTGGGCTTCCCGCTCTACGCCGGCGAGGTGGGCGCGAGCGAGGCGACGGCGGAGGCGAAGGAGGCCGCGCGCAAGGCCGCCGCGGCGGCGATGGCGGAGCCGCTCGAGGTGTTCCGCAGCTTCTACCTCGGCGACGGGCCCTTCATCGGCGGGGAGAGCCCTTCGATCGCCGACATCCGGCTGGCCTGCTCGCTGGAATTCACCGCCGCCATCGAGGAGACGCTGCCGGACTGGGCGACGCGCTATCGGCAGGCGGTGGAGGCGGCGCTCGGCGCGGCCTATGCGGAGCCGGCGGCGGATGTGCGGGGCTACATCGCCTGGGTGAAGTCGCAGCCCGGCTGAGCGCGCAGCGGGGAGCCTTTGCGCGGGGTGCGGCGTTGCCGGGGGGACCGCTCCCGCGCCGCGCCGGCGCCGGGAGCAAGGAGGGAGGCACCCCATGGCCCGCCGCAACGAATTGCCCCGCCACGACGACCCGACCGAGATCGAGCCGCGTCCGCAGCCGGCCTCGGATGACGGGCAGCACCCCAATGTCGCGCATCTCAAGCAGGACATCATCAGCGGTGCTGCCGGCGACAAGGTCGCGGTGTTCGACCCCGGCATGGCCAATCTCGGCACCGGCGCGGAAGCGGCGGGCACGCCGATGACGCCGGAGATGGTGCGCATGGACCGGGAGGCGCAACGCATGGCCGATCCGCCGCCGGGCGACCCGGGCAAGCGGATGGGCCTGGGCAAGGGCGTGCTGGTGGCAAGCGGCTTTGCGCTGCTGGTGGCACTGGGGCTGGCGGCGGCGCTGCTGGGCTGAGGCTGGAGTAGGTCGCCGCAGGGAGGCATCGCCCGGACGCGCGAACCTGCTCCGCAAACAGAAGGCTCGCGGGTTGCCAGAGGCACCGCTTGGGGTCGAAGATCGCCCGGGAAACACGTCTCGGGAGAACCAACATGAAGCGCGCCGAATTCCTTCGGACCGTCGCCGCCACCGCGCTGGCCGCCGCCGGCGGGCTGCCCCGCGCTGCGCTGGCGCAATCCAATACGGGCGACACGTTGCGCGCCGGCATCAAGCTCAGCCCCACCTCCATGGATCCGCATTTCCGCCTGTCCGGCGAGCAAGCGATCCTGCGGGCGCTGCATGCGCGCTTCGTCGGCATGACGCCCGACGGCAAGCCGGAGCCCGGCATCGCCGAGAGCTGGCGCACGGTGGAGGACGGCAAGGCGTGGGACTTCACGCTGCGCGCCGATGCGAAGTTCAGCGATGGCAGCCCGATCACCGCGGAGGACGTCGCCTATTCGATCCGCCGCGTGCCGACGATCACGGGTTCGGCCGGCGCGTACCACATCTTCGTGCGCGCCATCACCAATGTGGAGGTGAAGGATCCCCGCACCATCCGGCTGCACACCGCGGAGCCCTATCCCTTCATGGTCGAGGACATGACCGAGATCGCGGTGATCTCGAAATCACTCGGCCCGGATCTGAAGACCACCGACTTCAACGCCAAGCAGGTCGGCGTCTTCTCCGGCCCCTACGTGCTGGAGGATTACCGCTTCGGCGAGTTCGTCGCGATGCGGCGCAACCCGCACTGGTACGGCGCGCGGCCCGATTTCGAGCGCGCGGATTTCCGCGTCATCCCGACCGATTCCAGCCGCGTCGCCGCGCTGCTCGCCGGCGATGTGCAGGCGATCGACGAGGTGCCGGTGCAGGACATCGCGCGGGTGCGCCGCGATCCGCAACTGAACCTGACGCAGACGGCCGGCATGCGCGTGATGTACGTGGCGATGGACATGGATCGCGACGTCACGCCGCATCTGCGCGACAACAACGGCCAGCCGCTGCAGCGCAACCCGCTGAAGGATGCGCGCGTGCGCAAGGCGCTGTCGCTGGCGATCAACCGCGAGGCGATCGTCAGCCGCGTGATGGAAGATGCGGCGACGGTCGCCTCCAATCTGCTGCCGGCCGGCACGCCCGGCACGTCCTCCGCGCTCGGCGTCACGCCCTACGACCCGGAGCAGGCGAAGCGGCTGCTGGCCGAGGCGGGCTACCCGAACGGCTTCCAGGCGACGCTGCACGCGACCAACGACCGCTACCCCAATGACGAGCGCGTGGCGCAGGCGATCGCGCAGTTCTGGTCGCGCATCGGCGTGCGCACCCAGGTCGAGACCATGCCGAACGCGGCCTTCTTCCCGGCGGCCTCGCGCCAGACCTTCAGCCTGATGGCGGCGCAGTACGGCGCGGACAACGTCAGCTACGCCTACCGCGCGCTGGTGCACACCTATGACCGCGACCGCGGGCTCGGCACGGCGAACCGCACGCGGCACTCCTCGCCGCGCGCGGACGCGCTGGTGGCGGAGGCGCTGACGGTGATGGAGGAGGACAAGCGCAACGCGCTGCTGGCGCAGGCGGCGGATGTGGCGATCGGGGAGGAGGCGATCATCCACATGATCTACCACCCGGCCTATGTCTACGCGGCGCGCAAGCCGCTGACCGTGACGCCGTACTACAACGGGGCGTTCCTGCCGCAGGCGGTGAAGAAGGGCTGACGAAGCAAGCGGGGGCGCTGCCCCCGCGACCCCCGCCGGGGACGATCATCGTCCCCGGCCCCCTGCATCAGTGCGCGCGGGCGAGGACGCGCCGTGCGGCGCGCAGGACGGGCAGGTCCACCATCCTGCCGTCCACCACGCAGACACCGCCGGCGGCTTCCTCCATCGCCGCCACCACGCGGCGGGCGCGGGCGACCTCGTCCGCGGTCGGCGTCAGCACGGATTGGATGGTCGCCACCTGGCGGGGATGGATGGCGAGCTTGGCGGTGAAGCCGAGCGCCTGAACGCGCCGCGTCTCCTCCGCCAGACCGGCCTCGTCCTCGAGCGCGAGGAAGGGCACGTCCACCACGCCACGGCCGGCGCGCGCGGCCGCGGCGACCAGCGCGGCGCGGTGCGGCAGCAAGGGCTCCCACGCCACCGCACAGCCGAGATCGGCGGCGAGGTCCACGCCGCCGAAGGCCAGCGCGACGCAGCCGGGCTCGGCGGCGATGGCGCCGGCATGGGCCAGGCCCTCCGCGCTCTCGACCAGCGCGACGAGCTGCGGCGGGCGCGGGGCGGCGGCGAAGGCGCGGCGGACGATGCGCAGTTCCTCCGCCGCCTCCACCTTCGGCAGCAGCAGGAAATCGGGCGCAGCGGCGGCGATCAGCGCGGCCAGGTCGGCGATGCCCTCCGGCGAGGGCAGCGGGTTCATGCGCACGCCGAGCGCGACGCCGGCGGGCGCGGCCGGCCGCGCCAGCACGGCCTGGCGCGCGGCCGCCTTCTCGCCCGGCGGCACGGCATCCTCGAGGTCGATCACCACGGCGTCGGCGCCGGTGGCCAGCGCCTTGGCGAAGCGATCCGGGCGGTGGCCGGGGACGAACAGGATGCTGCGGGCGAGGGCGATGTCGGGCGGGGTCATCGGGGCTCCGGCGGGTCTGAAAGGCGGCGGATACTGCGGCGGGGCGCCGCCGGCGGCCACCCCGGCACCGCGCCCCTTGACCCCGTCGGAACGATTACCATCTGGATTTTCAGAAATTACTGAAACTTCAGAACCTCCCCCCGATCGGGACCGCCGCCATGAACCTGCCGCCGCTGATCCAGGCCTTCGTGCTGCATTTCGGCGAGATGGGCAGCCGCTGGGGAATCAACCGCACCGTCGGGCAGATCTACGCGCTGCTCTACGTCTCGCCGGCGCCGCTGAACGCCGACCAGATCGTCGAGGCGCTGGGCGTCAGCCGCTCCAACGTCTCGATGGGGCTGCGGGAGTTGCAGGGCTGGAACCTGGCGATCCCGAAGCACGTGCCGGACGACCGGCGCGACCACTTCACCACGCCCGGCGATGTCTGGGAGATCCTGCGCGTGCTCGCGGAGGAGCGGAAGAAGCGGGAGGTGGACCCCACGCTGTCCGTGTTGCGCGAATTGCTGATGCAGGCGCCCGCCAGCGAGGAGGAGCGCCACGCGCAGCAGCGCATGGCGGACATGCACGGGCTGATCGAGCAGCTCACCAATTGGTACGACGACGTCAAGCGGCTGGAGGCCGAGCGGCTGGCACAGCTGCTCGCACTCGGCTCGCGCGTGGCGCGGCTGGTGGAGGCGACCGACAAGGTGGTCTCGCTCGGGCGGCGCAAGAAGAAGGAGTAGCCGGACGTGGACGCGCTGATCCTGGCCCGCATCCAGTTCGCGGCGAACATCTCCTTCCACATCCTGTTCCCCACCGTCACCATCGCGCTCGGCTGGGTGCTGCTGTTCTTCAAGCTGCGCTTCAACGCCACCGGCGATGCGAAGTGGATGGACGCCTACCGGTTCTGGGTGAAGGTGTTCGCGCTGTCCTTCGCGCTTGGTGTCGTCTCCGGCATCACAATGAGCTTCCAGTTCGGCACCAACTGGCCGGGCTTCATGGAGCGCGTGGGCAACATCGCGGGGCCGCTGCTGGCCTATGAGGTGCTGACGGCGTTCTTCCTGGAGGCGACCTTCCTCGGCATCATGCTGTTCGGCTTCCGCCGCGTGCCGGGCTGGGCGCATACCGGCGCGACCTTCCTGGTCGCCTTCGGCACCACGATGAGCGCCTTCTGGATCCTGGTGCTGAATTCCTGGATGCACACGCCGCAAGGCTTCGAAATGCGCGACGGCGTGGCGCATGCGACCGACTGGGTGGCGATCGTCTTCAACCCCTCCATGCCGTACCGCCTGGCGCACATGCTGGTGGCGTCGGGGCTGACGGTGGCCTTCCTGCTGGCGGGGATGTCCGCCTGGCGCTGGCTGCGCGGCGACCGCGCGCCGGCCGTGGCCGCGGCGCTGCGCACCGGCGTGGTGATGGCGGCGGTGCTGGCGCCGACGCAGCTCGTGCTCGGCGACCTGCACGGGCTGAACACGCTGCAGCACCAGCCCGCCAAGGTCGCGGCGATGGAAGGCAATTGGGAGACGCGCGGCAACGTGCCGCTGGTGCTGTTCGCGGTGCCGGACGAGGCAGCGCGGGAGAACCGCTTCGAGATCGCGATCCCCTCCGGCGCCAGCCTGATCCTGACGCATCGCGCCGATGGCGTGGTGCCGGGGCTGAACGACTTCGCGGGCAGGCATCCGCCGGTGGCACCGGTGTTCTACGCCTTCCGCGTGATGGTCGGGACGGGGATGCTGATGATCGCCTGCGGGCTGCTCGGCGCCTTCCTGCTGTGGCGGCGCGGCGTGCTGCCGGACTGGCTGCTGCGCGGCCTGGTCGTCATGACCTTCTCCGGCTGGGTGGCGACGCTGGCCGGCTGGTACGTGACGGAGATCGGCCGCCAGCCCTGGCTCGTCACCGGCGTGCTGACCACCGCGCAGGCGGTCGGGCCGGTGCCGGCGGCGAGCGTCGGCGCGACGCTGGCGATGTACCTGCTGCTCTACGCGATGCTGCTGGTGGCCTATGTCGCGACGCTCTATCGCCTCGCCGCGAAGGGCCGCGTGATCGAGCCGGCGGTGCTGGTGCGGGGGGTCACGGCATGACGCCCTTCCTGCCCGCCGAATGGCTGCCGGTGATCTTCGCGGCGCTGATGGCGGCCTCGATTCTCGCCTATGTCGTGCTGGACGGCTTCGACCTCGGCGTCGGCATCCTGCTGCCCGGGATGGACGAGGAACGCGACCGCGACCGCATGATCGCGGCCATCGGCCCCTTCTGGGACGCCAACGAGACCTGGCTGGTGCTGGGCGTCGGGCTGCTGCTGGTGGCGTTCCCGGTGGCGCACGGGATCATCCTGACCGCGCTCTATCTGCCGGTGGCGGCGATGCTGGCGGGGCTGACGCTGCGCGGCGTGGCGTTCGAGTTCCGCGCCAAGGCGGCCGACCTGCAATCCAAGCGGCGCTGGGACGGCGCCTTCTTCGCCGGCTCCCTGCTCGCTGCGCTGTCGCAGGGCTGGATGCTGGGGCGCTACGTGCTGGGCTTCGCGGAGGGCTGGGCGGCGCTGGGCTTCGCGGCGATGGCGGCGGTGGGGCTGGCGATCGCCTATGCCTTCATCGGCGCCGCCTGGCTGATCTGGCGCTGCGAGGGGCCGCTGCAGCGCCAGGCGATCGCCTGGGCGCGGCAGGCGATCTGGCCGATGGGGATCGGCATCCTGCTGGTCTCCGCCGTCACGCCGCTGGTCAGCGCGCGCATCCTCGATCGCTGGTTCACCTTCCCCGAGGTGTTCCTGCTGGCGCCGCTGCCGATCGCCACGGCGGCGCTGCTGCTCGGGCTCGGCAGCCTGCTGCGCCACATGCCGCTGCCGGGCGATGCGCTGCGCCGGCTGCCCTTCTGGGGGGCAGTGGGGCTGTTCGCGCTGTTCTTCGCCGGCCTCGCCTGGTCGTTCTTTCCCTATGTGGTGCCGGAGCGGATGACCATCTGGCAGGCCGCCAGCGCGCCGGAGAGCCTCTCGCTGATCCTCGCCGGGGCGATCTTCGTGCTGCCGATCATCCTGGCCTACACGGTGCTGGCCTGGCGCATCTTCGGCGGCAAGGCGGCGGAGCTTCGCTACGACTGATCACGCCGCGCGGACGCCCCCGGCGACCCGGTTGACGCACATCAAGGAGGCGTGCCCCACTGCCGGCGATACCGACCCGGGCCCGGATGACGCCCCGGGCGCCCGAGACTGGGGGAAGCGGATGACCGACACGCTGATCGCGGTGAAGCCCGAGATCGCCGCCAAGGCTCATGTGGACGCGGCGAAATACCGCGCCATGTGCGAGCGGGCCGACAAGGACCCGGACGGCTTCTGGCGCGCCGAGGCCTCGCGCATCGCCTGGATGAAGGCGCCGACGAAGATCAAGAACGTGGACTTCACCGGCAACATCTCGATCAAGTGGTTCGAGGATGGCGTGCTGAACGCCTCCGTCTCCTGCCTCGACCGGCACCTCGACGCCGGGCATGGCGACCGCGTCGCGATCATCTGGGAAGGCGACGATCCGAACAGCGATTCCAGGGTCACCTATCGCGAGCTGCATGCGCGGGTCTGCCAGCTGACCAACGCGCTGCGCGAGCTCGGCGTGAAGAAGGGCGACCGCGTCTGCATCTACCTGCCGATGATCGTGGAGGCGGCGGTGGCGATGCTGGCCTGCGCGCGGGTGGGTGCGATCCATTCGATCGTGTTCGGCGGCTTCTCGCCGGACAGCCTGGCCAGCCGCATCCAGGATTCCGAATGCTCGGTGCTCATCACCGCCGACCAGGGGCGGCGCGGCGGGCGGCCGGTGCCGCTGAAGGCCAATGCCGACGAGGCGCTGGCGCAATGCCCCTCCATCCGGCACGTGATCGTGGCGCGGAACACCGGCGGCACGGTTCAGATGCAGGACGGCCGCGACATCTGGTGGCACGAGCTGTGCGAGCGCCAGCCGAAGACCGCAGCGCCGGAGCCGATGGGTGCGGAGGACCCGCTGTTCATCCTCTACACCAGCGGCAGCACGGGCAAGCCGAAGGGCGTGCTGCACACTACCGGCGGCTACATGGTCTGGGCGTCCTTCACCCATCAATACGTGTTCGACTACAAGGATGGCGAGATCTACTGGTGCACCGCCGATGTCGGCTGGGTGACCGGGCACACCTACATCGTCTATGGCCCGCTCGCGAACGGCGCGACCACGCTGATGTTCGAGGGCGTGCCGAACTACCCCTCCGTCTCCCGCTTCTGGGAGGTGGTGGACAAGCACCGGGTCAACATCTTCTACACCGCGCCGACCGCGATCCGCGCGCTGATGCGCGACGGCGAGGCGCCGGTGAAGAAGACCAGCCGCAAGAGCCTGCGCATCCTGGGTTCCGTGGGCGAGCCGATCAATCCGGAAGCCTGGCTCTGGTACTACCGCGTCGTCGGCGATGAGCGCTGCCCGATCGTGGACACCTGGTGGCAGACCGAGACGGGCGGAATTCTGATCTCTCCCCTCCCCGGCGCCGTCGCCCAGAAGCCGGGTTCCGCGACGCTGCCGCTGCCGGGCGTGAAGCCGGCGCTGGTGGATGGCGAGGGCAGGATCATCGAGGGCGCGGCCGAGGGCAACCTGGTGCTGCTGGACAGCTGGCCCGGGCAGATGCGCACGATCTATGGCGACCATGCGCGCTTCGGGCAGACCTATTTCGCCACCTTCAAGGGCATGTATTTCACCGGCGACGGTGCCCGCCGCGACGCCGATGGCTATTGGTGGATCACCGGCCGCGTGGACGACGTGATCAACGTCTCCGGCCACCGCATGGGCACGGCCGAGATCGAGAGCGCGCTGGTCGCGCATCCGAAGGTCGCGGAGGCCGCGGTGGTCGGCATGCCGCATGACCTGAAGGGCCAGGGCATCTACTGCTACGTCACGCTGAAGACCGGCGAGGAACCGACCGAGGCGCTGCGCAAGGAACTGGTCGCCTGGGTGCGCAAGGAGATCGGGCCGATCGCCGCACCCGATGCGATCCAGTGGGCGCCGGGCCTGCCGAAGACGCGCTCGGGCAAGATCATGCGCCGCATCCTGCGCAAGATCGCCGCCAACGAGACCGACAGCCTGGGCGATACCTCGACGCTGGCCGATCCGGCGGTGGTGGAGGATCTGGTGCAGAACCGGGTGGGCTGACCCGCGCGGGCCCGGCGTTGCGCCTGCCCGGAAGCGGGCGCACATCGGGGCCGGCATGACGTTCAAGCCCGACCCGACGACGCGCCTGATCCTCGTGCTCGGGCTCGGCGCCGGCGCCTCCGCGCTGGCGGGGCGGGCGCTGGATCCGCTGGTCGGCGTGCTGGCGGGCGAGTTCGGGGTGGCGGCGGCGAGCGTCGCGCTGCTCGGCACCGCCTTCGCGCTGCCCTATGCGCTGGTGCAGCCGGTGCTCGGGCCGATCGGGGACGCCATCGGCAAGCAGCGGGTGATCCGCGTCTGCCTGCTGGCGCTGGCGGTGGCGCTGGCGGTCTCGGCCCTGGCGCCGGATCTGCTCAGCCTGTCGCTGCTGCGGGTGCTGGCCGGCGTGGCGGCGGGCGGGGTGTTTCCGCTGGCGATCGCCAGCATCGGCGACAGCGTGCCGCTGGAGCGGCGGCAGGTCGCCTTGTCGCGGCTGCTGGTGGCGGGGCTGACCGGCACCGCCGGGGGCGGGGTGATGGCGGCCACGCTCGAGCCGCTGATCGGCTGGCGCGGCGTGCTGCTGGTCTGCGCGGCGATCGCACTGGCCGCGGTGCCGGTGCTGCGGCCGGAGCCGGCGCAGCCCGCTTCGCGGCGGCTCGACCTGGTGGAGGTGCTGCGGCGCTACCGCGGCATCCTGGGCCTGCGGGCGGCGCGCGCACTGTATCTCGCGGTGTTCATCGAGGGGGCGCTGGTGTTCGGCGTCTTCCCCTTCCTGGCACCCTTCTTCGTCGAGCGCGGGTTGGCGGGCGGCGGCGATGGCGCAACGGAGGCGGGCCTGGCGCTGGCGGGCTTCGCGCTGGGCGGCTTCGTCTTCGCCGCGGTGGCGCCGCCGCTGCTGCGCCGGCTGGACCAGGCGCGGCTGGTGGTGCTGGGCGGGGCGGTGGCGGCGGGCGCGCTGGCCGGCCTGGCGCTGGCGCCGCAGGCGTGGCTGGCGGCCGGGCTGTGCCTGGTGTTCGGCCTCGGCTTCTACATGATCCATTCCTCGATCCAGACGCGGGTGACGGAGGTGGCGCCGACGGCACGCGGCAGCGCGGTGGCGCTGCATGCCTTCAGCTTCTTCCTCGGCCAGTCGCTCGGGCCGGTGGTGATGGCCGCTGCGCGCGCCGCGCTGGGGCCGGTCGGCGCGCTGTTCGCGGTGGCGGCGGGGCTGTGCGCCCGGGCCTTGTGGGGGGGGCCGGGGGGGCGGGCGAGGGGGGCTGCGGAGGGGCGGTGAGGGCGCCCGGGGTTCCCGATTCTCCCCGGTTCCGGAACGAGGCGTGAATCGGGCCGCTGGGCGGCCCGGCGGAAGCGTGCCGATTCAAGCCTCTGCCCCGAGTCGCGCGAACGAATCGCTGACTCGGGAAAACTGTTCCCCGGCCACAAGACCTTGGGGCAATTCGGGATTTCGCCCACAAGCGCGTTCCCGTCCTGCCGCCGAGTCGCGGCCCGAGTCGCAACCGCTGGTGTTCCGACGGCTCAGAAGTCGCTGACGCGGCCCTTCCGCTCCCAGTCGCCATACCGGGTCGGCTCCGGCCCGGCGGGGCCGCCGACCTCCTTCAGGCGGATCGGCGGCTCCTTTGGCGGATCGCCGATGGGCGGCTCCTCGCCCGGCAGCGGCGGGTCTGTGTCGGGGGACGGGGGCGGGCCGGGATTGGGGTCGGGCACCGGGCGGCCCGGGGCGGGGCCGGTCGGGTCACCGGGCGGGATCGGCACCTGCTGGGCCTGGATGGGGATGGCGGTGGGCGCCGGGGCGCCCCGGTTGTTCGTGTCGGTCATGGCCCACATCTAGTTACTCCCTGCGTCTTGTCCTCCGGGCCAACGCGCAGGGGCGCCATTCGGGAGCGACGCATCATGGCCGGCTATTTCCGCACCGCGCTGCTGCTCGCGGCAATGACCGCGCTGTTCGTCGGTATCGGCTTCGTCATCGGCGGCGAGCAGGGGATGATCATCGCCTTCGTCGTCGCCTGCGGCATGAACATCTTCGCCTGGTGGAACAGCGACCGCGTCGTGCTGGGGATGCACAACGCGCAGCCGATCGGGCCGGAGGAGGCGCCGCGACTGTATGAGCTGACCGCCGGGCTGGCCGGGCGCGCGGGGCTGCCGATGCCCGCGCTCTACGTGATCCACGAGGACCAGCCCAACGCCTTCGCCACCGGCCGCAGCCCGGAGCGTGCGGCGGTGGCGGTCAACACCGGCCTGCTCGACATGATGAGCGAGCGGGAAGTCGCCGGTGTGATCGCGCATGAGCTGGCGCACATCAAGAACCGCGACACGCTGATCATGACCATCACCGCGACCCTGGCGGGCGCGATCGGCATGCTGGCGCAGTTCGGCTTCCTGTTCGGCGGCCGGGGCGGCGACGGGCGGTCCAACCCGTTCGGGCCGATCGGGACGATCCTGCTGATCGTGCTGGCGCCGATCGCGGCGATGATCGTGCAGATGGCGATCAGCCGCTCCCGCGAATACGAGGCGGACCGGATCGGCGCGGAGATCACCGGCGATCCGCGGTCGCTGGCCTCGGCGCTGATGCGGCTCGAGCAGTACAAGCAGGGGCGGGTGAACGAGGCGGCGGAGGCCAATCCGGCCAGCGCGCACCTGTTCATCATCAACCCGCTCTCCGGGATGCGGATGGACGGGCTGTTCTCCACCCATCCGGCCACCGAGAACCGCGTGGCGGCGCTGGAGCAGCTGGCCGCGCGCATCGGCCCGCCGCCCGGAGGATCTACTCGCATCCCGGCGGTGCCGCCGCGCGTTGGTGCCAGGCGGCCAGGCCCATGGACCACGGGCGGACGCCGCAATCCCTGGGGGTGATCCCACCGGTGCGTTGCGGCTGCGGTCGCGACGCGGCCGAGAAAGGAGTGCAGCGATGCGCGACCCCGTTCGATCCTGGCGCCGGCTGCCGTTCGCCGCGCGGTTCCTGTTCAGCCATGCGGCGATCGGATTCGGCCTTGCGGCGTTGTTCGTCGGCGGGTTCCTGGTGGCGAACCCGAATGGCGCCGGCATGGTGCTGCTGACCGCCGCCGACCATTGGTGGCCCGCCCTCGCCTTGTGGGGGCTGACCGGCCTGACCTTCGCGACGGTGCAGATCGGCATCGCGACGATGGCGCTGGGCGAGGAAAGCCGCCGGCCGCCTGGCGGCCGCGCTGCGCCGCTGGTGCCGGGGCTGCTGCCGGTGCGCGTGCGGCGGCGGCGTTAGCCCGCGCCCGCCCTGGGCGTGAATCGCCGGCTCGAAGGGGCTTGACCGCGGTAGCCCTGGGCGCACTCAGGGCTGGTCTGGCTGCTCAGCGCGCGGCCTGCTGCAGGACCCGCCAGATGGTCCGGCTCGGTACCGCCCAACCGCCGACATCGCCGCTGATGGCCAGCGAGCCGATGCCGGCCACCATCCAGCTTCCGTCCGGCTGGCGCGCCAGCAGCGGGCCGCCGCTCGACCCGCCGGTGCCGGCGCAGGAATGGCGCAGCATCAGCCGGTCGGCACCGGCGCGCGCATAGGTCACGATCCAGCACTCCAGATCCGCCACCAGGCCGCGCCCGCGATCCGGCTGGTAGCCGCCGAACACCAGCGGGGTCCAGGGCGGCATCAGGCCGGGCACCACCGGCAGCACGAAGTCGGCCGGCGCGGCGGGCACGGCGGGGTCGAGGGCGAGGATCGCCCAGTCCGCATCGGGCGGCGCCGAGGGGTCCGGGCGCGGCCCGGCGCGCACCTTGAAGCCCGGCGCGATGAAGATGGCCGCCACCGCCACGCGCCGCCCCTCGCCCTCCGCGGTCGGGCCGATGATGTAGCTGACCGCGGCGGGCGCCGCCGGCTCGCCATTGCCCGCATTCACCAGGCAATGCGCGGCGGTGAGCACCTGGTGCGGGCCGATCAGCGCGCCGCTGCACCGGCCGCCGCCTTCCGTGCGCACCATGCCGATGGACCGCCAGGGCGCCACCGCATTGTCCACCGCGACGCGACGGTCCTGCCGGCCGATGCCGGGCCGGGGGGCGGCGGCGGCAGCCGGCTGCACCGCGGGCGGGGCGACCTGCGCCGGGGGTGGGGCCGGCGGCGGGGCCTCGCCGGGCGGCGGACGCAGCAGCGTCGGCGCGGGCGGGCGGTTCACCCAGGTCGGGCCGGGCGGCAGCACCGGCGCCGGCGGCAGCCTGGGCTCGCGCGGCGCGGTGAGGGCGGCGATCGCGGCCGGGGGCGGGGCCGGTGGCGCGACCGGGGGCGCCGCGGCCGCGCCCGGCGCGACGGCACTGCCCGGCGGCGGCGCGGTGGCGCAGCCCGCGAGCAGCAGAGCACCCAGGCCCGCGCCGCGCAGCGCGGATCGGGTCAGCAAGGCCGCCTCCCTGAGCGCCGCTCCATTCCGAAGCCCCCGGCGATTGCCCTAGCGTTCCGCCGCCGCCAGCGCGGCCGCGGGGTCCACCCGACCATCATACAGCGCGCGCCCCAGGATCGCGCCGGCGATCCCGGCGCCCGCGGTGCGGAGCGCGAGGATGTCGTCCACCGCGGCGAGGCCGCCCGAGGCGATCACCGGGATCGCCACCGCGCGGGCCAATGCCGCCGTCTGCTCCACGTTGACGCCGGTCAGCATGCCGTCGCGCGCGATGTCGGTGTAGATGATCGCCGCCGCGCCGGCATCGGCGTAGCGCAGCGCGAGATCGGTGGCGGTGATGCCGCTGGTCTCGGCCCAGCCCTCGGTGGCGACGAAGCCGTCCCGCGCATCGAGGCCGAGCGCGACGCGGCCGGGAAACGCCTTGCAGGCGGCGCGGGCGAAGCCAGGATCCTTCACCGCCGCCGAGCCCAGGATGATCCGCGCGACGCCCGCGGCCAGCCAGGCCTCGGCGGTCGCCATGTCGCGGATGCCGCCACCGAGCTGCACGGGCACGCCCGGTATGGCGGCGACAATGGCGCGCACCGCCGCGGCATTGGCGGGGCGGCCGGCGAAGGCGCCGTCGAGGTCCACCACATGCACCCAGCCGAAGCCCTGGGCGGCGAAGCTTGCGGCCTGCGCGGCGGGGTCCTCGGCATAGACCGTCGCCTGGTCCATCTCGCCGCGCTTCAGGCGCACCACCTGGCCGCCCTTCAGGTCGATGGCGGGATACAGCGTGAAGGACATGCGAGGGGTCACGCTCCGCCGATGATGCTCTCGGTCGGACGACCGCGGCCGGGTTCGAGCAGCTTGAAGTAGAAATGCCCCGCAACGGTGCGGCCATCGACGCGCGCATAGACGGGATGGGTGCCCCACCGCACATAGCCGAGCGCCTCGAACAGCGAGATCGCGCGTTGCTGCGTCTCCCGCACATCGAGGTTCAGCACGCGGAAGCCCATGGCCGCGGCGTGCTCCTCGGCGCGGGCGACCAGCCGCCGGGCCAGGCCGTGGCCGCGCGCATAGGGCGCGATGTAGGCGTGGGTGAGCTGTGCGGCGAACGCCTGCGCCTCGTTGTTGCGCGGCGGCCGGACGAGCTGTGCGGAGCCCACCACCATCCCGTCCAGCCGCGCGAGGAACAGCACGCGGTCCGGCACCATCAGCGTGCCGCGGAAATGCCGGGCGAGCGCGGCGCGATCCTGGCTCTGGATCCAGCCGAAGCCGCCGCCCTCGATGATGGCGGCGTTGGTCGCTTCGCAGAGGTCCTCGAGGTCGTGCTCCTCGATCGCGCTGCAGATCTCGACGCCGAGGCTGTGCGGCAGGGGACGGCCGAGCGTGTTCACGGCCGCCACCGCAGGAAATTGGCGAGGATGCGCAGCCCGATCGTTCCCGACTTCTCGCTGTGGAACTGCGTGCCGGCCAAATTGTCGCGCCCGACCATCGCCGCGACCGGGCCGCCATAATCGGCCGAGGCCAGCAGCTGGTCCGCGCGGCCGCCGGCCAGGGCATACGAATGCACGAAATAGGCGTGCCCGCCCTCCGCCAGGCCGTCCAGCAGCGGATGCGAGGGTGCCTCTAGGTGCAGCCCGTTCCAGCCCATCTGCGGCAGCGGCAGCTCCGCGCCGTCCGGCGCGCGCGGGTCCATCGGCGCGATCTCTCCGGCGATCCAGCCGAGGCCGGGGGTGACGCCGTGTTCCAGCCCGCGCTCGGCCATCAGCTGCATGCCGACGCAGATGCCGAGGAAAGGTTTTCCTCGCTCGATCACCTGTTCGGTCAGCGTCTCCACCATGCCGGGCAGCGCGTCGAGCCCCCGCCGGCAGGCGGCGAAGGCGCCCTGGCCGGGCAGGATGATGTGGTCGGCATCGCGGACATCCGCGGCTTCGGTGGTGACGGCGATCTCCGCCGCCACGGCTTCCTCCCGCGCCACGCGCTCCAGCGCGCGGCGGACCGAGGCGAGGTTGCCGGAACCGGGATCGATGACGGCGATCTTCACGGAAGTGCGCAAGCGATTCAGACCTCCGGTGCTCGCCGCCGTCGTGCCGCAGGCACGCGTGACGCGTGACGGCGTCTCCGCCCTGCGGTCATCGCATGCGTTCACGGCGCCGCCTTCACCAGATCCGGGCGCTGCTGCATCAGCCGGAACCAGGCGAGATCGAGATCCGGCGCGGCCACCACGCCGAGCTCGGCCAGCCCCTGGCGCGCCAGCCGCGCGCGCTGGCGGTTGCGCGCTTCCATGCCGGCGAGCAGGTGCAGCGCGACCAGCGCGATCCCCGATGCCGGATCGGGCAGCAGCAGCACGGCGGCGGCGGTCAGCACGAACAGCGCCAGAGCCTCCCACCACAGGCGATGGGCGAGATACCAGAAGAAGCCGAACACGAAGGCCCAGAGCGCAAAGCGCTCCGGCACCAGGATCGGCGGGCGGGATTTCGGTTCCGGCCAGCCCTCGGGGCCGGCCGGCTCGCGGGGTGGCTCGCCATGCACGGTGTACAGCCGCACTACTCGCCGCCCCCGGACGCCATCCGGCGGCTCGGCCCGCCGAACGGGCGGGCCGCCTGCATCTGCCGAGCCAACGACATCGCCTACCCCTCCAGGCTGCCCTTGGTGGACGGGATCGCGCCGGCGGCGCGCGGGTCCGGCTCCACGGCCATGCGCAGGGCGCGCGCCACGGCCTTGAAGCAGGCCTCAGCGACATGGTGCGCGTTGGTGCCCGCCTTCAAGGTCACATGCAGGGTGATCCCCGCGTTGAAGGCGAACGCCCGGAAGAATTCTTCAACCAGCTCGGTATCGAAGCTGCCGATCTTCGGGCGCTGGAAGGGCACGGACCAGGCGAGGTATGGCCGGCCGGAGATGTCGATCGCGGCCTCGGCCAGCGCCTCGTCCATCGGCAGCAGGCACTGGCCGTAGCGGCGGATGCCGCGCTTGTCGCCGAGTGCCGCGCGCACCGCCTGGCCGAGCACGATGCCGACATCCTCGGTGGTGTGGTGGTCGTCGATATGCAGGTCGCCCTTGGCCGCGACCGTCAGGTCCAGCATCCCGTGCCGGGCGAGCGCGGTGAGCATGTGGTCGAGGAAGCCCACGCCGGTGGCGATCTCGGCCACCCCCGACCCGTCGAGGTCGAGGGTGAGGCGGATCTCGGTTTCCGAGGTGGTGCGCGCGATCTCTGCGCAACGGCCCGCCCCGGCTTGCGCGTCCTGGTTGCGGCTGGCGTTCATGCGCCCCCTTTACGCCGGGGGGCGCGGCTTGGCGAGGGGCGACGTTGGCGGTGTTGAGGCTCGCAGCTAGGATCGCCACCGCAACATGACCCGATCGCCCCCGGCACATGCGTTCGACGGCCAGCCGCTCCCGAACTGGGTACCCCTGGCGGTGTTCGCGCTCCTGGCATTCCACCTCCTCAGCCTGCTGGTGCCAGAGCCACGCTTCTTCAGCGTATCGACACTGCTGCTGCTCTCGATGCTTCGGCCGCTCTCCCTGCCCTTCTGGGTAACGGCGGTGGCAAGCTGGGCCGTCCTCCTGCTTCCGGCCCTCGTGGCATTCCTGGCTACCTGGCTGGTACCCAAGGCGCGGCTGATCAGGTGGGTGCGGGGCGTGACGGGCTTCGTGGTAGCCCTGGCAGCGCTTGATCTGCCGGCGCAGATGGTGATGTCGGCGCTCACCACCGAGGCGGCCGCGTCCGTCAGACTTCTGATTGCGCTGACGCTCCTCGCCTGGGCGATCCTGCTGCGATCGCTGGCGATGCAGGCGCTCGGGCGATCGGCCGGCGGCTGGCATCCCATGCGCTGGCTGAGCGTGGCCGTAATCCTGACCGTCTGTCTGTGGTCCTGGGCGGTCTTCGCTGCGGCGCTGCACGGTGCGCTGCGGATCACCGGCGACGATCCCTACTGCATCGCCGATACGCACGACGACGCGCGCGACTATCGTCCGATCGGCTCGATCCTCGCGCTGCGCGGCAGCCACCTCTACACCGACCGGACCGGCTACAAGGACAGCTCGCGCTGGTTCTTCAACGCCCTGCTGCTGGTTCAGCGGAAGGAGGGCGTGGCCTTCTACGCCTGGTCCTACAGCGCCTGGCGTTTCGAGCCGCTCCGCAGCCAGCGGTTCATCGTCCCGATCGCGGACGCCTGCTCGCCAGAGCCCGGTTTCCTGCTGGCGCGCCTCTGGCCCTGGCGCCGCTAATCGCGCGGATCAGGCAGTCGCCGCCGCCAGCACCGGCATGCGCGGTGCGTCGTGCAGCGCGCCGTCGCGCAGCACCACGACGCGATCGGCCGCGGCGATGGTCTCCGGCCGGTGCGCGATGACGATGCGGGTGATGTCGAGCGAAGCGAGCGCGGCGTTCACCTCCCGCTCCTTCGCCACGTCGAGATGGCTGGTGCCTTCGTCCATCAGCAGGATCTTGGGGCGGCGATAGAGCGCGCGCGCCAGCAGCAGCCGCTGCCGCTGCCCGCCCGAGAGCGCCATGCCGAGATCGCCGACCAGCGTGGAATAGGTCATCGGCATCGCCATGACCTCCTCGTCCACGCCGCCGAGAACCGCGCATTCGCGCATCCAGGCGAGGTCGGGCTGCGGGTCGAAGAAGGTGATGTTCTCGGCGATCGAGCCGGCCAGCAGGGCATCGTCCTGCATCACCACACCGGCCTGCGCGCGGAAGGCGGCCATGCCGGCGGGATCGAGCGGGCGGCCATCCACCAGCACCTGGCCGGATTGCGGCTTCAGCAGGCCGAGCACCAGCTTCAGCAGCGTGGTCTTGCCGCCGCCCGAAGGCCCGGTGATCGCCAGGAACTCGCCGGGCGCGACGGCGAGCTCCACGTTCGAAAGCACCTCCGGCTCCGTCTCGGCATGGCGGAAGGTCACGCCGCGCAGCTCGACGCGGCCGGCGAAGGGGCGCGCGACCAGCGGCGCCGTCGCCTCCGCCTCCAGGCCGGGCTCGCGCTCGGCGTGGGCGATGTCGGCGATGCGCTGCAGGTGCAGGTCGAGCAGGCGGAAGCGCACGGCGATGTCCACCAGCGCGGTGGTCTTGTCGATGAATTGCTGGCGATAGGCCATGAAGGCGAAGAGCATGCCGATGGTCAGCTCGCCCGCGATGGCCAGCCGCGCGCCGACATAGACGACGAGGATCGTCTCCAGCCCCGTCACCAGCTCCTTCGCGCCCCGGAAGCCCTCGCGCGCGCGGCCGAGCGCGCCCTCGCGGTTCACCACATCCGCCTGGCGGCCCTGCCACAGCGCCTCGCGGTCGACTTCGCGGCCGAACAGGCGGATCGTCTGCATGGCGCGCGCGGTCTCGATGAAGGTGGTCTGCTCGCGCGCCTCGGCCTCGATCACCTCCTCCTCGCGGGCGCGCAGCATCCGGTAGCCGCCGATCCGCACGGCGACGTGCAGCACCAGCGCGGCCAGCACGATGGCGGCCAGCGTCGGCGAGTACAGCAGGATCATCGCCAGCGTCAGCACCGCCATCAGCCCGTCCACCAGCACCGCGACGAGGCCCTGCGAGAGCAGCTCGGTGATCGGCTTCGTGGCGTTGAAGCGGGAGACCAGGTCGCCGATGTGCCGCCGCGCGAACCACTCCACGGGCAGGCGCACCAGATGGTGGAACAGGTTCACCACCGCCTGGAAGCCGATCACCTGCGACAGCGCCAGCAGCACCCGCGCACGGATGAAATCGGCCGCCAGCTTGATGGCCGTCAGCAGCAGGAAGCCGATGGCGAGCGCGGTCAGCAGCCCCTGGTCGCCCTGCAGCACCGCCTCGTCCACCGCGAGCTGCATGTAGAAGGGGCTGGCCAGCACGAAGGCCTGCAGCATCAGCGAGAGCAGCAGCGCCATCGCCACCGCGCGCCCGGCGCCATCCACGCGGCCGACCAGCTCCGACAGCGTGAGGCGCCGTGTCTCCCGGCCCTTGCGGAAGGCGGTGGTGGGCGTGAGTTCCAGCGCCACGCCGGTGAAGTGCTTGCCCAGCTCCGCCAGCGTCATGCGCCGCGCGCCGCGTGCCGGATCGTGGACCGTCGCCTTGCCGCCGCACACCGATTTCAGCACGACGAAATGGTTCATGTCCCAGTGCAGGATCGCCGGCAGGCGGATCTGGTCCAGCGCCTCCGGCTCCAGCCGCAACCCGCGCCCGGTCAGGCCGAGGCGCTGTGCGGCGACCAGCACGGAATGCAGCGTCATGCCCTTGGCCGAGATCGGCACGCGGCGGCGCAGCGTGGCGAGATCCGTCTCCAGCCCATGATAGCCGGCGAGCATCGCCAGGCAGGCCAGGCCGCATTCCGCCGCCTCGGCCTGGGTGACGAGCGGCAGCCGCCTGCCGCCGCCGAGCTGCAGAAGCGAGAGCGCGGACGCCATGCTCACATCCTCCCGCGTGCGCTGATCAGCGGTTCCAGCAGCCAGGCGATGAGGCTGCGTTCCTCCAGCACGATGTCGGCGCGCAACGTCATGTCGGGCTGCAGGGGCAGCTCCCGCCCGCCGGCGGCGAGCGTCGCGCGGTCGAGCCGCACGGAGACACGATAGGCCGGACCCTGCGGCTTCACCGGACCGGCGACTTCCTCCGGCGCCAGCATCGCCTCCGACACGCTCTCCACCGTGCCGCGATGCGTGCCGAAATGCTGGAAGGGGAAGGCGTCGTACATCAGCCGCACGCTCTGCCCCGGCCGCACGAAGCCGATTGCGCGCGAGGGGACGAAGAGCTCGGCGCGCAGCTCCGAGCCTTCCGGCACCAGCGTCAGCACCGGCCGCTGCGGGTTGGCGCGCTGGCCCGGTGCCGCCTGCACCGAGGTGACGCGGCCGGCGACCGGCGCACGCACCACCAGCGCGCGCTGCGCCGCGATCTCCGCGCGCTGGCGTTCCAGGTCATTCAGCGCGCTGCGCAGCCGCGCCTCGCGGTCGGCGGCCTCGGTGGCGAGCGTGTCGCGCTGCAACGCGGTCTGCGCCGCATCCTGCGCCATCGCCGCCAGGCGCTGGTCGAGCGCCGCGAGATCCTGGCGATGCGACAGCGCCGCATCCTCGCGCATCCGCGCCTCGGTCTCGGAGAGCAGGCCGCGGCGGCGCAGATCGGCAGCAGCGAGCGCGCGCTCCTCGGCCAGGGCGGCGCGGCGGTCCTGCAGGCTGCGCTGCGCGGCGAGCGCGCGCGTTTCGGCCGCGAGGCCCGCCAGCCGTGCTTCCAGGCGCGCACGTTCGGTGGTGCCGCGCGTCGCTTCGGTGGCGAGCTGCTCGCACAGCAGCGCATCCTGGCGTTCCAGCGCCTCGCGCAGCGCGGCATCGAGCGTGCCGCCGCCATCGAGCGACTGCGCGAAATCCAGCGTGAAGAGCGGATTTCCGGCGGCCACCACCTCGCCGTGGCTGACATGCAATGCGGCGAGCAGGCCGGCGCGCGGCGGCGTCATCCGCACCGCACCGGCCGCCGGCGCCAGCGCGCCGATGGTGGGCTGGCGGCGCGCATAGCTGGCGGTCGCGGCGAAGACGCCGCCGGCGAGCAGCGCGATGGCGAGCAGCAGCGTCGGGATGGTCCAGCTGAGTGACCGCAGTCCGACCGTGCCCATGCGCATCCCGGCATCGGGATCGATATTGCGGAACAGCGGCAGGCTGGCGGTGCTCATGGGCGGCCTTTCCGGGTGACGCCGCCAGCCCGGCGCATCTCATCGGTCGTCAGCTCGCCTGCGGCGGTGGCTTGGGTGGGAATGGCCATGGGTCGTGCGCCTGTGTGCCCGGTTGGTAGTCCGCACCGGCCGCGTCTTCCGGCCGGTGCGTTCCAACCCCTATGCGCGTTGCGTTTCGGTTCGGCTTCGCGCCGGCGACACTCGGCTTCGCGCGCCGCGCGGCATCGGCTCAGCGGCGCACGGTCACGTAGCGCCACTCGGGGTCCGAGCCGCCGCCGACCTGCCGCATCTCGGCCGGGGTCAGTTCGCGGATGGCGGGGTTCTCGTCCTGCCGGCCAGGCGGCGTCTCGTTCCTGCGCATGACGCTGTCTCCTCCTCCATGGCCGGCCGGGCGATCCGGGCGGGTGGAGGGAGCTTGCCGAGGGAACATGTCGCCGGTGCTGCGCGCGGGCCGTTGCGGCGTTTCGATTGCTGCGGGCGCGGTTTCGATTGCTGCGCGCGCGGGCACTGGCGATCAGCCCCGCTTCGGCAGTCGACGCTTCCCTCCAGCCAGTGTGCGTGCAGCGAGCGGGACATAAGCGGGCGCTTGCGCGCCCCGCCCCGTGTGCGGCAACGCCGGGCGACGCGTGCTGCGTCGCCCGGCGGGGCGGGAAGTCCGGCGGTTGGATCAGCCGGCGATGTAGGCGACGGAGAGATTCCCGCCGCTGCCGATCACCACCGGCGTCATGCATCACGAGGTCGGACAGGCGCGGCTTGCCGGTGGTGCCGAAGTCCGGCGTCCGATCCGCGAGCCGCCGGTCGAACACGATCGCGGCGTTGCAGTGCGGGCGATAGCTCACCGCCACCGGCTCGCCATTGCACCGGCGCCCCGGCGCGCGCGAGGGCAACCAGCGCTCCGAGGATCGCGGCCCCGCCGCCGAACAGATGCCGCCTGCGCAGGCCGAGCTGCTCAGGCGAAGCCGCCGCGGATCAGTGCCGGGAAGCGCCGCGGCGTGCTGGGGCGAAGCTCGTCGGTGCGGCGCGCGGCCATCCGGCGCGCGCCACGGATGCGCGCGGCGCGCTGCGCTTCCCAGGTACCGCCGGCGCGGCGGGCTGCGCGCTCCAGCAACTGGCCGAAGGCGCCCTCGGCATCGCCGGCCGCCAGCGTGGCGTCCAGGGTGATCCGCTCGACCAGGTCGCGCTGCGCGTTGCTGCCGCCGAGCGCAGGCACCTCGCCGCGATGCGCGCGCAGCAGCGCGGCGGCCTCGGCCGGGTCGCCGAGCAGCGCGGTGACCACGCCGCGTGCGACCGCAAGGCCGACGCGGCCCATCACCTGCGCCTGGGTGTCGCCGCCCTCGATCGCGCGCTGGCGCATCCCGCGCAGCAGCCGCGCCGCCGCGCCGCGCCGCCCGGCGGCGCCGAGCGCCACGGCGTGGTGCAGATCGGCGAAGGCGAGGCAATGCTCGCCGAGCCGCCGCTCGGCCTCGTCCGCCAGCTCGTCCCACCGCGCCGCGCCGGCCGGCACGCCCTGCGATTCCAGCCGCCACAGCAGCGAGGCGGCATTGGCGAGGTCGCGGAAATCGCTGCCGGGCTCGCGCCACACCTCGGTGTCGTAGAGGCGCAGCGCCGCATCGCCCTCGCCGACATGCAGATGGAACAGGGCGCGATGCCAGAACAGATGCCGCGAGAAGACCGCGGCGGCCGAGGTGCCGGGTGCATTGGCTTCGAGCCAGGAGATGCCCTCGCGTGCACGGCCCTCGCGTTCCATCACATGCGCCACCGCGTGGGCGGCCCAGAGGTCGTCCGGCTGCGCGGCGACGGCGGCGCGTCCTTCGCATTCGGCCTGCCAGGGTTCGCCGGTTTCGCCGAGCGTGAAGGCGAGGCAGCCGCGCAGATAGGAACGGCTGGGCGCATCGGCCGGCAGCACCTCCAGCACGTGCTGGGTGGCGAGCCGCATGCCCACCGCATCGCCCAGCATGAAGCGGATGGCATAGGCAAGGCGCAGCAGCAGCGGATCGGCCGGGGCGGCGCGCAGCGCCTCCTCCAGCACATCGGCGGCGCGCCACATGTCGCCCTGCTCGGCCCAGGCCGCGAGCGCGGCCAGCAGCGCCGCCTCTCGCCGCGTGCCGCCGCGCCGAGCGAAGGCCGCGCGGGCGGTGGCGAGGCTCTGCAGCGCCTCCGCCTGGCGTGGGCGCCGGCCGCTGGCGAGGCGCAGCAGGCCGAGCGCGCCATGCGCGGCGACCAGGCCGGGATCGGCGGCGATCGCCGCGGTGAATCGCTGCGCCGTGTCGTCGCGCTGCGCGAGCAATGCCAGCGTCGCCTCGCCGAGCGCATCGGCGGCGGCCTGCTGCCCCGTGGTGACGGCGTTTCTCCAGATGTCGTGCCGCATGCCCGGCCTCCTCCGCGTGGCGGGCAAGGCGCATGCGCCATCCCGCCTGTCCATGGAGTTGTTCGCCGGAGGCGGCCCGACGTTACACCGGGCCGCGCGCAACCTTGCCCGCGGCCTGCCGGAGCGGGTGCAGCCGCGGGCGCATCTCGCCCGCCGCGGCCGCGCAGGGGGGGCTGGACGAGGCGGTGGAGGAGCAGGTGATGGCGCAGCTAGCGCACCGCACGCACGCCGTACCTGCGCGAGATCATGGATGCGCTGTCGCCCGCCCAAGCCGCGCGGCGCGTGGTGTTCATGAAGGGGGCGCAGGTCGGGGGTACGGAGTGCGGCAACAACTGGAACGGCTTCCTGATTGGCCGCGTGTTGCGGCCTGGCGAGCGTGTCGCGCTGCTCGACCCAGGTGGACGGGAACGGCTCCGGCAGCCGCGGCAACGTCAATCCATCCGGCTGCCGCTCGTTCAGAAGCGCCCGCACAATGTCCGGCGCGAGCAGCGTGAGGCGCAGCAGCGTTCCGGGACATCCACGCTCCAGTCGCTCGGCATCGGCCATCTCGCTGATGCTGCCGTAGCAGCCCTCGTCCAGCAGGCGCTGGTATAGGAATGCGCGAGCGTGCGCCTTCAGCAGCACAGGGTCGGCGCGCGTCGGAACCGTCGTGCTGCCGGCGTCCCGCACCGGGATGACGACCGTCTTGCGGCCGGGCCGGCTCCGGATTGCCAGCGGCACGCGGACGGTGATGTGCGTGTCGGTGGTGCTGATCCGGCCCCGCATCCTCGCCGAGCGCCGCCTCGAACGCGGCACACGGTTGCGTGCGGGCGGGCTGTTGCCGTCATCGGCGGCGGTGCATCCGCCGTATCGTGCTTGGGCCGGCCGGACTGATCCGTGCCGGCGACAGCAAGGAAGGCAGCCATGGCAGTAGCCAGCGTCTCGAAGATCACAGCGGCGTCGAGCCAAAGCTTTGATGCCGCGGTCAGGGAGGGGCTCCAGCGTGCCAGCGCAACGCTGCGCGGGATCACCGGACTGCATGTGATAGAGATGAAGGCCAGCGTGGAGAACGGCCAGATCGCCGAATACCGCGTCACGATGGAGGTCACGTTCGTCCTGGAAAGCTGAAGTGCCTCTGCAGGGGCGGGCTCGGACCCGTCGCGCCGCCCCTGCAGTCTGGTGCCGACGCGCCTCGGGCGCCGTGGCGGTGAGGTTCCGGATGAGGCTGGCCAGGCGATCCTGTCCACCAACGCCCGAATGATCCGCGCCTGCTCACTCGGGAACAACTCGTGCCACAGAGGTTCGAGGCGGCCCAACGCATCCCGGACCTCGCGCTCGGTCAGGTCCGGCGCGTCCCGCTGCGCCGTGGGCCAGGTGCCGGCCACCACTTCCGGCTGGCGCAGCAGAGCGCGGACCTGGTCCACCACCACCGCCTCGATCTCCGCCGCCGGCACCCGCCGCACGATGGCATCATCGCCGTCGGCGTCGCCCTTCCTCGCCGAACTTGAGCCGACCGCGGGGCCGCCAACAAAGCGGCCGCGATCAACCAACCCAGGCAAAAGGGGACTCTGTCGCTGGTTGCGTGCTGATCATGCTGGAACGAGCAAGCGCGCGCGGCAGGTCGAGCTTGCCGCGGCCATACATCTGACGGCGGATCAGCTTCAGCTTGGCGACGTAGCCTTCTGTCGGACCGTTGGAGCAGGGCGCTGTGAGCGCCGCGCTGACGGCTGGCTGGTCGGCGGCGATGCCGCGCCCGAAGGGTGCAAGCATGCTGACCTTCGCGTCGGCGATCCAGGCTGGCAGCGCGTCAGGCGTCCTGGCACGGAACCATATGGTGGAAGCGGTCGACCAGGCACCGCGCGGCCGACAGCGCCGGCAGGGCGGTTTCGATGGCGGTTACCATTGTCGCCTCCTCAAGCTGAGGTGTGCGCCAGAAACGCCGGGCCAGCACGCAATCGGCGACAGAGCCGTTTTTCGGCTCTGACTCACTTTCCGTGCAGGACGCGCTGATCATGTGTGAGCGATCAGTCTTGCGCGGAGCAGGTCCAACTTGCTGCGGCCATACATCTGTCGGCGCAGCAGCTTCAGCCTGGTGATGTTGCCTTCGGTCGGGCCGTTCGACCATGCCTCGGTCAGCGCGGCCTTGACCGCGGCCAGGTCGGCGGAGATGCTGCGGCCGAACGCCGCCACCTTGCTGCTCGTCGCTTCTGCCACCCAGTCGTGCAGCGTGTCCGGAGTTCGGCCGCGCACCATGCTGTGGAAGCGGTCGACGAGAGCCCTCGCGGTCGACAGCCTTGGCACCGCCGCTTCGATGGCCGCCACCATGACCGCTTCCGCCGCAGTCAGGCAACTGCGACTGCTCAACATGGCGCGGGCGATGACCCGCGCGGGCGGTAGCCTCTCGGCGACCGCGCCGTTAGCCTGTTCGCTTCGACGCCGACGAGTGGCCCACTCGCCGACGACCCGCAGGCTGCCACCGAAGCCTTGGCCGCGCAGACACCGCCAAGAGCTCGGCGCCGTTGCGGCAGCCGGCAGACCACGCCTCGTCGAGCGCGACGAACCACGGCGCCTGGCTGCTGTGGCGGCTGCGGAAGACTTCGTCGTCGGCATTGCGCAGTGCGGCGCGGACCAGCTTGCGGCTCCGTCCGGTGCGCCGGGCGATCTCCTTGATCGCGGTTCCCGCGTGGGCCATCGCGCGTATGGCGCTGTTCTCCTCGCGCCGACGCAGATAGCCCTCATACTGGAGCCGCTCGGCGGCGCTGAGCAGGGCAGGATCAATGACGCCGGCACCGAGGGCGCGACGGATCGGTCCCATCTCGCTTCTGACGGCTTGCAGGAAGGTGGCGCTGGCATTCTCCATCAGGTGCCACCGATCGGCGACCTGCACCGCCAGCGGTGCCGCCGCGGCGATCGCGCCGGCATAGCCACTGGCACGATCCTGCGCGACGACGTGGATGCCTGGTTGGGAGGACAGCCACGCCCGTACGGTGGCGGGCTCGCGGTCGGGCAGGAGGTCGAGCACACGCCGCCGCTCAAGGTCGCAGATGATTGTGCCGTAGCGTTGGTCACGGCGCCACGCCCATTCATCGATGCCGATGATGCGCGCGCCAGGCTCGGTGGGGGCAACTCGTCGTCGGACGACGCGAAGCAGGGTGTCCTTGCTCACCGGCAGCATGAGGCGCCGTGCTAGTGGACTGATTCCAGTAGACGTTTCCTGCGCTGGTGCTTGCCGATGATGGTGTCGGCGGGCGCGGTCCAGCGGCAGGGCTTTGGGTCGGCGTTGTGGGCGTCGAGGTAATCGCGGATTGCCTGGTT
>NZ_JAWLHG010000050.1:0-28936 GCF_041690465.1 Falsiroseomonas sp. | reverse complement strand
TCGCCAGGGAGAAGATCATGCGCCACTGACCACAACAGACACGCCCAACGGCTCGAACAGCCAGCGCCGTCTGTCAGATCAAGTCCTGGCTAATACAGCGTCGAGATCACACGCATCGCCGACGATCTCGACTCCGCCGCGAGTGGTCGGATAAATGCCGAGGAAGTCTGGGAGCGCTATCCTGGCTGGTGAGCGCGTGGCAGGTTGGTGTGATCCTGCCCGGCAGCACGAAGCCGCATTCCGCCAAGCCGCAACCCCCCAGCGACATCCGCCGTTCGGCCTTGGTGGCGGGCTCACGGCCACGCCAGCGGTTGCGCCGCAGGCTGAACTGGTGATCATAACGGGTAACGTTCAGCTACTTGTTGTCGGGGAATATGGCTTGTGTCCGCCTCACCGGTCGGCGGCGCGCAGCGGTGACCGCAACCAGGTACTTCTCGCCGACACCGCTTCTCACTCTGCACCTAGCCGATGCCAAGTCCACGCGGCGGTGAGATGCGTCCGCGCACAGCTGACTTGCCGCGCTGGTGATCACGTCTATTATCGCCGTGCGCCGCCGGAGAAGCAAATGGGCAAACCACCAGAGCTGCTTTCCCTCAACGGGCAGCTGGTTACCTACGGGTCAGCATCCGTGCACATGCTGACGCCTGCCTTCAAGTACGGCGCCTGCACCTTCGAGGGTCTACGAGGCTACCAGGACGCGGCACTGAAGGAGGTGCATGTCTTCCGGCTGCGCGAGCATCTGGATCGGCTGCGATTCTCCATGCATGTCATGCGCTTCGACGACCCGCCACCCGACGAGGCGATGAGGCGAGCGCTACGCGAGCTGATCCGGGCCAACCGGATCGCGGGCGACTGCCACATCCGCCTGATGGTCTGGGTGGACGGCGATGGCGAGCAGACAGCCACCGGCCCGATCGGATGGGGCATGGCCGCACTGCCGCGCGACGCTGACCCGCGGGTCAGGGAGGGCATCCACGTCGCCGTCTCCTCCTGGACCAGGATCGGCGACAATGCGATGCCGCCGCGGATCAAGGTCACCGCGAACTACAACAACGGGCGCCTATCCGGCCTGCAGGCGAAGACCGACGGCTATGGTGGCGTGATCCTGCTCACCGCCTCCGGCCACGTCTCGGAGACGCCGGGCGCCTGCGTGTTCATCGTGCGCGAAGGGCGCCTGATCACGCCCTCGCACACCGACGACATACTGGAGAGCATCACCCGCGCCACAGTGCTGGAGTTGGCGCGCGACGAACTCGGCATCGCGGCGGAGGAGCGACCGATCGCCCGTACCGAGCTCTACGCCGCCGAGGAGGCCTTCCTCTGCGGGTCGGGCAACGAGATCCAGCCGATCCTTTCGGTGGACCGCCTGAAGCTGGGGGACGGCCAGCCTGGGCCGGTGACGCGCCGCGTGCAGCAGGTCTATTTCGACGCGGTGCGTGGCGCGCTGCCGGCGCGGCGGGGCTGGCTGACGCCGATGCTCGGCGGGGCCGCGCCATGAGCGGGCGCCCGGCCAGGCTGGCGATCGACGTCGGCGGCACTTTCACCGACGTCGTGCTGATGGACGAGGCGAGCGGCGCACTGCGCTTCGGCAAGGTGCTCTCGACGCCGGAGGACCAGTCCATCGGCTCGCTCGAGGGCGCGCAGGGCACGCTGGCGGAGGCCGGGGTGACGCCCGGCGCGGTGCGCGACGTGGTGCACGCCACGACGGTCGCGACCAATGCCGTGCTGGAGCGCAAGGGCGCGGTGACCGGCCTCGTCACCACCGCCGGCTTCCGCGACGTGCTCGCCGCGGGACGTGAGGCACGCTACGACATCTACGACCTCGGCATCACCCTGCCCGAGCCGCTGGTGCCGCGCGCACGTCGCCTGGAGGTGACGGAACGGCTCGACTACCGCGGCGAGGTGCTGGAGCCGCTGGACGAGGGTTCCGTCGCGGAGGCCGCGGCGGCGCTGCGTGCCTCAGGCGTGGAGGCGGTGGCGATCTGCCTAGTGCACGCACATGTCGATGGCGCGCATGAGCGTCGCGTGGCGGAGATCCTGCGCGCATCGCTGCCGGCGGAGGTGGAGATCAGCGTCTCCTCCGAGGTTGCGGGCGAGGCACGCGAATACGAGCGCAGCTCCACGGTCGCGGTGGATGCCTATGTGAAGCCGATGATGCGGCGCTATGTCGAGCGGCTGGACGAGGGGCTGCGCCGCGCGGGCATCGGGCAGCAACTCTCGCTGATGCTCTCCCATGGCGGCATCGGCGATGCGCGGGAGGTGGCCGCACGCCACCCGGTGCGGATGATAGAGAGCGGTCCCGCGGCGGGCGCAGCGGCGGCCGCCTATGTCGCACGCCAGGCGCTGGGCGGGGCGGATGCGGTCGCCTTCGACATGGGCGGCACCACGGCCAAGATGTCACTGGTCCGCGGCGGGACACCGGCCGTGACGCACGAGTACGAGGTGGCGCATGTGCACCGCTTCAAGCGCGGCTCCGGCCTGCCGCTGCAGATTTCCGCGGTGGAGCTGCTGGAGATCGGCGCCGGCGGCGGCTCCATTGCGCGTCTTTCCCAGCTCGGGCTGCTGACGGTCGGGCCGCATTCGGCCGGGGCGCGCCCGGGGCCGGTCTGCTACGGGCGCGGCGGGACGGAGCCGACGGTGACGGATGCCGACCTGCTGCTCGGCTACCTCGATCCCGGCTTTTTCCTGGGCGGCGCGATGCGGCTCGACGTGGCGGGCGCGACGGGTGCGATGGGAGCGCTGGGCGGCCGGCTCGGGCTGGATGCTGCGCAGACCGCCTTCGGCATCCACGACATCGTCAACGAGCACATGGCGGCCGCCATCCGCGCCCATGCCGCGGAGCAGGGCGTGGATCTGCGGCGCTTCGGGCTGATCGCCTTCGGCGGCGCCGGGCCGGTGCATGCCTGGGCCCTGGCGCGCAAGCTCGGCATCCCGCGCGTGGTGATCCCATTCGGCGCCGGCGTGGCCAGCGCCATCGGCTGCCTGGTTGCGCCGCCCGCGGTGGACATGGTGGCCGCCCTGCGCGCGCCGCTCGCTGCGCTGGACTGGCCGGCGGTGGCAGCGCGCGTCGCGGCGATGCGCGCGGGCGCGGAGGCGCTGATCGCCGGCCTGGCCGGACCGGATGCGACGACACGGATGGAGCTGGAGTTCGAGCTCCGCTGCGAGGGGCAGGGCTATGCCGTGGGCGTGCGGCTGCCGGAAGGCGTGCCGGTCTCGGCCGATGCGGTGCAGCCGCTCGCCGGTGCCTTCGCGGCGACCTATGCGGGCGTCTACGGCCATGCGCCGCCGCGGGTGCCGCTGGAAGTGGCGAATCTTCGCGCCCGGGTCGAACAGGTGAAGGCGCCGCCGGAGCTGCGCCAGCCACCCGGCCGCGGCGGCGATCCTGTCAAGGGCAGGCGCGCCGCACGTTTCGAGCGGCTCGGCGAGCCGGTGCAGGTGACCGTCTACGACCGCTACGCGCTGCCCGCGGGCGCACGCTTCTCCGGACCCGCCATCGTGGAGGAACGCGAGACCTCCGTCGTCATCGGCCCAGGCGCGACCTTCGGCCGGGACGAACTCGGCCACCTGCTGATCGAGACGGAGCCGCGCCGATGATCCTCGATCCGATCAGCGTCGAGGTGCTGTGGACGCGGCTGGTTTCCGCGGTGGACGAGGCGGCGCTCACGCTGCATCGCACGTCCTTCTCCACGGTGGTGCGGGAGAGCCACGACTATACCTGCATGGTGCTGGACCCCACCGGCCGCGCGGTGGCACAGGCGACGCGCAGCGTGCCGAGCTTCATCGGCACGCTGCCCATGTCGGCCCGCGCCTTCCTCACCAGGTATCCCGCTCACACTTGGCGTCCCGGCGATGTGGTGATGAGCAACGATCCCTGGATCGGGACCGGCCACCTGCCCGATCTCACTATCGCCGCACCGATCTTCCATCGCGGCACGCTGGTAGGTTTGGCCGGCGTCATCGCGCACATGTCGGATATTGGCGGCCGCCGGCGCGCGCCGGACAACCGCGACATCTACGAGGAAGGGCTGCAGGTCCCGATCCTGAAATGGCGGGAGGAAGGACGCCTCAACGAGACGCTGGCCGAGATCATGGCGCGCAACGTGCGCGTGCCGGAGGAGGTGCTGGGCGACATCCACGCCATGGTCGGCGCATCGGACAAGATGGGCCAGGGCGTCTCCGCGCTGCTCGTCGAGTATGGCCTGCCGGACCTCGCCGCAATCGGCGGCGAGATCATCGGTCGCTCCGAGGCCGCGATGCGGCGCACCATCGCCGAGGTGCCGGACGGCGAATACCAGGCAACGACGATGGTGGACAGCTTCGACACCGAGCGTCCGCTGAAGATGGTCTGCACCATCCGCGTGCGCGGCGACAGCATGGCGGTGGACTACACGGGCTCCGCCCCGCAGAACGCCTCTCCGCTCAATTCGGTGCTCGGCTACACGCGGGCCTATTCGACCTATGCCCTCAAATGCGTGCTGCTGCCGGAGGTGCCGAACAACGAGGGCAATGTCCTGCCGATCAGCATCGACGCGCCGGAAGGGACCTTCCTCAATCCGCGCTATCCGGCGGCGGTGGAGGCGCGCGCCACGGTCGGCCACTACACCACCAGCGCGGTGCTGAACGCGCTGGCGCTGGCGCTGCCCGAGCGCGTACCGGCGGAATCCGCTATCCCACTGCACGGCTTCACCATTCGCGGGCAGGCCATGCGCGACGGGCGGCAGAGGCCCTTCGCGGCAATCTTCTTCTTCTCCGCCGGCTTCGGCGCGCGGCCGGGCTCCGACGGGCCGGACACGCTGAGTTTCCCGACCAATGTCTCCAACACGCCGATCGAGGTGCTGGAAGCGGTGCTGCCCGTGCGCATCCGCGAGAAGACGCTGCGGCTCGGCTCCGGTGGCGCCGGGCGCTGGCGCGGTGGCGACGGGCAGCGGGTGGTGCTGGAAGTGGTGAACCCGGAGGGCGCCAATATGGTGATCCTCTCCCAGCGCCTGCGCTTCCCGCCGCTCGGCCGCCAGGGCGGCGTGAACGGCGCGCTCGAGCGCGTGCTGCTGAACGGCCAGCCGGTGCAAGGGGAGCGCCCCTTCGAGCTGAAGCAGGGCGACGTCTTCACGCTGGAGCTGCCCGGCGGCGGCGGCTTCGGTGATCCCACGATGCGCGATCCGGCGCTGCGCGCGCGGGACCTGGCGGAAGGTCGTTGCTGAGATGGAGGACGGCGCCGCCCCCGAGGTCGCGCTGTCCGGACGATGGGATGCGGCGGCGCTCGGCCTGGTGCTGCTGCTGACGATCGGTGCGCTAGTGCTGTCGCTGGGCTACCCCCTCTGGGGCGATTTCCAGCCGGGTCCCGGGCTGTTCCCCACGCTCGCTGCGGGGCTGGCCGTGCTGTGCGCCCTGGGGGCGCTTGGCAGTGCTCTTCTCGCGGAGCGCGGCGCCGCGACTGGCCGCGAAGAGGCGCGGGTCTGGCGGCGGCTGCTGGTCTATGCCGGCATCGTGCTGATCTGGGCGGCAAGTTTTGCGACGCTCGGCTTCGCGGCCTCCGGCGCGATCGCGCTGACCCTGCTGATGCGCGTGGGCGAGGGCATGGGCTGGCTGCCATCGCTCGCCATCGCCGGCGTCACCATTGCGCTCGGCTGGCTGCTGTTCGAGGTGCTGCTCGGCGTACCGCTGCCGCACGGCGTGCTGCCCACATGATGGAATCGCTGATCGGACTTGGGCAGGGGTTCGGCATCGCGCTCTCGTTCGGCAACCTGCTGTGGTGCCTGCTCGGCGTTGCGCTCGGCACCGCGGTCGGCGTGCTGCCCGGCCTGGGGCCGACCGCGACGATCTCGCTGCTGCTGCCGATCACCTTCCGGCTGGACGCCACCTCCTCGCTGATCATGCTGTCCGGCATCTATTACGGCGCGATGTATGGCGGCTCCATCACCTCGATCCTGGTGAAGATCCCGGGTGAGGCGAGTTCCATCGTCACCTGCATAGACGGGCATGAGATGGCGCGACGCGGGCGCGCTGGCCCCGCGCTCGGCATCTCGGCATTCGGCTCCTTCATCGCGGGCGTCGTCGCGACGCTCGGCGTCGCCCTGGCGGGCCCGGCGGTCGCCGATGTCGCGCTGGCCTTCGGGCCGGCGGAATACACCGCGCTGGTCGTGCTCGGCCTGGTGCTGGTGACGCAGATCGGGGAAGGGCCACGTATCCGCGCGCTGCTGATGGCCGCGCTCGGCCTATGGGGCAGCACCGTCGGGCTCGACCCGATCGAGGGCACGACGCGCTTCACCTTCGGCGTGCTGGAGCTGCAGGACGGGCTCGACATCGCGGTGCTCGCGATGGGCCTGTTCGGCGTGGCGGAGGTGCTGACGCTCGCGGCGGCGAAGGAGGGCTCGACGCAGATGGTGGACAGCCCGCGCGGCCTGCGCGCGCTGCTGCCGGACCGGGCCGACTGGCGCGCCTCCTCGGGGCCGATCGCGCGCGGATCGGTGCTCGGCTTCGCGCTCGGGCTGCTGCCGGGCGGCGGCGCGCTGATCTCCTCCTTCGCGTCCTACGTCATGGAGCGGCGGCTGGCGAAGGATCCCTCGCGCTTCGGCCAGGGCGCTATCGAGGGCGTAGCGGGACCGGAGACGGCGAACAACGCCGCGGCACAGGCCAGCTTCGTGCCGCTGCTCTCGCTCGGCATCCCATCCAACGTGGTGATGGGCGTGATGATCGGCGCGCTGATGATCCAGGGCATCGCACCGGGACCGATGCTGGCGACCGAAAGGCCGGAACTGTTCTGGGGCGTGATCGCCTCCATGCTGATCGGCAACCTGATGCTGCTGGTGCTGAACGTACCGCTTCTGCCGGTCTTCGTTGCGCTGCTGCGGGTGCCGCAGCGCATCCTGGCGCCGCTGATCCTGCTGTTCTGCGTCGTCGGCGCCTACAGCCTGCAGAACAGCGCCTTCGACGTGATGATGGTGGCAATCTTCGGAGTCGTGGGCTTTCTGCTGCGGCTGGTGCGGCTCGACCCGGCACCCTTCATGCTGGCCTTCGTGCTGGGCGAGCTGTTGGAGAAGTCCATCCGCCAGTCGCTGCTGATCGGCCTTGGCAGCCCGATGATCCTGGTGGAGAAGCCGATCTCGGCCGCCCTGTTCGCGTTGGCTGCGCTCGTGCTCTGCTGGCCGGCATTGCGCTGGATCCAGATACGCATAATGGGAGGAAGGAGAACTACATGACCGATCGTATCACACGCCGGATGACGCTCGCGGCCGGCGCCGCGCTGATCGCCGCGCCGGCAGGCGCGCAGGACTTCCCGACGCGACCGATCACCCTGGTAATCCCCTTTTCGCCAGCCGGCGGGTCCGACCTTACGGCGCGCGCGCTGGTCAAGGCGGCGGAGCCGATCCTCGGGCAGCCCATCACGGTGGTGAACCGGCCGGCCGGCGGCGGGGCGCAGGCGATGCAGGAAGTGGCCCGCGCAGCGCCGGATGGCTACACGCTGGTCAACTCCACCGCGATCCTGACCGCGATCGCGCCCAACATGCGCGACGTGCCGTACAACTCGGCGACCGACTTCACGCCGATCATGACCTATGGCGCCTTCAACACCTTCATCGCGGTGCGCGCCGACAGCCAGTACCAGACCCTGCAGGAGCTGCTGGACTTCGCCAAGGCGAATCCCCGCGTGGTGACGGTGGGCGTCTCCGTTATCGGTGCCAGCTCGCATCTCGGCATGGCCCGCCTGGCGCAGGATCGCGGTGCGCAGGTCAGCTTCGTGCCGTTCGGGGGCGGCGCCCCGGCGGTCACGGCGCTGCTCGGCCGGCACATCACCAGCGTCGTCGTCTCGGGCGAGGTGCTGCCGCATGTCGCCAGCGGCCAGGTGCGGCTGCTCGCCACGCTGATGGGCGAGCGCGTGCCCTCGCTGCCGAACGTGCCCTCCATCCGCGAACTCGGCTTCGACTGGTCGATGAATTCCTGGCTCGGCATCGCCGGCCCGGCCAACATGCCGCAGCCAGTGGTGAAGCGGCTGCAGGATGCCTTCCTGCAAGCCTCCAACGACGCGAACTTCAAGCGCGTGATGGATGAGATCGCGGTGGCGGAACTGCGCAACGACGCCGCCGGTGCCGCGCGCATCATGGCCGAGGACATCCGCTCCTTCGAGGCGCTGATCAAGGAGCTGAAGCTCGGCCGGTACGCCGCGAGATAGCGCCATGCTTCCGGAGTCCGGCCCGCCCTGCGACGTGGTTGTGGTTGGCTCCGGCGCGGCCGGGCTCCGCGCGGCGATCGCCGCGGCGGAGGCCGGGGCGCGCGTCTGCATAGTGACGAAGGGTCCGCTGCTCTATTCTGGGGCCTCGGCCTCGGCCAATTTCTCCTACTGCGCGAGCTTCGGATATTTCGGCGCCGGGGACACGGCGGAGGCCTACGCCGCGGACATCCTGGCCAGCGGCCACGGCCTGGCCGAGCCCGCGCTGGCACTGCGGCTGGCCGAGGAGGCAGGTCGCGAGGCCGACATCGTCGAAGGCTGGGGTGTCCGCTGGCGGCGCGACGAGGATGGCCGGCACCAGCTTGCGACCTTCGGCGGCCATCGCTTCCACCGCGCCATCCATGTGGGTCTCCGCACCGGCAAGGCGCTGATGGTCGCGCTCGGCCGTCGGACGCAGGCGCTCGGCATCGAGGTGCGCGACCACAGCGTGGCGCTGGAGGTCCTGGTGAGGGACGGCGTCGCGGCCGGCCTGCTGCTGCTGGACCTGCGGCAAGCCGCGCTCGTCGCGCTGCCGGCGGGCGCGGTGGTGCTGGCGACGGGCGGCAATGTCGCGATGTATGCACTGCATACCAATCCGGACGAGCTGACCGGGGACGGGCTCGCCCTGGCGCATGCGGCCGGCGCCACGCTGATCGACGTCGAGTTCGTCCAGAGCTACCCGACGGTACTGCTGTCTCCTCCAGCCGCGCGCGGCCTCCACTATCCGACCGGCCGCCTGCTCGGCTTCGGTGCCAGGCTGCTGAACGGAAAGGCCGAGGAGTTCTTCGGCCGCTACGAGTCGGTGCCCATCCAGCAGGCCCGGCGCGACGCGCTCTCCCGCGCCATCGCGCTGGAGGTTGCGGCCGGGCGCGGCTCCCCGCGTGGCGGCGCCTTCGTGGATGCAAGTGCGGTGGCGCCGGGCATGCTGCGCGATGTCCATTTCGAGGGCTATTTCCAGGATCTGGAGCTGGACGTCGGACGTGACCTGCAGGAAGTGGGGCCGACGCCGCACTTCACGCTCGGAGGCGTGCGCATCGACCGGGACGGCCGCACCGACCTGCCGGGACTTTTCGCCGTGGGCGAAGTCGCGGGGGGTCTGCATGGCGCGAACCGCCTCACCGGTGTCGCGCTGCCGGAGGCGCTCGTGTTCGGCGCGGCCGCGGGCAGGGCCACTTCTGCCGCCGCCAGCGTCGATCGGAAGCGTGATGCCCGGGCGGCGGACAGCCCCTGGGTCGCGAAGATCGCCACCGCGCTGCGGCCGCGCCGCTCGGGCGGGACGCATGTCGGCGAAGCGGCGGCGGCCCTGCGTCGGGCGATGCAGGCCGGCGCGGGCGTCCTGAAGTCCGCCCGCTCCCTGCGCGAGGCGCTCGCGGCGCTGGATGCCATCTCCCCCGCGCTGTCCGACCTGGCCAGCCGACAGACGGGGCTTCGTTTCAATTGGGAATTGGCGCGGATCCTGGAACTCCGGCACATGCTGGAGGCAGCCCGCTTTCACGCGGTCGCTGCGCTGCGGCGCGAGGAGTCCCGTGGCGCTCATCTGCGGACGGACCACCCCGAAACCAGGGATCCAGGATGGCGCCGGCACCAGCTGGTGCAGCGTGACCGGGTCATGGACGCGACGATCGGATGAGCGGCTTCGAGGAATTCGACGTCACGGTACGGATCTGGCGCCAGGCCGCCAGCGCCGAGGCCGGCGTATGGCAGGAATGGCAGGTCCGGATTCCGCGTGGCGACCATGTGCTGAACCTGCTGGCGGCGGTGCGGCGAAATGGGGACCCGTCGCTGTGCTTCCCCGCCCATTTCTGCAAGATAGGGACGTGCGGCGCCTGCGCGCTGCTGGTGGACGGCAGGCCGGCGCTCGGCTGCCGTGCGTTGGTGAAAGAGCCTTTCGTCGAAGTTGCCCCACCACGAGGGCGGATGATCCTGACGGATCTGCTTGCGGAGGACGCGCCGCACTGAGCAGGCGAGCCTCGCGCGCTGTGCCTGCGGGATTGAGCCAGCGTGAGGGCACCGGCGCGGCGCTGATCCTGCTCGTACTGGCCGGCTTCTTGAGAAGGCTCTTTCGGAGCACCCCGCTGCGCCCAGAGGCAGACTTGGAGTCCGCAGCAGGGTCGCCCTGCCCTCGAGCCGGTCGGGGGCAGGGCAATTTGTTCACCTTTGTAAATTGACGTTCTTCTCTCGGTAGTAACGCGCCGCGCCGGGATGCACCGGGACCACCATCGCGCGGCCGGCATTGCCGACGTTGAAGTCCGCGGCGTTGGGGTGAATGGCCCGCAGCTCCTCAGTGTTCTCCAGCAGTGTCCTGGTCACCGCATAGACCACCTCCTCCGGCACGTCCTTGTGGGTGACAAACAGGATGGCGTTGCCGATCGAGGGCACGTCCTGGGGCTGGGCCGGGTAGGTGTTGGCGGCGATCGGGTACTCGAAGAAGAAGGGATGCGTCTGTGCCACCGCGCGGGCCTTGTCGGGCTCGATCGGGATGAAGCGCATCGGCTTCGCCTGCATGAGGTCCGCGATGCTCGCCGTCGGCGCGCTGCCCGAATAGACTGCGCAGTCAATGTTGCCGTCCCGCAGGCTGTCGAAAAGCTCCTGGGCACGCAGGTTGAAGGTCTGATAGGCACCCTTGATGCCATACACCTCGGCGACCCGCGGGAACCAGTCCTGCGAGGTGATGCCGGCCAGCACGCCGACCCGCTTGTCGCGCAGGTCGGCGACGCTGCGGATCGGCGAATCCCGATGCACGATGATGTGGAAGGGCGACGTGTAGCCCGCCACGATGTAGCGGATGTTGTCGTAGCGCTCGTTGGCGAAGGGCGGCGCGGAGTTCAGTGCGGCCCAGGGCCCGTTGTCGGCGGCGAGAGCGAAATCGATCTGCCGGCGGCCGAGCAGGCGCGTGTTCTCGATGGTGGCCGAGGTGGCGCGGGAGGTCACGCGCAGGCTCGGGTTGTGCTTCTCGATCACGCGCGCCATGCCGGCCGCGACGATCGAGAAGGCGCCGCCGGTGCTGCCGCCCCCGATGGTCAGGAAGGTCTGCGCCGCCGCCTTCCTGGCACCGGCCGCCAGCAGCAAGCCGCCGAGCGCCGGCAGGGTACGCCTGGTGATGAGCATCGTCCTGTCTCCCTCTCCCTGTTGGTTCAACGCAGCAGTTGCAGGACCTCCAGCGAGTCCGGGTCCAGCACCACGCCATAGAGATTGCGCGCCTCCGCGAGCGAGACGAAGCCGTAGCGGACGTCGCGCTGCACCAGCGCCGGGTCGCGCTCATGTGGCGGGCCATAGCCGCCACCGGCCGGCGTGTAGTGGGTGACCGTGTCGCCCTGCGCCAGCGTCTCCATGTCGCCGATGGCGTAGCGCAGGGTGTGCTCCTGCGGCGTGCCTTCGTTGATCACCCAGCGGCCGCCATCGCCCGGCAGCCCGCCATGCACACCCTGCGGCAGCGAGCGCGACTTTTGGGAGGTGCGATGGAGCTGCGGCTTGTCCCCGAGAATCCTGTAGGCCAGCACATAGCCCACCCCGCCACGCCAGCGCCCGGCGCCGCCGGAGCCGGTACGCAGCTCGCGGCGGAGATACAGGACCGGCTGCTCGCTCTCCATCGCCTCGATCGGCGGGATGTGGCAATTGGTGACATGGCAGGCCATGGCGTCGATTCCGTCCGCCGTCCTGGTCGCGCCGATACCTCCGGGCACCACTTCGCCGAACATGGTGCGGCGATTCGTGCCCGGCATGTCGCAAATGGAATAATTGTAGAGACAGCCGCAGGAATCGCCCATCACGCGGTCCGGCACCGCCGGCGCGAAGGCGCCCATGATCAGGTCCACCAGGCTGTGGCAGACGACCATCCTCTGCATCACGGCTGCCGGCGCCTGCGCGTTCACCAGCGTGCCCGGCGGGGCGATGACGGTGATCGGCCGCTTGCAGCCCTCGGTGCCGGAGATGGTCGGGTCGGTGATGCAGCGCATGGCGTAGAAGACCGAGGCGTAGGTGGTTGCCAGCGGGCAGTTGATCGGCCCCGCGATCTGCGGATCAGTGCCGGTGAAGTCGAGCGTGATGTCGGTGCCCTGCTTCGTCGCCGTCAGCCGCAGCCAGTACGGCCCCCCCTTCGCTCCGTCATCCAGCACCGGCTCCTCGTGACGATAGACGCCGTCCGGGATGCGCGCGATCTCGGTGCGCGTCTGCCGCTCCGAATGGTCCATCATCTCCGCGAAGCAGCCGAGCATGGTGGCGCGGCCGTATTTCGCGAACAGCGCCGAGACCTCGCCCACCGCCACGCGGACCGAGGAGATCTGCGCGACGAGGTCGTTCTCCAGCGTCTCCGGCACGCGGGTGTTGGTGAGGATAACGTCGAGGACCTTGCGCTCGAGCCGCCCTTCCTCCACCAGCTTCATCGGCGGGATGCGCAGCCCTTCCTGGAAGATCTCCACGCCCCAGCCGCGCGTGCCCATGTTCATCGCGCCGATGTCGAGGTGGTGCACCATCAGCCCGGCGAAGGCGACCAGTTCCTCCTCGAAGAAGATCGGGCTGAAAGCCAGGTAGTCGTTGCTGTGGGTGGCCGCCAACGAGCCGCCGCCGGCATACGGGTCGTTGGTCACCACCACGTCGCCCGGCCGCCACTCCCGCACCGGGATGTAGTGTTCCAGGATCGTCTTCAGGCAGACGCCGACCGTGTTGAGCTGGATCGGCGGCCCGGCCTCCTCAGCAACGAGCTGCCCGCGCGCGTCGAGCAGCGAGGCGGAACAATCCTCCATCTCCTTCACGATGAAGGAGTTGGCGGCGCGGATCATGCGGCGCGTCACCTGCTCGGCGATCGATTTCATCGCATTGCGCACGATCTCGACCGTGACCGGGTCCACGGTGCCGGCTGCACCCTGCGGCGGCGGCGTCATCACCGTCATCGTCCCGTCTCCCTGCCGGCGGCGGAGGCGTGCAGCAGATGCGCGTTGCGCATCCGGTCGAAGGTTGCCGTCCAGCCGGGCGGAATGAACAGTGTGGAGCCCGGGTACTCCACCACCGCCGGCCCGGCGATGGTATCCTCCGCGAACAGGTCCTGCACGCGGTGGACGGGCGCCTCGACCCGGCCGTCGGGCAGCAGCAGGTTACGACGTCCGGCCTCCGCCAGCGGTGCCTTGCGCGTGCCGACCTCCGGCCAGGCGAGCTGCGCCACGCGGCCGATAGCGGCGATCCGCAGGTTGACGAGCTGCACCGCGCGTCCGGGGAGGCGGTAGCCGTACACGCGCTCATGCTCCGCATGGAAGCGTTCGGACAATGCGGCCAGCTCTGCCGCGTCCAGCCGGTCGGGTGCGACCGGCAGGCCCAGCTCGTAATTCTGCCCCTGGTAGCGCAGGTCGAGCGTGGCGAGCAGCTGGCGGCGATCCGGCGGCACGCCCTCGCGCTCCAGGTCGCCTGTGGCGCGCAAGGCCATCTCGGCGAGGTCGGCCGCGATCGCCTCGGGCTCGGCCGTCCCCAGCAGGATCATGCGCGTCAGCGCGTGGTCGTGCCGCACATGCGCCGCCAGCAGCCCCATGCAGGAGACATTGCCCGGCGCCGGCGGGATCAGCACGCGGTGGATGCCAAGCTCCTCCGCCAGCCGCATGCTGTGCAGCGGCCCGGCGCCGCCGAAGCCGACCAGGGTGAACTCACGCGGGTCATGCCCGCGATCCACCGAGATCACCTTGATGGCGTTGACCATGTGCGCTTCGGCTATGGCGAGGATGCCGATCGCCGCGGCGTCCACGCCGATGCCGAGCGGCTTCGCCAGTCGCTCGCGTAGCGCCGTCTCCGCGAGCGCCGTGTCGAGCTGCCGCCGGCCGGCCAGGAAATACCCCGGGTTCAGGCGGCCCGCATGCAGGTTCGCGTCGGTGACGGTCGGCTCCGTCCCGCCCTGCCCGTAGCAGGCAGGCCCAGGCCGCGCGCCGGCGCTGCGCGGTCCCACGCGCATGGCGCCACCGGCATCCACATGCGCGATGGAGCCGCCACCGGCGCCGATCGTCACCAGATCGAGCATCGGCAGCAGCAGCGGATAGGCGCCGAGCTTCCCGCGCGTGGTCAGCACCGGGCTGCCGCCGAGCACGAGCGAGACATCCGCGCTGGTTCCACCCATGTCGAGCGTGATGATGTCGGAGATGCCGCACGCCTCGGCGATGGCGGTACCCCCGATGATGCCGCCCATCGGCCCGGAATGGGTGATCGCGACCGGCGTCTGCGCGGCGACGCGGAAGGTCGAGATGCCGCCATTGCCGCGCATGATGAAGGGCGAAGCCGGCACGCCGCGCGCTTCCAGCGCTGCGGAGAGGGTCGCCAGGTGGCGCCCGAGCGGGCGTTTCACATATGCGTTCAGGCTGGTGGTGCTGCTGCGTTCGTATTCGCGGAACTCGCGCACGATGTCGGAAGAGAGCGAGACGTCGATTTCCGGCGCGTCCTCAGCCGCCAGCGCGGCAATGCGCCGCTCATGGGCAGGATTTGCATAGGCATGCAGCAGGCAGACGGCGATGCTGACGCAGCCCGCCTGCCGCAACTGCCGGATTGCTGCGCGCGCGCCGGCCTCGTCGAGCGGCTCGATCACCTCCCCGGCATGGGAGATGCGCTCCCGCACGCCGATGCGCAGCGGCCGCGGCACCAGCGGGCGCGGCGGCCGCCACTGGATGTCGTAGATGTGCGGCTTGCGCGAGGCGCGGGCGATCTCCAGCACGTCGCGGAAGCCTTCGGTGGCGATCAGCCCGACCGGTGCATCCACGCCTTCCACGATCAGATTGGTCACCATGGTGGTGGCGTAGACGAAGTGCTCCACTGCGCGGCGCTCGGCGCCGATGGCGCCGATGGCCTGGTCGAGCCCGTCCAGGATGCCCTCGGTCAGGTCGTCCAGCGTGCTCGGCACCTTGTGGGTGTGCATCCGGCGCGTGGCGGAGTCGATGACGACCAGGTCCGTATGCGTGCCCCCGGTATCCACCCCGACCCGGAAACGCCGGGCCCCCTCCACCGGTGCGGGTTCGGATGTCATGGCTGCTCCGTTGCAGAGGAAGGAAGGGCAGGCGCGGGCGCGGCACCTGGCGCGGCCCGGCTGCGGAGCTGCGCCACGAGGACAGCGGTCACCAGAAGCGCGCCGACGGCGTCGGTCACCAGGCCCGGCTTTATCAGCCCGAGACCCGCCGCCCCCAGCAGCACGCGCTCCCAGCCGCGCATGCGGGCGAGCCAGAAGCCCTCAAAGGCCGCGGCGATGCATGAGGCGCCCACCAGCGCGGTGAGCGAGGCGCCGATGATCGCGGACCAGTCGCCGCGCAGCAGCAGCTCCGGGTTGTAGACCATCATGAACGGGATGATGTAGGCGGCGAAGCCCAGCCGGCAGGCGACCAGCCCGGTGCGCATCGGCGAAGCGCCGGAGATCGCCGCCGCCGCATAAGCCGCCAGCGCCACCGGCGGCGTGATGCAGGAGATGACGCCGAAGTAGAAGATGAAAAGGTGCGCCGCCAGCGGATCGACGCCGAGCTGGATCAGCCCCGGCGCCACCAGAACGGCGAGGATGATGTAGGCGCCGATGGTGGGCACGCCCATGCCGAGGATCAGCGAGGCCACCATCGTCAGCACCAGCAGAAGCGCCAGATTGTTTCCGGCGGCATCCACCAGCAGGCCGGACAGGCGCAGGCCGAGCCCGGTCAGCATGAAGACCCCGATGATGATGCCGGCGGTTGCGCAGCAGGCCGCAACCTCCAGCGTGCCGAGTGCGCCGTCGCGCAGCGCGCGGACCACCCGCATCGTCAGCTCGGCGGTCAGTCGGGGTCCGGTGCCCGCCGCCGCACGCCGTCCGCGCAGCCACAGCAAGGCGAGCCCCACCGCGTAGATCGCGAGCCCGGCCTGTGGCCCGAGCGCCTCCAGCCCCGCATAGCCGAGCGCGTGCACGGCCAGGATGCCGGCGACAGCGCCTGGCCGCGCGCCGCGCGGCGCGGTAGCCAGCGCGCCCAGCACGAACAGCACGAGGTTCACCAGGATGGTCAACACCGCGGCACGCATCGGCGAGAAACCGCCGACGGCCATCAGCAGCACCAGCGCGAGCGGCACCAGAAGCAGGTGCCCGCCCTGGCGCAGCACGCGCAAAGCCTGAGGCAGCTCCGCCCTGCTTTGCCCGCGCATGCCGAGCCGCGCGGCATGCAGGTCCACCGCGACGAAGACCGCAGCGTAGTAGAGCAGCGCCGGGATCGCCGCGCCCGCCGCGACGTCGAGATAGGCGATGCCCAGCACCTCCGCGATGATGAAAGCCGCCGAGGCCATGATCGGCGGCATCATCTGCCCGCCGGTCGAGGCCACCGCCTCCACCGCGCCGGCAAAGGTGCGGCTGAAGCCGATCCGCCGCATCAGCGGGATGGTCAGCACGCCGGTGCCGGTGACATTCGCCACCGCGCTGCCGCTGATCATCCCGAACAGGCTGCTGCCCACCACTGCGACCTTGGCGGGACCGCCGCGCACGCGACCGAACAGGCTGTAGGCGAGATCGGAGAAGAACCGCCCCGCCCCGCTCTCCTGCAGCACCGCGCCGAGGATGATGAACAGCACGATATAGGTCGCCGAGACCGCGAGCGGCGGGCCGAAGATGCCCTCCGTCGTCAGGAACAGTGTGACGGTGATGTCGTCCACGCCGAAGCCGCGATGCGCCAGCGCGCCCGGCAGCCAGGGCCCGAAATACGCAAACCCGATGGCGATGACGGCGATCAGCGGCAGCGCGATGCCGGTCAGCCGCCGCGTCGCTTCCAGCAGCGCCAGCGTCACACCGATGCCGAGGACGATGTCGCTGGTGAAGACCAGGCCCATCCGCGCATCGAGCTGCTCGTCCTCGATGAAGAGGTACGTGCAGCCGGCCACCACGAAGCCGATGAAGACCGCGTCGAGCAGCCGGCCCAGCGAGCGCGGCCCTCCCCACGTCGGCCGCAGCAGGAATGCGAGGACCAGCGCGAAACCCAGATGCACCACCCGCTGGCGGATGCCCTCGAGCACGCCGAAGGTGGCGGTATAGAGGTGGAACGCGCTGAACGCGACAGCGATCACGCCGACCAGCACCTGCCAGCGCGGCGGCAGCAGCGCGAACGGCCGGGCCGGGCTGTCATCGACCGCGGCGGCCCTGGCCGCGGCATCCTGCCTGGCCCCGGCCGCGCCTGTCACGCCGCGGCCTGTTGCGCCGGGGCGCCGCGCAGCAGTGCGGCGAGGCCGAAACGCGTCGCCGAATAGGGCGCGGGGTCAATCGCCGGCGCACGCCCGGCGACGAGATCGGCGATGAGCCTGCCGGTCATCGGTGCTCCGGTCATGCCGGTATGGCCGTGGCCGAAGGCGAGGAAGGCGTTGCGTATGCCGGGCGCCGGGCCGATCACCGGCACGCTGTCGGGCGTCGAGGGCCGGAAGCCGAACCAGGTGCGGTGACCCTCCGTGCGAATGCCGGGGAACATGTTCCGCGCGTTCCGCACCAGCGCCTCGGCACGCGCCGCGACGGGCGGCGCGTCGAGCCCCGCGATCTCCACCGTGCCGGCGAACCGGAGGCCGTCCGCCATGACGTTCACGCTGAAACCGACCTCGCGGTTGCTGATCTGGTGGTGCAGCCGGATCCCCGGATCGGGAAGCATCACGTGATAGCCGCGCTCCGCCTCCAGCGGCAGACGCAGTCCGAGATGGCGCGCCACGCGGCCCGAATGCGCGCCGGCGGCGATGACGACCGCCGCGCAGGTGACCGGCCCTTCCGCCGTGCGTACCGCGCGCACCGCACCGTCGGCGCCGGTGTCGAAGCCGGTTGCGGCGCAGCGCCGCATCGCACCGCCCTCACGCTGGAACGCCTCCGCCATCGTGCGCACGATGCCGCGCGGGTCGGAGGTGCGGCCGTTGTCGGGGAAGAACAGGGCGCGGCGGTATTCCGGCGAGAGCGCCGGCTCCATGTCCCGCAGGCGCTCCACCCCGATCTCCTCGACGCGTACGCCGCAGGCGGCGCGCAGCGCGTCGGCGATCATCTCGCTGCGCGTCGCTCCGGTGCGCCGCCACACATAGAGCTGCCCGCCGCCATGAAGCAGACCCTCGTAGCGGTCGCCCAGCAGCTCGCGGTACAGTTCGAAGACCGGCCGGTGCAGAGCGCGCAGCGCGGTGGAGCTCTGCCGGACGCGGCTCATCCGCCCCGCCTCGATCCAGCGCAGCAACCATGGCAGGGCGCGCGGCGCGTGGCGCGGCGCGATGGCTAGCGGCCCGAGCGGATCGGTCAGCCAGCCCGGCACCTTCGCCAGCATGCCGGGCATGGACATCGGCACCACCATGTCCGGGCTGATCGATCCGGCATTGCCGTAGGAACAGCCCTCCCCCGGGCCGCCCGGGTCCAGGACGAGCACGTCGCGCCCGTCGCGCCGCAGGTTCAGCGCGCAGGCCACGCCGACCACGCCCGCCCCGATCACCACCACTGGCGCGTCCTGCATGGTGGACATCTCTCCGCTTGTGTCGGAGCCTGCACGACGGCCGGCCGCCTTCCCTTGCACCGATGCTAGGCATCGGACATCCCCGGCTGCAACAAGAAATGCAAGGAAAACCATACGGTTATGAGGGCATAACCGGAATCTCATGGATGCCGGGCGGGGGGATCTGGGGCATGAATCTGAAGCACCTGGAGCTGCTCAGGGCCGTACTCAGCACCGAGAGCGTGACGGAAGCGGCGCGCCGCCTCGGCGTCTCGCAGCCCGCAGTGAGCAAGATGCTGCGGGAGGCTGAGCAGCAGCTCGGCGGCAAGCTGTTCGACCGCCGCGGCGGCAGGCTCGCGACACGAATCCAGGCGCGGCCGCTCGCGGATGCGATCGAGAAGGTCCTGTTCGATGTGGAGCGCGTGCGCCTGCTGGCCGAGGAGTTGCAGGAGAACCCCGCGCCGCGCCTGCGCATCGGTGCGATCCCGACCGCGACGATGACCCTGCTGCCGCGGGCCGTCGGCAGGCTGCGCGAGCGCTATCCGGATACGCGCTTCGAGATCCTGGCGCTTCCCACGCGCGAGATCCTGGAGGGCGTGGCCGCAGGCACGCTGGAACTCGGCTTTGTCTATTCCACCCAGAGTCATCCTGCCGTGACGGCGACGGAACTGGAGCCCACAGAGGTGGTCTGCGCCATGCGCGCCGACCATCCGCTCGCCGCCCGGCCCGACGTGCAGGCGCGCGAGCTGGAGCGGCACCCCTTCGTCTCCTTCCACCTCGACGAGCCGATCAGCCTGGCGATCAACGAGGGCTTCCGCGCCGCCGGCGCGAGGTGCAGCCCTACGGTGCTGGTCAGTCACTCGTTCGCCGCCTGCGGCCTTGCGGAGCAGGGGGTGGGCGTCGCGCTGGTGACGCCGCTGCTAATCGCCAGCGGCATCTTCAGTACATTGGTCGTGAGACCCTTCTCGCCGACGATCCGACTGCGGCCGCTCGTGATCTTCGCCCGCCACGCGCCACTCGGCGAGCATGCGGAAGCCATGGTGTCGGAAATCCGCGCCGCAGCCAGTCTTTGGCGGGGGACGCGTCTGCCATGAAGGTGCTTCAGCCGCCGGCACGTCATGCCCTGAAGCGCCACAGTCCCGCTCGTGCGCAGTGCCTGCGTGCAGGTGTGGATGCTCTAACGTCTGGAGACATCGCGGAAGGCGCGCCTTGAGACGCTGCATTCGCCCGCCAAGCTCGTCGGCCGGCTGTTCGGCCTGTTGGCGGCCCAGCGGGTCGGGGTGGCGCACCGGGATGCTTCATCGGGTGGCGGCGAGACGCGGGATGCCGACGCCGACCTTGCACTGCTGCGGCGCAATCTGTGCGCGGGCGGCGCGCAGTCCGGACCGGACCATCCGGACTGGCTCCGGGCCGTCGCGGCCGGCGATCTCGCGGACGGGCCGGGAGGTCTGCGCTGGGCCGAGGCCATGGATCTGGCGCAGCTGGCTGACGGCTATCGGCTCGCCGGCGAAGCGGGCCTCGGTGAGCCGGCGGCCTTCCTTGAGAGGAAACAGCGCGAGGCCCGGACGCCGGCCACTGGTCGGGTTCGGCCCTGGCGCTATGGACCTGTCTCTTCCTCGCATCTCGACGCGAGCGCTTCGCTGGCCTTTTGCCGGGGGCGGAGGTAACGGCGCAACTCGATGCACTCTGCATCGGGCTGCGCGCCCAGGCTGGCAGTGGCTGACGACACCGGGCCCTGCCGGGAAGGAAGCGGCGATGATGCAGAAATACACCGCCGCCGCTGCTCTTACTCAACTCTCGTCCGAAGGATCGTCAGGCGCGTTTCGGTAACGGCGCATCGCCTTCTCCGCCGCGCGTTCCCAGGCTTCCGTGTCGGTGGCCATCCCGGGCACCACAAGCACGCCGCCCTTCTTGACATTCGCCGCGTCCGCGGGCGGCGCCAGCATGCCCTGCTCCCGCGCCAGCGCGAACGTCAACTGGGTAGCTTTTGCGTCGCCGCGAAGCGCTCGCGCCAGCAGGGCCTGGAGCATGGCCTCGCCCTTTGTCATGGTGCGGCTCCGTTCGCCCTCACGCACATTGATGGACTCGCCCAGCAAGCCCTGGAACAAGCTACCCAGGTTCTTCGTCCCCTTCGGCCGGCCCTTCGGGTTGCCTGATTGGCCCTTGCGAAATCGCGTGTGCTCGGGTGGCCGCGCGTAGCCGACCGTGTAGTCCCCGTCGCGCTTACCGCGTGCCATCACGCCACCTCCGCTGCGGGCTGCTCAGCGGCCGCGAGGCGCTCCGCGGCGATCTCGCCGAAGCGTCTCCCGCTGCCCATCAGGACCGCCTCCCCACCGGTCAGCGTCGCCCAGCGGCGAACGATGACGTCGCAGTAGACGGAGTCGATCTCGATCAGCCGCGCCCGACGGCCGGTCCTCTGGGCCGCGATCAGGGTGCTGCCGCTGCCGCCGAACGGATCGAGCACGACGTCGCCGCGACGCGAGACGTCCTTGATGGCATCCGAGATCAGCGCCACCGGCTTGACCGTCGAGTGCATGGCGAGCTCGGCCATGCGGTCCCGCTTCAGCGTGTTCACCCCGGCATAGGACCAGAGATTCGTGCGGTAGCGGCCATGCCTGCCGAGCTCGACGGTGTTGACGTGCGGTGCGGTGCCGGACTTCCAGACGAAGACCAGCTCGTGCTGGGAGCGGTAGAGGCTGCCCATGCCGCCGTTGTCCTTCGCCCACACGCACATGTTCTTCAGCTCGGTGTAGGCCGCACCGCCGGCTTCCAGCATTTCGCCGGCATGGCGCCAGTCCATGCACTGGAAATGGATCGCCCCGTCAACGCTCGCCGCGGCCGCATTCCGGAAGACGGCCGTGAGGAAGGCCACGAACTCCGCCCGGCTCATCTCGCCCGATGCCATTGCGAACTCGCGATGCTGCACCCGGGCCAGGCCGCAGACGTGCCCACCCACCGGCACGTTATAGGGCGGATCGGAGAACACCACCCTGGCCAGGTCGCCCTCCATCAGCCGCCGATAGGCCTCCACGTCGCGCGAGTCGCCGCACAGCAGCCGGTGCGGCCCGAGCTCCCACAGGTCGCCGGCACGCGTGACCGCCGCGGCGGCATCCGGTGCCTCCGGCACGGCATCGGCGGGATCGTCCTTCACGGCGGGCTGCCCGTCGAGGATCAGGTCGATCTCGGCGGTCTCAAAGCCGGTGAGCTCGAGATCGAAGTCGAGCTCCAGCTCGGCCAGGCCCTGCAGCTCGATCTTCAGGATCTCCGGGTCCCAGCCGGCCTTCTCCGCCAGCCGGTTGTCGGCGAGGCGGTAGGCGCGGAGTTCCGCCTCGGTGAGGTGCTCGAGCAGCACGGTGGGGACGCGGTCCATTCCGATCTGCTTCGCCGCCTGCACCCGGCCGTGGCCGGCGATGATGCAGCCATTGCCGTCGATCAAAACGGGGTTGGTGAAGCCGAACTGCCGGATCGAGGCGGCGATCTGGTGGATCTGCTTCCTCGAATGCGTCCTGGCATTCCGGTCGTAGGGTGACAGCCCGGCGACCGGGCGGTAGATAATCCCGAGCTCGCGGCTGCGGCCCTGTGCTTCAGACATGGGTGTCCCTCGACTGACGAGGGCCCGCCGCGTTTGCTGTTGACGGCGCGACCCTCGATGGTGACGCCGCACCGGCCAGCTGGCTGACCTGCACGGACCCATCGGGCGTCGCGCCCTCACTTCAGAGCTACCTCCGCCCCGGCCGCATCACGCAGCCGCAAGTGGATCTCGCTCCAGGCGGGCGAACATGTGCACGCAAGCGGTGGCCGCGTAACCCAATATTGCGGTTTCGTATCTGAAATCCCGCGTCAGCGTGCCTCGGCCATATCTGCGAAGCGCATTTCCCTGTTCCGGCCGCAGGGAATCCGCGCGCTGCAGCTCTCGGAAGCCAGGCGTGGCGCTGCCCGCCAGCGGCCCCCCCCCCGCCGGAGGGGCTCCGCCGGCGATCTTGCATCGGCAGCTGCGGCTGCACCTGTATCGCATCCTCGATCGGCTGGAAGCCGCGACGGCGCGCGAGCGGGCCGAGTTGGAGCAGGAGCGCGCGGCGTTGGCCCGTCACTGCGAAGCGCGTGCGACGGAACGCGAAACGGCTGCGCGCACAACGGTCGCGCAACTTGAAACCCGGCTGGCGGAGTTGGAGCGAGAGGTGGAGGTTGAGCGGCGGGTGCGGGCCCTGCTCGAGACGCGCGCCGCGGGGCCCGAGCGTCCGCTGGCGGTGTCGCAGGCAGCTTCGGACGCGGCCCCGTCGGCGCCCCCGCTGGTCGCACAAGGCCGGGCTGGTGACCCGGACCCGTCGGCGGCCGATCGTGGGCCGCTCTTCTCGGCGAATGAAGCCGCTTATCGGGCGCGCCGGGCCGATCCTCGGCTTGGTGGCCGCAGCCTGGGCAGCAAGGCGACGGAGGATGTCGAGGTCGCGTTCTGGCTCTGGCGAGGGCTGGCCGGCGACCGCCCGATGCTCGACTACACCCGCGAGGAGGCCGACGACCTGCGGGGCGACATGCTCCGGATGCTCGCCTCGTATGGGAAGGGCGGCCCGAAACGCGAAATGCGGGCGAAGCATGGGCCGCGGCATTGGATGGAGGTGGCCGACCAGCGGCAACGCACGATCGACCAGCACAACGCCGCCCTCCCCGAAGGGCATCCAGACCGCAAGGCCGACGTGGAGCGAATGTCGCTTCGTACCGTGAAAAAACACTACACCTCGCTGTCCGGCTACTGGCGGTGGCTTGAAGCGCGCAAGGTTCTGCCGCGCGGGACCAACATCTTCAGCGAGTGGGACTGGCCTGGCACGAAAGGCTGGCACGACGACCGCGACGCAGACCTGAACCTGCTTCTCCGTTCATCCTGGTTCGGCGCGGACCGACGCGGCACCGACCACTGATGGGCCACGGTGATCGCGATGTTCAGCGGCATGCGTGCCGAGGAGATCGCCCGCATGCGACCCGCGCACGACTTCGCCGAGTTCGACGGCGTGTTCTGCATGGTGCTGCAGAACCAGGGCGACTTGTCCCCGAAGTCGGAAGCCGGAGAGCGCGTCGTTCCGGTCCATCGCCGCTTGCTCGACCTGGGTCTGCGGGATCTGGTGGCGCAGCGTATCGCTGAACGGTCGTACCGTCTTCTCGGCCCACAAGATCGGGATCGGGGTCGGCGAGAAGACCGCGCTTCAGTCGTTCCGGCACAATATCCGCACGCAGCTGACTAACGTGCGGGGCTTGCAGGAATGCGTTGGCTAAGACTTGATCGGACAGTCCTGTGTTGGTTCCCGAAGGATGGAGCCGGTGGACGGGGCGGAGAACCAGGAGATGACACAGGAACAGAAGATCATCCGCGCCAAGGGCGGGGTGCTGGAGCTTGCCTGCCCCAGCTCGGCAATGTCAGCCAAGCCTGCAAGATGCTCGGCTACGCACATCAACTCTGCGCATGGTGGTGACTGCCCATCTCGCGGCCTCGTGTCTTATTCTTGGTTGCGCGCTCTCCAGAGCGCGGGACATGCTGCGGCGACGATCTCAGGCGAGTAGCCCTCAGGGACAGGTCTCTCAGACCTGCTCGGCGTCCGCGAGCGTGGCCGCGATCAAGACCGGGCAAGGCGTCAAGCGACGCGCCCCCTCGTCGCAACCCATGTGTGGGGAGACAGCGATGCCGCTCAACGATTGCCTGTCCCACTCGCGTTCCGCACCATTCGCAGCGGCGGCCATGCTCGGCTTCTTCGGACTGGTGGCGCCGAGTGCGCCGGCGGCGGCGCAGAACTGGTTGGATCAGGGTTTGCGGCTGTTCCAGGGCCTCGCGCAGCCGCAGCAGCCATCCCCCCCACCATCCTACCAGCCGCCGCCTCGCTACGTGCCGCCCCCGCCCCGCTACAGCGAGCAGGCGGCCGATGGGCTGAACCGCGCCGAGGTCCGGGAACTGCAGCGCCTGCTCGTGGATCTCGGCCATCTCGACGGCGCCGTGGACGGCATCGCAGGGGCGCAGACGCGCGCGGCCATAGGCCGCTTCCAGGCGGCGGAGGGCCTGCCGCGCGACGCACGCCCGACAGAGCAGGTGCTGCGTGCCGCGCGAGGCGTGGCGGCGGCGCGGTTCGCCGCGGCGCCCGACCACGCCGCGAGCGTCGGCTCCGCATCCAAGGATGCACCGCGCGACGCAGCGCAGGGCGCGGCACCAAGTGTCGCAGCCGGGCTGCAGCCCGGCACATGGCAGGGCAGCCTGTCCTGCAACCGCGAGCAACTGCCGCTCCGGCTCGACGTCGGCGCCGAGGGGCGCACAGGGCGCATGCGCGCGGGGCAGGGCGCACCCTTCTCGGTCAGCCTGGTCCCCGATCGGCACTCCGGCACGGTCGCGATCCTGCCCGAGCCCTCGGTGGCGCGGGCGCCGGGGGCCGCGGTGATCGCAATGGAGGGACGGCCGGGCAGCGGTGGCGGCCTGTCCGGCAGTGTGCTCGGCCGTTGCGAGGCATTTGCCCTGCGGCCTACCGGGCGTGACCTCGTCGGGCAGGATGCAGGCAGCGCCAGCGGAGCGGATCGGACGGCCCCTGCCGCGCATCCCTCGGCGATGGCGGATGGCGGTGGAGGAACCTCCGCGGCGGCTTCCGCCCCGGCGTCCGCCGCGATGGCAGTGCACTTCGTCCACCATGGCGGGTCGTATCAACTCGAGCATGTGCCGGACGAGTCCGATGCAGTGTCGCGCGCGCTGCTGCTGGCGTGGTGGCGGGCGCATCCCGAGCTGTCCGACAACCCGGACCGCGTGTTGGATCTGGCAAAGGCCCTGCTGCCCGAGAACGCGCGCGACGAGATGATCGAGCGCGGGCGCTGGGCGGGAGCCGACGAGTTCGCGCGCCAGCGCACCCGCACCCGGTTCCGCGAGACATGGCTGCCGCGGCTGCTCGCCGAGGCACCGGCCCTGCCGTATCGCTACATCGAGATCAGCACGCTGCCGCTCGGCGAGTACGAGTTCCAGGCAGCAGGCTTCCGCCTGCTGGAGCCTCGTTCGGGCACCCGTGTCCGCCGGCAGACCTTCGTGCAGGGCGAAAGCGGCCTGGGACGCCATGCCGTCGCCCTCGACCGCGACAGGCCCGGGCTGCTGCCGATGGCCCGGAGCGAGGCCGAGGCCCTGCTCGAGCGCCAGCGCATCCTGGCGCGAGAGCGCGAGCGCGCCCGCAACGGGCGCTATCCAAGGCCCGGATCCGGCGAGGCTGAACCGGAGCGGGTGGTGTTCCTGCGATCCGAGATCGAGGTGGTTGCCCCGGCGCCGGATCCGTGGCGAGGCGGCAGCCGCGGCTGGGCCGGACGGGTTGCGCGCATGGACCTGTTCGAGGATGGCGCGTTGCAGCACCTGCTGCTCGACGACGCGACGATCCGCGCGGCCGATCCCGGTACGGCGCTTGCCGCGCGCGCCGCGCAGCCGGTCGCGCCCCCCGCCGCGCTCGCCTTCGAGACGCGTGGGAACTGGGATGAGGCCGCCTTCCTGCTGGCGGTCCGAGCCGATCCCGGTGCCATCGGCGAGGAGGCCTGGCAGCACGCGACGGCAGAGCGGCTGCGCCTCGAGCGGCGCGACGATACGCCGCCCTGGGGACGGCTCTTCCCGCAGGGTTTCGATGCGGATGAGCGCGGGCGGCCGATGCCGGAGCATGTCGCAGCCTATCGCGCCTGGACCCTGGCTCGCGTCGCGGCGCTGCCCGGTGTCCTCTGGCTGCCGGACGCGGTGCCGGCGGAGGTGTCGCGGCATGCCGGCGAGGAATCCCGGCTCGCCGCCACCCGCACCCATGACCGCGATGATCCGCGTTCGCTCAGCCGGCGCGAGGTCGCGGTCGGCCCGCGAGAGAAGCTGGCCATCCGCCTGCGGCTGCCGCAGCCGCGCGAGCGCTACTTCGCCACCGCGAAGACCGCCGAGCTCGAAGCGGTTGCCCCGCGTCGGCGCAGCTGGCTGCGCCTGCGCTTGACCGATATCGGCACCGATGCCGAGGGCCCGGTGATCGAGGTGGCGCCCGAGCGTCTCGTCGTCGTGCCGCAGCGCGCGGACACCGATGCGCAGCCGCGCCTCGAGCTGGCCTTCGGCCCGGGCGAGACGGTGGCGGAGCAGCGTGCGCGGATCGCCGCCGAGGCAGCCGCGGCCGAGCAGGCGCGCGCCGCCACGACTTCGGCGCGGCTCGCCGTCCTCGACATCCGGCCTGGCATGAAGCTCGACGCGGCCCGGCGGGCGATCGAGGCCTATCTGGGTCCGGATGCCGTCGCCATGATCCCCGCCGCCGATCCGGCCGGCAAGCCGGAGGAGCGGCTGTTCGATGCCTCGGTCATGCTCGCGCGGCCGGACGGCTCGGAGACCATCGCGCTCTTCGCATCCCGGCGCGAGGAGCCGCCGGTCGTGGCGGCCGTGCGGCGGGAGCTTCGCTTCGCGGAGGGAAGCGGTCCGCAGCGGGACGCCTTCCTCGCCCAGCTTGCGGATCACTACGGTGCTCCCAATCGGGACAGCAGCCTGAGCGCCGACTGGTTCGGTGCGCTGGAACCCGGCGAACGCCCGGCCTCCGGCAGCCGGACCCAGTGCCGCGACATGCTGCGCGAAGAGCAGGGGCTCTGGCGGATCGAGGGCGCACCACGCTTCGGCGCGCCCCGCTACGACCGTGCGCCCACGCTTTCCGCCGAGCGCCTCGGCGGCGATGCCTGTGGCACCAACCTTGCGCTCCAGATACGCACCAGGGGCAACGAGGTCAGCCAAGCCGTGCTGGTCCTCGGTGACGCCGGCATCGCGACGCGGCTCTCCGGACTGCCGGCCAAGGCTCCTGCCGAGCCGGTCGAGCTCGGTTTTGCCAGCGGTTTCCCGGACATCCTGGGCCTCCGCCCGGGCATGACGCTGGCAGAGGCGGAGCCGGCGGTGCGCGCTCACCTGCCGGACGCAACCATGCTCGAAGCCGATGCCTCGGGCTCGACGCTGTCGCCGCAGGAGTACCCGGCACTTGCCACCGGCCGCATGTTCGCCGACCCCCCGCGGCAGGAAGCGCTGATCCTGCTGACCGAGACGGATGGTGACGCCGATCGCATCGTTGCCGTGCTGCGCCACCTCGCCGTGCCCGCGGGCGGGCCCGACATCGCCGGCATCGCGGCGGGCCTCATCGCGAAATACGGCGAGCCGGCGCAGCGGAGGGAGCGGGTACTGCGCTGGGGCAATGGCTTCGCCCTCGACCGCAGCCTGCCGACCGCAGGATCCTGCGTGATGGTGCAGACGCGCTCCGCCCGGTCCGACTGGCGGCTGCCGTCAGGTGCCGCCGCGACCGGTCAGCTTGCCACCTTCCTGCAGGCGCTTCCGGCGCTGCGGGTGGACCCGCTTCAGCCGCGCGCGTCCCCGGGGCGGCAGCGCCGCGTGCTCGACTGCCCGGCGGAAGTCGGGGCAGAATTGCGGGAGGTGTCCGCGGGCGGCGTGGTGCTGCATGTCTGGGCGATCGATCCCGGCGCGGCGGACGAGTTGCTCGCGGGTATTCGCGCCGGCGATACCGGCACGCAGGTTTCCGACACCGCGCCGGGACCCGTGGCGGCACCTGGCCATAGCGGCTCGATCCGTTTCTGACCGTGACGGCCGCGGCCGGTCGCGGCTGCGGATGGGTCGCCGATCTCGATTCCGGCGGATCTGCCGAAGCCCGTCACAGCGCCAACGTTGCCGCGGCGATTTTGCCCGGCGAAGCGGCGGACGCGGGCCAGCACCTCAACCGCGCCGGGTGAGGAGGGACGTCTTGAATGGGAACACAAGGACACGAATGGACTGGTCGCAGGCGAAGCTCAGCGGACCGACGGCGAGCTCTAAGCACACCTGCGCCGGCGGTGACCTCCACGACGCGGACGTGGAGGTCTTGATTGCGGTTTTCTGCACGCAGGAGCGGCGGCACCCCGGGTGGGTCGTGCCGGTCCTGGCGACAGAAAACGAGTTCACCACTTGGTGCCCCTCAGGCACCCCGGTCGAAACCCTCGTCGCCGTCGAGGGGCACCGCTGGGCGATCGAGGACACCTTCGAGACGGCGAAAACCGAACTCGGCCTCGATCACAACGAGACGTCCGAAGCAGTGCTTCGGACCCTGGCACGGCTGGTACCGTCACGTCTCGCTGGTGACGCTCGCCTTTGCTGTCCTCGCGGTCACCCGCCGTCGCGCGAATGCCGCCGCGGAGGAAACAGCACCTCCCATGAGGCACAGCGCCGGCGGCTCGTCCGCTGGTCGCTCTAAGTGCCTGACTCTGAACTCATGTGGAACGAGCGAGGCGTCGGAGCAGCAGGTTGACGGAGGCGGCGTAGAGGAAGGCGTTGGCGGAGGCGATTGTC
>NZ_JAWLHG010000049.1:0-29336 GCF_041690465.1 Falsiroseomonas sp. | reverse complement strand
CTCCGCCTCCAGCCAAAGCTGGACGCCTACGAATCACACCCTGCCGCGCCGCATCCAATCACAAGCCGATTCCAGCCTGGGCTACTCGGGTCTAGGAGCTGGAAGAGCACCGCGACGCGTGCGTCGTCGGATCCGTCATGCGTGCCAATGATGTGCGGCGCGAAGGCCTTCAGCTGCTGCCGCGCCGGCCGCGGCATGGCGTCGTTGAGCGGGATGGCGAAGGCGCGGATCAGCAGGGAGCCGGTCTCGAAGGCATGCAGGTAGACGCACTCGTATTCCAGGCTGCGCCACAGCCGCTCGATGAACACGTTGTCCATCCAGCGGCCGCGGCCGTCCATGGACATTCGCACTCGGCCCGTTGCAGCAGGCCGGTGAAGCGCGGCGAGGTCAACTGACTGGCCTGGTCGGTATTGAAGATCTCCGGCCGCCCGAACCGCGCCAGCGCCTTTTCCAACGCCTCAAGGCAGAACTCGACGTCGAGGGTGTTCGACACCCGCCAGGCCAGCACCGTGCGCGTCGCCCAGTCCATCACCGCGACCAGGTAGAGGAAGCCGCGCCGCATCGGCAGGTAGGTAATGTCGGCGCACCAGACCTGGTTCGGGCGGTCGATCGTCATGTCCCGCAGCAGATAGGGGAAGATCCTGTGCTCGGGATGCGGGATCGTCGTCGGCGGCCGCTGGTAGATCGGCGCCAGGCCAATCTTCGCCATCAGCCTTCGCACCCGCTTGCGGCCGACGGCGTAGCCTTCGCGGCGCAGGTGCCGCGCCATCTGCCGCGAGCCGTACCAGGGCGTCTCCAGGAACTGCGCGTCGATCAGCCGCATCAGTTCCAGATTCAGCGGCGTCTCCCCGGCAGGCCGGTGGTAGACCCCCGACCGGCTGATCGAGACCAGCGCGCACCGCCGCACGATCGACAACTGCGGGTGCTCCGGTTCGCCATCATCTGGCGTCGCCGCTCGAGGCTCATCAGCCGGACATGTTGGCCAAAAAATCCCGTTCCACCAGGAGCTGACCGATCTTTGCGTGCAGCTTCTCGACCTCCGCCTCTGTCGCCTTGGCCGTCTCGACTGCCGCCGTCTTGCCGGAGAACACCGAGGCCAGACCCTCCAGAGCCTGCCGCTTCCATTCGCCGACCATCGTCTGGTGAATGCCATGCTTGGCCGCCAGCTGCGCCGCCGTCAGCTCACCCCGCAGCGCCTCCAGCGCCACTTACGCCTTGAACTCCGCCGAATATCTGCGGCGATTCTCATCCTTCCCGGTGACCGGAAGCCGCAGCAGCCTGTGCAGTCCGACGCAAGCCTCGGCGTCGGCGAAGTCGGCGTCGCGTAGGTTGTCGCAGTAGAAGGGCGAGCGGTCGGAGCAGGTAGCGAAGCTGGCGCGGCGAGGCAGCGGCGCCGCGCGTGCGCTGGGCAGCGGGGTCGCGCGTCTCACCTCCGGCTGAACATCGCCGCAGCCCCGCTCATACCACGCCCCACTCGCGCAGCACCTCCTCCGTATGCGCGCCGAGCGCGGGCGGGCTGCGCAGGTCGCCGTCCCGCGCCACCGCCTTCCAAGGCATGCCAGCAGTGGTAATACGCCGTCCCGCGTAGTCAACCTGCTGCAGCATGCCCCGGCGTGCCAGCTGCTCCAGTGCCATCACTTCGGGCAGCGTGTTGATCGGCTCCGCGGGGATGCCGGCGGCGTCGAAGGCGGCGAGCCACTCGGCCGCGGGACGGGTCATCAAGATCGCCTCGATCGCCGGCACCAGCGTGGCACGGTTGGTGTTGCGGGCCGGCGGGTCGGCGTAGCGCGGATCGGCGCCGAATGCGGCGAACTCCGGCAGCTCGACGAAGCTGGCCCAGGTCTTCTCGTTGGTCACCGCAATGACGATTTCGCGGTCGGCGCAGCGCAGGCTCTCGTAGGGCGCCATCAGCGGATGCGCGTTGCCCCAGCGCCGCGGCGTCGCGTCCGACATGCCCCAGGCGGCAATGGACTGGCCCATCAATGCCACCAAGCCGTCCAGCATGGAGATGTCGAGGTAGCACCCTTCGCCCGTGCGGCCGCGCTCCATCAGCGCACCCATGACCGTAACGACGGCGGACAGCCCGCCCATGGTGTCGGCGACCGGCGCAGCGGCCTTTACGGGGCGGCCATCCGGCTCGCCGGTCTGCGCCATCAGCCCGCCCACAGCCTGCACCATCAGGTCCACCGCCGGCCGCTTCGCCATCGGGCCGTCCTGCCCGTAGCCGCTGATCGAGCAGTAGATGACGTCGGGGCGCACGGCGCGCACCGCCGCGTAGTCCAGGCCGAAGCGCTTGACGGTACCGGGGCGGAAGTTCTCCACGAACACATCGCAGCGCCGCGCCAGCGCGAGGCAGGTCTCGCGCCCCTCCGACGTGCGCAGGTCGAGAGCCACCGACCGCTTGTTGCGGTTGTAGCCGATCAGCGTCGGCCCGGCGTCGCCGGCAAAGGGTGGGCCCCAGTGGCGCGTCTCGTCCCCCGCGCGTGGCTCCTCAATCTTCACCACATCGGCGCCGAGGTCGCCCAGCACCATGGTGCAGAGCGGCCCAGCCAGCGCCCGCGTCGTGTCGAGGATGCGGACGCCCGCGAGCGGCCCCGCGCTCACGCCGCCTCCACCCGGAAGATTGGCATCAGGTTGCCGAGCTCAAGGACACGGAAGTCCACGCGGACCGGCGCACCGATCGCGACCTTCCCGCCCTCGAAGCGTGTGAAGAGGTGCACGCCCTCCTCCAGGTGCACCAGGCCGACGACATAGGGCGTGGAGCCGGCGAAGGCCGGGCTGGGGGCGCGGTGCACGTCCGAGAAGCTGTACACGGTGCCGCGGCCGGAGGCGCGCTTCCATTCCAGCGCATCAGAGCCGCAATCCGTGCAGACGATCCGCTTCGGGTGGAAGTCGCGGTTGCAGGCCCGGCAATGCTTCAGGCGAAGCTCGCGCTGAGCGACGCCGTCCCAGTAGCCCTTCGTTTCGGGCGAGGGCTGGTAGAGGCCGATGAACCAGTCGCCCGCCTTCAGCGGCAGGCCGCGCGACCAGTCGGTGATGGGCGCCTCGCTCATGTCACAGGCTCCTTGGTCAGGATGACCACCGAGTGGCAGGCCAGCGGCCCGCCATGCATATGCACGATGCCGGCCTTCGCATTAGGCAGCTGCCGGCCCTCGGCACGGCCGTGCAACTGGTCCACCAGTTCCTTCAGATTGTAGAGGCCCTGTGCCACCTGCCCGAAGGAGAGATAGCCGCCAATGGTGTTGAAGGGCAGGCCGCCGTCATAGGCGATGCCGCCATCGCCGACGAAGCGTCCGCCCTCACCGCGCGGGCAGAAGCCCATTTCCTCCAGCATCATCAGGTTGGCGTAGCTGAACGGGGCGGAGGTCTCGGCGAGGTCCATCTCCGTGGGCTTCAGGCCCGACATCGCATAGGCCTGCTTCGCCGCAACGCCGGCGCCTGTCTGGATCAGGTCTGGCCCGTCCTCGAAAGGTGCGTAGCCCCAGCCGCCCATGCGCTCGCCAATCCATTCATGGGTGTTGCACTGGCCGAAGCCGGCCAGCCAGGTCTGCTCCGCGTGCCGAGCCTTAGCGATATCGGCGCGGGTCAGCACCACCGCCGTGGCGATGCCGCCGGGATACCACACTGCGCAATCCAACATGCGCAGCGGCGAGGCGATCATGCGCGAGTTCAGCACCTCCTCCACGGTGATCGGGCCCTTGTGCCGCATCGCGGCGTGCGGATGGTCCAGCGCCCAACGCCGGTTCTCCACCGCAACCTGCGCCGCCATCTCCGGCGTTACGCCGTATTCGTGCATGTAGCGGCAAAAGCTCTGCGCGTAGATCGAGGGCGTCGAGGGACCGTAGGGCGCTTCGAACTGCAGGTCGCCTTCCCAGGCGGCGTTGGAGCCCACCTGGTCCATCCAAATGCCGCTTGCCTCGTTCGTCACGCAGAGCGCGTAGTCGATCACGCCCGCATGCAGCGCGGTGGCGGCGAGCTGCAGTGCACCGAGCGAGCCACCGCCATGGGAGCTGACCTCGCTCGAGAACATCGGGCCGATCTTCAGCTCGTTCAGCAATGCTTGGTTGTACTGCAGCACCATGTAGGATTGCGGCGTACGGCCGGTGAACAGCGCACCCACCTGGTGCCGCTTGATACCGGCCCTGGCCATCGCCTCCCGCGCTGCGACGGCGGCCAGCAGTAGCGGCGTCTTCGGCTCAGGGTCCGTCTTCCACGCCATCGCCCGGCCCATGCCGACGATGGCGGTGGCGCATCGCATCTGACTCATATGCTTTCCCTCAAGCGTCGTGCGCCGGCACGCATGCGGCGTGGCGCGCGCGTATCCGCGCGCGTGGCTTCGCGCCACTCGGCCCAGGCTGCATTCGCGGCTTCGACCCGCTGCGCGGACCGCATCGGCCGTCCTTGCCGGCCGCGCAATGCATGCCTCATTCCACCTTGGCGCCGGAATCGGCGACGACCTTGCGGTAGCGCTCGATCTCGGCGGCGATGAAGCCGCGGAACTCACCCGGCGGCATGTAGGTGATCTGCGTGCCCGCGGCGGCGAAGCCGGAGACAATCTCCGGGGTCTCCAGCGTGCGGCGGATCGCATCGGCCAGGATATTCACCCGTTCCGCCGGAACGCCGGCCGGCCCGAAGATGCCGAACCAGGATGCGGCGACGAAATCATCGAAGCCGGACTCGATCATGGTCGGCGCATCAGGCAGCCAGGGCAGCCGCGTCTGCCCGCAGGTGGCCAGCACACGCAGCCGCCCGGCCTCCACATGCGGCTTCAGTGGCTGCCAGGGATAGAACATCATGGAAGTGTCGCCGTTGATGAGCCCGGCGAAAAGCAGCGCACCGCTGCTATAGGGCACGTGCGTGATGTCGATGCCCGCCTGCACGCGAAGCGCCGAGCCGGTCAGGTGCGCCGTCGTGCCGATGCCCGAGGAGGCGTAGTTGATCTGCCCCGGCCGCGACTTCGCCAGCGCCACCAGTTCCGACACTGAGCGCGCGGGAAGCTGGCTCGGCACCACCAGCACCATCGGCTGCGTCGCGAGCCGCGCGATCGGCGTGAAGTCCGCTACAGGATCGTATGGCATGCGGCGATAGAGGCTGACGTTGATCGCGTGCGTCTGGCTACCAGCGAAAAGCAGTGTGTAGCCATCGCCCGGGCTGCGTGCGACGGCCTCGGTGCCGACGATGCCGCCCGCGCCGCTGCGGTTCTCGACAACTGGACGATGGCCGAGCACGTCGCCCAGCACACCAGCGAGCTGGCGCGCCGCGAGGTCAGTTGCGGTGCCGGCGGCATAGGGCACGATCAAACGCGGCGGCCGGTCCGGGAATCGTTCCTGGCCGCGGGCACCGGGCGCGAGCAGCCCGGCCGACAGCGAGCCGGCCAGCGCGGCCAATCCTGTACGACGTGTCAGCATGGTCTTTCCTCCCTCGGATTGCTTGTCTAGACTTCCGCTATGCGGAAACTTATCCGTTATGCGGAAGCGTAGGAGCGCCACGCCGGTCATGTCAACGAAACACACCTCGCGGCACGCCGACTTGGCCCGCGACGAGCTGCGCACGCTCGCCAAGGGTCTCGCCGTCATCGAGGCGTTCGACGCGACACATCCGGAGATGACGCTGAGCGATGTGGCGCGCCGCACCGCCATCAGCCCAGGCTCGGCGCAGCGCATTCTGCGGACGCTGGCGAGCCTCGGCTATGTCGGCAGCGACGGCCTGCGCTTCTCACTTCGGCCGCGCGCGCTGCAGCTCGGCTACGCCTATCTCTCCTCGCTGCCGCTGGCGGCCGTTGCGCAGCCACTGCTCTCCTCCCTCACCGCGCAGCTGGAAGGCTCCTGCTCGCTGGCGCTGCTGGACGGCGATGCGGTGGTCTACGTCGCGCGTGCTTCGGCACGACGGCTGGCGCGCGACTACATGTCGATCGGCACGCGCATGCCGGCACATGCCACCTCGGTCGGCAAGGTACTGCTCGCTGCGCTGTCACCCGATGCCGTCGACGCCGTCCTAGCCCACGCGACATTGGAGCAGCTGACGCCGAATACGCTCTGCAAGCCGGATGCAATTCGCGCTGCGGTTCGCCAGGCAGCGGTCGCCGGCTACGCGATCAACGATCAGGAGACGATCATGGGCCTGCGCTCGATCGCCGTGCCGGTCGTGAGCGATGGCCGGGTGATAGCTGCTCTCGGCGCGAGTGCCGAAGTCGTGCACACTACGCTTGCTACCATGGAGGGCGAATGGCTGCGAAGCCTTCGTGCCACGACGGCCGACTTTGCTTCGGCGCTATCTGCCCGTGAGACCCCGTCTTACGCCTACCGCAGGTGAGCATACGGAATTTCTGTCGCAGCGTCACACGCAGCCGCAGTGCTGAAGCCTCGGCGCCGGAGCCGAAGCGCAGTTGGTTGCAGGAGACGACGAGAATGGCGATGCAGCCGTTGATGCAGGACCGAGCGCCGTGTGGTCACACAATCTTGCCCATCGGCCGGGCGGTCAGGTGCCAGCGTGATCGAGGTCTACGACAGCCAGATCGCGGCGCTCGAGCGCACCGTGGAGGGAGTGCGACTGGGATCGAACCGTCTCCGGTTGCCTGGCGCCAAATCATTGACCGAACGCCGGTCTGCTCGGCCCGTTGCAGAAGGAGGCAGTGCCCTGGGGACGGTCTCCCCACTGCTGCCAATGGCACCCTCAGACGCTGCCGCGCCGCCGACCGGTGCCGTCGCGAAGGCTGTTCGGATCCGCTCGCGCCGCCGCCGGCGATCTGACGGTATCGGTTCAGGCGACGAGGTCAACCGCGCTGTCGGCGAGTGGCTGGCCGAGGCTCTGCCAGCCTTCGACCTTGCGCATGGTGACACAGCCCGCGGCGAGCAGCGCCCAGAACAGCATTGCCGCTGTTTCCGCCGACGGCAGCACCGTCTGCGTCTTGATCCGGCACTTGAACTCACCATGGCGGCGCTCGTTAGCGTTTGTCGTCCGCACCGACTTCCATTGGCCCGTACGCGGGCGCGTGAATATGGACAGCCGCTCGCCGGCCTCGTCCAAGCTGCCGGCAACAGTGCGGCGCCGCAGATACAAATTGAATCCGGAATTACATTCCCTACACGTCAGAGCATTCCGGCATTTTGCCAGACCAGGTGACGCCGCGCTCGCCGCCCGTTGCCTCGCGCCGTGCAGGCTGCCACAGTCTCGTGTGGAGAGAGACGCATGAAGATTCGCAAGGTTGAACCGTTTCAACTCCAATGGGGCGAGGCAGGACAGAAGGCCGGGCGCGCAGCCTTCGTCCGAATTGAAACAGATGACGGCCTAGTCGGACTGGGCGAGGCCTCCCCGATGGAAGGCGGCATTGCGTCGCTCGTCATCATCGCCAGGCACGCCGCTCCCTTTCTCATCGGCAAGGACCCGCTGGACCACGCCGTGCTGCTCGAGACGCTGCTCCACAAGCTGGTCAAGCTCGGGCCAGAAGGGGCGCTCAGCGGCGCGCTTGCGGCGCTCGACATCGCGCTGTGGGATCTGAAGGGCCACCGGCTCGGCCAGCCTGTGCACAAGCTGCTCGGCGGCGCCTGGCGCACGGAGCTGACCTGCTACGCCTCGATCGGCGGCAACGCCTGGCGCAGCGTGGACGAGGTGCTGCGCGTGGTGGAGCGCCGCGTCGCAAAGGAGAAGCCGGCCGCGGTGAAGATCCGCTGGGACGGCGACCGCACCAGGGTGGACGTGGACATCAAGGGCGACATCGCCAAGGCGCGCGCAGTGCGCCAGTTGCTCGGCGATGATTTCATGATCGGCTTTGATGCTAACAATGGCTATTCCATCGGCGGCGCGATGCGCGTCGGCCGCGCGCTGGAGGAACTCGGCTATACCTGGTTCGAGGAGCCGGTGCAGCACTACCATGTCGCCGCGATGGGCGAGGTCGCGCAGCGGCTCGACATCACCGTCTCCGCCGGTGAGCAGACCTATACGCTGCAGGGCGTGAAGGACCTGATCAACGCCGGCGTGCGCATGGTGCAGCCGGACATCGTCAAGATGGGCGGCATCACCGGCATGATGCAATGCGCCGCGCTGGCGCATGCGCATGGCGTGGAGTTCGTGCCGCACCAGACGCAACCTTCGGTGGGCCATCTGGCCAACCTCCACCTGCTCGCGACGGTGATGCATCTCGCGAAGCCGGTGGAGCTCGCGGACAACTGGGAGCGCGCCGGCGGCGTGTTCAGCAATCCGGGCGGGCCTGTTGACGGCCGGTTCACCGTTCCGACGGCGCCGGGGCTCGGCATGGTCTTCGACGCGGCTGAGTTCGAGCGGCGCATCGTGCCGCTCGCCATCTGAACGGACAACGCGCCGCGCCCGCCCGGCGGGCGGCTAACACTGGGGAGAAACGGCCATGAGAACCACCCGCCGGCACTTGCTCGGCCAGGCTTCCGCGCTGGGCGCGGCGAGCCTCGGCCTCGGCGCGCCGCGCCTGGCCCAAGCGCAGACCGGGCCCATCACTATCGCGCTCGCCTCCCGTGCGCCGACAGGACTGAACCCGCAGAAGACTGCGCTGACCGGCGGCGATTCCTGGGGCATCAAGCAGGTCTTCGACACGCTGGTGAAGTCCGAGGACGGCACCTTCGCCGTGCGGCCGCAGGATTTCCGTCCAAGCCTGGCGGAATCCTGGGAAAGCTCGGCGGATGCGCGCAGCTGGACCTATCGCCTGCGCCGCGGCGTGCAGTTCCACAAGGGCCAGGGCGAGATGACGTCGGAGGACGTGGTCTTCACCTATGGCCGCCAGCTCGATCGCTCCCTTGTCACCAACCAGAAGGCGCTCTACGCCAATCTCGACCGTGTGGAGGCGCCAGACAGCCACACGGTGCGCTTCCATCTGAAGCGGCCTGACCCGCTGTTCAACGGCAGCATGGTGACGACGCTCTCCGCCAGCATCCTCTGCAAGAAGGCGTTCGAGGAACGCGGCGCAGAGGCCTTTAACATGGACCCGATCGGCACCGGCCCGTACCAGGTGGATAGCGTCAGCCCGACGCAGGGCGTGATGCTCTCGCCCTTCCCGCAGCACTTCGCCGGCGTGGCGGCAAGCCCGCTGCGCATCGCCTTCATCGCCGACACCACCGCGCGCACGCTGGCCTTCGCATCGGGCCAGGTGGACATGATCGAGGGCGTCCGCCAGCCGGGCTGGATTCCCACCATCCGCCAACGCGCGCCGCGCACCATCTTCGATGCCACCGCGCCGGGCAGCTTCAACTCGCTGCATCTGAACTTGACGCGTGCGCCGCTGAACGACCTGCGGGTGCGCCAGGCGATCCGGCTCGCCATCAACAACGCACAGATCGCTGCCGCCTTCTCAGGTCTTTCGGTGCCGATGGTTGGCATCGTCGCGCCACAATTCGCCGGCGCGGTGAAGGAGGAGGATCTGCCGCCGGATCTGCGCTACGGGCACAACATCCAGCGGGCCCGGGCCCTGCTGGCCGAGGCCGGGCATCCCAACGGCGTCACCATCCAGTGCTTCACGAGCCAGCGTGAGGATTATTCCTCCATCATGCTGATGATCCAGGAGCAGCTGCGCGCCGCTGGCATCAACCTCGACCTGCGCATCATCGACCATGCGACGATGCACGCAGAGAACCGGCGCGACCGCAATGCGATGACGCTCTATTCGTCCAGCTACCCGCCCGTGCCCTGGCAGCCTTTCCTGCAGCAGCTACTGTCCAGCGCCGAGGTGAAGGCGGATGGCCGCGGCGGGGAGAACTACAGCCACTATGGCGTGGCGATCCCCGGCATCGACGAGCTGATCGCACGCGCGCAGGACGAGCCCGACTTCGACAAGCGCATCGCGCTGATCCAGGACATCGAGCGCCAGGTGCTGCGTGACCTGCCGCTGCTCGGCATCGTCACGCTGTCCTATGTGATTGCGCGCAATCCGCGGGTGGATATCGGGTTCCCGGTGCAGTCCGGCTACGCCTACTGGCCGCTGAACCGCGCGCGACGCGTCGCCTGAGGGAGGCCGCATGGCGCGGATGATCGTGGCACGGCTGCTGGATGCCGTGCCGACCGTGCTGCTGGTGCTGACCCTGGTCTTCGTCGCGCTGCGCCTGCTGCCAGGCGACCCGGCGCTGGTGGTGCTCGGCGAATACGCCACGCCGGAACAGCTGGACCTGTTCCGGCGCGAGATGGGGCTGGACCAGCCGCTGCTGTGGCAGTGGCTCGATTTCCTGCGCGACATGCTGATGCTGGACTTCGGCGTCTCCATGATCACGCGGGAGCCGGTGGCGCAGCTCATCGCGCAAAACCTGCCCTACACCATCGAGCTGACGCTGCTGGCCACCGGCATGGGGCTGGTCTTCGGCATCCCGATGGGCGTGGTCGCCGCGGTCAACCGGAACCGGCTGCCGGACAGCGGCGTGCGGATCTTCTCGCTGATCGGCTATGCCATTCCGGACTTCTATCTCGGCGCATTGCTGCTGATCGTCTTCGCGCTCAACCTCGGCTGGTTCCCGATCAACGGCGGCGGCGAGGGCTTCGCAGACCGGATGTACCACGCCTTCCTCCCGGCGCTGACGCTCGCCTTCGTCAAGACCGCCTTCCTCGGCCGGCTCACGCGCACGGCGCTGCTGGAAACGCTGGGCAAGGACTATGTGCGCACCGCCCGGGCAAAGGGCGCACGGGAGCAGCGGGTGATCTATCGCCACGCGCTGCGCAACGCACTGCTGCCGGTGACGACGGGCCTCGGCCTCAGCCTTCTGGCAACGCTCTCCGGCTCCGTCGCGATCGAGTTGATCTTCAACCGCCCGGGCATCGGCGAGGTGCTGATCAGCGCCATCGCCAAGCGCGACTATCCCGTGATCCAGGGTGGCGTGGTGGTCTTCGCCTTCTTCGTGGTCGCGGTAAACCTGCTGGTGGACCTCGCCTATATCATCATCGACCCGCGTATCAGGGCGCAGGCATGAGCGCCGCCCTCGAACAGCTTGCGCCGGAGGAACCCCGCTTCGCCGCGCTGCGCCGGCTGTTCTCCCTAGAGCGGCCGGCGACGCTCGTCGCTTCCGCCATCGTGCTGCTCTTTGTGGCCATTGCGCTGGCCGCGCCCTGGCTCGCGCCGCATGATCCGCTGGCGCAGAGCTACCTCCGCATCAACGCGCTTCCCTCGGCCGAGCATTGGCTCGGCACCGACCAGTTCGGGCGCGACGTCTTCTCTCGCCTTCTCTATGGCGCACGCAACTCGCTTATTTTCGGCCTGGTCTCACCGGCCATCGCGGCGGTGGTCGGCACCGCGCTCGGCGTGGCGGCAGGGTTCTTCGGCGGCATCATCGACCGCCTCGTGAGCCGCCTGATCGACACGCTGCTCGCCTTCCCCGAATTGCTGCTCGCGATCATGGTCTCCGCCGTGCTGGGTGGCGGGTTCTGGAACGTGGTGATGGTGATCGCGGTCGCCTTCATCCCCGGCTTCGCCCGCGTTGCGCGCTCCGCCACGCTGGCGGTGAAGCAGGAGCCGTATATCGAAGCCGCGGTTGCCGTCGGCCTCGGCACGCTGAAGACCATCTGGCGGCACGTGCTGCCCAACATCTCGGCACCCGTGGTGGTGCTTGCAACGCTCTGGGTCGCCTCCGCCATCCGGCTGGAGGCCTCGCTGAGCTTCCTCGGCCTCGGCACCCAGCCGCCGAACCCGAGCTGGGGCAACATCATCCGCGACGGGCTCGGCAACATCTTCGGCTCGCCCTGGCCGATCATCGGCGCGGGCGGAGCGATCACGGTGGTGGTGCTGGCCTTCAACATCTTCGGCGACGCGCTGCGCGACCTGCTGGACCCGGAGACGAACTGATGCCGGATCCGCTGCTCGCGGTCCGCGACCTCGTCGTCGCCTTCGGCAAGCCGGATGCGCCGCTGCGCGCGGTGGATGGCGTGAGCTTCGAGGTGGAGGCGGGCGGCGCGGTCGGGCTGGTGGGCGAATCCGGCTCCGGCAAGTCCGTCACCGCGCTCTCCATCCTGCGGCTGATCGGCGCGCCGGGCCGCATCCTCGGCGGCGAGATCCGCTTCGACGGGCAGGATCTGCTGCGCCTGCCCGAAGCGCAGCTTCCGGATATCCGCGGCCGTGACATCGCGATGATCTTCCAGGAGCCGATGAGCTCGCTCAACCCGCTGATGACCATCGGCGACCAGGTGGGCGAGGCACTGCTGCTGCACCAGCCGCTGGACCGCGCCGCCCGCCGCGCCCGCGTGATCGAGCTGCTGGGCCTGGTCGGCATCCCCGATGCGGAGGCGCGGCTCGGCGCCTATCCACACCAGTTCTCCGGCGGCATGCGCCAGCGCGTGATGATCGCCATGGCGCTGGCGTGCCACCCGAAGCTGCTGATCGCGGACGAGCCGACCACCGCGCTCGACGTCACCATCCAGGCGCAGGTGCTCGAGCTGATGAAGCGCATCCGCGCACGGACCGGCACGGCGATCCTGCTGATCTCGCACGACCTCGGCGTGATCGCCGAGATGTGCGAGCGCGTCGTCGTGCTTTATGCCGGCCGCGTGGTGGAGGATGGCGCGGTGCGTGCGATCTTCAGCAACGCGAGCCACCCCTATACGCGCGGCCTGCTGCAATCCATTCCGCGGCTGGATGACGAGCGCCACCGCCTCAGCCAGATCCCCGGCTCGGTGCCGCTGCCCGGCCAGGTCAAGGCCGGCTGTCCCTTCCACGCGCGATGCCAGCTCCGCATCGCGCGCTGCGCGGCCGAGATGCCGCCGCTGACGCCGCTCGGCGAAGGCCATCGCGCCGCCTGCTGGGTGACGGCTGCATGAGGGATGATCTCGTCCGCATCGAGAGGCTCGGCAAGACCTTCGATGGTGCCACGCGGCTGCCATTCACGCAGGCTAGGTCCGGTGTGCGCGCGGTGGACGGCGTCAGCTTTAGTGTCGGTCGCGGCGAGACGCTGGCCGTGGTCGGCGAATCCGGCTGCGGCAAATCCACGCTCGGGCGGCTGCTGCTGCGTCTGATCGAGCCCAGCGATGGCCAGGTTTTCTTCGAAGGCCGCGACATCGCCGCGCTGTCCGCGCGAGAAATGCGCGAAGTGCGGCGCCAGGCGCAGATGGTGTTCCAGGATCCCTACGGTTCGCTCAGTCCGCGCCGCACGGTGGCGCAGATCGTGGCGGAGCCGCTGGAGGTCTTCGCCCTTGCCACCGGCCGACGCTCCATGCGCGACCGCGTGGTGGAGCTGCTGACGCAGGTCGGCCTGCCGGCTTCCGCGATGGACCGCCATCCCCGCAGCTTCTCCGGCGGCCAGCGCCAGCGCATCGGCATCGCCCGCGCCATCGCCGCAGGGCCGAGCTTCATCGTCTGCGACGAGCCGGTGAGCGCGCTCGACGTCTCCGTGCAGGCGCAGATCGTCAACCTGCTGCAGGACCTGCAGGCGGCGAAGGGCTTCTCCTACCTCTTCATCGCGCATGACCTAGCGGTGGTGCGCCACATCGCGGACCGGGTGGCGGTGATGTACCTCGGCCGCATCGTGGAGATCGGGCCGAAGCGCAGCGTCTATGCCACGCCGCAGCACCCCTACACCCAGGCGCTGCTCTCCGCCGTGCCGCAGCCCGATCCTGATGCGGCGCACCGGCGCATCGTGCTGCCGGGCGACGTGCCGAGCCCCTCGCGCATCCCCTCCGGCTGCAGCTTCCGCACGCGCTGCCCGCTGGCGCAGGAGGTCTGCACGCGCGACCGCCCGCCGCTGCGTGAGGTGGCGCCGGGGCAATCCGCAGCCTGCCACTTCGCCGCACCGAACCCGCTCAGCGCAGAACGGCCGTCGTTTTCGCCCTGATCAGTTCCAGGTCCGGCTCCGCGCCGACGCCCGGCGCGTCCCAGGCATGGACGAAGCCGTCCGCGTCCACCTCAATGTCGCGGACCAGCCCGTATTTCTGCGCGGCCTCGGGCAGCAGAACCTCGAAATACTCGGTGTTGCGGATGGCCATGATCAGGTGCAGCTGCGCGACGTTGTTCCAGCTGTTGCCGCCATGGTGGACCTCGAAGTTCATCGCGAAGGCCTCGGCGAGATGCGCGGCCTTCAGACAGGGCGTGAGGCCCCCCTTCACCGCCACGTCGCCGCGCAGGTAGTCCGTCGCGCCGCGTTCGATCCAGGTTCCCATGATCTCGAAGCCGCCGGAGGCGTATTCGGTGGCGAGGATCGGCACGTCGAGCTTGGCGCGCAGAGCGGGGTAGTTGTGCAGGTCGTCCTCGCCGAGCGGATCCTCGTACCAGTGGAAGGCCAGTTCCTCCAGCACGCGGCCGAGGCGCACGGCGTCGGGCAGGCGATAGGCGCCGGCGGGGTCGATCATCAGCACCATGTCGGGGCCGACCGCGTTGCGCACCGCGCGGCAAACGCGGATCGCCGCCTCTACCCCGCCCTTCGGCGGATGGATCTTGTAGGCGGTGTAGCCCTTCGCCTGCAGCATCAGCGCCTGCTCGGGATACATGCTCTCGGCCGCCAGCGTGGAGGAGGAGGCATAGGCCGGGATCTTCCGCCGCGCCGTGCCCATGATGCTGTGCAACGGCAGCCCCGCTGCCTGGCCGAGGATGTCCCACAGCGCCACGTCGCAGGCGCCGATGGTGCGCAGCGTCGCCGCGCGGCGCACGCCGTAGAGGCGCGCGAACAGCTTCTCCCGCTCCAGCGGGTTCTCGCCGCGCAGCAGCGGCAGCAGGTGGCGCACCAGCCCCTCCACGTCGAGCCGCGCAGAGCGGAAGGAAGCGCCGAGGAAGGCGCGGCCGACAATTCCCTGGTCGGTGCGCAGTTCCAGCAGCCCAAGCTCGCTGCCGCCGGCGGCCGGATTGCGGTCGCCATACTGAGCGGGTGGAATATCGTCCCAGCGGAACATGGTCACGCTGGCGTCGTCGATGCGCATGGCGGTTCCCTCCGGGCGGCAGGCTGCGATGCGCTGACCCCCGGGTCAACGTTTGCTTGACGCGGCGTGGCCGCTTCGGGGACGCTCACCCCAATCATCAGGAGAAACGCCATGCTGTCGCGCCGCGCCCTGCTCGCCGCTCCCTTCCTGCTCGCCGCCGGTCCTGCCCGCGCGGCCTGGCCGGAGCGGCCGATCCGCCTCATCGTCCCGGTCGCGCCGGCCGGTCCCACCGACATCGCAGCGCGCGTCATCGCGGCGCCGCTCGGTCCATTGCTCGGCACCAGTGTGGTGGTGGAGAACCGGCCGGGCGGCGGCGGCAATGTCGGCACGGCCGCGGTCGCGAACGGGCCCGCCGATGGTTACACGATGCTGATGGGCAGCTTCTCCAACGCCGCCAACCCCGCGATGTTCACCGACCTGCCCTTCGACCAGAAGCGCGACCTGACGGCGGTGGCGCAGGTGACGCGCGTCCCGCTGATCCTCACCGTCAACCCGGCGCTGCCGGTGCAGAACATCCAGGAGTTGATCGCGCTGGCGAAGCAGCGCTCGCTCACCTACGCCACTGGTGGCGTCGGCACCTCGGCGCATCTCGCAGGCGAGATGTTCGTGCGCTTTGCCGGCATCCAGGTGCCCTCGGCGCACTATCGCGGCGCGGCCCCGGCCAATACCGACCTCGCCGCCGGGCTGGTCGCCTTCATGTTCGACAATCCGCAGACCGCCCTGCCGCTTATCGCCGCCAACCGCGTGCGGCCCATCGCGGTGACGACGCGCGAGCGCATCCCGGAGTTGCCGAATGTGCCGACCGCGATCGAGAGCGGCATGGCGGACCTGGTCATCGCCTCCTGGCACGGCATCTTCATGCGCAGCGGCACGCCACCCGAGATCATCACACGAATCAACGGCGCGGTGAACACGGCCTTGCAGAGCGCCGAGGTGCGAGACCGCTTCAAGGCTCTGGGCGTGCAGCCGGGCAGCGGCACGCCGGCGGAATTCGCCGCCTTCTTCGACAGCGAGATGGAACGCTGGGGCCGCATCATCCGCGAGGCTGGCATCAGGCCGTCTTGACCGCGCTCGTCCGGGCCGCTGCGGCGCGGCCATTAGGGCACCTTGGCTTACTGCGCCCCGCCCCCACGCTGCTGCATAGTCGACACCATGGAACGACCGCAGAAGGGCGTAGGCGCGATGCGGCACGATGCTCACGCGGCAGCCAAGATCGCGCGCCGCGACGCGACGACGCGGGATGCGCTGCCGTTCGAGCCTCAGTGCGCCCATGTCGCTGCGCCGACCACGACCAGCCCGGTGCGGGGCATGTAGAACACCCACGCGCCGCTGACGCGCTGCGCCAGCCGGTTCGCCTGCCCGGCCCTGGCGCAGGTCGGGCTCGTGCCGATGATCCGGCATTCTCCCTCTGCGAGCCGGGCGGTGTGTTCAGCCCGACCTGCTGCACGAGTGGCTGCACGAGGGCATCCGGTCGGATCAATCCAGCACCATGGGTGACCTCCCTCTGCGCCTGCTGGAGGGAGTGCGCCCGGATTCGAAGCATCTCCACAAAATCCAGCACGGCGCTGGCTAATAGCCGAAATGGCGCCCCTTTTTCGGGTGCATCTCTGCGCAGTCGTCGTGACCTTCGTCCGTCGTGACCGACTCCTCCGCCGAAACGCGGATGTTCGCGAAAGGCATCATGCGGAAGGCCCCTTCAGCCGTAAGGCGACGCACCACGCGCCGGGAGGCGTTTGCAATGCGTATCGGCAGCTCCGCCTCCTTTTTCCGGGGCGCCACGAGCGTGATGGTGCGAGAGAAGCTTGGCCCGGGAAATGGTAGCAGCGTGACCCGCGAGCCGAAATTCGCCGCCTGCAGCACAGTAAGAGGCGTCAGCACCGCCCAGCCCAGACCGGCCGCCACCATACCGAGTAGTGCGCCCGCTGATTCCAGGTCAAACTTCTGCGGCACCGCAAGCCGCAGGCGCCGCAGTTGCACCTCCACATCCCGTGCCAGCAGCGACCGCTGCCCCCAGCGCATCAGCGGCAGCGACTTGGCGAGGCTCTCCAGCGACATGGTCTCAGGATCGCGAAGTGAGGACGGCACCGCCAGGATATATGGCTCGCGCAGGATCTCGTACCGCGTCAGGTTGTCCAGATCCTCCATCGCGTCGTTCGATATGACGAAGTCCAGCGCGCCGGCGATCAATGAATCCCGTAGCGTCTGCACTAGGCCAGAGGAGACACTAAGGAACTCCACATGGCGGCCGAGTTCGGTACAGAGCGCCGGCAGGAACGGAAAGGTTAGACTGTCCACCACGCCGAGCCGTAGGCGCATTGGCAGTTGTCGCAGGGCGCGGATCCGTTCCGGCAATGCTGCGATGCCCTGCACCAACTCCTGCGCTGCGCGCAGCGCCACCTCGCCTTCCTCGGTCAGCCGCAACGGCCGCGTGCGGTCGAACACCGCGCAACCGAGTGCCGCCTCGAGCCGCGCTACCGCCTGCGAAACCGCCGGCTGAGAAAGCTGAAGCCGCGCGGCAGCCGCGCTCATGCTGCGCGCCTCTGCGACCGCGGCGAAGATCCCTAGAAGGCGGAGATCGGCTGCCTGCATTCTCACACCATTGGTTCAGGCAATACTTTCCATAAATCATGACAATGCACAACGCAGGGACAGCCGCCGGAGCGCCGCGAAGCATCTGAAAAGTCTGCGCTTCGCACCGAAGCGACCGGTCCGCCGACGGCGCTCGCCGGTTCTGCGCTGTTGCCCCGCGTAGCTGCGGAGTGGTCATCTTCCTGATGCACCCTCGCCAAGCGCGCTGGGCGCTTCGCTATTGGCGGAGGCAAGATGGCAGAGCCGCCCCGACACCTGCTCACAGTGCGCGACCTAAGGAAGGCCTTCGCACACCATGAGGTGCTGCGCGGCCTCAGCATCGAAGTGGACCGCGGCTCGGTCGTCGCCGTGATCGGTGCCTCCGGCTCCGGCAAGAGCACCTTCCTGCGCTGCCTCAACTATCTGGAAGTGCCGAGTTCCGGCGAGGTGTGGGTAGATGGAGTGCCGATGGGCTTCAGCCTGGCGGCGGATGGTCGGCGGCAGCCCGATCCGCCCCGCGAGTTGGCGCGCAAGCGCGCGGCACTCGGCATGGTTTTCCAACAATTCAACCTGTGGCCGCACCTCACCGCTTTGCAGAACATCGTGGAGGCGCCGATGCGGGTAAAGGGAACTGCACGGCGCGAGGCGGAGGCGGAAGGACTCGCACTGCTGCGCAAGGTGAACCTGGAGGAGAAGGCGCGCGAATACCCGGCGCGCCTGTCGGGGGGCCAACAGCAGCGCGTCGCCATCGCGCGGGCGCTTGCGATGCAGCCGAAGCTGATGCTGTTCGACGAGGCCACCTCCGCGCTCGACCCGGAACTCACCGGGGAGGTGCTGGACGTGATGCGCGGCCTTGCCGGCGAGGGCATGACGATGATCGTCGTCACCCACGAAATCGCGTTCGCCCGAGATGTCGCCGACCGCATCCTGTTCCTCAACGACGGACGCATCGAGGAGGACGGCCCAGCTGCGCAGGTGCTTGGCGCGCCGGCCAGCGAGGCCTGCCGCCGCTTCCTCGCCCGCGCGCTACACTAGACCGCCATGTTCGAGGCCCTGTCGCAATCGCTCGATCCGGCGCTGTTCTGGGAATACCGGCAGACGCTTGCCGAGGGGCTGCTGCGCAACATCGCTGTCTTCCTGCTCGGCGCGGCGCTCGCCAGCGCCATCGCCCTTGGCGTTGGCTTAGCGCGGATGTCGCGGTTCCGCGCGCTGCGCGCCGTCGCGGTTGGCCATACCGAGGTCTTCCGCAACGTCCCCGAATACGTGCTGCTGGTCTGGCTGCACTATGTCGTGCCCATTCTGCTGACCAAGGCGGCAGGCGCGCGGATCACCTTCGATCCCTTCTTCTCCGCCGTGCTCGCGCTCGGCCTGGCCTACAGCGGCTTCCTGGCCGAGACGGTGCGCGCGGGCATCCTCTCCGTGCCGACCGGCCACGTGGAAGCCGGACGCGCGCTGGGAATGCCAGGCGGCGTGATCGCCCGGCGCATCGTCGCCCCACAGGCGGCGCGGCGGATGCTGCCGGAGGCGCTGAACCAGTACGTCTCGCTGTTCAAGGCAACCTCCTTCATCTCGCTGATCGCGGTGGAGGACGTGATGTATCGCGTCGCCATGGTGGCGAGCTACGAGATGCGGCCGCTGCCGCTCTACACCGGCGCGGCGCTGATCTACTGCGTGGTCATCATCACGGCGACGACCACGATCCGCCTGCTGACGGATCGCTGGCGTCGCCGGGGATGGGTCTGAGCCATGCTGGGCAACGCCGAGCGCCTGGTCTGGGGCAACCGCGAGCTGATCCTCGAGGGGCTCTCGGTTACGGCGCAGGTCTGCGTCGTCGCCTTCCTGCTTGCGCTGGGGCTCGGGCTGACGGCGTGCCTGGTGCGCCTCTACGTGCCGCTGCTGCGGCCGGTCGCGATCGGCTACATCGAGTTCTGCCGGGCGACGCCGATCTTCGTGCAGCTGCTCTGGGTCAACTACGCCTGGCCGGAGGTGTTCGGCTTTCCCTACACCGTCATGCAGGCCGGCATCGTCGCGCTCGCGCTGCAATCCAGCGGCTACCTGGCGGAGACCTTCCGCTCGGGCATCGAGGGGCTGGCACCGGGGCAGCGGGAGGCGGCGCTCGCCGTGGGCCTGACAGAATCACAGGCGATGCGGCGGATCATCCTGCCCCAGGCGCTGCTGACCATGGCGCCGTCCATCGTCAACCAGCTCGTCGTGGTCATCAAATCCTCGACGCTGGTCTCGGTGATCGCGATCCCGGACCTGATGTACCAGGCGATGCGCATCGTCCACCAATGGTTCGAGCCGATCGAGGTGCTCACCAGCGTGGCGCTGATCTACATCGCGCTGATCTTCGCCATCTCGGCGACGGCACGGCGCTTCGCGGAACACCTGCGTCGGCGTTACGGCCTCGGGGGAGAGACATAGGGCACTCGCGCGACGGGCCGCCCCCGGCCCACGCGTCAACATCGGAGGCGAGCATGGACGACAACATGAACGAACAGAAGCGGCGGCTGCTGACCGGCACGGCGCTGCTCGGCGGCATCGCCGCCGCCGGCGCGATGGGGGCGTCGCTTGCGCCACGCGATGCGGCGGCGCAGATCCTGCACTCCGGCGTGGATCCGAACTCGGTGCTGGCCAAGCTGCGCAAGGGCGCAACGTTGAAGGTCGGCTATTCGCAGACGCCTGTCTGGTTCTACCGGGACCCGCGCAACAACGAGCTCCAGGGCATCTACAAGGAACTCGTCGAGGCGCTGATGCGCGACCTGGAAATGACCGTCGACTGGGTCGAGGTGTCATTCGCCAATGCGACGGTCGGCCTGAGGCGCGGCGACTTCGACCTCTACGGCTCCTCGCTGACCTACACGGTGCCGCGTGCGCTGGTCGCCAACTATGTCGGCCCGCTCTGGGCCAAGGGCAGCCTGGCGATCGTGCACAAGGATGATGCGCAGCGCTTCCGTACGGTGGCCGACCTCAACAGCCCGGAGGTCACCTTCTCGGTCAGTGCCGGCGCGAGCGAGGAGCAGCGCATGCCGTTGCTGTTCCCCCGTGCGCGCTTCCAGGCGGTGGCCGGGCAGCAGGTGCTGGCGGCCGAGCCGGTGCGAACCAAGCGCGCCACGGTGTACGTTACCGGCGACAGCGACGCGCTGGCGCTAGCGCGGCGCAACCAGAACTGGGCGCATGTGATCGACCCGCAGAACCCGTTCGACAAGCGTCCCAACACCTGGGCCGTGCGCTACGGCGACAATCCGTGGAAGCAGTTCCTGGACATGTGGGGCGCCTATATGACCGCCAGCGGCCAGATCCAGCGGCTCTATGACCGCTACATCGAGCAGCTGACCTGAACGGCGGCGACGACCGCGACCGCGGGGCGCGTCAGACCGCGGCGTGCCCCGCCACCAGGATCGGAGGAAGGCCGTGATCATCGATTGCCACGCCCATGTGTTCCAGCACTGGGCCGGCGCCTGCGGACACAGCTCGCGCGAGGTGCACAGGCGCTACATGCAGAAGGTGCAGACCCGCACCTCCTCGCGCGTGTTCCGCGCCCGCGATGGCGCCGAGGCCTCCGGCGCGCTGCTGTTCCATGAGGGGCGGAACGGCTGGTCCGGCCTCAAGGACGTGGATTTCCGCGTCGGCATCTACGGGCGGCTCGACTTCACGGTGGATGGCGAGGACTACTACGTGCAGTACATGCCGGTCGGCATGCAGGAGATCGTCGCGCCGCCCGAGCTGATGCTGGCGAACATGACGCTGGCAGGCGTGGATCACACGGTGCTGCAGACCGGCTGGGGCTACGGCGCGATGAACGATTACAACGCCTTCGCGCAGTCGCAATACCCCGACAAGTTCACCGCCCTGCTGAACGTGGACGAACCGCGCGCCCACACCGAGGCCAACCTGGCCGAGCTGGCGCGTGCGCATGACCAGCTCGGCCTGCGCGCCGTGTATTTCGCGCTCGACGCCTTTGCCCGCTACGACTTCGACATCCGTTTCGACGACCCGACGCTTGAGCCCTTCTGGAGCCGCGTGAACGGCTGGAAGCTGCCGGTCTTTTTCGAGGCGCCGCCGACACCCGACTACGATTCCGCCAGCTACATCCGCAACATGGTTGGGCTTCGCCAGATCATGGACCGCTACCGCGATATCCGCTGGGTGCTCGTCATGGGCCCGCCGGTGGGGCTCTACGGCAATGCGGGCCGGTGGGAATTCCCCGAGGAGGTGATGGGAGCCTACCGGCATCCGAACCTGCTGATCGAGGTGATGTTCCCGATCACCTGGGGCGGCCAATGGGACTACCCCTACCCGGAAGCACAGGAGCTGATCCGGGGCATGCGGGACCTGTTCGGCGCGGGCAAGCTGGTCTGGGGCTCGGACGCCCCAAATGTCGAGCGCTTCTGCACCTACAAGCAGTCGCTCGACTATGTGCGGAACCACTGCCGGTTCCTCTCGGCCGCGGAGAAGGACAGCATCCTCGGCGGCAATGTGGACCAGCTGCTCGGCATCGGCGAGCGGGTCCGCAGCGCCACGCCGCGCTGCCACGGTTGAGCGCGATGGCGGCGGGACAGTTCGACCTGCATGGCCGCACGGCGGTGGTCACCGGCGCGGCGAGCGGCCTCGGCCGCACGATGGCACTGGCGATGGCCGAGGCCGGCGCGGCGCTCGTGCTGGTGGATACCGATGCCGCGGGCCTGGCCTCGCTGGAAGAGCAGCTCGCCGCGGCGGGCCACGCCGCGCTCGCGCAGCCCGGCGACGTCACCGACCCTGGATTCCTGGGTGACTGCTTCGCGGCGAGCCTCGAGCGCTTCCGGCGCGTGGATATCCTTCTCTGTGCCGCCGGACGCGCGCTGCGCAAGGATGCGCTGGAGACGACGCCGGAGGAATACGACCGCCTGATGGACGTGAATGTCCGTTCGCTGTTCTTCTGGAACCAGAGATTCGGCCGCCACATGATCGCGCAGGGCGGCGGCTGCATCGTCAATGTCGCCTCGCAGGGCGCCTTCACTGCGCTGGAAGGGCGCCCGGTCTATTGCGCCAGCAAGGCCGCGGTCGTGCAACTCTCGAAGGCCCTGGCGCTCGACTGGATCGGCCACGGCGTGCGCGTGAACGCGCTTGCGCCCGGCCTGATGGATACGCCCTTCATCGCCTCGCTCAAGGCTACGCCGGACCGCTTCGCGCGCGCCCAGGCGCGCATTCCCGCCGGCCGGCTCGGCACGCCCGCCGACCTGGTCGGTCCCATCCTGCTGCTCGTGTCCGATGCCGGCCGCTACATCGTCGGGCAGACGATGGTGGTGGATGGCGGCTGGACGATCTGCTGATTCGCGGAGACCAACGATGATCGCGCCCCCCGCCACCGTCGGCATGCCCCTTGCCGAGGTGGACACGCCCGCCCTGATCCTGGATCTCGACGCGCTCGAGGCCAACATCGCGCACATGCAGGCCCGGGTGGCCGGCACGCAGGCCTATCTCCGCCCGCATGCGAAGACGCACAAGAGCGTCAACATCGCCCGGCTGCAGCTTGCCGCCGGCGCCCGCGGGGTGTGCTGCCAGAAGGTCTCCGAGGCAGAGATCATGGTGGGCGGCGGCGTCGCCGACGTCTTCGTCAGCAACGAGGTGATCGGTGCGCCGAAGATCGCACGGCTGGCCGCGCTGGCACGGACGGCGCGCATCTCCGTCTGCGTGGACGACGCGGCCAATGTGGACGACCTGGCCAGGGCGGCGACGCGGTTCGGCTCCCACCTGACGGTGCTGGTGGAGCTCAATGTCGGCATGCACCGCTGTGGCGTGGAGACGCCTGCCGAGCTGCTTGCCCTCGCGCAGCGCATCTCTGGGCACGGCTCGCTCTCCTTCGGCGGCATCCAGGCCTATCACGGCTCCGCGCAGCATGTGCGGGGCCGCGAGGAGCGTCGGCGTGCGATCAACGAAGCCGGCGAGAAGGTGCTCGCCTGCCGAGCCGCGCTCGAGGCTGCGGGCCTGCCCTGCCCGGTGGTCGCCGGTGCCGGAACCGGGACCTTCGAGTTCGAGCTCGCCTCGGGTATCTGGAACGAGCTGCAGGTCGGGTCCTATGTGTTCATGGATGCGGATTACGGCCGCAATCTCGATGCGGCCGGGGCGCCGGTCGGCGACTTCGCCAACTCGCTCTACATTCTCTCGACTGTGGTCAGCCGCCCGGTGCGGGAACGCGGCGTGCTAGATGCGGGGTTGAAGGCGCTGAGCGTCGACTCTGGCATGCCCGGTGTCGTCGACACGCCAGGCGTCGAATATGTGCGCGCCGCCGACGAGCATGGCCGGCTGGAACTGAGCGACAGCACCAATCTGAGCGTCGGTCAGAAGCTTCGCCTTGTGCCCGGCCACTGCGACCCGACGGTGAATTTATACGACTGGTTCGTTGGGTTCCGGGGCGACCGCGTGGAGGCGATCTGGCCCGTGAGTGCGCGCGGGGCCTTGCTTTAGGAGACCCCTTCTTAATTCCAGGCGCTTAACGTTGGCGCGGGTGGTGACGGGTGCAAACCTCGACTGGCTGAGCGTGAGCTGCTGTTGGTGCGGACCTCCCGAGGCTAAGCGATCTCCACCCGCGCCCGAAGCGTCCCCGAGAAGCTCGCGCGCGCGAAATCGCCCATCGCGGCACCGACGACGGTCACGATGGTGGTGACGCCTTCACCGGCGGCGAGGCTCGGCGGATCGTAGGTCACGCTCGCCTGCAGCAGCCGCGGCGCGGTAAGCGCCCACGCGCTGCCGCTCCAGCCCCACTGCACCAGGGTCGCCGTGTCGAATACGACCAGCTCGACGAAGGCCGCGCAGAGCACCCATGCCCCACCGATGCGCTGCGCCAGCCGGTTCGCCTGCCCTGCCCAGACCCCGGTCGGGCTGGTGCCGATAATCCAGCACTGGCCTTCGGCCGGTGAGCCCGGCGGCGCGTTCAGTTCAATTAGTTGCACGACGGGCTGCAGCAGCGCGTCTAGCCGGTTCAATCCAACGGCATGGGTGACCTCCCTCTGCGCCTGCTGGAGGGAGTGCGCCCGGATTCGAACCGTCGCCTATGCCGTTTGCGACGAGGCGAGCTGGGCGGAGCAAGAGGGCGGCGACCACCGCCCTGAATCGCGTGAGGCCCGCGCGGCTCAGGCGATAGCAGACACGCGGGCCGTCCACCTCGCCCTCGACCAGCCCGGCCGTCTTAAGGACGCGGAGGTGCTCGGAGACGGTGGACTGAGCGAGCTCCAGGTCGGCGACGATGTCGCAGCCGATGCAGCCCTCCCGGCGCACGAGAAGGCGCAGGACGCGGACCCTCGCGGGGTGCGCCAGGGCCTTCGCCAGCTCCGCGAGGTCCTTCGTCAGCGGCGACAGCCCGCGGAGCGGTGCGGCTCACGTCTCTGCGACATTCCTTCATCCATCGTCGAAAGCCGATATGTGTGGAGGGGCTGAGTCGAGCAAGGGACGCGACGGCTGTCTGCTTGATGCGCCGCAAGGCGCGGCATGCCGGGCAGTGCCATCCTGCCACTGACATCGAAACCACAATACGAAGGGAGCCGCGCCATGGCCGAGCGAGAAGTCGTCCTCTGCACCCCGGTGCGGACCGCCATCGGCACCTTCAACGGCGCGCTGAAGGATGTGCCGGCGACGGAGCTCGGCGCCTCCGCAATCCGCGCCGCGGTGGAGCGCGCAGGGCTCGATCACGCAAAGGTGGACGGCGTGGTGATGGGCAACGTCATCCAGGCCGGCAACAGGATGAACCCGGCCCGGCAGGCCGCGATTGGCGCCGGGCTCCCGGTTTCCGCGCCGGCGCTAACCGTCAACCGCGTCTGCGGCTCGGGCGCCCAGGCGATCGCCTCGGCCGCGCAGGAGATCCGTCTCGGCGAGGCGGAGGTGATGGTCGCGGGCGGGATGGAGAACATGGACCGCGCGCCCTACCTGCTGCCGAACGGGCGATGGGGCATGCGCATGGGCGACGGGCAGGTGCTCGACAGCATGCTGCTCGACGGGCTGAACGACGCCTTCTCCGGCCAGCATTCCGGCTGGCACACCGAGGACCTGGTCTCGAAGCTCGGGATCCCGCGCGAGGCGCAGGACCGCTGGGCGCTGCGCTCCCAGCAGCGCTTCTCGGAGGCGCAGGCCGCCGGCCGCTTCGCCGAGGAGATCGTCGCCGTGCAGGTGCCCGGCCGCAAAGGCCCGGTCGCCTTCGAGCGCGACGAGCACAACCGCCCCGACACCACGATCGACACGCTGACCAAGCTGCGTCCTGCCTTCCGCAAGGACGGCACCATCACGGCCGGCAACGCTCCCGGCCTCAACACCGGTGCGGCGGCCGTCGTGGTGGCGGAGCGCGGCGCGGCGGAGCGGCTCGGCCTCAAGCAGGTCGCGCGCTTGGTCTCGGCTGGCGTCGGCGCGGTGGAGCCCGGCATGTTCGGGCTCGGCCCCGTGCCGGCGGTGCGGCGGGCCCTCGAGCGTGCCGGCTGGTCCGCCGCCCAGGTCGAGCGTGCCGAGGTCAACGAGGCCTTCGCCGCCATCGCCATAGCGGTCATGCGCGAAACCGGGCTTCGGGAGGAGGCCGTGAACCCGGAGGGGGGCGCGATCGCCCATGGCCACCCGATCGGGGCGAGCGGCGCCGTCCTGACCACTCGCCTGCTGCACGGGATGCAGCGCGACGGGCTTCGGCGCGGGCTGGTGACGCTTTGCATCGGCGGCGGCCAGGGCATCGCGCTCTGCCTCGAGCGGATCGGTTGACCAGCGGCGAAAGGAAGCGACGATGACGACCGATTTTGTGCAGCTCGCCGACGAGGTGGCCGAGGGCGTGGCCCTGCTGCGCCAGGCCGCCCCCGAGGCGGTGAAGGGCTTCGGCGCGCTTGGCGTGGCAGCGACCGCGCCCCGCGCACTGGACGCCAAGACGAAGGAGCTGATGGCGCTCGCCATCGGCATCGCGGTGCATTGCGACGGCTGCGTCGCCTACCACACGCGGGCCGCGCATCGGCACGGCGCGACCAGGGAAGAGGTCGCAGAGACCGTGGCGCTCGCGCTCTACATGGGGGGCGGCCCCGCGGCGGTGTACGGGGCCGACGCCTTGCGCGCCTATGACCAATTCACGGCCGCTAAGGCAGGCTGAGGGCGTGAGTACATTGAGCGTGACGAAGCTGCCGGGCTTCCTACGCGCCCCGCCCCGCCACCTTTTCTTCACCGGCAAGGGAGGCGTAGGGAAGACCTCGATCGCCTGCGCCTCGGCGATCGCGCTGGCCGAGGCCGGCCGGCGCGTCCTGTTGGTCAGCACCGATCCGGCGTCGAACCTCGACGAGATGCTGGGCGTTGCGCTCTCGGACGAGCCGCGGGCGGTGCCCGGCGTGTCGGGCCTGTCGGCCATGAACATCGACCCGGAAGCGGCGGCCGAGGCTTACCGCACGCGCGTGCTCGGGCAGATGGCGGATGCGGCCGCGACCGAGCGCGCCAAGGTGCAGGAGCAGCTCTCCGGCGCCTGCACCACCGAGGTCGCCGCCTTCGACGAGTTCGCTGCCCTGCTGGCTGGCGGTGCGCCCGGCCAGGACCACGTGGTCTTCGACACCGCGCCGACCGGTCACACGCTCCGCCTGCTCAGCCTGCCCGCCGCCTGGACCGGCTTCCTTGAAGCGAACGAGTCCGGCGCGTCGTGCCTCGGTCCGCATTCTGGCCTCAAGACGCAGGAGAAGCGCTTCCGCGCGGCGATGGAGGCACTGGGTGATGCCGGCACGACAGCGATCGTCCTGGTGACGTGCCCCGACCGTGCCTCGCTGGCGGAGGCCGCGCGGAGCTCGGGCGAGCTCGCGGCGCTCGGTCTCGGCAACCAGACGCTCGTGGTCAACGGCGTCTTCCAGATGGGCGTGCCGGACGACGCCGTGGCAAGCGCCATCGCGGAGGCAGGCCGCGCCGCGTTGGACGCCATGCCGGAGGCGCTGCGAACGCTGTCCCGCGACCAGTTGCCGCTTCGCGGTTTCAACATGGTCGGCCTGCCGGCGCTCCGCGCGCTGCTGCAGCCGGGACGTGAGCCGGCGAGCCGCCCGGCGCCGCCGGCCGCAGCTGCGTTTCCGGCTCTGCCAGCGCTCGACTCGCTCGTGGATGGGCTCGCCGCCCGTGGCCACGGGTTGGTCATGGTCATGGGCAAGGGCGGCGTTGGCAAGACGACGGTGGCCGCGGCGGTGGCCGTCGGGCTGGTGGAGCGCGGGCACGCGGTCCACCTCAGCACCACCGACCCGGCCGCGCATCTCTCGATGACGCTCGGAGGGGAGATGCCGGGCCTCACCGTGGACCGCATCGACCCAACGGCCGAGACCAAGCGCTACGTCGCGAAGATCATGGAGACGCGCGGCCGCGGCCTGGACGAGGCCGGGCGCGCGCTGCTGCGCGAGGATCTTCGGTCGCCCTGCACGGAGGAGGTGGCGGTGTTCCACGCCTTCTCGCGCATCGTGGCGGAGGCGCGCAGCAGCTTCGTCGTGCTCGACACCGCGCCGACGGGGCACACGCTGTTGCTGATGGATGCGACGGGCGCCTACCACCGGCAGATGACGCGCGACGTCGATCTGGCGGCGCAGCGGGGGCGCGTGGTCACGCCGCTGATGCGCCTGCAGGATCCTGAGCACACGCAGGTCCTGCTGGTGACGTTGCCCGAGACGACACCGGTATCGGAGGCGGCCGCGCTGCAGGAGGACCTGCGGCGCGCCATGATCGAGCCCTATGCGTGGGTGGTGAACCGCGCGCTTTTGGGCAGCGGTGCGAGCGATCCGCTGCTCCGCCAGCGCATGGCGGGAGAGGCCGCGCAGATCCGGCGGATCCAGGGCGGGCTGGCACGGCGTCTGTTCCTGTTGCCGTGGCAGGCCGAGGCTCCGGTCGGCCTCGCCGCGCTGCGCCACTTGGCAGCCTAGGAACCGCTGCAGCCGGTTGGACGGGTTAATGTGCGTCAATGCGGATATGCGCCAGGGCGCATATCTTTTGCCCAATGACCGGCGCCGTACACCTGCCGGCCGCCCTGGCCACCCCACCCGCCTCGCCGCGTTGCGCGTCCTGCACGACGGGCGTGAGCATTGCGTCTGCGAGCTGATGCGCCAGCTCGGCGCCAGCCAGTCGCGCATGTCCCGCCACATGGCGACGCTCCGCCAGGTGGGGCTGGTGACGGATCGGCGCGATGCGCAGTCGGTGCGCTACCGCCTCGACCCGACCCTGCCGCCCGCCGTGCGGCACCTGCTCGACGCCGCACTCGAGCTGCCCGCGGCCAGGCAGAGGATTGCCGCATGAGCGCGACCACCGAACGCGCGCCCTCCGCGCTGCCCTGGCTCGCCGGCGCTGCCGCCGCAATCGCGGCCTGGGCGGTGCTCTACAGCCAGCTGATTCCCTTCTCGGAATGGGTCGTCTCGCTACTGCCGGTGGAGCGGGCCTCGCATCTCGGCGCATCGCTCGCCTTCTTCTTTTACGACGTGCCGAAGGTGCTGCTGCTGCTGACGCTGGTGGTCTTCGCCATGGGCGTGGTGTGCAGCTTCTTCTCACCGGAGCGCACGCGCGCGCTGCTGGCCGGGCGGCGCGAGGGCGTGGGCAATGCGATGGCCCCCTCGCTCGGCATCGTGACGCCGTTCTGCTCCTGCTCGGCGGTGCCGCTGTTCATCGGCTTTGTCTCGGCGGGCGTGCCGCTCGGCGTCACCTTCTCCTTCCTGATCGCCGCGCCGATGGTCAACGAGGTTGCGCTCGGCCTCTTGTTCGCGCTGCTGGGATGGAAGGTGGCGCTGACCTACCTCGCCTTCGGGCTCGGCATCGCGATCGTCGCGGGCTGGGTGATCGGGAAGCTGAAGCTCGAGGGCTGGCTGGAGCCCTGGGTGCTGCAGATCTGGTCCTGACCCGCTGAACTGGTCCGGGCGGAACGCGATTTTTTCGGGCACTCTGATCCCTGGAGGAGGATGCCATGAAGCGGAAGCGTTACGCGGATG
>NZ_JAWLHG010000048.1:0-36848 GCF_041690465.1 Falsiroseomonas sp. | reverse complement strand
CCCGCGCCGGCCGTGGCGCAGGCGCCGCCCACCCCGCCTCTGCCGATGCCGCCGCCCCCCGCGCCCCCGCCGCCGCAGCCGGCGCAGACCGCCGGCACCGGCCAGACGCCGCCCGTCCAGCGCCCGGCCGAGCGCAGCCAGAGCGTGCTCAACACGTTGGAGCGGCTGCGCCAGCAGCAGGCACAGGACCGCCCGCCCACCGCGCGGCCCAACCCGCAGGCCGGCCGCCCGGCCGCCGGCGGCGGCTCGCCCACCGGGGCGCAACAGCTCACGCAGGGTGAGATCCGCGGCCTCGCCGAGCAGATCGGCGAGTGCTGGAGCGTGGATGCCGGGACGCTCAACCTGTCCGAGATCGTAGTGGAGTTGCGCGTGCAGCTCGACGGCCAGGGCAATGTCCGCAATGTGGTGCCCGGCGATCGCGGCGTGCCGGGCGACGCACGCGCTCGTGCCGTTTACGAATCCGCCCGCCGCGCGCTCTTGTCCCCGCAATGCAACCCGCTCAGGGTCCCGGCCGACAAGCTGCAGACCGTGATGGCCTCCACCTTCCGCTTCAACCCGAGGGGTCTCGTTCGATGAGCCTTCGCCTTCCGGCCGTGCTTACCCGGCGCCATGCGCTGTTCGGCGCCGGCGCCGTGATGGTCGCGCCCGGCATCCTCTCCTGGCCGCTGCCGGCTTCCGCCCAGGCGCCGCAGGGCGCGGTGATCGACATCACCCGCGCCCGAACCGAGCCGATCCCGATCGCCATCCCGCCGATGGCAGGCGGTTCGCCCGAGGCGCAGCGCTTCGGCCGCGACATCGCCAATGTCGTCCAGACCAACCTGCGCAATTCCGGCCTGTTCCGCCCGGTGGAGCGCCAGGCCTTCATCCAGACGCCGGAAGCCGCCGCCGAGCGCCCCCGCGCGCAGGACTGGCGGGTGATCGGCGCGCAGGCGCTGACCACCGGCCGCGTGGAGGTGCAGGGCGACCGGGTACGGGTGGAGTTCCGGCTGTGGGACGTGCTGGCCGACCAGCAACTGCAGGGCACGGCCTTCACCGCGCCCGCCGCGCAGTGGCGCCGCATCGGCCACCTGATCTCCGACGTCATCTATGAGCGGATGCTGGGCGAGAAGGGCTATTTCGACACCCAGATCGTCTACATCGCCGAGAGCGGGCCACGCGACCGGCGCACCCGCCGGTTGGCGATCATGGACCAGGACGGCGAGAACCACCGTTTCCTGACCGATGGCAGCTTCCAGGCGCTGACGCCGCGCTTCCACCCGAATGCACGCCAGATCGCCTTCATGAGCTATTCCCGCAACCAGCCGCGGGTGCACCTGTTCAACCTCGACAACGGGCAGCAGCAGGTGCTCGGCGCCTTCCAGGGCATGACCTTCAGCCCGCGATTCGCACCGGATGGCCGCAGCGTGATCCTCTCCGCCGCGCGCGGCGGCGACGCCAACATCTTCACGGTGGACCTGGCCACGCGGCGCGAACGGCAGCTGACGAGCGGCGGCTCGCTCGACGTCTCGCCCTGCTATTCGCCGGACGGACAGCAGATCGTGTTCAACTCCGACCGCGGCGGTGACCAGCAGCTCTACGTGATGAACGCGGACGGGTCGGGCGCACGGCGCATCTCCTTCGGCAATGGGCGCTACGCCACCCCGGTCTGGTCGCCGCGCGGCGACCTGATCGCCTTCACCCGGATCGCCGGCGGCCAGTTCGCCATCGGCGTGATGCGCCCGGATGGCAGCGGCGAGCGGATCCTGTCGGAAGGCTGGGCGATGGAGAGCCCGACCTTCGCGCCGAACGGCCGCGTCCTGGCCTTCTATCGTGAGACCCGGGCCCGCGACGCACGCGGCAGCGGCTATTCCTCGCGACTCGCGCAGATCGACATCGCCGGCTTCAACGAGCGCCAGATGGTGACGCCAACCGATGCTTCGGATCCCTCCTGGTCGCCACTGCTGTCCTGAGGCCGGAGAGGGAGACTGTCGCGCCGGCGCAACACTGTTGCGCCGACCCTGGCGAAGTGCGCGGAAGCTGCCCAGCTTGCCATGATCTTGCCCCACGAGTTGTTGACCTTCCGCAGACGCCTCGGTAACGGCCGAGCGCTTCCTACTCCCAAGGGACCAACACTCCGATGAACATGAAGCTCCTCGGCGCACTCGCCGCCATCGCGCTGCTCGGCGCCTGCGCGAGCGGCGACCAGGACTCCGCCGCCTCCGGCGCCGGGTCCGCCGCCACCACCGCCGGCCCGCGCCCGGGCAGCCAGGAGGACCTCGTCGCCAATGTCGGCGACCGCGTGTTCTTCGACACCGACCGCAGCAACATCCGCGCCGACCAGCGCACCACGCTGGAGCGGCAGGCCGCCTGGCTCGGCCGCTTCCCGCAGGTGCAGGTCGCGGTCGAGGGCCATGCCGACGAGCGCGGCACCCGCGAATACAACCTGGCGCTCGGCCAGCGCCGCGCGAATTCGGCCCGCGACGTGCTGGTGGCCGGCGGTGTCGCCCCGGCGCGCATCTCCACCATCTCCTACGGCAAGGACCGCCCGGCCGCCCTCGGCTCGACCGAGGAAGCCTGGCAGCAGAACCGCCGTGCGGTGACGGTGGTCCGCTGAGGCTTGCGGGCGCGGCCGGCGGGTGGGATGACCCGCCCGGGCGCGCCGCCTGCCGCCTGGTCCGCGCCGGGGAACCGGACGGGTCGGAAGCGGCTTGATACGCGCGCGCCCGGGCCGGCATCCCGCCGCCCCGGGCGTCTTTCATTGGGGGGGGATCGCCATGCGGCGCCTCGGCGTCATCCTCGTTCTGCTGCTGGCCGGCTTGCCCGGCCTGGCCTTCGCCCAGATCGACAGCCGCGAGGGCATCGCCTTGCAGAACCAGATTCTCCAGCTCCGCCAGGAGCTCGAGGCGCTGCGCCGCGGCGGCGGCGGCACCTTGCCCCCGCCCCAGCCGCAGGGCAGCGGCAGTTTCCTCGGGCTCGGCGCGCCGACTCCGCAGGGCGCGCCGCCGCAGGCGGAGCTGGTCGGCACCCTGCTCGAGCGTGTCTCCCGCATGGAGGAGGAGCTGCGCCGGGTGCGCGGCCGCGCCGAGGAATCGGAGTTCCGCGAGCGCCAGCTGCGGGAGCGGGTGGAGAAGCTGGAAGGCGATCTCGACTTCCGCCTGCAGCAGCTGGAGGGCCAGCGGCAGGGATCCGCGACACCGCCCGCCCGCCCGGCGCCCCAGGCCGCCGCGCCCGCCGCGACGCCTGCCCGCCCGGCGGCGGCACCCGCCGCCGCCCGCCCCCCGCAGCGCGCCCTGGCCGAGGGCCAGGCCGCGCTCGGCCGCCGCGACTATGCCGCCGCCGAGACTGCGGCGCGCGAGGTGATCGCCAGCCGCGACGCGGCGCGCCAGGTGGACGCGCATCTGCTGCTCGGCGACGCGTTGATGGGCCGACGCAACTTCGCGCCCGCGGCGATCGCCTATGACGATGCGGTGCGCCGCAGCCCGCAGGGCTCCCGCGCGCCGGAGGGCATGCTCGGCATCGCCAACGCCCTGATCGGGCTGAACAACAATCGCGACGCCTGCGCCCAGCTTGCCGACCTGCGCAGCCGCTATCCGAATTTGTCCGGCGCGCTGGCGGAGCGCGCCGCCGATGCGCGCCGCCGCGCCCAGTGCCGCTGAGCCGGGCGGCCTTCCGGCCCCGCCGGGGCTGAGCGCGGACGCCGCGCCGGTCACGACCGCCGAATTCGCTGCGCTGATGGCGCCGCTCGGCCCGTTCGGGCCCGCGCCATGCCTCGTCGCCGGGGTCTCCGGCGGCCCGCATAGCCTCGCCCTTGCCCTGCTCGCCGAGTCGTGGGTGCGCTGTCGCGGCGGCGTTCTGCTCGCGGCCGTCTGCGACCATGGGCTGCGGCCGGAGAGCGCTGCGGAGGCGGCCGGGGTGGCGGCGATGCTCGCCGCGCGGGGGATCGCGGCGGAGGTGCTGACGCTGCGCCTGGCGCCGGGTGGCGGGGTGCAGGAACGGGCACGGGAGGCCCGGCTGGCGGCGCTGAGCGAGCTTTGCGCGGCGCGCGGCGCGCCCTGGCTGCTGCTCGGCCACCACATCGCCGACCAGGCGGAAACCCTGCTGCTGCGGGCCCTGGCGGGCAGCGGCGCGGCGGGCCTCGCCGCCATGGCCCCGGTGCGTCCCGCGGCAACGGCGCTGGTGCTGCGCCCGCTGCTCGGCCTGCCGCCGGCGCGGCTGGAGGCGGTGGTCGCCGCGGCCGGGCTGGCCCCGGTGCGGGACCCCTCCAACACCGAGCCGCGCTTCCTGAGGGTGCGGCTGCGCGCGGTGCTGGGCGATCCCGGCGGGGTGGGCGCCGCGACCGCCGCCCTGGCCGAGGCCGCGGGGCGCTTCTCCGCCCGCCGGCGACAGGTGGAGGCCGCGGTGGCGGACCGCCTGGCCGAAGCCGCCTCGATGCACGAGGCGGGGTTCGCGCGGCTCGACCTTGTCGCGCTGGGGCAGGATGCGGTGGCACGGGCGGCACTCGGGGCGCTGCTGCGGGCGGTGGGCGGCGCTGCCTTCGCGCCGGCCGAGGCCGCGGTGGCGGCGCTGCTGGCGCGGGGCGAGGGCACGCTGGGCGGCGCGGTGCTGCGGCGCTCCGGCCTGCTGCTGCGCGAATCGGCGGCGCTGGCGCCGCCGGTACCGGCGCGGCGCGGCGCGCTCTGGGATGCACGCTTTCGCCTGGCGGGGGATGCGCCGCCGCGCGCCCTGTTCGGCGCCGCCGGAAAGGCCGCCCGCGCCTTGCCGCGGCCGGCCTGGATACCCGCCGCGGTGGTGCCGACGCTGCCGGCGCTTCTGTACGACGAAAGGCTGGCGGTGGTCCCGGCGCTGGCTTATCCTTCACCCGATATTGCGGCGCGGCATGCGGTGTTCTTTGCCCCGCATGCCGGTGCTGTCGCGTGATGGGCGCGCGACGCGGCAGGCCGCGCCAAGAGCAGGGACGGGACCGCCGTTGCGTCCATGCATGGACTTCGGCAACCCAGCCGGCCTGCCGCGCGCCACCCGGCGCGGGGGGGCGGTTCGGGGCAGGCACGGCATGACGTCGTCGCCCCGGATGGAAGCCGGGCGGAGACACCCTATCTGTGAGAGGCGCGGCCCCTCCGGGCTGCGGGACATGGGAAAACCGAAGTGAACAATTTCGGCCGCAACTTGGCACTCTGGGTGATCGTGGCGCTTCTGCTGGTGGCGCTGTTCAATCTGTTCCAGCCCTCCACCGGGCCCGGGCGGGCCTCGCAGCAGGTGGCCTATTCCGACTTCCTGAACGAGGTGAACGCCGGCCAGGTCCGCGACGTCACCATCCAGGGTCGGACCGTCACCGGCCAGCTGGCCGACGGGCGCAGCTTCCAGACCTACACGCCGGAGGACCCGACGCTGGTCTCAAAGCTCACCGAGCGCGGCGTGCGGGTGGTGGCGCGGCCTGAGGACAGCGACATCAACCCGCTGTTCCAGTACCTGCTTTCCTGGTTCCCGATGCTGCTGCTGATCGGCGTCTGGATCTTCTTCATGCGCCAGATGCAGGGCGGCGGCGGGCGGGCCATGGGCTTCGGCAAGTCCCGCGCCAAGCTGCTGACCGAGAAGCAGGGCCGCGTCACCTTCGACGACGTGGCCGGCATCGAGGAAGCCAAGTCCGAGCTGGAGGAAATCGTCGAATTCTTGCGCGACCCGCAGAAGTTCCAGCGCCTCGGCGGCAAGATCCCGAAGGGCGTGCTGCTGGTCGGGCCCCCCGGCACCGGCAAGACGCTGCTCGCGCGCTCCATCGCGGGTGAGGCGAACGTGCCCTTCTTCACCATCTCCGGTTCCGACTTCGTCGAGATGTTCGTGGGCGTCGGCGCCAGCCGCGTGCGCGACATGTTCGAGCAGGGCAAGAAGAACGCGCCCTGCATCATCTTCATCGACGAGATCGACGCGGTGGGTCGCCATCGCGGTGCCGGCCTCGGCGGCGGCAATGACGAGCGCGAGCAGACGCTGAACCAGATGCTGGTCGAGATGGACGGCTTCGAGAGCAACGAGGGCGTCATCATCATCGCGGCCACCAACCGGCCGGACGTGCTCGACCCCGCGCTGCTGCGCCCCGGCCGCTTCGACCGGCAGGTCGTGGTGCCGAACCCCGATGTGAACGGTCGCGAGAAGATCCTGCGCGTGCATATGCGCAAGGTGCCGCTGGCCTCGGACGTGGATCCCAAGACCATTGCGCGCGGCACGCCGGGCTTCTCCGGCGCCGACCTCGCCAACCTGGTGAACGAGGCGGCGCTGCTCGCGGCCCGCAACGGCCGCCGCACGGTCGGCATGGCGGAGCTGGAGGCGGCCAAGGACAAGGTGATGATGGGCGCCGAGCGGCGCAGCCTCGTCATGTCCGAGGATGAGAAGCGCATGACCGCCTATCACGAGGCCGGCCACGCGCTGGTGGCGATGCACGAGCCGGAATGCGACCCGGTGCACAAGGCCACCATCATCCCGCGCGGCCGGGCGCTCGGCCTGGTGATGTCGCTGCCGGCCGGCGACCGCTACTCCAAGCACAAGTCCAAGCTGAAGGCGGAACTCGCCATGGCGATGGGCGGGCGCGTCGCGGAGGAGCTGATCTTCGGCGCCGACAAGGTGAGCAACGGCGCCAGCGGCGACATCAAGATGGCGACCGACCAGGCCCGCCGGATGGTCACCGAGTGGGGCATGAGCGAGAAGCTCGGCATGATCGCCTATGGCTCGAACGACCAGGAGGTCTTCCTCGGCCACAGCGTCACCCAGTCGAAGAACATCTCGGAAAGCACGGCCCAGGCCATCGATGCCGAGATCCGCCAGATCATCGAGGGTGCCTATGCCCGCGCCACCAAGGTGCTGAGCGAGAACATCGACGAGCTGCACCTGCTGGCGAAGGGCCTGCTGGAGCACGAGACCCTCTCGGGCGACGAGATCAAGCAGGTGATCCGCGGCGAGCCGGTGGTGCGCAACCGCCCCGACGAGCCGGCGCCAACCCGCGGCAGCGTGCCGAGCTCCGGCCGCCCGACCGCGCCGCGGCCGAGCACCGGCCCCTGGGGCGGCCAGCCCGCGCCGGGGACCTGACCCCGCGCCCTTCTTCCACTCCTGCCTGGCGGGGAGGAAGACGGGGGCGGCACCTTCCCGACAGGGCGGGGACGAGGCATCGTCCCCGCCCTTTCTCGTTCCGCAGGGTCCGGCGCATGGCCAACGCATGGGTGGAGCCTCTCGGGCTGCTGCAGGGCCGCGCCGCGTCCCTGGCGGTTGCCGCCGACCTCGCCCTGCCGCTCGCCGGCGGGCCTGCGGCCTTCACCATGGTGCGGCTGATCCGGCCAGACGCCCCTGGGGCGCCGGTGCCGCTCGCCGACGTGCCGGCGGCGTGGCAGGCGCGGGTGATGGCGCTGACGCAGCCGGTCGCCGCCTTCGCCGGGCTGCCTTCGCCCATGGGTCATCCGCTGGTGATGGGCATCGTGAACGTCACGCCCGACAGCTTCTCCGATGGCGGGCGGCACCTGGATGCCCGCGCTGCGATCGCGGCCGGGCATGCGATGCTGGAAGCCGGCGCCGACCTGCTCGACATCGGCGGCGAGAGCACGCGGCCGGGTGCCGAGCCGGTCACGGCCGAGGAGGAACTCGCGCGAATTTTGCCGGTGCTGCGCGAGTTGGCGAAGGCCGCGACGGTCAGCGTGGACACGCGCAACGCCGCCACCATGCGGGCGGCGCTGGAGGCGGGAGCGGAGATCGTCAACGACATCTCCGCCCTGCGCCACGACCCCGAGGCCGCCCAGGTGGTGGCCGATGCCGACGCAAGCGTGATCCTGATGCACATGCTCGGCGACGACCCGCGCACCATGCAGCAGGACATCCACTACGACGACGTGGCGCTGGAGGTGGCGGGCTTCCTTGCCGAGCGCATCGCCTGGGCCGAATCGCAGGGCATCGCGCGGCACCGCATGGCGGTGGACCCCGGCATCGGCTTCGGCAAGCGCGGGCCGCAGAACCTGGAGCTGATCGAGCGCTTGCCGTTGCTGGTCGGCATCGGCTGCCCGGTGGTGTTCGGCGCCAGCCGCAAGCGCTTCATCGGCGAGATCTCCGGCGTGGAGCAGGCCAGCCAGCGCGTAGCCGGCAGCGTGGCGGCCGCCATGATGGCCGCGCAGCGCGGCGCGGCGATCCTGCGGGTGCATGACGTTGCGAAGACGGTGCAGGCGCTGCGGGTGATGGCCGCCTGCGAGGCGGGCGAGATTCGCGTGATGGACGCCGGCGTAGGAGAGGAATAATCAGGCGCCCATGACGACGACCGCGCGCAAACTCTTCGGCACCGATGGCATCCGCGGCACGGCCAACAAGGTGCCGATGGACGCCGCCACCCTGTTGCGGCTCGGCCAGGCGGCAGGGCGCTTCTTCAACCGCGGCAATCACCGCCACCGCGTGGTGATCGGCAAGGACACCCGCCTCTCGGGCTACATGATCGAGCCGGCGCTGACCGCGGGCTTCATCGGCGCGGGGATGGACGTGATGCTGGTGGGGCCGATGCCGACGCCGGCCATCGCGATGCTGACGCGCTCGCTGCGCGCCGATCTCGGCGTGATGATCAGCGCCTCGCACAACCCGTTCGAGGACAACGGCATCAAGCTGTTCGGGCCGGACGGGCTCAAGCTCTCGGATGCCGAGGAGGCCGAGATCGAGGCGTTGATGGCGACCTCGGACCTCGGCGCCAGCCTTGCCGCGTCGGGCAAGCTCGGCCGCGCCAGCCGCCTGGAGGACGCGCCCGGCCGCTACATCGAGGCCGCCAAGGCCACCTTCCCCAAGGGCCGGAGCCTGGAAGGGCTGCGCATCGTGCTCGATTGCGCGAATGGCGCCGCGTACAAGGTCGCGCCCACCGTGCTGTGGGAGCTGGGCGCGGAGGTGGTACCGGTCGGCACCGCGCCGGACGGGCTCAACATCAACGCCGAATGCGGCGCGACCTCGCCCGCCAGGCTGGCCGAGTTGGTGCGGGAACGGCGGGCCGATCTCGGCATCGCGTTGGATGGCGATGCCGACCGGCTGGTGCTGGCCGATGAGGAAGGGCGGATCGTCGATGGCGACCAGATCCTGGCGCTGATCGCCGGTTCCTGGCACCGCGATGGGCGGCTGAAGGGCGGCGGCGTGGTGGCCACCGTCATGTCCAACCTGGGCCTGGAGCGGCATCTCGGCGGCATGGGCCTGGAGTTGCACCGCGCGCGCGTCGGCGATCGCTATGTGGCGGAGCGGATGCGTGCGAGCGGCTGCAACCTCGGCGGCGAGCAGTCCGGCCACATGATCCTGTCGGATTTCGCGACCACCGGCGACGGGCTGGTCGCCTCGCTGCAGGTGCTGGCGCTGCTGGTGGAGGAGGGGCGGCCGGCGAGCCAGGTCTGCCGCCGCTTCGATCCGCTGCCGCAGACGCTGGTGAACATCCGCTACACCGGCGCCTCGCCGCTCGGCGATGCGGAGGTGGAGCGGGCAATCGCGGCGGCCGGCGAGAAGCTCGGCGGGCGCGGCCGCGTCCTGGTGCGTGCGAGCGGGACGGAGCCGCTGATCCGCGTGATGGCCGAGGCCGAGGACGAGGCGGAGATGCGCAGCGCGGCCGAAGGGCTGGCCGCGCTGATCCGCGCGCGCGCCGCCGCCATGGCGGCACGGAAGATCGAAGCGGCGGAGTAGCCGTGCTGCACAAGGGAAGGGTTCTGATCTGCGCCGGATCGGATTCCGGTGGCGGCGCGGGCATCCAGGCGGACATCAAGGCGGTGACCGCGCTTGGCGGCTTCGCAATGACGGCGATCACCGCGCTCACCGCGCAGGATACGCGCGGCGTGCATGGTGTGGTCGGCGTGGCGCCCGAGTTCATCCGCCTGCAGATGCGCGTGGTGCTGGAGGATCTCGGCGCCGACGCGATCAAGACCGGCATGCTGGCCGACAGCGCGACCATCGCGGCGGTGTGCGAGGCGCTGGCGGCGCATGCGCCCGGCATTCCGCTGGTTGCCGACCCCGTGATGGTCGCCAAGGGCGGGCATCCGCTGCTGGCGCCGGAGGCGGTGGCGACCTTGAAGGAACGGCTGCTGCCGATGGCCGCGGTGATCACCCCCAACATCCCGGAGGCCGAGGCACTGTCAGGCCTGGCGATCCCCGACGTGCCGGCGATGCACCGCGCGGCGGAGGCACTGCTGCGCATGGGCCCGCGCGCCGTGCTGCTGAAGGGCGGCCATGGCAGCGGCGCGGTGCTCACCGACCTGCTCGCCACCGCGGAGGGCACGGAGGCCTTCCAGAGCCCGCGGCTCGAGACGCGCCACACCCACGGCACCGGCTGCACGCTGGCCTCCGCGCTGGCCTGCGGGATCGCGCAGGGGATGGCGCTGCGCGCGGCGGTGGTGCGTGCGCGCGCCTATGTGCGCGCCGCGATGCTGGCCGCGCCGGGCTTCGGCACCGGGCACGGGCCGCTCGGCCACGGCGTCACCGTGGATCCTTCGCGGATCGAGAGGCTGTCATGAGAGCGTTTCGCTTCGTCACGGTGGACGTGTTCACCGACACGCGCTTCGGCGGCAACCCGCTCGCGGTGTTTCCCGATGCGCGCGGCATGTCCGATGCCGAGATGCAGGCGCTGGCGGCGGAGTTCAACCTCAGCGAGACCACCTTCGTCCTGCCGCCGGAGGATGCGGCCAACACCGCGCGCGTGCGCATCTTCACGCCGAAGGTGGAGATGCCCTTCGCCGGCCATCCGAATGTCGGCACCGGCTTCGTGGTGGCGAGCGAAGCCGGCGGCGACACGCTGCGCTTCGAGGAAATCGCCGGCCTCGTCGAGATCCGCATCACGCGTGATGCCGCAGGGGCGGTGACGCAGGCCGACATCGCCGCACCGCAGCCGCTCTCGCTCGGCGCCGAGTTCACGCCGGTACAACTCGCGCCCTGCGCCGCGATCGAGCCCTGGGAGGTGGTGACGGAGAACCATCGCCCGGTGGTGGCCGGCGTCGGCAACCCCTTCGTGCTGATGGAGGTGACGCCCGCCGCGCTGGCCCGCGCCGTGCCGGAGGAGGCGGAGTTCCGTCGCGTCATGGCCGCCATGCCGGACGTCGCGAAGCGATTGGCGATCTATCTCTATGCGCGCGATGGCGCCTCGGTGCGGGCGCGCATGTTCGGCCCCGGGCTCGGCGTGAAGGAGGATGCGGCGACCGGCAGCGCGGCGGTGGCGCTGGCGGCGATGCTGCTGCATCTCTCCAGCGCCGAGAGCGGTGCCTGGGACATCGTGCAGGGTGTCGAGATTGGCCGGCCGAGCCTGCTGCGCACCACGGCGCGGCGCGGGCCGGACGGCATCCGCGCCACGGTCGGCGGCGGCTGCGTGCGCGTGATGCAGGGCGAGGCGATCCTTTGAACGCGGCACACGCGGCGGCAGCGCGGCCGACGCTCGAACACCTGCCCCTGCCGCTGCTGGCGATCCCGATGGGCACCGGCGGCGTCGGGCTCGCCTGGCGGCAGGCGCATGCCGCGCTCGGCGTGCCGGCGGCGATCAGTGAGGCATTGCTGGCGCTGACGGTCGTGGTCTGGGTGGCAATCGTCGCGCTGCAATGCGCACGGCTGCTGCGGCATCCGTCGGCGGTGCTGGAGGAGACGCGGCATCCCGTGCGCGTGGCCTTCGTGGCGGCGCCGACCATCGGGTTGATGATCATCGCCGCCTTCCTGCATCGCCATGCGCCCGCGTTGGCAGCGGCTGTCTGGTCGGTGGCGGTGACGGTGCACCTGGTGGTGGCGATGCTGCTGCTGCGCCGCGTGCTGGCCGGCCGCGGCGACCCGGCGATGATCGCGCCGCCGCTGCTGATCCCGCTGGTCGGCAATGTGCTGGCGCCGGTGTTCGGCGCGCCGATGGGCTTCCTCGACGCGTCGTGGATGATGTTCGGGGTGGGGATGGTGCTCTGGCTCGCGGTGCTGCCGCTGCTGCTCTATCGGCTGTTCGCCGGGCCCGCCCTGCCGCCGCCGCTCAGGCCGAGCCTGGTGATCCTGGTGGCGCCGCCGGCGGTGGGCGCGCTGGCCGTGGTGGCACTGACCGGGCAGTCCGGCGGGCCGGCGATGGCGCTGGCCGGGGTGGCGCTGCTGCTGGCCGCAGTGCTGCTCTCGTTGGCCGGCGAGCTGGCGCGCATCCCGTTCGGCATGGCCTGGTGGGGCACCACCTTCCCCACCGCGGCCTTCGCCGTGATGCTGATGGTGCAGGGCTTTCCCGCCTGGCTGTGCTGGGCGGCGCTGTTCTTCACCACGGCGCTCACCGCCGGCGTGCTCTGGCGCACGCTGCGCGCAGCGCGGGCCGGCATGTTCTACCGTCCGGAGGGTTGAGCGCGCGCGCCACCCGGAGCGCGCTCGGGGAAGCCATGGTCTCCGGGGCGGCTCATGCCGATCGGCCGCTGCCCTACGCCACGGCGAGCAGGCTAAGCACGAACAGCACGATCGCGATCGCCAGGAACAGCCCGAACAGGATCTTGGCGACGGTTCCCGCCGCGGCGGCGACGCCGGTGAAGCCGAGCGCGCCGGCGATCAGCGCGATGATCAGGGCGATGATGGCCCAGGTGAGCATGGCGTATCCTCCATCATGGTGAGTTGCGTAGTTGGCCGGGATTCGGGGTGCGCCGCGGGCGCAGGGGAGGGGAACGGCCGGCTGCGCGCCGGCCGCCGTACTGGCGGGAAGCCCGGCCGACGTCAGCCGGTCTGCCAGTAGCGGTCGATTTCACCGCGGCGGCGCTCATAGCCGGCGTCGGAGGCAAAAACCTCCGGGTCCACCTTCGGCGCCGCCTCCAGCCGGTCCTCGCGGATGTCGAGCACGAAGAGGTCCATCGTCGGCGTGACGCTGAACTGCCGCCAGGGCACCGCCACATACTCGCGGCCGATGCCGAGGAAGCCGCCGCGGCCGATGATGGCGTAGCTGATCTGCCCGCTACGGGGATCGAACACCACATCCTCGATGCTGCCGAGATACTCGTCCTGCGGGTTGCGCACGTCGGTGCCGGTGATCGCATCGGCGCGCATGCCGCGGGCGCGCTGCGTCACCGGCTGGGCAAGTGCGAGCTGGCGCTGGCGCCAGCTGCGGATCTCGCCGGGCTGCATACCGGCCTGCCGGAGCTGTTCGGTGTAGGAGATGTAGAGCTCGCGTGCCTCGCCCAGCACGGCTTGGCAGGCCTGCTCGCTTCCGTTCTGCGCAAGCACATGCGCCGCGCTGTAGAGGGTGCGCAGTGCCTGGGTGGGCGCCATGCGCCAGTCCATGCCGGCGAAGGGCGCGCCCCCAGCCGCGGCGCCACCGCCGGCGCCGGGCTGCCCGGCTGCCGGCGCGCCGGTGCCGCTCACCATGCCGGGTGCCGCGCCGGGCGCGGCGCCGGGGGCAGCCACCCCGCGATAGGGCGCGCCGTACCACCCATATCCGGTGCGATAGCCGCTGAGCCAGAAGCCGTCCTCGTTCATCCGGCGGCCGAAGGCCTCGAGTTCCGTCATGCACTGCCCGCCGGCCTGGGCCTGCGTCTGCGTCTGCGTCTGCGTCTGGCTGGCCGGCGCCTGCTGCGCCTGCGCCACGGCGATCCCGGGCGCGAGCAGCAATGCCGCGGCGGCGGCGGTTCCCTTGCGGAGCCACATAGCCTTCCTCCTCCTTCGCCTGTCCGTGGATGGAGCGGCGCCCAAGGCGCCGCCTCGCGGGGCCGTCGCGGCCGCCAGGCCGCATCCTTGGGCGACAACGGAGCGCAAGCGGATGGGTTGCGATGTCCGCGCGCGGCGCTTGCCGGCCCGCGCGCTGCCGGTTACTCCTCGCGGCGGGCCACGCCCCCCCACCGGGGCGCATCTGCTTCTGGAAGGGAGCGCCATATGTCGCACGCGAAACCGGGCACCCGCCCGGCCAATCCCCGTTTCTCGTCAGGTCCCTGCGCCAAGCGTCCCGGCTGGACGCTGGAGGCGCTGTCCGGCGCGCTGCTCGGCCGCAGCCACCGCGCGAAGGAACCGAAGGCGAAGCTCGCCGAGGTGATCGAGCGCTCCAAGGCGATCCTCGGCATGCCGGCGGGCTGGCGGCTCGGCATCGTGCCGGCCTCCGACACCGGTGCGGTCGAGATGGCGCTCTGGTCCATGCTTGGCGCACGCGGCGTGGACATCCTTGCCTGGGAGAGCTTCTCCAAGGACTGGGCGACCGACATCACGAAGCAGTTGAAGTTCGCCGATGCGCGGGTGATCTCGGCGGCGTACGGCAAGCTGCCCGATCTCGCGCAGGTGGATCCTTCGCGCGATGTCGTCTTCGTGTGGAACGGCACGACCAGCGGCGTGCGGCTGCCGAATGCCGACTTCGTCAAGCTGGATCGCGAGGGCCTGGCGATCTGCGACGCCACCTCCGCCGCCTTCGCGATGGAACTGCCCTGGGACAGGCTCGATGTCGTCACCTGGTCCTGGCAGAAGGTGCTGGGCGGCGAGGCGGCGCACGGAATGCTGGCGCTGTCGCCGCGCGCGGTGGCGCGGCTGGAATCGTACAAGCCCGCCTGGCCGATGCCGAAGATCTTCCGCATGACCAAGGACGGCAAGCTCAACGAGGGCATCTTCAAGGGCGAGACGATCAACACGCCCTCCATGCTCTGCGTCGAGGACGCGTTGGACGGGCTGCGCTGGGCGGAGTCCGTGGATGGCCTGAAGGGCCTGATCGCACGCTCCGAGGCGAACCTCGCCGCCATTGCGAACTGGGTGGAGCGCACGCCCTGGGCGGCCTTCCTCGCCGAGGATGCGGCAACGCGGTCCTGCACCTCGATCTGCCTCAGGATCGTGGCGCCGTGGTTCACCGCGCTGGACGCCGAGGGCCAGGCGGCGGCGGCGAAGAAGCTGGCCGCGCTGCTGGAGAAGGAGGGCGTCGGGCTCGACGCCGCGGCCTATCGCGATGCGCCGCCGGGCCTGCGCATCTGGGGCGGCGCAACGGTGGAGACCGCCGACATCGAGGCGCTGCTGCCCTGGCTCGACTGGGCCTTTTCGAGCGTGGAAGCCGAATTCTCGAAGCAGGCAGCCTGAGCGATGCCGAAGGTCCTCATCTCCGACAAGCTCTCGCCCGCCGCCGTCGCCATCTTCCGCGAGCGCGGCATCGAGACCGACGTGAAGACCGGGCTGAAGCCCGCCGAACTGCGCGAGATCATCGGCGAGTACGACGGCCTTGCGGTGCGCAGCGCCACCAAGGTGACGCGCGAGCTGATCGAGGCCGCGCCGCGCCTCAAGGTGGTCGGCCGCGCCGGCATCGGCGTGGACAATGTGGACCTCACCAGCGCCACGGCGCGCGGCGTGGTGGTGATGAACACGCCCTTCGGCAACGCCATCACCACCGCCGAGCACGCCATCGCGATGATGTTCGCGCTGGCCCGCCAGATCCCCGAGGCGTCCGCCTCCACCAAGGCGGGGAAGTGGGAGAAGAACCGCTTCATGGGCGTGGAGCTCACCGGCAAGACGCTCGGCCTGGTGGGCTGCGGCAACATCGGCTCGATCGTGGCCGACCGCGCAAATGGGCTGCGCATGAAGGTGATCGCCTATGATCCCTTCCTGTCGGAGAAGCGCGCCGTTGAGCTCGGGGTGGAGAAGGTGGAACTGGATGCGCTGGTCGCGCGCGCCGACCTCGTCTCCATCCACGCGCCGATGACCGAGCAGACTCGCAACATCCTGAACCGCGAGCGGATCTTTGCCATGAAGAAGGGCGCGCGGCTGGTCAACTGCGCGCGCGGCGGACTGGTGGACGAGGCGGCGCTCTACGAGGCGCTGAAGTCGGGCCATCTCGCCGGCGCCGCGCTCGACGTGTTCGAGACCGAGCCCGCCACCGACAGCCCGCTCTTCGGCCTGGAGAACGTGGTCTGCACGCCGCATCTCGGCGCGGCGACGGCCGAGGCGCAGGAGAACGTCGCGCTCCAGGTGGCGGAGCAGATGTCCGACTTCCTGCTGACCGGCGCCGTCTCCAACGCCATCAACATGCCGAGCGTGACGGCCGAGGAGGCGCCGCGCCTCAAGCCGTACATGGAGCTCGCGCGGCTGCTGGGTTCCATGGCCGGGCAGCTGACAGTGGCGCAGGATGCCTCCATCACGGCGATCCGGGTGGAGTACGAGGGCCAGGCGGCGGAGCTGAATCGGCGCCCGCTGACGGCGGCGGCGCTCGCCGGCGTGCTGACGCCGATCTCGGGCTCGGTCAACATGGTCAACGCCCCGGTGCTTGCGCGCGAGCACGGCATTGAGGTGGCCGAGACGGTGCATGAGCGCAGCGGCGAGTACATGACGCTGCTGCGCGTGACGGTGGTGACCGAGAGCGGGCCGCGCAGCGTGACCGGCACGCTGGTCGGCACCGGCAAGCCGCGCCTGGTGGAGATCAAGGGCATCCCGGTGGAGGCGGATTTCGCGCCGCACATGCTCTACGTGACCAACCGGGACAAGCCGGGCTTCATCGGCCGCTTCGGCACGACGCTGGCGGAGGCGGGGCTGAACATCGCCACCTTCCACCTCGGCCGCACCGCGCCGGGGGGCGATGCGATCTGCCTGGTGGGTCTCGACGAGGCGGTGCCGGAGAAGGTGCTGGCGGCGGTGCGCGCGCTGCCGCTGGTGGTACGCGCGGTGCCGCTGGTGTTCTGAGCGGGGAAGGGCAGGGGCCTCGCCCCTGCCCCCACCGTCAGGCGGCGCAGGCGCTGGCGGTGCGCTCGATCGGGCGGCCTGTCTCCAGGATGCTCTTCAGGCTGCTGAGCACCGCCGGCCAGCCATCACTGATGCTGGGCAGCGTGCGCGAGCCCGGGGCGAAGCCGTCATGCTCGACGACGAGCTGCACCACCTCGCCGCGGGGCTCAATCGAGATGGCGACGCGCGATTCAGGTTCCGCGGCCATCTCCGCGTCCACCAGTATGCGCCAGGTGAAGACCAGGCGACGCGGCTTCTCGGCCTCGATCACCTTGCCTTCGGTGGCGACCTTGCCGTCCGCCCCGATCAGGGCGAATGGCGCATCCCGCGTCCAGTCGCAGCGGACGCCGTAGCCGAACCAGTAGCGGCGTGAAAAGGCTTCGTCGGTCAGCGCGGTCCAGACCGCCTCGGGAGTGGCGCGGATGTAGCTGACGTGGCGGAAGCTTGGCGTGTCCATGCGTGTCTCCTCGGCCCTGCTCTCCAGGGCCTGCTTGAGGTCTGCCAGGGCTTCGACGCGTGCACGGTCGTATTTGCCGATCCAGCGATCGCTGATCTCCCCGATCGGCGCAGGATTCAGGTAGTGCAGCCGCTCGCGCCCCCGCTTCACGGCTGTCACCAGTCCGGCCGCCTCCAGCACGGCGAGATGCTTGCTCACCGCCTGGCGCGTCATGGCGAGACCTTCGCAGAGCGCGCCCAGCGTCAGCCCGCCCGTCCCGTGGAGGCGGTCGAGGATGGTGCGGCGATGCGCATCGGCGAGCGCCTTGAAGACCTCGTCCATGGCGCAAAAGATAGGCAACCCATAAGTTGCCTGTAAAGGGCAACCTTGGGGTTGCTTGTTCCGGGGTTCAGCTCCGATTCCGTACGGTGCCATCCAGCCGTTGGATCTCCGCATTCGCGGCGCCGGCGGCCTCGCTGACACGCGGAAGGTAGGGCAGGCGACCGAGCCGGGAGAGCGACGCCTGCGGCCCGGCCGGGAACATCGGCCCGCTCAGCGCCGCCTCGGCCCGCGCGATGCGGCCGGCATCGAGCGCTTCGGCGGCCTCGCGGAGCTGGGCGATCACCGCCTGCCCCGGCGCATCCGGTGCGATGCCGATGGCGCGGCGCAACTCGCTCCGGCCCAGCCGCACCGCATGCAGCGTGGCGCCGGAGACTTCATGGCTGTAGCGCGGGTCACCGTTGAACGCCTCGGCCAGCACTTCGAGCTGCACCGCGGCGAGCGCCGCCTGGCGCGGATTGCCGGCGAGCTGGGAGGTGTCGCCGAGCAACCGCGGCGCGTTCAGCGCCGCGCCGCGGACGGGGTCGCCGAAGCCGAGCAGGTGCTCGGCCGCGGGATCGGCGGTGCAAGCGCCCAGCAGGGCGAGGAGGGGGAGGAGGAAGCGCAGCATGGCGCCATCCTAACGCATCCGCGGCGCCGGTGTCGCAGGCGCCGCCATCCCGCTTCGCCGTGCGTGCGGCTTGCGGCCGCCCCGCGCGGCTGGCATGCCTCGCTGCCGCGATGACCGAGGATCCGCCCAGCCCCGCCCTGGCGGGCGCATGCACCGCCGATCCTGCGGCCGCCCGTGGCGGAGCGGGAGGCCGCCGCGCAATCCGGGAGAATGACGCCGTGATCCGTTTCGCCCTGCTGGCCGCCGCGCTTCCGCTGCTGCCCGCCGCGCCCGCCGCCGCGCAGCCGGCCGGCGAGGCCGCCTTTCAGGAGACTTGCGCGTCCTGCCACCGGACGCCGTCGCGCTTCATGCGCCGCTACGTGGACATGAACCCGGCCGAGCGCCAGGCGCAGCTCGACCGCTTCCTCGCCGGCCACTACGCCGAGGACGCGACGAAGCGCGCGGGGATCATCGCCTGGCTGGAGGCCAACCACAGCCGGCGCTGAGCGCGGCGCCGCCGCGGCTAGCCCGCGATCGCCCTGAGTGTGCACGCCGCAGGCGGGCACGCCAGGGCGTGAATCGCCGGCTCGAAAGGGCTAGGCCCGAGTTGCCCGGACACAGTCCGGGCAACTCGGGTCTAAGGCGCGCGCAACGCGAAGGCCAGAGTGAGGGCCGCGACCAGCAGCAGCAGCAGCCGGATGCGCCGGCGCAGCGCGGCCTCGGTGCGGGGCAGCGGCTCAGGCATAGTCGAAGAGCTCATAGCGGAGGCCCCCGGGCGGCACGCCCAGCGCCTCCAGATGGCGCACCACGGCCATGGTCATCGGCTCCGGGCCACAGATCATGGCGGTGACCTCCGCGGGGTTCCAGCCTGAGATCAGCGCCGCCAGGCGATCCCGCTGCATCAGCCCGGTCTCGACCGGCGGCGGGATTTCGCCTTCCTCGGCCAGGTGCAGCACGCGCCAGCCGTGCCGCGCGGCGATGGCCGCCACCTCCGCACGGCAGACCAGCCGATCGGCGCTGCGCGCGCCGTGCAGCAGCGCCACCGGGCGCGGGTCGCCGCGCGCAGCAAGGTCGCGCGCGATGGAGAGGATCGGCGCAATCCCGGCGCCGCCCGCAACCAGCAGCAGCGGCCCGTCCCCGTCCGGCACGACGAAGGCGCCGTAGGGCCCGTCCACCCGTACCGGCAGCCCGGCGCCCAGGCTGCCCAGCCGTCGAGTCATGTCGCCGGCCTCGCGGATCACGAAGCGCAGCCGCTTCTCGCCGGGTGCCGAGGCGACAGAGAAGGGATTGTCGTCCCAGGGCGCGGTGCGGCCGAAGGCGAGCCAGAAGAACTGCCCGGCGCGGTGGTGGGGCGCCGGCCCGTCAAGCGTCACCTCCCAATAGCCGGACCCGAGCGGTGCGACGGCGCCGAGCCGCCAGCGTCCGCCGCCGAGCCGCCACGGCTTCCAGCCCCAGGACCAGCCGAGCAGCAGGCCCGCCCCCGCCAGTCCGGCCAGCCACATCAGGGCGAGGATCGGGAAGCCGGAATAGAGGCCGACCGACAGCGCATGCCACACCGCCAGCCCCGCCGCCGCGGCCGCGCCCAGCCCGTGCAGCAGCCGCCAGACCTGGTAGCGCATCCGCCGCCGCGCGAGCGCCAGCGCCACCGTCACGATCAGCGCGATCCAGGCGAGCTTGCCCGTGGTCATGCGCGGGCTGCCGAACATCGCGTGCAGGCGGGCAAGCCCCGCCAGCGGATCCCGCGCCAGCAGCGGCGCGACGAACAGCACGGGATGCAGCAGCACCAGCGCCAGCAGCAGGATCGCCGCGGCGCGGTGGAAGCGCATCGTCACGTCGATGCCGACGCGCCCCGACACCGCCTCCCACCGCCCGGCATGGGCGAATTGCAGCAGCAGCAGCGCGAGCCCGACGAGGCCCGCCGCGATCCCGGCTTCCTCATGCCAGCCGCCCGGCTCCTCGCCCGCCGCGAGCGCCAGGGCGAGCGGCGCGACGGCGGCGAGCAGGAAGGCGAGCGCTGCGGCGCCAGGCGCCAGCCCCGTCATGGGCGGTTGCATCGCCGGTCGGCCGGCCCGGCCCGGCGTTTCCGATCGTTCTTCATGCAGGCACCATAGCGGACAGGCCGCGGGCAGCCTTGCTCAGGATCAAGCGAGGGCCGCGGCAGCGCAGGTCGCCCCTGCGCGCCGCCCGGGTTGCAGCCGGACCGCGCGGCTGGCATCCCTCCCGGCCGCGATGACCGACGACCCGCCCAGCCCGGCCCTGCTTCCCGCGGGCCTTGCCGACCTGCTGCCGCCCGAGGCGGAGCGGGAGGCGGCGCTTGTCGAGGCCATGGTCGAGGTCTTCGCCCGCCATGGCTACGAACGCGTGAAGCCGCCGCTGCTGGAATTCGAGGACAGCCTCTTCGCCGGCTCCGGCGCCGCGCTGGCGGAGCAGACCTTCCGGCTGATGGACCCGGTCAGCCAGCGCATGATGGGGCTGCGCGCCGACACCACGCCGCAGGTCGCGCGGATCGCCGCGACGCGGCTCGGCCGCACGCCGCGCCCGCTGCGGCTCTCCTATGCCGGCCAGGTCCTTCGGGTGCGCGGCACCCAGCTGGCTCCCGCGCGGCAATTGCCGCAGGCCGGCATCGAGCTGATCGGCCCTGACCTGCCGGAAGCAGATGCCGAGGTCGCCGCCGTCGCCGCCGAGGCGCTGGCGGCGATCGGCATCACTGATCCCACGCTCGACATCACCCTGCCGCGCCTCTCGCCCGCGCTGCTGGACGCCGCCGGGGTGGAGGGCGAGGCGCGCCGGAGGCTCGCCCGCGCGCTGGACCGCAAGGATGCCGCCGCGGTGCAGGCGTTGGCGCGCGAAGCCGGTGCCGCGGCGCATGTGCTGCCCGGCCTGCTCGCCGCTGCCGGCCCCGCCGAAGGCGCGCTCGCCGCGCTCGAGGATGCCGCGCTGCCGGCGGCCGCGCGTGCCATCGCCGACAATGCGGCGGCGGTGATCGCCGCACTGCGCGCACGCGCGCCGGATCTGCGCATCACCCTCGACCCGGTGGAGTTCCGCGGCTTCCGCTATCACACCGGCGTCGCCTTCACCGTGTTCGGCCCGGGTGCGACCGGCGAGATCGCCCGCGGCGGCCGCTATCTCTCGGGCGAGGAGCCGGCGACGGGCATGACGCTCTATCCGGATGCGCTGCTGCGCGGCGTCGCGCCGGCGCCGCCGCGGCCGCGCGCCTTCATCCCGCTCGGCGCCTCCGCCGATGCGGCGCGCGCGCTGCGGGCGCAGGGCATCGTCACCGTCGCGCAGCTTTCGGCCTCGGACACGCCCGAAAGCCTGCGCTGCACGCACAAGCTGGACGCGGCTGGCACGCTGCGGCCGATCAGGGAGTAACCCGCCATGGCCAATGTCGCCGTTATCGGCGCCCAATGGGGTGACGAGGGCAAGGGCAAGGTGGTGGACTGGCTCGCCAGCCGCGCCGATATCGTGGTGCGCTTCCAGGGCGGCCACAATGCGGGCCATACGCTGGTGGTCGGCAACCAGACCTACAAGCTCTCGCTGCTGCCGTCCGGCGTGGTGCGCGGCAAGCTCGGCGTGATCGGCAACGGCGTGGTGCTCGACCCGGAGCACCTGCTGACGGAGATCGCGAAGGTCGCCGCGCAGGGCCTCAAGGTCACGCCGGAGAATCTCCGCATTGCCGAGAACGTGCCGCTGATCCTGCCGCTGCACCCGGCGCTGGACAAGGCGCGCGAAGCGGCGCGCGGCGAGGCGAAGATCGGCACCACGGGCCGCGGCATCGGCCCGGCCTATGAGGACAAGGTGGCGCGCCGCGCCATCCGCCTCTGCGACCTGGCGGAGCCGGAAGTGCTGTCGGCCAAGCTCGACGAACTGCTGCTGCATCACAACACGCTGCTGAAGGGTCTCGGTGCCCCCACCTTCGAGAAGCAGGCGCTGCTCGACCGGTTGCTGGAACTCGCCCCGAAGCTGCTGCCCTTCGCCGAGCCGGTCTGGGAACGGCTCGATGCCGCGCATCACGAAGGCAAGCGCGTGCTGTTCGAGGGCGCGCAGGCGGTGATGCTGGATGTGGACCACGGCACCTACCCCTATGTGACCTCATCCAGCACGGTGGCGGGCAATGCGGCGGCGGGCTCGGGTGTCGGGCCGCAGCGCATCGGCTATGTGCTGGGCATCGCCAAGGCCTACACCACGCGCGTCGGCAGCGGGCCCTTCCCGACCGAGCTGCATGACGATACCGGCCGGCTGCTCGGCGAGCGCGGGCATGAGTTCGGCACCGTCACCGGCCGCCCGCGGCGCTGCGGCTGGTTCGACGCGGCGATGGTGCGCCAGGCGGTGAAGGTTGGCGGCGTGGACGGGCTGGTGCTGACCAAGCTCGACGTGCTCGACGGCCTGCCCACGCTGCGCCTCTGCACCGGCTACCGGATCGCGGGTGAGGTGGTGCGGCGCCTGCCCGCCTCGGTCGCGCTGCAGGCGAAGGCCGAGCCGGTCTATGAGGACATCCCCGGCTGGCCCGGCTCCACCCGCGGCGCCCGCAGCTACGCCGAACTGCCGGCCGAGGCGGTCAAATACGTCCGCCGCATCGAGGAGCTGGTGGAGGCGCCGGTGGTGCTGCTTTCCACCAGCCCGGAGCGCGACGACACCATCGTGCTGCGCGATCCCTTCGCGGGATGAGAGAGGATACCGGCATGAGCCAGCGCGACGAGTTCCACAACTTCGACGACGTCACCCAGGGCCTGGCGCGCGAGCTCGCGCCCGGCGTCAGCACGCGCATCTTCCCCGGCGAGCATGCGATGCTCTCTGTCGTCACGATCGCGCCCAATGCGATGGGCACCATGCACGACCACCCGGAGGAGCAGTGGGGCGTGCTGCTGGACGGCACTGCCATCCGCATCCAGGGCGGCGAGGAGATCGAGGTGAAGAAGGGCGATTTCTGGCGCACCCCGGGCGGCGTGCCGCACACCATGCGCGCCGGCCCGCAGGGCTGCCGCGTGCTCGACATCTTCGCACCCCCGCGCGAGGCATACAGGAAGGCTGGAAAGGGCTTCGGCTGATCTAGCCCAGCGAAGGCGCGAAGCCGCCAGCGACCTCGAAGCTGGCCGCGCCTTCCTTGAACAGGCGCATGCAGAGCTCGCAGGGCGAGATGCGCGCCTGGTCGATGCCGAACAGCCAGTTGCATCCGTCGCCGAGCTTGTGGATCTTCGCCATGTCATGGGCGGCCCACAGATAGACGAAGGTGACGAAGTGCGAGCAGAAGAAGTTGGCGCTGTGCAGCATGCCCCACTCCATCTGCTCGCCCTTGAGCTTGGAGAGCTCGCCGCGGATGAACTCGTCGCTCATCGACGGGCCCTTGTAGCCGAACAGGGTGCGGATCGCGAGGGTGCGCAGCCCGTATGAGGCGGTGCGCGAGGCGTCCGAGAAGGACTTCACCGAGAGCGCCTTGCGCCAGGCGCGGCGCGCCAGCTCCCGGTCGCGGCAGCGCATGACCAGGTAGCTGTTGCCGAAGCGCGCGGGATCGGCGGTCGAGCTGTTGACCACCCCCGCGCCCGGCTTGAACAGCGCGATGTCGAGCACGCCCGAGCCTTCGTCGAACTCCAGGATCTCGCCATCGCCCATGCAGAGGGCAGCGTGCGAGAAGCGGGTGGGATCGAGACCGTATTTCGCCTCGAACTGCTTCAGGCCGTGACCCCTGATGGTGCCTTCGAACTTCTGGCCGAGCCCGATCGCCCTGCTGATGAGGCCGCTCTCGGGGATGTATTTGAGCAGGATGTCGCCCTGCTCCAGTTGCTTGGTACGCAGCAGCTTCACGGTGAACATGGGCGGCCCTGGCCTCCGGCGCCTGGCATGGATCTCGTCAGCATAACGAAACGAAATTTGCCGGCATAGGGGTTTGCGGGCGGCTCCCCGCCCGCGGCGGGCGGTGATATGCAGGGGGCTCCGCCCCCGGACGATGACATGCCGACCGCCCTGACCCTGCGCGACAGCCGCGCGGATGACATCCCGGCCCTCGCGGCCATCTACGGACACTGGGTCGCCACCGGCCTGGCGAGCTTCGAGCTGGAGCCGCCCGATGCGGCGGAGATGGCGAAGCGGCGCGCGGCGATCCTGGCCGCGGGGTTTCCCCATATCGTCGCGGAAGGCGAGGGCGGGCGGGTGATGGGCTATGCCTATGCCTCGGCCTGGCGGCCAAGGCCGGCCTACCGCTTCGCCTGCGAGAACTCGGTCTATGTGGACAAGGATGCCGGCCGCGGCGGCATCGGCCGTGCGCTGCTCGAGGCGCTGATCGCCCGCTGCGAGGCGCAGGGGCTGCGGCTGATGGTTGCGGTGATCGGCGACAGCGCCAACTCGCCCTCGATCGGGCTGCACCGCGCCTGCGGCTTCTCGATGGTGGGCACGCTGCCTGCGGTGGGCTGGAAGTTCGATCGCTGGGTGGACAGCGTGCTGATGACCCGGCCGCTTGGCGATGGGGCGACGACGCCGCCCGTTCGCTGAGCGGCTGTGGCGGACGCCCCCACCCCGCGACCGCCGAGTTCCACGCCGACGCCTCCCTGACGGCGCCGGCGCAGCGGACACTGTAGGTCCGTTCTCCGCCCCACGCCTCCGGGCGAAATCGTCGGGTGGGGGATTACGCCGCCCGCTTTTCCTTCGCGTTACGCAGCAGCGCCAGGCCGCGATAAACGCCGTGCACCATCTTGCTGTAGGGCAGGGCGACGAACAGCGCGAGCACCAGGCCGAAATGCAGGGCGAGCATCAGGCCCATCGCACCGGTGTGGCGGACCGCCAGCAGCAGCAGGCCGGTGGCGCCGATCAGGAACAGCAGCGCCAGCATGGCGTATTCGCCGCCGACCAGCCGGCGGGCGACCGGCACCGGATCGGTGATCGTCTTCAGCCAGATCAGCCCCGCCGTGCCGATGCAGAGCAGCACGCCGCCCCAGGTGCCGAGTTGCACCGGCAGGCTGAGGAAGGCGTGCGGCGAGTACCAGCCGAGCAGGTGGTGGTAGATCGAGCCCGTCGTGGTCGCCGCGAAGCACAGCATGAAGCCCAGGAACATCGCCTGATGCAGCCAGCGCTTGGACTGGGAGAAGCTCTCGTCCACGTCGTTGCAGCCATGCCCGCCGCCGCCGAGGTTGCGCAGCGTCACGATGTCCACCGCCGCATCCCTGACGGCCTCGGGCGGCGCTCTCCCGCCGGCGCCGCTTGCCGTGCCGCGCCAGTAGCGGATACCGCCCATGGTCATCGCGACGATCGCGAAGGCGAAGGTGCCGCCGGCCAGGAGGTTGATCAGCCAGAGCGGGATGATGCGGAAGAAGGCGCCGGTGCCGGTCTGCGAGGTCCACAGCACCGCCGGATCCTTGATCGCGACGGTGGCGATCAGCGCCAGGGTGACGAGCAATGCCGCCAGTAGAACCACCACGGTGCCGTTGCGCTCGAACAGGCGGCCCATCGGCGCCGGCCAGGCGTAGCGCGCGTAGCTCTCCTGCCGGATCTCCGCGAAGGTCTTGGGCAGGTTGATGCCGAAGGCGTGCGGCGGGGCGTACTGGCAGGCGTGATAGCAGCCCTTGCAGCCATGGCAGAGATTGGCAAGGTGCGTCAGGTCGCCCTCGCTGAACTCGCGCCGCGCCGCCATGGCGGGGAACACCGCGCAATAGCTCTCGCAATAGCGGCAGGCATTGCAGACGGCGATATTGCGCCGCGCCTCGGCGACCGCTTCGGATTCCGGTGCGGGCGGCACGATCGCCTCGCGGATCAGCACGTCAATTGCGGACATGGCGCGCGGCCTCCTCGCCGGCGATGCGGCCGAACACGGTGCCGAGCGTCATCCCGAATCCGGCGAGGTAACCCTGGCCGAGGATGTTGCCGGACATGATCTCGCCGGATGCGAACATGTTGCCCGATGGCTTGCCGTCCGCCATCAGCACGCGCGCACGGTCGTTCACCTTCAGCCCGAGGAAGGTGAAGGTGATGCCGGACCGCAGCGGGTGCAGGATGAAGGGCGGCTTCTCGATGCGCCGCGCCCAGTGGCTCTTGGGTGGCGTCAGGCCCTCGGTGCGGCAATCGTCCGGCACCATTGGCTTGAAGGTGCCGGGGCGAACGGCGGCGTTGTACTCGGCGACCACGCGCTCAAGCTTGCCGGCATCCAATCCCGCCATGCCGGCCAGTTCGGCGATGCTGTTCGCCTTGTAGGGCGGGAAGACGGACGGAAGGTAATTCAGCTCCGCCTGGCTGTCGGTGACAGCGAAGGCGCACTGGCCGGGCTGCTGCGCGATCAGGCGGCCCCAGATGGCGTAGCGCTTCGGCCAGACATCCTCGCCCTCGTCGTAGAAGCGCTCGACGTCGCGGTTCACGACGATCGCGAAGGGCACGCAGTCCAGCCGCATGGCCAGCCCGCCATCCTCCATCGGGGCGCGCGCGTCGTTGGCCACCGCGTGGAACTGGGTGGGATCGCCGACCTCATGCGCGCCCTGGTCGAGCAGGTCGCGCAGCACGCGCCCCTGCGCATAGGGCGTGCCGCGAATCTGGAAATTGTCGGCGGCGTCGCCCCAGTATTTGCGCAGCCATTCGCGATTGGCCTGGAAGCCGCCGGACGCCGCGATGAAGGCCTTGAAGCGGATGCGCTCCGGAAAGCCGGCATGCGAGACGATGGCCTCGGTCGCGAAGCCCTCCTGCACCTCGATGTGCTGCACCTCGGTATCGTACAGCACGACGATGCCGAGTTGCCCCGCGGTGCGGTACAGCGCATTGAGCAGCGCCTTGCCGCCGCCGAGGAAGAAGGCGTTGGTGCGCGAGAGCGACAGGGTGCCGGACAGCGAGGGCTGGAAGGTCACGCCGCAGGAGGCGAGGAACGCCGGCGCGTGCTGGCTGGCGCGGATGCACATGCGCGCCAGCTCCTCGTTGGTGCGGCCGCCGGTGACGCGCAGCAGATCGTCCCAGTATTCCTCTTCGAGGTAGCTGTCGGTCAGCACCTCGGTCGGTGCCGGATGCAGCGCGCGGAGATTGCGCGTATGGCGCGAATTGCCGCCGCGCATGCTGCGGGGAGAATGTTCCGCCAGGATCACGGAGGCGCCGGCCCGGCGGGCGCTGATGGCGGCGCAGAGCGCGGCATTGCCGCCGCCGGCGATGAGCACGTCGTAGGTCTGGCTGAAGTCGGGCATGGGGTCCCCGGTTTTCGCAGCCTCTTGTATCCACCCGTATCCAGTGATGTCCAGATGACTCTTCCATCCGGGAGCGGCTTCGCGGTAGAGGAGCGGCATGGACCTCCCCCCCTCGCCACGCGATCTTGGCCAGGAAGCCTATGAGCGGATCCGCGGCGCCATCCGGGAAGGCGCCCTGTCGCCGGGCCTGCGCCTGACCGAAACCGACCTCGCCGGCCGCTTCGGCGTGTCCCGCACGCCGGTGCGGCAGGCGATCGCGCGGCTGGAGTCGGAGGGGCTGCTCACCCACGAGCCGCGCCGCGGCCTTTCCGTCACGCGCCCGGACCATGGGCAGGTCATCGAGCTCTACGTGATGCGCGAGATCCTGGAGGGGGCGGCCGCGCGCCTGGCCGCCCAGCACGCCACGGATACCGAGATCGGCGCGATGGCCGAGTTGGTCGAGGCGGAGCCCATGGCTTTCGCCGATACGCATGCACTGTCGGAACTCAACCAGAGGTTGCACGGCCTGCTCTACCTCGCTGCGCACAACCGGTATCTTCTCAAGAGTCTCGGCCAGATCTCGGCGACCATCGCGCTCTTGCCGACGCTGCTGACGCTGGGCGGCCGGGCGGAGCAGGCGCATGCCGAGCATCGCGTGCTGCTCGACGCGCTGCGCCGCCGCGACGGCGACGCGGCGGAGGCGGCGGCGCGCGCGCATTCCCGGGCGGCGCAGCGCCATCGCCTGGCCTGGCTGGTCCGCACCGTGGGGCTGCCTGTAGCCGCCCCCGGCGGACCCTGAGCCCTTCGCGGAGTTCCGCCATGACCGACGCGCTGTTCCCAGGCTTCATCCGGTCGGAGATCGCAACCTCCGGCGGCGCGCGCATTGCGCTGCGCCATGGCGGCAAGGGGCCGCCGCTGCTGCTGCTGCACGGCAACCCGCAGACGCACGTGGCGTGGCATCGGATCGCGCCGCGCCTGGCGGAACACTTCCACGTCGTCGCCGCCGACCTGCGCGGTTATGGCGACAGCGTCGGCCCGGACCCCGCCGTCACCGCCAACTACACCTTCCGTGCCATGGCGCAGGACCAGGTGGAGGTGATGCAGGCGCTCGGTCACGAGGCCTTCTTCGTCGCCGGCCACGACCGCGGCGCGCGGACGGCGCATCGCATGGTGCTGGACCACCCCGACCGCGTGCTGCGCGTGGCGCTGCTCGACATCCTGCCGACGCTGCATGTCTGGCGGAACGCCACCGCCGAATGGGCCATGAAGTCCTGGCACTGGGTCTTCATGCCGCAGGAGGGCGACCTGCCGGAGGTGATGATGGAGAGCGTTCCGGCGCGCTGGTACATGGAACGCAAGATCGGCAAGAAGGGCATGGGCATCGGCATCTTCGACCCGCGCGCCTTCGACGAGTATGTCCGCTGCTTCACCTCCAAGACCATCCGCGCTTCCTGCGCCGACTACCGGGCGGCGGCCACGCTGGACCGGGCGATGGACGAGGCGGATTTCGCCGCCGGCCGGAAGGTCGAATGCCCCGCACTGGTGCTGTTCGGCGGCCGCAGCCACACCGGCGAGGTGTTCGACGACGTCACCGCCGCGTGGCGGGATTACGCAACGGACATCCGTGGCGAGCGGCTGGCCTGCGGCCACTACGTGCCGGAACACGCGCCGGAGGCGGTGCTGGACTGGTTCCTTCGTTTCTTCGGCTCGCAGCACGCTTGACATGACAGCGGCGCCCGCGCCATGCGACGCTTCACCGGACTTTCGACGGGAGGATCACGCATGAACAGCTTCGACAATGCCGGGCGGCTCGGCCGCCGCGGCCTGCTTCAGGGTGCCGCGGCGCTGGGCGGCGGTGCCTTGCTGCCCGGCGCGGCACAGGCGCAGGACTTCGCCGGCCGCACCATCGAATACGTCATTCCCTTCGCCGAGGCCGGCGGCAGCGATGTCTGGGCGCGCTTCATGGCGCCCTACATCAGCAAGCACCTCCCGGGCCGGCCGAACGTGATCGTGCGCAACGTGCCCGGCGGCGGCTCCATCACCGGCACCAACTCCTTCTTCCAGCGGGCGCGGCCGGACGGGCTCTCCTTCATCGGCACCTCCGGCTCGACGCAGTTCCCCTACCTCCTGGGCGACCCGCGCGTGCGCTACGACTACACCAAGATGATCCCCTTCCTGGTCTCGCCGACCGGCGGCGTGGTCTACGTGCCGAAGAGCCTCGGCATTACCGGCGCGCGGGACATCGCCAAGCTGCGCGACCGGGAGCTGATCTATGGCAGCCAGGGCGCGACCTCGCTCGACCTGGTGCCGATGCTGGCCTTCCTGCTGCTCGGCCTGAATGTCCGCTTCGTCTTCGGCATGCGCGGCCGCGGCGAGGCTCGGCTGGCGCTGATGCGCGGCGAGATCACCATCGACTACCAGACCTCCGCCGCGTACCTCACGCAGGTGGTGCCGATGGTGCAGTCGGGCGACGTGGTGCCGCTGTTCTCCTGGGGGCAGCTCGACGAGGCGGGCAATGTCGAGCGCGACCCGACCTTCCCGGACCTGCCGCATTTCGTCGAGGCGTTCGAGATGGTGAACGGCCAGAAGCCCTCCGGCGTGCAGTTCGACGCCTACATGGCCTTCTTCGGCTCGGGCTTCGCCGCGCAGAAGCCGGCCCTGCTGCCGCCGAACACCCCCGCAAACATCGTCGCCGTTTACCGCAAGGCGCTGATCGATGCCGTGGCCGACCCGGAACTGCAGGCGGCGAAGGGCGACATCCTCGGCGAGTACCGCCAGGCCGTCGGCGACCGCATCGGCCGGCTCTACGAGGTCGCCACCACGATCCAGCCGGCGGCGCGTGATTGGGTGCGGAACTACCTGACCACCACGCACAACGTCCGCTTCTGACCCGACTTGCGCGCGGGGCCCCGCCAGGGCCCCGCGACGCGGCCGCGCGTTGTCGAAGGCACCACGCCGATGATCGACCTGCTCTTCGCGACGCTCGCGAACCTGCTCACGGTTCAGCATATGGGCTTCATGGTCGTGGGCGTCGCCCTCGGCCTGGTGATCGGCGTTCTGCCGGGGGTGGGCGGCATCGCCGGCCTCTCGCTGCTGCTCCCCTTCCTCTACGGCATGGACGAGACCTCTGCGCTCGCCATGCTCATCGGCCTGCTCGCCATCGTGCCGACGGCCGACACCTTCACCTCCATCCTGATGGGCATTCCCGGTTCCTCCGCCTCGCAGGCGACGGTGCTGGATGGCTTCCCGCTTGCCCGCCAGGGCCAGGCGGCGCGGGCGCTTTCCGCAGCCTTCGCCGCCTCGCTGATCGGCGGGCTGTTCGGCGCGCTGATCCTCACCTTCTCGGTGCTGATCGCCGCGCCCATCATCCTCTCCTTCGGCTCGGCCGAGTTGTTCATGCTGACGCTGTTCGGCCTTTCGATGGTCGGCGTGCTGTCGGGCGCGAACATCCTGAAGGGCGTCGCCTCCGCCTCGCTCGGCCTGGCCTTCGGGCTCGTCGGCGCCTCGCCGGCGACGAGCGAGCCGCGGATGGATTTCAACGCGCTCTACCTGATCGACGGCATTCCGCTGGTGACGGTGGCGCTCGGCATCTTCGCGCTGCCCGAGGTGCTGGACCTGCTGCGCAGCGGCGGCTCCATCTCACAGGGCGCGCCGCTCGGCCGCGGCTGGTTCACCGGCGTGCGCGACACGCTGAAGAACTTCTGGCTCACCATCCGCTGTTCCGGCATCGGCGCGCTGATCGGCGCCATCCCCGGCATCGGCGGCAGCGTGGTGGACTGGATCGCCTATGGCCACGTGGTGCAGACAGCCAAGGACAAGTCGCAATTCGGCAAGGGCGACATCCGCGGCGTGATCGCACCGGAGAGCGCCAACAACGCGACGCAGGGCGGCGCGCTGCTGCCGACGCTGCTGTTCGGCATCCCGGGTTCGGGATCCATGGCGATCTTCCTCGCCGCGATGATCCTGCTCGGCCTGCAGCCGGGGCCGGGCATGGCGAAGGAGAACCTCGGCACCACCTACACGATCATCTGGTCGCTCGCGATCGCCAACGTGATCGGCACGGCGATGTGCATCGCGCTCGCGCCCGGCATCGCGCGGCTGACGGCGGTGCGCTATCCGCTGATCGCGCCCTTCATGATCATGGTGATCTGCTTCGCCGCCTTCCAGGCGACGCGCGACCTCTATGACCTCGTCGCGCTGCTGGTGATGGGCCTGGTCGGCATCTTCATGCGCCGCTTCGGCTGGTCGCGTCCCGCCTTCCTGATCGGCTTCGTGCTGGCGCTGGGCGGCGAGCGCTACCTCTATCAGGCGGTGCAGTTCTACGGCTGGGACTTCCTGACGCGACCGCTGGTGCTGGTGATCGGCGCGATCACGGTGGTTTCGCTCTGGGCCGGGCTGCGCCGGCCCGTCGGCGGGGGCAAGCAGATCGAGACCGAGGGGCCGGCCGATGTCGCGCATGCCAGGGTGCTGTGGCCGCAGATGGCGTTCTGCCTGGTGCTGCTCGGCGGCTTCGCCTTCACCTTCCAGCAGGGGCTTCAGGTCTCCTTCCTGGCGCGGATCTTCCCGGTCGCCGTCGGCATCGTCGGCGGCCTCGCCACGCTGATCATCCTGGTGCAGCAGGCGCGCGGCCCGATCGCCGCAGGCAACGCCAATTTCGACAGCGAGGCAAACGCGACCGATGGCGGCCCCTGGCGCTACCTGGCCTGGTTCGTCGGCTTCATCGGCGTCGTCGCGCTGATCGGCTTCTTTGCCGCGCTGATCGCCTTCTTCATCGCCTTCCTGCGCATCGTCGCGCGGGCTTCCTGGCCGCTGACGCTGGCGCTGACGGCGGCGGCGGCCACGCTGATGCTGGTGATGTCCCACATGCTGACGCTGGTATTCCCGGGCGGCGTCCTGCAGGCGTATTTCGACCTGCCCTGGCCCTTCCGTTGAGGCTCCGATGACACTCCAGACCGCCATCCCCTGCACCTTCATGCGCGGCGGCACCAGCCGCGGCCCGTACTTCCTGCGCAGCGACCTGCCGGAGGATCGGGAGGCGATGGCGCGCGTGATCCTCGCCGCGGTCGGCTCGCCCGATGCGCGGCAGATCGACGGCATCGGCGGAGCGACGACGCTGACCACCAAGGTCGCCATCGTCTCCCGCGCGGCGCCCGGCCAGGCGCAGCAGGTGGACTACCTCTTTGCCCAGCCCGCCGTGGACCGTGCCTTCGTGGATTGGGGCCCGACCTGCGGCAACATGCTGGCCGGCGTCGGACCCTTCGCCATCGAGAGCGGGCTGGTGCCCGCCGAGCAGGGCGAGACGCGCGTGATGATCCGCGCGGTCAACACCGGCGCGCTGATCGAGGCGGTGGTCCAGACCCCCGGCGGCCGTGTGACCTATGATGGCGAAACCGCCATCGCCGGCGTGCCCGGCACCGCCGCCCCGGTGCTGCTGAACTTCGCCGATGCGGTGGGCGGCGCCACCGGTAGGCTGATGCCCACCGGCAACCCGCTCGACCGCATCGAAGGCGTGGACGTCACCTGCCTCGACGTCTGCATGCCGGTGGTGATCGCGCGCGCGAAGGACCTCGGCAAGACGGCGCGGGAGACCGCGAAGGACCTCGACGCCGACAAGGATTTCATGGCGCGCATCGAGAAAATCCGCCGCGCCGCCAGCCTCGCGATGGGCATGGGCGACGCGGAGGGCCGGGTCATTCCCAAGTTCGCCATGATCGCCGAGCCGGCGGGGGAGGGCGCCTCCGTCGCGGCGCGCTACTTCACGCCGCTGGCCTGCCACGAGGCGATGGCGGTTACGGGGGGCATCTGCATCGCCTCCGCCTGCAAGCTGCCGGACACGGTTGCTGCCGGCATCGCCCGCGTGAGCGATGCGGCGCGGGAGGCGGTGGTGATCGAACACCCGACCGGCATGATGGAGGCCGTCATCACCACCGGCACGGATGCGGAGGGCAAGCCCACCATCCTCGCCGGCGGCACGCTGCGCACCGCGCGCCTGCTCATGAAGGGCGAGGTCTACATCCCGTCGCGCGTCTGGGCCGGCAGGTGAGCGAGGCCATCATCACGGAGGACCGCCTCCTCGCGCTCGCGACACGGGCACTGGAACGCGGCGGCATGCGCGGCGAGGAGGCGGCGCTCGCCGCCCGCGTGCTGGTGCTCGCCGACCTGTTCGGCCTGCGCACCCACGGCATCAGCCGTATCCCGCAATACCTGGACCGCGTGCGGCTCGGCGGCATCGACGCGCGCGCCGAGGTGCAGGTGGAGCGCGTTGCGCCCGCGCTGGCGATGGTGGACGGGCGCAACGGCGTCGGCCCGCTCGTCGGCATGCGCGCGCTGGAGGCGGCGCTGGAGGGCGCGCGAGCGGCCGGCGTCGGCGCCGCCTTCGCGCGCGGCAGCAACCATTTCGGCCCGATCATGCCCTATGCGCTGATCGCGGCCGGGCAGGGCTTTGCGACCATCATCGCAAGCAACGCCACCACCACCATCGCGCCCTGGGGCGGCAAGGACACGCGGCTGGGCAACAACCCGCTCGGCATCGGCGTGCCGAATCCGGGCGGCGATCCGATCATCCTGGACATGGCGCTCTCCGTCGCCGCCCGCGCCAAGATCCGCGAGCAGGCGGCGCGCGGCGAGCCCATTCCGGAAGGCTGGGCGACCGATGCCGAAGGGCACCCGACCACCGACGCCGCCGCGGCGCTGAAGGGCTTCCTGCTCCCGGTCGGCGGCCACAAGGGCTACGGGCTGGCGGTGATGGTGGATCTCTTCGCCGGCCTGCTCTCCGGCGCCTCCTACCTGACGCGCGTGCGTGCCTGGGACAAGGAGCCGGGCATCGCGCAGGATCTCGGCCATGTCTTCGTCGCACTGGATACGGCGAAGCTCGGCCTAGACCTCACGGGTCGCATGGCGGACTTCGCGGCCATCATCCATGGGACGCCCGCCGCGGATCCCGCCCGCCCGGTGATGCTGCCCGGCGAGCGGGAGATGCAGGCGATGCATCGCGCGCGGCGCGCGGGCGTGCGCGTGGCGGCATCCGACCTGGCGAAGCTGGAGGCGCTGGTCGCCGGCTGAGCCGTGCTCATACCACCGGCCAACTTCGTTGACCGATGGCATGAGGTTCTGTGCCCTCGGTCGCCGGGCGGCCGCGTCCGCGGCCTTGGCTCGCCGCACCAGCGGCGGGCCGCATTCGCGGCCTCGGCATCGGTTAATGACCGATGCCGCCAATGAGCTTGAAATGCGTGACATCCTCCAGCGTCGCGCCCAGCCAGGCGTCGATCGCGTTGCGCTGCGTACCCTGCGCCTGCGGGCGCCCGTCCGCGTCCAGCACCATCGGCAGGTCGTGCCCGGCCAGCAGCACCGCGCCCGGCCGTGCGCGCCATTCCGCCAGCAGGCGCGCGATGGAGCGCGCATGCACGGCGGGGTCCATGCTCATATCCGCCCGCGCCGTCGCCAGCTCTGCGCGGTTCTTCGCGACGTCGGCCGAGAAGATCGTCGCCGGCGACCCCTCCAGCACGAAGACGAGGTGGTGCGGCGAATGTCCCGGCGCCTCGAAGCAGCCGATGCCGGGCAGGCCGGTCGGCCCCTCCGCGATGCGGCGCAGGCGCGAGCTTTCCGCCAGGGCGCGCAGCGCGAAGTCGGGCCAGAGCGGGGCGCCGATCGGCTGCTGCAGCGCATAGTCCAGCTCCGCGCCCGGCGCGTGGATCAGCGCGTTGGGGAAGCACTGCCAGTTCTCGGCATGGTCGTAGTGCAGATGCGTCAGCAGCACGTCCGTGACCTCGGCTTGCGTCACGCCGAAGGCGCCGAGGCGGTCGAACAGCGTCTTGCGCACGCCGACCCGCCCGGTGTCGAGCAGCACGCGGCGGCCATGGCCGCGCGCCAGCGCAATGGTGCTCCAGCCCAGCCCGCCCTGTTCCTTCGACTTGCCCGGATAGCCCTGGACCAGCACGTCCACCTGCCACGCGTCGCTCATCGGCCCCTCCCTTGCCGTGCCAGCCAGCCATGCCGCGCGCGCGTCCGCAAGCCGCCGGGCCTTGGTTGCGCCCGCCATCCGGCTGGGGCAGCGTGCGGCGCCTGAGCCGAGAAGGAAGGAACAGTGATGCGCCTCGTCGTGCTGCCCGGCGACGGGATCGGGCCGGAGATCACCGCGGCCACCATGCAGGTGCTGCGCCGCGCCGATGCGCTGTTCTCGCTCGGCCTTGCCTTCGAGGAGCATGAGATCGGCCTCGCCCGCCTGGCGCGCGAAGGCTCCACCCTGCCGGAGCAGGTGATCGAGGCGGCGCGCGCGGCCGATGGCATCGTGCTCGGCCCGGTGGACAGCTACGCCTATCCGCCGCGTGACAAGGGCGGCATCAACGTCTCGGGCGAGATGCGGATCCGCTTCGACCTCTACGCCAACATCCGCCCCAGCCGCTCCCGTCCCGGCCTCCCGCACTACGGCCGCACGCCGATGGACCTGGTGATCGTGCGCGAGAACACCGAAGGCTTCTACGCCGACCGCAACATGCATCTCGGCATCGGCGAATTCATGCCGACGCCGGACCTGGCGCTCTCGGTGCGCAAGATCAGCGCCGAAGGCTCGAGCCGGATCGCCCGCGCCGCCTTCGAACTGGCGATGCGCCGCCCTCGGCGGAAGGTGACGGCGGTGCACAAGCACAATGTGCTGAAGGTGACCGAAGGCCTGTTCCTGCGCGAGGTGCGCAAGGTGGCCGAGCAGTTCCCGGACGTGGCCTATGACGAGCAGCTGGTGGACAGCATGGCGGCGCTGCTGGTGCGCGATGCGCAGCGCTACGACGTCGTCGTGACCACCAACATGTACGGCGACATCCTCTCCGACGAGGCGTCTGAGCTGTCCGGCAGCCTTGGCCTGGCCGGCTCGATCAACCATTCCGACACGCATGGCATGGCGCAGGCGCAGCATGGCTCGGCGCCGGACATAGCCGGACAGGACAAGGCGAACCCGGTCTCGCTGATCCTCTCGGCCGCGATGCTGCTGGACTGGCACGCGCGCCGCGCCGAGGGGCGGGAGAACTTCGCCCGCGCCGCGGCCGCGATCGAGCAGGTGGCGGATGAGCTGATCGCCGACCCGGGGCGGCGCACCGCCGATCTCGGTGGCCGGCTCGGCACCCGCGCCTTCGCCGAGGCCTTCTGCGGGGCGCTGACCGCCTGACGCCGCGGCCCGCACGGCCTGGCCCGCACGGAACAGGGGCGGGCGGGCCTCTCCTGCTACCGGCGGCGGCGGGCCTGACGGGCTGGTCGGCGATTCCCGGAGCGACCTCATCGAGGGCGGCACCGGCAACGACTCGCTGACCGGCCTTGCCGGCGACGACGTGCACTACGGCCGGGACGGCAATGACCGGCTCTCCGGGAGCAGCGGGCATGACCAGCTCTTCGGCGGCTCAGGCAACGACGTCCTGCATGGCGGCAGCGGCTGCGACCTGCTGACGGGTGGCAGCGGCGAGGACATCTCATCGATGCGAACACCGGCACGAGCGGCAACCTGGCCTTCGGCTTCATCGGCTCGGCGCAATTCAGCGCAGGCCTCGCCGGGCAGCTGCGCGGCGAGATCCTGACCCGCGCCGACGGCTCCACCGTCACCCTGCTGCAAGCCGATGTGAACGGCGACCGCGTGGCGGATTTCGAGGTGCTGATGAACGGCAGCTAGTCGGCCGTGAACAACCCGGAAGTCTGCGGAATTCCTGGGGTTTCCGGCCGGCAGAAGTATTCGCGTTTGCAAGGCTCCTGTCCGGAGCGGGCGAAA
>NZ_JAWLHG010000047.1:0-37527 GCF_041690465.1 Falsiroseomonas sp. | reverse complement strand
GGTCACTGCGGAACTTGACCCCGCGGGCGTTCGCCGAGCAGGCTCGAACAGCCCGACGAGTTGCGTAGCCCCCGGACCAGAGCAGGGGGCAGGACCACGGGACCAAACATCTAACATTCACAGCGGACCACCCGATGGGGGCCGATCATTCCCGGCGCAGCGGGTGCTCGATAAGCTGGCCGCCTTCGCGCGCGCGGACCGTAGCACGTCGGATGCGGACGATCCCGGCGCCGTACTGGACGCCGCGGGTTGGCGACCCGCGGCCATGCTCGCCCTGCAGGGCGCGCCTCGAACGTGTTGCGCCGGTGGAGGCCACGGTGCTGCTGACCGGGGAGAGCGGCGCGGGCAAGGGCGTGGCGGCGCGCCGGCTGCACGCGATGGGCGGAGAGCGCTCGGCGGCACCCTTCGCCGCGGGGCGGACTGCGTTGCCCTGCCGGCTGCGACCAGCGAGGCCGTGGCGAAGCGGCGGGTGCCATGAGTCGTCATAAGCGCGGATGCCGTCATGAAGCAGGACCGCCTGCGGTTCGGAAGCCTGGAGGCCTCCGCGGGCGCCGAGCATGATTGCCTTGATCGCCGCCTGGAGCGGCGCCGCGCTGCCCGACGGGGGGTAGCAGGAGTGCGCGGAGCGCGGGCTCCTGCGCCTTGCGTCACTCCACCTTGATGCCCGCCGCGCGGACCACCGGTGTCCAGCGCGTGATCTCGTTCTGGATGAAGGCGGTGTATTCGGCGGGGGTGCTGGCATGCACCTCGTAGCCTTGTGCGATCAGCCGCGTGCGCAGTTCCGTGCCCTCGCCCATCGCGGCGACGATGCCGGCATGCAGCTTGCGCTGGATGGCGGGGTCCGTGCCGGCGGGGGCGAGTATTCCGTAGAAGCCGGAGCCCAGCAGTTCAGGCATGCCCTGCTCGATCACCGTTGCGACATCCGGCAGCATCGGATGGCGCTGGCGCGAGCCGATGGCGATGCCGCGGAGGCGCCCGCCCACCACATGCGCGCCGGTCGGCACCAGCGCATCGTAGAAGCCATGTACCTGGCCGGAGAGCGCATCCTGGATCGCCTGGCCAGCACCGCGATAGGCGACCACGGTGAAGCCCGGCCCGCTCTTCGCGCGCAGCACCTCCGCCATCAGATGCGTGACTGCGCCGACATTCGGCACCGCCATGTTGAAGCCGGCAGGTGTCTTGCCCGCGGCGATCACATCGGACAGCGAGCGCTCCGGCCGCGTCGGATGCACGACCGCCAGCGCGGGAATCGAGGCGACGAGGCTCACCGGCGCGAAGTCGCGACCCACGTCATAGGGAAGGCGCATGCCGAGTGCGGTGTTCAGCGCGATCGGCGCCGCGGCAAACAGCAGCGTGTAGCCATCGGGCTGCGCCTTCGCGACGATGTCCATCCCCGGCACGCCCGCCGCGCCGCCGCGATTCTCCACCAGGAAGGATTGCCCGAAGCGGTCCGAGAGTTGCTGTGCGAGCAAGCGGGCCACGCGATCGAGCGCGCCGCCCGCGGCGGTGGGCGCTACGAAGCGCACCGGTCGAGTGGGCCAGGCCTCCGCACCCTGGGCGAGCGCCGGCGTGGCGAGCGCCCCGAGGGCAAGGGTGGTGAAGTGGCGGCGAAGCATGGCGTATTCTCCCTTTTCTGGTTCAGCGTGGCGCGCGTTTGCCGGGCGTGATGGTGACGTCGCGGATGCGGCCGGAGTAGGGGAAGGCGCCGTGGCGCTCATACAGCGCCCACAGCACCGGACCGCGCCGGTCCAGCCCCACATCCAGCCCTTCGAAGACGCCGTAAAACACCATGGTCGGCGACATCGGCGTGAAGGGCGTCGCCTCCCAGCTGTCGATCACAAGCCTTCCCTCGCCCTGCCGCTGACCATGCGCGCGGTATTCGAACGCGATGGTCGAATCCCCTTCGGGCATTGGGACAGAGACAGGTTCCGTCGTTTCGCCGAAGCCGTTGTAGTGGAAGTGCAGCCTGCCGCCTTCCACCCACATCACCATCCCGCCGGTGGGGTCGCCGATCGCCCAGAGGATGCCCTGGTCGCCCCTGCGATAGGCGGCACGCACGGTGATGGCGTAATCGCGGTCGCTGATCAGCGGGAAGGTGTCGAAGCGGTGCACGGTATCCGCGCCGGGCAGGAAGCGCCGCGGCTGGTCGGCTCGCGCGGCGAATTCCGGCGCGAGGTCGCGGAACTTGTCGAGCCGGTCGCGATTGTCCAGCGGGTAGACCTGGTTCGACCAGGCCGCCGTGTCGAAGGCCTCCACCAGTTCCTTGAGCTTCTCGGGATGCTCCGGCGCGAGGTCCGTCGACTCGGAAAAATCGCGCGTCAGGTCGTGCAGCGTCCAGTTGTTCCAGTCGATCTCGGCGCCGCGCTTCTGGATGGAGCGTACGAGCCAGCCATCGCGGTAGTACGCGCGGTTGGACCAGCATTCGTAATACTGCTCGTGCCGCGGCGATGCGGCCGCGGGATCGCGCAGCAGCGCGGCAAAGCTGCGACCGTCCATGTGACGCGCCGGCTTGCCATTCACCTGATCGAGCGTCGGCGCCGCGGCGCAGTCCAGCAGCGTCGGCATGATGTCCGTGACATGGACGAATTGCTGCCGGATCGCGCCGGTATCGTGGATGCGCTTCGGCCAGGAGAGGATAAAGGAGACCCGTCGCCCGCCCGCGCCGGTGTAGGTCTTGAACGAAGGGAACGGCGCGTTGCACATCTCGCCCCAGCCGGTGGGATAGAGGCTGGCGCTACGCGGGCTGCCAAGGTCATGCGCCGTCCCGCGCTCCACCTCGATCGGGGGCGGCGGCAGGCCCATGTAGCGGCGGTTGTTGTTGAACATCCCCGTGGGGCCGCCGGCATCGGTGGCGCCGTTGTCGGAGGTGACGAGGATGATGGTGTTCTCGCGCTCGCCGATCTCGTCCAGATGTTCCAGCAGGCGGCCGATATTCTGGTCCACGCAGTCGATCATCGCCGCGTAGCATTCCATGTGCTTCGCCAGCATCGCGCGGTCGGCGGGGTCGGTCTTCTCCCAGGCGGCGACTCGCGGATCGGAAGAGGGCAGCTTCGTGTCCGGCGGGATCAGGCCCATCTCGATCTGGCGCTTGTGGCGCGCCTCGCGCAGCGCGCTCCAGCCGCTGTCGTAGCGGCCCCGGTATTTCGCGAGATCCGCCGGCTTCGCCTGCAGGGGCGCGTGCGGGGCGTTGTTGGCGACGTAGAGAAAGAAGGGCTTGTCGGGTGAGTGCGCGCGCAGGTCGGTCAGCCAGCGCAACGATTGCGTCATCCAGTCATCGGTCGCGTAGTAGTCGCGTGGATAGGCCTCGACGGGGATCACCTGGTTGCCGGCGGTGAGCGCGGTGGGAAAGAAGAAATGCGTCTCGCCCTCGAGGAAGCCGTGGAAATGGTCGAAGCCGCGCTGGCAGGGCCAGGAACGCTTGTCGCCGGCCGGCGTGCAATCCGCGGTCGGCGTGTTGTGCCACTTGCCGACCGCGCAGGTGGCGTATCCGGACGCGCGCAGCGTCTCCGGCAGGGTCGCGCAGTCCGGCGGGATCTCGCCGCGATAGCCGGGATATCCGGCATCGTTGTTGGACAGCCAGCCAGTGCCCGCGGCATGCGCGTTGATCCCGGTGAGCATCGCCGCACGCGCCGGCGAGCAGATGGGATGCGTGGTGTAGTGGTTGAAGCGCAGCCCTTCCCGCGCCAGCCGGTCCATGTTGGGCGTCTCGATCTCGCCGCCGAAGCAGCCGGGATCGGAGAAGCCCATGTCGTCCATCAGGATCACGACGATGTTCGGCGCCCCCTTCGGCGCATGATGGCGCGCCGGCCAGGTCGGCGTGCTTTCCTCGCGCGAGCGGCCGATATGCTGTGTCATCCCGGTGTCCCCACGACTACGCTGGCATCCATGATCGGCGGCGGGTAGCGATGCCCGCGCCGCACCGATAATCCGGAGTTCACCCCGCCGCGGAATGCGCGCGCGGGCATGCCGACCAGCCTTCCTTCGACATTCCCCTTATGGCCGAGCGATCCGACCACTTGAGAACGAGCGTATCGGCGATCCGGCAGCATTTGCAACGGTGTCAGCGCCTGGATGACGCAGTCGAGGGGTCTAAGCGGTCGGCGGTCGCCGTTGTGGCTGCAATTGTGCCCTTTCGGTCGATTTCTGCGCGCAGCTCGCCTGTCGGCAGCCTGCGCGACCGGTATGGACAGCGACGCTCAACGTAGGGCCGGTGGCGATGGCCGGCAGCGTGAGCTGCTTCAGATGACGGGCGAGCAGCACCTGCGGCGGCTCGGCCGCCGAGGTGGCGCGCACCGTCGCGTTCGGCAGAGACGAGTACGCCTGCGGGTCGAGCCGCGGCGGCTGCCCCTCGATCCGCTCCACCACGAGCTGCTTCACCGCGTCAAAGCCGACCACCCCACGGCGGATCGCCTCCGCCACCGCCGCCGAAGCCCTTCACCACGACGAGCTGGTGGGCGTGGCCGGTCGGTCAGCGCCGCTCCTGCCGGCAGGTCACGTGCGCGGCGCGTGCCTCAGTGAATGCTGTAGCCGCCGTCCACGACGAGGTCGTGACCCTGGATGAACGCGCCCTCCGCAGTGCTGAGAAAGACGATCGCCTCGGCCACCTCGCGGGGCCGCCCCATTCGCCCGGCGGGCACGCGGGAGATCATCGTCTCCATCTTGCCCGGCTGCCGACCATAGCTTTCCAGGTTGAACGCGGTGGCGATGGGCCCCGGGCTCACCGCGTTCACCTGGATGCCCTCGCGCGCCAACTCGAACGCCATGTTGCGCGCCAGGTGAATCAGCGCGGCCTTGGCGCTGCCGTAGAGCGCGTTCTCCTCGGCGGCCACACTCCCCATCTGGCTCGCGACGTGGATGATCCGCCCGCCCCCCTGGCGGCGCATTGCAGGCAGCACCGCCTGACTGGCGAAGAACGCGGCCGCGAGGTTGACTTCAATCAGCCGGGCGAAGTCCTCACGGGTGAACTCGCCGAAGGCCTTCCGGCAGCGTATGCCGGCATTGTTCACCAGCACGTCGATGCGGCCGAACCGCTCGAGTGCTGCGGCTACCATGCGCTCCGCCACCCCGGCAGTGCCAAGATCGAAGACGCCCCAGGCGGCATCGGGCGCACCGTGTGCCCGGCATTCCGCTTCCACTACGGCCAGTTCTTCGACAGTGCCTTCTGCCGCGAGGAACAGGGTGAAGGCACGCTCGGCCAGTGCAAGCGCCGCCTCTCGCCCGATCCCGCGCGAGGCGCCGGTGACGAGCGCAACCTTCGTGACGTCCGGCATGAAAGGCCTCTCCATCCTTGCGTAGCTGGCCCCGGGGCAGCGCCAGCCGCTGCATGCTCGCTGACGGCAGCGTGAGCCGCAACGGCCTTCCTGGTGCTCTCGCTCAAAGGCGTTCGCGAACAGGCGGCGTCGGGCACGGCTTGCACGACCGGGCTATGCTGTATGAGGATCGGACGGCGTCAGCCGCCGAGGCCCGGCGCGGGGAGACGGGGAGCACCGACGGACCATGGCCACGGCACGAGATCCGATAGCCTTCGAGCTGTTCAAGAACGCCATCTTCTCCATTGCGGACGAGATGGCGCTGACGGTGTTCCGCACGACCTACTCGGGCGTCTTGAAGGACAACATGGACTACTCCACGGCCTTCGCGGACGCCGACGGCAAGCTGGTCGCGCAGGGGCTGACGCTGCCCGGACATCTCGGCTCGATCCCGACCGCGCTCGAGGCGGTGATGCGCCGCTACGGCGACGATATCCGCGAAGGCGACATCTTCATCATGAATGATCCCTTCGAAGGCGGCATGCACCTGCCGGACATCTTCATCTTCAAGCCGCTCTACCACGCGGGAGAGCGGCTCGCCTTCGCCGCCACGATCTGCCACCATACCGATGTCGGCGGGCGCGTCGCCGGATCCAACGCCTCCGATTCCACCGAGATCTACGCCGAGGGCCTGCGAATCCCCCCGCTCAAGCTCTACGAGGCGGGCCGGCGGAACGAGGCCATCATGGCCATCATCGAGCGCAACGTCCGCCTGCCGGTACGCCTGTTCGGCGACCTGCGTGCGCAGCTCGCCGCCTGCCATATCGCGGAGCGCCAGTTCGCCGAGCTCGTCGGCCGCTACGGCGCCGAGACGGTGAAGGCCTATATGCAGGAGGTGATCGACTATGCCGAGCGCCTGACGCGCGCCGCCCTGTCGGATCTGCCCGACGGCGAATGGTCCTTCGAGGACTGGATCGACGATGACGGCGTGGACTACGGCAAGCCGATCCGGCTGTTCGTCACGCTGCGCAAGCAGGGCGGGCACATGCTGGTGGACTGGACCGGCACCAACCCGCAGGTGAAGGGCGCGATAAACAACACGCTGTCCTTCACCAAGGCCGCGTCCTACACGGGTGTCAGGTCGGTTCTGCCGCCGGGCATCCCGAACAACGAGGGCGTGTTTCGCGCCATCGAGGTGGTCTGTCCGCCCGGGACCGTCGGAAACGGGGTGCTGCCCGCCGCCTGCGCCGCGCGCGGGCTCACTGGCTTCCGCATGACGGACTGCATCTTCGGCGCGCTCGCCATGATGCTGCCCGACAAGGTCTTCGCGGCGGGCGACGGCGGCAACACGGGCATCTCGATCGGCGGCTACCACGCGGACCGCTCGCCCTTCATCTATGTGGACTTCACCTGCGGCGCCTGGGGCGCACGGCCCTGGGCTGATGGCCTGGACGGCAACAGCCACATGATGGCGAACATGGCGTCCCATTCGATCGAGGTCACCGAGGCGGAGCAGCCGATCCAGCTGCTCGCCTACGAATTCGTGCCGGATCGCGCCGGCGCCGGGCGCTTCCGCGGCGGCGTGCCCTTCAGGCGCGACTACCGCTTCATGGAGGAGGAGGGCGTGCTGCAGGTCCGCTCCGACCGGCGCGTGCACCGCCCCTTCGGACTCTATGGCGGCGGCCCCGGCGCGCCATCGGAGAACCGCATGGACCCGGATGGGGAAAACCGCCTGGTGCCCTCGAAGCTGACGATGACGATCCGGCGCGGCGAGGTGTTCCGGCACGTGCTCGCCGGTGGCGGCGGTTGGGGCGATCCGCTGGAGCGCGATCCGGCGAAGGTGCTGAAGGACGTACGCAACGAGCTGCTCTCGCCGGAGCGGGCACGGACCGATTACGGCGTCGTCCTGGACACCGCCTCGCGGATGGTGGACGCGGCGGAGACCGTGCGACTGCGCGCGGAACTGCGCGAGCGGCGGGCCTGGACCGCGACACCGAAGGTGCAGCGGACGGATCCGCTGCCCGCCCAGGCTGCGGAGTGAGCCAGATGACCGTCACCTGGCGCGTTGGCGTGGATATCGGCGGCACCTTCACCGACATCGTGCTGCTCGGCTCCGATGGCACGATCCACACCAAGAAAATCTCCTCCAGCGTGGATGATTACGCGCGCGCCATCGTCGTGGGCCTGGCCGAGCTCTTTGCCGAAACCGGCGTGACCGGCGAGGCGATCGAGGAAATCCGCCATGGCACCACCGTCGCCTCCAACGCGATCCTGGAGCAGAAGGGCGCGCGCACTGGCCTGATCACCACCAAGGGCTTCCGCGACGTGCTGGAGATCCGCACGCTGCGCATGCCCCGCCTCTACGACATCGCCTGGGAGAAGCCCGCACCGCTGGTCGAGCGCTACCTGCGGCGCGTGGTGGACGAGCGCGTGGATGCGCAGGGCCGCATTGAGCGCGCGCTCGACCCGGCCGAGGCCGAGCAGGTCGCGCAGGCGCTGCTCGCCGAGGGGGTGGAGGCGATCGCCGTCTGCCTGCTGAACGCCTACGCCAACCCGGCGCATGAGCAGCTGATCGCGGAGATTGTCCGTGCCCGCGCGCCCGACCTGCCGCTCTCGGTTTCCTCCGAGGTGCTGCCGGAGATCAAGGAATACGAGCGCACCTCGACCACCGTCATCAACGCCTATGTGATGCCGATCGTCGCGCGCTACCTGCGATCGCTGCGGGGCGGGCTGGACCGCGCGGCCGTGCCGGCGCGGCTGCTGCTGATGCAGTCGAATGGCGGGCTGATGACCGCCGAGGCTGCCGTCGCCAAGCCGATGCACATCGTCGAATCCGGCCCGGCGGCTGGCGTTGTCGGGGCGCAGGCGCTCGCCCGCGCGAAGGGGCTGCCCGACGTCATCACCTTCGACATGGGCGGCACCACGGCCAAGGCGGCGACCGTCGAGCGGGGCGAGGTGACGCGGGCCACCGAATACTCCGTGGGCGGCGGCATCATGGTCGGCTCGCGCCTGCTGACCGGCGCCGGCTACCTCCTGAAGGTGCCGGCGATCGACCTGGCCGAGGTCGGTGCCGGCGGCGGCTCGCTGGTGCGGATCGATGCCGGCGGCTCGCTGCAGGTCGGACCGGAAAGCGCCGGCGCCTCGCCCGGCCCGGTCTGCTACGACATGGGCGGCACCGAGCCGACCGTCACCGATGCCAACGTCATCCTGGGCTATCTGAACCCTGCACATCTCGTCGGCGGGGCGGTGCGGTTGAACGCCGCCAAGGCCCGTTCGGTGTTCGAGGATCGGGTCGCGGGGCCGCTCGGCTTGGAACTCGCCCACGCCGCCTTCGGCGCGCATCTCATCGCCGTCTCGAACATGATCCGCGCCATCCGCGCCGTCTCGACCGAACGCGGCCGCGATCCGCGCGACTTCGCGCTGTTCTCCTTCGGCGGCAACGGCCCCCTCTTCGCCTGCCGAATGGCGGAGGCGCTCGGCATGACGCGGGTGGTGGTGCCTCCCTCGCCCGGCCTCTTCTCGGCCTTCGGACTGCTCTATGCGGATGTCGAGCACCATTACTCGCGCAGCCTGCGCCGGCTGACGCGCCGCATGGACATCGGCGAGGTCAACGCCGTCTGGGATGCGCTGGCGCGGCAGGCCCTCGACCAGCTCGCGGCGGAAGGGTTCACCGGCGCGGAAGCGAGGCTGCGCCGCTCGGCCGCGCTGCACTACCACGGCCAGAGCTTCGACCTCACCGTGCCGGTGCCCGACGGTCCGCTGACCGCCGGCTCCGTCCGCGCGCTGGAGGAGGCCTTCGGCGAGGAGCATGAGCGCACCTACGGTCACCGCGCGGGCGCGGAGGAGCCGGTGGAGCTGGTCTCGATCCAGGTCGTCGGCCAGGGCGTCCGCGCCGGGGATGGCCAGCCCACGGGCGGAACGCCGAGCCGGGCCGAAGCGGCGGCGGTGCCGCCGCGGCGCATCTATCTCGGGCCGGAGCAGGGCTGGACCGAGGCCGAGGTGATCCGCCGCTCCGACCTGTCCGCGCCGCGGACTGGTCCGCTCATCGTCGAGGAGTACGACGCCACATGCCTGGTGCTGCCCGGCTGGCAGGCGAGCCTCGACGCCGCGCGCAACATCCTGCTCGAACGGCGGTAGGACGCCCCGCCGCCGGCCGTCAGCCGGCGGCGGCGCGCGGCAGCCAGAGCGCGAGGCCCGGCCAGAGGATCAGGACGGCAATCATCAGCATCAGGGTCAGCACGAAGGGCGCGACGCCGATGATGACATCGTCGATGCGCCCGCGCGGACGGAGCCCCTGCACGACATAAAGGTTGATCCCGACAGGCGGCGTGATCATCGCCGTCTCCATCAGCAGGATGATCAGCACGCCGACCCAGACCGGATCGAAGCCCGCCTTGACCAGGAGCGGCGCGATGATGGGCACCGTCGCCACCATCATCGAGAGCGTTTCCATGAACATGCCGAGGATCAGGTAGAAGGCGACCACCACAAGCAGCAGTTCGATCGGCGACAGGCCGAGCGAGGTGATGGCGCGGTTCACCTGTGCGGTCAGCCCGATGGAGGTGATCACGAAGTTCAGGAAATAGGCGGCGACCAGGATCGCCATGATCATCGCCGTCGTGCGCATCGTGCCCTCGAGCGCAGCCCGCAGCACCTGCAGCGTCAGCCGCCGCCGCGAGGCCGCGACGGCCAGCGCGGCAAGCACGCCAAGCGCGGCGGATTCCGTCGCCGTGGCCAGGCCTGCATAGATCGAGCCGATGACCGCGGCGAAGATGAAGAGCGGCGGCAGCAGGTCCGGCAGCGAGCGCCAGCGCCCTTCCCAGCTCGTCTCCACGCGCGTGCCGTCGAGGCCTGGGCGCAGCAGGCAGGCCACCAGCACCGTCAGGCTGAACAGCACGGTCAGCACCACCCCGGGCAGCAGGCCTGCCAGGTAGAGCTGCGGGATCGAGGTCTCGGTCAGCACGCCATAGACGATCATGTTGATCGAGGGCGGAATGAGGATGCCGAGCGTTCCGCCGGCGGCGATGGTGCCCAGGAACAGGCGCTCGTTGTAGCCGCGCCGCTCCACCTCGCCGAGCGCAACGGTGCCGATGGTCGCCGCCGTGGCGACGGAGGAGCCGGATGTCGCCGCGAACAGCCCGCAGGAGACGATGTTCGAGTGCATCAGCCCTCCTGGCAACCAGGGCATCCACTGCACCAGCGCGGCATACATCCGTTCCGCGATGCCGGAGCGCAGCAGGATCTCGCCAAGCAGCACGAAGAACGGGATCGCGACCAGCAGGAAGGAGTTGGAGGTGGACCAGGCCAGCTCCCCCATCGCCAGGGTGAGCGGAAAGCGGCCGTAGATCTGGTCGAGCGCGAGGCCGAGCGTGCCGAGCGCCGCTGCCACCGGCACCGCAGCCGCCAGAAGCCCGAGCAGAATCAGGAGCGTCGTTGCGATCATGGGCCGGCCGCCGCCCTGCGCGCCTCTGCGGCGCGCATCTCCTCCTCCACCTCCTCCTGGGCGGACCGGGTGCCGATCAGACGCCCGGCGGCGGCACGGTCGCCGGCGAGCAGCCGCCCGACGGCGGCGAGGAACAGCATCACCCCGATTGCGACGAAGATGCCGAGCCCGACGAGCCAGATTGCCTGCGGGACGATGAGCGGTGTCTCGAGCGCCGACTGGCTGCGTGAGCCGGAGGCCCAGGATTGCTGCAGCACGCCGATGCCGTGCCAGCCGACCAAGGCGAAAAAACCCACGAAGAGAAGAAGGCCGATGAGGTCGAGTGCCGTGCGGAGCCGCGAGGGGAGCAGCATGTAGAGACTGTCGATCCGGATATGGGCGCGGTCCAGCAGCGCCGCGCCAAGTGACCAGCTGGTTCCGATGGCCAGCGCATAACCGGCGAGCTCGTCGGCGCCGCCGATCGAGGTTACGAACAGCTTGCGCAGGGCGACATCAACACCGATCAGCACGGCGGCAAGCAGGATCAGTGCGCCGCCGAACCACAGCCCCGAGCGGGCCAAGCCCTGGGCGGCTGCAAGGAGTGAGCGCATGCGCCTCCCGTAGGAACGGGTTGGGACGGGTGGGCAGGCCCGGCGATCACGCGTCGGGCCTCCCCGATTTGCTGTACTTCAGCGGACCGGGGCGGTCAGGCCGAGGGTCCTGCCGACCGTGCCGTTCCACTCCCCTGCGCACTCCGCGCCGCAGCGCCGCGCCCAGTTGGCCAGGACGGCGCTTTCCACCAGGCGCCGCCGCTGCGCCTCCTCCTCGGGCCGGACGGGCACGATGGTCATGTTCGCAGGGCGCCCGAGCGTGCAGGGCTGCTGCCCGGTGTTGCAGTTGTCGGCCTGCGCGGTCGCCTCGCGCAGCGTGTTCCACATGCGGTCCTCATAGGCCCTGGTCTGCTCCAGGAAGAAGGCCTGCACGCGGGGGTCGAGCCGGTTCCAGGTGTTCAGGTTCACGGCCAGCACGTTGATGCTCCAGCCGAGCGACATCGGATAGATGGAGCGCGTCACCTCCGTCCATCCGGCCGTGTTGCCGGACAGGCTGCCGGTGACGGCGCAGTCCACCACACCGTTGTTGAGGGCAGGCACCACCTCGGCGAAGGCCATGCTGACCGCCGTGGCGTTGATGCCCTGCAGGAAGTCGCGCATCGTGTTGTTGAACACGCGAATCTTGCGCCCGCGCAGTCCGTCCAGCCCGCTGACCACGTCGCGGCACCAGAAGACCTGCGGCGGGTTGCCGCCGAAGGCCAGCAGCTTGGCGTTCCAGTTCCGCTGCATCTGCCGGTCGATGATCGGCCGCCAGGCCTCGCAGGCCGCACGCGCGCGATCCACGTCCAGCGTGATGCCCGCCAGGTCGCAGCCCTCGAAGCGCGCATCGTCGCCCGCCATCTTCGAGATGTCCATGCCCGCGAAATCCATCACGCCGAGCCTGAGCAGGCGCAGCATGGTCCGGTCGTCGATGCCCATCTGGTCGAGCGGCGTGATGTCCGCCGTGATCGCACCGTTCGAGGCGCGCGGGATCGTCTCCCGCCAGAAGGGGATCTCGTCCACCGAGGAGGCGACGGTCGGGCTGTTCAGCCCGATCACCTTGAACTGCAGCCGCGGCAGATCCTGTGCTGTCGCAGCCGTGAACATTGCCGGAAGGAGCACCGCGAGCGCGGCGCCGAGCAGCTTGCGCATCATCACCTGAGTCTCCTTCGCGTGGTTCTCTTCCTGCCCTGTCGGTCGGCTTCCGCAGCTGGGCGGAGGGACCGCGTGGGATGTTGGCATTGCAGGCAAGCAGCATGCAAGCGATGGCGTCGTGGCGGTCGCTCCACGAGGCCGGCGCCGCACCCTGCCTTCCCTGCAATCCTCCTCCCCTGGAATCACGCGTTGAGCAGCAGCAACGAGCCTTCACCCCCGGTGCGGGTCGCCGCGGACATCGCCGACCTCCTGGTGTTCGACCCGCGCGCCGGCGCGGTGCATGCGTGATGACCTCGTCGCCTGAACCGATACCGTCAGCCCGCCGGAGACGGCGCAGCGATTTTCCATCACCTTCGCGACACCGCCCGCTGCTGATGCTGCGCGTCCTCATCCCACAGGCGCCATATACGCTCTCCAGCGAGCTGGCTTCCGGACGACTTTGGAGCGGACTACGCGACGAAGCCGACGCCTCTCACCCAATGGGCCAGGACCGCGATGCCGGTCAGCAGATCGTCGAGCTCCATGTGCTCCGACGGGTTGTGGCTGCCGTTGGCGTTGCGCACGAAGACCATCCCCGTAGGAATCCCGGCGGCGGCGAACGCGGCGGCATCGTGCGACGCGGGGCTTTCCAGCAAGCACCACGAGAGGTCGAGCTCGCGAGCGCCCGCCTCCAGCGCCGCACGGATCGTAGGGTCGGCGCGGGCAATCGGCGCCGATGTCCGCGGGCCGAGCTCGAAACGGACGCCACGGCGCGCCTCGATGCCCGCGATCAGCTCGTGCAGCCGCGTCTCCAGCCCGGTGAGCACCGCCTCGTCGTAGGCACGGATGTCGAGGCTGAAGTCGAAGCGACCCGGCACGATGGTCATCCCGTGGCTGCGCGCATCGGTGTGGAAGCGGCCGATGGTGACGGCCATCGGCGTGCGTGCCGCCTCATGCTCCTGCCAGATCGCGTCGAGGCCGAGGGCCAGTTCGCTTGCCGCCAGGGCGGCGTCGTGGCGGAACCGGCGCGGCAGCCCGACATGTCCCTGCTGGCCGATCACGCAGGCGCTTGGATGCCGGAAATTGCCAGGTATCGCCGTGCCGATGGCGATCGGCAGGCCTGCCTCGACCAGGCTGGGCGCCTGTTCGATATGCAGTTCCACGAAGGCGCCGATGCGGCCGGGCGGCAGGGGCGGCGATGATCCCGAGAGCGCCTCCGGATGGCCGCCGAGCGCCGCGATGTGCTCGGCGAGGCTGCGGTTCGTGTCGGTCCGCCGGGCTGACAGGGCCTGCGGTGGCAACATGCCGAGCGCTGCGCGGCTGCCGGTGTAGGAGAGCTGGAACCAGACGCTCTCCTCGGCGCGGATCGCCATCACGATGATGTCGCAACTGGGCCGCCCGAGCCCCAGCCCACGCAGTGCCGCGATCGCAGCCAGGCCCGCGACGACACCTGCGGCGCCATCGAAGTTCCCGCCCTGCGGCACGGAATCGAGGTGGGAGCCCATGGCGAGCGCGGGTGCCGCGCGATCGCGTCCCGGCCACGTCACGTAGGTGTTGAGGGCCGCATCGCGCGTCACCTCCAGCCCGAGATCGGTGGCGTATCGGGCGAGCAGCGCATGCGCGAACTCCTCGCCGTCGCCATAGGCTGCGCGGGTGACGCCGGGCCCATCGCGCGTGCCGGCGCGAAGCTCGTCGAGAAAGCTGCCGGCGAGATGGCGCTGTGCCGCAACGGAGGCAGCGACTTCGGAGGTGCTGGGGCGAGGGCTCATCATCTCGATCCTGCCTGGCGGTGTGCCGCTGCATGTGACGCGACGGTGCGATGCGTTTGGTTCACGATGCAGCGAAAGGAAACGAATGTTGCATGTCCTCCCGAACCGCGCCTAGGCTTGCCAGGTCAAAGGGGGAGATTGGTGCGGGCGATGCTTGGCCTGACACTGGAGGGACGGATCGAGGCGGCTTTCGACCGGTTGAGCGGGCAGCTCCAGCGGGCGGCGCGGTTCGTTGTCGATCATCCGGCGGAGGTCGCGATGCATTCCATGCGGCGCATCGCCGAGCAGGCAGGCGTCGCCCCGGCGACGATGCTGCGCCTGGCCCGGCGTCTCGGCCTGGATGACTACGACGCCCTGCGCGGGATCTGCCGCGACCGGGTACGCGACAACACCAGGAGCGTCCCGTTCAGCCATCGTGGCCGCGCACTGCAGGCTCGCGACGGGGCAGGGCAGGGCCGTGGCTTCGCACCCGACCTGCTCACCGCCGAGACGCGGAACCTGGAGCGCACGCTGGGCGGCGATGTCGGCGACCGGCTGGATGCGGCCGTGTCGCTGCTGATCGAGGCGCGGCGGGTGCTCCTGATGGCGCGACGCAGCTGCTATCCGGTGGGCTGCTGCTTCCACTACGCCTACAGCCTGTTCCGCCCGAACGGGGTGTTGCTGGAGGATCGGGCCGGCAGCTTCGGGCCGGAACTGCTGGACATCGCACCGGCCGATGTGCTGCTCGCCGTCAGCTTCGAGCCCTACTCGACCGAGACGATCACGGCCGTCGAGCTCGCGCAGGCTTCCGGCGCGCGGATCATCGCCGTCACGGACGTCGAGTTCTCGCCGCTCGCCCGTGCGGCGGATGTCTCGTTCGTCGTCGGGAATGGCAGCCCGGCCTTCCTGCAATCCATTGTTGCCGCCACCGCCCTCGTCCAGGCGCTCGCGACGAAGGTCTTCATCCGCGCGGGCCACGAGGCCGCCATGGCACTCGAGAAGAAGGAGGCGCTGCTGCGGGCGCGCGGCGCCTACTGGGATGGCCGCGCCGCAAGGCGGGGCACGCAGCACCTCAATCCGAGATCCGCGCGGGCGGCTGACGCCCGTGCGCCAGCAGCCCAGGACGGGCGCATGACAAACGGGAGGTGAGGATGAAGCGGAGAGACATGCTGGCGGGTAGCACCGGGCTCGCCTTGGGCGGGGCACTCTTCGGGATCCCACGCGCCGAGGCACAGCAGCCGCGGCTCGCATCCTCGCAGGTGCTGCGGGTGGCGGTCGGGGTGGACGACATCCGCACCGTGGATCCCCACTTCTCGATCGGGGTCGGCGAGCAGCCGGTGACGCGCTCGGTCTATGAAGGCCTGCTGCTGTTCCCGGAGGGCCTGGTCGCCGGCGAGGGGCTGCGGCCCGGCCTGGCGGAGCGCTGGGAATCCTCGCCAGATCGCAAGAGCTGGACCTTCCACCTGCGCCGCGGCGTGGAATGGCATCACGGCTTCGGGCCGTTCACCGCGGACGACGTGGTGTTCTCGCTCGACCGCGTGCGCGGGCGCGAGCCGGGCTCGCCCTTCCGCAACACCCTCTCCGAGATCGAGACCGTGCAGGCGCAGGATCCGCACACCGTGCGGATCACGCTGAAGAACCCGGACGCCAACTTCGTCGGCCTGCTGGTGGATTATGCGGCCGGCTTCATCGTCAGCAAACGCGCAGTGGAGCAGGGCGTGGACCTGCGCACTCGCCCGGTCGGCACCGGTCCGTTCCAGAGCACCGAATACCGCCCGCGCGAGAGCTTCACGCTGGAGCGCAACGACGCCTACTGGGGCGGCAAGCCGGTGCTGGACCGCATCATCGTGCAGTTCATGTCGGACGCCAGCACGCGCGAGCTGGCGCTGCGCGGCGGCGAGCTGCATGCCATCGAGATCCCGGCCCGCCAGGATGCGGTGGACCGCCTGCGCCGCGCGCGCATGGTGGTGGACCTGACCTCGCCTGCCAACATGTTCACGCTGCACTTCAACACCAGCATGCAGCCGCTGGACGACATCCGCGTGCGTAAGGCGCTGTCGCACGCCACCAACCGGGACGAGCTGCTGCAGTTCCTGGGCCGCGACGTCTCGCAGCCGGAATACAGCCCGCTGCCCAGCGGCTATGTCGGCCACACCTCCGACGTGCCGCGCTATCCCTTCGACCCCGACCGCGCCAAGGCGCTGCTGGCCGAGGCAGGCCATGGTGGCGGCCTGACGCTCAGCACGCCTGTCAGCAACAACGCCATCTACTCGCCGCCGATGCAGGTGATCCAGGAGCAGTGGAAGCGCGTCGGCGTGAACCTGGAACTGCGCGTGGTGGACCACCCGACCTATCACCGCCTGATCCGCGAGAACGTGGCGCCGGTGGTGATCTACGGCGCCTATCGCTATCCGCTGACGGGGCGGCTCTACTTCGACCAGTTCTACCACTCCTCGGCCATCGTCGGCACACCGACCGCCATCACCAACTTCTCGCATTTCCGCGGCGCGGATGCCGAGATCGAGGCGGCGCGCTTCGAGACCGACCCGGAGAAGCAGAAGGCGCTGTGGATGACGGTGCAGCGCAAGATCCTGGAGGAGGCGATGTCCATGCCGCTGTTCACGCGCGCCTATGCCATGGCGCGCTCGCCGAAGCTCGACCTCGGGCATGAGCAGAAGAGCTGGTCATTCTACACCTTCTCCGAGAAGACGCGGGTGCTCGCCTAGCAGCGCAGGGAAGGGCGCGCCGGCATGTGGGCCTATGCGGCAAAGCGGCTGCTTTCGGCCGTGGTCATCATGTGGGCGGTGGCGACGGTGGTGTTCCTCGCCATGCGCCTGGTGCCGGCCGACCCGGCGGAGGTGGTGCTGGGCGACCAGGCTTCGCAGGAAGCGCTGGACGCCTTCCGCGCCCGCAGCGGCCTCGACCGGCCGCTGCCGGTGCAGTACCTGGAGTTCTTCTCCGGTGTGCTGCGCGGCGACCTCGGGCGTTCGCTCATCACCAACGAGCCGATCGCCGAGCAGATCTGGGCGGTCTTCCCCTTCACCTTCACGCTCGCCTTCGCCTCGCTGGCGGTCGGTGCGCTGATCGGCGTGCCGCTTGGCGTCTGGACGGCGGTGCGGCGCGGCAGCTGGGTGGATTATGTCGGCCGGGTCTTCGCGCTGGCCGGCTTCTCCTTCCCGGCCTTCTATCTCGGCATCGTGCTGCTGTTGGTGTTCTCCGTCTGGCTTGGCTGGACACCGATCATCCACTCGATCCGCGGCGGTGGCTGGGAGGAGCATGTCCAGAAGCTGATCCTGCCGGCGCTCAGCCTGGGCCTGATCCAGGGGGCCTACATCACGCGCCTCACCCGCTCGGCGGTGCTGGAGGCGCTTGGGCAGGACTGGGTGCGCACGGCTTACGCGAAGGGACTGCCGGACAGCGTGGTGCACTACAAGCACGTGCTGCGGAACGTCATGATTCCGGTGATCACCGCGATGGGGCTTTACACCGGCACCATCCTGGGCGGCGCCGTGCTGACCGAGACGGTGTTCAACCGCCCCGGCCTGGGCAAGCTGCTGGTCGGCGCCATCGCGCAGCGCGACTACACGCTGATCCAGTCGGGCCTGATGGTGTTCGCCTTCATCATCACCACGGTCAACCTGCTCGTGGACCTCAGCTATGCGCTGTTCGACCCGCGGGTGAAGTATGAGTGACGCCGCCGCCCTGCGGGAGCCGGAGCTCGAGCCCGTTGCGGAAGCCGCGGCGGAGACGCCGCCAAGCATCGGCGCGGCGCTGCTGCGTACATTGCGGCGCGACCCGGCGGCGGCGATCGGCAGCGGGTTCATCGTGCTCTTCGCACTCGTCGCGCTGCTCGCCCCCTGGATCGCACCCTACGACCCGACTGCGCAGCACATCATCCGGGCTTCGGAGCCGCCCAGCGCAGCGTTCTGGCTGGGCACCGACGAGTTCGGGCGCGACCTGCTCAGCCGGATCATTCACGGTGCGCGGCCGGCGCTGCTGATCGGGGTGCTGTCGGTCTGCGTCTCGATTGCCATCGGCGTGCCGATCGGCATGCTGGCGGGCTATCACCTGGGCTGGGTAGACCGGGCGGTCGGCTGGGTGGTGGACATCATGCTTGCCCTGCCTTCGCTGCTGCTGGCGCTTATGGTGGTGGCGCTGCTCGGCGCCTCCACGTTGGTGCTTGTGCTGGCGATCGGCATCTCCCATGTGCCGATCTTCGTGCGGCTCGCGCGCGGCTCGACGCTGGTGGTGCGCAACCTGGAATACGTCTCCCAGGCACGCTCCTTCGGCGCGTCGGACCTGCACATCCTGCGTCGCCACGTGCTGCCGAACATTCTCGGGCCGCTGATCATCATGGCCACGCTGTCCATCGCCGGCGCGATCCGGGAGGAGGCGAGCTTGTCCTTCCTCGGGCTCGGCGTGCAGCCGCCGCATCCCTCCTGGGGCAACCTGATCCGCGACGGCGTGGCCAACATCCTGGACGCGCCGCACCTGGCCATCCTGCCGGGCATCGCGCTGACGCTCGCGGTGCTCGCCTTCAACATGGTCGGCGACTCGCTGCGGGACATGCTCGACCCGCGCGACCTGACCGCCTCCGACGCCAAGAAGAGATGAGGAAGGACCGCATGCGCATCGCCATCGCCGGGCTCAGCCTGGAATCCGTCAGCTTCCTGCCGATCGAGACGACGATCGAGGATTTCCGGCGCACGGAATCCTCCGGTCCGGGCCTGCTGGAGCGCTACCGCGGTACCAACACTGTGCCGGGCGGGTTCATCGCGGTGTGCGAGCGCGAGGGCGCGGAGCTGGTGCCGATCCTGCGCGCGGAAGGCGGCGCTGCCGGCCCGGCCGCCGACGACGCCTTCGTGCATTATAGTGACCGGATCTGCGCCGGGCTGAAGGCGGCCGGCAAGCTGGACGGCGTGCTGCTGAACCTGCATGGCGCGATGGCGACGCCGACGCGACTGGACCCCGATCGGGAACTGGCCGAGCGGGTGCGGGCCGTGATCGGCCGCAAGACCCCGCTGGTGATCGCGCTGGACTACCACGCGAATATCGATGCCTCGCTGCTCGAACAGGCGGATGCCGTGTTCGGCTATCACTACTCGCCGCATGTGGACATGGGCGAGACCGGCGAGCGGGCGGCAGGCTGCCTGATCCGCATGTTGCGCGGCGAGATCAAGCCGGTCTGCGCGCTGCTCAAGCCCGGGGTGATGGTGCCGAGCATCTTCAGCGCCACCGGCCTGGCGCCACTCTCCGACATCGTTGCGGAGTCCATCCGCATGACGAAGGAATCGCCGCGCTTCCTCGACGTCTCGGTCTTCGCCGGCTTCTCCTATGCCGATGTGCCGAATTGCGGCTTCTCGGTTCTGGCGGTCGCCGACGGCTCGGCGGAGGCGGCGCAGGCGGCGGCGAAGAAGCTGAGCGACCGCATCTGGGCCGAGCGCCACGCGCTCGTGCATCGGGAACTGGTGCATGGGCTGGAGGAGGGTGTCGCGCAGGCGCTGCAGCGCGCCCGCACCGCGACGAAGCCCGTCGTCATCCTCGAGCATGCCGACCGGGTGAACGATTCCACCCATGTGCTGCACGCGCTGATGGGCCGCACCAACGGCGTGCGCGTCGCCGTGCCGTATCTCTGGGATCCGAAGGCGGCGGCGGAGGCGGTGCGGGCCGGGGAGGGCGCCGAGGTCAGCATCGATGTCGGTGGCCATTCCTCCGACCGCGCCGGCGGGCCTGTGCGGCTGCAGGGGAGGATCCTGTTCGCCGGCGAGAAGTCCTACCGCACCACCGGCCCGATGGGCAGGGGGAACAAGGTGGACCTCGGGCCGAATGCCGTGATCCAGGCCGGCGACATCACGGTCTGGGTGACCACCGCCCAGAAGACGGCGATCGACGAGGATTGCTTCATCCAGTTCGGCATGAAGGCCAGCGACTTCGGCGTGATCGTCCTGCGCTCCAAGACGCATTTCCGCGCCGTCTACGAGCCTCTCGCCGAGGAGATCATGATCGTGGACACGCCCGACTGGGGGCCGGCCGATCTTTCGACGCTGCCTTACCGTCACGTGCCGACGGATCGCATCTTCCCCTTCACGGAGCGTGGCTGAGGCATGCAGCAGGCCGAGCCTCTCCTCTCCGTCCGCGACCTGCGCGTCGCCTTCGACACGCAGCGCGGCCGCGTGGTCGCGGTGGACGGCGTCAGCTTCGACCTGGCGGAGGGCGAGACGCTCGGCATCGTCGGCGAGAGCGGCTGCGGCAAGAGCGTCACGGCGCTGTCGATCCTGCGGCTGGCGGGGCGCGGGGCGCACATCCTCTCGGGCTCCATCCGGTTCGGCGGGCGCGACCTGCTGACGCTTTCGGATGCGGAGATCCGCGCTGTGCGCGGGGGCGAGATCGGCATGGTGTTCCAGGAGCCGATGACCAGCCTCAATCCCGTCTTCACCGTGGGCGAGCAGATCGCGGAGCCGCTGATGCGCCATCGCGGCCTGTCGCGCCGCGCCGCGCTCGACCGTGCGGCGGAGCTGCTGGATACGGTGGGCATCCCAATGGCGCGCGCGCGGCTCGGCAGCTATCCGCACGAGATGTCCGGCGGCATGCGCCAGCGCGTCATGATCGCCATGGCGCTGTCCTGCCAGCCGCGGCTGCTGATCGCCGACGAACCCACCACGGCGCTCGACGTGACCGTCCAGGCGCAGATCCTGGAACTGCTCGCCGGCCTGAAGCGGGATTTCGGCACGGCGATCATGCTCATCACGCACGATCTCGGCGTAGTGGCGGAGTTCGCGCAGCGCGCGGTGGTGATGTATGCCGGCCGCATCGTGGAGCGGGCGGCTGTCACCGAGCTGTTCCGCCAGCCCTTGCATCCGTACGCGGAGGGGCTGCTGGCGAGCATCCCGCCGATGGACGAGGATCTGGAGCGCCTGCGCGCCATCGAGGGAACGGTGCCGCGCCCCGATGCCATGCCGCCCGGCTGCCGCTTCGCCCCGCGCTGCCCGCAAGCGCGCCCGCCCTGCCGCACGATCGACCCGCCGCTTCTCGGGCTCGCACCCGACCACGAGGCAGCCTGCATCGCGCATACCGGCTACCGGATTCCTTCCGTGCAGCAGCGGGAGGTCGCGTCGTGAGCGTCGCGGTCGAGCCCCTGCTGCGCGTCCAGGGCCTCACCAAGCATTTCCCGATCCGCAAGGGTGCGTTCGGGCTGCGCCCTGCCGGCGCCGTGCGCGCGGTGGATGGCGTCAGCTTCGACATCGCGGGTGGCGAGACGCTCGGGCTGGTCGGCGAGAGCGGCTGCGGCAAGTCCACGACAGGGCGGCTGCTGGTCCGTCTGCTGGAGCCGACGGCAGGGCGCATCCTCTTCAACGGCACGGATATCGCCCCGATGGGTCAGCGGCGCCTGCGCCCGCTCCGGCCGCAGTTCCAGATCATCGCGCAGGATCCCTACGGCTCCCTGAATCCGCGCATGCGCGTGGAAGAGATCCTGCGCGAGCCGATGCAGGTCGCAGGCATGCCGGCCGCCAACCAGGCACGGCGCACGCGCGAACTGCTCGACCGTGTCGGCCTGGCGCCGGGACATGCCGCGCGCTTCCCGCACGAGTTCTCCGGCGGCCAGCGCCAGCGCATCGCGATCGCGCGCTCGCTCGCGCTGAGGCCGAGGCTGGTCGTATGCGACGAGCCGGTCTCCGCGCTGGATGTCTCGGTGCAGGCGCAGATCATCAACCTGCTGAAGGACCTGCAGCGGGAGATGGGCCTCGCCTACCTCTTCGTCGCGCACGATCTCTCCGTGGTGCGACACATCTCGGATCGCGTTGCGGTGATGTATCTCGGCCGCATCGTGGAGGTGGCGCCGAAGCGCAGCCTCTTTGCTGCGCCGAAGCATCCCTATACGCGCGCGCTGCTCTCAGCGGTGCCGGTGCCGCGGCCGGGCGCCGCGAGGCAGCGGATCATGCTGGTCGGCGACGTGCCGAGCCCGGCCGCACCGCCATCCGGCTGCCGCTTCCATACGCGCTGTCCGCAGGCCCAGGCGGTCTGCCGGGTTGATGACCCCCCGCTGCGCGATCTCGGCGCCGGCCGCGCCGCAGCCTGCCATTTCGCCGATCCCTGACGGGCGCGCCAACCGGACGGAGGATCCACACCATGGGCTCAGCCGCCGTCGGGGCCCGCCGGCTCGCCAACGACGTCCATGCGCCTCTGAAGCGCGGGCGGACGGAGATCGAGGCGCGCTATTGTGCCTATCCCGCCGGGGATCCCCGCGGTGGCAGCAGCAAGGAGCGCTCCGCGCAGGCAGGGGCTGGCCGGGATGATCCCAGCACACGCTGCTTTCGCTTGACCGCACGCCCTGCCTGCGATGACGCTGCAGGCGAACACAACGTCGGCGGTTGACTGCAACCCGCCGGAAGGGGAGGACAACATGCTGCATCGCCGCACCTTGGTTGCGGCGGCAGGCGCTGCCATTGGCGCCGGCCGCTCGGCCCTTGCTCAACGAGCGCCCGACGCGCGCGTGCTGCGCTTCGTGCCACAGGCGAACCTCACCTCGCTTGACCCGATCTGGACCACCGCCGCGGTCACCGAGAACCATGGCTGGACCGTCTTCGACACGCTCTACGGCCTGACCGACGACCTCACCGTCCGGCCGCAGATGGCCGAGGGACACAGCGTCTCCGACGACGGCCGCACCTGGCTGATCCGGCTGCGCGAGGGCCTGCGCTTCCACGACGGCGAGCCGGTGCGCGCGAAGGACTGCGCGGCGAGCCTCGCGCGCTGGTCGCGGCGCGACACCTTCGGCCAGTCGCTCGGCGCCGTGGTGGATGCCTGGGAGGCCGCCGATGATCGCACCATCCGCATCAGGCTGAAGACACGCTTCCCGCTGCTGCTGGATGCGCTCGCCAAGCCCGCCGCGGTGGTGCCCTTCATGATGCCTGAGCGCATCGCGCGGACAGATCCGTTCCAGCAGATGCCGGAAGTCGTAGGCTCCGGCCCCTTCCGCTTCCTGCCGGACGAGTACGTCTCCGGCAGCCGCGTCGTCTATGCGAAGTTCGACGGCTACGTGCCGCGGCAGGAGCCCCCCTCGCGCACGGCCGGCGGCAAGGTCGCCCATTTCGATCGCGTCGAGTGGACCATCATGCCGGACAGCGCCACCGCGGCCGCCGCGTTGCAGGCCGGGGAGGTGGACTGGTGGGAGCAGGTCAACGCCGATCTCACGCCGGTGCTCCGCCGCGCGCGCGGCATCACGGTCGAGATCACCAACACGCTCGGCTATATCGGCATCGCGCGGTTCAACTGCCTGCATCCGCCCTTCAACAATGCGAAGCTGCGACATGCGCTTCTCTATGCCATCAACCAGGAGGACTATGTCCGCGCGGTCACCGGCAACGACTCGGACGCCTTCCGCACCTGCCATTCCATGTGGCCCTGCGGCACGCCCTATGGCGTCGAGACCCCGGGCAACCCGCTTGCGGTGCCGCGCGACCTCGACCGCGTGCGCCGCATGATCGCGGATGCCGGCTACAAGGGCGAGCGCATCGTCATCATCAATCCGACCGACTTCCCGACCATCGGCCCCTTCGGGCAGATCACCGCCGACCTGCTGCGCCGGCTTGGCATGAATGCGGAGCTGGTGGAGACCGACTGGGGCAGCGTCGTGCAGCGCCGTGCCAGCCGCGAGCCGCCGGAGAGCGGCGGCTGGAACATCTTCCACACATGGTGGCCGAGCATCTCGATCATCAACCCTGCGGTGAACGCCACGCTGCGCGGCCGGGGCGAGCGCGGCTGGTTCGGTTGGTACGAGAACGACCGCGTGGAGCGGCTCGCAGCGGAGTGGCTGCTGGCCGCGACGCCGGAAGAGCAGATGCGGATCGCCGGCGAGATCCAGAAGGAGAGCTTCGAGGAAGCGCCCATCCTGCCGGTCGGCCAGTTCTTCATCCGCACCGCCCATCGCGGCCTCACCGGCGTGCTGAAGGGCACCTCGCCCTATCCCTGGAACGTCAGGAAGGCATGAGCCGATGGCGCGTCTGACGCGGAGCGAAATGAAGGGGAAGGCCCAGACCGTGCTGGGCCTTCTCGACCCGGCGGCGCTCGGCTCCACGCTGTTCCACGAGCACCTGATCTGGGACCTGACGCCGCCGCCGCTGCGCAAGGGCCCGGTGCCGCCCGGCGTGGACACGGCGCATTGGTGGAACCTGGCGAACTGGGTGGATCCGGACATCCGCAACACCACCCAGCGCGACGTCGGCATCGCCACGCGCGCCGTGGCCGAGGTGATCGAGCATGGCGGCAGGTGCATCGTCGAGCTCACCATCGGCGGCATCAGGCCCGATCCCGAGGGCCTGGCGCAGGTCGCGCGCGCGACCGGCGCCAACATCGTCATGGGCTGCGGCCACTACGTCCACGACTACCAGGATCCGCGCAACGCGGAGCGCAGCGTGGACGAGCTCGCGCAGGAGATGGTGGACGCGGTGCAACTCGGAGCCTGGGGCACCAACGTCCGCTCCGGCATCCTCGGCGAGATCGGCTGCCAGTGGCCCTGGACCGACCTCGAGAAGAAGACGCTGGCTGCCGCCTGCCTGGCGCAGCAGGAAACCGGCGCGGCGCTTCACATCCACCCGGCGCGGCACCAGGACCATCCCTGGATGCTGGTGGAGTTCCTGCGCGCGCACCGCGCGGACCTCTCGCGCGTGATCATCGACCACATCGACCGCACCATCTTCGACGACGACCGGCTGTTCCGCCTCGCCGATGCGGGCGTGATCCTGGAATGGGACCTGTTCGGGCAGGAAGGCACCTATTACGGCCTAGCCGACATCGACATGCCGAACGACGGCGCGCGCATCCGCGACATGCGCAAGGTGTTCGACCGCGGGCATGGCGAACAGGTCGTGATCAGCCACGACATCTGCCACGTGATCCGCCTCAGCGAGTTCGGCGGCCACGGCTATGCGCATATCTACAAGAAGGTGCTGCCGCACATGGCGAAGCGCGGCTTCAGCCAGGACGAGATCAACAGGATCATGGTGGGCAATCCGAAGCGGCTGCTCACCTTCGTCTGAATCGGCGGGAGGCGCTGCCTCCCGCACCCTCCACCGGGGGCCGGAGGCGGCCCCCGGACCCCGCCTTCAGGCTGTCATCATCGGGGCGCGCAGGTCGAGCCATTCCTCGACGGCGCCGACGAAACCGTCGCACTCGGCATCGCCCACCATCAGCGACAAGGCGATCATGCCGCGGCGCGCGATGTAGTAGCCGCGCTCCAGCAGGTCGAGGAACAGCAGCTCCTTCAGCTTCTGGTTGGCGGCGCCGACCTCCGTCGCGTTGCGCAGCGGCTGGTCGGTGAAGTGGAAGGCCATCATCGAACCGCGGCCGGTCACCTGCGCGGGCAGGCCGCGGCTGCGGATCGCCGCATTCAGCCGCTCCCGCAGCGCATCGCCGCGCGCGTTCAGCTCCACCGCCTTCTCCGGCGGATAGAGCTCGGATAGCGCGGTGATGCCGCAGGACATGGTGAGCGTGTTGTTGTTGAAGGTGCCGGCGTGCGGGATCGCATCCGGCCGCCTTGGATCGAAGATCGCCATCAGCGCCTGCTTCCCGCCGAACGCACCGAAGGACATCCCGCCGCCGATGTATTTTCCGAGGGTGGTCAAGTCGGGGATCACGCCCGTCGCCTGCTGCAGCCCGCCCGGCGAGAGGCGGCTGGTCATCACCTCGTCGAAGATGAGCACCGCGCCCGTCTCGTCGGCGAGGCGCCTCAGGGCAGCCAGGAACGCGTCGGTCGCCGGGATGCAGCCGCCGCCGCCGAGCATGGGTTCCAGCAGGATGGCGGCCAAGTCGGCGGCATTCTCGCGCGCCAGGCGCTCCGCGCCGGCGATGTCGTTGAACTCGCAGAGCACCGCCTTGTGGGGCACGTTCACGGGATTGCCGCCGCCGGCGAAGGTCATCAGCCCGCCATGATAGCCGCCCTGCATGGCGAGAATCGTGCCGCGCCCCGTGGCGATCTTCGCCGTGGCGACCGCGAGCAGATTGGCCTCGGTGCCCGAATTCGTGAAGCGCACGCTCTCGACCGACGGGAAGCGCTCGCAGACCAGGCGGGCAAGCTTCGCCTCGAGCAGGTTGTGTGCCGTGAGGTTCAGTCCGGTGTCGAGCGCGCGCGAGATCGCAGCGCGGATGGCGGGATGCGAATGCCCGAACAGCCCCGCCGTGTACTCCCCGATCAGGTTTACGTACTCCAGCCCGTCGGCGTCGCGGATCCGGCAGCCCTCGCCATGGACGACGGCGAAGGGAAAGGGACCGTGGTAGAGCACGCTGCGCGTGTTTCCGCCGGGCATGACCGCGGCCGCCTCCACATGCCGCGCGAGGCTCTCCGGACGACGGCGCGTATAGGTCTCACGCGCTTCGGCCAGTGCGCCCTCGAGGTCGGCGTTTCGGATCGCGTTGGCGGTGCTCATGGCCTGCCTTCCTTCCGCATCGGGCAGCCACCTTCGCAATCGTGGCGCCCCCTCGCAAGCATGGGCGCAATCATGGGCGGTTGAGCCGAGGCGGGCCCTGTGCTGCCATCGCTTCCATGGAATTCGATCACGTCATCGTCGGCGCCGGCAGTGCCGGCTGCCTGCTGGCCGACCGGCTCTCGGCTGACGGCCGCTCGGTTGCGGTGATCGAGGCCGGCGGGCGGGACCGCCATCCATGGCTGCACATCCCGGCCGGCTACGCCCGGATCCTCGCGCACCCGACGCTGACCTGGGGCTACCGCACAGCGCCAGATCCCGCGACGGCCAACCGCGCCCTCGACTACCCGCGTGGGCGCGTGCTCGGCGGCTCCTCCGCGATCAACGGGCTCGGCCATGTCTGGGGTGACCCGTCGGACTACGACCTCTGGGCGCAGAAGGGCTGCACCGGCTGGTCCTGGTCGGACCTCGCGCCGCACTTCGCCGCCTATGAGCGTGCCGAGGAGGTCGGCCCCCACCGGGGTCGCGACGGCGCGCTCTCGGTTTCGCACCTGGCCGAGGTTCCGCCGCTGGTGGCGCGCATGCGCGACGCGGCCGCGGCGATCGGGTTGCCGACGCCACGCGACATGAACGGACCCGTGAGAGAGGGCTTCTCCACCTTCCAGCAGACGCGCCGCGGCCGCGCGCGCCATTCGGCGGCCAGCGCCTTCCTTCGCCCGGCGCTCAGGCGGGGCGTTGCGCTGTTCGACCGCGCCCTCGCGCTGCGCATCGTCGTCGAGGATGGCCGGGCAGTCGGCGTCGCCATTCGCCGCATGGGGGCGGAGCAGGTGATCCGGGCACGCAGCGAGGTGATCCTGTCGGCCGGTGCCATCGGCTCGCCGCAGTTGCTGATGCTCTCGGGGTTCGGCCCCGCGGAGCAGCTGCGCGACCTCGGCATCGCCGTGCTGCGCGACGTGCCCGCCATCGGGCAGAACCTGCAGGACCACTACATCGCGCGCCTTACCTACCGGCTCTCGGACCATCGCTGGTCGGCCAATCGCCGTATCGCGTGGCCGCGGCTTGCGGCCGAGGTTTCGCGCTGGCTGCTGCGCGGCGACGGCGTGCTCACCTGGTCGCCCGGCATGGTCGCCGTCTTCGCCCGCACGCTGCCAGGCCTCGAGGCGCCTGACATCCAGTTCAACGGCGGTCCGGTGTCCTGGGAGGCCGGCCGCATCGGCGTGCCGGAGCGCAGCCCGGGCCTGACGCTCGGCGTCTGGCAGACGCGTCCGCTCTCGCGCGGCAGCGTCGCGCTGGCCTCGCCACGGCCGGAGGATGCACCGGTGATCGCGCCGCGGTTCCTGACCGCGCCGGAGGACCGGTCAGCGATCGCCCGCGGCATCCGCCTCGCGCGGCGCTGGATGGGGGCGGCGCCGCTGCAGGGGATCGTGGTCGGGGAGGTCAGTCCCGGCGTAGCGCTCCAGACCGATTCTGAACTTGCGGACTTTGCGGCAGCGACCGGCGGCACCGTGTATCACCCCTGCGGCACCGTGCGCATGGGCACGGCCGGGAGTGGCGCGCCGCTCGATCCCGAGCTCCGGCTGCGCGGAATCGAGCGGCTTCGTGTCGTGGATGCGTCGGTGTTTCCGGACATCCCGGTCTGCAACATCAACGCCACCGTGCTCGCAGTGGCACATAAGGGCGCAGGGCTGATCGTTGGCCGTCCCTGACTGCGGTGGTGGCCGGCACCGGCACACCGGCGTCCACGGGAAGCGGGGAGAAGGTGAGTTGTAGCGCGACGATCTGGATGGCGGCCGTAGTGCCTCGTCTGGAAATGCTCCCGGGCCGGAAGGCCGTTGGACATAGGCGCGGAGGACCTCGCCGGTCCTCACCCCGTCCAGCACGAGGGGTGCGATGAAGCCGGTGCTGCGCAGGCCGGCGAGGAAGGTGGTGGTGCGCCCGTGGCCGTCGCCTTGGCGTGCCGCGAGGCCGCGTGGGCAGGCGCTTGGCCGGCCCATCGCCAGGCTCGCAAGGGCCGGATCAGCGAAGCGCCCGACCGGCGAGGGGAACGGCATCACCGCCCGGACGGCACGTTGCCCTGGACGCTGCGGCCGATGATCGGAAGGTCGATCGAAAGCCTGGACTCGGCCGGTGCGACCTCGTTCGTGTTGCGGTAGATCCGAAGCTCGCGATCCTCCTCTGGCTGGTTGCTGCGCACTGGAATCCGCGCGACCTCGACGAACCGGGGGGAGCGCAGGACCCGCTGGAGGCGGTCCATCACCTCCAGGTCGGTCCAGAAGTCGGACTGTGCGACGATGTGGGTCGCGCCGACCCGGTCGAGCAGCGCGCCGATCTCCTCCTCGCTCAGTGAGCGCTGGGTGACGCCGATCTGCCGCCGCACGGAGATGCTCAGCAGCAGCTTGTCCGCGCGCACCGTGAAGATGTCCGGTCGGCGATCGGCATTGGCTCGCATGCTGAACACGAACGACCCGTCGCGCTTCCCGGAGAAGACGACGATGGCATTCGGCGGCGCGTTCTGCCCGATCCATTCGGCTGCCTCGCGATAGCCGTCATGGAAGGGCACCGGCACACGCCAGAGGGTGATGGCGGCGGTGGCAGCGAGCAGCCCGGCCGCAGCAGGTGCCGCCAGCCGCGGCGCGCGCGGCAGCGCCTTGGCTGCGATCCCGGCCGCGATGAGGAATGGCGGCAGGAGCAACGTGGCGTGCCGCGCCTCCTTCAGGTCTATGTAGGAGAGGAAGACGTAGCCGATGCCGATCCAGCCAAGAAGGAGGGCGAGGTCGGCCCGGTGCGCGGGCCCGTCAGCCCCCTCCGTTCGCCGCAGCGCCAGCAGCAGTCCCGCCAGCGATGCGGCGAGCAGCGGCCAGCCCAGCAACCCCGGCAGGGCGCGCGCGTACCAGGTCCAGCCCTCCAGGGTCCAGCGCGCCACCGGGGCGTCCGGGATGGAGGTGACCGACTGCAGATTGGCGGCGCCGAACTTCAGCGTCAGCAGCACGGCCGGCGCGAGCGCGACAAGGAAGGCCAGCGCCGCAAGCCAGTGCGCGCGCCGCGTCAACGCCCGGCGCGGGTCGGCCGCCAGCAGCATCAGCCCCGCCACCGGGATCAGGAACACGGCGCTGAACTTCGTGTAGATGGCGCAGAGCAGCAGGAACAGGCCGAGGGCCAGCCGCCAGACCGGTCCGCCGGCGGCGTAGCCACGCAGCATCAGCATGGCCCAGACCGCGAAGGCCATGCTCGGCACTTCCAGCATGACCTGCCGGCCCCACAGGGCAATGCCGGGCGCCGCCATCGCAAGCATCGCGACCGCCAGCGCCAGGCCCGGCCCCATGAAGCGCCGCGCCAGCAGGTGCAGGCCGACTGCCAGCACCACGTAATGCGCGAGCACGGCGCCCAGCGCTACCGCATGGGAGAAGCCGAACACGGCGAAGATCACGGCGGATATTGCGTAGAACAGCGGCGGGTAGAATAGAATGGTCAGCGCCGGGTACTGGACGTAGTACTGCATCGCGTAGCCGACCGGGTCCCGCCACGGCATCGCCGCGACCAGGTCGCGGACGAACACCCCGTTCAGGCCGTGGCGCGGGGCGTCGCTCCACCAGAACTCTCCCGCCGTCGGCGCAGTCAGGAACAGCAGCACGGCCCCCAGGAGCGCCGCCAGCAGAACGGCCAGCAGTTCAGCGAAGCGGGCGGCGCCGGCCGTGCCGGCAGCCGCCTCCCGGCGGATCGTGGAGGTTCTAGGGGCGCTCATTGCTCCTGTCCGGGCTCCTGTCCGGAAGCCGGATGGATGGCTGCCGGTTCGCCAATATCCACCAAATCCCCACTTCGCTTCTCGCGCGTGGCGTTATTCTCGCATAGAGAGCGGTATGGCGTAAGGCATCACGGCCGCGGAGGTCAGCGCGTGCATCAGCAGATCGAAGGGGCCGCACCGGTATCGGGTGCGGCCGCTTGCATCGACTTGCCCCTGTGCGTGGACATGGATGGGACCCTGCTGCGGGTGGACACGCTGCATGAGGCCGCCCTTAGCGCCGCCATGGCCGGCCCGGCGGCATTGCTGCGCCTGTTGACTGCGCTGCGCCGCGGAAAGGCCGCGATGAAGCTTGCCGCGGCCGAGGCCTGGACCTTCGACCCGGCAACCCTGCCCTACAGCCGGGCCGTCCTGGACCATCTGGAACAGGCGCGCGCGGCCGGGCAGCGGATCGTCCTTTGCACCGCCGCACATCATCGCATCGCGGACCGGATCGCCGCGCATCTCGGCCTGTTCGACGAGGTGATCGCCACCAGGGGCGACGACAACCTGCGCGGCGCACGCAAGGCCGCGGCGCTGGAGGCGCGCTTCGGCCACCGTGGCTTCGTTTATCTCGGCAATGACGCCAGCGACCTGCCGGTCTGGAGGTCCGCCGCCGGCGCCATCGTGGTCAACGCGCCGGGGCACGTGCGGCGGCGGGCCGAGGCGCAGGGCCTGGTCCTGGCGGTGCTGGAGGACCATGGCCCTGGCGGCAGGCCGCGGGCGATGCTGAAGGCGCTGCGGCCGCACCAATGGCTGAAGAACGCGCTGTGCCTCGTGCCGCCCCTGGCCGCCGCGGATCTCGGCCTCGCCGGCTGGGCCGGGGCGCTGACCGCGATGGCGGCCTTCTGCCTGATGGCGTCCGGCATCTACGTGGTCAACGACATCTCGGACCTGGCTGCCGATCGCGCCCATCCGCGGAAGTCGCGCCGTCCCTTCGCCAGCGGCGCGATCGGGGTCGCGACCGGCATGATGATGGCGCCGCTGCTGATCCTGGGTGGGGCGCTTCTGGGATGGATGGCCGGCGCCCTGCCCATCCTGCTGGCCTATGCCGTTGCCTCGATCGCCTACAGCCTGGTGCTCAAGGAGCAGCCGCTGGTGGACGTGTTCATGCTGGCCGGCCTCTACACCATCCGCCTGTTCGGCGGTGGCGAGGCGAGCGGGCACCCGGTTTCGCTCTGGCTGCTCGGCTTTTCGGGCTTCATCTTTCTCAGCCTGGCGTTGATCAAGCGCGTCTCGGAACTGCAGCGCCTGCAGGCGAAGCGGGGGGGCTGGGCGGCCCGGCGCGGCTACATGGCCGAGGACGCTGCCATGCTGCAGACCTTCGGCGCCGGCGCCACCTTCACCTCGGCGGTCGTGCTGCTGCTCTACGTGCAGTCGGAGACCGCCTCGCTGGCCTATGCGGAACCGGCGTTGCTGTGGGCGGCGGTGCCCCTGCTGCTGTTCTGGCAGTGCCGGCTCTGGCTCTCAACGGCACGCGGCTACATGCATGACGATCCGATCGTCTATGCGTCGCGCGACTGGGTCTCCTGGGCGGTGCTGGCCTGCCTCGGCGGCGTGGCCGTCCTGGCCTGGGCGGGCCTGCCGGCGGCAGTCCGCGGGTGACGGGAGGCGATCGGGTGCAACTCGGAACCACGCTGCTGGCCATGATCGTCGGCAGTGTCGCGATGTCGGCGCTGGCGCAGGTGCTGCTGCGCTTCGGCATGAGCCGCCCGCCCGTGCAACTGGCGCTGTCCGAGGGCGGGGCCTGGCCTGTGGCATGGGCGATCGGGACCTCGCCGGGCGTGGTCGCGGGCCTCGGGCTTTACGGTGTCGGCGCGATCGTCTGGCTGTTCGTCCTTGCGCGGGTGCCGGTTTCCCTCGCCTACGCCTTCGTCTCACTCGGCTTCCTGCTGACCATGGCGCTCGGCTGCCTGGCGCTGGGAGAGCCGTTGACGGCAAGGAAGCTGGCCGGGACGGCGCTGGTCGCGCTCGGCGTCTGGCTGGTGGCGACAAGCGGAGGCTAGCGTCACACTTCGCGCAGGTGCGGCCTCCCCCGTCGATTGAAACAGACCTGGCTTCATACCAGCCGCGAGGGTGACCTTCCTTCCGATACGGCCGCGGGGCGACCTGTTGGAGAACTTTACAACTCCATGGCCCGGTGCCGACGGCCAACCCTACAAAGTACTGAAATGATGTTTTTTACGCCCGCGGCATCAACTTTGCTTGACGCTTCCATACTGCGGCTGACGCCGACAGCGGGTGCCGGGTCGTCCGGCACTTGCCGGCGCCCGCCCGGCGGGAGCGATGACAAGACGATGCCGACCGAAACCCTGGTGCGCGTGGCCGATGCCTTCTTCACCCTTGCCCTGCTGCTGATGGCGGTCCTCGGCGTCGTGCTCGCCTGGGCGATGGGCAACCTGCGCGAATTGTCCTACGCCTTGCTCGCCGTGGCGCTGGTCGCCCCCGCCGTTTACCGGATCCGGGAGAGCTGAGGCCGGGGCGCCGGGCCCTGCTTTCCACGCACCGCGACGTCCGCGGTGCCGCCGGGCGCCAACCGGTATAGACTTGCCCGATCCAGCACGGAGGGGGTCGGGCCATGACGGTCGTCATCCACAGCACCACGGTGGTCACCGGCGACGCCGACGGCGCCATCCACCATGACGCCGCCATCGCCATCGAGGGTCGCCGCATCGCCGCCATCGGCCCGAGCGCCGAGATCCGCGCCCGCTTCCCGCAGGCCGAGCAGGTGGATGGCACGAACCGCGCCGTCATGCCCGGCTTCGCCAACACCCACACGCATTTCGGCCTGACGCTGGCGCGCGGCGTCTACGAGGATCTCTCGCCGCCGCACAAGCCGCCCTTCTGCGGCGGCCTCTCGCCGCTGCCGCTGCCGCCCCTCACAGCCGAGGAGAATGCGGTGATGTGCCAGCTCGGTGCGCTGGAGGCGATCCGCAGCGGCACCACGCTGGTGCTGGAGGACGGCTTCAACATCGAGAGCTACGCGCCGCAGATGGTCGCCACCGGCCTGCGCATGGTGCTCGCCGAGCGCGCCTGGGACCGCGAGGGTGCATCCATCGGCGACCCCACGCCCTTCACCGTCTCGGAACGCCTCGCCGAGGCGGGGATCGCCCGCATCGAGCGGCTGCATGCGCGTTGGCACGGCGCGGGCGAGGGTCGGATCAGTGTCGGTGTCGCCGCCTGGGCGCCCGACATGTGCTCGCCGGAGCTGCTGCGCCGGTTGCGTGCATTGCAGCAGAAGCTGGACACGCTCTGCACCATCCACCTCAACCAGATCTGGGGCGAGGTCGCGGCGGTGCAGGCGCAGCGCGACGGCATGCTGCCCACCGAATACCTCGCAAGCCTCGGTTTCCTGCATGACCGCCTGGTCGCCGCGCATTGCCGCTGCATGGAACACCGCGAGGAGAAGCTGCTCGGCGCCGCCCGCGTCTCGGTGGCGTTCAACTCGGCGATCGCCGCGCGCCGCGGCCTCAGCCCGCGCATCTCGGTGCTGGAGGCGGAGGGCTGCAACATCGCCATGGGCACCGACAACATGGCGGAGGACATGGTGGAGGTGATGCGCACCGGCCTGTTCATGGAGCGCATCCGCCGCGAGGATGGCCGCCAGCCGACGCCCGAGCAGGCGCTCGCCTGGGCCACGCGCAACGGCTACCGCGCCTGCGGCGTGCCGGATGGTGGCTGGCTTGCGCAGGGCAACCGCGCCGACCTGATCATGATCCGCACCGACCGCGCCCATCTGGTGCCGCTGATGCGCCTGGTGTCCGGCTTCGTGCACCAGGGTCAGGCGGCGGATGTGCAATCCGTCATGGTGGACGGGCGCTGGATCATGCGCGAGGGCGAAGTGCTCACGATGGATGAGGCGCACATCGTCCGCGAGGCCGACCGCATCGGCCGCACCGCCTGGGCCAAGCTTTTCGCCGAGCGGCCGGACCTCGAAGTCCCGCCCGGCTTCGCCCAGGCGTGAATGGCGCCGGCTCCCTCCGCCGCAGGGGGCGGAGGGAGCCGCACGCGCTCAATGCACCGGCAGCGATAGCGGCGCGATCGTATCCCCATCGCGCCCGCGATAATCGTGCTGCGACGCATCCCGCAGCATCCGCGCCTGCGACTCCGCGAGGATCCCCGCCGCTTCCGAGGTGTCCAGGAAGACCGGCCGCCCGTCGGCAAACACGCATCGCCCGTCCACATAGACGCGCTTCACCGCCCGGTCGGCGGCGTGGAACACCAGGCTGCGCAGCGGGTCGCGTGGCGGCGACATCAGCGGGTGGCGCGTGTCCACCAGCACGACATCGGCGCGCCCGCCCGCCGCCAGCCGCCCGAGATCCGGACGCCCGAGCGCATCGGCGCCACCGATGGTGCAGGCGTGGAACACCGCCGAGGTATCCGCCGCCGAGATGTCGCGCACGGCGTTGCGCGCCAGCAGGATCGCCAGCCGCATCTCCTCGATCAGGTTGTGCGGCGCGCAATCCGTGCCCATCGCCATCCGTACGCCGCGGGCGGAATACTTCCCGAAGTGCTTCAGATGCTCGCCATAGCGTGCGAAGGGCGAGGGGCAATGCGCCACCGCCACGCCGTGCTCCGCCATGAGCGCCAGGTCGCGCGCGCCATGCCAGCCGATCGAGGGATGCTCGTCGAGGAAGATCGCATGGCCGAGGATGGTGCGCGGCGTCAGCAGCCCGAGGCGTGCGGCGAACTGGATCGAGGTCTCGCCGTGCCGGCGGATCATCTCCCGCACCTCCACCACGGCCTGCGAGATATGCGTGGTGAAGGGCCGCCCGGTCTCCTGCGCGAAGGCGATGGAATCGCGCAGCAGATCCTCCTCCACGGTGTCGATCTGCGCCGGGAAGACGATGCCGGACAGCCGGCCGGAGGGCTCCGCCTCGACCTCCGCCATCACCGCCTGCGCCCGCTGGAAGCCACGGCGGCCGGCCGCCTGGTCCCATTCCCAGGTAACCGTCTGCGGCGCCTCCATGCCCCAGCGCGCGCTGGCGTAGCCGGGCCCGGCCCAGACGCGCATGCCGCTCTCCCGCATGATGTCCATCCAGCCCTCGAAGGGGCTGGTCAGGTCCACCACGCTGGTCACGCCGGCCGACATCAGCTCCGCATAGGCCAGCCGCATCGCCGCCTGCTGCCCCGCGCGGTCGAGCCGGAAGGCCTGCAGACGTTCGAACAGGCCGGTCATCTGCTGTTCCGGCACGCCATGATCCTCGCGCACGCCGCGGGTTGCGGGCTCCGTCGTCGGATGGGTGTGCACGTTGACCAGGCCCGGCATCAGCAGCATGCCGCGCCCGTCCACCACCTCCGCGCCCTCGGGCAGTGGTGCATCGTCGGCGTGCTCGGCGATGGTGGCGATGCGGCCCTCGCGCAGCAGCACGTCCACGCCACGACGATAGGCGTGGCCCTGCGTCACCGCATCCCAGGTTACCGCCCAGTCAAGATTCCGGAACAGCGTCGCACCCGTCATTGCCCAATCCCTCCACCGGTCACGCGAAGCTTGAACCGTGCCGCGCGCGACGTCTACGCTGCGTTGCGGGAGAGGCAGAGGAGATGATGAAGATGCGTCGGCGCGACATGATGGGGGCGGCGCTGGGTGCGCCGCTGGTGCTTTCCGCTGCGGGCCGGGCGGCCCGCGCGCAGGCCGGGCGGAAGGTGATACGCTCGGTGCCGATCGGCGATCTGCGCGCCCTCGATCCGATCTGGACCACCGCCTACATCACCCGCAACCATGCCTATATGGTCTGGGACACGCTGTTCTCGCTGGATGCGCAGAACCGCCCGCAGCCGCAGATGGTCGGCGCGCATGAGGTCAGCGGCGACGGGCTGACCTACACCTTCACGCTGCGCCCAGGCCTGCTCTGGCACGACGACACGCCGGTGCGCGCCGCCGACTGCGTCGCCTCGGTCCGCCGCTGGGGCATGCGCGACGGCATGGGGCGCGTGCTGATGAGCATCACCGACGACCTCTCGGCGGTGGATGATCGCACCTTCCGCCTGCGCCTGAAGCGCCCGGTCGGTTTCGTGCTGGAAGCGCTCGGCAAGATCGACAGCAACGTCCCCTTCATGATGCCCGAACGGCTGGCCAGTACCGCGCCGAACACCCAGGTCACCGAGATGATCGGCTCCGGACCCTTCCGCTTCGTGCGAGAGGAATGGGTGCCGGGCGTGAAGGTGGTCTACGAGAAGTTCGCCCGCTACGTACCGCGCGACGAACCGGCGAGCCAGGCCGCCGGCGGTAAGGTGGTGAAGGTGGACCGCGTTGAATCCATCTACACGCCGGATGCCGCGACGGCGGCGAACGGCCTGGTCGCCGGCGAGTTCGACCTGCTGGAATCGCCCGCCCCGGACCTGGTGACGATGCTGCAGCGTTCGCGCGGCGTGCGCGTCGCGCCGAACGATCCGCTCGGCTACCAGCTCTTCACCGTGCTGAACCAGCTGCACCCGCCCTTCAACGATGTCCGCGCGCGGCGCGCGCTGATGGGCGCGATCAAGCAGTCGGACTACATGAACGCCACCGCGGGCGACCGCACGCCGTGGCGCGAATGCGCCGCGCTGTTCGGCTGCACCGCCGACGAGCCGGCGCAGTTCGACACGCTGGGCTGGCCGGAGCAGGATCTCGCCAAGGCGACGGAACTGCTCCGCGCCTCCGGCTATGACGGCCGCCCGATCGTGGTGATGGATCCCGCCGACAACGCCGTCCTGCACCCGCCGGCACTGCTGACAGCGGAGGCGCTGCGCAAGCTCGGCGCCAATGTGGACCTGCAGGCGATGGACTGGAGCGCACTGGTGCAGAAGCGCGCCTCGAGGGAGCCGCCGGCGAATGGCGGCTGGAACGTCTTTACGACCAATGCGACGATCACCGGAATTTCGAACCCGCTGCTCAACACCTTCGCGCGGCATTGCGAGGCCGCCTGGTTCGGCTGGCCCTGCGACCAGCGCGTCGGCCAGCTCACCGAAGCCTGGACCTTCGAAGCGGACCCGGCGAAGCGGACCAGCATCCTCAAGCAGCTGGAGAAGCTGCACAACGAGATCGTCACGCTGATCCCGCTCGGCCAGTACCGCAGCGTCATCGCGCATCGCACCGAGTTGCGCGGGGTGCTGCCGGGACCGGCGCTGTTCTACTGGAACCTCGAGAAGGGCTGATCGCGCCGGCGTGCATGCGGCGTCGTGCCGATGATTCGCTGAAAGCGAAT
>NZ_JAWLHG010000046.1:0-38604 GCF_041690465.1 Falsiroseomonas sp. | reverse complement strand
TGGCCGGTGCCGGCGGTCTGCGCCGGCTGCGGCGGCGGGGGCGCGGGGGGCGGCGGCATCGGCAGAGGCGGGGTGGGCGGCGCCTGCGCCACGGCCGGGGCGGGGGGTGCCGGTGTGGGCGGGGTGGGCGCGGGCGGCGCCGGGCGAGGCGGCGGCGTCGGCGCGGCCTGCGGCGCCGGGGCGGGCGCCGGCGGGGGCGGCGGCGGAATCGGCTCAGGGCGCGGCGGCGCCACCTGCGGCGGCGGTGGCGGCGCGGGCTGGACGGGTGCCGGCGGCGCCGGCACGGGCGGGACCACCGCGGCGGGGGCCGGCGGCGGCGGGGGTGGCGGCGGCGTGGGCTGCGGCGGCTCCGGCCGCGGTGGCGCGGGAGGTTCGGGGGGCGCGGGCTCTGGCGGCGTCGGCTCGTCGGGCGCAGGCGCGGGCGCGGGCCGTTCGCCCTGCGCCTGCTGCGGCGGCACCGGCGCGGTGAACTCCACCGTCACCGGCACTTCCACCGGCGCCGGCAACGGCTGCACCTGGCCATAGATGAAGCCCGCCAGGGCCAAGGCGGCATGCAGCCCGAGCGAGACGCCGAGCCAGCGGCGCAGCCGCCGGTCCTCGGGGTCCGCGCCCAGTGTCAGTGTCGCCACGCCGCTCATCGTCGAGGCGCTCAGCGCTGCCCCGCGGGGCGGGCGGGTGCGGTCGGCTGCACGCCCGGTGGCACGCCTTGCGGCTGTTCGGCCAGCAGCGCCACGCGCGGGAAGCCGGCAGCGCTGACGGTGCCCATCACTTCCATCACGCGGCCGTAGCTGATGGCGCGGTCGCCGCGCACGAAGATGCGGCGCTCCGGCTGGTCGCGCGGCTGGTTGGCCAGGATCGCCTGCAGCTGCGCCACCAGGTTCTCGAGCGGGACCTCGCTCTCCTGCAGGAAGATGCGGCCCTCGCTGTCCACCGTGATGGTCAGCGGCTCCTGCTGCTGGTTGAGCGGCTGGGCGTTGGTGCGCGGCAGGTCCACCGGCACGCCGACCGTCATCAGCGGCGCGGCGATCATGAAGATGATCAGCAGCACCAGCATCACGTCCACCATCGGCGTGACGTTGATCTCGCTCATCGGGCGGTAGCGGCTGCGCGCGCCGCCGTTGCGCCCCATCAGCCCCCCGGCCACGGCGCGCTACTCCGCCGCCGTCGCGGCCGCGCGCGGGCGGGCGGGCTCAGCCGCCGCCTCGGTCTGGCGCGAGAGGATGGCGGAGAACTCCGCCGCGAAGGCCTCCAGCCGCCCGGCGAAGCGGCCGAAATCGGAGGCGAACTTGTTGTAGGCGATGGTCGCCGGGATGGCCGCGATCAGCCCGATCGCGGTGGCGAACAGCGCCTCGGCGATGCCGGGCGCCACGATCGCGAGGCTGGTGTTCTGCATGCCGGCGATGGCGCTGAACGAGTTCATGATGCCCCAGACCGTGCCGAACAGGCCGATGAAGGGCGCCGCCGAGCCGATGGTGGCGAGGAACACCATCCAGCGCTCCAGCCGCTCCATCTCGCGCCCCATCGCCACCGTCATGGCGCGCTCGACGCGTTCCTTGGTGCCGGTGACGGCGAGCTCCGACCCCAGGCCGCGGCCGGCCGAGCGCTTCCACTCCCGCATGCCGGCGCCGAACACCGCGGCCATCGGGTGCGAGGGGTTCTCGCCCTCCTGCACATGCAGCTCGTCGAGGCTGCCGCCGGACCAGAAGCGATCCTCGAAGGCATCGGCGCTGCGGCGGATGCGGCGCATCGTGGTGGCCTTCTCGAACACGATCGCCCAGACCCAGATCGAGGCCAGCAGCAGGCCGATCATCACGCCCTTCACCACCCAGTCGGCCTGGAGGAACAGGCCCCAGAGCGAGAGGTCGTGCGCCACCGGGGCGAGAGCAGCCGTCGTCACATTGCCCAAGACCCGGGCCTCCTCATCCTCTTGGGCCGCCATGCGGCGGCCCCCCTCACACGCCGGGCGGGCCGCTTCCGCGCCCTTGGCTCCGCGGCACCAGCCGCGGCGCCCGTTCGGGCGCTCGGCGCGCCCTTGCCGAAGGCACGCCTCGGCGTGACGCGCCGCCAGCCTTCCTGCCCGTCAGGCGGCCGCGCCGCCCGACACCAACTCCGCCAACGCGCTCCGCCACGGCTCGGGGATCCTGGCAGGACGCAGGTCTTCCGTCCCGCCGCCCGAGGCGCCGCGCACGCAGACCAGCCCGACGGCGAGCCGTGCCAGCTCCGCCCCGTCCGCCTCGCGCAGCACAAGCTGGTCGAGGTCGAGCGTGGCGGCGCCCATGGCACGAACCCGCGTCTCGACGATCAGGGGCTCGTCCAGCCGGGCCGGGCGCACATACGCCACTTCGATGCGCCGCACCACAAGCATCGCATTGTAACGCTCCATCAGAAGTGCATGGGGCAAGTGCATGGAACGCAAGGATTCGGTTCGGGCCCGTTCGGCCCAGCGCAGGTAATTGGCGTGATAGGCGACGCCCCCCGCATCGGTATCCTCGAAATAGACCCGGACAGGAAAACGGTGCGCCCGTGTCATTCCTGGGGCGGGTCCGGCGGCATCGAGGCCAGGAGGTCCATCTGCGCCCCATATCCGGCCGGCGGCGCCAGGCCGAGATGCCGCCAGCCGGGCTCGCCGATCATCCGCCCGCGCGGGGTGCGCAGCACCAGGCCTTCCTGGATCAGGAAGGGCTCGATCACCTCCTCGAGCGTGTCGCGGCTTTCGGCCAGCGCGGCGGCCAGCGTCTCCACGCCCACCGGGCCGCCGCCGTGATGCTCGACGATGCGGCGGAGATAGCGGCGGTCCTGCGCGTCGAGCCCCAGGTGGTCCACCTCCAGCCTGGCGAGCGCGGCATCGGCCATGGCGCGGTCGGCGGCGCGCCCGGCCGCCTGGGCGAAATCCCGCACCCGGCGCAGCAGCCGCCCCGCGACGCGCGGCGTGCCGCGGGACCGCCGCGCGATCTCCAGCGCGCCATCCTCGGCCAGCGCGAAGCCCAGCTTCTCGGCGCCACGGCGAACGATGAGCAGCAATTCGTCCACCGTGTAGAACTGCAACCGGAGGGGGATGCCGAAACGATCGCGCAGCGGCTGGCTCAGCAGGCCCGCACGGGTGGTCGCCCCCACCAGGGTGAAGGGCGGCAGGTCGATGCGCACCGTGCGCGCCGCCGGCCCCTCGCCGATGATCAGGTCCAGCCGGTAATCCTCCATCGCGGGATAGAGGGTCTCCTCGATTGCGGGTTGCAGGCGGTGGATCTCGTCCACGAACAGCACGTCGCGCGGCTGCAGGTTGGTGAGGATCGCGGCCAGGTCGCCCGCCCGCTGCAGGATCGGACCGGACGTGGCGCGGAACCCGACGCCGAGCTCGCGCGCCACGATCTGCCCGAGCGTCGTCTTGCCCAAGCCCGGCGGCCCATAGAGCAGCACATGGTCCATCGCGTCGCCGCGGGCGCGGGCGGCGCCCACGAAGACCTCGAGGTTCTCCCGCAGCGCCTTTTGGCCGATGAAGTCGCGCAGCGTCTGCGGCCGCAGGCTGCCCTCGGTCGCGTCCTCCTCGCTCCGCTCGCCGCCGGTGATGCGGTGCTCGCTCATCGCGGCGCCATCTCCTTCAGCGCCTCGGTGATCAGCGCCTCGAGCGGCACGCCGTCCCCGACACGTTTCGCGGCGCGCCCGACCGCCGCCGCCGCCTCCGGCCGCTTCATGCCGAGGTTGACCAGCGCGGAGACGGCATCCGATTCGACGCCCTGCGGCGCCGCCGCCGCGGCGGCCGGGATGCCCCCTGCCCCGTCGGCCTCCGGCGTCGCGCGGCCGACCGCCCATTTCTGCATCGCCGGCTCGTCGATGATGCGGTTGGCGGTGGCGGCGCCAAGCCCCTTCACCTCCGCCAGCCGCTTGCGCTCCTTCGCCGCAATGGCGGCGGCGAGCTGCGCCGGGGTGAGGCCCGAGAGCACCAGCAGCGCCTTCTGCGGGCCGACGGTCTTCACCTCGATCAGCGCGCGGAAGGCCTCGCGCTCGCCGGCATCGGCGAAGCCGAACAGGGTGATGGCGTCCTGGCTCACGCGGGTCTCGACCAGCAGCCTTTGGGCGCCCTCCTTCGCGGTCAGCTTGTCGAGCGTCTTGCGGCTGCACGCGACGAGGTAGCCGACGCCGTTCACGTCCAGCACGCAGCCACCTTCGTGGACGCTTTCGACGATGCCGCGCAGGGACCCGATCATGTCGCAGCCCTCGCCAGCGCCGCGGCATAGGCGTTGCCGGTGGAGCGGTGATGCGCATGGCAGATGGCGATGGCCAGCGCATCGGCCGCATCCGCGCGCTTGAAGGTGACGCCCGGCAGCAGCTGGCGGACCATCGCCTGCACCTGCTCCTTCGCCGCGTGACCGGTGCCGACCACGGCGCGCTTCACCTCCATCGCGCCGTATTCGCGCACCAGGACACCCGCCAGCGCCGGCGCCAGCAGCACCACCCCGCGCGCCTGGCCGAGCTTGAGCGCACTTTGCGGGTTGCGCGCGACATAGGTGTGCTCCACCGCCGCCTCGTCCGGCGTCCATTGCGCGATCACCTCGGCGAGACCGCGGTGCAGCACCAGCAGGCGGGCGGCGAGCTCATCGCCCGGATGGGTGGAGACGACCCCATCGGCGAGGAAGCGCAGCCGGAAGCCATCATGCTCCACCATCCCCCAGCCGGTGTGCTGGAGGCCAGGATCGAGGCCGAGGATGCGAATCGGGGCATGCGCCATGCGCCGTTCCTAGCAGAATGCGCCAGCGGCGCCCCCTCGCCCGCGGGACGGCATCTATGCCGTCAGCTTCTCCATCGCCGCCTCGTCCACCTCCAGGTTGGCGAAGACCTGCTGCACGTCGTCATGGTCGTCGAGCGCGTCGAGCAGCTTCATCACCTCGGCCGCCTTCTCCTCGTCCAGCGTCAGCGTGGTGGAAGGCCACCATTCCAGCCGCGCCGCCTCCGCCGTGCCGAACTTCGCTTCCAGCGCGTCGCGCACCGCGGCGAAATCCTCGACGCTGGAGGAGACTTCGTGGCCGTCCTCGGTGCTCTCCACATCCTCGGCACCGGCCTCGATCGCGGCTTCCAGCATGGTGTCGGCGTCCGCCACCGCGGCGGGATAGCGCAGCACGCCCTTGCGCTCGAACTGGAAGGAGACCGACCCCGTCTCCCCCAGCGCGCCGCCGCCCTTCGCGAACATCGAGCGCAGGTCGCCGCCGGTGCGGTTGCGGTTGTCGGTGAGCGCCTCGACGATCACCGCGATGCCGTGCGGGCCGTAGCCCTCGTAGCGGACCTCCTGGTAGTCCTCCCCGGCGGCACCCTGGGCGACGCGCTTGATGGCGCGGTCGATGGTGTCGCGGGTCATGTTGGCGGTCAGCGCCGCCTTCACCGCGGCGCGCAGCCGCGGATTGTGCGCCGGGTCGGGCAGGCCGGTCTTGGCGGAGACGGTGATCTCGCGGATCAGCTTGCCGTAGGCACGGGCGCGCTTGGCACCCTGCACCGCCTTGCGGTGCATGACGTTCTTGGCGTGGGAATGGCCGGCCATGGCCAGGAAGCTCCGTCTCTGTCTCGGTCCGGGGGTTCGCGCCGCCCCTATACCGGTCCCGGCGCCCGGCCGGCAAATCTGCCCCGACGCAGCAAAAACATTGCGTGATCTCAACCAGTGGTTCACCAGTCCCGCGCAATGTGGCCGACATGGCAGGACCTGTCCGCCCCTCGCAGCCCACACATGCCGTGCCGGCTGCCATCGGCCTCCTCACCGCGCTGCTGGCCGGCGCGGCGCTTGGCGCGATCGCGCTGCAACACGGCGCCGCCTCCGCCGACGCATCGCGCCACGCCCTCGCGGGGGCGGCGGTGTTGGTGCTGGCGGCCTGCGTAGCCCTGGCGGCGACCGCGCTGACGCGGCGGCGAAGCCCGGGCGAGGCGCAGGCGCCCGCGCTGGAGGACCCGCTGACCGGGCTGGCGAGCGACGCCGGATTCCGCCAGCAGCTTTGCGAAAGCATCGAACAATGCCGCCGGCGTGGCGGCCAGCTCGGCGTTCTGGTGCTGAACCTGCGCCATTTCCGCGAGGTGAACGAGCTGCATGGGCGCGCCGGCGGCGACCTGGCCTTGCGGCTGATCGGCGCCCGGCTGCGCAACGCCGTGCGGCGCCAGGATCTGGTGGCACGGCTGGCCGGCGACCGCTTCGCCGTGGTCCAGATCGACCTGCAGGAGCCGGCGGATGCGCGGCGCCTGGCCGACCGCCTGGCCGTCGTGGTGGCCGAACCGCTGCCGCTGGATGGCGGCATGGCGGTGACCGCCGCCGACATCGGCATCTCCGTCGGACCCGCGGAGGGCACCGAGGGCTGCCTGCTGCTGACCCGCGCCGAGGATGCTCTGGCCGTGGCGCGCGCCGCCCCTGCCCCGTCCATCCATTGCTTCGCCCCCGACCAGGAGGCGATGCTGCGCGAGCGCCGCCAGCTGGAGCGCGACCTGCGCGAGGCGATCGACCGTGGCGCGTTCCTGCTGCACTGGCAGCCGCAGCGCCGGCTGGCCGACGGCGCACTGATCGGGTTCGAGGCGCTGCTGCGCTGGCCGCACCCGACGCGCGGCCTGATCCCGCCCGACGCCTTCATTCCGCTGGCCGAGGCGACCGGGCTGATCGTGCCGCTCGGCGCCTGGGTGCTGCGCACCGCCGCCAACGAGGCGGCGCAGTGGCCCGGCGGGCTGAAGGTGGCGGTGAACCTTTCCGCCGTGCAGATCAAGATGGAGGGGCTGGTCGCCACGGTGGCGCAGGCGCTGACCGAATCCGGCCTGCCACCGCACCGGCTGGAGCTCGAGGTGACCGAGAGCGTGCTGATGCAGGACAGCCAGCAGGCCGCACGCGTCATGGCCGGCCTGCAGGCGCTCGGCGTCTCCATCGCGCTCGACGATTTCGGCACCGGCTGGTCGAGCCTGGCGTATCTCCGCCGCTTCCCCTTCGACGAGCTGAAGATCGACCGCTACTTCCTGCGCGACCTCGATGCCGACCCGCGGGTGGAGGCGGTGGTGATGGCGATCCTCGGCCTCGGCCGGGGCCTGGGCATCCGCGTGGTCGCGGAAGGCGTGGAGACGCAGCAGCAGGCCGACCGGCTGCTGGCGATGGGCTGCGAGCGTGGCCAGGGCTGGCTGCTCGGGCGCCCGATGCCGGCCGAGCAGGCCCGCGCGCTGATCGGCGCGGAGGCCGCCGCGCCGAAGCACCGCGCCGTCGCCTAGAGCCGAGTTGCCCGGACTGTGCCCGGACAACTCGGGTCCAGCCATTTCGAGCCGGCGATTCACGCCCTGGCGTGCCCGCCGGCGGCGTGCACACCCAGGCCGATCGCGGGCTAAGGCTGCCGCAGATCGGTGCCGCCTCGCGGCGATGATCAGGGCAAGGAGAGAATGCCGCGCAGCTCCGACAGGGCGCGGATCGCCGGCACACCCTCGGGCAGCCAGGCCGGTGCCGGCTCATGCAGCAGCGCGACCACCTTCATGCCGGCGGCGCGCGCCGCCTCCACGCCCGCCGCGCTGTCCTCCACCACCAGGCAGCGCGCCGCCGGCGTGCCCATGGCGGCGGCGGCGTGGAGGAACAGGTCCGGCGCCGGCTTCCAGGCGCCGACCTCATAGGCGCTGAAGACCCGCCCGGCGAAGAAGCGCGCGAGGCCCGTCATCTCGAGGCATAGTTCGATCTTGGCGCGCGGCGCGTTGGAGGCGACGCAGGCCGGATGCGGCAACGCCCCGAGCAGCGCTGCCGCCCCCTCGATCTCGCAGAGACGCGTGCGCAGCAGCTCGGCGCTGCGCGCCCGGAAGGCGGCTTCGAAATCATGGCGCAGGGCGCCGAAGCGCGCCTCGAGTTCGGCGATGCAGGTGGCGAGCCGGCGGCCGCGGAAGGCGACCAGGATCTCGGCGGGCTCCTGCTTCCAGCCATGACCGGCGAGAAGTTCGGCGAAGACCTCCGCCTGCAGCCCCTCGCTGTCCACCAGCGTGCCGTCGCAGTCGAAGATCACCGCCTCGGGCGTCATGGCGGGGCCACTACACCGCCGGCATGGCCGGGCTGAGGCGCCCGCCCATCCGCAGCGGCGCGATGCGGCGCGCCAGGCCGGTCGCGTCGTCGGTCTCGACGAAGACACCGGAGATGGTGGCCTCGCCCTCGGCAGGCGCGAGGCGCTCGCCGGGCACCTTCTTCCAGAAGCGCAGCGAGGCGCCGCCCTTCTCCATGCCGATCACGCTGTCGTAGTCGCCGCACATGCCGGCATCGGTCATGTAGGCAGTGCCGCCGGGCAGGATCTGGTGATCGGCGCTCGGCACATGGGTATGCGTGCCGACCACCAGCGAGAGCTTGCCGTCGAAGCTGTGGCCCATGGCGAGCTTTTCCGAGCTGGCCTCGGCGTGGAAATCGAGCACCATCGCCGCGACCGTGCCGCCCTGCCCCATCCGATGCGCCGCGATCGCCTGCTGCACGCCGCGGAAGGGATCGTCGAGCGGGTCCATGAACAGCCGGCCCATCGCATTCATCACCAGCGCGCGCCGCCCGCCGGCGAGGTCCACCACCGCCGCGCCGCGGCCGGGCGTGCCCGGCGGGTAGTTCAGCGGCCGCAGCAAGCGGGGTTCCTGCTCGATGAAGGGGATGATCTCGCGCCGGTCCCAGGCGTGGTTGCCGAGCGTGATCGCGTCCGCCCCGGCGGCAAGCAGCGCGCGCGCCATCTCGGGCGCCAGGCCGAAGCCGTGCGAGGCGTTCTCGGCATTCACCACCACGAGATCGAGATGGAGGCTGCGCCGCAGGTTCGGCAGGGCGGCGGTGACCGCGTCGCGACCGCTGCGGCCGACCAGGTCGCCGAGAAAGAGGATGCGCAAGGTGTGATTCAGCCTTCGGGCCAGCGGGAGGGAATGATCAGGCCCGCCTCGGTGGCGATGGCGGTGAGGCGTGCGTCCTCGGGGCCGGCGGGCACTTCGTCAAGCTCCTGGCAGGCATAGGCGCAGCCGAGTGCCGTCGCTCCGGGGAGCGCGGCCAGAGTGCGGTCGTAATAGCCGCCGCCATAGCCGAGCCGACGGCCGGCACGGTCGAAGGCGAGCAGCGGCACCAGCAGGAAGGCGGGCGTGAGCGGCTCGGCCTCCGGCCCCGGCTGGCGGGTGCCGAGCGGGCCGCGGGCGAGGTCGTCGCCGGGACGCCAGCGGCGGAAGTGCAACGGGTTGCCGCGCTTCGGCGTGACCGGCAGCGCGATCGGGTGGCCGCAATCGTGCAGCGCGAGGAGCAGCGGGCGGATATCGATCTCCGGTCCCATCGGCCAGAAGCCGGAGACCACGGCGCCGGGCGGCGGGGGCACCTGGCCGAGCACGATGTCCACCAGCGCGGCACCAAGCGCCGGGTCCATCGCCGCCCGCCGTCCGAGCGCCACCTTCCGGGCCTCGGCCTTCAGCTCGGCGAGCAGGACGGGACAGAATTCCACCGACCGAAGACCCCCAACCAGTCTATGGTGTCGCGGCAGTGCCGCAACCCCCCGCGCCGGGGGAGAGGGAGACATCCCTGGGCCGCGAATGCGGCCCCGCGCGAAGACCGACAGCAGCGCGCCGTCGCGGAAGGCAAGCCACCGGAGGCGACGCCCGCCGTCCGAGGGCATGAAACAGGCGCGAAGCCGCCATGGCCGTGGGCGGTCAGCCCTCCTGAGACCTGCTGTTGCAGGTGGGCGCCAGGTATCCGGACCACGATCCGGACAGAGCCAGCACCCGGAGGATGCTTATTGGCCCCGGGGGTTGAATTGCCGCACGCACCGGGCAGCCTCGCCGACTCTAGTTAGGGTCGGTCGAGGTTCTGGGCAATGCCCTCGATCCGGTCGGCGATGCGCGCGATGCGCTCGGCGAGCTTCGGGTCCTCCGCCGCAGGCGCCGGCGCCTGGCCGCTACGCGCCTGCGCCACCGCCACCTTCAGGTCGTGCACCTCGTCGGCCAGCAACAGCGAGGCGAGCAGCAGCAGCCGGCCTTCGCCGAACTGGCCGCCCATCGCCTTGATCGAGTTCACGCGCTTGTCCACCTCGGCGGCCAGCGCAACCAGATGCGCCTCCTGCCCGTCCTCGCAGGAGACGGGATGGCTGTAGCCTCCGACGCGGACGGTGACCTGACCCATGTGCTAGCCATCCTCCTCGCCGAGCGCGGCACGCAGCCGCGCGATGGTTTCGTCCAGCCGGTCGGCGATCGCCTGCACCTGGGCGCGCGAGACGCCCTCCACCGTGCCGCGCGGCCGGCCGGCGGCGATCGCCAGCCGCTCCACCGCGGCTTCGAGCCGGGCGAGCGCCTGGCCGGTGTCCGTCGCGCCGGACCCGCCGCCCATCGCACCCGTCGTGCGTCCCGACACCTCTGCTCCCGCCACCTGGTGGTCCCCAGCCTCGACGCCCCGGAACGGGGGAGTTGCCCGCGGCGCGCGGCTTGACGGCGGAATCCCGCCTTGCCCGCGGCTTCGCCAACGTCCATCACGCTTTGCATGCGCGGGGCAGCGGGTCAACGGGCGGCCGCACCGGAGGCAGGAACGGAACGCCTGCCGCCGGCGGTGGTGGCACGCGGGGCGGCAGAGGCCCGCGAGATCCTGCGCCAGGCGGCAGGCCGCCCGGTGCTGCTGCTCTCGGCGCCGGGCGCGGCCGGCATGCTGGGTGCGCCGGGCTGGCGGGCACTGCTCGCGCGCGCCGCGGAGGCGGTGCCGGACGCCTGCTTCGCCGATGCGCTATGCTGCGGTGCGGCGCCGGGGCAGGCGCTGGCGGCGCTGCGCGCGGGCTGCCGGATCCTGGTGCTCGATGGCGCCTGTCCGGCCTTCCCGGCGGTGGCCGCGGCCTCGGCGGCGGCCGGGGCGAGGCTGCTGCCGGCGCGGCCGAAGGCGCTCGATGCACAGGAGCTCGACCTGCGGCGGCCGGCCGGCCAGGCGCGGCTCGCGCATTGGTTGGCCGCGCAGACGGATGACAGCGCGCCCTTCCGGCGTTAGATCGCGGGCCACAAGCTGCCGCCGAGACGAGAGGAATCGCCGCAATGCGCCTGACGCCGAAGGTCCAGGAGATCCTGTCCTGGTATGAGAGCGACAATCCCGGGACGAAGGGCAACCTCGCCCGCATCCTGATGCAGGGCAAGCTGGCCGGCACCGGCCGCATGGTGATCCTGCCGGTGGATCAGGGCTTCGAGCACGGCCCCGCCCGCAGCTTCGCGCCCAACCCGGCAGGCTACGACCCGCGCTACATGTTCGAACTGGCACTGGAAGCCGGGCTGAACGCCTATGCCGCCCCGCTCGGCATGATCGAGGCCGCGGCCGGGACCTATGCCGGCACCATCCCGACCATCCTGAAGGTGAACAGCTCCAACAGCCTGTCCACCACCAAGGACCAGGCGGTGACGGCCACCGTGCAGGATGCGCTGCGCCTCGGTTGCTCGGCGATCGGCTTCACGATCTATCCGGGCTCCGAATACCAGTTCGAGATGATGGAGGAGCTGCGCGAGCTCGCCGCCGAGGCGAAGGCGTGCGGCCTCGCCGTGGTGGTGTGGAGCTATCCGCGCGGCCCGATGCTCGACAAGGTGGGCGAGACGGCGCTCGACATCTGCGCCTATGCCGCGCACATGGCGGCGCTGGTCGGCGCGCACATCATCAAGGTGAAGCCGCCCACGGCGGCGATCAGCCTCGATGCCGCGAAGAAGACCTACGAGAAGAACCCGGTCGAGGACGACGCCGCGGCGCGTTTCCGCCACGTGGTGCAGGCCTGCTTCGGCGGGCGTCGCCTGGTGGTGTTCTCCGGCGGCGAGGCGAAGGGCACCGAGGACATCCTGAACGAGGTCCGCGCCATCCATGCCGGCGGCGGCAATGGCAGCATCATGGGGCGGAACGCGTTCCAGCGGCCGAAGGCCGAGGCGCTGAAGCTGCTGGGCGACATCATCGGCATCTACCAGGGTTGATGCCGCAGCGAGGGGGCGCTGCCCCCTCGCACCTTCCGCACGCGCTCAGCCACACGCCCGGTAGGCCAGCCAGCCGAGTTCCCGGCCGTTCGCATCCTCGATGCGCCGGGCATCCACGCAGCGCCGCTCCAGCATGAAGGTACGCAGCCCGAGATCGGGCCGCGTGTCCTGCGGCGCGACCGGGCTGCGGCTGTCCACCACGCCGCGGCCGAGATCGGCCACGCAGCGCTCCTCCCCGCCGCCGGGCAGCAGCAGCCGCGCGCCGGCCTTGCCGTGGTTCATCGGCCAGGCTTCCAGCACCATCGCGCCGGGACGATCCGCGAGGCAGGCGCGCAAGGCCGGTGCCAGCTCCCGCACATGCCGCTCCCAGCCGGGCTCCTGCGCCGCGGCCGGCAGTGCCAGCAGCAGGAGCAGCCCGGCCGCCGGGATCAATGGATCTCGTCCGCCCGGTTCAGCGCCTCGCGCAGCTTCGCCACGGTGAAGCCCGGATCCCTGCAGAGGTCGAGGATCACCTTCTCCCGCCGCGCCATCAGCTCGATCGCGGCCGGCAGCTTGCGCACGGCGTCGTGGGGGATGACCACCGCCCCGTGGCGATCGGCGTGGATCACGTCCTCATGCGCGACATGCATCCCGTGCACGCTGACCTCCTGCCCGTAGCCGACCAGGTGGACATAGGCGTGGCTCGGATTCACCACGCCGGCGATCAGCTGGAAGCCGGGCGCCAGCATGTCGAGGTCGCGGATCGAGCCGTTGGTCACGACGCCCTGCGCACCGAGCGCCTTGTGCACCGCCGAATGCACCTCGCCCCAGAAGGCGCCGGTGCCGGGCGTGTCGTCCAGGTCCTGCAGCACGACGATAGTTGGCAGCGAGGATTTGGCGACATACTCGTACCAGGAGATGCGCAGTGCCCGGTCCTGGTCCTTCGGTCGGCCGGAGGGGGCGGCGGCGCGAATCGTGCCGGTGCGGGCCAGGCCGCAGATCGGCGGCAGCTTCGGGTCGGCGGCGACCATCGGGCGCACCGTGAAGCCATGGCCGCGCCGCTGCGGCACCACCAGTTCTAACGCGTTGCAGATGGTCGGCGTGTCCCACTGCCGAAGCTGCTCGAGATCCTCGCCCGTGAACGGATGTTCCGCCATGGCCCCTTCCCTCCCCTGTTGCGTGGGCGGAGCATCCGCCGCGCCGCCGCCTTCGTCAAACCCGGCGGCCCACCCTGCGTAACAGCTGCGTGGCGACCCTGGACGGCGCGCGACGGCACCGCTACCACGCTGCCGCGATCCGCCGGCCGGCAGCGGCCGAGACCTGACGCATGACAGGAAGGACCAGCCCGTGATTCCGCGTCGCCCGATCCCGCGTCGCCTTGCCTTGGGCGTCGGCGGGTTGCTGCTGCTCTCAGCCTGCCAGACGCCGCCGCGCCGCGCGTCGGAGGATGGCTCGGTCGACCTGTTGACGCTGCTGCGCGACAAGCCCGAGCACAGCCGCTTCGTCAACGCCATCGCGCTGAGCGGCCAGGCCGAGCGGATCGGCCGGCGGAACGGCGCGGTGACGCTGTTCGTGCCGACCAACGAGGCGCTGAACACCCTGCCGCGCGACCTGCTGGCGCTGCTCGACAACCCGCCGGCCAGCCCGACGCCGGAACAGCGCGCGCGCGCGGCGGCGCTGGTCAATGCGAACGCCGCCTTCGGCCTGCTGCGCCTGGCCGACATCCAGGCGCGGCGCGGCCAGGTGGTCACCTGGGACCGCGCGCGCATCCAGGTGAACCCGACCGGCCCGCGCACCGCGACGGTGGTGCGCGACGGCGTGCCGCCCGGCCCGATGCGCCCGGTCGTCGCCATCACGCGCGCCGACGTGCTGGCGAATGACGGCGTGTTCCACGTGCTGTCCTCGCCCATCCTGCCGGCGGCCTGAGGCCGCACGACGCCATCAAACGCCGGGCGCGCGCTCTGCGCGCCTAGCTTCGCGGCGCTCGCCGCGGTGGCCAGTCGACCGCTGTTTCAGCCGGCCGCGGCGAGCGTCCGCCAGATCCGCTCCGGCGTCAGCGGCATGTCGAGATGCGCGACACCGAGCGCATCGCAGGCCGCGCTGACCACCGCCGGCGGCGCACCGCAGGCCCCACCCTCGCCCGCACCCTTCACGCCGAGGTCGTTGATCGGCGTCGGCACGATGTTGAAGTCCACCGCGAAATCCGGCAGGTCGGCGGCGCGCGGCATGGCGTAGTCCATGAAGGTGGCGGTGACGAACTGGCCGCTCTCCGGGTCGTAGCGGGCCTCCTCCAGCAATGCCTGGCCGATGCCCTGGGCGATGCCGCCATGCGACTGGCCATGCACCAGCATCGGGTTGATGACGTTGCCCACGTCGTCCACGGCGGCGTAGCGCACCACCTCCATGCGGCCGGTCTCGGGGTCCACCTCCACCTCGGCGACGTGGCAGCCATTCGGGAAGTTGCACTCGGTGGTGCGCTTGTAGAGCACGCGCTCATCGAGGCCGGCTGACTCGCCTTCCGGCAGCTTCGCCGGATCCAGCGCGGCGGCGGCCACCGCCGGCCAGCTGATGGACAGGTCGGTGCCGGCGACTCGGAAGCGTCCGCCCTCGACCTCCACATCCGCCGCCGCCGCTTCCAGCAGATGGGCGGCGATGCGCTTCGCCTTCGCCAGCACCGCCTCGCCCGCACGCGCGGTCGCGACGCCGCCCATCTGGGACGAGCGCGAGCCGCCGGTGCCGAAGCCCTGCTCCACCACGTCGGTGTCGCCCTGCACCAGCTCGATATCCTCGAACGGGATGCCGAGGCGGGCATGCAGGATCTGCGCGAAGGCCGTCTCGTGCCCCTGGCCGTGGCTGAAGGTGCCGACCACGAGCCGCGCCTTGCCCTCCGGCGTCATCTGCACGCGCGCCCATTCCTGCGGCTGGCCGCCGGAGGCCTCGATGAAATAGCCGATGCCGATGCCGCGCAGCCTGCCGCGCGCCTTCGCTTCCGCGCGGCGCGCGGCGAAGCCTTCCCAATCCGCGAGCTTCAGCGCCAATGCCTGCGTGCCGGCGAAGTCGCCGCTGTCCAGCACGTTGCCCACGCAGTTGGTGTAGGGGATCTGGTCGGTGCGGACGTAGTTGCGCCGGCGGATCTCGTCCTTCGGCAGGCCGAGCTGCGCGGCGCCGAGATCCAGCAGCCGTTCGATGGTGTAGGCGATCTCCGGCCTGCCGGCGCCGCGATAGGCGTCGGTCGGCACGGTGTTGGTGAAGGCGCAGCGCACCTCCATGTTGACCGCCTGCAGGTCGTACACCGTGCCGGCGATGCGAGCGCCGGCGATGGTCGGGATGCGCGGGCCGAAATCCATCAGGTAGGCGCCGACGGCGGCGATGGTGCGCACGCGCAGGCCGAGCGCCTTGCCCGCCGCGTCGAAGGCCATTTCCGCGGTGGTGACGTGGTCGCGGCCGTGCGGGTCGGACGCCATGGTCTCGCTGCGGTCGGCGCGCCACTTCACCGGCCGGCCGAGCTTGCGGGCGGCCCAGAGCACCATCGCGGACTCGGGGAACAGCTTGCCGCGCAGTCCGAAGCCGCCGCCGACATCGGGCGAGACCACGCGCAGCTTCTCCATCGGCACCTTGAAGATGAATTTCGCCAGCATCTCCCGTACGCGGATCACGCCCTGCGTCGGGCTGGTCAGCTCGTAGCGTTCCTGCGCAGCGTTCCACGCGCCGATCGCCACACGCGGCTCCATCGGGTTGCCGACCAGGCGGTTCTGCACCAGCTCGATGCGCACGGTGGTATGTGCTTTCGCGAAGGCTGCATCGGCCTCGGCGGCGCGGCCGTTGGTCCATTGGACGCAGAGATTACTGCCGCGCTCCGGCCAGATCACCGGCGCGTCGGGATCCAGTGCGCGCGCCGTCTCGGTGATGGAGGGCAGCGGGTCGTACTCGACCTCGACCAGTTCCAGCGCGTCCTGCGCCTGGCTGCGGGTCTCCGCCACCACGGCGACGATCGCATCGCCGACGAAGCGCACCGCATCGGTCTGCAGGATGGGCTTGGGCGGGCAGTAGAGCGGCGGCGTGCCCGGCTGCGCCGGAATGTCCACCATCACCGGGCAGAGGCCGAGGCCATCGGCCGCCGCGTCATGGCCCGTCAGCACCAGCAGCACGCCGGGCGCGGTGCGCGCGGCCTCGACATTGAGCGAGACGATCCGCGCATGGGCGTGCGGTGAGCGCAGGATGGCGAGATGCGCCTGGCCCGGCGCCTCGATGTCGTCGGTGTAGCGGCCGCGGCCGGTGAGGAAGCGCACATCCTCCTTGCGCCGCACGGGCTGCCCGATGCCGAACTGATCCATGATCCTACCCCTGAACGAAGTCCGCAGCGGCCCGCCCGGCGACGCGCCCGAGGGCGACCGCGCTCAGCAGCCCGTTGCCGGAAAGATAGCCGGAGGCTTCCGGCCCGCTGACACCGCAGGCAGCGCCGCCCGCGGCGAAGAGATTTGGCACGACGCCGCCATCGGCAAGCCTGACGCGCGCTCGTTCGTCCACAACGATGCCGCCCTGGCTGTGGAAGAGCGTGCCAGTGACGCGCACCGCGCGGAAGGGCGGCGCCAGCGGCGCACCGCGCGACCAGTCGCGGCCGAACGCATCGCGCGCGCCGCGGGCCTTGTGCGCCTCCACCTCGGCGAAGGTCGCCGCCAACGCATCGGCGGGCAGCTTCGCCTTGGTGGCGAGCTCCTCGATGCTGTCCGCGGCAAGGATGGCGCCCTGCGCCTCGGCCTGGCGGAAATCCTCGAACTGGCGGGTGATGCCCGCGATACGTTCGTCGAAGATGTCCCAGGCCAGGCCCTCGCGCTGCGTCAGCACCGCGGCGCCAGCTTCGGAATAGCCGCTGCTCTCGTTCCAGAAGCGATGGCCGTCCAGGTTCACCTGGAACCCGCCCTCCATGATGACGGCCCAGGAGACCAGGATGCCCTGCGGATGCGCGACCGAGCCGTGGCCCTGATGGCCGGTCATGTCGCGCAACACGGCGCCGAGCTGTTCCCCCCATAGCAGCGCCTCGCCCTCGTTCCCGGGATGGCCGAAATAGAGGGCGTCGGCGAGGTCAGGGACGTATTTGCGCACCAGCGCCTTGTTGCCGGCATAGCCGCAGCAGGCGAGCACGACGGCGCGTGCGCCGATGCGTTCCCTGGTGCCATCCGGGCGCTCCGCGACCAGTCCGCGGATCATGCCGGCGGCATCGCGGACCAGCGTGGTGACGCGCGCCTCGGTCAGCAAGGGCACGCCGGCCTGTTCGGCGGCCTGGCGAAGCCGGTCCACAAGCTCCGCACCGCTGCGGCTCGGCAGGCCATGCATGCGGCGATTGCTGTGGCCGGGGTAGTCGAAATCATGCACCACGCTGAAGGGCAGGCCATGGGCATCGGCCAGCCACTCGATCGCCGGCGCGACGTTGTTCGCCACCAGCGCGACCAGGCCCGGATCGGCCTGGCCATGCGCCTTCTTCTGGATGTCCGCAGCGAATTGCGCCGGGTCGTCCGCAATCCCCCGCTCGCGCTGGAAACGCGTGCCGGGCGCGGGGATCAGGCCGGCCGAAAGGCTGGTGGAGCCGCGCGGTACCGGGTCGCGCTCGATCACCAGCGGCTCCACGCCCGCGTCGAGGCAGGAGAGTGCCGCGACCAGGCCGGCCGCGCCGGCGCCGATGATGGCGACCGGTACCTCCGTCTCGAAGGCCGGATCGGCTTCGGTGACGATTCGCGCTTCGGTCATCGCAGTTTCGCCAGCTCCGCCGCGACGCTGCTGATCTCCGCCACCGGACGCAGCGCGGCGATGGCGGTGTCGTGCAGTTCCTGCGTGAAGGCTGCGCAGCCGTCCTCCAGCACAGTCACGTGGAACTCGCGCACATGCGCGCCACGCACCGTGGACGCGACGCCGCCATTCGTCACGATGCCGCTGACCAGCAGCCGGCGGATGCCGACCTTGCGAAGGATCCATTCGAGGCGCGTGGCGTAGAAGGCATCGTAGCCGACCTTCTCCACCGGCAGGTCCGACGGCGCCAGCTCCTCCACCACCTGATGGCCCCAGGACCCCATGACGAAGTCGCCCTTCTTCAGGAAGGGCCGCATCTTCCTGAGGTGCGGGTCGATGAAGGGCTCGCCGCCCTTGCCGGTGAACAGCGTGAAGTGGGTGGAGGCGATCCAGCCGCCCCTGGCGCGCATGGCATCGGCAAGCGGCTTCAGCCGCGCAGGGATCGCCGCGATCGCCGCCGCCGTCTGGCCTGCCTTCCCATAGGCGCCGTTCGGATGGATGAAATCGTTCTGCAGGTCGCAGAGCAGCAGCGCGGTCTGGCTGATCGGGATGTCGTCGGCGGACATGCGCGTCACTCCCGCTCGATGATGAGGTTGCCGAAGCCGTCCACGCGCGCGGTGAGGTCGGGGTCCACCACCACCGTCGCGTCGGGCTGCTCGAGGATGGCCGGGCCGTGCACCAGCGCGCCGACCGGCAGATCCAGCCGCGACCACACGGTCGCGGCGTGCCAGGCGCCGTCGAACCACACCTGCCGCGCACCGCGCGCGGCACCTTCCAGCGTCGCATCGGCGGCGGGTGCCAGGGCGGCCAAGTCGAAATCGGGGCGGATGCCGATGGCCGCGGTGCGCAGCGTGACGATGCGGATCGGCAGGCCGGGCAGCAGGCGGGAGAAGGCCCGCTGATAGGCGGTTTCGAAGGCGTTGCGGATGATCGCCTCGCTGACGCCGGTGGTGCCCTGGATCACATGCACCGGCAGCGGCACGCCGACGGTGTGGGTCTGGCCGGCATAGTGCATGTCGAGCTCGAAGCGGATCTCGATGCGGGAGACGGGCAGGCCGGCCGCCTCCACCACCGCGCGCGCGGCGGCGGCTTCCTCCACCATCCGCGCATCGAGCGCGGCGGCGTCCACGCCATCCAGCGAGAGGTTCAGCGTGCGCACCTGGTCATGGCGCACATCGGCGATCACGCAGCCGATGGCGCTGGTGACACCGGGGAAGCGCGGCACCAGCGCAGCCTTCAGGCCAACCTCCTTGATCAAGGCGCCGACATGCAGCGCGCCGCCGCCGCCGAAGGGAAGTGCCACGAATTTCTGCGGGTCATGTCCCCGCTCGATCGAGACCAGCCGGATCGCGCCGGCCATCTTCGCGTTTGCAACACGCACGACGGCTTCCGCAGCCCGCATCGGATCGAGGCCGAGCGGCTTGCCGACATGCTCACCGAGCGCCGCCTTCGCGCCTTCCACGTCCAGCCGCGAGAGCGCGCCGCCGATCGGACGCTCGGCATTGATGCGCCCAAGCACGACATTGGCATCCGTCAGCGTCGGGCGCGTATTGCCCTGGCCGTAGCAGACCGGGCCGGGCCGGCTGCCGGCGCTTTCCGGCCCGACCTGGAGCAGCCCGCCGCGATCCACATGCGCGATCGAGCCGCCGCCCGCGCCGATGGTGGTGATCTCGATCATCGGCGAGCGGATCACCAGGCCGAAGTCGATCGTCGCCTGCGCCGCCAGTTCCATGCGCCCGCCGGTGACCAGCGACACATCAAAGGAGGTGCCGCCGAGGTCGCAGGTGATGGCGTTCTCGAACCCCGCCGCGCGTGCGATCGCCGCCGCTGCGATCACGCCGGCCGCGGGGCCGGAGAGCGCGGTGCGCACCGGGATGCCGCGCGCCGTTGCGGTGGACATGATGCCGCCGTTGGACTGCACGATGTGGAACTGCCCGGCGAAGCCGGCCTCCCCGAGCCCACCTTCCAGCTTGCCGAGATAATTGGCGACGCCCGGCTGCAGATAGGCGTTCAGCGCGGTAGTGGAGGCGCGCTCGAACTCGCGGATCTCCGGCAGGATTTCAGACGACACGCTGACATGCGGGTTCGGCCAGATCGCGCGCACCGCTTGCGCCGCAGCCTGCTCGTTCGCCGTGTTCGCATAGGCGTTGATGAAGACAATGGCGCAGGCCTCAGCGCCGCGCGCCAGCAACGCGCGCGCGGCGGCCTGCACGGCAGCGATGTCCACGGGCGTGTGGATCGTGCCGTTCGCCAGCGTGCGCTCCGGCACCTCGCAGCGCATGTCGCGCTCGGCGATCGGCGAGAACTCGCCCCAGAGACCCCAGGTGTGGCGACGGTCGCGGCGACGCATCTCCAGCACGTCGCGGAAGCCCTGTGTGGTGATCACGCCGAGCTTCGCGCCCTTGCGTTCCAGCAGCGCGTTGGTGCCGACCGTGGTGCCGTGCACGATCGCCTCGAAGCCCGCCGGCCCGCCGAGCGCACGCAGGCCGGCCATGAACCCGACCGCCTCGTCACCACGGTTGGAGGGCACCTTGGCGGTGCGGAATGCGTTGCGCACAGGATCGAACAGGAACAGGTCGGTGAAGGTACCGCCGACATCCACGCCGACGATTGGCTTGCCGCTCATGGCGTGTATCCGTAGTCGCGTGCCGCGCTTTCCGCGCCGACGAAGCCGAGGCGGATGTCACGTGCCACCGCCTCGCGCGGGCGTGCCTTCGGGTCGCCCCAGCCGCCGCCGCCCGGGCTTTCGAGCCGCACGCGCTGGCCGGCGGCGATCTTCACGCCCACGACCTTGCTCGCCATCGGCGGGCTTTCCCAGCCGGTATCGGTCTGCCAGGCGAAGCGGTTCAGCGCACCGCCCTGCCCGCCGGTGACGCCGAACGGCGCATAGCGCCCGCGCTCGCCGAGCAGCGCGACCTCGGTGATGCCGGGAGACAGCGCCTCGATTTCATAGACCGCGCCGACGCCACCGCGATGCTGGCCCGGCCCGCCGGAATCCGGCCGCAGCGCCCATTGCGTGAACATCACGGGATAGGCGGCTTCCAGGATCTCTGCTGGCGGGATGGTGGCGGTGGAGATCGGGTTGTTGGCGTGATGCAGCCCGTCCGTCTCCGGATTCCCGCCGAAGCCGCCGCCGAAGAAGGAGAACATCACCCAGCGTGTGCCATCCTGCCGCTGCCCGGAGAGCGAGAGCGCGTTGATGGTGCCGAAGGGTGCCGCCGTTGCGCGTTCCGGCACCGCCTTGCCCAGCGCGCCGAAGATCACGCCGATCAGGCGCAGGATGGTCTCGGTGTAGCCCGCCATCGGCCGCGGCGGGCCGGCGCCGAGCAGCGTGCTGTCGGGTATGGCGAACTCGATCGGCCGCAGCACGCCGGCATTCGCGGGCACGTCCGGGAAGGCGTGCTTCAGCGCGACGTAGCAGGCCGCGACGCTGGTGGCGCGGCTGATGTTGATCGGCCCGAGGCAGGCCGGCGAACTGCGCGAGAAATCCAGCATCATCCGGCCATCGCGAATCGTCATGTCGAGCGCGATGGTCAGGCGCTCATCGGTGACGCCGTCATTGTCGAGGTAATCCTCGAAGCTGAAGCTCCCTTCCGGCAGGGTGCGGATCTCCGCTTCCATCAACGCCGCGGCGCGATCGGTCAGCGCGGCGAGGGCGGAGAGCAGCGTCGTCTCGCCCTGCTCCTCGATCAGCTGAACCAGCCGCCGCTCGCCGAGGTCGAGCGCGTTGAGCTGCCCGTTGAGGTCGCCCCAATTGGATTGTGGCACGCGGGTATTGGCGTCGAGGATGTCCAGGATATCCTGCTGCATCACGCCCGCGCGGATCAGCTTCACCGGCGGGAAGCGCACACCTTCCTGGTGGCTTTCCGTGGCGCGCGGGTTGTAGCCGCCGGGCACGTTGCCGCCGATGTCGAGCCAGTGGCCGACGCTCGCGATCCAGCAGAACAGCTTCCCCTGCCGGAACACCGGGCGCACCAGGCGGAAGTCGTTGAGATGCGTGCCGCCCTCGTAGGGATCATTAAAGATGAAGGTATCGCCGGGATCCAGGGGCGTGCCGTTCCGGACACGGCGGATCACCGCCTGCACCGCGAAGGACATGGCACCGACGAAGATCGGCAGGCCCTTGGTACCCTGCACCAGCGTGGCACCGCTCTCGGCATCGTAGATGCCGTGGCAGGCATCGCGCGCCTCGGCGATGATCGGGTTGAAGGCGCTGCGGTAGAGCGTCGCGTCCATCTCGTCGGCGATCTGCTCCAGCCGGCCCTTGAGGACGGCCAGGGTGACGGGATCGAGCGCACCGCGTTCGATGCCGATTGGCTCCAGCGTCATCGCGCGAGCAGCTCCGTCAGCGCCGCGGCTTCCTGGTGCGGGCCGAGGGCGAGCACCGCCTCCTCGATCGCCTGCGCGCGCGCCGCGCCATAGACCGGGTCGGCCAGCTCACGGAACTTCGCCCGCACCTCTGCCTCGGTGTAGGGATCCTCGGTGTCCCCGCGGTTGGTGGTGACCTCCGCGCGGTGCACGCTGCCATCGGCCAGCGTCAGCCGAACCCGTGCCGGCCGGAGGCCGGGAAGCTGCGCGGTGAAGGCCGGATCCTCGTTCACCGTCACGCGCTGCGCCAGCGCCTGCACCGCCGGGTTCTCGCGGGCCGGGCCGCGGAAGGCGGGAACGGTGGCCGCGCCGTGAACGATCGTCGTCGCCAGGGCGAAGGGGATGCTGAACTTGGCAGCCAGCATGTTCGGCGCCAGCGGACTGTCGAGCTGCGCCGCCCAGACATAGGTGTCCACCTCGATGCATCGCACCTGGTCCGCCTGCAGCGCGCCGGTCTTCGCCAGGATCTGCCCGAGCGCATCAAGCGCGCCATGGGTGTAGCGGCACGCCGCATGGCGCTTGAAGTAGTTGCGCGCCACCTCCCAGCGCGTGCCGAGCTCCGCCACCATCTCGTCCGGGCGGAAATCGCTGGCGGAGACATGGCCGAAGATGGTGCCGACGCCGTCGCGCTCGCCCTCGAAGCCGGCGCGCACGAGGTCCCACACGGTGAGGCCGAGCATGTTCGAAACGCCGGCATAGGTGTTCCGCACCGTGCCGCCTTCCAGCATGTTCTTCCGGGATGTGGCGAGGCCGAGCGAGGCGGCCATGTTGATCACGCCGCGGAACTCCGCCGCGTTGGCGCCGTGCAGCTTCGCCACGCCCATTGCAGCACCCAGCGTGCCCCAGGTGCCGTGCGGATGCATCGCGACGTTGAGCTTGCTCGCGATGCCGACGCGGCTGCCGAATTCATAGCCGATGGCGAGCGCCATCAGCAGCGCCGCACCGTCGCCACGTGGCGCCGACAGCAGCGCCGGCACGACATGGATCGCGGGATGGCCGCGCGCATACTGGTTGCCCTCGTCGAGTTCCAGCATCGTGCCGGACGTGCCGTTGAGGAAGGCCGCGGTGCCGGGTCGTGCCGCATGCGGCAGGCCGATCACCGGCGCCTCGCCACTCCCCTCGCGCGCGATCATGCGTGCGGCGAGCGCCTGCATCTCCGCCTCCTGCGCGCCCGCGGCGATGGCGCCGATGCAGTCGAGCAGCGCGAGCCGGGTGCGCTGCGCGACCTCGCCCGGCAGGTCGGCGAAGCGCGTGCGCGCGGCGAAGCTGCTCCATTCCTCCAGCCAGGCCGGCGATGGGGCCGCCATGAGCACCGAGGCCGGCTCCACGCCCTTCGTCACGATCGCCATGGCGACCTCCTCCCTAAAGACCCAGATAGGCCCGCTTCAGTTCCGGATCCTCGCGCACCTGCGCGGCCGGGCCGGACAGCGCGAAGCCACCATTCTCCAGCACGTAGGCGCGGTCGGCGATATCCAGCGACTGCGCCACGTTCTGCTCCACCAGCATGATCGCCAGGCCCTCAGAATGCAGTCGGCGGATCAGCCCGAACATCTCTTCCACCAGCAATGGCGACAAGCCCAGTGAGGGTTCGTCCAGGATCAGCAGCTTCGGTTCCGCCATCATGCCGCGGCCGATCGCCAGCATCTGCTGCTCGCCACCCGAAAGCGTACCGGCCGCCTGCGCCACGCGCTCCTTGAGCCGCGGGAAGGTGAGGAAGACACGCTCCAGGTTGCGCGCACGGTTCGCCTTGGCGCGGCGGTAGGAACCGAGCTCCAGGTTCTCCCGCACGGTAAGGTTCGGGAAGATCTTGCGCCCCTCCGGCACCTGGATCAGGCCGAGGCCCATGATCTCGGCCGGCGAGCGGCCGGTGATGTTCGCGCCTTCGAATCGCACCTCGCCGGCGCGCGGCCTGACGAGGCCGCTGACCGCCATGTTGAGCGTCGTCTTGCCGGCGCCATTGGAGCCGAGCACGGCCACGATCTCGCCCGCGCCGACCTGCAGCGAGACGCCTTCCAGCACGCGGGTCAGGCCGTAGCCGGCGACGAGGTCGCGCACCTCAAGCATGGGCGCCGCCGTCTTCGGGCGGCCGATCCAGGCCTCCGGGCCTGACGGCCCTCCGGTCATCGGACGCCTGCAGCCGCGTCGCCGCCCCGTGCCCGAGATACGCCTCCACCACGGCGGGATCCCGCACCACCTCGGCCGGCGTGCCGCCCGCGATGATGCAGCCCTGCGAGAGGACATGCACCGCGTCGCAGAGGTTCATCACCGCCTGCATCACGTGCTCGATCATCAGCACGGTGACGCCGCTGTCACGGATGGAGCGCACCACGGGGACGATGTCGCGCACCTCGGAGGGGTTGAGGCCGGCCAGCACCTCGTCCAGCAGCAGCAGCTTCGGGCCGGTGGCCAGAGCCTTGGCGAGCTCCACGCGCTTGCGGCCGGCAACGGTCAGTGCGGCGGCCGGCTTGTCGAGCTCGCCGGCAAGGCCGACACGCCCGGCGACCTGCTCCGCCACCGCGATGGCGTCGGCCCGACGCTTGTGGCGCAGGAAGGCGCCGACGGCGATGTTCTCCCGCACCGAAAGCCCGGCGAAGGGCTGCACGATCTGGAAGGTGCGCGCGATGCCCTCGCGCGCCAGCAGGTGCGGTGCGCGCCCGGTGATCTCCTCGCCGCGCCAGAGCACGCGGCCCGCGGTCGGCTTCTCGAAGCCGGAGACAATGGCGAAGAGCGTGGTCTTGCCGGCGCCGTTCGGCCCGATCAGCCCGGTGATGCTGCCTTCCTTGACCGTGAAGCTCGCCTCGGAGACGGCGAGCAGGCCGCCGAACCGCTTGGAGATGCCGTGGACGGAGAGGAAGGCGGGATCCGGCTCGATCATCGCCGGCCCCGCCAGTGACGGATCAGCGAAGGCAGGTCGCGCGGCGGGAAGCGCACGACCAGGATGAGCAGCACGCCGAAGATCACCAGGTCGAGTCCGGGGATCCGGCCGACCAGGGTCTTGGTGAACTCCGAGAGGCTGTGCAGCACGATGCCGCCGAAGACCGGGCCGAACACCGTTCCGGCGCCGCCGATGATCGGTGCGAGGAGTGCCTCCACGCTGATCCAGGTGCCATAGGCGATGGTGGAATCGAGGTACAGGAAATACTGGGCATAGAGCGCGCCGGAGGCACCGGTGATCGCCGCCGAGAGCGCGATCGCCGAGAGCTTCACGCTGAGCGCATCCACCCCGAGCGCGCGGGCCGCGTTCTCGTTCTCCCGCACGGCGACGAGCTGCGCGCCGAGGCGCGAGCGTTCCAGCGCGCGCGTAACGACCAGCGCCACGACGACCAGCGCCAGCGCCACCCAGTAGAAGGTCGCACGCGACTCGAACTGGAAGTTCTCTGGCCGCACATCGAGCTTGATGAGGATGCCGGCGGCACCGCCGGTGATCTCGGTGGCATTGGCCAGCACGCGGAACACCTCGGCGAAGGCCAGCGTGACCAGCGCGAAATAGCTGCCGCGCAGCCCTGAGCGGAAGGAGAGCGCACCGATCACCCAGCCCACGGCGGCGGCGGCGGCGATGCCGATGCCGAAGCCGAGATAAGGGCTCACGCCAAAGCGCACCTGCAGGATCGCCGTGGCATAGGCGGCCGTGCCGAAGAAGGCGGCATGGCCGAAGGAATACTGCCCGCCATAGCCGCCGAGGATGTTCCACCCCTGCGCGGCGAGGCAGATGATCAGCGTGAAGACCGCGAAGTTCAGCCAGGTGCCGGCCGTGACGAAGAGCGGCAGCAGCGCCGCGACGGCGGCGAAGATCGCGATCGGCACAAGATCCCTGCCGGTCACGCCTTCGCCCCGAACAGGCCGGTCGGCCGGAACAGCAGGACCAGGATGAAGATGATGAAGATGCCGATCTGGCCGAGGCTGTCACCGAGGTAAAGGCCGGAGAGACTCTCCACCACGCCGATGAACAGCCCGCCCAGCAGCGCGCCCGGCACGCTGCCCATCCCGCCCAGCACCACGATGGTGAAGGCCACCAGCACAAAGGCGTTGCCGACGCGCGGGTTGACGTAGAAGAAGGGCAGCAGCAGGCAGGCGGCGACCGCCAGGCAGGCCGTGCCGATGCCAAAGGTCACTGCATAGACGTGCTTCACGTCGATGCCCACCAGCGCCGCGCCGGTGCGTTCCTTCGCCACCGCGCGGATGGCGCGGCCGGTATCGGTCATCGTCAGCAGCACGAACAGCACCAGCGCGACCAGGAAGGCGACGCCGAAGCCCACGACGCGCGGAAAGCCCAGCAGCATCGGGCCGAGCTCCACCACCTCCATCGCATAGGGCACCTGCACGGAGAGCGTGTCGGAGCGGAAGATCGCCAGCATCACGTTCTCGATGACGATCGACAGGCCGAGCGTGACGAGCAGGATATTGGAATCCTCCCCCCGGCTTGCCGGCATGATCACCAGCCGCTGCACCGCGTAGCCGAGCACGAAGAAGAGCGGCACCAGCGGCAGGATCGCGACATAGGGATCGAGCCCGAAGACCTGCCATGCGACGAAGGCCGCATACATCGCCATGGTCAGCAGCGCGCCATGGGCAAAGTTGATGATGTGCAGCACGCCATAGACCAGCGTGAGGCCAAGGGCGACCAGCCCATACACGGCCCCGGTGAGGAGGCCGTTCAGCACGGCCTCCGCGACGATCTCTGGCGGGTAGGACGGCAAGGTCCGTTACGCGGGCGGCCAGGGGAAGATCGGCCGGGCGTCGGCGAAGTCGGCCGGGAAGATCACCTTGATGTCGCCGTTCTGCACCTGGGTATTCACCGCCTGGCCCGCCTGGTTCTGGCCGTTGACGAAGTTCGTCGGGCCATAAGGCATGACGTGCCGGTCGAAGCTGCCGCCGGTCGCCGCCAACGCGTCGATCACCGCCGCGCGGTCGGCCTTTCCGGCCCGCTCCAGCGCATCCGCCACCAGCATGACGGCGGAGTAGTTGAGCGGCGTGTTGTAGAGCCAGAAGCGGCCCTGCGCTTCCACCTGCCGGCGCAGCTCCGCCGTCTTCGGCTTGCGCGGATCGGGCCAGTGGTTGACGTCCATCACCAGGTTCGCCGCGTCGGGGAATTCCTTCACGAAGCGGAAGTTGGAGGCGGCGCCGTTCAGCACGCAGTAGATGCCCTTCGGCCGCACTCGGCGCTGCTGCAGCGTGCGGGAGAGCAGCACGAACTCGGCGTAGTAGCTCGACGGGATGATCAGATCCGGGTTCAGCGCCCGGATGCGCAGCGCGATGTTGGACATGTCGCGCGCCGGCGTCGGGTGGCTGATCGTCTCCAGGATCTCGAAGCCGCGCTTTGGCAGCTCGGTGTTCATCAGCCGCGCCATGCCGGAGCCGAACAGGCCATCCTCATGCACCACCACGACGGTCTTCGCCGGCTTGCCGGCGGCGTCGTTGATGGTCACCAGGTTGTCGAGCGCGCCGGCGGTCACCTTCCCGAAGCCGGGGCCGAAGCGGAAGGTGTTCTTCAGCCCGCGGCTGACGATCTGGTCGGAGACGCCGACATCCACGACATAGGGCAGGTCGTAGCGCGAGGCGGCCTGGGAGGCGGCGAGGCAGATCGGCGAAGCGAAGCCGCCCACCACCGCCACCACGCCCTCGCCGTTCATCCGCTCGACCTCGGCGGTGCCGCCCTCGGGGTTCGAGCGGGCATCGCCGAACACCATCTCGATCTTCGCGCCACCCAGCGCCTTGATGCCGCCGGTGTTGTTGATCTCGTTGATGGCCAGCTCGGCGCCGAGGCGGCCGTACTCGCCATCCTGCGCCAGCGCGCCGGTCACGGGCTGCAGGATGCCGAGCTTGATCGCGGCCGGCTGGGCGCCTGCGATGCCAGGTGCGGCAAGCACGCCGGCGGCGCCGAGCAGCACGGCGCGGCGGCCGGGGGTGAAGGCTGTCGTCATTCTCGTGTTCTCCCCGTTGTTTGGACGCGACTTGGCCCGGTTCCGGGCGCGCCCCCGCCCGGTTTCTGCGCCGAGCCGCCGCGAGAGGCAAGATGTTGTCCGGACGGGTTGCCCCCGGTCGGGCCGGCGCGCGGAAAGGTCGGGCCGGGCGCGTTGACGTCCGGCCGCCTCCCCCCTAACCGGACGATCGAAGCCGTCACCCGGGGAGGCAAGGCCAGATGCGTTCGTTCGAGGGGCAGTTTTCCGACAACCGCCCGATCCGCCGTTCGCCGCAGGAGAAGAAGAAGCTGCTGGCGGAGCTGAAGGAGACGCTGGCCAACCTGAAGCCGCAGGCCGCGCCCTCCATGCGCACCACGCTGCTCGCGCGGATCAAGGAGCTGGAAGCCGAGGTCGCCGCCGAGGCCCCGCGGCGGCGCTGAGGCTTCCACCGCGCCCGCCGGGCGCCTAGCCTCCGCGGGATGATCCCGCCCGCCCCGCCGCCGAGAAGCGACGCGAAGCGCGCTCTGGCCGGCATGGGGCTGATGGTGCTGTGCTGCCTGTTCTTCGCCGGCATGGGCGCCTGTTTCCGCGGCGCTATGCGGGAGGGGCTTCCGGTGCCCCTCCTGCCCTTCGTGCGCGGCGCGCTCACCATGCTGATCGTGCTGCCGTGGATGCTGCGCCGCGGCCTCGGCGACCTGCGCACGCGGCGGCCCGGGGCGCACCTGTTCCGCGCCGCGGCGGGGCTCACCGGATTTTTCCTGCACATGCTGGCGATCCTCTGGCTGCCGCTGGCCGATGCGGTGGCCATCCTGCATGCGCGGCCGCTCTGGGCGCTGCCGCTGGCTTTCCTGATCCTCGGCGAGCGGATCGGCTGGGACCGCGCCATCGCCGCGGCGGTCGGCTTCGCGGGCGTGCTGATCATCGCCGGGCCCCAGGGGGATATGGCTGGCGAGATCTCGGCCGGGACGCTGGCGGCGATGGCCGGCGGCGTCACCGGCGCGCTGGTGCTGATCTCGATCAAGATGCTGTCGGCCACCGAGCCGCCCGCGCGCGTGGTCGCCTGGTATGCGATCGCCAGCGTCGTGGTGTGGGGGCCGGTCTCGGCGCTGGTCTGGGTGACGCCCTCCTGGATGGCGCTGGGGCTGCTGGTCGCGGGCTCCCTGCTGGCGATCGGCGGGGATTTCTGCGCCTCCTGGGCGGTGCGGCGGGCGCCGGTGGGGCTGCTGGCGCCGATCGAGTATGTGCAGATCCCGGCCGCGGCGATGCTCGGCGCGCTGTTCTTCGCCGAGGCGCCGGGTTGGCCGCTGCTGTGGGGGACGATGCTGATGGTCGGGGCAACGCTCTACATCGCGCGGAGCGCCGGACGATGAGCGACGAGACGGTCTTCGCGCCCGGCTTCACGACAACCCCCTGGTGGTGGGAGGCCGCGCCACCGCCGCCACCCGTGCCGGTGCCGCTGCCCGATGCGGCGGAGGCGCTGGTGATCGGCGGCGGCATTGCCGGCCTCTCCTGCGCGCTGGAGCTCGGCCGCGCCGGGGTGAAGGCGCTGGTGCTGGACCGCAAGGCGATCGGCTGGGGCGCCTCCTCGCGCAACGGCGGCGCGCTCTCGGGGGCGGGCAGCCTGGGGCGTGCGAAGTCCGACATCACCAAGGGGCTCGATGCAAGCCTGCTGGCCGAGATGGTGGAGGAGGCGGAGGCGAGCTTCGACGCGCTGGACGCGCTGATCGCGCGCGAGGGCATCGACTGCGCCTGGCGCCGCTGCGGCCGCTTCGTCGCCGCGCATACCGAAGGCGCCGTGGCGACGCTGGCGAAGCGCGCCGATCTGCTGAACCGCACCGAGCCCGGCTCCGCGGAGCTGCTGCCGCGCGCGCGGCTGGCGGAGGAGCTGGCGACGCCGCACTACCATGGCGGCCTGGTCATCGCGCGCGCCGGCGGGCTGCATCCGGCGCGCTATACGCAGGGGCTCGCCGCCGCCGCCGCCCGCCACGGCGCGATGCTGGCCGGTGGGGGCGAGGTTCAGGGGATCGCGCGCGACGGCGGCCGCTTCATCGTCGCGACTTCGGCCGGCGCGGTGCGGGCACGGCATGTGATGGTGGCGACCAACGGCTACACCGGCCGCGCCACGCCATGGCACCGCCGCCGCGTGATCCCCGTCGCGAGCTACATGATCGCGACCGAGCCCCTGGGGCCGGAGCGGGTGCAGGCGCTGCTGCCGAAGGCGCGCGTCTATGGGGACACCAAGAAGATCCTCTACTATTTCCGCCCCTCGCCGGATGGCGAACGCATCCTGTTCGGCGGCCGCGCGACGCTGTCGGACACCGATCCGCGCATCGGCGCGCGCTGGCTGCACCGGCACCTGCTGCACCTGTTCCCGCAGCTCGCCGGTGTGCGCATCACCCATGGCTGGAAGGGCAATGTCGCCTTCGCCTTCGACATGCTCCCGCATGTCGGCGTGCAGGATGGCGTGCATTTCGCTCTTGGCTGCAACGGCAGCGGCATCACCACCATGACGCATCTGGGCGGCGTCGCGGCGCGGATGATGCTGGGCGGCGACAACCGGGCGTCCGCCTTTGCGCGGCTGCCGCTCACCACCCTGCCCTTCTACAACGGCACGCCCTGGTTCATGCCGCTGGTGACCGGCTGGTACCGATTGAAGGACCGGCGCGATGGCTGGCGGGTGTAGGCGGCCTGCCGCACGAACGGGCAGCGCCTGCCCTCGCATGCCGCAATCGCGTCGCGGGCGCCACCGGCCCGCCCGGCCGGGACCGTGACAGCCCGCAATTGTTCGGTATGTTGCGCACCACAAGCCATGGCGCCTGGGAGGCCCCGCAACGCCTGCGGGCCGGCGACCGTGGTCGCGCGCACGGATCGGTTCCGATTCAAACGAAGGGAGATGAGAGAATGCTGCTTCGACGTCGCCACCTGATGGCCACAGCCGCTGGCGCCGCGCTGGCCCTGCCGGCCATGCGCACTGGCCACGCCCAGACTGCGCTCCGCTTCAGCCTCGACTGGGCGCTGCAGGGAAACCACGGCATGTGGGCGCTGGCCGAGGATCGCGGGATCTACCGCCGCGAGAACCTCGCCGTCCGCATGGATCGCGGCTTCGGCTCGGGCGATGCGATCGTGAAGGTCGGGTCTGGCGCTTACGACCTCGGCTTTGCGGACCTCTCCGGCGCGGTGAAGTTCAATGCGGAAAACCCGCAGAACCGCCTGGTGATGATCTATCCCGTCTTCGACCGCACCGCCGCGGCGCTGATGACGCTGGCCGGGCGCAACATCAACAAGCCGCAGGACGTGGCCGGCCGCAGCCTCGGCGCGCCGGAGGGCGAGGGCAGCCGCATGCTGTTCCCCGCCTTCGCGCGCGTGGCGGGCATCAACACCAGCGGCATCCGCTGGACCTCGATGGCGGCCAACCTGCGCGACACGATGCTGCGCACCGGCCAGGTGGATGCGGTGACGGGCTTCCTGTTCACCGTGCACTTCAACCTGGTCGGCCTCGGCATCCCGGAGGACCAGATCCTTGGCTGGCCCTATGCGGAGAACGGCCTGGACATCTACGGCTCCGGCGTCTTCGCCCGCGCCAGCTGGCTGGAGCGCAACGGCGAGACCGCTTCGCGTTTCGTGAAGGCCTCGATCGACGGGCTCAAGCTGCTGCTGAACGACGTGCCCGGCGGCATGGCCGCGCTGAAGAAGCGCGAGCCGCTGTTCGACGAGGCGCTGGAAGCCCGCCGCTTCGCGATGACGCGCGACCGCTCCATCCTGACGCCGAACAGCCGCGCCCACGGGCTCGGCCATGTGGACATGGCGCGCGTGCAGCAGCTGATCCAGGTGAATGCTGAGGCGCTGGGCGTGGCCAATCCGCCGAAGGCCGAGGAGTTCTTCACCGACCGCTATCTGCCGGCGAAGTCGGAGCGCATGGTCTAGCCCGCGATCGCCCCAGGTGTGCACGCCACAGGCGGGCACACCGGGGCGTGCATCGCCGGCTCGAAAGGGCTAGGCCCCTTCCCGGCCCACCCCTCCCCCCTCGCGGGGGAGGGAGGCACTTGAAGCAAGGCTGCACGCAATGACCAAAATGCTGATCACCGGCGCGCGAGTCCTGACGCCAGATGCACTCTCGGCGCCGTTTGCCGAGGTGCTGGTCGAGGACGGTCGTATCGCCGCGGTGCTGCCGCCGGGAACGAAGGTGGACGACGCGGCGCGGCACGACGCCTCGAACCGCCTGGTCATCCCCGGCCTGGTCAACGGGCACACCCATGGCCATGGCGGCCTCGGCAAGGGCGTGGGCGACAAATGGGACCTTGCGCTGCTGCTCGCGCATGCGCCCTGGATCAATGGCGGTCGGTCGGTCGCCGACAAGCGCCTTTCCACCACGCTGACCGCCGTGGAGATGCTGAAGAAGGGCTGCACCGCCGCCTTCGACCTCGCCTTCGAACCGCCCTGCCCCACCCTCGACGGGCTGGACGCGATGGCCGAGGCCTATGCCGAGGTGGGGCTGCGCGCGGTGCTGGCGCCGATGGTCGCCGACCTCACCTTCTTCGAGGCGACGCCCGGCCTGGTGGAGAGCCTGCCGGAGGCGCATCGCGCACGCGCCGGCGGCATGCGCATGGCCTCGGCCGAGGAGATCCTGGGCGTGATCGGCGCCGCGGCGAAGTCCTGGTCGCATGGCGGCAAGGGCATCCGCCTCGGCTGCGCGCCGACCATCCCGCTGCATGGCAGCGACGCCTTCCTGACCGGCTGCCGCGCGCTCTCGGCCGAGCATGGCCTGCCCATGCAGAGCCATGTGGCGGAATCGCGCTACCAGGCGGCGGGCGGCGAGATCCGCTACGGCGGCGCGACGCTGCTCGAGCATATGGACCGGCTTGGCCTGGTCGGGCCGTGGTTCAGCGTGGCGCATGGCGTCTGGCTGACCCAGGGCGACCTCGAACTGCTGGCGAAGCGCGGCGGCGGGCTGTCGCACAATCCCGCCGCCAACATGCGGCTTGCCTCCGGCCTCGCGCCGGTGCGCGCGGCGATCCGCGCCGGCGTCACGGTCGGCATCGGGACCGACGGCTCCTCCTCCTCCGACAACCAGAACATGTTCGAGGCGATGCGGCTGGCCGCCTTCGCGTCCCGCCTGTGGGAGGATGCCGAGGATGATGACTGGCTCGGCACGGCGGAGACGGTGCGGCTGGCGACCGTCGGCTCCTCGAAGCTGCTGGGGCTGGAGGGCGGGACGATCGAGCCCGGCAAGGCGGCGGATCTGGCGCTGCTCGACCTCGCCCATGTCAACTGGGCGCCGCTGAACGATGCGGCGAACCAGCTGGTCTGGACCGAGGATGGCAGCGCGGTCGCCGATGTGATGATCGGTGGCCAGTGGAAGCTGCGCGACCGCAAGGTGCTCGGCCTGGACGAGGCGAAGCTTGCCCGCGATGCGCAGGAAGCCGCTGACCGGCTGCGCGGCGTGAATGTAGAGGCGCGCGCGTGGTGCGAGGAACTCGCCCCGCATGTCGCCTGCCATTGCCGGGCGCTTGCGAAGGGCTGGACGCGCAGCAAGCGCCTGCTGCGCGCCGACTAGCTCCTCCTTTTCGCAAGGGGCCCTCCCCCGCACCTGGGAGTCGGCAGCACTGCTGCCGGCGCCGCGGCCGAGGCAACGCAAGGCGCCTCTTGCGCAGGCTGGTCGGGCTGGGGGAAACCCTTCCCAAACAGCTTCCGGGGCCCGCCCGACATGCCTGAAATCCTCGCCGATCTGCTGATCACCGGCGGCACTGTCGTCAACGAGACATCCCGCTTCACCGCCGACGTCGCGGTGAAGGATGGCGTGGTGGTGTTCGTCGGCCATCCTGCGCTCGCGCCGAAGGCGGGGCGCACCCTCGACGCCAGGGGGAAGTTCGTCATCCCCGGCGCCATCGACGTACACACGCACATCCGCGAACCGGGCATGTCGCACAAGGAGGACTGGACCACCGGCACGCGCGCCGCGGCCGCCGGCGGCGTGACCACCGTCTTCGACATGCCGAACACCGACCCGCCGGTGTGGTCGCTGGAAGCGCTGGCGATGAAGCGCGAGGCCGCCGAGCGCCAGGCGATGGTGAACTACGGCCTCTACGGGCTGCTCGACGAGCGCAACCTGGATGCGCTGGAGCCGCTGGCAAAGGCAGGCGTGATCGGCTTCAAGCTGTTCTACGGCAACACCACCGGCAACCTGCCCGCGCCGAACGATGGCGCGGTGCTGGAAGGCTTCGAGATCCTGGCGGAGCTCGGCCTGCGCTGCTCGATCCACGCCGAGAATTCGCCCATGCTGTTCTGGCGGGAGAACCGGATGAAGGCGGCCGGGCGCGACGACGCCTTCGCGCATCTTTCGGCGCGCGCCGACATCGTGGCGCTGGAGAGCCTCAACCGTTCGATCGTGCTGTCGGAGTGGACGGGCGCGCGCATCCACATCGTGCATGAGAGTTGCATGCGCTCCATTCCGGTCATCCGCGACGCCAAGGCGCGCGGCGTGCCGATGACGGTGGAGACCTGCCCGCAATACGTGCTCATCGCCGCGGAAGACCTCACCGGCGATGCCGGCCGAGTCGCGCGCCTCAACCCGCCGATCCGCGAGGGCCGCCAGCGCGAGCCGATCCTGCAGGCATTGCTCGATGGCACCATTGATATTCTCGGCACCGACCACGCGCCGCATGCAATGGAGGAGAAGCAGCGCCCCTCCTTCTGGGACAATGCCTGCGGCTTCCCCGGCGTGGAAACCTCGATGCGGCTGATGCTCACGCTGGTGCATGAGGGCCGCATGAGCCTGGAGCAGTATGTCCGCATGGCCGGCGCGGCGCCGGCGCGCGCCTTCGGCCTCTATCCGCGCAAGGGCGTGGTGCAGCCCGGCGCCGATGGCGACCTCGTGGTGGTTGACCCGGCGAAGCGCGGCATCATCCGTGGCGCCGCGCTGCACAGCGAGCGTAGCCGCTTCACCCCCTTCGAAGGCATGGAGACGGTCGGCGCGCCGGTCGCCACCGTGGTGCGCGGCCGGGTCGTGATGCAGGACGGCCAGGTGCTCGACGCTCCGGGCTGGGGCCGGATGGAGCGGCCGGAGATGGCCAAGCCGGAGCCGCGCAACCTCGCCACCACCACCAAGGCCATCCTGCGGAAGGATGCGCGGCCCTGGTAGCATCGGGAGCCGGCGATTCACGCCCTGGCGTGCCCGCCTGCGGCGTGCACACCCAGGGCGATCGCGGGCTAAGCCTTGAACCCGGTGGCGACCACGTAGAGTTCCGCGCTGTCCTTGCGGCTCGCCGGCGGCTTGGCGTGGCGCACCTGGGCGAAGCGCTGCTTCAGCGTCGCCAGGAAGGCCTTCTCGGACCCGCCCTGGAACACCTTCGCCACGAAGGCGCCGCCCGGCGCCAGCACGCGCAGCGCGAAATCCAGCGCCAGTTCGGCCAGCGACATGATGCGCAGATGGTCGGTCGCGCCATGCCCGGTGGTGTTCGGCGCCATGTCCGAGAGCACCAGGTCGGCCTGGCCGCCGAGCTCGGCCTCCACCGCCGCCTCGGCCTCAGGGTCCTGGAAATCGCCCTGCAGCAGCATCGCGCCCGGCACCGGGTCCACCGCCAGCAGGTCGAGCCCGACCACCCGCCCGCGGTCGCCGACCTTGCGCACCGCCACCTGCGTCCAGCCGCCAGGCGCCGCGCCCAGGTCCACCACCCGCCCGCCTGGCTTCAGCAGGTGGAATTTCTCGTCCAGCTCGATCAATTTGAAGGCGGCGCGGGAGCGCCAGCCGGCGGCCTTCGCCGCCTGCACGTAGGGGTCGTTGAGCTGGCGCTCGAGCCATCGCTGGCTCTGCGCGCTGCGGCCCTTGGCGGTGCGAAGCCGTGTCGCGAGCGAGCGGCCGCCTGTCGGAGTCCTGGTCATGCCGGGAGATATCGCGCTTCAGGCCTGGCCGTGAAAGCCCGTGCCGCGCGGCATGTAGCGGCGGGGGCCCATCCGGTCGGCCCGCATCAGGCGCAGCAGCATGCCCTCCCGCAGGCCGCGATCGGCCACGGTCAGCCGCGGCACCGGCCAGACCCGGCGGATTGCGGCATAGACGGCGCAGCCTGGCAGGACGAACTCCACCCGATCGGGCCCGACGCAGGGATGCGCCGCCAGCCCGTCCCGCCCGAGCGCGAACAGGTCGCCGAGCGCCTGGTCGGCTACCTCCGCATCCAGCGTCTGGCCATCCACCAGCGGGCGACGGTAGCGCGGCAGCGCCATGGCGACGCCGGCCAGGGTCGTCACGGTGCCGGACGTGCCCATCAACCTGACCCCGCCGGCGCTTATCTCCTGGGCGATCCGGTGCACGGCGTCGAAGCCGGCCAGCTTCTCCGCCACCTCGTCCACCACCGCGTGGAAGCCGGCCTCGGTGAAGCAGGAGGGGCCGCAGCGCTCGGAGAGGGTCACCACGCCGACCGGCACCGAGATGTAGCCGATAAGCTCCGGCGCCCCGCCCTGCGGCGGGATGCGGATCCAGGCGATCTCGGTGGAGCCGCCCCCGATATCGAACAGCAGCGCACGCCGGTCGCCGCGCTCCATCAGTGGGGCGCAGGATTCCATGGCGAGTTCCGCCTCCTCCCGCGCCGAGATGGTACGCAGCCTGAGACCGGTCTCGCGTTCGACTCGGGCCAGGAAGGCTGGCCCGTTGGTGGCGCGGCGGCAGGCCTCGGTGGCGACCGCCTGCAGGGCGCGGACGGGGCGCCGGGCGAGCTTGTCGGCACAGGCGCGAAGCGCCGCGAGCGCCCGCTCCATCGCCGGTTCCGCAAGCTGGCCGGTGACGACCAGGCCTTCGCCGAGGCGAACGATACGGCTGAAGCTGTCCACCACGCGGAACCCGCCCGCCGCCGGCGCGGCGACGAGCAGGCGGCAATTGTTGGTGCCGAGGTCGAGCGCCGCGAAAGCGGGCGCCCCCTGCTCACGGCGCCGTGCACCACCGGAGTCACGGTGGCCGGAGCGGGGATCGGTCGGGATGGCGGGGAAGGCGTCTTGCGGCATGGTGGTGGCGGCGTGCTCCCGGCGCGGTCGCGTGTGGGCCGCGGCGGGCCGGAGGCGATTTGTCATGATCCGGCGATGTCGCCTTCGGGGCAAGGCATTTCCGCAACCCGACGGTGGCTGGGCTGTTGCCCGCATACGGGTGCTGTGGTAACCCCCGCGCCCACGCCGGTTATGGCGTGTCCACCGGTTGGTGGGGGATAGTTTAACGGTAGAACTCCCGACTCTGACTCGGGCAGTCTTGGTTCGAATCCAGGTCCCCCAGCCACGGCCCGCGTAGGACCCTGAAAAACCTGATCGCACGCAGACCGGCCAACCCGCTGGAGGTTGGTCTTGCGCCTAGGTGTCCCACAAAGGTCCCACATCGGGTCCCACATCTCTCGCAAAAATACTGTATACTGCTATCGTAGGCGCCTTCCGGTTGAGATCGGCGGCGAGATAGTCGTCTCGATTTCGACTCGAAATTTCCGGGAGGCTGAACATCGGGCAGCCCTGCTGGATCATGCGTTCGGCAGCGCCCTCAGGCGAGCTAAGCGAGTGACAGACCTGACCAACGCAGACCTTAACGCGATCCTGCGCGGTTACCTCAGGGAAGCTCTGGACGAGGACCGGGCGGCACGCCTCGCCGCACCTGCCGGTGCTCCCGTTGTCGGCTGGGGCGATCCCGAGACAGAAGACGAGGTCGAAGCCGACTTAGAGATGGTAGACGGCCTTCTCGCTGACGCCAGGGAGGCGCTGGCGCGCTGAGACGTTCAGAGCGTATCGGATACGGTTACAGAAATGATGGAGCGCCATTGCGTCCACGAGGAGCAGCGACGCTCACTCGCCCTGGGCCTCCTTGAGACCAAGGTCCAATTCTATGAGGAGGTGAAGCAGCGCACGAAGGGCATGGGAAACCTGTGGCTGGACGCTGGTTCACATCCTGGCGGGGCCATATCGGCGCCGGGGGGGGAGCCATATCGGTGCCAGTTGCCCCGGTGACCCCTGCCATTCTCTCTGCCCCGGCTCCGCTCGGTTCTGCGCTGGTCGAGCCGTTCTTCGTTCACCGCGAGACGATAGGCGACATCTCCCACCATGACATGAGCCAGGAACGGACCACGCTGCGGTTGTTCCTCGAAGTCTGCGGCGACAAGCCTGCCGATGCCTACACCCGTAGCGACGTGACCCGCTTCCTAAACACCATGCGACGCATGCCGGTCCACTACGGCAAGTCGCAGAAGGACAAGGGCCGGGCAGTCGTGGACATCATCGCGGAAGCCGACGCGAAGGAAAGCAAACGGCTATCCGACAAGACGGTGAAGCGGCACCATACCGCCCTGTCGCAATTCTTCCGCTGCGCCATGGACGAAGGCCATATCGCCGTTGCCCAACATGGCGAACTCGTTGGCAAGCACCGGTTCCGCGAGGAGCGAAAGGCGCGGGATCAGCGAGACACGTGGACGCCGGAAGAACTGCGCGCACTGTTCGCATCGCCCGTTTGGACCGGCTGCCATCCACACTTTCGCACCCAGCCGGGAGACCAAGTCATCGGCGACGCCAAGTTCTGGCTGCCGATCCTTGCCCTCTATCATGGCGCCCGCTTGGAGGAGCTAGGAGCCTGTCCTTGTAACGGGTGATGAGGCTCGACAGGTAGGGCGCGGGGTGATTCGCTCTTCGGCATGAGGAAGAGCTTCCGGCCGTGGAG
>NZ_JAWLHG010000045.1:0-38654 GCF_041690465.1 Falsiroseomonas sp. | reverse complement strand
ACACCATCGGCCGCATCGTCGACGCCTTCACGCCTGGGGAGTGCGCCAACTACTTCGCCGCTGCCGGCTACGATGCAGACTGATCGGAAACCGCTCTAGTTCGCCGTCGCGCCGGATCGCCGGATCACCTCCGCCCATTGCGCCACCTCCGCGCGCAGGAAGCGGTCCATCTCCTCCACCGTGCCGCCGACCGGGCGGGCGCCGAGCTCGGCGAAGCGGGCCTGCACCGCCGGCTCGCGGAGCACCGCATTCGCGTCCCGGTTCACGCGGGCGATGATCGCGGCCGGCGTTCCGGCGGGCGCCCACAGCGCATTCCAGGCGGCGGCCGAGAAACCGGGGAAGCCGGACTCCGCGAGCGTCGGCACCTCGGGCAACACCGCAAGTCGCTCCGGCTCCGCCACGGCCAGCGCGCGCAGCTGGCCGTTGCGGATCACCGGCAGCAGCGGCGGGATGCTCTCCAGCATCATCGGCACGCGCCCGGCGAGCAGATCCGGCATCGCCGTCGCCTGGCCTCGATAGGGGACATGCGCGAGCCGCACATCGGCCAGGCTGCGCAGCAGCTCGGAGGCGAGGTGCGGGATGGTGCCATTGCCGCCGGTCGCGTAGTTCAGCCCCTCCGGCCGGGAACGCGCAAGCTCCAGCAGCTCGCCCACGGTCCGTGCCGGCACCGCGGGATGCACCACCAGCACCAGCGGCGTGCGCCCGATCACCGTGATCGGCGCGAGGTCGCGGAACAGGTCGTAGGGCATCGAGGGCAGCAGCGAGGGGTTGGTGCTCATCGCCGCCGCGCCGAACAGCAGCGTGTAGCCATCGGGTCGCGATTTCACGACGTATTCGGCGGCTATGTTGGTAGCGCCGCCTGGCTTGTTCTCGATGATGAGCTGCTGGCCGAGCGGCTCCGCCAGGTGCTGCGAGACGAGGCGCGCGAGGATGTCCGTCGAGCCGCCGGCAGCGAAGGGAACGATCACGCGCACCGGCCGCGTCGGCCAGGTCTCCTGCGCGGTGGCGATCCGCGTCAGCGGCAGGGCAGCGGCCAGTGATGCGGCGAGCGTGCGCCGGGACAGGCGTGTGGCGGCCATGCGATCCTTCCTCCCCTTCGGCCACACCGGTCGTCGTGGTGATGTCGTTCGCCGGCGCGCCAGCGCTCAGCGTGCGGCGATGCGCGGCCGGCGTTCAAGTCTTTTCGACCGCAGGGTCAGGCCGCGCGGCCGCCCGGCTCACGGCCACGCTCCGCCGCGATCGACGTGATGATGCCGATCAGCGCGACCGCCGCCGGGCACGGCTCGACCGCACGGCGCGTGATGATGCCGGTGCCCCGCCGCCAGGTGAGTTCCTCCACCTCGAGCGGGCGGATGTCCGGCACGGCGAGGGCGGCGAGGTGGCCCTCCGCCTGGAAGCTCAGGTAATCAGCGCCGCGCATCAGCGCGAAGCGCAGCGCCTGGCTGTCGGTCTCGATCGCCGGCTCCGGCGCCGGCAGGCCGCGCGCGCGGAAGGCCAACTGCAGCCGCTCCACCATGTAGGTGCCGGAGGGCGGCAGGATCCAGGGGAAGTCGAGCAGCTCCGCCATCCCGATCGGCGTGCGCGCCCGCAGTGGATGCGCGAGCGAGGCCACCACACGGTAGCGGTCGCTCAGCAACTCCTTCTGCACCAGCTCGGGCGCAGCATCGGGCGAGGAGCCGCCGACTGCGGCAAGGACGAAATCCAGCTCGCCCGCGCGCAGCCTCGCCTTCAGGTCGGCGTCCATGCCGCCGACCACCTGGATGCGGACCTGCGGATGGTTGCGGCGGAAGGCCATCAGTGCCTCCGGCAGCAGCGTGCCCTGCCAGGACGGGCCGGCGCCGATCCGCACATGCCCGGCGACCCCGCGCTGCAGCGCGTCCAGCTCCAGGCTCGCCTCGCGCAGCGTGGCGCGCAGGTTCCGCGCATGGCGGAGGAAGGCCTCGCCCGCCGCGGTCGGACGGACGCCGCGGGCGCCGCGCTCGAACAGCGTCGCGCCCCATTCCCCCTCGAGCCGGCGCAGCGCCTTGGTCAGCGCGGGCTGCGAAAGGCCGAGTGTGCCCGCTGCAGCGCTCAGGCTGCCATGCTCGGCGACGGCGAGCAGGTAGTCGATCGACCGGATCTCCACGACCCATTCCTTGCGGTTATGGCCCCTCTTACCAAAACCGGTTGCTTCCGGCGCCAAGGCCTTGTCAACATGCCGCCGAGGAAAGGGAGGAAAGGCCATGCGGAAGCAGGCAGGTGTGTCGCGTCGTGCCCTGGTCGCCGGAGCGGCGGCGGCAGGGCTCCTGGCCAGTGGGCGCGCCGGCGCGCAGGCGTCCTACCCAAGCCAGCCGGTACGGGTGATCGTGCCGACCGATCCTGGCGGCGCGATGGACGGTCTGGCACGCGTGTTCCAGCGCGCCTTCGACCAGACGCAGGCGCTCTCGCGCAACCTGGTCATCGTGAACATGGCCGGTGCCGGTGGCACCATCGGCACCCGGGCGATCCGCGATGCCGCGCCGGACGGCCACACCATCGGCTTCTGGCACGACGGCCTCGTCACCTCGCGCGCCATGCGTGTGACCGACTTCGACCACACGGCCTTCGAGATCCTGGGCGCCACCGGCTTCGCGCAGATCGGCCTCGCCACGGCGGCCGATGGCCGCTTCAAGAGCTTCCAGGAATTGCTGACCTTCGCACGCGCCAATCCCGGCCAGGTGACGGTGGCGGCGAATATCGGCCTGCCGGTGCATTTCGTGCCGATGCGCGTTGCAGAAGCGGCCGGCGTGCAGTTCCGCTACGTGCAGGCGGGCGGCGGCGCGCGGCGCTACCAGTCGCTGGTCGGGAAGCACACCGACATTGCGATGTTCTCGCTGTCGGAGCTGATCCAGTTCGGCCAGTCGGGGCTGCGCTCGATCCTGATGCTCTCCGAGGAGCGCGCGCCGCAGCTGCCGGAGGTGCCGACGGCGAAGGAACTCGGCCTCGATGTCGTCTCGACCTCCGGCCGCATCTGGCTGGCGCCTAAGGGCACGCCGCCCGAGCGCATCGAGATCCTGCGCAACGCCTTCCGCACCGCCATGCGCGACGAGCAGGTGGCGCGCCAGCTGCGGGACTTCGGCCTTGAGCCGGTGTTCGTCGAGCCGCCCAAGGTGGTCGCTGAGCTGAACCAGGCGCTGGCCGAGACGCTGCCGCTGGTCGAGCGCGCGCGGCAGATCCAGCAGAACCGGGGCCGCTGATGGCGGCTGCGGCGGAGGGGGCCGGCCTGCGCGGCCGGCTGCTGCGGATCGCCGGTGCCAGCCGCACGCCGCTCGCCGATTTCGGCCTTGCCGGCTGCGTGCTGCTGTTCGCCGCCGTGATCTGGATGGAGGCGGCGAAGGTGCCGCCACCGTTCTTCGATCCGCTCGGATCGGCGGCGGTGCCGGAAGGCATCGCCATCGTGCTGGTCGTCCTGGCCGCCATCGTCGCGCTGCGCGCGGTGCTCGGCATGCCGGAGCGCGCGGGGAAAGGCGCCATCGGCTTTCGCGCGCGACCCGATATCGCCATCGGCATCTTCCTGCTGGCGGTGGCCTATGTCGGCGTGATGCAGCTGGGCCTGCTCGGCTTCGAGCTGGCGACGATCGCCTTCCTCGCCGCTGCCAGCGCGCTGCTCGGGCGCTTCGAGCGCCGCGCGATGCTGTTCGGGCTCGCCATCGCGCTGGTGCTGGGCGTGGGCGGCACCTGGCTGTTCACCGGCTTCTTCTACATCGACCTGCCGCGCTGAGGCCCTGCCGCGATGCTCTCCGACCTTGCCGGCGCCCTCGGCTACATCTTCACGCCGCTGCCCTTCTTCTGGGTGCTGCTCGGCACCGCACTCGGCATCTTCGTCGGCGCGGTGCCGGGCCTCACCGGTGGCATGCTGATCGCGCTCACCATGCCGCTGACCTTCGTGATGGACAGCACCCAGGCGCTGGTGCTGATGGTGGCGATGTATGTCGGCTCGGTCTCCGGCGGGCTGATCAGCGCGACGCTGCTGCGCATGCCCGGCACGCCCTCCTCGGTGATGACCACCTTCGACGGACACCCGATGGCGCAGCGCGGGGAGGCGGAGAAGGCGCTGGCACTCTCGATCGGCGCCTCGCTGATCGGCGGCCTCATCGCCGGCGTCTTCCTGGTGGTGCTGTCGCAGCCGCTTTCGCGCTGGGCGACGACCTTCGGCCCGTGGGAATACTTCGCCATGGTGCTGATGGCGCTGGTGCTGATCGCCTCCATCAGCCAGGGCTCCATGGTGAAGGGGTTGCTGGCTGGTGCGCTCGGCATCGCCTTCGCGCTGCCGGGGCTGAACCCTTCCGACGGACAGTTGCGCCTGACGCTCGGCTGGCACGAGCTGGATGGCGGCTTCGCGCTGCTGCCGGTGCTGCTCGGCGTCTTCGTGATGAGCCAGATCATCGAGGACGCGCTGGAGATCGAGAAGAAGGCCGAGCCGATCCGCATCGGCGGCCAGCGCATCCTGCTGAGCCTCGCCGCCTGGAAGCGGCACTGGGGGAACCTGCTGCGCTCCTCCATCATCGGCACCTGGATCGGCATCCTGCCCGGTGTCGGCGCCTCGATCAGCTCGATGGTCGCCTATGCCACCGCGCGCAGCTTCTCGCGCACGCCGGAGAAGTTCGGCACCGGGCATGAGGAGGGCATCGTCGCCTCCGAGGCGGCCAACAACGCCAATGTCGGCGGCGCGCTGATCCCGCTGATCACCATGGGCATCCCCGGCAGCCCGATCGATGCGATCCTGCTGGGTGCGCTGATCCTGCACAACATCCAGCCCGGGCCGCTGCTGTTCGTGAACAATGCCGAGTTCGTCTGGGCGCTGATCGCCGCCTACCTGGTCGCCAACATCCTGATGTTCATCATCATGACGGCCAGCGTCCGCTGGATCGCCAGGCTGATGCTGGTCAACCGCGCGCTGCTGCTGCCGGCGATCTTCGTCTTCTGCGTGGTCGGCGCTTATGCGCTGCACAACCGCATGTTCGACGTGTGGGTGGTGCTGCTGTTCGGCCTGATCGGCTTCGGGCTCAGGCTCTGCCGCGTGCCGCTCGGGCCCTTCGTGATCGGCTTCGTGCTCGCGCGCATCCTGGAGGAGGAGCTGCGCTCGGGCATGCAGCTTTCGGATGCCGGCTTCTGGAGCATCCTGGACCGGCCCATCGCGCTGACCTTCCTCGGCATCTCGGCGCTGACGCTGCTCTGGCCGTTCGTCCAGGACATGCTGGCGCGCCGGCGCCGGCGCCGCGCCGGGGAAGTCTCCCCATGACCGCGCCGCGGCCCGGCAGGGAAATCGCTTGACGACATCGGGGGCAGGCGCGGCACGCTTGCCCACAGGGGAAGGACCCAAGCTGACCATGGCCACCAAGCCGAAGAACCTGCTCGTCATCATGTCCGACGAGCACAACCCCAAGGTGATGGGGCATGCCGGGCATCCGGTTATCGCGACGCCGGCGATGGATGCGCTGGCGGCGCGCGGCACCCGCTTCACCGCCGCCTACACGCCGGCGCCGATCTGTGTGCCGGCGCGCGCTGCCTTCGCCACCGGCCTGCATCCCCATCGCACCCGTTGCTGGGACAACGCCATCTCCTATGACGGCAGCATCCCGTCCTGGCACCATGCGCTGCGGGCGCGCGGCCACACGGTCACCTCGATCGGCAAGCTGCACTTCCAGGGTCTGAAGGGCCAGGATTACGGCTTCACCGAGGCCATCCTGCCGATGCACGTGACGGGCGGCACCGGCGACGTCACGCTGCTGATCCGCGACCCCGAGGATGTGCGTGAGGGCGGTGCCCGCAAGCTGATCGCCGAAGCAGGACCCGGCGAGAGCAGCTACACGCTCTACGACCGCCAGGTGACCGCCGCGGCGCAGACCTGGCTGCACGAGCAGGGCACCCGCAAGCACGACAAGCCCTGGGTGCTGTTCGTCTCCCTCGTCGCGCCGCATTTCCCGCTGACGGCACCGCCCGAGCACTACTACCGCTACGCCCGCCAACAGCTGCCGACGCCGAAGCTGCCGCGCATCGAGGACCGGCCGGACCACCCCTATACCCGGATCTACGGCCACCGCTCCGCCCATGCCCGCTTCATGCAGGGCGAGGGCGACGTGCAGCGCGCGCTGGCGGGCTATTTCGGACTGGTCTCCTTCCTCGACGAGAACATCGGCAAGATCCTCCGCGCGTTGGAGGATGCCGGCCTCGCGGAGGATACGCGCATCGCCTACACCTCCGACCACGGCGACAACCTCGGCACGCGCGCGCTCTGGGGCAAGGCGACGATGTACGAGGAGAGCGCCGGCGTGCCGCTGCTGCTCGCCGGCCCCGACGTGCCGCAGGGCGCAAGCTGCCCGACGCCGGTGGATCTCTGCGACCTCTCGGCGACGATCCTGGACGCGGTCGGCGCCGGCGACGCGATCGGCGAGCTGGGGCTGGAGGGCGCCTCGCTGCTCGGTCTCGCGAACCGGCCGCCGGTGGACCGGGTTGCGCTGTCGCAGTTCCACTCCTTCGGGCCGGACGGGCAGTACATGCTGCGTACGCTGCGCTGGAAATACGTCCACCACATCGCCTTCCCGCCGCAGCTCTTCGACCTGGAGGCCGATCCGGAGGAGCTGAACGACCTCGGCACCGACCCCGCGCATGCGGATGTGCGCGCCGAGCTCGAAGCGCGGCTGCACGCCATCCTCGACCCTGAGGCGGTGGACCGCCTCGCCAAGGCCGACCAGGCCGCCGCCATCGCCGCTCACGGCGGCGAGGAAGCCATCCGCAAGCGCGAGCGCGCGGCCTATACACTGCCGCCCTCCGCCTCCGCGGCCTGACCCTCCCTCCACCCGGAGAACACGCGCCATGCGCCGCCGCCTGCTGCTCGCCGCCCCCGCCCTGCTGCTGCCGCGCCTCGCGGCGGGGCAGGGGGCCTATCCCTCGCGCCCGATCCGCCTCGTGGTGCCCTTTGCGCCCGGCGGCGGCTCCGACCTCATGGCCCGTGCCTCGGCGAACAAGATGTCGGAGATCCTCCGCCAGCAATTCGTCATCGAGAACCGGGGCGGCGCCAATGGCACGCTCGGCGCGGTGCAGGTCGCGCAGGCACGGCCCGACGGCTACACCATCATGCTGGCCACGGGCGGCGAGCTGGCGCTGAAGCCGCTGCTCGATGTGAACCTGCCCTACAACCCGGAGCGCGATTTCGACCTGATCGGGATGCTCGGCATCACGCCGGTGGTGATTGCGGTGCATCCCTCCGTGCCGGCGAACACGATCCAGGAGTTCATCGCGCTGGCCAAGGCGCGGCCGGGCCAGATCAACGTGGCGAATTCCGGAACTGGCGGCATCATGCACCTCACCGCCGCGATGCTCTCGCTGCGTGCCGGGATCGACATCGCGCACGTCTCCTATCGCGGCGCGGCACCGGCGGTGGCGGATGCGGCGGCCGGCACGACGGAGGCGGTGGTTTCCGGCCTGCCGCCGGTGCTGGCGCAGGCGCGGGAAGGTCGGCTGCGCATCCTCGCCGTCTCGACCCCGCGGCGCTCGTCCTCGCTGCCGGACGTGCCGACGCTGGACGAGGCCGGCATTCCGGGCTTCGACATGTCGAACGCGGTCGGCCTCGTCGCGCCGAAGGGCACGCCGCGCCCGATGCTCGAGACGCTGAACCGCGCCGCCAACCAGGCCGTCGCCGACCCGGAGGTGAAGCGCGTCTTCAACCTCAACGGCGCCGAGACGCGCGGCAGCACCATCGAGGAGCACATCGCCTTCATCCAAGGCGAGCGCCGCCGCTACGAGGAGGTGCTGCGCGCCACCGGCATCCGCATGGCGGGGTAGGGCGCCCTATTCCCGCCAAATCGGGGAGGACCAGGCGATCCCGCCGTCCTCCTGCTCGACCTTCACCCAATGCGCGCCCCCGGGCGTGGGATCGGCCAGCGCGCCGGACCAGCCGGGCGGCGCCGCACGAACCGGCAGCGCCTCCAGCACCAGTCGCCGCTCCGGCAGTCCGGGCGCGACGCCGGGGGCGGTGACCTCCACCGGGCCCGTCGCGAGCGCATCCAGCGCGATCGCCGCCTCCATCGCACGGCTGCGGAAGCTCAGCGTCCCGCCTTCCAGCGTACCGGGCCGCAGCAGCACGCCATCCCAGCTTCCCGCCGTGGCGGAGCGCCAGGCCACGCGCTGCGCATCGCGCGAGACCAGCCCCTCGGCCGGCGTGTCGAAGCGCCAGGCGGCGGCATCCTCGAAGGTGCTGCCCTCGATCTCGACGGACCCGTCCCACACCATCCGCGTCTGCGAGAAATTGCCGCGGCCGGACGCGCCCCACCAGCGCAGCCGCAGCCAGCCGGAGGGCGCAGGGTCCCCGGGCTTCAGCGGCGCGCGCGCCACCGCCTCCGCGCCGCGGAACAGTGTGACGGCAGCGAGCGGCGCGGTGCCTTCCACGGCGATGTGGAAGGCGCCATCGCCCTGCGGCGTCACGTCGAGCAGGATACGCGGCCCGTTGGTGCCATAGGTGCGACCGGCGCGCAGCGCCTCCCACAGCGCCGGTCGCGTCAGTGCCGGCAGGTCCACCGCGGTCAGCCCGCCGCGCAGGATGCGCACGGATTGCCGGCCCGGATGGCTGGCGCCGAGACGCCCGTCGACGCCATCGCTGCCGCCGGTCACGCCGAAGCGCCAGCCGCGCTGCAGCGCCTCGATGAGGATCCAGTCGGAGGTGGCGTGGGTGGAATGCACCTCGACCAGCCGCTCCAGGCTGGGCTCGTGCCAGGTGAGGTTGCTGGTGCGGCCACCGACATGCACCGCCATCAGCACGTCCTTGCCGCGATAATGCGCGTGCAGGTCCGTCACATGCGGCAGGTCGGTGGCGAGGTCGGACTTGTCCGGCACCAGCTTGTGGCTGCAGCGGCGCAGCTCCGCCCGGTCGCCGGGGAAATAGACGTTGTGATCACCGCCGACACTCGGCACGCCGGACCATTCCACGCCGAGCAGCGTGACGAAGCGGCCGGGCTCGTGCAGTGCCTGCGTGACCTGCTGCGTCTCCTCCCACTCCGGGCCGGTCACCATGAAGCAGTTCGCCTGGTGGCTGCCGAAATCGGTGGCGGCGAAGTCGCGCGCGTGGCGGAAATACGCCTCCACCGAGCGGGCTCCGCAGCCAATCGAGGATTGCGCGTGGATGTCGCCCCAATGCCGGCGGCGCGGCGGTGCGTCAGCCCATACGCGGATCGGATTGCTGGTGGCCGCCAGGCCCGTCGCGCTGCGCGCGGCCAGCCGATGCACGCCGGCTGCGGCAAGGGTGACGGGCAGGCGCAGCACCGCGCCGTCCTCGGCGCGCAGGGTGCCGGTGGCGCCGGCGACCTCGACCGGCATCGGAGGAAAGCGCGCGGGATTGCCCCAGACATCCTCGACGCGGAGATGCACCTCGACCGTCTCGCCGATGGCGGCGTCGCTCGGTGCCGTGGCGATCAGGCGATGCGGCGCGCCGCCGACCACGCGCAGATGGTGTCGCGCGATCTCCACCCACGCTCCGGTGCCGGTGGCGTCGAGGCGCACGGAGAGGGGGCAGCGCTCCTCGATGAAGGTCTGCGCGCCAAGCCCGGGGCTGGCGAAGATGATCTCTTCCGCGGCGCCGATCGCGTGCGGCAGCGTGGCGACGATCGCGTGGTCGAAGGGGTGCCAGTCCTGCCGGCGCTGCCGCTCCCAGGGCAGCACCAGGCCGGATGGCTCGGCAACCACGCGCAGATGATCGGGCGCGCCGGGATCCTCGGCCTGCGGCACGGCCCAGTCGGCCGGCCAGTGCCGCACCAGCGCGAAGCGCGCGCCTGCGGGGCAGGGGCGGCCGGGCCGGATCACCACGCGCAGCGCCACCGGCGTGCCCGCGACCACCTCGGCGGGCAGCCCCAACTCCGCGCGGCCCGCGGTGCCGGAATGGTCGGTGTGACAGGATTCGGCCATGCGTATCGCTCCACCGCTCCGCGCCGGCATGTCGCGGCGCTTCACTCGCTGACGATAGCGTGCATACGCCGGCGCGCCAGCATCGCCGCACCGCCGCGCACTGGAGCGGAGTTGCGCGGATCGTGTCCAGGCAACCCGGGTCCAGCCCTTCCGAGCCGGTGATTCACGCCCTGGCGTGCCCGTATGCGACATGCACACTCGCGGCGATCGCGGGCTAGCCTTGCCGGCGATCCTGCGGTTGTCTGTCGTTCCTCGTGGAAGGCGGAAGCTGTTGCATGACGGAACACCAGATCCTCGCCCAGGCTGCCGGGCTCGGCGCGCCCTGGCACGAGCGCGAAGCCGAGATCGCCCAGGCGATCACAACCGCGCGCCGGATGGCCGAGGGGTTCCGCCATCCCGCGGATGAACGCACCGAGCCGGTGCCTGCCTTTGCGGTGCCCGCGCCGGGCGGAACGCGGGCATGACGGCGGCCCCGCATGAGTTGACGCTGGCCGAGGCTTCGGCCGCGATCGCCCGCCGGCGCCTCTCGCCGGTCGAACTGCTCGACGCACTGCGGGCCCGATTCGACCTGCTCGAGCCTCGGCTCAACACCGCGATTCTCCCGCTCTGGGACGAGGCGCGGCAGCAGGCGGCGAAGGCGGCGCGACGCATCGCCCGCAGCGGGCCGCGTTCGCCACTCGATGGGCTGCCGGTCGGCCTGAAGGACATCATCGACCTGGCGGGGCACCGGACGACCTGCCATTCGCGGCTGCTGCTCGAGAACGGCAAGACGCAGGACGCCGCGGTGGTGGCAAGGCTGCGCGCCGCCGGCGCGGTGTTCCCGGCGAAGCTGGCGACGCATGAGTTCGCCATCGGCGGCCCGGCCTTCGACCTGCCCTTTCCGCCCGCGCGCAATCCCTGGAACACGGCGCACCACCCCGGTGGTTCGTCCTCCGGCTCCGGGTCGAGCGTGGCGGCGGGCATCTTGCCTGCGGCACTCGGCTCGGACACCGGCGGATCGGTGCGCAATCCCGCCAGCCAGTGCGGCATCGTCGGGCTGAAGCCGACCTACGGCCTGGTGTCGCGCCGCGGGGTGTTCCCGCTGGCCTATACGCTGGACCATGTCGGCCCGATGACGCGAGACGTGGCCTCCAATGCGCTGTTGCTGAATGCGATGGCCGGCCATGACCCGGCCGATCCCGGCAGCGCGTTGCGCCGGCCGGAGAACTACGCGCGCCATCTGCGCAAGGGGCTGAAGGGCCTGAAGATCGGCTATGTCAGGCATTTCCACGAAACGGACGATCCCGCCACATCCGAAATCGCCGCCTCGCTCGACGCCGCCGCGAAGCTGCTGGCGAGAGAGGGCGCGGTGGTGAAGACGGTGTCGCTGCCGCCGCTCGGCGAGTTCGGGGCCGTCAACCGTGTCATCTCGCTCGCCGAGGCCGCTTCCATCCATGGGCGCTGGCTGCGCGAGCGGCCGGACGGCTACTCCGATCTCACCCGCAAGCGCCTGCTGCCGGGGCTGTTCCTGCGCGCCGAGGAATATGTGCAGGCGCAGCGCCGCCGGCGCGAGTTGATCGCTGCAGTGGAGGACGCCTTCACCGGCGTGGATCTGCTGCTGACCGCGAGCAGCATGGATCCGGCCTGCCGCATCGACGATCCCGAGGCCATCGAGCTCACCTATCCGCGCCAGGCGCGCACCCCCTTCAACGTGACGGGGCACCCGGCGCTGACCGTGATGTGCGGACTGTCGAAGGCCGAGGGGCTGCCGCTCGCCTTGCAGCTGGCTGGCCGATTCTTCGACGAGGCCACGCTCTACCGCGCTGCCGCCGCGTATGAGCGCGCGGCGCCATGGAAGGATCGGCGACCTTCGTTGTGATGCGCGACTCCCCGCACGCCGCACCGAGCATAGCCCGCGATCGGCCTGGGTGTGAACGCCGCAGGCGGGCACGCCAGGCCGTGAATCGCCGGCTCAAAAGGGCTGACCCGGGTTGCCCGGACACAGTCCGGGCAACCCGGGTCTGGCGGCGACGCGGCGTCATGGGACGTGTCCCACCATAGCGGCCTGTTGAGAACAAGACAAGAACGCGCTATGAGACCTGGACATCAGAAGGAGACCAGCCATGGCTGCGGGAAAGTCGCGGCGCATGCGTCCTGTCGAAGCGGCGAGCGTGCGCCTGATGGCGCTTGCCGCCAAGGGGGTGCCGCCGCCGCGCATCGCGCGCGAGGTGGAGGTCATCGTCGCGGAATGGCTGCGCGCGCCGGATGCCGATCCGTCCGCAGCCCGGGAGTGGCTGGACGAGCTGCGCGAGCAGATCGCCGCCGGAGTCGGCGATGCCGAGGAGCAGCTGGCGGACATCGATACCAGCGAGCCGGCCGCGGTGAAGCAGGCGCAAGCCACCCTGGCGGCGCTGGTCGCCACCCGCGACGCCGCCCAGCTTGCGCTGGCCGGGATTCGCGCCTGATTGCGTTCTCCGCGCGTGATGGTCATGACAGCGCCGTTCGTCTCGGCTAAGGGGCGAGTCCCGCAAGGAGCCTGTCCATGTCAAAGAAATTCCTGACCGACGTCATCGCGCAGTCCGCCGACATGCCGGCGGCGGCCGCCGGCCGGCTGGCCGCGGACATCATCGCCGCCATCAAGGGGCAGATCGTCGAGACCGGGCGCTTCACCATCCCCGATTTCGGCGCCTTCGTGGTCCGCGAGAAGGCAAAGCGGACGGCGCTGAACCCGAAGACGGGCGAGAAGGTCGCCGTGAAGGCCGGCGCGACGGTGCGCTTCAAGGCGAGCCCGGCGCTGAAGGAAGCCGCCTTCTCCGGGCTCAAGAAGGCCAAGCGCAAGGCTGCGAAGGGCTGAGCTGACTGCGCGCCGGGAGTGTGGATCCCGTCCGGTGACTCCGCCGGGCGGGATGTTGCGTCAGGTGCTGGGCGTCCCGGTCATGCCGGCGAAGACCATGCGGTCCTTGTTGTCGCGCATCAGCATGGTGAAGCCCGGAATGGTGTCGAGGCCGAGGCCGCGCGGCAGCCCTGTCTCGGGGTCGGGCTCGACCTTGGCATAGGTCGCGCCCGCGACCTTCTCCCATTTCCCGGCCGGCTTCTTCACTTCGAGGCTGACGACCGTCGCCTTGAAGACCATCCGCACGATGGCCTCGCGCGGCGAGGACGGTTTCGTCAGGCTCGGGTGACCGGCGAGCATCTGCCAACCATTGGCCAGCGCCCAGCTGGTCAGCGCGTCCTTGTCCATTCGTCCTTCCTCTCGGGAGGCCCGTCCTATGCGTCGGCGGCACGCATGGCAACGCGCGCGGCGCCTCCGCGCTCCGGCGATCCTCCGCCGATCACGCGGTCGGGCGCTGCGCGCAGGCCAGCAGCGGCCGGATCTGGGTGACCCGACGCTCGATGGTCGCGGCCCGCTGGCGCAGCAGCGGCCCGGGTGCGGCGGCGGAGCGCGCCAGCGGGTTGGGCAGGACGGCCGCCAGAAGCGCCGCCTCGCGCCCGGACAGGCGGGATGCCGGCTTGCCGAAGAAGGCCCGCGCCGCCGCTTCGGCGCCGTAGATCCCCGGGCCGAACTCGACGATGTTCAGATAGACCTCGAGGATGCGCTGCTTCGGCCAGAGCAGGGCGATCTGCGGCGTCAGCCAGGCTTCCAGCAGCTTGCGGACGGGGTCGCGACCCGGCCAGAGCAGCAGGTTCTTCGCGGTCTGCATCGTGATCGTGCTCGCGCCGCGTGGCCGCTCGCCATGCCACCATGCGTCCAGCTGGTCGCGCAGCGCTGCGAAATCGAAGCCGAGGGTCTGCTCGCAGAAGAGGTTGTCCTCGGCGGCGATCACGGAGTGGGCCAGCGCCGGCGCGATATCCGCATAGGCCACCCAGTCCTTCCGCAGCTCGTGCCCCTGCGCGAGGCGGATGAGCATCAGCGGCGTCACCGGCGGCGGCAGGATGCGGAACAGCAGGATGGCCGCCGGCGGGGCGAGGAGCATGCCGAGAAGCACGAACCGGATCAGGGCACGCAGCCGCCTTGGCTTGTGGCGCTCATCCCGGCTTCGCGCTTCGCGCTGCATGCCTGCCGCTTTCCCCACCGGCGCGCCCCCTGCACGCGTCGGGGCCAGTTACCAGCCGCCGCGGGCCTGCCGCAATGCGGGCCGGGTCGTGCCCCGACCAGCGGCACGGCATCAGGTGACGACGTCGAGCGGGATCTCCTGCGTGCCGCCATCCGGCCCGACGCGGGCGCGCATCAGCACGGTGTCGGCCAGGTCGAGTTCGATCGCGCGCAGCGGATAGCGGGGGGCGCCGGGGGTCTGCGGCCGTGCGGCGGTGTGACCGGCACCGGGCCGGGCGGCGAGGATCGGGGATGGCCCGCCGGCGAATCCGGCGGCGCATCAGTCGGGCCGCCGCCGGTGTCGTCGGCGCGCGGCTGCGGGCGCGATGAGGGCGGCCGGCGCGCCGCCTCTCGCCGGTGCCGGCCGTGGCCGGGGCGGGGCAGGGGCCGCTTGATGCGACGCGGTGCGCTCTGATTCCCTGGCTGGCGTCAGTGGGAGACGAGCGATGGCGCGGCGGCGGATCGGACGGGCGGACCTCGGTGCGCGGCGGAGCCCAAGGCGGCCTCCACGCTGATCGAGTCGCCGGTGCGCCTGTTGCCGCGGAAGCCGCTTGCACCGCCATCTGCATCGGCGCGTCAACTTGCAGACCGGCCCAGCAGGCCGTCCTCGCCGACGCCGCGCAGGCAGTGATCTTCGCTCACAGTCCAGGACGGCCGGAAGCTTCAGAACTCGAACAGCGCCGCCGGGTTGTCCACCAGGATGCGCCGGCGGGCCGCCGCCTCCGGCGCCCAGTCGGCGAGCAGGTTGAACAGCTGCACGGAACCGACCTTGTCCGCGAAGGAGAGGTGCGGGTAGTCGCTGCCCCAGATGATGCGGTCCGGCGCGGCCTCGAGAAGCGCGCGCGCCATCGGCGCGGCGTCGGCGAAGTCGGGCGCGGTCGCCATCCGGTATGTGCCGGTGAACTTCACCCAGGCACGGCCATCGCCGTGGCGCAGCAGGTCCAGCAGCTTCACGAAACCGCGCTGCGCCGGCCCCTCGGCCGCCTTGAACATGCCCATATGCGCTAGGCTGAACTGGCAGCGGAGGCTGCCGAAGACAGGTAGCAGCTCCTCCGTCAGCCATCCGGGCGTGAGGAAATCGAGATGCCAGCCGAGCTCCGCACAGCGCGCATCCATCCGCCGGATGCGCGGCAGCATCGTCTCCGAGAAGCCCGGCGCCGGCGGCTTCACCGGTGAGACATTGATGCGCACGCCCCGCACGCCGAGGGCATGCATGTCCGCCAGCAGCGCATCGGGCGCGTCCTCGTCCACATCCACGATGCCGCGGCAGCGCGCCGTGCCGACCACGCGCATCGCATCGAGCATGCAGGCGTTGTCGCGGCCATAGGCACTGGGCTGAACGAAGACGAAGCGCTCGATCCCGAGATGCGCCGCGAGCGCCATGTAGTCGTCGAGCGGCGCCACCGGCGGCGCGTAGCGCAGCGGCTCGGCGGCGGCGTAGGGATAGCGCTCCGCCGGGCCGAAGACGTGGAAATGTGCGTCGCAGGAAAGCGGCGGGGCGCGGAACGCCGGCGGCGGCTCCTCGGTATGGTGCAAGGTGGATCTCTCCTATTCGATCCGGACGCCGGCGCGCGCGATGACCTCGCGCCAGACGCCGATCTCGCGCTCGACGAAGCGCGCCATCTCCTCGGGCGTCGAGGTCACGGCGGTGGCGGCCTGCTTCTCGAAGGCCTCGCGCAGGCCCGGCTGGGCGCAGGCCTGGACGATCTCGCGATTGAGGCGCGCGATGATGTCCGGCGGCGTGGCCGCCGGCGCGGCGATGCCCCACCAGTAGGACATGTCGTAGCGCGGCAGCCCGGCCTCGATGAAGGTCGGCACCTCCGGCAGCAGCGGGCTGCGCTGCTCCCCGGTGACGCCGAGGCCGAGCAGCGTGCCGGCGGTGACATGGCGCACGCCGGAGGCGAGGCTCGCGATCGCCATGTCCACTCGGCCGGCGATGACATCGGCGATCGCCGCGGCGACGCCGCGGAACGGCACATGCAGCGCGCGGATATCGGCGACGTTCAGCAGCAGCTCCATTGCCAGATGCGCGGAGGATCCCTGCCCGCCGGAGCCGAAGGTGACCTCTCCCGGCCGGCTCTTCGCATATGCCACCAGCTCCGCCACCGTCTTCGGGCCGAGCCCGGGGCGCAGCAGCAGGATGGAGGGCGAGTTCGCGATGCGGCTGATCTGCGCCAGGTCCTTCAGCGGATCGTAGGGCAGGTTGCGGTAGAGGCCCGGCGAGATTGCCAGCGAATTGTCGGTGAGCAGCAGCGTCGTGCCGTCCGGCTCGGCCCGCACCACCGCGGTGGCGCCGACGGTGCCGCCGGCGCCGGTCCGGTTCTCGACGATCGTCTGCTGCCCGAGCTGCCCCGTGAGCTCATTGGCGAGCAGCCGGGCCGAGACGTCGGTGAAGGAGCCGGGCGCGAAGGGCACGACGATGCGCACCGGCCGCGGCGGCCAGGATTGTGCCAGGGCGGGCCTCGAGAGCGGCGCCAGTGCAAGGGCACCGAGCAGGGTACGGCGGTTCATGGTGCGGTTCCTCCTCCCGTGGTCGTCGTGGTTCGGCCGACCGCCCGGCGCCAGCGCGCCAGCAGCGCCTCGCGCGCGGCCTCGTCCAGCAGGCGCTCGAAGCCGGTATCGATCGGAATCGGCGAGAGTGGCTGCGCGGAGGGCGCGGTGATGGGGAACAGCCCGGCCGTCCCGAGCGCCGCCTGGCCCGTGGGCGAGACCAGGAAGGCGAGGAAGGCGGCAGCCGCTTCCGGATTGGCGGCGCGGCGCGGGATGAAGGCGATGCGCGCGACGGCGGGCGCCGGCGCCGCGGAGGGCGCGATGCGCAGCGTCGGATCGGCAGCGATGGCGCGGCCGGCATAGGCACCGAGCACATGCAGCGCGAGATCCGCGCCCCCTTCCATCGCCTTCACCAGCGCCACGGCCGACCCGGCGGAGCGCGGCGAGCAGCCGGAGAGCGCCTCGAGGAAGGCGTCGAAGTCCGGCTCCTCCAGGCTCCAGCGCAGCATGGCGAGGAAGCCGAGCCCGTTCGCCTCGATGTCCGGCACCACGATGCGGCCATGGACGCGCGCGGCCTGCCCGGACAGCAGCGCGGCGAGTTCGGCGGGGGTGCCGGCGGGCGCCTCGGGGGCGCGGATCAGCGTCGCCAGCGGCTCGCTCGTCGTCGCCAGGGCAAGGTCGCGATAGGCGGCGGTGGGTGGCAGCGCATGCGTAATGCCGTGCGGCCGAGCGTGGCCCTCCAGCACCAGGGCCATCTGCAGGTCCATGGCGCTGCTCCAGATCAGGTCCGCGGTGGGCCCGCCGGCCGCGTGCTCGGCCAGGTAGCGCTGGTGCAGCGCGGTGCTGATGCCGAAGACGAAATCCAGCTCGATCTCGGGATGCATCGCCCGGAAGGCCTCCAGCAGCGGCGCGCAATAGCGCTCCTCCGCCGCGGAGAGCAGCGTCAGCCGGCCCCGCGCCATCTCACCCGCCCGCGCAGGCACGGCACAGGAACGCCCTGCGCGGCCACGGATTCGCGGCTATATCCTCGGCTGCTATGGCCGCTTCCTCCTCCACGCCGGCGCCTGCGCGGGCGCCGAACCTTGACCGACCCGACGCTAGGGTCGTGGCGTCGGTTTGTCCAGCATGACGGGATTTTCTACCGAACCGTTGCGCGGCGCGAGTAGCCTCGAGCGCATGCTCGGGCTGCTGGAGGTCTTCACCGCCTCCGCCCCGGCCTGGTCCACCGAGGACCTGATCCGCTTCTCCGGCGCCTCCCGGTCCACGTGCTACCGCTACATCAAGGCGCTGCAGGCGGCCGGGCTGCTGACGCCGGTGGCAGGCGGTGCCTGGATGCTCGGGCCGCGCATCATCGAACTCGACCGCACCATGCGCCTCTGCGACCCGGTGACGACCGGCGGCGGGCCGCCGATGCGCCGCCTGGCGGAGGAGACCGGCTTCACCGGCCTGCTCTGCCTGCTGTTCAGCGGCACGGTGATGTGCGTGGACGACGTGCCGGCCAGCGGCGCGCCGGCGGGCCTGTTCAGCCGCGGCCAGCGGCGGCCGCTCTTCGCCGGCGCGGCCTCGAAGGTGATCCTCGCGCATCTGCCGCCGCACCGGCTGCGCGCGCTGTTCGCGCGCCACCGCACCACCATCGCCGCCGCCGGCCTCGGCGCCGACTGGGATGCGTTCCGCGCCGCACTGCGCGGCATCCGCGAGGCCGGGCATTGCGTCACGATCGGCGAGTTCCAGCCGGGCGTGCTCGGCATCGCCGCGCCGTTGTTCAACGCAGAGGGCGGCGTTCTGGGCAGCATCGGCATCGCAGCCGAGGCTGCCCGCGTGCCACCTGGCGCACGCGCCAGGCTGGCCGAGCGTGTGATGGCGGCGGCGCGCGAGGCCTGCACGCGCATCGCCGAGGAACAGCCCCGCGCCGCGCGCCCGGCCCGCGCGGTGCGGTAGCTTCGGCCTATACCGGGATCGTCACCACCACGAAGACCAGCCGGCCGAGCCCGGTGTTCTGCAGGGCATGCGGCACATGCGGCGGGATGTAGGCGACATCGCCCGCCCGCACCACGCGTGCCACATCGCCCAGCTCCAGCAGGCCCTCGCCTTCGAGGAGGTGGTAGATCTGCTCCTTGTCCGTGTGCAGGTGCCGCGCGACATGCGCCGCGGGGGCGTAGGAGGAGATGCGGTAGTCCACCAGCCGCGAGCCCTCGGCGCCCGCGGCGACCAGCACCTTGGACAACGCCCCTCCGTGATGGCCGGCGCCCTCGATCCAGGGAACCTCGGCCTGGTTGCGCAGCAGCGCCTCGGTGGCGGGCATCAGTCGGCCACCTCGAAGCGCACATGCCGCGCGAGTTCCGCCCAGCGGTTCAGCTCGCCATCCAGGTGCGCGCCGAGTGCTTCCGGCGTGCCGCCCTGCGCCTCCACGCCGATCTCGCGCAGCCGCGCCGCCGTCTCGGGGTGCCGCAGCGCGGCGTTGGTCGCTTCGTTGAGACGCGCGAGCACCTGCGGCGGCAGGCCGGCGGGGCCGAGCAGGCCCAGCCATTCGTAGAGCGCGAAGCCGGGAACCATCGTCTCGGCCACGGTCGGCACATCCGGCAGCGCGGCGCTGCGCTCGCGACCGGTGGTGGCCAAGGCGCGGAGCTGGCCGCCGCCGACGAAGTTCCGCGCGGTGGGCAGCACGGCGAAGACGAAGTCCACCCGGCCGGCGACGAGGTCGGTCATCACCTGGCCGCCGCCGCGATAGGGCACGTGCAGCGCGCGGATGCCGGCCGCATGGCTGAACATCTCCGTCGTCAGATGGTTGCCGCTGCCGTTGCCAGCGGACCCATAGGTCATCTGCCCGGCGCGGGACTTTGCGAGAGCGACGAGCTCGGCGATCGTCGTCGCTTGCGACGTGGGCGGCACCACCAGCAGCATCGGCACCAGCCCGACCAGGCCGATCGGCGTGAAATCCGTGCGCGCATCATAGAGGATGTTGCGGAACAGCACGGGATTCGCGGCGAGCGCGGTGGTGGCAAGCACGATGGTGTGCCCATCCGCCGGGGCGCGCGCGGTCATCCCGAAGCCGATCATCGCCGCGCCGCCAGGGCGGTTGTCCACCACCACCTGCTGGCCGAGCTCCTCGCCGAGGCGCGGCGCGATGATGCGGGCGGTGATGTCGGTGATGCCGCCCGGCCCATAGGGCACGACCAGCCGGATCGGCCGGTCCGGAAAGGCATGGGCCGGCGACACGCCGACCAGAAGGGCGGCGCCCAGCGCCGCGAGAAGCAGCCTTCGCATCGTCTTCCTCCCCCCGGCCCGCACGGCCAACGGCGGCGTGGCGGTTGCCGTGGCGTGAAGGATGTCCCACCATGCGGCATCCTTTCAAGGCTGGAGAGGCGCCATGGTGGACGAGCTGCGCATCTACACGCTCCGGCCAGGCGCCATGGCGCGCTACATGGAGCTGGCGGAGAAGGTCGCCGTGCCCGTGCGCGGGGACCGCTTCGGCGTGCTGCTGGGCTTCTGGGCCGGCGAGGTCGGCGCCACCAACAGCGTGTTCAACCTCTGGCGCCACGACGATCTGGAGACGCGCCGACGCCTGCGCAGCGAGCTGGAAGCGTTGCCGGCGTGGCGCGAACGCTACCTCGCCGAGGTGCGGCCCCTAATGCTGCGCCAGATGGTGCGCTTTCTCGACCCTGTCCTGCCGCTGGCGGCGCCGCCAGCTCCGGTCGGCCTCTACGAATTCCGCCTGCTGCGCAGCCGCGCCGGCGAGGCGGGCGCGCTTGCCCGGGCGATTGCAACCTCGCCCGATCCCGGCACGCTCGGCATCTGGACGACCAGCGCCGGGCCGATCAACGAGGTGGTGCAGCTGCTCGGGCATCCGGACGCGCGCGCCCGCTTTGCGCGGTCGCTGCACGGCGCGGACGGCGTGCTGGCGCGCGAGGCTGCCCGCATCGAGGAGGTGGAGAGCAGCCTGGTGCTGGCCGCCCCCCACTCCCCGCTGCGATGAGCCTCACGCCGGCACGGGAAGCCGCATCAGGTCCCAGGCCGTCGCGCTGATCGAGGACCAGGCCGGCCGACCGAACTCCGCCGCCAGCCCGCCCAGGATTGCATGCGTCGGCAGCTGCGAGCAGCCGATGAACAGCGCATCGGCATCCGGGCCCATGGTCCGACGTGCCAGCTCCAGCACCTCCGCCGAGGTGATGCGGCAGAGCGCCTCGACATCCGGCGCGCGGAAGCTCGCCATCCGCAGCACGAAAATCCCGCCATCGGCGAGGAAGGCTTCGAGCTGCGCGTTCACGGCGTCCTGGTAGGGGGTCACCACCGCGATGCGCTTCGCGCCATCATGCTGCAGCGCCTTCACCATCGCGCGCGCGGTGGTGACCACCGGCAGGCCGGTGGCGTCCGACAGCTTCGCCGCCAGCTCGGCATCGCCGCGCGGGCCGGAGATGAAGCCGGCCGCGGTGCAGCCATAGGCGATCGCGTCCAGCTTCGCTCCGGCGAATTCCTGCCGCGCCAGCGCGATCGCTTCGTCGCGATAGGCCGGCATCGTCTCCTTCGTCAGCAGCGCCTTGCCGCGCGGGATGCCGACGCGCCGCACCTGCGAGCCGGGCGGCAGCCACGCGGCGAGCTCGCCCTCCATCGTCGTGTTGTTCGCCGGTACCATCAGGCCGATCGCGAGCGGCGCGGTCATGGGCGGTCTCCCTTCAGCGGCGCGAGCGGCGGCGCGGTGCCATCGGGCAGCGCCGGCCGTGCGGTGTTCAGCACCATCGCCAGCATGGCGTAGTAGCCGCAGAGCGCAAGCAGATCGAGGATGCCGGCCTTGCCGAATCGCGCCTCGGCGGCCGCGAAGAGCGCGTCCGGCAGCTCGCCTGTCGCGTGCGCGGCCATCGCGATGTCGAAGGCCAGCGCCTCCTCCGCGCTCATCGGATCGGGCCGGCGGCCCTCGGCGATGGCGGCGATGATGTGCTCCGACAGGCCCTCCTTCCGCGCGATGCGCGCATGCGCGACCCATTCGAACTGGCAGGTCCAGCGCCTTGCGGTGACCAGCACCACCAGCTCCACGAGCTGCCCGGGCAGGCCGGTGCCGAAGCGCAGATGCTCGCCGAGCGCCTGGATGCGCTGCGCGAGCGGCGGGTTGTGCAGCAGCGCGAGGAAGGGGCCGCGCACGCCGCCACGCGGGCCACCGGCAATCTCGGCGACCAGGGTGCGCTGCGCCTCGGTCATCGCCTCGGGCGGAATGGCAGGGAAGCGGTCGGCGCTCATGCGGCGATCCAGCCCGTCTGGGCTGCCTTCAGCGTGGGTCTGGTGATGGAATGTGCGGCGCGCCGGGTGCCCGCGGGCAGGGCGCGCCAGTGCAGCGCGCGCAGCTCGCCGAAGACATGCGGCAGGCGTTTCCAACTCTCGCCGCCATCGGTGCTGCGGAACATCTCGCCGAGATTGGTGCAGACGAAGACCAGCATCGGGTCCGAGGCATCGGTCGCGATGCACCAGACGCTGCTCTCCAGCGGGCCCGGCAGCTTGGCGTCTTCCCAGCTGCGGCCATGGTCGCGCGAGCGCAGCAGGAAGCCGTCATTGCCGGGCGGGCCGTTGCCGTTGGCGAGGAACACGACGCCCGAACCGTCGGCGCGCGGCACCACGGCGCGCGTATACGGCCAGGGCGAGGGCAGCTCCTGCAACTGCCAGGTCTCGCCGTCATCCTCGCTGCGGTGCAGGCCGCGATTGGTGGTAGCCAGCACCGCCTTGCCGCCGCCCGGAAGCTTCACCACCGCGAGCCCGTGCACGTCGCCGGAGACCAGGCCGTTGTCCTTGCGCTCCCAGGTCAGGCCGCGATCACGGCTGCGATAGACGCTGCCGATCTCGACGCCGGCCCAGACGGTGTTGCCGTCCACCGGGTCGAACAGGATCTGCGTCACCCGCGTCGGGCCCATGTTCACCTCGGAGAACTGGCTGATCCCCGGCGCGGCCACCGCCTCCCACGTCGCGCCGGCATCACGCGAGAGCCAGAAGCCCGCGGGCCGCGTGCCGGCGAGCAGACGGTCCGGATCTGCCGGATCCACCGCGACCGCCCAGACATCCTGCATCGGCGAGGGCAGATGCACCCAGCGCGCGCTGGGCTCATCCCAGCGGAAGGCACCCATGTCCGTGCCGGCGAAGAGGCGCTCCGGCGTCGCCGGATGGCTCGCCAGCGACCAGACACGGGCCTCGAGATACATGCCGGAATGGCTGTTCGGATGCACCCAGCTCTCCCCGAGATCGTCGCTGAACCAGGCCGAATGCCCCGCCGTCCCGGCATAGACGTGCACCTCGCGCGCCGGATCCGCTCTGCCTGTCACGCCATCCTCCCCGCCGGGCGAGCCAGCCCGGCCTTGACCGTCCGTGCTAACTAATCCCAGAATGCGGAAAATCTCAACAGACGCCGGTGCGGAACGGATCGGCAGGGAGGAAGGCAGCTCATGACAGGCTCCACCACACGCCGCGGACTGATGCTCGGAACCGCTGCCCTGCCGTTCCTGGCGCGTGGCGCCGCGGCGCAGGCCTGGTCGCCCACGCGCCCCCTGCGGATCGTGATCGGCTTCCCGCCGGGCGGCGGCATCGACATCCTCGCGCGGCTGATGGCGCCGAAGATGTCGGAGAAGCTCGGCCAAGCCGTGGTGGTGGAGAACCGGCCCGGCGCCAATGGGCTGATCGCGACACAGGGCGTGGCGCAGTCGGAGCCCGATGGGCTCACCATCCTGTTCGGCACCACCGGCAATCTGGCAGTGAACCCTGTGCTTTATGCCGACAGGGTGGACCTCGCGCGCGATTTCGCCCCGCTTTCGCTCGTCGCCTCGCTGCCCTTCGTGATGGTGGTGAATCCCTCGGTGCCGGCGAACACGCTGGCGGAGTTCATCGCACTCGCGCGCTCGAAGCCCGGCGAGCTCAACTACGGCTCCTCCGGCAATGGCGGACTGCCGCATCTCTCGGGCGAGCTGCTGAACGCGCAGGCGAATATCCGCACCGTGCACGTGCCCTATCGCGGCAGCTCGCCGGCCTATGCCGACCTGATCGGCGGCCGTGTGCAGTTCATGTTCGACGCGCTGGCAATCGGCCAACCGCACATCGAGGCGGGACGCGTGCGCGCTCTGGCGACCACCGGCGCGCGTCGCATGGCCGCGTTGCCGGAGGTGCCGGCGGCAAAGGAAACGCTGCCCGACTTCGAGGTGGTGAACTGGTACGGCATGATGGTGCGTGCCGGCACGCCGGCATCTGCCATCCTGCGCCTGCAGCAGGAAGTCGCCGATGCGTTGCGCCAGCCCGATGTCGCGGCGCGGGCCGCGCAGCTCGGCCTCGATCCCGTGGGCAGCACGGCCGAGGAGTTCGCCACCTTCCAACGCGCCGAGATCGACAAATGGGGCGGCGTGATCCGCGCCGCTGACATCAAGGCGCAATAGGCAAGCCGCCGACCCTGATCGCCACGCCACCAGCGTGGCGATCAAGGTTGGCGCGTGCTTTCGGGTCGACAGCCAGGGCGCTGAGGTCTGGCAGTTCTCCCGGGCCGTGGCGGAGATTGCTCCCGCGCCTGGTGATGCCGAGCAGCCTCGGCTTGTCGCCCGTTGCCTGACGGGGCACGAGGCCAGGCCAGGCTACGAGATCACGCCGACCAGGCGGTCGCGCGCCCGGTGCAGCGCCTGCACGTCCAGCTGTTTATCCGCCTTGGGCACGACGAAGCGCGTCGTCAGCCGCGTCGCGGCCGTCGTTCTTCGGCGCCTTCAGGCAGGGGCGGATATACTCGGGCGACATCAGCCGCACTTCTTGTCCCGGCGCCGCGAGGAGCCGGCCAAGGTCGCGCGCGCCACCACGCAGCCCGGCTGCTTCGCCGCTGGTGCAGGGATGCTTTCGCGTCTGACCCGCCGACGCAGAACGACGCGCCCCGGGACATCAAGCCCAACCCCGCCGCAGCTGTTCTTGCCGGGATCGAGCCCGAGCATCTGAACCGTCATCGCTTCCACTCCCTTCAAGTCTTCTGGGCAGGAGGGAAAAGGGGCGAGCGATCCCACAATGCGGCGCCTGACAGCTGCGGAAGGGCGGACGGGACCGGGGGAGCCGCCGGCCGCCGGGCGGGCGCCGCTGATCCATCCGTGACCTGCATGGCGGTTGGCTGTTGTTCCCGCACCTGTGCCGAACGTCTCACTTGCTGGCGGGGCCGACATCGCTTCCAGCGGCGGCGTTCCCACGTGCCGCTCCTTCACCTAAGAGACGACGGGCTGGAAAGGAACCTCAGTCTTGCCGACTCACGGCGCCCCCCCGGTCCACACTTCTCGGCGCCGACTGATCCGCGGCTTTTTCGGCCTCGGTTCCGCATTCGTCCTTCCGGGTTGTGCGATCCCGCCAAGGCTCGCCGCCGTGCCGGCCGACCGCTCCGCCGAGGCGCGCGTGCTCGGCCTGCCGAACGAACGCTATCGTATTGCAACGCCGGCAGGTCAGGCTGCGCTTGACCAGGAAGTCGTGGCCGCCTTTGCCCGCCGGCGCCAGGCGCTGAACCTGCCGGAGGGTGCTACGCTGCCGGAGCTGAACCTGCTGGCCGTCTCGGGCGGCGGCGAGAACGGCGCGTTCGGGGCAGGGCTGCTGAACGGCTGGACGGCGCAGGGGACGCGACCGGTCTTCGACCTGGCGACGGGCGTCTCCACCGGTGCACTCACCGCGCCATTCGCCTATCTCGGCCCCGACTGGGACGAGGCACTGAAGGACGTCTACACCAACATCACGCCCGGACGCGTCCTGCGGCGCCGCTGGATCACCGCCGCGATCTTCGACGATGCGCTGGCCGATACCTCGCCGCTGTTCGACACCATCTCGCAGTACGTGGACGAGCGCATGCTCGGCGCCATCGCCGAGGCCTACCAGCAGGGTCGCCTGCTGCTGATCGGCACCGCAGACATCGACGCCCAGGCACCCATCGTCTGGAACATCGGTGCGATCGCAAGCAGCGGCCATCCCCGCGCCCTCGATACCGTTCGCCGCATCCTGCTGGCCTCCGCGGCCATCCCGGGCGCCTTTCCGCCCGTCATGTTCGACGTCACGATCGACGGCGTGCCGCACCAGGAGATGCATGTCGATGGCGGCACCTTCATGCAGGCCTTCCTCTACCCGAGCGCGGTGACCAGCGCGCGCCGCGCCGCGATCGCGCGCGGGCGGCGCGTCCAGCCCGCGCGTGCCTGGATCATCCGCAACGGGCGTCTCGATTCCGAGTGGGCGATGGTGGACCGCCGAGGTGTCAGCATCGCGGGGCGCGCGATCTCCAGCATGATCGCGGCGAGCGGCTTCAACGATGCCGTGCGCCTCTACTTCTTCGCGCAGCGCGACGGGGTGGACTACAACCTCGCCTATATCGGGTCGGATTTCACACAGCGGCTCGAATCCCCCTTCGAGCCCGGCTTCATGCGCGCCCTCTACGCCTATGGCTACGACAGCGCGCGGGACGGATTCGAATGGGCAAAGACGCCGCCCCTCTGAACCGGCGCCCACCGGCGCCGTCCTCTGCGCGCTGGCGATGAGCCGCTGGCTGCGCCTCGCGCTCATCGGCGCGGCGGGCATCGCGCTGCTCTCCGGCGGGGCGGTGGTCGCGCTGCAGGTCGCGCTCGCGCGCGGCGCGCTGACGGCGCAGGTGGATGCGGCGCTGGAACGCGCGATCGGGCGCAGCGTCACGCATGGCGCGGTTTCCGTCCGGCCCGGCCTCAAGCCGCGCATCGCCATGGCCGATGCGACCATCGCCAATATCGCGGGCGGGAGCGCGCCAGACTTCGCCCGCATCGGGCGGCTGGAGGTGACGCTCGCGCTGCTGCCGCTGCTGGCGGGCCGGGTCGAGATCGGCAGCCTGCTGCTGGCGGATTCGGAGATCCTGCTGGAGCGCGACGCGGCGGGGCGCGCCAACTGGTCCTTCCGGGATGGCGGCGCCGGTTCCTCGTCCGGCGGCCTCGGCATCGGCGGGCTGGAGATCGTATCCTCCCGCATCCTGCTGCCCGGTGCGCCGATCGAGCGCATCGAGATCGACTCCCTGACCTTCGCACGCGACGATCCGCATGACCCGATCGAGCTGGCCGGCCGTATCCGCCTGAATGGCGAGGCGCTGACCGTCTCGGCGAGCGTTGGCGAGGAGGCCGCCGGCGCGCTGCCTCTGACCGGCACCGCGACGGGCGAAGGGCTTCGCTTCACCCTGCGCGGCACCTGGCCGCGCCGCATGGAGGCGCCCGGCTGGTCGCTCGCGCTGGATGCGCAGACGGAGCCGGGGACCGTGCAACGCCTGGCGCGGGCCGTGGGCCGGCCAGACCTGCCGCTCGCGCCTGGGCCGATCGGCCTCAAGGCGCGTCTCGGGCCGGGCAGCCCGATGCCGGCCGTATCGGATTTGACGCTCAAGCTCGGCGCGACGGATCTCGGCGCGGCCGTCCCGGGGCTGCGGCTGACACGCGCGGAGCTGCGCGCGGCCTCGCTCGAGGACGCGGTGACGGTGTCGGCCAAGGGACGGCGTGCCGGCGCGGAGCTTGCCCTGGTGCTCACCCTGCCCTCGCTCCGCAGCCTGCTGGAGGCGACGGAGGAGGAGACATGGCCGGTCGAGGCGACGGTGACCTCGGGCCCGTCCCGCCTGACGCTGAGCGCAGCGGTGCGTCGGAACCTGGATCTCGGCGCAACCGCATTCGATGCGCGGCTCACCACGCCGGACCTGTCGCGGCTCGGGCCGTTGTTCGGCACGACGCTGCCGCGCCTGACCGGCGTGACCGCGCGGGCGCGGCTCTCCGGGCTCGGCACAAGCCAATTGCGGCTCGCGTCGCTCTCCACGACGGCAAACGTGGTGGAGGCGGAAGGCGAGCTCGCGATCGCCTTCGCACCGCGCACCGCCTTCCGCGGCCGGCTGGCAATGCGCCGCCTCGACCTCGATGCCATCGCCGGCGCGCGGAGCACCGCGCCGGGGCGCCGGGCACAGCGCCTGATCCCGCAGGTGTCCCTGCCGGTCGAGGCGCTCCGCGCCGCCGATGCGAGCCTCGCCCTGTCGGCGGCGACCATGACGGCTGGCGGCACGCGATGGCGCGATGCCAGCGCGACGCTGACGCTGGAGAACGGCCGTCTGGTGCTCGACCGGCTGGTCGTGACCTCGCCGGGCGGCGTGCTCGGCGGACGCCTGTCGCTCGATGCGGCAGCACGCCTGCCACAGGCCGTGCTGCAGCTTGACAGCCGCGGGCGCGGGCTGGACCTGGCGGCGCTGCGTCGTGCCTTCGGCACGCCGGCCGCGCTCGACGGCGATGCCGAACTCAGCCTCGACCTGCGGGCGCAGGGCGCGAGCCTGCCGGCACTGGCCGCCACGCTTCGCGGCGAGGCTGGCATCGCGATGGTCGGTGGCCGCTTCACGGGCGCGACCGCGCTGTCCATCGGGCCCGACCTGTCGCGCATCCTGTTGCCCCGCGGCTCCCCCGCCGGCGGCGTCGGGCTGCGCTGCCTCGCGCTGCGCCTGTCGGCGGAGGACGGCATCGCGCAGAGCCAGGTGCTGCTGGCGGAAGGTGATTTCGGCCGGATCGATGGCAGCCTCGCCGTCAACCTCGGCAACGAGACCGTGGCCGCGCGGCTGCTGGCCGACGTCTCGCTGATGGGCGTCACCGTCCGCACGCCGGTCACGATCGGCGGCACGCTGATGGCGCCGCGCGTCGGCGTGGAACCAGGGCCTGCCCTTGCGCAGGTGGTCGGCGACGCGGTCGCGAACCGGCTCTGGCGCAACAGCACGGTCGAGTTCCTGCGCGGCGTGACCGGCAGCATACCGCCGGGCGGCGATTGCGGGGTGGCGCTGACGGCCGCCCGGCTTGGACGCGCCGGCCGCATGCCGGAGGCTGCGGCAACGCCGATTCCGCTCGTCCCGCGCGAGGTGCAGGGCGTCGCGCAGGGCCTGGTGCGCGGCGTTGGTGGGTTGCTTGGAGGCAGGCGGCCGTGATGCGGCCATACCGGCCCGTGCGTGCAAGCAGAGTCGCGACACGGTGGCCCTCGAGGGCGAAGCCGACGAGCCTGGCCGGCGTCTCTGCTTCCACCTGTGCGCCCAGCGTTGCGTGTCGCGCCGGCAGTCACCTCCGCGACGGCCTGCGACGAATGGGGCAGGTGCCGCTCACGACGGCGGCCATCTTCGCTCCCTGACATCCGGCATCGCCGATGAAGCGCTCGACGAGGAGGAGTGGCGCTTGCGACCGACGAGTGCATACCCGCGTCGGGTGCGGAGGGGCCGAGCATAGCGCCCTCTCCATGGGATGGTCCGCCCCCTTTCCGTCATGTCCGGAGGTGCGGCGACAGGCAGGGAACAACCCGCCGCCGCCTGCCGGACCTGACGTGGCCGGCCGCGGTTCAGCCTGCGTTCAGCGGGATGGCCACGAAGCGACGCGCCCCGTCCCGCTCCACCTGGAAGGCGATGGAGGGCCGCCCGGCGCTGCGCGCTGCACCCACTGCTTCCACCACGTCGTTCGGCGCCTTCGCCTCGCGATCGCCGGCGCGCAGCACCACGTCGCCGGCGCGCAGGCCGCGCTCCGCCGCCACGCTGCCCGGCTCGACCCTGGTGATGGCGACGCCGCCTTCCGGCCGCGGCGCCAGGCCGATGCCGATGCTCGTCGGCGCGGACGCGGCACCGCCCTTGGCAGCGGCCTCGCGGCTGGCCGGCGAGGTGCCGATCTCGACGCGCTGCTCGAGTGCCGCGCCGTCGCGCAGCACCGCCAGCGTCGCAATACGGCCCGGCGTCACCGCAGCCACGCCGGCGGCGAGGTCACGCGGCGACTCCACCCGGGTTCCATCGATTGCCGTGAGCACGTCGCCGGGGCGGATGCCCGCCCGCGCGGCAGGGCTGTTCGGCTCCACGTCGGCCACCAGCGCGCCCTTCGCGTCCTCGATGCGCAGCACCGTCGCCAGCTCCCTATCCATCGGCTGCAGCGAGACGCCCAGCCAGCCGCGCCGCACCGAACCATGCTCGCGGAGCTGCGTGACGACCTGCTGCACCATCTTCGACGGCACGGCGAAGCCGATGCCGATATTCCCGCCGGAGGGCGAGAAGATTGCGGTGTTCATGCCGACCACCTCGCCGGCCGTATTGAACAGCGGGCCGCCCGAATTGCCCGGATTGATCGAGGCATCGGTCTGGATGAAGTCGTCATAGGGGCCGGCGCCGATCTGCCTCCCGCGCGCCGAGACGATGCCTGCCGTGACAGTACCGCCGAGGCCGAAGGGATTGCCCATCGCCATCACCCATTCGCCGACGCGAGCCTTGTCGCTGTCGCCGAAGGCGAGCGCGACGAGCGGTCCGCCCGCCTCGACCTTGAGCAGCGCGATGTCGGTCGCGATGTCGCGCCCGATCACCCGCGCCGACATCTCCCGCCCATCGGCCATCGCCACGCGGACCTCGGCGTTCTCGCCGACGACATGGGCGTTGGTCACGACGTAGCCGTCGGGATCGACGACGAAGCCGGAGCCCTGGCCGGCGCGGCGCTGCTCCGGCCGCGGCATCTCGCGCCCGCCGAAGCGACGGAACATCTCCTCCATCGGCGTGCCGCGGAGCTGCGGCGGCACCTCGACACCGGCGTTGGCGACGCGCTCGGTCGTCAGCACGCGGACCACGGAGGGGGCGACGCGGGCGGCGACGTCGGCGAAGTTCGGCGCCGCGAGCTGCGCGACCACGGCCGGAGGCGGCACCTGCTGTGCCGTGCCGGGCATGGCGGTGAGCGCCGTGGTGCCGAGCGCCATGGCCAGCAGGCCAGCGGCAAGCGCGGAACGGCGCGGGGTGAAGAGGGAAGCCATCGTTATCTCCCGAGGAGCAGGGTCGCGGAACCCCGCCGGCCGGCGGGGCATGGCGGGCAGAAGAACGCACCGCGCCTCGTCGCTCTTTGTCGCCATCCTTACGGATGCGTATGGTGGCGCGGTCAGTCAGGGAGGCTTCGGTTGCGCATCCTGCTCGTCGAGGACGATGCCGCGACGGCGGCCTATGTCGAGCGTGGGCTGGAAGAGGCCGGCCACGTTGTGGACCGGGCGGCGGATGGCCAGGACGGTCTCTTCCTCGCCACCGGCGGCGGGTATCAGGTGATGGTGGTGGACCGCATGCTGCCGAAGCTCGACGGGCTTTCGATGGTGCGCGCCGCCCGCGCCGCGGGCATCGTGACACCGGTGATCTTCCTGACCGCCCGAGCCGGCGTCGGCGACCGCGTGGAGGGCCTGGAGGCGGGCGGCGACGACTACCTCGCCAAGCCCTTCGCCTTCGCCGAGCTGATCGCGCGCATAAACGCGCTCGCCCGCCGCCCGCCGCTGCAGGCGCAGGTCACGACGCTGCGGGTCGCCGATCTCGAGATGGACCTCATCCGGCGCACCGTCTCTCGCGGGGGGCGGCGGATCGAGTTGCAGCCCAGGGAATTCCGGTTGCTCGAATACCTGATGCAGCGCGAAGGCCAGGTGGTGACGCGGACCATGCTGCTGGAGGGCGTCTGGGACTTCCATTTCGACCCGAGGACCAGCGTGGTCGAGACGCATATCAGCCGGCTGCGCGCCAAGGTGGACAAGGGCTTCGACCGGGACCTGATCCACACCGTCCGCGGCGCCGGCTACGTCATCCGCGCTGATGGCTGAAGCGACACGCCGCTGGGCCTTCGCGCGCACCACGGCCTTCCGGTTGACGCTGATGCATCTGGTGCTGACGGTGGTCGGCACCGGCCTGGTCGGCGGCGTTGCCTGGTGGTCCACGGCGGGCTTCGCCGCGCGCCAGGCTGCGCAGGAGATCGAGCGTGGCGTCGGCGTCCTGCTCCAATCCGGCGCGCTTTCCGGCGCACGCGGCATCGCGCTTTCGATCGAGACGCGCATGGCCGCCGATCGCGCGGGCACCGAATACTACCTGCTCGCCACGCCGAGCGGGCAGCGCGTCGCGGGCAATCTTTCGGTCGTGCCCCGGCGGCCGGGATGGCATGAGGGACGGGTGGTGCGACCGGACGGCGCCGAGGCACCGGTGATGATGCTCGCCGCCCAACTGCCGGAGGGCGGGAGGCTGGTGGTCGGGCGGGATCTCTCCGCGGTGCGCGAGTTGGAACGGCGGCTGCTCGCCGGCGCCATGTGGGTGGCGGGCGCGGTGCTGCTGCTCGGCCTGCTGGGCGGGCTGCTGATCGGCCGCAGCGTCGCACGGCGTGCCGCGGCGATGGAGGCGGCGCTCGGCGCGGTGCAGGCGGGGGCGCTGGAGCGGCGCCTGGCGGTCGGCCCCGGCGGCGACGAGTTCGACCGCCTGGCCGCGCGGATCAATGCCACGCTCGACCGCATGCAGGGCCTTATGGCCTCGCTGCGCGAGGTCACGGACGACATCGCCCACGACCTGCGCACGCCGCTGACCCGCCTGCGGCAACGGCTCGACATGGTGGCGCGCGCGCCGACGGCCGCGGCGATTGCGGAAGCGCAGGCCGAGGCGGACAACCTGCTCGAGATTTTCGCTGCACTGATGCGCATCGCGCAGGTGGAATCCGGCACGCGGCGCGCCGGATTCAGCCAGGCGGACCTGTCCGCGATCGCCCAGTCGGTCGCGGAGGTCTATGCCCCGGCCGCGGAGGAGCGTGGCCAGACCCTTACCGCCCGCATCGCGTCTGGCGTGATCTTGCCAGGCGATCCTGCGCTGCTGACGCAGTTGCTCGCGAACCTGGTCGAGAACGCGATCCGCCACGGACGGCCTGATGGCCATGTGGAGCTTACCCTCGGCGAGCGTCAGATCATCGTGGCCGATGACGGGCCCGGCATCCCTGAAGCCGATCGCGAGCGGGTGTTCCGCCGCTTCCTGCGCCTCGACGCCGCGCGATCCACGCCGGGCAGCGGGCTCGGCCTCGCCCTGGTGCGCGCGGTAGCCGATCTGCACGGCCTGACCATCGCCATGGAAGACGCCGCGCCGGGGCTGCGCGTGCGCGTCACGCTACCGGATCGAAGCGCGGAAGTCAGCCGAACAGGCGAGGCGCGTGCGGCTTGACCGGCATGGTCGCACCGGCATCCAGTGTAGAAGCTATCTTTGGAAGATGCGGTGCCCGTTCGGGAGAGACGGTCTTCATCCACGGCGCCAGCGGCTCCGTCGGCACGGCGGCCATCCAACTGGCGAAGCGCGCGGGCCTGAAGGTCGTCGGCAGTGCGGGCAGCGCCAGGGCGCTCGCGCTGATTGTCGAAGCAGGCGCGGCCCTGGCCGTCGATCACACCCGGAAGGGCTACCTCGACGAGGTGAAAGGCTACACCGCGGCCGCGGGCCGGAGCTGATCCTCGATATGTTCGCCAACGTCAATCTCGCCGCCGACATGGATCTCGTCGCCAAATACGGTCGGATCATCGTGATCGGCAACCGCGGGGAATCGCCGCCAATCCGCGCCTGGCCATGATACGGGAGCGCGACAAACGCGGGATCCAACTCTGGAACGCGGCACCGGAGCAGGTGAAGCCGATGGTGCAGGACATCATGGCAGGCGTGGCGGAGGGTGCACTGAGGCCGACCATCGGGCGAGAGATGCCGCTTGCCGACGCGGCGGCGGCGCAAGTGGCGGTTTTGGCGCCCGGCGCCTATGGATGGCAAGGTCGTGCTGGTGCCGTGACCCCGGCCAAGAAGGGGATCGTCCGTCACGGCATCCGGGTGGAGAACGTGCAAAGGACCAGGCCGTGCAGCCCAGGCGGATCACGCCAAAGCTGAGCGAGCCTCACGAGCGCGGGTCGAGCCGCATCACGCCGGCGGCCGCCAGTTCGGCGTCGAGTTCCGCCCCCGTCAGGACACCCAGCACCTCAGCCGCACCCGCTGCGCGCGACGTGCTCAGGAACACTGACATGTCGATCTGCGCGCCGGCCGCCGCGGGGAAGATCGCCGCTGGAACCACCCCCGGGCTCGCCATGATCGTGGTGAGCGGCCCCACGGCAAGCTCCGCCTCGCCGGCGGCAACCGAGGCGACTGGTCCGCCGGCGCCCATCGGCCGGCTCTTCGGTGCCACTGCCTCCGCCAGGCCGAGCCGCGCAATCGCGTCGAGATAGGTTCGCCCGCTTGTGCCATCGCCGGTGTAGGCGATGCTCTCGGCGCCGCGCAGCAGCGCTGCGATCCCGGCTGCGTCGGTCAGGACGGGACCCTCCACCCCAGCCCTGCGGCCGATGGCGAGGGGGATGCGGCCGAACGGACGGTGGCTCGCGCCGTCGGCGCGTCCCGCCGCGACCAGCGCGTCCACGTAGGGCGGATTGGTCAGGCCGATGTCGTATGCCTCTCCTGCCAGGATGCGCTCCGGGATCGCCGGGTTCAGGTCGAAGACCGGCACCACCGCCCGCTTCGCGGCCGCCTCCAGGCGCGGGGCGAGCCGTGCGAAGATGGCGCGGATCGCCACCGGAACGAAGATGCGCAGCGCGCCGCTGTCCCGCGGCACCGTCATTCACCTAGGCCTCCGACCGCGCACCCGCCGGCGGCGATCGCGGATACTGCGCCCACCAGAAATACGCGCGCGGGATGAGGCCATTGCCGTAGGCCTCCCGTTCCAGTTCCTCGCGGAAATCCGGATGAGCGATGGAGATCATCGCCTTGGCGCGCTCGGCGACGGATTTCCCCTTCAGGCAGACCATGCCGTATTCGGTCACGGCATACATCACATCCGTCCGGGGAACCGTGACGATGGTCCCGCCGGGAAGATCGATGACGACGCGGCTCTTGCGCACGCCACGCCTCTCATACGTCGATGGCATGCACAGGAACGCCCGACCGTCCTTGGACTGGTAGGCGGCGCGCACGAAGCCGAGCTGGCCGCCGGTGCCGCTGAAATGCCGGTGCCCGGATGATTCCGATGCCGCTTGGCCCTGCAGATCCATTTGCCCGGTGCTGTTGACCGCGACGACGTTGTCGTTGCGCGACACCGGATGCGGCAGGTTCGTGTAGCCCACCGCGCGCGTCTCGAAGTCGGGATTGCGGTCGATGCAGGCGTAGAGCTCGCGCGATCCGATGGCGAAGGCATAGACCGCCTTGCCGACATCGACCTGCTTGCGCGACCCCGTGGCGGCGCCGACCTTCACCAGTTCCATCAGGCCGTCCACCAGCATCTCCGTGTTGATGCCGAGATCCTTCACACCGGCCTGCGCAAGCGCGCGACACACCGCGTTCGGCACGCCGCCGATGCCGATCTGCAGGCAATCGCCATCCTTGATCTCGGCGGAAATCTCCTCGATCGGCCTGCGCGCACCGATCAGGTCGATCAGCGCATCATGGGTGGGCGTGGTGATGCCGTGCTGCCAGCCAAGCCAAGCGACGGCGCCGTTGAGGCTATCGATCTCGGTCCGCCGCCCCGCCGCGATGTCCTGCAGCATGGAGGAGCGGTGCCCCGCGCTGCGCGCCAGCATGGCCGGCGCCAGGGTCTCCCGCGCGTAGGCTGCGCCAGATGGCGCCGGGCGATAGTCGAACTCGGCCGCCAGCACCGCCAGCGTCTCCTCGGCCAGGCGTTCGATCAGCCCGAGCGTGTGCGGGTGGCTGACCAACTCGCCATAGCTCAGCCCGGTCAGCGCGCCGGTCGGGTTCATGCAGGTGTTAAACAGCAGCTTGAACAGGACGGTCTCGCGGATCGCCGGATCCACGCGGATGGGAAGGAAGCCCGCCTGTGCGGCAGCGACGAAGCACTCCAGCTTCGCGGTCGCATCGCCCAGCAGTCATGCGCCCTTTTCCGCAGTGATCCGTCCCCTGGCCTCCGGAGTCATCTCCACGCGCGCCTCAGGCAGGCTCGCCACCGAGGACCTCCCAGAAATCGGCGCGGAGTTTGTGGTGCGGAAACGGCTCCGCCGGCGCCGCGACGCCGAGGAACGCGCAGAGCGGGGCCCAGCCCTGCGCCACGTCGAAGACCAGCAGGCGGTCGGCGGGCAGCGCCGCGCGGACCTCCTCGGTCCGGTGGCGATAGGCAGACAGCGCGATCTCGCGGTCGTCGAGAGCGCCGCCGAAGGTCTGCTTGCCCACCAGTTCGTTCCAGGCGGTCAGGATGTCGGCGATGTGCGGCGGCAGCGGCAGGTCGCGGTAGCGGCGTAACAGCTTGCCGATCGTCTTGTCGAAGCTTGCCCACCACCTATCCTCGGGGCGGATGGTGTGGACCACCTTCGCCTGCGGAAAGGCCGCCGCGAGTTCGCGCCAGACATGGGCGCCGGGCCAGTCCACCTGGGCGCGGTAACCGGCGAAGACCTCCCTCCAATCCACGGCGCGGCCGGCGGCCAGCGCCTGCCAATGCGCCACCTGTTCGGGGTGCTCGACGATCTCGTGCATGTGGTGGCAGGGGGGCGAAGCCCAGCATCTCCAGCGCTGCCTTGAGCGACTTCGTGCCGGTCCGGCCGAAGCCGGACCCGATGACCTGCAGTGTCATGACGTCTCCCTTGCGTTGCGCCCACCCGGCGTCTTTTTCGAGCGGGTCTGTCACGGTTGCACGATGGCCAGCCGCACGTCCTGATCGCCGAGCACGGTGGCGGTGTGGCCTGTGCCCGACATCCGCCATCCGCCAGATCGCGCCGGCTCCGAACTTCCGCACCTCGCCGTCGCCGGCCTCGACACGCAGCCGGCCCGAGAGGCAGAAGGCCACCTGCCGCCGCACGAGGAGTGCTGCGCGCCGCCCCAGCCTGCGGGCGGGATGAGGTAGAGCAGCCCGGTCGCCGCCTCGGTGGCGAAGATCGGCATGAGCGGGGCTGTTGGGGCGAGGGTGCCTGGGTCCAGCGGAGCGGCCGCATCGGCGAAGCGGGAGATGCCGTCGGCGTCCTCGGTCAGGTGCAGGATGGGCACGGCGGCAGGCACTGACATGGCGAAGTCCTCACGTCCCTGGCATCGCGACCAGGCAGCGGAAGCGCGCGGCGACGCGGAAGCTGCCGTCGGGTTGGCGGAACGGCGCGAGGGCGGCGCGATGCGCTTCGATGAAGGCTTCCCGGCCCGAATGCTCGATGGCCCGAACGGCAACGCCGGCCGAGCCCAGCCCGCGCAGCCCTGTCGCCTCGTCGGGATAGGACCAGTGCGTGTCCACGTCGAAGACTGTCCCCGGCGTCAGCCCGCCGGCCGCGGCGAAGGCGCGCAGTGCCGTCTCATCCGACAGCGCGAAGGGACCAGGTGCACCGGGCGGCGGGGCGGGCAGCAGCGGCTTCATCGCGCCGACCAGGGAAGCCGCCTCCATCCCCGCCGGATCGCCCCAGGTCATGATGACGACCATGCCGCCGGGCTTCGCGACGCGCCCCGCCTCGCGCAGCGCCTGCGCGGCGTCGCCGGCGTACTGGAAGGCATTGAAGCCGGTGACGAGGTCGAAGCTGTCATCCTCGAAGGGCAGCGCCTCGAGATCGCCCTGGCGGAAATCGCCGGTCGGCGTGCGTTCCCGCGCGATCTCCAGCAGCGCCTCGGCGGCGTCCAGCCCGCACACGGTGGCGCCGCGCGAGGCCGACAGCGCAGCGGCCATGCCCGCGCCGCAGCCGACATCCAGGTGGCACGTGCCCGGGCCAACGGCGGCATGGTCCAGCACGGCGCGGAAGGCGGCGGCGCATTGGCCCTCCTGCACCTCCGCCCAGTCGCGCGCCCGCGCGCCCCACAAGAGGCCGTTCGTCTCGGCAGTTCTTGTCATCGGTTGATTGCTCCCTGGGTCATGACCACGCCGCCAGCAGAAGAACGAAGGCGGGCACCGGCGCCACGGCGATCAGCACGCTCGCCAGGAACTGCCGGAAGCTGAAAAGCCCGCCCAGCCCCGCCGCCATCGCGATGCCGCCGCCGCCGCCCAGCAGCGTGTTGCCCGGCGTGTTGATCAGCAGGACGAGGCACAGGCAGCGATGGCGTAGCAGCCGGACGGCGAGGCGCCGCAGCGGCGAGGTGCCGGGCGGGGGCGCGGCACTCTGCTGCGCCAGACACGCCACGGTGGCGGCGGCCCGGTCGAGCCGGAGCCGCGCGAGCAATCGCTCCACGCTGCGCGGTGGAAACGACCGCCCAATGGCGAAGGCCAGCAGCAGGCCAACGACGGTCGCCGCATAGACGTGGCCGGCGAGCTGCGCCCGGCACAGCGCCAGCAGCAGGAATCCCACCTCCGCCCCCGGCACGAAAGGAATCGCGATGAGCGCCGCCTGAAGCAGCAGCACGGCGTAAATCAGCGGCGGGCCGAGCATCTCCTCCTGCGCCAGCCGCCGCAGCTCAAGCAGGCTGTCGAGTGCGCCGGTTAGAGACGACGCGCCGAGAACCGAGAGCGCCGCCAGCGGGAGGACGGCGAGGAATAGCCAGAGGATCGCACGCCGCGCGCCCGTCATCGGCGGATCCGGGCGTGAACGAAGGCGCCGTTGATCGCCAATGGGCCCGTGCGTTCCGTGCTCTCTTCCTGACGCATGCTCCGATGCTCACCCGATTGCGAGATCGGCCGACACACGACGCGCTAAAGAAAACTAAATCGCCGCCTATCGCAGCGCGTCGGCTTCCTTGGGCGGCGCCAATCCGGCAGCGACGCGCAGGAAGGTGTGCCCGCGGGCCTGGTAGTCGGGGTTGGTCGAGAGCCAGCGCCCCGCCAGCCGCGCGGCGGCCAGCGCGAGCGCGGGCGCGTTCAGGCGCGCGAAGGTCGCGGCCGCTGCCGCCAGGTCGCCCGTGCCGACCTGCGCGATCGCGCCCAGCACTAGCGGCGGCGCGGCATTCGCCATGCCGAGCAGCGCGGCGTGGGCCGAGGCAGCCGCGCCATGCGCGAAACCGAGCGCGCAGAGCATCTCGCCGCGTGCGGGGTCGCGCCGGCTGCGGCGCAGCGCGGCCTCGGCCAGCGGCACGCCACGCTCCGCCTCGCCGTGCAGCGCCTCGTTCAGGCTTAGCCAGGCCAGCGTGACCGCGCAGTTGGGATTGAGGCCATGGGCGTGCCGCAACGCCGACAGCCCCGTCGTCCGATCCTGCGCCATGAAGGCCAGCAGCCCCTTCTGCCGCCAGGCGTGATGGTCCTGTGCGTCGAGCGCGATCGCCGCATCCGCCGCGGCGCGCCCAGCGGCGATGGTGGCTGCGAAGTCGTCGGTGGTGCCGTGATAGGCGTGCCACCAGGCGACAGCCGCAAGCACCCGATGCTCGATTGCGGGCAAGATCGGCTGCACGGACGAGACGTTGCGCAAATGGGTGCGGCAAGCCGAGCGCGACGCGGGCCAGCGGCCGGGCGTGACGAGCGAGGAGCGGGAACGGATCAAGGCCTTGGAGCGAGAGGTTCGCGAGCTTCGCCGGGCCAATGAGATCCTGCGC
>NZ_JAWLHG010000044.1:0-40037 GCF_041690465.1 Falsiroseomonas sp. | reverse complement strand
TGCTGTGGGATCCGTTCCGGCTCCATGAACATGCGCGCGCCCCGCCCGCCGCGCAGCCGCATCTGGAGGCGTTCCGCGGCCACATGCGGCGCGCGCTGCCCTTCATGGCGCTGGCCTTCGCAGTCGCCATCCCGGCGGCGATCCTGGCGCGCTGAGATGCCTGCGCTCTGCCGCGACTGCGACCATGCCGCCGCCGAGCCCTTCGCACGCTGCCCCGCCTGCGGATCGCGCCGCGTGGTCGCGCATCCCGAGCTGCTGACGCTGACGGTGGCGCATGTGGATTGCGACGCCTTCTACGCCAGCATCGAGAAGCGCGATCGGCCGGAGCTGCTGACCAAGCCGGTGATCGTCGGCGGCGGGAAGCGCGGCGTGGTCTCGGCCGCCTGCTACGTCGCGCGCACCCGCGGCGTGCGCAGCGCGATGCCGATGTTCAAGGCGCTCGCCGCCTGCCCGGATGCCGTCGTGATCAAGCCGGACATGACGAAATACGCCGAGGCGGCGCACGAAATCCGCACCTTGATGGAGGCGCTGACGCCGCTGGTGCAGCCGCTCTCGATCGACGAGGCGGTGCTCGACCTCAGCGGGACGCAGGTGCTGCACAAGGCGCCGCCCGCCGTGGTGCTGGCCCGCTTCGCCCGCGCTGTGGAGCGCAGGCTGCGCATCACCGTCTCGATCGGCCTGGCGCGCAACCGGCTGCTGGCGAAGCTCGCCGCCGAGCGCGACAAGCCGCGCGGCTTCGCCGTGCTCGGCGCGGAGGCGGCGGAGTGGCTGGCGGAGCAGCCGGTGACGTTGCTGCCCGGCGTCGGCCCGGCGCTGGCACGGAAGCTCAACGCCGCCGGCTTCACCCGGCTCGGCCAGCTGGCTGCGCTGGATCTGCGCGAGGCGGCGCGGCGCTTCGGGGAGGAGGGGCCCGGGCTGGTCGCGCGCGCCCGGGGCGAGGACAGCCGCCGCGTCACGCCGGAGCGCGAGGCGAAATCCATCTCCGCGGAGACCACCTTCGACACCGACCTGCGCGATCTTGCCGAGCTGGAGAAGCCGCTCTGGCGCATGTGCGAGAAGCTGGCGCGACGGCTGAAGGAGAAGGGCCTCGCGGCCGGCGGCGTGGTGCTGAAGCTGAAGACCGCCGGCTTCGAGATCCGCTCCCGCCATGCCCGCCTGGCGCGCCCGACGCGGCTGCCGGAGACGCTGTTCCGTGCTGCCCAGCCGCTGCTGGCGAAGGAGGCGACGGGCAGCGCCTTCCGCCTGATCGGCATCGGCGCGCAGCCGCTGGCGCCGGGTGCGGAGGCGGACCTGCCCGACCTCGCCGATCCCGACGCGGCGCGGCGCGCGGCGAAGTGGCAGGCGGTGGAGGCGCTGCGCGCCAAGTTCGGCATCGCCGCCGTGATCAGCGGCCGCGGCTTCCCGCGGAAGTCGTAGCGCTCGGCTACGACATCGCCGTGCAGGGCTCCGCGGCGGCGGGCAGCGCGCGGCGCAGTGCCGTTGTCTCGGCATCGGCGCCGCCGATGGGCGAGAGCGTGCGCGCCAGCCCCTGCATCTGCCCGAGCCACTCCGACGTGGCGGCGCTGCGCGGCGATGCTTCTAGCACCGCCATGGCCGCGTCGGCACAGCCGGACAGCATCAGCGACAGCGCCAGGTTGCCGGTGAAGAGGGGGCTGTTCGGATCCGCCTGGCGCGCCGCGCGATAGGCCATCCGGGCCTCCGCATGGCGCCCGAGCAGGTCGAGCGCGATCCCGCGCCCGTTGAGCGAGCGTGCATCACCCGGCGCCGCCTGCAGATGGGCATCGAACATCGCCAGCGCCTCCGCGGCCTGGCCGAGTTCGAGAAGCGCGCGCGCCTCGGCCTGCATCAGGGCGCCGTTTGCAGGGTTGCGGCGGCGCGCCTCGGCCAGCACCTCGCGCGCGCGCTGCGGCTGGCCCGCCTGCAGCAGTGCCGCGCCATGGCGCTGCGCCACCTCGGGGTCGCCCGGATTGGCCTCCGACAGGGTGGCGTAGAGCGACAGCGCCATGCCGAGTTGCCCGCCGCGCTCTGCGGCCGCGGCGACGCGAAGCTGCTGCGCTGCCTCCGGCGCGCTGCCGGTGCCGGTGGCGTTGGAGGTGGCCTGCCGGCCGGGCGCGGCGCAGCCGGCGAGCAGGAGGGCGGCGAAGACCGCAATGGCGAGGCTGCGTTTCATTCGAGTTTCCCGAAGGCATCGACGAGGGACAGCATGGACGGACCCACCAGCACGAGGAAAAGCGGCGGCAGGATGAACAGGATCAGCGGCAGCACCAGCATCGCCGGCAGGCGCGCGGCCTTCTCCTCCAGCCGGATCAGGCGCTGGTTGCGCTCGTCGCCGGCCAGCGTGCGCAGGGCCTGGCCGAGCGGCGTGCCGTAGCGCATCGCCTGCGACAGCGTCGCCGCCACGCGCTTCAGCCCTTCCACCTCCGCCCGTTCCGCGAAGCGTTCCATCGCCTTGCTGCGGTCCGGCATCAGGCGCATCTCCTGGCCGAGCTGCGCGAACTCCATCGCCATCGCCGGGTTCGCACGGCGGAGGTCGGTGGCGACGCGGTCGATCGCGCTTTCCAGGCCGAGGCCCGCCTCGGCGCAGACCACCAGCATGTCGAGCGTATCGGCCATGCCGCGGTTCAGCGTCGCCACGCGCCGTTTGCGCAGCTGCGAGAGGATGTAGTTCGGCACCATGATGCCGACGGCGAAGCCCACCAGAATCGACACCAGCAGGCTGCTTTCCTGTGCGGTGGTGACGTGCCACAGCACGGCGGCACCGGGTGCGCCCGCCATGAACATCAGCTTCACCGCCACCAGGAGCGACGCGGCCGTGGCGGCCGGCACGCCGAGGGGGGCCAGCGTCCGCTCGATCTGGACCCGGTCCTCCGCCGAGGCGAAGAAGCGGACCAGCCCTCCGAGGTTGACGACCCGGAGCAGCGATCCGGCGAGCGTGGCCAGGCTGCGCCGGGACGAGACCGGCGTCGCGCCCAAGGCGGCGCTGCGCACCCGCTCTGCCACGCGGTAGTCCGCCAGCTCGCTCGCCGCCAGCGCGATGGCGACCACCGCGAGCAGGAACATTGCCGCGAGCGCGGCAAGGATCGGGCTCATTCCTGGGTGCTCCGGGCGATCATCCAGCGGATCACGATGATCCCCATGAGGGTCATCGCGATGGCTGCGACCAGCAGGTTGTTGCCGCGCGGGTCGGTGAACAGCTTGTCGAGATACCCAGGATTGGCGATCGAGACCATGATGCCCGCGAAAGGCGGCAGCCCGACCAGGATCATCGCCGATGCCTTCGCCTGCCCGGCCAGCGCGCGAGCCTTTGCGGCCATGGCGACGCGGCGACGGACGATGTCGGCCACGTTCTCCAGCGCTTCGGCGAGGCCGCCGCCGGTCTGCGCCTGCAGGCCGATCACCACCGAGAGGAAGGCGTACTCGCGCAGCCCGGTCCGCTCATGCACGCCCCACAACGCACGTTCGAGCGTGCCGCCGATGCTGGTTTCGGCGATCACCCGCTGGAACTCCGCGCGCGTCGGATCAGGCATCTCGCGCGCCACGCTGCGCACCGCTTCCGCCACCGGCAGGCCGGAGCGTACCGCGCGCACCATCAGGCCGAGCGAGTCCGGGATCTGCAGGAAGGCCTTCTGCCGGTGGCGGCCGAGTTCCCAGAGGAAGATGCCACGCAACGTCGCAGCGGTGGCTGCACCCCCGATCAGCACCGCAACGGGCATCGAGAAGGCGATGGAGCCGCCCCAGGTGGCGCACCCGCCAGTGACGCCGGCCAGGACCAGCAGCACCGGCATGGGCATCGCGCGCAACGGCAGCAGCCCCGGAGTCAGGCCAAGCCAGCCGGAGATGCCTGACAGCCGGCTCCGCCGGTTCACCGGCCGCGCGATCAGGCTCTGCTCTGCCGCCGGTCGCGCCACCGCGCGGTCGTTCGCCTGGCCCTTCATGCGTTCGCGCAGCCGGCGTTCGTCGCGCCGGCTGAAGGTCAGCAGCAGCGCCAGGGTCAGCAGGAGCACCGAGGCGATGGCGAAGAGAATGTTCATCCCGCCTGATCCAGCGCTTGTGCGAAGGTCTGGTCCAGCCCGTAGTAGCGCAGCTTGTTCATGAAGCCAGGGCGCACGCGCGAGGAAACCCAGCGCCCGAGCACCTCGCCGTTCGGCCCCTCGCCTTCGAACTCGTAGGTGAACAGGTCGTTCAGCGTGATCACGTCGCCCTCCAGGCCGACCACCTCGGTGACCTGCAGCACGCGGCGCTTGCCGTCGCGCATACGCTCCAGCTGGATGATCAGGTCCACCGCGCTGACGATCTGCGTGCGGATGGCCCGCAGCGGAAGCGCCACGGTGCCCATCTGCACCATGTTCTCGATGCGGGTGATACCGTCGCGCGCGTTGTTGGCGTGGATGGTGCAGAAGCTGCCATCATGGCCGGTGTTCATGGCCTGCAGCATGTCGAACGCCTCGGAGCCGCGCACCTCGCCGACGATGATGCGGTCGGGGCGCATGCGCAGCGCGTTCTTGATCAGGTCGCGCTGGGTGATCTCGCCCTTGCCTTCGAGGTTGGAAGGCCGGGTTTCCAGCCGCACCACATGCGGCTGCTGCAGCTGCAGCTCCGCCGCGTCCTCGATGGTGACGATGCGCTCGCCATGGTCGATCAGCTGGCTCAGCGCGTTCATCATCGTGGTCTTGCCCGAGCCGGTGCCGCCGGAGACGACGATGTTCAGCCGGCAGCGCGCCGCGATCTCCAGCACGCGCGCCAGCGGGGCCGAGAGGCTGCCCAGGTCGATCATGCGGTGGAAATCCACCTTCCGCTTGGCGAACTTGCGGATCGAGATGCAGGTGCCGTCGAGCGCCAGCGGCGAGAACACCACGTTGACGCGGCTCCCGTCCGGCAGGCGGCAATCCACCAGCGGGCTGGATTCGTCCACCCGCCGGCCGACGCTCGCCGCCATCTTCTGCGCGATCGAGGCGAGGTGCGCGGCGTTGCGGAAGTTCACCACCACCTTCTGCAGCTTGCCGGCCTTCTCGATGAAGACGCTTTCATGGCCGTTGATCATGATGTCGCTGATCGCATCGTCCCGCAGCAGCTCCTCGAGCGGGCCGAAGCCGAGCATGTCGTCCACCAGCTCCTGCGCCAGCTCGGCCTGCTCGGTGGCGGAGATCTCGATGCGGCGCTGGCCGGCGACCTCGTGCACCAGCCGCTCCAGCTGGTCGCGCACGCGCGCGGCGGGCAGCTCCACCGCGGCGCGCGGGTCGATGCGCTCCATCACCTGGGCACGCAGGATCTGCATCGGCCCCGAAGGCTGCGCGGCGCGCGCCGGGGCCGCTTGCGGCGCCTCCGCCTCCGCCTCCGCCTCGGCCTGCGGCACGGCACGGAGAAGCGCTTCCGAACGGCGGCCGAACGTCCTCATGCGCGGCGGTCCCCGCGGCGCAGCCAGCCGAACAGCGACGATTTGCGTCGCTCGGCCGCGGCGCCGGAGACCTCGCGCACCAGTGGCTCGAGCGCCCGGCGGAAGGTGGAGCTCACCGCCGTCGCCGGCTGGCCCAGATTCATCGCGCGGATGATCTGCTTCGGCAGCCAGGGCAGCACGCAATCGGGCTGCCCGCCGAGCGCTTCCTCGATCAGCTGCGCTGAGAGGCCGCCGGGCAGGCCGGCATTGTTCAGCACCAGCAGCGCATGTCCGGTCGAGCCCTGGGTCGCGATCATGCGCTTGAGCGCGAGCGCATCGCGTACACCGGCCACGTCGGGCCCGAAGGTGATCAGCACCTGGCGCGCCGCCTGCAGCACCGCGCGCTCGGTCGGCCCGGGCGGGGAGGGCAGGTCCACCACGATGGTGTTGAAGCGGTGGCGCAGCAGTTCCAGCAGCCGCCGCGCGCTTTCGGCCGTGGTGGTCGGGTTGGATTCCATCGCCTCCTCGGCGGCGATCACCCGCACGCGGTCCGCCACGGGGATGGCGGCGCGCTCCAGGAACAGCGCATCCACGCGGTCCGGCTCCTCGAGCGCGACGCGCAGGCCGCTGCCCGGCTTGATGCCGAGCGAAAGGCCGATGGTGCCGCCGCGCAGGTTCAGGTCCACGAGCGCCACATGGCCGCGCGTGGCGCCGGCCACCGAGAGCGCCAGGTTGGTCGCCAGCGTCGTGGCGCCGGAGCCGCCGCGCGCGCCGAGCACGGCGATCACCCGGCCGCCGCGGCCGCCGCTGTCGCGCTCCACCACGGCGCCGGCAATCGCAGGCCCGAACAGCCGCGCGACATGGTCGCGCGTCAGCGGCTTGTAGATGTATTCATGGACGCCGAGCTCCTGCGTCAGGCGGCGGTAGAGCGGCAGCTCGTCGCGATCGCCGACCACCAGCACTCGAACATCCGGTTCGCAGACGGAGGCCAGCTCCTCCAGCGCCAGCGCCGGGTCCTCGACGCCGGAGACATCCACGATCAGCACATGCGGCGTCGGCTCGCGTTCCATCGCGCGGCAGGCGCTGCCGATGCCGCCGCGACGGATCTGCAGGTCCTCCACCAGCGGCCCGAGCCCGCCGCGCAGCGCGACCTCGCTCTGCTCGTCGGTGAGGAAGGCGAGCACCGGCGGACGGTTGCCGCCGGCGGGCGACTCCGTCGTCGGGCGGGCTGCGGTGCTAGCGACGGCCATTGCTGCCTCCGTAGGGCGGGGGGAGCGGCGGCAGGCCGCCCTGCGGCGCCGCGGCCGGCATGCCCTGGCCAGCGCCGGCGCCGCCGGTCGGGGCCGCCTGCGGTGCCGCGCCGCGCCCGAGGCGCTCGGCGGCGATCGCCGCGCGCTCGCCGTGGGACGCCGCCAGGGGCCTGGCGCCGCGCGTCAGATGCGCGGGTTCCACCACCATCGCTCGCAGGTTCGCCTCGTTCGCCCCGGTGGCGCGCCAGGTGCCTGGACGCTCATAGGGTTCCGGTCCTCCGCAGGCCGCTACCGCCAGCAGCAGCGGCAGGGCCAGCATTGCGGGAGATCTGCGCATGCCGTTCTCCTCGTTCATTCGGGTCATTCGAAGCGGAAGCCGAGCGCGGCCGGCAGCGGGGGCACAGCAGGCCCGTCGCCGCGCAGCTGGCGCTGGCGCAGGATGCGCTCGAGGCTGGTGGCGGGACGGAAATTGTCGGTCGGGGCGGTCAGCGCCGAGGGTTCGGAGACCGGCTGCACGAGATAGGGAGTGACGATGATCACCAGCTCCGTCTCGCGCCGCTGGAACCGCTCGGAGCGGAACAGCGCGCCGAGGACCGGCAGGTCGGTCAGCCCGTTCACGCCTTCCTGCACCTGCGAGGTGTTGCGCTGGAGCAGACCGGCGATGGCGAAGCTCTGGCCGCTGCCCAGTTCCACCGTCGTCTCGGCCCGGCGGACCGAGAGGGCGGGGATGCGCAGCGAGCCGACGAGCGTGGGCAGGTTGATCGCGCCCTGGTCGGACAGCTCGCTCACCTCCGGTCGCACCCGCAGCGTCAGCCGATCCTCGCTGAGCACCACCGGCACGAAGGCCAGGCTGACGCCGAAGGGCTTGAACTCGACCGTGATCGAGTTGTCGCGCGAGGCCACCGGGACCGGGAATTCGCCGCCGGCCAGGAAGTTCGCCACCTCGCCGGACTGGGCCGTCAGGTTCGGCTCGGCCAGGATGGTGATCAGGTTGTCGGCGGCCAGTGCGTCGATGATGCCGTTGATGTCGGTGCTGCCGGCGCGGTAGCGCGCGCCGAGCCGTTGCGGCGAGCCGAGGGTGCCGGCCGCACCGAGCCCGCCGGCCAGCACGTTCGGCAGGACGCCGGCGGACGGGCCCGTCACCAGGCCGAAGGTGAAGTTGCCGATGCTGCCGATCGCCGCCCAGTTCAGGCCGAACTGCCGCGTCAGGTCGCGCGAGATCTCGGCGACGCGCACGCGCAGGTTCACCTGGATGGAGGAGAGCACCGCCAGCTCGTTCAGGATCTGGGTATCGTCGTTGGCCATGCCGCGCACGATCGATTCTGCGCGCCGTGCATCGCCGGCATTGGCGACGGTGCCGGTCAGCACGACGGCCCGGCCGGCCACGCGCACCTGCACCCGGCCGGGGCCGCCGAGCAGCGTGCGGATCTGCGATTCCATCGCCGCCGCGTTCAGCGGGCGTGAGGGCGCCGCGGCCGGGGCGCCGAGGCCGGCGCCGGGCGTTGGTTCCGTGCGCTGGCCGAAGATGGTGACGTCGAACTCGGCCACCGGCCGCCCGAGGTCGTCGGTTGCGATCACCGTGGTGCGGCCGTTGCTCACCGCCATCACGAAGACGCTGGTGGGCGAGGATGGCTGCACGCGCGCGATGCGCGGATCCGCCGCCATCACCGTGGAGGCGGGCGAGGGCAGCGAGAGCAGGCGCCCGGTGCCGGCCTGCAGGCGCACCTCTACCGGTGTCGGCGGTGGCGGCGGCGCGGCGCCGGCTGGGGCGGCGGCGGGCTGGCCGACGGCGGGTGCGCCCTGGGCCAGCCGGCTGCGGCCGAGCCGGTTGTCCCGATCGACGCGTTCGGACGGCGTCGGCCGTGGGGTGAGGCTTGGCGGCGGCAGTTGCATCGGCATGGCCGGCGCCTGCGCAATCTGCACGGGCGCGGCCTGCACGGGCGCTGCATCCGTCGCAACGTGCTCCACCGCGTCCGACAGCGACGCGACGGAGGCGAGCTGCACCGGCATCGGCGCATGCGCCGTGGATGGAAGCGGCGCATGCGCCGCGGCCGGCTCGGCGTCCATCAGGTCCACCACGATCCGCTCCTGAAGGCGGAAGTGCCGCAGGCGCGCGCCGGGCGCGGTGGTGATGGTTGCGGTGCCCTCGCCGGCCTCGACGCCGTGCACATTGCGTACCGGACGGCGGAGGCTCGTCAGGTCGAAATCGGCCGGCGTGTCGAAGCGCAGCAGCACGCGGCCAGCCTGCTCGTCCACCCCGTACCCGGTCGGGCGTGGCCAGTCGAACACCACGCGGCCATGGCCCGGATGATCGCCGGTGCGGACATTCACCAGGTCCCGCGCGGCGCTATCGCCGGGCAGCATGGCGAGCAGGATCGGCAGGGGAAGCAGGGCAGGGCTCACCGGAAGGTCACCTCCTGGGCGTCGTTGCCCTGGATGACGCGCATCCGGGCCGGAGTGGGGACTGCGGCACTTCCGAGGGCACTGGAGACGTCGCTGCCGAACACCGGCATGGCGACCCGCGCGGGTTCCGTGCCGTCCACCGCGGGGCGGACGGTGACGGCGAGCCGGCCGAGCTGTTCGGCGACGGCGACCCGCTCGGCCTCTTCGGGCGTCACCTCCAGCGTCACCGTGCGGGCGACGCGAAGCGCCCCGACCCCGGACTGCGTGCCCTGCTGGACCTGCTGGTCCACCGCGATGACGCGCAGGCGGGTCAGGATGGTCTCGGCGGTGACGCGGCGGGATGCCGGCGCCTCGGCGGCGTCGAAGGACTGCACCAGCACGAGGTCCACGAGGTCGCCCGGCACCACCAGGCCGCCCGCGCCGGTCACGGCGTCCACGCCGATGCTGATGGCGCGGTGGTCGGGCTGCAGGACGGCGGCGAGGAAGCCGCGCTCGCCGGGGTGCAGCAGGTCCTCGCGCGTCAGCAGCGCACCGGGGGGAACGAAGCGGCGCACCAGCGAGCCGCGGAACTCGGCCTGCGCGTTCGGCGTGGCGAGCAGCGCTTCCTCCGGGGCGGAGGGCAGCTCGACGATGGCGATGTCCGCCTCGTTGATCAGCGCGCCGGAGGACAGGCCGCGGGCGGCGGCGAGCACGCGCACCACCGGCGGCGGCGGCGGCGCGGGCGCGGCGATGGCTTCCATGGAGGGCGGCGGCGGGGCGCCGCGCACCGCGATGCCGCCCAGGCCGCCGGCGGCGAGCAGCAGGATGATGATGGCCAGTCGGCGAAAGGTCATTGTTCTAGGCTCCGAGGCCGAACGCGACGGTGCCCGTCGCGATGGCAAGGGCGTAGGGCATCGGGCCACGCCGGACGATGCGATGCGCCTCGAGGGCGGCGATGCGCAGGGGCAGCACGGCGTGCGGGCGGAGCGATGTCTTCGGCATCACCCGTGACATCGCCAGGTAGGCTATGGCCAGGACACCGCCGGCGATCCCGATCGCGAAGAGCAGGGCGGGAACCTCCGCCGGGGCGGTGCCGGCGGCCAGCGCGGCGATCAGCTTGACGTCGCCGCCGCCGATCATCCCGCGGGCATGGAGGAAGAGGAAGCCGAGGCCGACCAGAAGGGCCACCGCGGCGGAGGAGGCTGCCGCGGCTGGACCTTCGAGAAGCCGGCTGCCGATGCCGAGCGCGAGAAGGGCGACGCTCAGCCGGTCCGGGATGGTGCGTGTTGCAAGGTCGCACCAGGCTGCGATGGCGAGGATGGCTGTCGTGACCAGGAGCATCGCTACCGCCTTCTGCCGTGGTTCCGCCACCGCGGCGGCCGGATGGGCCGGCCGCCGCGGTGCCGAGACTTGGATCAGGGGGTCATCGCGCCCTGGATGCCCGTGAAGCTGGTGGTGATCGCGCCGCTCACCAGGCCGGCGGCGGTGGCGATGACCGTCACGATCACGGCGCCGAGCACGCCGTATTCGACGGCGCTGATGCCCTTGCGGTCGGCGAGCAGGCGGCGGACGGAAACGATGGCGAAGTCGAGCATGGTGGTCTCCCTTTTGACGAACAACTCGGTTGCAGGACTGCGCGCCCTGCGGGGGATCCCGCCGGGCCGGGCCGCCTGCTGCACTCACCGCGAGTGCCAGCTGCGTCCGGGGACAATATTCATCGTCGCCATCGAATACTGCAATCGTAAAAATCGCCAAAAGGCCCGCTCTCTACAATTCCAAACACCGCTATGCAGGAACGAGAGAATATATCGAAAGTAAGCTGAAGATCGCTTACTTTTGTCGGGCACCACGGCACATCATAGAGCTTGGAAAGGCGCCTCGCCATGCGTGTGGAGAGCCTGCCAACACTTCCTGACAAAACCGAACGCGCATGTGCGCCGGCGCGCAGGCAAGTTAGGTATCCATCAACCAAAGATCGACCGCACAGCCATGCCGTCGCAGACCCCCCCCTTCCGCATGCGCCACCGTCTGGCCAGGCTCCGCGCCGATCGTCGCGGGATCAGCTCCGTCGCCTTCGCCGGCAGCATCCTCGCGGTGTTCGGTGCCGTCGCCATGGCCACCGATGTCGGCGTCTGGTACGCCGCGCGCCGTGGCGCGCAGAATGCCGCCGATGCCGGCGCCACCGCGGCGGTGATGGCGCTCTCGCTCTCCGGCCCCAATGCGGGGCGGGCGGCGGGGCTCGATATCGCCGGCCGCAATGGCTTTCCGAACACCGTTGGCGGGCGCACCACGGTGGCGGTGAACATCCCCCCCAGCACCGGTGCCCTGACGGCCGATCCGACCGCGGTCGAAGTGGTGGTGCGGCAGCAGCAGACGATGACCGCCGCCGCGCTGTTCCTGGACGCCGCGCCTACCGTCGAGGCGCGCACCGTCGGCCGGCTGCGGGAGAGTTCCAATGTCTGCATCCTGGCGCTGACCGGTCAGCTCTGGGCCGGCGGCAACACCACGGTGAACACGCCGGACTGCGTCATGGCGTCGAACCGGCGCTTCCCACCGAGCATCGAGATCGCCGGTGGCTCCCTCGACATCACTGCCTTCAGCCTGAGCGCCGTCAGCTCCTGCCTGAACTGCGACAGCAGCCAGGTCCGGCTGACCCAGCGCTACCGCGAGTTCCAGGCTCCGACCGAGGATCCGTTCCGCCACCTGTTGTCCAAGACGCTGCCGCGGCCCTCCGGCAACTGCCAGAACTTCAACGAGAACAGCGATCCAGATCCGCTTCCCTACGAGCTCAACGGCCAGCGGCTCTACTGCAACATGCACGTCACCGGCGGACGAGCGGTGCAGCTGTCGCCAGGCACCTACTATATTTGGGAAGGCGATTTCCGGATCGGCGGCGGCTCCTCGGTGACCTGCCCCACCTGCACGGCTGGCCAGGGCGTCGCCGTCGTGCTGACCGGCGATCCAGGCGAGATCGGCGACTTCACCATCAACTCCAACAGCTACGTGAACCTGCGCGCGGCGCGCGAGGCGCGCGACCCCGACTACAACGGCGTGCTGTTCTACCGCGATGTCCGTGGTGGCTACGGCAGCACCAGCAGCCCGAGCGTCACGCTCAATGGCGGCACCAACATGAGCTTGGTCGGCGGGCTCTACTTCCCCTCGACCCATGTGCGCGTCAACGGCAACGCCGCGGTGATCGCCTGCAGCGTCGTCGTCGCCGCGTCGATCGACTTCATCGGCAACGCCGAGGTCAATGGCTGCGGCGAGACAGGCACGCGGGTGCCACGCACCCGCCAGGTGATGGTGGCCGAATGATGATGCACGCACCCTGGAATCGCCGCCGCGCCGGCACCGCAACCCTCGAATTCGCCATCATCGCCCCGGTGCTGGTGGTCATCCTGGTCGGGTTGATGGATTGGGGCCTCGCCGTGGAGTCACGGCTGCGCCTGCAGACCGCCGCCCGCGCCGGGGCGCAATACGCGATCACGGCGCCGACGGACACGGCCGGCATCACCGCCGCGATCCAGGCCGCCGCGCCCGACTTCACATCGCTCAACACCGCCTCCACCGGCATCTGGTGCGAATGCGGCGGCACCGCGACCGCCTGCACCAATTCCTGCCTGGCCGGCATGCAGCGCTTCCTGCGCGTGGATGTCAGCCATCCCTACACGCCGTTCACCCCGGCCGGTCCAACAAGTGTCGCCGCCAATGTCACGCTCCGTCTTCAATAGATCCCGTCGCGGGATCGTCTCGATCGAGTTCGGGCTGATCGGCGCGGCGTTCTTCCTCCTGCTGTTCGCCTGCATCGATGTCGGCCGCTACGTCGCATCACGCACGGCGCTGCGGGCCGCGGTGTCGGAGGCAGTGCGCGGCGTCATGACCGATCCGTCGCTGGCCGTCGGCGACGCCGCGAAGAACTACGCTCTGGCCCGCACGGCGATCCTGAATGGCGCCTACCTGACGCTTACCGCAAGCCGCGTGGAGCCGACCGCCAGCACCGCCGGCTCGGTCACGGTGAACGCCTCCTACGTGTTCACCTTCGTGGTGCCCGGCTTCCCCCGTGAGCCGATGACGCTGAACGCGAACGTCACCTCCCCCATCTGACCGCGACGCCGCCGCAACCCCATGGCAATGTGGCGGCGACAGGGGGTGCCATGACGAACTGCGCACAGGAGGCAGCCGGCGCCGGGCCGGAGGCCGCGGTGGTGGAGCCCGGCGAGGGGCTGGACGCCGCCGCCGCCCTGGCCGGATCCGTCGCCCACGACCTCGGGAACACGCTCACCGTCGTGCTCGGCAATGCCGAACTGCTGGTCGAGGCCCTGGCGGATCAGCCGGAGCTGGCTGAGTTCGCCACCCTGATCCTTGATGCGGCGCAGCACGGTTCGGAGCTGACAGGCCGGCTCGACCGCTTCGCCCGCCGCATCCCGCTCCCTGCCGAGCCGATCGACACCGCTGCCGAACTCGCCCGCTTCGCCCGCCGCCTGACCGCTACCCTGCCGCCAGGCGTGGTGCTGGAGACGGAGGTGGCGCCCGATCTCCGGCGTCTGCTCCTGCCGGCCTCGGCGCTGAATGCGGCGCTCGATGAACTGGCGGCCAATGCCCGGGCGGCGCTGCCCCGGCACGGCATGCTGCGACTGGTCGCCGCCAACCACCAGGGCCCGGCCGGTGAGCCGCGGATCCGGCTGACGATGGAGGACGAGGGCCGCGGCATGGATCCGGAGATGCTGCAGCGGCACCGCCAGCTCCGATTCGCATCGGGCATCGCCGGCCACCGGACCGCGCTGGGCCTGGCACTCGCCATGCGTGTGGCCCAGGCCGCCGGCGGATGCCTCCTGGTGGAGAGCACGGCCGGGCAGGGTTCGCGGGTGACGCTGGAGCTTACCGCGCTTCCCTGAAGCTGTGCATCAAAGACACACCAGAGACCGCCCGGACACACCACGTAAAAGCGTGGGTTGCATTGGATAACGGAATTGAACATTGTGGCGAGCGTATGCAAACGTCTCGCTCAGTCCTGGTCGTCGAGGATGATGCGCAGGTCGCATCCACCATCGCTGGTGCCTTGCAGCGCGATGGGTGGGTCGCGGAAACCGCCATGTCCCTGGCCGAAGCCCGCGTCCGGCTGGAGGCCTCGACGCCTCGCATCCTCGTCGTGGATCTCGGCCTGCCGGATGGCAGCGGGATGGTCTTCGTGCGGGAAGCCGCCGGCCGCCCCGACCTCGGCATCATCGTCGTCAGTGGCCGCGGGGATGAGGTGGACCGCGTGGTCGGGCTGGAGCTCGGCGCCGACGACTACGTGACCAAGCCCTTCTCGATGCGGGAGATGACGGCGCGAATCCGCGCCCTCTCGCGCCGCATGGATGCGCGCGAGGGCAATGGCGCGGCGGCGCCCGCGCCCGCAATCGCGGCGCCGGCACAGGGCGGAAGCTCCGGCTGGAAGATGGCCGGCGTGCTGCTCGACCCGCTGCGGCTGAAGGTGGTCGCGGCCGATGGGACCGAGGTGCGGCTGACCGGCGGCGAATCGGGACTGCTCCGGCTGATGCTGGAAGCGCCGGACCACACGGTGGACCGCGAAACCATCTCGGAACGCGTGCTCGGCCATCGGCTGATGCCGCAGCAGCGCGGCGTGGACCAGCTTGCCTCCATGCTGCGCCGCAAGCTGGCCCTGGCCTCGGAGCAACGGATCCAGGTGCTGGCGCTGCGCGGCCGCGGCTACCGGCTGGTCGCCTGACAGCGCAGGCCCGGAGTCCGCAGATGCCGGATGTCGAGCCTCCGCCCGCCGCCGGCCCCGGCATCCTGGTGGTGGACGACGAACGGCAGATCGTGGATCTGCTGACGCGTTACCTGGCGCAGCACGGCGTGCGCAGCAGCGGCGCCTACGCCGCGGAGGAGGCGCTGCGGATCGTCGCCGCCGACCCGGCGATCTGCGTCGTGCTCACCGATGTGCGGATGCCCGGCCAATCCGGCCTTCTGCTGGCGGAGGAGTTGCTGCGCGGCCGGCCTGAAGCGCAGGCACTGGAAGTGGTGCTGATCACCGGCGCCGTCGCCGGCGAGCCGGGCGTCGAGGCGTTCGGCCGGCGCGCATTCGACGTGCTGAGCAAGCCGTTCCGCCCGAGCGAGGTGGCTTCCGTTGTCGCGCGGGCGCTGGCCGCCAGTGAGGAGCGGCGCCGGCGCGCACGGCTTGCCGCGCCGCTACAGGCAACGGCCCCGGCCGCCACGGAATCCGGCCGGCCCCCTGGCGCGCTGCGCCCGTCCCAGCTTCCCGAGGCAACGCTCGGTGCCTTGCGCGCGCCGCTGCTCCCGATCCTGGCCGCCGCCGAGACCCTGGCCACCGCGCCGCGGCTGGATGCCGCCGAGGCGCGGATGCAGGCCGAGCGGATCCGCGATGGCGCCCTGCAACTGCTCGCGCTGATCGAGGCCGCCGGCTGCGAGCCGGACCCCGCCTCCGCCCAGTCCGCGGCGTAGCCAGTCCGCGGCGCAGGCGGAAGCCCGGCAGCGAGGCGCTGCCTCGCGCTCCACGGGGGGGGCGGTTTCCGGACCACGCTGTCCCTGTCGTCACGGCTGGCCGGGGCCGCGGCGGCTCCGCCAGCTCGCCGATATCAGCCCTCGGCCGGTTGCGGCCGCGCCGTCGCGGCCGCGAGCGCGCGACTTACCGCGGCGCGGAAGCGCTGGATGTCATACGGCTTGGTCAGCAGCTCGAGCCCATGCTCCTGCACCGTGCCCTGGCCGAGATACTGCTCCGAATAGCCGGAGGTGCAGACCACCGCGAGCCCCGGCTGCAGGCGCAGCGCGGCCTCGGCCAGCTTCAGCCCGTCCATGCCCCCGCCCAGCACCAGGTCCGTGAACACCAGGTCGAAGCGGATCCCGGCGCCCAGCACCGCCAGCGCCTCCGCCGCGCCGGTCACCGAAACCGGCTGCAGCCCGACTTCCCGGCACAGCCGCACGGCGGCCTCGCGAACATCGGCCTGGTCCTCCACCACCAGCACGTCGAGGTCCGGCGGCAGCTGCGCGGCCGGTTCCTCGACCCGCACCGGCGGCTCGGCGCCGGCCTGCACGGTGGGCAGGAACAGCTTCATCGTCGTGCCGCGGCCCGGCTCGCTCGCCACGGCCACATGGCCGCCGGACTGCTTGGCGAAGCCCAGCACCATGCTGAGCCCGAGGCCGGTGCCGCGCCCGGGCGGCTTGGTGGTGAAGAAGGGCTCGAAGATGCGTGCCTTGACGGTGGGCGACATGCCGGTGCCGCGGTCGCTCACCGCGATCATGGCGTAGCGTCCGGGTGCAAGCTCCGCCTCCTGCCCGGCAGTGTCGGCATCGATGACGACCGGCCGCGTCTCGACGGTGATCGGCCCGCCGACCGGCATGGCGTCCCGCGCATTGACCAGCAGATTGACCAGCGCCGCCTCCAGCTGGGCGGGATCGGCGGAGATCGGGCCGGTCTCCGCTAGGTCGAGCTCCAGCGTGTGTCGCTCGCCGAGAGTGCGCCGGACCAGTTCCAGCCGCTCCGGCAGCAGCCGGCCGAGATCGAGCGCCTCCGGCCGCAGCGGCTGGCGACGGGCGTAGGAGAGCAGCTGGCTGGTCAGCCGGGTGCCGCGTTCCAGCGCGCTGCGCGCCGAATCGATCAGGTCCGGCGCCGCCTTGCCGTCGCGCGCCGATTCGGCCGCCATCTCCAGACTCACCGAGGCGACGGTCAGCAGGTTGTTGAAGTCATGCGCGATGCCGCCCGTCAGCTGGCCGAGCGCGGTCAGCCGGTCCGCCTGGCGCAGCGCCGCTTCCGCCTCGCGCTGCGCGGTGACGTCCTGCACATAGCCATGCACGGAGCCCTGGCCGCCGGCGGGATCGGGCTCCCAATGGCCTTCCGCGCGGCAATGCACGATCTTGCCCTCCGGCCGCAGCACGCGGAACTCGAAGGCGGCCGTCCGGCCGGAGGCGGAGATACCGGCGATCGACGCCTCCATTCCCGCCCGGTCCTCGGAATGCACCAGCGCCATCGCCGCGGCGTGGCTCGGCGCCGGGCCGGCAGGGTCCGTGCCGAAGATGGCGTGCACCTCGTCGGACCAGGCCACCGCCTTCGCATCGGGCTCCCACCGCCAGGTGCCGATGCGGGCGAGGCGCTGGGTCTGGCGCAGCTCGATCGCCTGGCGCTGCAGCGCCGCCCGGCTGGCGGCCAGGTCGCGCTCGAAGCGGGTGCGGGCGGTGATGTCGAGGGCGGCGACCAGCACCGCGCGACGCCCGGCGAAGACCGTCAGGTGCGAGATGACCTCGACGATCTTTTCCCGCCCGTCGGCGGTCAGGTGCCGCCACGGTCCGGAAGCCCGACCTTCCCGGCGCGGGGAGGCGGCCGCGGCGCGTACCGCCCCGCGGTCCTCCGGCGGGCGGATCTCCAGGATGGACATGCCGAGGAAGGCCTCGCGCGACCAGCCGTAATCCTCCACCGCCGCGTCGTTGACGCTGAGGAAAGCCAGCGTTTCCTGGTCGTAGATCCACATCGGGATCGGGTTTCGCTCGAACAGGCTGCGGAAGGCGGCTTCGCTGTCGGCCAGCCGGCGCGTCGCCTCCCGCTCGCGCGTCACGTCGCGCACCATCGCCACCAGATGGGTGCAGCGGCCGTCCGCATCGGCGACCGGTGCGATGTGCAGCTCGACCCAGACGCTGGTGCCGTCCTTGCGGCGGAACTCGGCGCCCTGGCGCAGCCGGCGTTGCCGGCGGACCGCTTCGCCGATGATCCGCCAGGCCTCGCCCGGATCGTCCGAGGCCTGCAGCAGCTGCGGCGTGCGGCCGACCAGCTCGTCGGCGTGGAAGCCGGTCAGCAGCGCGAAGGCCGGGTTGACGTGCACGATGCGCCCCTCGTCGGGCGTCGCCTCCAGGATCAGCACGGCCTCGGAGCTGGATTCGACCACGCGGCGGTGCAGCAGCATCCGCTCCTCGTCGCGCAGCATCTGCAGCAGCGGCCGGAGCGTCGCCGCCGCGTCGCGCAGCAGGCCGGCCAGCTGCGCATCCGGCGCCGTGGTGCCGAGCAGCAGCACGCAGCGTTCCTCGCCGATGCGCAGCGGCGTCGCCACCAGGGTCAGCGCGTCCTGCGCCTCGCCGCCGAGCAGCGCGTCCGGCACCCCGCCGGCGACCAGGGCATCGCGCAACCCGCCGGGCGCGGCGGCGGGAATGACGGATTGGCGGCCGTCCGCGATCGCCGCGCGCAAAAGCGGATCGGCGGCGTCGAGCGGCCTCGCACGCAACGCCCTGAGGCGCGCATCGCCGCCAAGCGACGCCGCGGCGAAGCCGCCGACCAGATGCAGCGAGAGCCCGTCCGCCCCCAGCCGGTGCAGCGTGCAGAGCAGCCCCTCCGCGGCCTCGCACACTGCGCGGGTGGTGGCCTGCAGCGTGGCCTCGTAGCCCGGTGCCTCCAGCGCCAGGGTCTTCAGCCGATCCTGCAGCGGCCGCCAGCGGCCTTCCTCCACCCGGGCTTCGGCGCCGCCGGGGTGCGGACCGGCGGGGGCGAGCGCGGCGGCGGCGAACTGCGCAAGGTCGCGCAGCGCCTCGGCCTGCGCCGGCCCGACATCGGGGCGCGGCCGGCGGTCCAGCACCGCGAGCGCCCCGAGCGGCAGGCCGTCGGCCGTGAACATCGGGGTGGCGGCGCGGAAGCGGATCCGGCTGTCCTCGGCTTCCTCCGGCGCGCCGTGCAGCACCAGGGTGCGCCGCTGCCGGACGGCGCGCGCGCAGAATTCGGCGGCCAGAGCCGCCTCGAAATCGTCCAGCCCGAATGCGGCCGCGGCGGTCTCGCCCCGCCCGTCCATCAGGTGGAGCGCGGCGGCCGGAGCATCGAGGAGCCGGGCCGCGAGGCGCGTGAGGCGTGCCGGCGCGTCTTCCGCCGCCGCGTCCGGCGCGTCCGGTCCGGCTCCGGCGACGTCCCCCATGCGATGCGCCTCGCCATGCTGCGATCGGCCGTCCGACTCGCGCGGCCGATCATCAACATACGTAGCACGCCGGCCCCGCCGTCCAGAAGCGGCTACGCAACGTCCTCGAGCGGAGCGGGCAGTCACCCCGTGGAGTGCCGCCGATCTCTTCCTGCCGGCCGGACGTGACACCGATGCGCTGGGCCCGACCTCCTGCTTGACGCTTGCGCGCGCCGTCCCGCAGCCTGTCGCATGAAGCGGCAGCGCAATGCCGCGGAGCGGGGAGGCGTGGCGCATGGCGTTCTTCTGGCGCGTCTGGCTGGCCGTCGCCGGCATCAACGCGATCGTGCTGACGCTCTTCGTCACCCTCGCCGCGCTGCAGTTCGATGCCATCCAGTCCAGCCTGGCCGGTGAGCGCCTGACGCTGCTCGCCGCCCGCACCGCGGCGCCCTTCGAGCAGGCGGCGCGGATCGGCCTCGGCATCGCCGCGGTGCGCAATGCCGAGGGCCTGCTGGAGCGCACGCGCCAGACCGACGAGGCGATCGGCGCCATCCATGTGTTCGGCCCGGAAGGCCGCATCCTGCATTCGACCGACCCCCTGCCGCCTTCCCGGATCCCCGCCGCCGCACTCGTCGCCCGCGCGGCGGCCGGCGGCGCGCCCTGGCATCACGGCGGCCGCGATGCCTTCCTCGCGGGCGTGGAGATCGCCTCGCGGTCCGGCGCAAGCCTGGGCGGCGTGCTGATCGTCTATTCGGCAGCGCAGAACGCAGCGCGCGTCGGTGCGATGACGACCGAGCTGATCCTGGCCGGCATCGTGGTGCTGCTCGGCAGCATGGCGCTCGGCGCGCCGCTGCTGCGCATCGGCCTGCGTGGCCCGATCCGCGCCTTCGATGCGATCGAGGAGGCCGTGGAAGGCTTCGAGCGCGACGCCTGGCGCAGCGCGGCGGGTGACCGGCCCGCCGCGCGCGCAACGGCGGCTGCAGAGGACATGCGCGGCATGCTCGACGAGGCCGAGCACCAGTACCGCTCCGCTGGCCGCAGCCTCGCCGCGGCACGCGACGCCGCATGAGCAGCGGCCCAGGGCGCTTCGACTGGAAGGGTATCGGGCCGCGGCTGACGCTCGCGCTGGCGGCCATTGTCACCGTCTCCGTCCTCGCGCTCAGCCAGCTCGCCGTGCAGGCCTTCGAGCGTGCCGTGGAGCCGGAGCTGGCCAGCCGCACGCGGCTGGTTGGCACGATCGTGCGCGAAGCGGTGCAGCGGCCGCTCGAGCGCGGCATCCCCTTCGACGCCCTGGCCGGCCTCGACCGCTACCTCGCGGAAACGCTGGAGAAGTTCGACGAGGTGGCGCGCATCGCCGTCGCGACCGTGGACGGCAACATCCTGGCGGAAGTCGTTCGGCCGGCCCCGGACTCGCTGTTGCGGCGCGCGAAGCTGGAGGGGCAGCGGCCGGCGCTGCCTGACTATTCCCTGCCGATCCTGCAGGGCACGCGGCTGGTCGGCACGATCGAGGTCCGCATCCGGCCGGACCTGGTGCGGACACGGTTGCGCGACGTCTTCCTCGATGTGCTGGTGATCGGGCTGGTGGCCACGCTGGTCGCACTCGAGCTCGCCTTCGGTCTCGCCCTGGCGATGATCGGCAAGCCGCTCCGCCGCGTGCTGCAACTGCTCGGCGAGCAGCGCGAGGGCCACTTCCTGCATCGCATCCGGCCCGGCGGCCTGGGCGCGCTTGGGCGGGTGGCGATGCGGCTGAACGACCATGCCGAGGACCTTGCGCATCGCCTGGCCGGCCTGCCGGAACGCCTGCGCGGATCACTCGCGGCCGATCTCCGCGCCCGGATCGCCGCGGGCGCGCCGCGCCGGCTTCGCCTCTCCGACATCGGCGACATCCGCCCGGCGCTGTTCCTGCTCTCGGTCGCGACGGAGATCGCCACCGCCTTCCTGCCCGTGCTCGCACGCGGTGCCGGCCGTCCGGCATGGCTGTCGCCGGAACTCGCCGCCGCCGCACCGCTGCTCTGCTATCTCGTGGCGATCGCGGCGTTGATGCCGTTCGGCGGAGTGCTGGTGGCCCGCTTCGGTGCGCGGCGGCTGTTCGTCTGGTCGATGCCGCCGATCGCGCTGGCGCTGGCCGGCATGGGCTTCGCCGGCAGCGCGCTGGAAATCGCGTTGTGGCGCGGCGTGATCGGCGTGTTCTATGCGACGGCGACCGTCGCCTGCCAGGAATACGCACTTGGCGCGGAGGGGAGGGCCGGCGGCTCGCGCGCCTTCGGCAGCTATCTCGCGGTGGTCTATGCCGGCGTCTTCAGCGGTTCCGCGCTGGGCGGCGTCATCGCCGGGCGCTTCGGCCATGAGGCCGCCTTCCTGCTCGGCACCGTGTTGGCCATTGCCGCGGCCGTGGTCGCCGGGCTCACCATGACCGGCCGGGCCGGTGCGCCAGAGACGCCGCCGCAGGCCGTACCGCCGACACCGGCGCACGGGCGCCGACCAGGCGCGCGCGCCGTTGCGCTGCTCGTCGGTATCGCGATGCCGATGAATGCGGCGGTCGCCATCTTCGTCTGGTATCTCACGCCGCTGATGCTCGCGGCGGCCGGGCTGCGCACCGCGGATGTCGCGCGCGTCGTGATGCTCTACTATCTCGTGACGATCCTGCTCGGACCGTTCGTCGCGCGTCTCGCCGAGCGGCCGGCTGCGCCGCTTGCACTGGTGATCGCCGGCGGCTTCGGCTCCGCCGCCGCGCTGCTCTCGCTGTCGGTTTGGGAGGGGGTGTGGGCGGTGGCGGGCGCGACGGCGGCGCTCGGTGCCGCGCATACGCTGATCCGCGCGCCGCAATACGTCTTGATGCTGCGGACCACCGCCGAGGGCGGCGCCTCGGCTGCCGGGCTTCGCCTGTTCGAGCGGCTGGGGGCGATCGCCGGCCTTGCGGCGAGCACGCTTCTGCTGCGAGATACTGGCGCGGCGGAAAGCATCCGCATGCTGGGTCTGGTGGTGCTCGGCGGCGCCGTACTGTTCGTGGCCATCGCCCTGGCCCGCCCTCTCCGTCGCGCATGAGGAGGGAGGAAGCACGCATGGCACGAAGGAGGCATGTCGTCGCGACCGTCGCGCTGCTGCTCGGCCTGCTGCCGGCCGCCGCCTGCGCCGCGCAGTACAAGGTGATGATCGCAACCTGGCGTGGCTGCGAGGAAGCCTGCCGCGGCGTGCAGGAGATCCTCGCCGGTTCCGGCCACGAGATCGAGATCCTGCTTCGCGATGCCGCCGGCAATCGCGCCCGCCTGCGCGACTTCCTGGCCGAGGCGCGCGCGGCGAAGGTGGATGCGATCGTCACCTGGGGCAGCAGCGTCAGCCTCGGCATCGCCGGCACGTTGGCGCAGCGCGACGACCCAGCCCTCAACCACGACATCCCGCAGGTCTTCATGATCGTCGCCGATCCCGAGCGGTCCGGACTGGTCGAGAGCCTGGACCGGCCCGGCCGGCGCAACCTGACCGGCACGTTCAACCGCGTGCCGGAATCGGTGAACATCGACACCATCCGCGCCTACCTGCCGGAGTTCCGGCATCTCGGCCTGCTCTACAACCGCAACGAGCCCAACTCCGTCATCAAGCGTGACGAGATGGCGGAGCTTGCGCCTTCGCTCGGCTACCGCTTCACCGCGCTCGAGTTGCCACTCGGTGCGAACGGCCGTCCGCGCGTGGAGGACATCCCGGTGCGGCTCGGGGAGTTGAAGGCGGCCGGCGTGGATTTCGTCTATCTCGGCTCCTCCTCCTTCCTGCGTGCGCACGGCGCCGTACTGGGGAGAGCGGCGCGCGAGGCAGAGCTGCCGCTCCTGAGCCCCTACGAGGAGATCGTGCGCGAGGGCGGCGCGCTGCTCTCGGTGGCCGCGCGCTACTTCGATGTCGGGCGGCTCGCTGGTCGGCAGACGCTGCGCATGCTCACCGGCCCGGTGCCGCCGGAGGGCCTTCCGGTGCTGCAGATGACGGAATTCGCCGTGGTCATCAACCTCGCCACCGCGCGCGCGATCGGCGCCTATCCGCCGATAGACCTGCTGCAGGTGGCGGAGACGGTGGATTGAGCGGCGAGCGCGTTCTTGCGGCGGAGAGCGACATGCAGCGGATCGTCGAGGCTGCCACGCTCCACTCGTGGGGGTCGAACGGGTTCGCGCGCGAGATCGGCCGGTAGGGCTGCTCGAATGGAAGCGGCCGGACCACGCCCCCGAGGGCGCGATCCGGCCGCAAGCCCGGCCGGCACGGGAGAGCATCCCGCGCCGGCGGTGCGCCCGTGTCAGACCGAGTAGTACATCTCGAACTCGACGGGGTGCGGGGTGTGCTCGAAGCGGTACACCTCGCCCCACTTCAGCTCGATGTAGCTCTCGATCTGGTCCTTGGTGAAGACGTCGCCGGCCAGCAGGAACTCGTGGTCGGCGGCGAGCGACTGCAGCGCCTCGCGCAGGCTGCCGCACACGGTCGGGATGCCCTTCAGCTCCTCCGGCGGCAGGTCGTAGAGGTCCTTGTCCATCGCGTCGCCGGGATGGATCTTGTTCTTGATGCCGTCGAGGCCCGCCATCAGCATGGCGCTGAACGCCAGGTAGGGGTTGGCACCCGGATCCGGGAAGCGCACTTCGACGCGCTTGGCCTTCGGGTTCGTCGCATAGGGAATGCGGCAGGAGGCCGAGCGGTTTCGGGCCGAATAGGCCAGCAGCACCGGCGCCTCGAAGCCCGGGATCAGGCGCTTGTAGCTGTTGGTCAGCGGGTTGGTGAAGGCGTTCAGCGCCTTGGCATGCTTGATGATGCCGCCGATGTAGTAGAGCGCGATCTCCGACAGGTCGGCATAGCCGTTGCCCGCGAAGATCGGCTTGCCGGCCTTCCAGATGGACTGGTGGACGTGCATGCCGCTGCCGTTATCGCCGTAGATCGGCTTCGGCATGAAGGTCGCCGTCTTGCCGTAGCTGTGTGCCACGTTGTGCACGCAGTACTTGTAGATCTGCATGTGGTCGGCCTGCATCACCAGCGGGCCGAACTTGGTGCCGAGCTCGTGCTGCGACTGCGCCACCTCATGGTGGTGCTTCTCGATCACCACGCCCATCTCGCCCATCGTCGAGAGCATCTCGGCGCGCAGGTCGGCCTCGCTGTCCACCGGCGCCACCGGGAAGTAACCGCCCTTGACCACCGGGCGATGGCCCATGTTGCCCTCGGGGTAGTCCTTCAGGCTGGCGCCCGGACCCTCGATGCTGTCGAGCTGGTAGATGCCGTAGTTGCCGCCCGTGCCGAACTTCACGCTGTCGAACACGAAGAACTCGGCCTCGGGGCCGAAGAACGCGGTGTCGCCGATGCCGGTGGACTTCAGATAGGCCTCGGCGCGCTTCGCCGTGCTGCGCGGGTCGCGCGAGTACATCTGGCCGGTCGAGGGCTCGACGATGTCGCAGAACAGGATCAGCGACGGCTTGGCCGCGAAGGGGTCCATGCAGGCCGTCTCGGCGTCCGGCATCAGGATCATGTCGGACTCGTTGATCGCCTTCCAGCCGGCGATCGAGGAGCCGTCGAACATGATGCCGTCGGTGAACACGTCCTCATCGACTGTGGAGACGTGCTGCGCGGTGTGCTGCCACTTGCCGCGCGGATCGGTGAAGCGGAAGTCCACGTATTCGACGCTGTGCTCCTTGATCATCTCCATGACCTTGGAGACGGCGGCATTGCCGCCTGAAGCTGCCGGCTTCTTGGCCATCGTGTGAGGTCCTGTTCCCCTGCGTGTCCCGGTCCCATGCCATCGCGCCGCGGACACCGGTTTCCGCGACGCGCCCATCACGCCGGCGCCCTGTCCTGGGCGGCCCTGGCGATCCGGTCCGCCCGCGCGAGGCTTCGCGCGGGCAATTCCTCGATTGCTGCGGCTACACCGCTTCCTCGCCGCGCTCTCCGGTGCGGATGCGCACCACTTCCTGCACGTCGCTGACGAAGATCTTGCCGTCGCCGATGCGGCCCGTGCGCGCCGCCGCGGTGATCGCCTCGATCGCGCGCTCCGCCAGGTCGTCGGGGCAGACCACCTCGATCTTCACCTTGGGCAGGAAGTCCACGACGTATTCGGCGCCGCGGTAGAGCTCCGTATGGCCCTTCTGGCGTCCGAATCCCTTCGCCTCGACCACGGTCAGCCCCTGAAGGCCGATCTCGTGCAGCGCGTCCTTCACCTCGTCGAGCTTGAAGGGCTTGATGATGGCCTCGATCTTCTTCATCGGCTCCGTCGCTCCGCCCACCGTGCGCACCGCGCCCGCAAGCGATCCCCCCTCCTGCCGCTCGCCGCCGTCCGCGCCCTGCCGGGCCTCCGGCGGGTTCGGCGCCGGCGACAAGTTCCGCCCGGCGCGCGGGGTGTTGCATGCCCCGTGCCACCCCGGCAACGGCACCCGCCAGGGAATCTCGCGTCGGCGTCATGTCATGTGCCGAAGATTTATGCAAATTGCTCAATTCCAGACCACGCGCCCCGCGAGCCCGTTGCGCTCCGGAGCCCGCATCGCCATTCTCGCCGGCACGCGGTATGGGCCGCGACCGAGACCTTCCCGGAACAGCCGACGTGAAGCCCCAGAACGACCTGCTCTCCGCCACCGGCACCACGATCTTCACCGTCATGTCGGCATTGGCCGTGGAGCATGGCGCGATCAATCTCGGGCAGGGCTTCCCGGATTACGACGGCCCGTCCGACGTGATCCACGCCGCTGCCGCCGCGCTGCTCGACGGCCGCAACCAGTACCCGCCGATGACCGGCCTGCCGGAGCTTCGCCAGGCCGTGGCGCACGCCAACAAGCGCTTCTACGGGCTGGACGTGGACCCGGCGAGCGAGGTGGTGGTCACCTCCGGCGCCACCGAGGCGATCACCGCCTGCCTGATGGCGGTGCTGAATCCCGGCGACGAATGCGTGCTGATCGAGCCGCTCTATGACACCTACCTGCCGGTGGTGAAGCTGCTTGGCGCCGTGCCGAAGCTGGTGCGTCTCTCCCCGCCGAAATGGGAACTGCCGCGCGCCGAGCTGGCCGCCGCCTTCGGGCCGAAGACCAAGGCGATCCTGCTCAACACGCCGATGAACCCGGCCGGCAAGGTGTTCACCGCCGCCGAGCTCGCCTTCATCGCCGAGCTGGTCCAGAGGCATGATTGCTACGCTGTCTGCGACGAGGTGTACGAGCACCTCACCTTCGACGGCTGGAAGCACATCCCGCTGATGACGCTGCCGGGCATGCGGGAGCGCTGCATGCGCGTGGGCTCCGCCGGCAAGACCTTCAGCCTGACGGGCTGGAAGATCGGCTACGTCACCTGCGACCGCTCGCTGGCGCCCAACGTCGCCAAGGCGCACCAGAACCTCACCTTCACCACGCCGCCCAACCTGCAGCGCGGCGTTGCGGTGGGGCTGATGAAGGACGACGCCTATTTCGAGGGCCTCTCGGCCTCGCTGCAGGCCAAGCGCGACCGTCTCGGCGCCGGCCTGGCGCGGCTCGGCTTCGGCGTGCTGCCGACCCAGGGCAGCTACTTCATCACCACCGATTTCCGCCCAATCACGACCCCCTTGGGCTTCACCGGCGACGACGTGGCCTTCTGCCGCACGCTGACGATGGAGGCGAAGGTCACCGCCATCCCCGTCACCGCCTTCTATGCGTCCGAGGACGCGCCGCGGCATTTCGCCCGCTTCGCCTTCTGCAAGGGCGACGCCGTGCTGGACGCGGCGCTGGAGCGGATCGAGCGCTGGCTGAAGGCACGCGCGGACGCACCCCGGGCCGCCGCCGGATAGCGGCCGAAGCTGGGCACCGCCGGCTCCGGGCATATACTTCACCTTGCGGTTAAGCGACGGGATGAGTTAGGCTCAGGCCGTCATGCCGCGGATCAGTTTCACCCCCAACCTCCGCCGCCATCTCGACTGCCCCACCGTCGAGGCCGAGGGCGCCACGCTCCGCGCGGCCCTCGATGCCGTCTTCGACGACAATCCGCGGCTGCGCGGCTACCTGCTCGACGAGCATGGCCGGCTGCGCAAGCACGTCACCATCTTCGTCAATGATGTCCCGGTCGCCGACCGCGTCGCGCTCGCCGACCCCATCGCACCGGAGGATGAGATCTTCGTCTTCCAGGCCCTCTCGGGAGGATAGCGCATGGCCGCACGCCTGCTGGTCGCCACCCGCAAGGGCCTGTTCGTCTGTCCGCCGCAGGGAGATGCCTGGAGCATCCCGCGCCCGGCCTTCCTCGGCGAGGCGGTCTCCGCGGTGCTGGCCGATCCGCGCGACGGCGCCGTCTATGCGGCGCTACGGCATGGCCATTTCGGCCCGAAGCTGCACCGCTCCGACGATGGCGGCGAGAGCTGGGCGGAGGTCGCCACGCCCGCCATGCCGGCCGCGCCGGCCGACGCGACGGCGAAGGCGGTGGACATGGTCTGGGAGCTCGCCGCCGGCGGCGCCGACCAGCCTGGCGTGCTCTGGGCCGGCACCCTGCCCGCCGCGCTGTTCCGCAGCTCCGACCGCGGCGCCAGCTGGCAGCTCGTGCAGGCGCTGCACGACGTGCCGGAGCGCGCCCGCTGGATGGGCGGCGGCTACGACGATCCGGGGCTGCACTCGATCCTGGTGGACCCCCGCGACTCGCAGCGGATCACCGTGGCGATCTCCACCGGCGGCGTCTGGATCAGCCCCGATTCGGGGGCGAGCTGGCGGCTCGCCGGCGCGGGGATGCGCAACGAATACATGCCGCCGGGGCAGGAGCACGACCCGGTGGTGCAGGACGTCCATCGCCTGGCTGCCTGCGCCGCCGCGCCCGACAGCGTCTGGGTGCAGCACCACAACGGCATCTTTCGCTCGACCGACGGTGCGGAAAGCTTCACCGAGGTGATGGCGCCCGCCCCCTCCCGCTTCGGCTTCTCCGTCGCCGCCCATCCACGCGAGAAGGGCACGGCCTGGTTCGCGCCGGCGGTGAAGGATGAGTGCCGCATCCCGGTGGAGGGCCGCCTGGTCGTCACCCGAACCCGCGATGGCGGGCGCAGCCTGGAGGCGTTCGGCGCTGGGCTGCCGGGTGCCGACAGCTACGACCTGATCTATCGCCACGGCCTGGCGGTTAGCAGCGATGGCGCGCGGCTGGCCATGGGGTCCACCACGGGCAACCTGTGGGTCGGCTCGGATGGCGGGGAGGCGTGGCGTCACATTGCGGGCCACCTGCCGCCGATCGCTGCTGTCGCCTTCGCCGCCGGTTGACGGGGCGGCCCGCCCGGCCGTAAACCCCGCCGCCCGGGCGCGCCGCGTCCGGCCTATCCATGTGGCGGCCATAGCTCAGCTGGTAGAGCGCCAGGTTGTGGTCTTGGATGTCACGGGTTCGAGTCCCGTTGGTCGCCCATTTTTTTGTTTTTTTGCCCTCAGACGGTGGGCGCCGCCTCCGGCGGCTTGCCCTTCACGCCTGTGCGCTGGACCGCGGGCTATGCGGTCGGTCTGCGCGCGGGCCGCATTCGCGGCCGCGGCTGACCGGTAGTGCGGCCAGCCGTCAGCGCGTATCCTCGTCGCGATCACTTGAAGGCAGGAAGCATGCAGATCCGTCTCGATGGCCGCACCGCGCTGATCACCGGCGGCTCCAAGGGGCTTGGCCGCGCGATGGCCGAGAGCTTCGTCGAATCCGGCGCCGCCGTGGCCATCGTCGCCCGCCGCCAGGCCGAGCTCGACAAGACCAAGGCCGAGATCGCCGCCCGCTTCCAGGGCGCGCGCGTCGTCGCCATCGCGGCCGATGTCTCCACCGCCGAAGGCTGCGCCCGTGCTGCCTCCCAGGCCGCCGCGGAACTCGGCCCGGTGGACATCCTGGTGAACAACGCCGGCACCAGCCAGCGCGGCCCCTTCATGGAGGTGGACGACGCGCTGTGGCAGGCCGACCTCGACCTCAAGCTGTTCGCCGCCATCCGGCTGATCCGGGCCGTGTGGCCGGGCATGAAGGAGCGTGGCTGGGGCCGCATCATCAACGTGCTCAACACCGGGGCGAAGGCGCCGGCGGCCAATGGCGCCCCCACCGCCGTCTCGCGTGCCGCGGGCATGGCGCTGACCAAGATCCTGTCGCTGGAGGGTGCGCCGCACGGCATCCTGGTGAACGCCATGCTGGTCGGCATCATCGAGAGCGACCAGTGGGTGCGCCGCCACGCCACCGACCCGCGCGGCCTGACCTGGGAGGAATGGAAGAAGGACGCGGCGAAGGGCGTGCCGCTGGGTCGGCTCGGCAAGGCCGAGGAATTCGCTGCGCTCGCCACCTTCCTCTGCTCCGACCAGGGCGGCTACATCACCGGCACCGCCACCAATGTCGATGGCGGCCGTACCCCTGTGGTCTGATGCGGGATCCGCAGGCGCCGCCCGGCGCACCGGGCTGGGCGGCCGCGCTCGGGCAACGCCTCGGCTTCCTCCTGCGTGACGAGCCCGGCGCGCTGCCGCGCATCGAGGCGGCGCTACGCAGCTGCGCCGTCATCCCCGGTGGTTGGGACGGCGTGGCGGCGCGCTATCCGCTGACCTGCCTCGACCTGCTGGAAGCTGCCGCAGCGGACCATCCGGCGCTGCATGACGCGCGAGCGGAACTGCTCGCGCTCGCCGGGCTGGCGCGCGCTGCCCTGGCCGGCGACCGCGCCGCCGCCCACGACCTCGGCAGACGGGAACTGCCGGCCATGGAACTGCCGGGCGCCGCCAGCTTCGCCGCGCGCGTGCCGGGCCGGGCCGCCTGGTTCGCTGCGGTGCTGGCGGAAGTGCCCTCGGAACAGGGCCCCGCCGTGGTGATGCTTGCCAACGACCTGGCGGTCACCGGTGCGGATGCACCCCTCCGGGCCCTGGAGGCGGCCGCCCTTGCGGCGCAGCCTGGGCGGGGGCAGTAACCTCGCCGGAAACGCCAGCGGGAGCTCCACCTCATGTCGCGCACCATGACCGTCGGCATCGCCGGCCTCGGCGCCATCGGCCTGCACCTAGCCCGCGCGCTGGATGCGGGCGTCGAGGGCCTGAAACTGCATTCCGTCGCCGCCCGCGACCACGCGAAGGCGCGCGCCAACCTCGCTGGCTTCCGCACCGCACCTGCCATCGTGGACCTGCCCGCGCTCGCCGAGGCCGACATCGTGGTGGAGGCCGCGCCAGCGGCGGTTTTCGAGCCGATCGCCACCGCCGCCATCGCCCGCGGCCGCGTCTTCGTGCCCAGCAGCGTCGGCGCGCTGCTGCCGCGCATGCACCTGGTGGAGGAAGCACGCAGGACCGGCGCGCGCATCGTGGTGCCGACCGGCGCACTGCTCGGCCTGGATGCCGTGCGCGCCGCGGCCGAGGGCGAGGTCAGCTCCGTCACCATCGAGACGCGCAAGCCGCCGCGCGGCCTGGTCGGGGCGCCCTATCTCGAGGAGAACAACATCGACGTCATGGCGATCACCGGCGAGAAGCAGCTGATCTTCAAGGGCAACGCCTTCGACGCCGCGCGCGGCTTCCCGGCCAACGTCAACGTTGCCGCCGCGCTGGCGCTGGCCGGCATCGGCCCGCAGCGGACGATGGTGGAGATCTGGGCCGATCCGCACGTCACCCGCAACACCCACACCATCCGCGTCGAAGCCGCCGCCGCGCGCCTGACCATGACCATCGAGAACGTGCCGAGCGAGGAGAACCCGCGCACCGGCAAGATCACCCCGCTCTCGATCCTCGCCTGCCTGCGCGGCCTGACCAGCACGCTGAAGGTCGGCACCTGATCACATCCGCGTCCGACAGGGGCTGACGGGCCCGCCGCCGCGCCCGGCTCCGCCTTCCCCGGGCGAGGAGAACGCGATGGGCGGCACGGCGACACGGACCGGTCCCGATCCGTGGGAAGCGGTGAAGCGCAGCGTCACACGCAGCGGGAAGGGCGGCCGCAAGGGCCAGTGGTCGGTGCGCAAGGCGCAACTTCCGGTGCAGGAGTACAAGCGCCGCGGCGGCCGCTATGCTGAGGAATACCGCCGCACCTCCGAGAAGAAGCAACGCGACTCCAAGGCGGGCCGGCGGAGGGCGTCGAGACCTCCCGCTGGCGCTACAGCCTGATGAACCGGGGCTACGATCCGCTGAAGGATCGTGGCCGGTGAGGCTCAGGGCGCCCGCTGTTCCGTCGCCAGGAACTCGGTGACTGCGGCATCGAACTGCGCCAGCGGCACCGGGATGGTGATCTGCTGGCGGTTGGCGGCCACCACGAAGCCGATCTTCAGCGTGCTGCCGCGGCGAAGCGAAGCGAGCAGGTCGTCCGTCACCGGCATGCCGGTGTAGAGGCCGGCCGGGTCCGAGTTCTGGAACGGCAGCCGCTGCAGCGTCGTCTCGTCCACCTGCCAGCTGATCCCGGCCGGGATCATCGCGCCGTGCGGCAGCTGGAACACCAGGCTGAGCGAGCGCGTCTGCGGCTGGCGCATCATCACCACCTGCGCGATGCGCTGGTTCTGCGGCTGCGCCATGATGGCGGTGGCGAGCCGACAGTTGCGCGGCGGCGTCGCCGGCTCATCGGCGCAGACCACCTGCCAGGCGCGGCCCGGCGCGGGCGGCGGCGGCTCCGGGATGGCGGGCGCCGGCTGGGCTGGGCGCGGCGGCTGCTGCGCCAGCGCCGGCGTCGCCAGTAGGCCGAGCGCGAGGAAGGCGGCAGTGCGCACCATCATGCTCCGCATCCTCAGCCCTGCCGCGGCATGAGCTGCTCGGCCAGCGTCGCGAACCAGCTGGCGCCCACCGGCAGGATCTCGTCGTTGAAGTCGTAGAGCGGGTGGTGGACCATCGCGTCGCCCTCTCCCTTGCCGCCGCCGAGGAACAGATAGGCGCCCGGCTTCTCGTTCAGCATGAAGGAGAAATCCTCGCCGCCCATGGTCGGCTGCGGCAGCGGGCGCGTGCGCCCCTCGCCGGTCACTGTGCGCGCGGCGCGCGCGGCGAGCTCGGTGCTCTCCGGCTCGTTCACCGTGGCGGGATAGGCGCGGGTGAAGCTGCACTCGGCCTTGCAGCCCATGGCGGCCGCGATGCCGGTGACGATCTGGTGGAACTTCGCCTCCAGCAGGTCGCCGACCTCGGGCAGGAACCAGCGCGCGGTGCCCTGCAGCTTCACGCTCTCAGGGATGACGTTGAAGGTGTGGCCGCCGGTGAAGTGGGCGATGGTGATCACGCCCGCTTCCAGCGGGTTCACGTTGCGCGCCACCACGGATTGCAGCGCGGTGACGATATGGGAGGTGGCGAGGATCGGGTCGTTGCCGTTGTGCGGCATCGCGCCATGCGCGCCGGTGCCGGTGATGGTGGCCTCGAGGTTCGCCACCGCGGCCATCACCGGGCCCGGCGCGTGCAGGAACACGCCGGCCGGCGCACCGGGCCAGTTGTGCATGCCGAAGATGCGCTCCATCGGGAAGCGGTCGAACAGCCCGTCCTTCACCATCACCTCGCCGCCCGCGAGATTCTCCTCCGCCGGCTGGAACACGAGATAGACGGTGCCGTCGAAGTTGCGCGTCTCGGCAAGGTATTTCGCCGCGCCGAGCAGCATCGTGGTGTGCCCGTCATGGCCGCAGGCATGCATCTTGCCCGGCGTCTTCGAGGCATAGGGCCTGCCGGTCTGCTCCTCGATCGGCAGCGCATCCATGTCGGCGCGGAAGCCGATGGCACGGGTCGAGTTGCCGGTGCCGCGGATCACGCCGACCACGCCGGTCCTGGCGATGCCGGTGTGCACTTCGTCCACGCCGAATTCGCGCAGCTTCTGCGCGACGATGCCGGAGGTGCGCACCTCCTCGAAGCCGAGTTCGGGATGCTCATGAAAGTCCCGCCGCCAGGCGGTCATCTCGGGGTGGAACTCGGCGATGCGGTTGACGACGGGCATGGGGATCCTCCGGGGGCTGCCGGTTGAATGGGCGGCGTGGCCGGGCCGGTCAAGCTTTGCCGAAGGTCAGGCGCAGCCCTTCTTCCAGGCTTCGCCCGGTCACGCCGAGCCTGTCGCGCATCGGTGCCACGTCGAAGGCCTTGTCCTCCAGCAGCCGCCGCACCTCCGCGGCACGGATCCGCGGCAGGCGCGGGAGGAGGCCGGTGAGGGGCGCGAGCGCCATCAGCACCGCGCCCGGTATCGGCAGCACCGACGGCCGCCGCAGCCCGGCGGCGCGCGCCACCGCGGCGAGGAAATCGCGATAGGGCAGGGCGCGCGGGCCGGCGACGACGATCGTCTCCGGCCCCGCCCAATCCCGCCTGAGTGCCGCGAGGATGCAGGCCGTCAGGTCGTCCTGGTGGATCGGCTGCACCAGGGCGCGCCCGCCGCCCGGCAGCGGCGCGAGGGGCAGCCGCCGCAGCAGCGCGGCCAGGCGCTGGACGTTGTCCTCGCCTTCCGCGCCGTAGATCATCGTCGGGTGCAGCATCACGCCACGCCGGCCCGAGGCGAGGAAGGCGGCCTCGCCGGTGCGCACGCCATCGCCATGGTCATCGGGCCAGCGCGAGAAGCGGCGGGTCGAGCCCAGGAAGACAAAGCGGGCATCGGCTGCCGCCGCGGCCAATATGGCGGGCGCGTGGCGCGCATGCGCGCAGTTCACCACCCAGTCCGCCCCGACCAGCGCCGCGCGCAGCGCCGCGGCGTCGGTGAGGTCTGCGACGCGCGGCGTGGCGTGAAGCCCGGTGGCGCGCCATTTCGCGGCGTCACGCACCACCGGGACGATATCGGCCCCCCCAGCCAGCAGCGCACGGCAGAGCGCCGCGCCGCTGCGGCCGGAGGCGCCGATGACGGCGATCACGGGCGCAGGAAGGCCAGGTCCGCGCCGTGCGGCGCCTGCGTCACCTGCTCATGCACCAGCCGGTCCCAGCCGCGCGCAGGCGCCGCCGCCGGCTTCCAGGCGGCGCGGCGCTTGGCCAGCGTGGCCTCGTCCACCAGCAGGTCGAGCCGGCGATCCTTCACGCTCAGCCGGATGCGGTCGCCCGTCTCGGCCAGCGCCAGCGGCCCGCCGACCGCCGCCTCCGGGGCGACATGCAGCACGATGGTGCCGAAGGCGGTGCCGGACATGCGGCAGTCGCTGATCCGCACCATGTCCTTCACGCCGGCCCGCGCCAGCTTCTTCGGGATGGGCAGGTAGCCCGCTTCCGGCATGCCGGCGGGCGAGCGCGGCCCGGCGCCCTTCAGCACCAGGATGTCCTGCGGCGTGACGTCGAGCTCCGGGTCGTCGATGCGCCGCGCCAGGTCCTCGAGCCCGTCGAACACCATGCAGCGCGCCTCGGTCTCGAACAGCGCGGGCGTGGCGGCGCTGCGCTTGAGGATGGCGCCATCCGGCGCCAGCGACCCGCGCAGCGTCACGATGCCGCCGACCGGGCTGATCGGGTTTTCCCGAGACCGGATGATCCTGCGGTCCACGAAGTGCGTGCCGTCACCGATCCGATCGCGCAGCTTCACGCCGTCCAGGTCCGGCGTGTCCAGGTGCAGAAGGTCCCGAAGTTCCCACAGCAGCGCCTGCATGCCGCCGGCGGCGTGGAAGTCCTCCATGTAACCTTCGCCGGTGGGCTTCAGGTCCACCAGCACCGGCGTCGTCTCGCTCAGCGCGTCGAGCCGGTCGAGATCGAAGGGAAGGCCCGCGCGCCCGGCGATCGCCGCCAGATGCACCACGGCATTGGTCGAGCCGCCGAGCGAGAGCAGCACGCGCGCCGCGTTCTCCACGCTCTCCGGCGTCACCAGCGCCGCCGGCTTCACCGGCTTCGCGATCAGCCGCACCGCCTGCGCGCCGGCTTCCTCCGCGATGCGCAGCCGGTCGGCATGCACCGCCGGCGCGCTGGCGGCATCGAGCGGCATGAAGCCGAGCGTCGCGGCCAGGCAGGCCATGGTGCTCGCCGTGCCCATCACGCCGCAGGTGCCCGCGGTGGTGGCGAGCTTGCCCTCGATCTGCGCGATCTTCCCGGCATCCACGTCGCCGGCGCGGTAGCGCGCCCAGTAGCGGCGGCAATCCGTGCAGGCGGAGAGCCGCTCGCCCTCGAAGGACTGTGCCAGCATCGGCCCGGTGACGAGCATCACCGAAGGCGTGCCGGAGCTGATGGCCGCCATGAGCTGCGCCGGCACCGTCTTGTCGCAGCCGCCGACCAGCACCGCCGCATCCATCGGCTGCGCCGTCAGCATCGCTTCCGTGTCGAGCGCCATCAGGTTGCGGTAGTGCATGGAGCACGGGTTCAGCGAGGGCTCGCAGAGCGACACCGTCGGGAAGGCGAGCGGCAGCCCGCCGGCCGCCAGCACGCCGCGCTTCACCGCCTCCACCAGTTCCGGCGCGGTGCGGTGGCAGTTGTTGTAGTCGCTGCCGGTATCGGCGATCCCGACCACCGGCTTCTCCAGCATCGCCTGGGTGTAGCCCATGGACTTTGCGAAGGACCGCCGCAGATACAGCGCGAATTCGCGGTCGCCATAGTTGGAGGAGCGGTTGGCGAGGCCGCGCGGCGGTGGCGTGTCTGTCATGTCGTTCCCTTATCCCTCCGCGCGGTGGCAGACGCAGCACAGCTTGTGCCCATCGGGGTCGCGCAGATAGGCCCCGTAATAGTCGGGATGATAATGCGGCCGCAGCCCGGGGGCACCCACCTCCGTCGCGCCGGCGGCCAGGCCCGCCGCATGCCAGGCCCGCACCGTTGCGCGGTCCGGCGCCTCGAAGGCGGTGGTGGTGCCGTTGCCGACCGTCGCTTCCCTTCCGTCGATCGGCCGCATCACCCAGAACGGCCGCCCCTCCTCGGAGGGTGTGGCATAGCCGGCGATGGCCTGCGCGGCGTCGGTCTCGCGCCGTACCAGTCCGAGCGGGGCCAGCAGCGCGTCGTAGAAGGCCAGCGCACGGGCGAAATCGTTGGTGCCGAGCGTGACATGGCTGAACATCGGGGGTCCTCCTTGGCCGGGTGCGCATCTTGTCGCACTGGTCGGCTTGACCGCGATTGCGCAGTTGGCTGGTGTCGGTAACATAATACCGCAACACGAAAACCCACGCCGTGCTTGACTTTTCCGCGCATACCCGCGATATGCGCGCCTCGCTATCCACCCCGGAAAGCCGGAAACACGATGCTGACGAGAGAGACCCGTTCGGTGAAGCCGACGGAGGTCACCAAGGGCTGGGTGCTGATCGATGCGGAGGGCCTGGTGCTCGGCCGCCTCGCCAGCATCATCGCCAACCGCCTGCGCGGCAAGCACAAGCCGCAGTTCACCCCTCATGTGGATTGCGGCGACCATGTCGTCGTGATCAACGCGAAGAAGGTCCGCGTGACCGGCCAGAAGGGGGAGCAGGCCGTGTTCTACTGGCACACCGGCTACCCCGGCGGCATCAAGGGCCGCAGCTTCCGTGAGCGGATCGAGAGCGCGCACCCCGAGCGCGTGATCGAGAAGGCGGTGGAGCGCATGATCACCCGCGGCCCGCTCGGCCGGGCGCAGATGCGCAACCTGCATGTCTATGCCGGGCCGGAGCATCCGCATGGCGGCAACACGCCGACCGCGCTCGACGTCGCCGCCCTGAACCGCAAGAACGTCGCCGAAGGCGGCGCGAGCAATAAGGCCGCTTGATCCCATGAGCGAGCAGACCTCCCGCAGCGGCTCGCTGGCCGAGCTGAAGGACATGGTGGCCGCCGCCGGTGGCCCCGTCGCCGAGCCGGCCGCCCCGGTCCGTGAGCCGAAGCGCGACGCGCAGGGCCGTTCCTACGCCACCGGCAAGCGCAAGAACGCCATTGCCCGCGTCTGGGTGAAGCCCGGCAAGGGCGAGATGCAGATCAACGGCAAGACGGCGGCGAAGTATTTCGCCCGCCCCGTGCTGCGCATGCTGATCGCCCAGCCCTTCTTCGTGACCGACCGCCACCAGCAGTTCGATGTCTTCGCGACGGTCGTCGGCGGCGGCCTCTCGGGCCAGGCCGGCGCGCTGCGCCATGGCATCTCCCGCGCGCTGACCTATTACGAGCCGGGCCTGCGCCCGCTGCTCAAGAAGGCCGGCTTCCTCACCCGCGACCCGCGCGTGGTCGAGCGCAAGAAGTACGGCAAGATGAAGGCGCGACGTTCCTTCCAGTTCTCCAAGCGCTGACGCCCAGCGGACCGGGCGTCACGCCCGGCCTGCATGGCTGGTTCATCGGAGGGGCGGGTCCGCAAGGATCCGCCCCTCTTGCTTTGCAGGGTGGTTGCAGGCCCCATCTGCAACAGGAAAGGACGATCACAATGGCCAAGGGATCCATCCCGAGCGTCTTCATCGACGGCGAATCCGGCACCACCGGCCTGCAGATCCGCGACCGCCTGGCGCGCTTCCCCGCGGTGGCGCTGCGCTCCATCGCCCCCGAGCTGCGCAAGGACCCCGAGGCCAAGCGCGCCCTGATGACGGAGGTGGACCTCGTCGTCCTCTGCCTGCCCGACGACGGCGCGAAGGAGGCCGCCGCGCTGGCCGCCAGCCTCGGCGCCGAGGCGCCCAGGCTGCTCGACGCTTCCACCGCGCATCGCGTGGACCCCGACTGGGTCTATGGCTTCGCCGAACTGAACGCAGCGCAGGAGGCGGCCATCATCGCCGCGCCGCGCGTGGCCAATCCCGGCTGCTATCCCACCGGCGCCATCGCGTTGATCCGCCCGCTGGTCGAGGCCGGCATCCTCCCGGCGGACTACCCCGTCACCGTCAATGCGATCTCCGGCTACAGCGGCGGCGGCAAGGCGATGATCGCCGAGTTCGAGCCGGAGCGCCGCGCCGCGCCCTTCTTCCTCTATGGCCTGACGCTGGAACACAAGCACCTGCCGGAGATGCAGCTCTATGGCGGCCTCGCGCGCCGTCCGCTCTTCGTGCCGTCGGTGGGCGATTTCGCGCAGGGCATGCTGGTCAGCGTGCCGCTGCACCTCGACCTGCTGAACGGCAGCCCGACGCCGGCGGCGCTGGAAGCCTGCCTGCGCGCCGCCTATGCGCGGTCCACCTGGGTCAGCGTCGAGGCCGCCGATGGCAAGGCGCGGCTGGCGCCGGAGGACCTCAACGGCAGCAACCGGCTGGAGCTGCGGGTGTTCGGCAACGAGAAGCGCGGCCAGGCGGTGCTGGTCGCGCGCCTCGACAACCTGGGCAAGGGCGCCTCCGGCGCGGCGGTGCAGAACATCGGCCTGATGCTCGGCGTTGACGTCAGCAACGCGCTTCCCCTGGCCGCGGAGTGATCGCCTGCGACGACCGGGGGGCGCGGTCGCGCAAGCGGCGCACCCCGACGGTCTGAATCGCAGGCGCGAAGGAGAGACACATGGACGACCTGCACATCCCCGCCGCCCGCGGCCCGCTGCTGCCCTTCGAGGGCAAGCTTCCGGCGATCCACCCCGATGCCTGGGTCGCACCCACCGCCGTGGTGATCGGCGACGTCGAGATCGGCGCGGAGAGCTCGGTCTGGTACCATTGCGTGCTGCGCGGCGACACCAACATCATGCGCATCGGTGCCCGGACCAACATCCAGGACGGCTCGATCCTGCACCTGAATGCAGGGGCGGAGCCGCTGATCATCGGCGACGAGGTCACCATCGGGCATGCCTGCATCGTCCATGCCTGCACCCTCAAGGACCGCGCCTTCGTCGGCATGGGCGCCACCGTGCTGGACCGCGCGGTGATCGAGGAGGGTGGCATGCTCGGCGCCGGCGGGCTGCTGCCGCCCGGCAAGCGCATCGGCCCGAACGAGCTCTGGATGGGCAATCCCGCCAAGCTGGTGCGGGTGATGGATGCGGCCGAGCGCGCCCGCTTCGACCGCACCGCCGCGAACTATGTCGAGCTCTCGAAACGCCACCGCGCCAGCCTCGTTCAGCAGCGGTAGGGCGGGCGCCGATCCACCGGCCGAGGCTCGCCGCACTGGAGCATTGACGATGCGACCGATCCGCACCGCTTCCCTTGCCCCGGCCCTCCTTGCGCTGCTCGCGCTCGGCGCGTGCGGCCCGATGCCGCCGCCGCAGCCTTCGGTCGCGCTGCCGGCATCGGCGAGCCGCGGTGCGGGTGATCCGCTGCGCGGCGCGATCCTCGCCTCCTCCTACGTGTTCGGCCAGCCTGCCTCGGTTGCCGGCAATCCGGCCGCCGCGGCCGAGGCTCTGGCGCAACTCGAATACCTCGCCGTCGAGCTGTCCGCCCCGCCCGGCAGCTTCGACATGGATCCGCTGGTCGCGCCGATGCTGGAGCAGGGCAGGGCGGAGGCGCGCAACGCCTTCGGCTTCACCCCGAGCGTGCCGCCGCAGCGCGCGATCGATGCGCTCTACGCCACCGCCAGCGCGCTGCGCGCCGGCGACCAGGCCGCCGCCCGCGCCGCGATCACGCCGCTTGCCGGCCCGGGCCAGGCCGACGCGGCGCTGCAGCGCCTCGCCGCGCTGCCCTACCTGCCCGCGGCGGCCAGCGGCACGGCAAGGGCGCAGGAGTCGCTGAGCCGACGCGACCGCGAGCGGACGCCGCCCTGGCGCCTGTAACGGTCCGGCCTCGCCACCGCGTCCCGGCTCGGCTATCCCCGTCGCGATCCTTGCGATGGAGCCGCCGCCGATGACGCGAACCGTGCTGCGCTGCCTGCTGCTCGCGGCCCTGCTCGGCGGCTGCGCCGAGATGCGCGAGGCACCGGCGCTGTCGCGCGTGCCGCCGGGCCTCGGCGTGGCGAGCGCCGATCCGGTGCCGGCCATGGCCGCGGAGGCGGCCGCCGCACTCGCCAACTCGGGCCGTGGGCTGGCCGGCAATCCGGCGGCCACCGCGCGCGCCGTCGGCCAGCTTGAGCTCGTCGCCGCCGAATTCCGCCGCGATCCGCGTTGGGCGCCACTTCCCACCGCGGTGGAGACGGAGCTGCGCACCGCGCGGCTGGAATGGCGCGCCGCACTCGGCATCCGCAGCGGCGCCGCGCCGGAGGCGGTGGCCACCGCACTCGGCCGCGCCGTTCTGGCGCTGCAAAGCCGCGATACCCGCGCCGCCGCCGCCGCGCTCGACCCGGCGCTGTTCGAGCCGGGCGGTCCGGTGACTCTCGCCCGGCTGACCGCGCCGGGGCCGCTGCCGCAATCCATGATCGCCAGCACGGTGGCGCGCGATGAAGCGACGCGCCTCGGCCAGCTGCGCCTCGGCGGCCCGACCGGCGCGCTGGATCCGAATGCCGGGCTGCTCGGTGGCTCTGGCGGCCCGGTGGCGCCAAGCCTGCGCTAGGTCCTGTGGACATTCACCTGAGCCAGAGGATGGTGGCTGCGATGGTGATGATGGCGAGGTAATTTCTCGCGGTCTTCTCGTAGCGAGTTGCG
>NZ_JAWLHG010000043.1:23099-40193 GCF_041690465.1 Falsiroseomonas sp. | reverse complement strand
AGCGCCTGTGAAAGTGAAAGCGGATACCGATGATAGCCTTCGTGTATCAAAATTGCTGACTGCGGTGTGGGCGAGGAATACTCGGACAGGCTCCTAGCGGTGGATGAAGATCGGCAGCCGCGAATCGCGCAGCAGCCTGTCCGTGGTGCTGCCGACCAGCAGGCGCACGAAGCTGCTGCCGCCGAAGGCGCCCATCACCAGCATCCGCGCGCCGATCGCCTCGGCCTCGGCCAGCAGCAGGTCCGCGGCGTCGTGGCCGGCGATCGGCAGCGGCTCGGCGGCGATGCGATGATGGCGCAGGCCGGCCGCGCCCTCCTCAGCCAGCTTCAGCGCCGCCTCCCGCGTATCTTCCACCGCGGCAACCCGAACCGTGCCGCCCTCGGCCAGGCCGAGCAGGGCGAACAGGTGGAACGCCTCGCGGGAGGGGGCGGAGCCGTCATAGGCGGCCAGCACCGGGCCTTCCGCCGGCAGCGTGCCGCCGGGAGGCACCACCAGCAGCGGCCGGGCGCCGTCGCGCAGCAACTGCTCGATCACCGGCGCGACGCCGCCCTCGGTCTGCTGGCGGCCGAGGGTGCAGTCGCGGCCGACGACGATCAGGTCGTGCGACGCGCCGGCGCGCACCAGCGCATCCTCGGGCGCCTCCTGCAGCCGCAGCACCTGATAGGGCTGGTCGCCGGCGGCGGCGGCGCAGGCGGCGAGCGCAGCCTCGGCCTCCTCCTCCGCCTGCCGCGTCAGCTTGGCATCGCGCCGCGCCTTGAAGGCGGCGCCGCCGATCGGGACGGGTTCGTGGTCGTTCTGGGTATGCGGACGGTCCAGCACCACGGCCGCAGTCAGCGACGCGCCGGTGCGCCCCGCGAGCGCGATCGCGACGTCGCGCGCGGCGACCGCGCCCGGGGTGTCGTCCAGTGCCACCAGGATGCTGCGCAGCATGCGTGTACCTCCAGGTGGTCAGCGTAGCGCAGCGCGGCAGGTTGCGGCAGCCCGGGGCGATTCAGCGCCTCGGCCGCAGCACCAGGAAGCCCGCCGTGCAGAGGATCAGCGCCACCGCGAAACTTGCGAGCGCGGCCGCCGCGCCGCCTGCCGAGGCCGCCACCCCCGACGCGCCCTGCAGCACGGCGGCGCCCAGGAAGAAGAACAGGTTGGCCGCCGAGAGCGCCCGCCCCGCCTGCTCCGCCGGCACGGCCGCACGCACCAGCGAGAAGGCGATCACCTGGAAGGAGATCACCAGGCCGAAGCCGACCAGCAGCGCCAGGTCCCAGGACGGCGGCATCACCGGCAGCCCCGCGGCCTGCGCGACCCAGCCGCCTGGCCCGCCGGCCACCACCAGCAGGATCAGGACGGCCGCGGCGAAATGGCTGCAGGCCAACAGCAGTGGACCATGACCGAAGCGGCGCAGCACCCAGCCGGCCAGCGCCGGGCCGGCGGTCAGCGCCACGGTGCAGGCGAGCAGCAGGTTGCCCGCCTCGATCCGCGTCAGCCCCTTCACCTCCATCAGCCACGGCCCGCCCCAGAGCCCGCGCACCCCGAGCACCGCGGCGAAGGAGGCAAAGACGATCACCACCACGCCGCGCATCGCGGGCAGCCAGGCCATGCGGAGCACCTCCGCCCCGTCGGCGATCAGCCCGCGCGAGGGCCGCGCCTCCGGCCGGTCGGCAGGCACCAGCCATGCGACGGCTGCCAGCGCCACGGCGGCGAGCGCGGCGCAGCTCCAATAGCCGGCGCGCCAGCCGCTCGCCTCGATCAGCAGCGCGAGCGGGCTGGCCGAGAGCAGCATGCCGGTGTTGCCGATCGCCTGGATCAGCCCCGACCACAGAGCGAAGCGATGCGCGGTGAGTGCGCGGGCGGCGAAGGTGATCGGGCACATCAGCATCCCCGAGCAGCCGGCGCCGAGCACCACCTGCGCCGCCAGCATGGACCACGGCCCGGTCGCCACCGCGCCCATCACCGCGCCGCAGCCGGCGACCGTCAGCAGGAACAGCGAGACGCGCTTCACCCCGTGCCGGTCGAGCCCGATGCCGACCGGGATCATCACCGCGGCGAAGGCGAGCGGAAAGGCGCCGGTGAGCTGCGCCAGCGCCTCCGCGCCCACCCCGAGGTCGCGCATCAGCACATCCGCCGCGATGGCGGGGATGGTGCGGACGGCGTTTGAGAAGACGTGGCCGAGGCAGAGAACGAGGATAGGAAGGATGACGGGGGTCAAGTGCGGGAATCTCCGAGCCCTCCCCCGCAATGCGGGGGAGGGTGGGGTGGGGGAAGCCCCCTGCCCTCAGTTCCTGAACATCTTGCCCGGATTCATGATCCCCTTCGGATCCAGCGCGTGCTTCAGGCTGCGCATCACCGCCAGCGCCTCCGCGCCGTGTTCCTGCTCCAGGAACTCGCGCTTGCCCAGCCCGATGCCATGCTCGCCCGAGCAGGTGCCGCCGAGGGAAAGGCCGCGCGCGACGATCCGCTTGTCCATGTCCCAGGCGCGTTCCAGCGCGCCGGGCTGCTCCGGGTCGTAGAGCACCATCTGGTGGAAGTTGCCGTCGCCGACATGGCCGACGATGCAGGTGAAGTGGCCGAGTGCCCTCGCCTCCTCCTTCGCGCCCAGCAGCGCTTCCGCGAGGCGCGAGATCGGCACGCAGACATCGGTGGTCAGCGCCTTGTGCCCGGGCTTCGCGGCGCACCCAGCCCAGTAGGAATCGTGCCGCGCCTTCCACAGCTTTGCCCGCTCCGCCGGGTCGGTCGCCCATTGGAAGCCGCTGGCGCCATGGCCGGCGGTGATCGCCTCCACCGCCTCGGCCTGTTCGCGCACGCCCGCCTCGGTGCCATGGAATTCCAGGAACAGCGTGGTCGCCGGCGCATAGCCCTCCAGCTTCGAATAGGCGATCGCGGCTGCCATCATGTCGTCGTCGAGCAGTTCGATGCGCGCGACGGGGATGCCCATCTGCATCACCTCGATGGTGCTGCGCACCGCGCCTTCCAGCGTGGCGAACTGCACCACGGCGCTGCTCATCGCCTCCGGGATGCCATGCAGGCGCAGCCGCGCCTTCGTCACCACGCCGAGCGTGCCCTCGCTGCCCACGAACAGCCGCGTCAGGTCGTAGCCGTTCGCCGCCTTGCGGGTGCGCCCGCCGGTCTCGATCACGCGGCCATCGGCCAGCACCACCTCCAGCCCCAGCACGTTCTCCCGGATGGTGCCGTAGCGCACCGCATTGGTGCCGGAAGCCCGCGTCGCCACCATGCCGCCCAGCGTGCAGTGGCTGCCGGGATCCACCGGGAAGAACAGCCCCTGGTCGCGCAGATGGTCGTTCAGCTGCTGGCGGGTGACGCCCGGCTCCACCAGGCAATCCATGTCCTCGGCGTTCACTTCCAGGATCGCCGTCATGCGCGAGAGGTCGAGGCTTATCCCTGCCCGCACCGGGTTCACATGCCCTTCCAGCGAGGTGCCGGCGCCGAAGGGCACCACCGGCACCTCGTGCAGATGGCAGAGCTTGAGCAGCCGGCTGACCTCCTCGGTCGTCTCCACGAAGGCGACGGCATCCGGCAGCGTCGGCGGCGAGCTGTCCTCGCCATGGCTGTGCTGCTCGCGCACCGTGGCGTTGGTGGAGAGCCGGTCGCCGAGGAAGCTCCGGGCGGCGGCGATCACCGCATCCACGGGACGCGGGCTCATCGTGTTCATGGGGTGCTCCCTTGGCCGGCCCATTCAGACCTCTGCGCCGGCGGCGCCTCGGTCATCGGGCGGCGTCCTCGCGCAGCAGAGGACATGTGAGGCAATGCGGCCCGCCACCGCCAGCCGTGAAAAGCGATAGATCGGGGTCGAGGACCGTCAGCCCCTCGGCGCGCAGGGCCGCGTTCACCGCCGTGCCGGCACGCGCCGAGATCACCCTGCCCTCGCCCAGCGCCAGCACATTGCAGGCGAGCCGCATCGCATCGCCGTATGAGACCGGGATCACCCGGATCCGGTTCTGCGCCAGCCAGCCGAGGAAGCCCGTGTCCAGCGCCTCGGGGCAGGCCAGCGCAAGGTCGGGGGACACCATGCAGAACACGACGTCGAGGTGCAGGAAGTGCTCGTCGAAGGGCTCGATCCGGCACTCCCAGCCTTCGGCGCGCAGCCATCCCGCGAGCTGGGCGGCGCCGGCCTCATCGGTGCGGCCGCCGCTGGCGCCGATCACCGCCAGGCCGGGGCGGATCAGGTGGATGTCCCCGCCCTCCAGCGTGCCGGCGCTCGACTTCCGCCAGAAGGCGCTGCCCTGGCCGGCATGCCAGTCGAGCACGGGCGCGTATTCGCCGCGGCGCTGCGGCCGTTCGAGCTGGCACAGCACCGGCCCCCAGGGCGTCACCACCGCCTGGTCGCGGGTGTAGGCCATGTAGGGCAGGTGCGGCTCCGCCGGCAGCCGATGGACGATCACCCCGGCCCCGGCCAGCGCGGCGCAAAGCTCGCCATGCTGCGCCGCCAGCGCGGCGAGCCCGGGCTGTGCCGACACCGCCAGGGTGCGCCTTGCGACCGCGTTGGTCGCGATCCAGCGGTAGTGGTCCGGCGGGCAGACCAGGACCTCGCGCAGCCGGCTGGTCTCGCTCGCCACGGCAAAGCGCGGCATGGATCGAGCCTGCCCGCGCGGGGACCTTACGGCAAGGGTGGCGCGGGCGGCTCGGCAGCCGGGCCACACTGTCGCAAAACATGAATGGTCCCAGGCAAATCCAACCCGTGGTTCATTTCACGGCTTGAGCGGTTATCACTTTCTCAATATGAATCCGCATCCGGCGAAGGGTGGCTTTGCGATGAGCGTGACGATCCAGGGTGCCCAGGGCACCAACGCGGAAGCGTTCTACTGGGATGGCGTGCAGTGGGTGGCGGTCAACAACCCGCCGAACCAGGCCAACATCGATGCGGCCGTCGCCCAGGGCGGCGGCCCGAACCCGATCCTCTACTACGGCCACAACAACAATGCCGATGGGGCGGTGTCGCTGGGCGGCGCCAACGACTTCGCAAATGGCCGCGGCGGTGCGGAAAGCCTTTATGGCCTGGGCGGCAACGATGTGCTTGTCGGCGGCACCGCTTCGGACCGCCTGTTCGGCGGCGACGGCGCCGACACGCTGGTCGGCAGCAACGCCACCGTCACCGGCTCCCTGGATGACGGCAACCTCTCCTTCACCGTCGGCGATGACGGCCTGACCATCGACCAGATGACAGGTGGCGCCGGCGACGACACCTACATCGTCACCTCCGCCTCCGACTCCATCGTGGGCGCGGTCGGCGACGGCAACGACACCGTCCTGCTCGCCGGCCCCAGCACCTACACCCTGGCCGAGAGCACTCATGTCGAGAATATCGGCCTGCTTGACCCGGCCTCCACCACTGGCGTGAACATCACCGCCGCCGGCGCCAACGCGCAGTCGATGAGCGGTGGCGCGGGTGCCGACACGCTCGATGCCGGCGCCGGGGCCGACACCCTGGCCGGTGGCGGCAGCGATTCACTGGTCGGCGGCGGCGACAACGACCTCTTCGTCGTCGGCGGCGCCAACAACACCATCGTCGGCGGCGACGGCACCGACACCGCCACCTTCACCAATGCCGGCACCTACACCGTGACGGGCGCCAGTGGCGACTTCACCATCACCGGCGCGGAAGGCAGCAACACCTTCACCGGCATGGAATTCCTGCGCACCAACACCGGCGATGTCGAGCTCACGGAAGGCACCTTCTTCGTCTGCTTCGCCGCCGGTACCCGCATCCTGACCGCCCAGGGCGAAGTCGAGGTCGAGCGGCTGCAGGCCGGCGACCTGGTCGCCACCGTCAGCGGCCGCGGCGCGCCGATGCAGCCGGTGCTCTGGGTCGGCCGCCGCCGCGTGGTGCTGGCGGGCCACCCCAATGCCGAGGAGCTCGCACCGGTTCGCATCCGCGCCGGCGCACTGGGTGGCAACGCGCCGCACCGCGACCTGCTGGTCTCGCCCGACCACTGCCTGTATCTGAACGGCGCGCTGGTGCCGGCCCGGCTGCTGGTGAACGGCACCTCCATCACCGCCGAGCGCGGCATGGCTGAGGTGACCTGGTACCATGTCGAGCTGGAAAGCCACGACGTGCTGCTCGCCGAAGGTGCGGCGGCCGAAAGCTGGCTCGACTGCGACAACCGCGCCTGGTTCGAGAATGCGCCGGTGGCGCAACTCGCGGTCGGCGGCAGCCTCGAGGCCGCCGGCACCGGCTGGGATGCCAGCCGCGCCTGCGCGAGGCTGGTCCATGGCGGGCCGGAACTCGCCGCCATCCGCGCCGGCATCGTCGCCGATGCACCTGCGGCGGTGCGCAGCGCCGCCTGATGTCCCCCGGGGAGCCGCGACGGCTCCCCGCCGCCTGCGTGCCGTCTCCGTCCATGGCTGAATTCCCGCGCCGCGCCGAGCCGCCGCCCGAGCCGTCGGCGCGGGTGCTCGAACTCTCCGGGGATGGACTGCGCCGCCGGTTCCTGCTGGTGGTGCCGGAGGCGCAGGTCAACGCGCGGCGCGACCGGCGGCTGGCCGAACTCGGTTTGGACCGGCCCGACACGCAGTCCGAATGGTCCGCCGCGGTGCGCGAGCGGATTGCCACCACCGCCCTGGCGGATGCCTGCGAGCATGTCGGCGCGCAGGCCCTCGGCGCCCTGCTCCGCACCCGCGGGCTCCGCCCCGCCGGCACGCCCCGCCTGGTCACCCTCGCCGGCCCGCCCGATGGCGACCTGATCCTGCGCGCCGAGTTCTGGACCTTGCCCGAGGTCATCCCGCCGGACCCCGCCGCGCTGCGGATCACCTGCCTGGTCGCCCGGCCCGATGCGACGGAGGAGGACCGCGCCCTCGCTGCGCTCGCCGCAATGCGGGCGGTCCGGCGCGAACTGCCACCGGGCGCGGGTGCGGCGCCGGGCGACGAGGTGGTGTGCGACATCGCCGCCCGCCTGCTGCCGCCGGAAAACCGCATCCCGCAGCCCGGCCTCGCCGGGGCCATGCCGGGTGCGCCGGGACGGCTGCCGGATGGCTGGAGCTTCGGCGACAACGGCGCCGGCCTCGCCGCCGAGGTGCTGGAGGTCGCGGCCGAAGCCGACCCGCCCTACATCCGGCTGCGCGTGCATGGCACCGCCAAGGCGGATGGCCAGAGCTTCGTCATCTTCCATCCGGCCCGCACGATCGCCGCCACCGCCGGGGGAAGCTGGGTGGGGTCGGTCATGTTGCGACCGGTGGGCGAGCCGATCGGCCTGCGCGGCAGCAAGCTGCGGCTGGAGAGCCAGCCCACCTCCGGCGAGGGATCGTTGCGGCGCAAGGATGCGGCGCTGACCCTGCGGGGCAGCGGCTTCGCGCGCTGCTACGTCTCGGACCGGCTGATCGAGGCGGAAACCGCCCTCCTGCGCATGCCGCTGCTGTTCGACCATGCGGCGGGGCCGGTGGATTTCCGCGCCGACATCGCGCTGCCGCGGCTGGTGGAGGGGCTGGACCTCGGGCAGGAGCAGCTGGTGCCGCTGCCGGAATTCTCCGGCCGGGCGCGGCGCTTCACCCTCGGCGGGCCGCCGGACCCGGCGGGGCTCGCGCCGCATCTCGCCGGCATCGCCGCCGGCGAGGCGCGGGAGATTCGCCTCACCCTGCCGCAGGCGCTGGAGGATCGCGCCATCGCCGGCCACGCGGCGCTGTTCGCCGTGCGCGCCACCGCGGTGCTGCGCCACGCGCCGCCGCCGCTCGACGACGCGCTGGCGCAGGCGATGGGCTTCCCGGACCTGGGGGCGCTGCGCGGCTCCGTCGCGCGCCATGTCGCGCAGCGGCACGCCGCCCTCGCCCGGCGCCAGGCGCGGCGCGCGGTGGAGGATGCGCTGATCGCGGCAGCCGGCGAGATCGCGCTGCCGCCCGACGTGGTGCGCGCCGAGTTCGCCACGCTCTGGCCGCGCCTGGCCGCCGCCGCGCAGCAACGGGCCGCCGCTCCGCCGGAGCAGGAGGCGGTGATGGCGCTTGCCGCGCGGCAGTTGCGCGCGCGGCTGCTGCTGGCCGCCATCGCGGAGCGCCACGGGCTGAACGCGTTGGATGCCGATATGCGGACCGCGGAAGCAGAGGCGGATCGCACGGGCGGTGCGCCGCCCGACGACGCGCTGCGCGCGCGCGCGCTGGAGGAAGCCGCCATGCGCTTCGTGCTCGGCGCCGCGCAGGTGACCAGGCGCGAGGTGTCCGTCGAGGAGCTTGCCGCCGCTGCCGGTTGAGGGGGGCCGTTGCGTTGACGCCTCGCCGGGCGCGGCCTAGCGTCCCGCCACCCGCAGCAAGGTGGCGCAGGGGGAAGGGAACGCAATGGCGAATGGCGTGAAGGCGGCCTGGGCAGCAGGCAAGCCGGTGGTCAACGGATGGCTCGCCATCCCCTCGGGCTTCACCGCGGAGGTCATGGCGCAGGCCGGCTTCGACAGCCTGACGGTGGACATCCAGCACGGCGTGCAGGACTACCAGTCCATGGTCGCCTGCTTCCAGGGCATGCAGCCGCATGGCGTGACGCCGATGGTCCGCGTGCCGTGGAACGAGCCGGGCATCGTCGGGAAGGTGCTCGACGCCGGCGCCAAGGGCGTGATCTGCCCGATGGTGAACACCGAGGCCGAGGCCCGGATGCTGGTCTCCGCCTGCCGCTATCCGCCGAAGGGCACGCGCAGCTTCGGCCCGATCCGCTCCGGCATCTACGGCGCGGCGGCCGACACCGACGCGGCGAATGACGACATCCTGGTGATCCCGATGATCGAGACCAGGACCGCGCTCGACAACCTGGAAGCCATCGTCAACGTGCCCGGCGTGGACGCGATCTATATCGGCCCGTCGGACCTTTCCCTCTCGCTGGGCATGGCGCCGCTGCAGGACCGGCGGGAGCCGGAGTTCCTCGACGTGCTGGAGCGCATCCGCACCACCGCTCAGAAGGCTGGCGTGAAGGTCGGCATCCACACCATGACCGGCCAGTACACCAAGGAGATGTTCGCCCGCGGCTTCAACCTGGCGACCATCATGAACGACAGCGGCCTGATGCTGACCGCGGCGCGCGCCCAGGTGGCCGTGGCGCGCGGCTGAGCGCAACCGGCGCGGGGCGTCTGCCGCCCCGCGCTTCCCGGCCCGGCCTGGCGTCGCCCGCAGCCCGGCTTCGATGGGCGCGGCCATTTGATGCCGATCGGCGCCCGCGCCGCCCCACCATGCCGTAGACTCCCGCGAAACCCGGCCGGGAGAGGACATGGCGGAGCAAGCTGACCCTGCGGCAGGGGCTGCGGTGCCGATGCGCCTGCTGGCGGCGACGGACCTCTCCTCGCGCGCCGACCGCGCCCTTCGCCGAGCCGTCATGTTGGCGCGATCCGTCGGCGCTGAATTATTGCTGCTGCACGCCGTGGACGACGACCGCCCTCGCAGCCTCGTCGAGGCCGCCTCGCGCGAGGCGCGGCGCCTGCTGCGCGAGCAGGCCGCTTCCCTGCCGGAGTTGCACGGCGTCCAGGCCCGCCAGGTGATCGAGGAAGGCGACCCCTTCGAGGCCATCCTGCGGGTTGCGGACGCCGAGGCGGCGGATCTGGTGGTGGTAGGCGAGCATCGCCGCCGGCTGCTGCGCGACATCTTCGTCGGCACCACGCTGGAGCGGGTGCTGCGGCACGGCCAGCGGCCGGTCCTGACGGTGCGTGCGGCGCCCGCCGGCCCCTATCGCCACGTCGTCGCGGCAACCGATTTCTCGCTGCATGCCGCGCGCGCGATACGGGCGGCGGAGCGGCTCGGCCTGTTGCGCGGCGCCGAACTCACCGTGCTGCACGCCTTTGAGCCGCCCGGCCTCGGTGCCATGGCGCTGGCCGATGCGCCGCCGGCCGCGGCTGCCGCGCATGAGGCCGAGGCCGCGCGGCAGGCATCCTCCGCGCTCGCTGCCTTCCTCGCCGACAGCCTGCCCGGGATGGCGGCGGAGCGGCGGGTGGTGCAGGGGCGGCCAGCCACGGCCATCAAGGAGATGGTCGCGCGGCTGCGCCCCGACCTGCTGGTGGTCGGCACCGCCGGTGCGGGCGCGCTGCGCCGCGCCGTGCTCGGCAGCGTCGCCGCGGAGGTGCTCGGCGCGGTGGGCTGCGATGCGCTGGCGGTGCCGCCGGAGGCGCCGCGTTGATCCGGCGGACCGGCTGAGGCGAAACGGCCATGCAGGACCTGATCCACGCCTCGGTGTTCCACGAGGTGGCGGCGCTGCTCGTGCTTGGCGCCGGCGTCGGGCTGGTGGCGGTGCTGCTGCGCCAGCCCTTGATCGTCGGCCTGATCGCTGCCGGCATCCTGGCCGGCCCCGCCGCGCTCGACCTGGTGCGCTCCGACGAGCACATCACGCTGCTGTCGCAACTCGGCATCGCGGTGCTGCTGTTCCTGGTCGGCCTCAAGCTCGATATCGGGCTGGTGCGCAGCCTCGGCGCGGTGGCGGTGGCGACCGGGCTCGGGCAGGTGGCCTTCACCGCCATCATCGGCTTCGCGCTGTGCCTGGCGCTCGGGCTCGATGCGCTGACCAGCCTCTACGTCGCGGTCGCGCTCACCTTCTCCAGCACGATCATCATCGTGAAGCTGCTGTCCGACAAGCGCGAGATCGACAGCCTGCACGGCCGCATCGCGCTCGGCTTCCTGATCGTGCAGGACATCTTCGTGGTGCTGTCGATGGTGGTCGTCTCGGCGCTGGCGGCCGGCGCCGGGGAGGCCGCGGCGCTCACCGGGCTGGGGCGCGCGGTGCTCGGCGGCGGAGCGATGCTGGTGCTGGTCGGCCTCGTCATCCGCTTCGTCGCGAACCCGTTGACGACGCGCCTCGCGCGCGCGCCGGAGCTGCTGGCCGGCTTCGCCATCGGCTGGGCGGCGCTGCTGGCGGCGCTGGCCGATACGGTCGGCCTGGGCAAGGAGCTGGGCGGGCTGCTGGCCGGGGTCTCGCTCGCCTCCACGCCGTTCCGCGAGGCGATCGCCGCGCGGCTGGCGACGCTGCGCGACTTCCTGCTGCTGTTCTTCTTCATCGCGCTCGGCGCGCGGCTGGATCTCGGGGCGCTCGGCGAGCAGGTCGGGGCCTCCGTCGTGCTCTCGGTCTTCGTGCTGGTGGGCAATCCGCTGATCGTCGTCGCGATCATGGGCGCGATGGGCTACCGCCGGCGCACCGGGCTGCTCGCCGGGCTGACGGTGGCGCAGATCAGCGAGTTCTCGCTGATCTTCATGGCGATGGGTGTCTCGCTCGGCCATGTGGCGGAGCCGGCGCTGGGGCTGGTGACGCTGGTCGGCCTGGTGACCATCGCGCTGTCCACCTACATGATCACCTACTCGCACCGGCTTGCGGACTGGCTCGACCGGCCGCTGCGCCTGTTCGAACGCATGCATCCCTGGCGGGAGGTGGCAGCCGCCGGCGAGGCAGCGTCGCGTCCGGGCGCTGGCGCCGATGTCGTATTGTTCGGGCTCGGCCGCTTCGGCGGCGCGATCGCGCGGCGGCTGCGGGATCGCGGCATCAGCGTGCTCTGCGTGGACTTCGACCCCGAGGCCGTCCGCGCCTGGAACCGGCCAGGTTTCGAGGCGGTCTACGGTGATGCCACCGATCCGGCGCTTGTGGCCTCGCTGCCGCTGTCGGGCACGCGTTGGGCGATTTCCTCGATCCCCGGCCAGCAGGCCGGGCTGACGCATGAAGACCATCGCCTTTCGCTGATCGCGGCGCTGCGCGCGCAGCACTTCACCGGCCGGATCGCGGTGACCGCGCATGGCGAGGCCGAGGCAGCGGCGCTGCGGGCGCGCGGCGCGGACCTGGTTCTGCTGCCCTTCCAAGACGCTGCGGAGCGCGCCGCCGAACTGGTGACGGCGGAGCGGAGCGATTCGCCGCGCGGATGACCCCCGGTGCGCCGCGCCGGAGGCTCCGCCGCCAGCTTCCCCACCGCACCCTCGGCGGCGATCAGCTTCAGCCAGCCGTCGCGGGTCTTCGCGGCGGCCAGCTTCCGCCTCGTCGCTCCAGAGATCGCCGTAGCGCACCACCATGCAGGGGCCGGGCGCGGCAGCGGCATCAGGGGGTCTCCGGGATGTCCTCGATGCGGTAGCGCAGTTCGGGCGGGATTTCGGCGGCGATCATCTCGTGGAGCTGGGCGTCATCCATCTCGTCGAGGCGCAGCACGCGGCGGTCCAGCTCCTTGAGACGTTCGGATTCCTCGACGGAGAGGATGACGACGGCGGGCTTGCCGTAGCTGGTGACAATCACCGGCTCCTCGCGCGGCTTCGCGGTAGTGGCCGAAGTTTCGCTGGACCTCGGCGGCGGGGACGGTGGGGATCGCGTTCTCCGCAATTCGTGGCGCATCTTGCGGAGGATGGTGGGTTCCGAGGGGCCGCCGCCCCTCGGCGGGTGGGTCCGGGAGGGCGGCGCCCTCCCGGGGATGCGCTGGCCAGGGTCAGTTGCGGACCAGGTCGAAGCGGTCGGCGTTCATCACCTTGGTCCAGGCGGCGATGAAGTCCTGGATGAACTTCGGGCCGGCATCGGCAGAGGCATAGACCTCCGCCAGCGCCCGGAGCTGCGAGTTGGCGCCGAAAACGAGGTCGGTGCGGGTGGCCGTCCACTTCTGCTCCCCGGTGTCGCGGTGGGTGCCGGTGAAGACCTCGTCGGCGTGCTCGTCCACCATCTTCCACGCCGTGTTCATGTCCAGCAGGTTGACGAAGAAGTCGTTGGTGAGCTGGCCGGGGCGGTCGGTCAGCACGCCCTCCTTCTGGCCGCGATGGTTGGCGCCGAGCACGCGCAGGCCGCCGAGAAGGACGGTCATCTCCGGGGCGCTCAGGTTGAGGAGCTGGGCGCGGTCGAGCAGCAGCTCCTCGGTGGGGACGTTGAACGGGACCTGGAGGTAGTTGCGGAAGCCGTCGGCCCTGGGTTCCAGCGGCTCGAAGCCCTCCGCGTCGGTCTGCTCGGCGGTGGCGTCGGTGCGGCCGGGGGTGAAGGGCACCCCGATGGCGTGGCCGGCGTCCTTCGCCGCCTTCGCGATCGCGGCACAGCCGCCGAGGACGATGAGATCGGCGATCGAGACCTTCTTGCCGCCGGATGCCGTGCGGTCGAATTCGGCCTTGATGTCCTCATAGACCTTCAGGACCTTGGCGAGCCGCTCGGGCTCGTTCACGTCCCAGTCCTTCTGCGGCGCGAGGCGGATGCGGGCGCCATTGGCGCCGCCCCGGTGGTCCGACTGCCGGTAGGTCGAGGCCGAGGCCCAGGCGGTCGCGACCAGCTCGGCCACGGAGAGGCCGGAGGCGAGGATCTTCTGCTCGAGGCTGGCGACGTCGGCGCCGTCGATCGGCGCGTAGTCGGCCTTCGGGATCGGGTCCTGCCAGATCAGGTCCTCGGCCGGGACCTCCGGGCCGAGGTAGCGCACCTTGGGGCCCATGTCGCGGTGGCAGAGCTTGAACCAGGCGCGGGCGAAGGCGTCGGCGAACTGGTCGGGGTTGGCGCGGAAGCGCTCGGAGATGGCGCGGTATTTCGGATCCACCTTCATCGCCATGTCTGCGGTGGTCATCATGGTCGGCACGCGGCGGTCGGGGCTGTGGGCGCCCGGGGCCATGTCCTCGGGCTTCTGGTTGATCGGCTGCCACTGCTTGGCGCCGGCGGGGCTTTCCACCAGCTCGTACTCGTAGTCGAGCAGCATGCGGAAGTAGTTGCCGGTCCACTGGATGGGCGTGGGCGTCCAGGGGCCTTCGAGGCCGCTGGTGATGGTGTGGTCACCGATGCCGGTCTCGTGGCCGCTCTGCCAGCCGAGGCCCTGCTGGGCGATGTCGGTGCCCTCGGGCGCCGCGCCGATCTTCTTGGCGTCGCCCGCGCCGTGGCACTTGCCGAAGGTGTGGCCGCCGGCGGTGAGCGCGACCGTCTCCTCGTCGTTCATGCCCATGCGGGCGAAGGTCTCGCGGATGTCGCGGCCGGAGCCGGCGGGATCGGGGATGCCGCCCGGGCCTTCGGGGTTCACGTAGATCAGGCCCATCTGGATGGCGGCCAGCGGGTTCTCCAGCACCTTCTCCTTGTCCGGGTCGATGCGGGTGTCGCCGAGCCATTCCTCCTCGGTGCCCCAGTAGATGTCCTTCTCCGGCTCGAAGACGTCCTCGCGGCCGCCGCCGAAGCCGAAGACCGGGCCGCCCATCGACTCGATGGCGACGTTGCCGGTGAGGATCATCAGGTCGGCCCAGGAGAGCTTGCGGCCATACTTCTGCTTGATCGGCCAGAGCAGGCGGCGGGCCTTGTCGAGGTTGGCGTTGTCGGGCCAGCTGTTGAGCGGCGCGAAGCGCTGCGAGCCCGAGGAGGCGCCGCCGCGGCCGTCGCCGGTGCGGTAGGTGCCGGCGCTGTGCCAGGCCATGCGGATGAAGAACGGGCCGTAATGGCCGTAGTCGGCCGGCCACCAGGGCTGGCTGTCGGTCATCAGCGCGTGGAGGTCCCGCTTCACCGCCGCGTAGTCGAGCGACTGGAACTCCTTCCGGTAGTCGAAGTCGTCGCCCATCGGGTTTCCGGTGAGACCCTTCTGATGGAGCATGTCGAGCGAGAGCTGGTTCGGCCACCAGTCGCGGTTGGTGCGCCCCAGCAGGGACCGCATCGCGGCGGGCTTCTTCATCGGGCAGCCCAGCGGGCCGCTCGGCTGGTTGGTGTCCATGGCCTTGTTCCTCCCGGGATGTCCCAGGGAGGCTAGGAGTGGCCCATGATGGATGAAAGCTAGTCTTTTTCATCGAGACCATCGACCGGCTCGATGGATGCCGTTCCGCACAGATTGCGCGCCCCCGCTGCAGGCCCTGCGGCGCGCCATCGCAGCGGGTTCCAAGGGGAAGCTGCCCCTCGGCGGGTGGGTGCGGGAGGGCGGCGCCCTCCCGGCCTTGTCAGTCCGCCGCCAGCTTGCCGGCCGCGCCCTCGGCCGCGATCAGCTTCAGCCAGCCGTCGCGGGTCTGGGGCAGCTTGCGGCCGAGGATCTGCTCGGCGACCTGGGTGCGCAGCACCTGCGCCGTGCCGCCGGCGATGGTGAACATCCGCGCGTCGCGGAGGTAGCGCTCCACCGGGTTGTCCTTGGAATAGCCCTCGGCGCCCCAGACCTGCAAAGCGGCGTTGGTGACGCGGATCGCCATCTCGGAGGCGAAGACCTTGGCCTGGGCGGCGGCCAGGCGGTCGGGGAAGCCGGCGGGGCCGGCGCTGCGGGCGGCGCGGTGGATCAGGGCGCGGGCGGCCTCCACCTCGATGGACATGTCGGCCAGCATCCAGCCGAGGCCCTGGAACTCGGCGATCGGGCGGCCGAACTGGCGGCGGGTGTTGGCGCGGGCCAGCGCGTGGTCAAGCGCGCCGGCGGCCAGGCCCATCGCCACCGTGGCGGCGCCGACGCGCTGGCCGTTGTAGGCGTCGATCAGCCGGGCGAAGCCGCGCTGGAAGCCGCCGGGGGCGCGGAGGACCATCGCGTCGGGCACTTCCAGGGCGGAGAATTCCAGCTCGGCCTCCGGCATGCCGCAGAGGCCGAGGGAGGGGATGCGGCGCTTCACCACCAGGCCGGGCGGGTCGCCTTCGCCGTTGCGCACCACGATGAAGCCGCCGATGCCCTTGAACTCGCCATCCTCGACGGCGCGGGCGAAGATCAGGTGCAGGCGGGAGACGCCGCCGCCGGTGATCCAGGTCTTCCGTCCGTCGATCACCCAGGTGTCACCGCGCTTCACGGCGGTGGTGGTCATCTCGGTCGCGGCGGAGCCGGCACCGGGCTCGGTGATGCAGATGGCGGGCTTGTCGCCGGCCAGCACGGCCTCCGCCGCCACCTTCCGCTGCGCCGGCGTGCCATAGGCCATGATGGCGCCAACCGCGCCCATGTTGGCCTCGACGGCGATGCGGCCGCAGACGGCGCAGGCCTTGGAGAATTCCTCCACCACCAGCACGGCATCCATCACCGAGCCGCCCGGCCCGCCCGCGTCCTTCGGGATGGTCAGGCCCATGAAGCCGGCCTCGGTCATGCGGCGGACCATCGGCCAGGGATAGAGGCCGCTGCGGTCGGTCGCGGCGGCCTGGGCGGCGGCTTCCTGCGCGAGTTCGCGGGCGCGGTCGCGGAGGCGGAGCTGGTCCGGGGTCAGGTCGGTGATGTTCCTGGGGGTCATGCGGAAAGGCGGTCCTCGATGGCGGCGGCGGCCTGGCGGTCCAGCTTCAACGCCCGGGCCAGCGCGTCAAGCCAGCCGCGCTCGGCGGGCGAGACATCGCCCATCGCGGCGAAGGCGGCGGCGTAGAGGCGGGCGCGCAGCATCGGGTCGGAGGCCTCGCGGGCCAGCGCCTCGGGCGTCAGCGGGCGGTCGAAATCGGCGAGGACGAAGTCGCGCTCCTCGGCGGAGAGGCCGGCGGCATCGAGCTGGCCGGCGATCGCGCTGCGCTCGGCGGCGTCCACGGCGCCATCGGCCTTGGCGGCGGCGATCATGGCGCGGACCATGAGCAGGGCCTCGGCGTCCTCGGCGTCGGCGTCTGCGGCCTCCGGGCCGGCGGGCTCCGGGGGTGAAGCGGGGGCGGTGGACCAGGGCGAGCGGCCAGCCTCGGGCAGGCGCCGCGCGGTCGCCGGCAGGTCGGGCGACCGGCGCGGGGCGGGGCCCGGCGTGCGGGACGAGGCGGGGGCCGGGGCGGGCTGGCTGCGGCTGCTGCGCATCCATTCGGTGATCGCGCCGGCAGCGAGCGCGCCGATCGCGCGGGCGGCGCGGGCCTCGGTGCTGCGGCCGGTGAGCAGGGAGCCGAGGCCGGGACTCGCACGGCGGCGGCGGGGCGGGCGGGCGGCGCCGCCGAGCAGGGCGCCCAATACCCGGTTCAGGTCCATGCCGATCCTCCGCCCGCGCCCCTACAGCGCTTCGCTCTCATGCCGTTTCCGCGCTCCTCCTCACTCTAGCCGCTCTCCCGAGAGGAGGAGAGGGCTTTGGCGGCGAGGTGGTCAGCGGCCCAGAAGGCCCGGCAGCGCACGCAGCAGGTCTGCGGGCTGGGTCGGCACCGGGGCGGCAGGCGCGGAGGGCTGGGCGGGCTGGGCCTCGGCGGCCGGGGGGGGGGCCCGCCCCCAAGTGGTCCTCGAGTTTGTTTTGATTGGGGAGTAAGCAGGTTCTCAAATCCACCAAAACATTATTGCACTATAAGCATCAATGGGACCTATGATCTATTCATATTTAAGCAGCAAGGTA
>NZ_JAWLHG010000043.1:0-23089 GCF_041690465.1 Falsiroseomonas sp. | reverse complement strand
CCGGCACCCGTCCCGCGCGCCCACCGCGCGCAGCGGTCAACGCCGGGCCGCACTCGGGCAGCGGCGCCGGCTCCGCGCCGGGACGATTGGCGATGGCGCCGAGCACCTGGCCGGCGGTGCCGCCGAGCACGCCGCCCAGCGCGCCGGCCGCGGCGCCCACGGCATCGGCCATGTTCACCCCGCCATAGGCCGGATTTGCCAGCGTGCCGCCGACATCCGCCGCCACCCGCACGCCGCCGGCGGCGGTGCGGAGATCGTGCAGCAGGCGCAGCGCCAGGGTCTCGTCGGCGAGGCGGATCGTGCCGGTGCCGGCAACCTTGGCGGCGGGCGCATCGACGAGCAGGGTGGTGATGCGGACCACTCCGTCCTCGGCCTCGGCGCGCAATGCGATGCACTCGACGGGCAGGCGTTCCGGCAGGGGCGGCAGCACCGGGACGCGGGCGCGGAGGGCGGCAAGCACCGGGGCGGTCAGCGCCGGCTCCAGGGTGGAGTCCAGCACGGCCAGGCCGAGATGACCGTCCAGCGTGGCGGCGACGGCGCGCAGGCTGGCGCCGGCGCCGGCGAGCTGCGCCTCCAGCTCGCCGGTGCCGGTGATGCGCACCGGTGCGCCCAGCGCGCGCTGCAGCGCCGCGAGGTCGAGCTCCGGCGCGCGCGTCACCAGGCGCAGGTTCGGCGCGGCGCCGGTCGCGTCGGCGGCGAGCTGCGCGGTGACGGGGCCGCCCGGCGTGATCACGGAGAAGGGCTCGATGGTGCCCTTCCCCGCGGCCAGGCGGATATGCGCCCGCAGGTCGCGCCAGGGGGCGCCGCCGGCGGTGATCTGCTCCACCGCGAGACGCAGATCGGCGTCCAGCGTGCGCAACAGGCCGACCGGCAGCGGCAGGTCCGGGATCACCCGGCCATCGGCGGCGGCCGGCGCGGGTGCGGGCGACGGCTGGGCCGGCTGGCCGGGCGCCGGCGCGGGCATCGCGGCACGGATCGCATCGATGTCGAGGCGCGCGACATCGAGCCGGCCGTTGATGCCCGGCCGCTCGCCGACGATCAGCGTCAGCTCGCCCTCCGCCTGCGCCGGCGGGGAGGCCAGGATGATGTCGCGCAGATGCGCCCCGCCGCGGAAGCCCGGCGTGCGCTCGGTGAGCCGCGCCTCGGCGCGGATGTCGCGGATGGCGGGCAGCGGCGCACCGGCCAGCGGCGACAGCGCGGCGAGGTCCGGCACCTGCGCGGCCAGTTTCAGGTCCACGCCGGCCACGGCGGCGGGGTCGCGGATCTGGCCCTGCACCTGCGCGGCCGCGCCGGCGGCCTCGATGCCGAGCGCCACCGGCACCGCGCCCTCGGCGCGGCCGAGCAGCAAGGCGGGCGTGCCGAGCCGGCCGGCGGCGCGCAGCGGCGTGGCGCCGATCGCCGCCTCGGCAGCGAGCGTCAGCGGCGCGTCGAGCCGCGGCGCCGTCAGCTCCAGCCGGTTCACGACAAGGCCGGGGCGCAGCACCGAGAGGTCGCTGCGGCCGACGCGCAGGGCCAGGTTCTCGGCGGTGGCGAGCTCGCCGCCGGTGCCTGCGAGTCGCGCGGTCAGCGCCACCTCGCGCAGCGGCGGCAGCGGCGCATCGGGCAGCAGCGGCGCGAGGCGCGCGAGATCGGGCGCGCGCGCCTCCGCCTCGGCGGTCCAGGCGCCGCCATCGGCCAGCGTGCCGCGGGCGCGCGCCTCGGCGCCGGCGACGGCGAGCCGCAGGTCGTAGGGCCAGGGCTCGGCACCGCCGAGCGCGGCAAGGGCGCCGGTGGTGGCCTCCAGCGCCACCTCCTGCCCGCGCAGCCGCACCGTCCCGCTGGCGGTGGTGGGGCCGGCGAGCGGGGCGCGGGCGGTGAGGCGGGGAATCTCGACCACCTCGGCGGTGCCGCTGCGGGCGTCGCGCCAGGCGATGCGGGCCTGCTCGACTTCCAGCGCGCCGAGGTCGAGGGCGAAGGCGCGGCCGGGCGCCGAGGGCGCGGCGGGGTCGGCGGGCGTGGCGGGAGTGGCGGGCGCTTCGGGGGCGAACTGCCAGTTGCCGCGGCCCTGGGCGTCGGTCTCCAGCAGCAGGTCGGGCTGTTCCAGCTCGACGCGCGAGACCTCGACGCGGCGGGAGAGCAGCGGGAGGAGCGCGACCTGCACCTCGACGCGGCGGGCGGTCAGCATCTCCGGCCGGCTGCCGCCGGGCGCATTGGCCAGCGCGACATCCTCCAGCACCAGGGTCGGCTGCAGCGAGAGGGCAAGGCCGATGTCGCCCACCCGGAAGTCGCGGCCGGTGGCGTCCTGCACTGCGGCGACCAGCCGCGGGCGCAGCGTGTCGGCATCCACGAAGGCGCGCAGCGCGAGGAAACCCACCAGCGGCAGGGCGACCACCACCACCAGCAGGATCCAGGGCCAGCGGCGCCGGCGGGTCGCTTCGCTCATCTCTCGTTCCTCCCTGGCGATGCAACGCGCCCGAAGGTCATGCGGTGCGGCGGGGCTTCGGCGTGCGGGGTGCCTCGAAACCGAAAAAGGCGAAGGTTTCCTTCATGTGCGCGGGCAGCGGGGCGGCCACCTCCAGCACGCCGCCACCGGGATGCGGCAGGCGCAGCGCGCGGGCATGCAGGTGAAGCTGCCCCGGCAGGCCATCCATGTGCGCGGCCGCGCCGCCGTATTTGCCGTCGCCGAGGATCGGGCAGCCCAGCGCCTCGGCGCAATGCACGCGCAGCTGATGGGTGCGGCCGGTGATCGGCTTCAGCTCCAGCCAAGCGGCGCGGCGCCGTGCGGCGTCGAGCGTGCGGAACTCGGTGACGGCGCGCGCGGCGGACCGGTCGCCCGGCTCGGCACCGGTGGTGCGCTCGCCGCGCGGGCCACCCTGCTTGACCAGCGGCAGGTCGATCCGGCCGGCCGGCGGCGTCGGCTCGCCCACGGTCACGGCCCAGTAGGTCTTCTCGACGTCGCGGCCGCGGAAGGCGCTCGCGAGCTGTGCGGCGGCGGCGACGGTGCGGGCCAGCACCAGGACGCCCGATGTGTCCTTGTCGAGGCGGTGCACCAGCCGCGGGCGCTCCTCCGCGTCGAAGCGCAGCGCATCGAGCATGCCGTCGAGGTGCTTCGCGATGCCCGGGCCGCCCTGCACCGGCAGGCCATGCGGCTTGTCGAGCACCAGCAATTGCGGGTCGCGATGGATCACCATCGCCTCCAGCGCCTTCGCGTCCCGCGGGTCGAGCGCCCTGGCGGCGCGCGGGCGGTCCGGCGGCGGGGCGTCGGGCAGCGGCGGGATGCGGATTTCCTGGCCGGGGGCGAGGCGCGTATTGGCCTCGGCCCGGCGGCCATCCACCCGTACCTGGCCGGTGCGCAGCATCTTCTGCAGCGCACCCTGGGTCAGGGCGGGATAGTGGCGGCGGAACCACCGGTCGAGGCGGGTCTCGCCCTCATCGGCGGCGACCCTGCGGGTATGGACGGTCATGGTGGCGGGCAGGGTAGCACACCCATGGCAACGGTCGCCTGCGGCAACCCTTGCCATGGGCAGCCGGCTGCGATCAGGCGGTGGGCGGGCCCTCGCCCGTCTCCGCCGGGCGCACGGCGATGAACGCCGCAGCGGGCACTCCGCCCGTGGGATCGACCGCCTGGCGCACCGTCGCCAGGGCGCGGGCGGCCTCGCAGAGCGCCAGCAGGCGGCTCTCCGGCAGTTCGTCGGTGGCGCGCACCAGGTCGAGCAGCATGCGTGGCCGGGTCGGCAGCACCGGGCGGTAGGGTCCGGCGGCCTGAGCCAGCTCCTCGAAGAACCAGGCGGGCGTCACGCCGAGGATGGCGGCGAGTTGCGGCAGCCGCGCGGCCGGGATGCCGTTCACCCCGGCCTCGTATTTGCGCGCCTGCTGGATGGAGATGCCGAGCGAAGCGGCTAACTCGGCAAGCGAGAGGCCGCGCTGCACGCGGCGCTCCCGCAGGCGGCGGCCGACATGCCTGTCGGCCGCCATTGCGAGCGTGAGCTCGATATCCCTCACGGCGGCGGAGTCCGGCGCATCGGGGCGCGAGGATGGAGGCGCAGGCTGGGCTGCTGGGTCACTGCCACAACTCCGTCTGGCCAAGGCCGGCCTGCAGCCAGCCGGCGACATCCTCGAGCGAGATCTGGCCGTCGGCGACCTGGTTGCGCCAGGAGCCTTCCCACTCGCCATCGTTCTCGACATAGCGCGCCGCCGCCGCGAGCCAGAAGTCGTCCGGCGCCGCCGCACCCGCGGAGGCGGGCTCGAATGCGGGCTCGGCCGCGGCTGCCGGCTCGGTGCCCGCGCCGGGCGTCCAGGCGGAAACCTTGACCCAATCCACCTCGACCTCGACGCGGCCGGGGGTGGAGCCGTCGGGGCCGCCGCCGAACCAGGTCTCGTGCGGCGCCATCACCTGGCCCTGCATGGAGAAGGACATCGGCTGGGCGGGGATGTCGCCGGTCATCGTCGCCTTCTCCTGACCGTCCACGTAGAGCTTGAGCTCGTTCGGCGTCCAGTCGAGGCGGTAGGTGTGCCAGTCCGCCACGTTCACGTCGATATACTCGGTGACGTTGGGGTCGCCATGCTTGCTGAAGGCGAAGGAATTGCGCTGCGGGTCGTGGGTCTCGACGATGTCCACCTCGTCGGTCCACTGGCCGTCGCTCGGCCAAAGCAGGATCGCGGCCGCGGTGCCCTGGCCGGGATCGATGCGGGCGCTGAACTCGTAGCTGCCATAGGTCTGCCCGTCGGGGATGGTGGAGAGGCCGCCGCTGACCCAGCTGCCGCCATCCCGCTCCGTGGCGATGGTCAGCTTGCCGTCGCCGACCTCCACCTGCCCGGGATCCCAGCGGAACATGCCGTTGCCGTATTGGCCTGAATAGAGCGCTTTCCAGGTGCCGCGATCCAGCGAGGAACCCTCGAAATCGTCACGGAAGACTTGAGTGAAATCAGACATGAAAATGGTCCCTGACTGGTGGGAGGGACCTCCGGAGGTGGGCGTGTTCTACTTCTCGTGAGGCTCGGACGTCCATACGCACCCGACACCGACCCGGGTTCAAAGAGACGGGCGCGGATCTTCTTCCTGCGGTTGAGAGAGGCAGCGCCTACCGCTGCGCCAGCCACCAGGCCAGGGCGAAGGCAGCGAGCCCGAAGCCGACCGAAGCCGCCACGTAGAGCATGGCGAGCGCCGGCGCCCGCGCGGCGAGGGCGCCGGCCTCGAGGCTGAAGGCGGAGAAGGTGGTGAAGCCGCCGAGGAAGCCGGTGACCAGCAGCAGACGCGCGTCCCCCTGCAGGCCTGCCCCGGCCGCGACGCCGATCGCCGCGCTGCCGAGGATGTTCACCGCCAGCGTTCCCCACGGAAAGCCGGCACCCAGCAGGGAGAGCGTCGCCACCGAGACGGCATGGCGGGCCATCGAGCCCAGCGCACCGCCCAGCCCCACCAGCAGGAGGGCGGTGGGTGAAAGCCCGGCGCTCACCTCGGCATCGTCGCCATCGCAACCTCCACCAGAGCGCGAACGGGATCACGCGCCGATGGTAGCGGCAGGTCCGGCACCGGGCGAGAGCACCGCCCGGGGGAAGCCGGCGCCCGGAGACGGGCGCCGGCCGAGCTGGTTCAGTCGCTGCCGCTGCCGTTGCCGCCCATGAAGGGCTGGCGCTCGCCCGGATAGCCGGCGCCGGACAGCCTGCGGCCGCTCACCGTCTCCCCGATGATGTAGCCGCGCTGGACGAGCGCCTCGGCGCGATCGGCCAGGTTCATGGCGCGATCGGTGTTGCGGTTCTGCAGCGCGTCGCGCGCGGCGCGAATGGCGCCCACGGCGCCGCCGGCCGCTGCCTGCTCGTCGCCGAACCCGCGGCCCGCACGCGTGATAAGGCGGGTCTCGGCGCGGCCGAGCGCAACCCAGGCCGCGCGCAGGTCGCCACGGTCCATCTGGCGGCGCGCCTCGTCGAGGTAATCGCGCGCCGCGCCGTAGGTCGCGCGGCTCTCCATGCGGTCGCGCATCATCTGGTCGCGCATGTAGCGATCGCGATCAAACTGGCCGCCGGCGGCGCGTTCACGCCCCATCCGCTCGTCCTCGCGGCCCATGCGGCGGCCGCGGTCGTATTCGCCGCGATCGAAGGATTCGAGCTCGGTCGCCTGGCCGCCGACACCGCGGCGCCAGAGATCCTGCCGCCCCTGCCACCAATCGTCGCCGGCCACCGTCTCCTGCTCGAACGGATCCGGGCCTGCAAGCGGGCCGCCGCGCATCTGCGATGCCGCGGGCATCGCGCCTGCACCGATCAGCGCCGCGGCAAGCGCCGCCGTCATGAATGTCTTCGTCTTCTGCATCGTGGCTGTTCCTTCCTGCTATTGAAGGCCATGCGGCCACGCCGTCGCAGTTCGCCGAAGGCGCTGCTCGACGCATCCCTGGAGCGGAACGCGGCGGCGCCGGAAGGGATGCCGGCGACGGCCTCCGTACGAGCCCGAGGGTAGCGGCCCGCTCAGCCGCCGCGCGGGCGCCGGCGCGCCTGGCGCAACCGATCCCATTCGGCCATGCGCTCGGCCACCGCACGTTCCGCGCCGCGATCGGTGGGGGTGTAGAAGCGGCGGCGCCCCATGCCTTCCGGCCAGTAGTCGGCGCCGGAGAAGCCCTCGGCCTCGTCGTGGTCATAGGCATAGCCGGCGCCGTAGCCGAGTTCCTGCATCAGCCTGGTCGGCGCGTTGAGGATATGCGCCGGCGGCATCAGGCTGCCGGTCTCCTTCGCCGCGCGCATCGCGGCGCCGAGGGCGGCGTAGATCGCGTTCGACTTCGGCGCGGTGGCGAGATGGACGACGAGCTGCGCCAGCGCGAGTTCGCCCTCCGGCGAGCCGAGCCGTTCGTAGGTCTCCCACGCGGCGATGGCGAGCGGCAGCGCGCGGGGATCGGCCATGCCGACATCCTCGGCGGCGAAGCGCGTCAGGCGACGGGCGATGTAGCGCGGGTCCTCGCCGCCGGTCAGCATGCGCGCGAACCAGTAGAGCGCCGCATCCGGGTCGCTGCCGCGCATGGATTTGTGCAGCGCCGAGATGAGGTTGAAATGCTCCTCGCGGTCCTTGTCGTAGAGCGCGGCGCGCCTGGCCAGCAGCGCGGCGAGTGAAGCGGGATCCAGCGCCTCGCCGCCCGGCGGGATGGCGAGCAGCTGCTCCGCCATGTTGAGCAGGTAGCGGCCATCGCCATCGGCCATGGCGCGCAGGCTGGCACGCGCTTCCGGCGTCAGCGGCAAGGCGCGCTCCTCGGCTGCCTCGGCGCGGGCGAGCAGCTTCTCCAGCGCTTCGTCGTCGAGCCGCCGCAGCACCAGCACCTGGCAGCGGGAGAGCAGCGCGCCGTTGAGCGCGAAGGAGGGATTCTCCGTGGTCGCGCCGACCAGGGTGACGGTGCCGTCCTCCACCACCGGCAGGAAGCCGTCCTGCTGGGCGCGATTGAAGCGGTGGATCTCGTCCACGAAGAGCAGCGTTCCGCGGCCCTTCCGACGCCGGTCGCGCGCGTCGTCGAAGGCGCGCTTGAGGTCGGCGACGCCGGAGAACACCGCCGAGAGCGCATGGAAGGAAAGCCCCGCCGCCTCCGCCAGCAGCCGCGCGATCGTGGTCTTGCCCACCCCCGGCGGGCCCCAGAGGATCAAGGAGGAGAGCGTGCCGCGATCCAGCATGCCGGTCAGCGTGCCGGCCGGGCCGAGCAGATGGTCCTGGCCGATCACCTCCGCCAAGACGCGCGGCCGCAGCCGGTCGGCCAGCGGGCGCGGACCGGTGGGGGCTGCGGCGACGGGCTCGGACTCGCCGAACAGGTCTGGGGCACGGGCCATGGGCGGCAATGTGGACCCGCGGCGGGTTGGCGGGAACCGGGCTGCGGGGCCATGGTGCGCGCAACCATTCCGGAGGACCACGCCATGACCCGCCCGACCCGCCGCGCCTTCGCCGCCGGCCTGCTCGCCACGCCCTTCCTGGGGCGCGCCGCCGCCGCGCAGGCGGCCTGGGCGCCGACGCGCTCGATCCGCCTGATCGCGCCCTATCCGCCGGGCGGCGGGGTGGACACCACCTCCCGCCTGCTGGCCGTGCCGATGAGCGCCTTCCTCGGCCAGAACATCGTGGTGGAGAACCGCGCCGGTGCCGGCGGCTCGATTGCCGCGGCGGAGCTGGCGCGGTCGGCGCCGGATGGCCACACCATCATGATCGACGCGATGGCGCATACGGTGAACCCGGTGCTGCTGCGCAACCTGCCCTTCGACTACGCCACCGCCTTCACGCCGATCAGCCAGGTGGTGGTGCTGCCGCAGATCCTGATCGTGAACCCGCAGATCCCGGCACGGACGCTGGCGGAGCTGGTGGCCTGGGTGAAGGCACGGCCGGGGCAGCTTTCCTACGGCTCCTCGGGCAATGCGACGGCGGCGCACCTGGCGGCCGCGCTGTTCGTCAACCGTGCGGGCCTCGACATCCAGCACGTGCCCTATCGCGGCGGCACGCCGGCGCTGCAGGGCCTGATGGGCGGCGACATCGCCTTCGTCTTCGGCACCGTGTCGAGCTCGCTACAGCTGGCGCGCGAGGGGCGGGTGCGCGCCCTCGGCGTCTCCACCGCCAGCCGCGTCTCCTCGCTGCCCGATGTGCCGACCATCGCGGAGCAGGGCTTCCCCGGCTTCGAGCTGAACGAGTGGAACGGGCTCTACGGCCCGGCCGGGCTGCCGGCGGCGGCGACCCAACGTCTGTACGAGGCGGCGAAGCACGCGCTGGCCGATGCGACGGTGCAGCAGCGGCTCGGCGCGCTCGGCGCGCTGCCGGTCGGCACGCCGCCGGCGGAGTTCGCGCGCTTCGTTGCCGAGCAGCGCGAGACGATGGCGCGGCTGGTGCGCGAGGCGCGGATCGAAGCTGGGTGACGAGCGCGGCGCCGAATAGCCGCCTCGACAAACACGCGCATCCCGAATCCGGCACCGCCGGGGCATAAGGGCGGCGAAGCGCGGAGAGCCGGACAGGATGCGCAGCGACGCCAACCAGAACCTTGCCGGCATCGCCCTGATGTCGGCGGCGGTGCTGGCCTTCTCGCTCAATGACGTGCTGGGGAAGTGGCTGGTCGCGACCTATTCGGTCGCGCAGGTGCTGGTTCTGCGCAGCATCGCGGCGCTGCTGATCCTGGCACCGCTGATCTGGCGCGAGGGTGCGGCGCATCTGCTGCGGCCGAAGCGCCCGGCGCTGCAGGCCGGGCGCGTCGCCGCCGGCACCATCGAGGTCGCCTGCTTCTACTGGGCGGTGGGCATGATGCCGCTGGCGGACACCATGGCCTTCTGGATGGCCACGCCGATCTTCGTCGCCCTCGCCTCCGCCGTGCTGCTGAAGGAGAGGCTGGACCGCGGGCGCTTCGCCGCCGTGGTGGTCGGCTTCATCGGCGTGCTGCTGGCGCTGGGCGCCAACCTCGACACCGGCTGGCTGCCGACGCTGGTGGCGATCGGCGGGGTCTGCGTCTACAGCGCCTACCTGCTCTCCACCCGGGCGCTGCGCGGCACCTCGGCCACGGTGCTGGCGACCTACCAGATGACGGGCGCGCTGCTGTTCGGCCTGGTGATGGCACCCTTCGCCTGGGTGCCGCCGACGCTGCCCGATATCGGGCTGCTGATGCTGCTCGGCGTGGTCGGCGTCGCGGCGCACCTGGCGGTGACGAAATCGCTCGCGCTGGCGCCCGCACCGGTGGTGGTGCCCTGGCAATACGCGATGATCCTGTGGGGCATCCTGTTCGGCTGGATGTTCTTCGGCGACGTGCCGGAGCCGGTGATGCTGGTGGGCGTGGCGGTGATCATCGGCGCCGGGCTGTGGCTGACCCGGCTGGAGCTGCGCGCGGCACGGCGGTGACCGCCGGCCCTCACCAGGTGATCCGCTCGATCTGCGCCAGCTCCACCTGCGTGCCATCGGCGAAGTGGATGTGGCCGGAGACCGGCTCGGCGAAGTCGAAGCTGCGCTCGCCGTGGACGGCCTGCGGGTCGCCGTCGAGCACGAGCGTCCAGCTGCCGGCATCCGGCGTGCCGGTGCCCTCGACATGCACGGTGTCGATCCAGCTGCCAGTTCCGCCCTCCGCGCGGTCCCGGCTGCCATCCATGCCGATGACGAACAGGTCGGCACCCGCCCCGCCCTGCATCGTCTCGTTGCCGGTGCCGCCGGCGAAGGTGTCGTGGCCGGCGATGCCGGCCAGCAGCGCGTCGGCGGGCCCGCCCGCGACCAGGCTCGGCTCCACCCGCAGCGCGACGAGCTGCGTCGCGGCGGCCGCCCCTTCCTCGTCGCGCAGCGTCACGCCGATGCTGCGCGTGCCGGCGGCGAGCCCGCCCGCATTCTCGATGGCGAGCGCCTCCAGCACGCCTTCATAGGTCGTCATCGGCGCCGCGCCGCTCAGCGTGACGGTGCCATCGGGAGCGCTGTCCATCTCGATGCCGGTATCGCCGATCAGCAGGCGCCCGCCGACCGCGCGGATCTCCAAGCCGTCGAAGACCAGCCGCTCGCCCGCCTCGCCGCCCGAGAGGGTGATGGTCGCGCCGCCCATCCGCGTGCCGTGCTCATCCGACAGTGACGCGTCGCCGGTCGCGGCGGCGCGCTCGACGCCGGCCGCCACCTGCGGCGCCGCGCCGAGCGCGAGAAGCGGCGCGTCGTTCACCGGCGTGACCGTCACCGCGAAGCTGCGCGTGGTGGTGGCGGTCGTCGTGCCATCCTGCGAGGTGGCGCGCAGCGCGAGGTTGAGCGTGCCGTTCCAATCGGCCGGCGCCGTCAGCGTCAGTCCGGCGAGCCCGCCCGGCGCCAGCGACCATGTGCCGTCGCCCTGCCGCGTGCCGGCCGAGAGCGCGAAGCCCGCAGGCACGCCGAGCAGGCTCACCGACAATGTCTCGGAGCCATCGGTATCGGCCAGCGCCGCGCCGAGGTTGAGCGCGATCGCCGTGTCCTCGGCGCCCGTCACGTCCTTCGCCGTCAGCGCGGCGGCATCGGTGACCGGGTTGATCGTGACGGAGAGGGTCGTGCCGCTGTCCGCCTCGGAGCCATCGGCCGCTTCCCGCAAGATCGCGGTGACCGTCAGCTCCGCGGCACCGGACCAGTTCGGCGCCGGCAGCAGGCTGACATCCGGCGCCTCCGCCGCGGTGAGCGTCCAGCTGCCATCCGCCTCCGCCGTGCCGGCGGAGAGCGCGGCGCCTTGCGGCAGCCCGGTGACGACGAAACGCACGATGCTCTCGGAGCCGTCGGCATCCACCAGCGTCGCCGCCAGTGGCAGGCGGATCGGCGTGTCCTCGTCTCCGGCGATGCCCGCCAGCGAGATCACCGGGGCATCGGCGACCGGATCCACGGTGACCGCAAGCTGGAAGGATGCCGCCGCCATATCGCCATCCCGCTCGGTTCCGGTGACCGCAACATCGCGTTGCAGCGTGCCGGAGAACTGCGAGGGCGGCGTGAAGGTAAGGCCCGGCAGCGCTGTGCCGGGAATGATCCAGCTGCCATCGGGATTCATGCTGCCGGCGGAGAAGATGGCGCCGGCCGGCACGCCGCTGACCACCACCGCCAGCGTCTCGGAGGCGTCCGGGTCGGCCAGCCGCGCGACGATGTCGAGCGCGACCGGCTGGTCCTCTGCGGCGGAGGCGGTGGTTTCCGCATCCACCAATGGCGTGTCCGCGACGCCAGCGACCGAGACGCTGAACGGCACCTCCGTGGTCGTGACCGCACCGGTGGACCGCTCCAGGGCATGGGCGGTCAGGGCCAGCGCCATCTCGCCGGACCAGTTGGCGGGCGACGTCACCGTCAGCCCCGACAGCTGCGCTCGCGTCAGGGTCCAGCTGCCATCGCCGTTGTTGATCCCGGCGGAGAGCCGCGCGCCATCCGGCAGGCCGGAGATGACGACGGAGAGCGCCTCCGACCCGTCCCTGTCCGCCAGCACGGCGTCAAGGACGAGCGGGATCGCCTGATCCTCGTGACCCGTCGCGTCCGCCACGGTCACCACCGGCGCATCGGCAACCGGCGCCACGGTGACACCCACGCTGCGCGAGTTGGTGGAGGTGGCGCCGTTCGACGCCTCGCGTATCGTCGCGGTGACCGTGACGGAGAAGGTGCCGTGCGCGTCCGGCGGCGGGATGAGTCGCACCGTGCCGGCCGCCCAGGGCTCGACCGTCCAGGTGCCGTCGCCATTGTCGCCGATGCCGGGCCCGGCGGCGATCGCGGCGCCCGGCGCGAGGCCGGAGAGGGTGATCGCCACCACGCTCTCGCTGCCATCGGCGTCACGCGCCGCGACGCCGAGGTTGAGCGGCACCGCCCGGTCCTCCACCCCGGCGGGTGGGCTGGCCGAGGTGGAGGGGCTGTCCGCGACCGCCTCGAAGCCCAGCACGACCTCGTCCTGCGTGGTCGTGCGCACGCCAGTCGGGCCGACCGCCAGCGCGGTCACGCGGAGCGCGATATCGCCGGCGAAGTCGCGCGGCGGGATCAGCTGCAGCCCGTCCAGTTCCTCGGGCCGCAGCACCCAGACGTCGTTCTCGCTGTCATGCGTGCCGGCGGAGAGGCGTGCACCGGCCGGCACGCCCGAGATCTGGACGCCAAGGGCGGGGGGCGTATCGCGATCGTCGCGGCTGGCGGCCACAACCCGGATGGCCAGCGGTGCCGACCGATCCTCGGTGCTGCTGCCGGCAACGAGCGTGAGCGTCGGCGGCAGCTGCGTGTGGTCGTCCGGGCCGTCATTATCCGAGTCGTTGTCCTCGCGGCCACAATCATCGTCCCGGTCGTCGTCGTCGCGGTTGTCTCGACGGTGTTCGTTGTCCCGGTTGTCTCGACGGTGATCGTCGTCCCGGTTGTCTCGCCGGCGATCATCGTCCCGGTTGTCGTGCCGGTGATCATTGTCCCGGTTGTCATGGCGGTTATCGTCTTCGTGCCGGCCGTCGTCCTCCGCTCGCTCGTCCTCTGCGCGGCCGGAAGGCGGAGTTACCTCGATGGAGAGCGTGGCTGGCGCCACCCCGCTGTCGCCTTCCCGCTCGGTGGCCACCGCCTGGACGCGCAGCACAAGGCTGCCGGCAAATCCGGCCGGCGGGCGGATCTCGAGATCCGTGAGGTCCGCGGCGCGCAGCAACCAGGCGCCGCCGCTCCCCGGCGTGCCGGCTGACAGCGCAAAGCCGGACGGCACATCGCGGATCCAGACATGCAGCGTCTCCGACCCGTCGGTGTCGGCCAGCGCCGCCGAGACCGGCAGGCGCGCCCAGCCCTCGGCGGCGTCATCGCTGCCATGGCCGGCCAGCGTCACGCCGGAAACCTCAAGGCCAGGCATATCAGCGACGCCGCGCGGATCGACGGTGATCGTGCCACGCAGCTGAGCCTGCACGCCGCCGGTATCCTCGACCGTAACGCGGAGCTGGAGCTGGGCCACGACATCGCTGTCGGCCGGCATGGTGATGGTGACGCCAGCCAGCTGATCGACCGGGATGCGGTGGACGCCTTCCGACGCGACCACCTCGGCGCCGGTCGCCAGCCGCAGCACGGCACCGGCCGGCACGCCTTCCACCAGCGCATCGCCGACCAGGCGCTCCGACCCGTCACCATCGCGCAGCTGCGGGGCGAGGGAGAGCGCGATCGGCTGGTCCTCATGACCCGATGCACCGGCCGACCAGTTGCCGCTGTCGATGGTCGCGGCGACATGCACCGGGAAACTCACCGTGGAGACTGCCTGGTGGCCGCCATCGCCCTCCTGCGCGACGGCGGTGACGGTGAGCGTGATGGTGCCGGCGAAGTCGGTCGGCGGCATCAGCGTCGCCGTCTCGGCCTCCGCCGCCGTCAGCGACCAGCTGCCCGGCCCGCGATAGGTGCCGGCGCTGAGCACCGCTCCGGCAGGCAGGCCGGAGACGACGAAGCTCAGCGCCTCCGATCCGTCGGTATCCGCCAGCCGCGCGCCGATATCGAGCGGGATCGGCGCATCCTCGGCGCCGGCGGTGCCGAGGCGGAGCCACACCGGCGCATCGGCCACCGCGGTGACATGCACCGGCAGGTCGCGCGGCGTGCCTTCGGCGCGGCTGCCGTTCGGCTCCTCGGCGATGCACGCGACGCGCAGGGTGAAATCGGCATCGCCGTCCGGCGGCGGCGTGACGCTGAGCGTCGGCGCATCGGCCGCATGCACCAGCACGCTGCCATCGGACTCCCGCGCCAGCACGGCGCCGCCAGCGCGAAGCACGGCGCCATCGGGCAGGTCGTGGATGCGGAAGCCGACCAGGACCTCCGACCCGTCGATATCGGTCGTGGCGCCGGAGATGCGCAGCCCGATGGCGGCGTCCTCCGCGCCGATCGTCGCGCCGACGCGAAGCGTGGGGGCATCGGCCACCGCGTCCACCTGCACCGAGAAGGCGGCCGTGCCGATGGCCGTGCTGCGGTCATGGTCGCTGGCGGTCGCATGCAGCGTCAGGTCGATCGTGCCGGAGAAGTCGCGCGGCGGCGTGATGGTGAGCCCGTCGAGCTGATCCGCCGTCACGCTCCAGCTGCCATCCTCCTGCCGCGTGCCCGCCGACAGCAGCGCACCGGCTGGCACGCCGAGCAACGCAAGGGTGAGCTGCTCCGATCCATCTCCATCCACCAGTGCGGCGGCAAGGTTCAGCGCGATGGCCGTGTCCTCGTTGCCGACGACATCGCCCGCGGAGATGTCGGGCGCATCGGCCACTGCGGTGACCGAGACGGTGTGGGAGCCGGTGACCTCGCGCTCGGATGCCCTGCCGTTGCCCGTGTCCTGAAGTGTCGCGCGCAGGGTCAGCGTGAAGTCATCGTCACTGTGCTCGGGCGGGCGGATGGAAACCAGGCCGTCGCGCAGATCGGCGGTCGGGACCTCCCATTCGCCGGGCGCGATCTCGGTGCCGGCATTTAAGGTCGCGCCGGTCGGCACGCCGGCGATGAGGGTGGTGGCGGACCAACGTTCCGAACCGTCGGTGTCAGGGGTCGCGAAGGTCGGGCGGATCCCGATCCAGCCATCCTCGTCGCCGGACGCGGTGGCAGCGATGGACCCCGCATCGGCCACCGGGTCCACGGCGACGGTGAAGGACGCCGCTGTGCTCGCCTGCGGCCTGCCGTCGCGCGATTCGGTCGAGATCGCCGCGAGGGTCAGCGACATCGTGCCGGAGAACTGCGGCGGCGGGGTGAGGGAGACACTGGCGAGTTGCGCCGGGGTGAGTGTCCAGCTGCCATCGCCGTTCCGCGTGCCGGCCGAGAGCGTGGCAGTGGACGGCACGCCCATGAGCCTGAAGCTGAGGCGCTCCGACCCGTCGGTGTCGGTCAGTGCACCGCCGAGGCCGGCCAGGCGGATCGGCGTGTCCTCGCTGCCATGCGCGTCGGCCACCTGCACCCGCGGCGCATCGGCGGCGGCGCGGACTGCGATCCGCGCGGTTGCCTGGGTGACGGTGGTATCCTCGCCATCCCGGGTCTGCAGCGCGATCTGCAGGTTGAAGTCCAGGTCCGAGTGCACCGGTGGGCGGATCGCCAGCAGGCCGGCCTCGAACACGTCGCGCCCGATGCTCCATGTGCCTGGCGCGATCTCCGTGCCGTGGCTGAGCAACGCGCCGGTCGGCACGCCGGTGACCGTCAGCGTCACCCCGAGACTTTCGGAGCCGTCCAGGTCGGTGGTCGCCAGCGACCCATGGATCGGAATCCAGCTGTCCTCCACGCCGTTGCCGCGGGCAACGATGCTCGCGGCATCGGCCACCGCCGCCACCTGCACGATGAAGTCGGCCGTGGTGACCGCGGCATCGCCACCGAGCGCCTCGGTGCTGGTGGCGCGCAGCGTCAGCGCGATCGCGCCGGCGAAGTCGCGCGGCGGCGCCAGCGTCAGCCCGGCAAGCTCGCCCGGCAGCAGCGACCAGCTGCCGTCATCCTGCCGCACGCCCGCCGACAGCACTGCGCCATCCGGCACGCCGAGCAGGCTGAGGGCGAGCGCCTCGGAGCCATCGGTGTCGGTCAGCGCCGCGGCGAGATCGAGCGCGATGGCGCTGTCTTCCGTGCCGCTGGCAGCGTCTGCGCTCGCCTCGGGGGCGTCGGCCACCGCCGCCACCTGCACGGTGAAGATGGTGGTGCCGACAGCTGTGTCGCCGCTATCCGGTTCGGTGCTGGTGGCGCGCAGCGTCAGCGCGATCGCGCCGGCGAAGTCACGGGGCGGCGTCAGCGTCAGCCCGGCAAGCTCGTCCGGCAGCAGCGACCAGGTGCCATCCTCCTGCCGCGAGCCTGCCGACAGCACCGCACCGTCCGGCACGCCGAGCAGGCTGAGCGCCAGCGCCTCGGACCCATCGGCGTCGGTCAGCGCCGCGGCGAGATCGAGCGCGACCGCATTGTCCTCCTCGCCGGCGACATCGTTTGCGCTGGTCACCGGCGCATCGGCCACCGCCGCCACCTGCACCGTCACCGCCGCCGTGACCAGTTGCGTCGTGCCGGCGCCTTCCGTGTCGGTCAGCCGTGCTTCGATCGTGAGCGCGATGGCGCCGGCAAAGTCCGTCGGCGGCGTGATCGCCACGCGGCCCGCCGCAAGCTCCGCCTGGTCCACCTGCCACACGCCGCCACCCAGCGCCGTGCCCTGGCTCAGCACGGCGCCCGACGGGACGCCGCGGACGATCGCAGCCGGCTCCCACCCCTCGGAGGCATCGGATGGGACGCCGAAGCTCGCGAGGATCGGGATCGCGTGGTCCTCCGCACCCGATGCGGTCCCCGACAGCGACGCGCCATCCACCACCGCCGCCACCTGCACGGTGAAGGCGCGCTCGACCAGGGCGCTGTCGCCGCCGCTCGCCTCGGTGCTGGTGGCGCGCAGCGTCAGCGCGATTGCGCCGGCGAAGTCGCGCGGCGGCGTCAGCGTCAGCCCGGCAAGCTCGCCCGGCAACAACGACCAGCTGCCATCCTCCTGCCGCACGCCGGCCGACAGCACCGCGCCCTCCGGCACGCCGAGCAGGCTGAGCGCCAGCGCCTCGGAACCATCGGTGTCCCTCAACGCCGCGGCGAGATCGAGCGCGATCGCGCTGTCCTCGGCGCCAACCACGTTGCGCGCCTGCACCATCGGCGCCTGGGCCGAGGGCGCGGCCGGATCCTCGTCCCTGGGCTGCGGGGCGTCGGGGTCCGGCGTGGTCCCGGCGAAGGCAGGGAGCGCGCTGGCGGTCGTGCTCGCCTCACCAACGACCGCGTCGGCGGGAGCGCTGGGTGGTCGCCAGCTTTGCGGCCGCTCGGCCGCCGGGCTCGACAGGCTGGCGGGCGAGGGCGGCACCGCGGCCATCGGCGGGCGCGGTGCGGTGCCCGCTTCGAATGCCGTCCCGACCGCGGCGGCTGGAAGTGGCGGGAGAGCGGCCTGCAGCGGCGCCGACGCATCGCGCCCCGCTTCCGCAGCACCGGGCAGGGCGTCGGACGAGATTGGCAGGCCAGGCCCCGGCGCAGCACGTCCAGGCGCAAGGCCGGCTGCGGCGGCCTGGGTGCTGGCGCCGACGAGCACCGGCGCGCTGGCCGGCGCGGCGGGCGCCACGTCACGCACGGTCGCACGCAGCTGGCGCAGCGCCGCGGCCGAGATGACGCCCTCGGAATCCGGAACGTCGGTGACGCCTCCGGCGTGGGGGGCATTGGTGACGCCTCCGGCGTCGGGGGCCTTCTCGCTCACGGCCTGGACCTCAACGCTCGCGGAAGGCTGTCGCCGCGGCGGCGTGCAGCGGCTTCAGCAGGTACTGCATCACGGTCTTCTGCCCGGTGGTGATCTCGGCCGAGACCGTCATCCCCGGCGCCAGACGCGCGAGGTCCGGATCGCGGCCCACATGCTCCTGGCTCAGCAGCACCCGTGCGCGCCAATAGGGCTGGTGCTGCTCGTCGAGGAAGGAACCGGCGGAGATCCGCTCGAGGCGGCCCTCGACCGTGCCGAAGCGAGAGAAATCGAAGGCGTGAACCTTCACCGTCACCGGCTGTCCGGGCTCGATGAAGCCGATGTCGCGCGGGCTGATGCGCGCCTCGACCGTCAGCGCCGCATCGGCGGGCAGGATCTCGGCGACCAGCGCGCCGGGCTGGAGCACCGCACCAGGGCGCGTGACGGCGAGGCCGCGCACCAGGCCCGCGCTCGGCGCGCGCAGCAGCGTGCGGCCGGCACGATCGGCGAGGCGCTGCAGGGCTTCCTCGGTCTCCGCGATTTCCTGGGCGATGCGCCCGGCCTCCTGCCGCGCCTCGTCCACGGCGGTGGAGCGCAGCTCCGCCAGTCGCGCCTCCGCCTCGGCCAGGGCAGCGGCGGCGGTGACCGCCTGGCCGCTGAGGCGCTCATGCTCGGCTTCCGCGCCGAGCAGCATGCGGCTGGCTTCCAGCACGGCAATCCGCGTGGTCAGGCCATCGCGGGCAAGCGCCTGGCGCGTGGCGAGCTCGTCGCGGAACAGGGCGACCTGGCGCTCCGTCGAGCTGGCCTGGGCGAGCAGCGTCGCGATCTCGGCGCGGCGCTGCGCGACCTGCTCGGCGAGCGTGGCGCGACGGGCCGCCTGCGCCGCCAGTCGCGCTTCCAGCGCCGCGCGCTGCGGGCCGAGCAGTTCCGCGACGGCGGGATCCGGCTGCTCCGGCAGCACGCCGCCGGCGATCAGCGCCTCCAGCCGCGCGGCCTGGAGGCGCAGCGCCGCTTGGCGTACCCGCATCTGGCCCAGATCGGCCTGGGCGGCGACATCGCGGAGGTGCAGCAGCGCCTGCCCTTCCGCCACCAGCTCGCCCTCCCGCACCAGGACTGCCTCGACGATACCGCCTTCCAGGTGCTGCACCGGCGCGGCGGCGAGCGAGGTGGCGACCTCGCCCGGCGCGACGGCGATCTCGGGCAGCCGGGTCACCTGCGCCCAGCCGAGGAAGCCGAACAGCAGCGCCGCGGCGGCCAGGATGGTCGCGCGCTCGGCGCCCTTCGGACGCACCTCCTCCAGCGCCAGGACGTGTCGGTCCGGGCCAGGCCGGCGGCTGGCTTCGGGCAGGACGAGGATGCGGTTCATGTCGGTCGTCCGGACGGCTTGAAGACCGGCAGGCGGAGCGGCGCGGCAGGGCCCGCTCCGGGCACCGGCACCTCCTCCACCATGCCGTCGGTGATGCGCAGCACCCGGTCCGCCAGCCGCATGTGGCTCGGCCGGTGGGTGGCGAGGAAGATCGTGGCGCGGCCGCGCCGCTGCGCGACGACGGCGGCGAAGATGTCGGCGCAGGCCTCGTCGAGCCCGGCCACCGGCTCGTCCAGCAGCAGCACCGGAGCGTCACGCAACAGCGCGCGCGCCAGGCAGACCCGCACCAGCAGGCTGCGGGGCAGCCGCGCGGTGGCATTGTCGCCGACACGGGTGGCGAAGCCCTCGGGCAGCGCCTCGATGGCGGCCAGCACGCCGGCCTCTTCGCAGGCGCGGCGCAGCTCCTCCTCGGTGGCGCTGGGCAGGGCGAGGCGGAGGTTCTGCGCGATGGTGCCGTACAGCAGGTCCGGCACCTGCGGCACATGCGCCACGGCGCGGCGCAGCACGGCGGGGTCGAAGGCGCGGACATCGTGCCCGCCGACGCGCACCACACCGCCTTGCGGCCGGTAGAGCCCGGCCACCAGCTTCAGCAGCGAGGACTTGCCCGCCCCGTCGCCACCGGTGACGGCGATGACCTCCCCGTGGCGGACGGCGAAGGTGACACCGGCCAGCACCGGCTCGGCCTGCGCCAGATAGCGCAGGGACACGCGGTGGAAGACGATGTCGCCACGCTCCGGGGCGGCCATCCGGGCGCGCGCGGCGGCGGGCCGCTCGGTCTCCAGCGTCATCAGCCCGTCCACCTGGCGGATCGAGGCCTGCGTCTGCTCCCAGCGGGAGAGCATCAGGAAGGCGCCCTGCATCGGCGAGAGCACGCGCCAGATCAGCATCATCCCGGCGATCAGCGCGCCGGCGGACATCGCGCCACCGAGCACCGCGCCGACGCCGATGGTCATCGCTGCCAGTCCCGAGAGGGTGACGATCGCGCCTGCCATCGCCGTCATCCGCCCGCTGAGCGCACCGGCACGGGCCGAGGCGAGCGCGGCGGCGGCGGCGGCGGCGGCATAGGCCTCCGTCCAGCGATCCGCCGCGCCGGCGAGCTTGAGGGTGCGGTGCGCCGCCAGCAGCTCGATCGCGAGCACGTCCCGCGCCTGCCCGGCCTGCGAGGCCTCGACCACGGCACGCCGCACCGCGCCGCGCATGGCGAGGAACAGCGTCGCGAAGGCCAGCGCGGCGAGCACCGGCACCACCGCGACCCAGCCGCCGAGCGCGACCAGCAACGCGATGACCAGCAGGCCGAAGGGCAGGTCGAGGATCGCCAGCGCGAAGGCGCCGGTGAGCACCTCGCGGATGGTGGCGAAGTCGCGCAGGCGGGAGACCTGCGCCGCGGTTCCCGCCCGCTCCACCAGCGCGGCCGGCAGTGCCATGAGCTGACCGAAGACGCCGGCCTGCACGAGCCGGTCCAGCCGCTCGCCGATCCGCGCCAGCACGCGCTGGCGCAGCGCACGGCACGCGATCTCGCCGGCCACCGCCGCCAGCGCGCCCACCGCCAGCATGCCGAGCACGGCGGGCTGCCGCCCGGTGACCACCAGGTCGAACACCATCATGGTGAAGACCGGGACGCCCAGTCCCAGGATCGCGACCATCGCCGACAGCGCCAGCAGCAGCGGCGCCTCCGGTGCGAAGCGCCGCATGACGGTGCCGATCCAGCTCTCGCCGCGGCGCGGCGGCGGCGGCTCCGGCGCCAGCAGGTAGAGCGTGCCCGCGAGGTTCCAGTGCGCGCAGACCCGCGCCTCGCCGAGCGCCCCGTCGAACAGCACGACCAGGCCCTGGCTGTTCAGGTAGAGCACCCCGGCCGGCTTGCCCCGACGGATCAGCAGCGCCGGCAGGCAGCGCGGATCGAGCCGGCCGCGCCGCAGGCGTTGCGGCCGCGTGGGGTGGCCGAGCCGGGCCAGGGCATTGCGGATATCCGCGAGATCAGGTCGCGGCTCGGCATGCGGCAGCACCGCAAGCATGTCGTCGGGCGCGCCCTGCCAGTGCAGCACGCCGAGGAGCGCGGCAAAGCAGCGGGTAAGGTCGGTCTCCTCCAGCCCCGGCGGATGCGGCACGCGCAGCCGCCGCGGCACGGGGGTCGCCGTGCTGCCGGGCGCCGCGACGCCGGGCTGGGAGGCAACGAAGGCGTTCATGGCACCGCCCGCAGACCGCCGCCGGCGATCCGGAGCACCCGGTCCGCCCGCGACAGGACGGAGGGGCGATGGCTGGCGAGCAGGATCGTCATGCGGCCGCGCAGCGTGCCAAGGACGCGGCCGAGCCGCGCGTCGCCATCGGCATCCAGCTGCGCGGTGACGTCATCCAGCAGAAGGATGCGCGGCCGCTGCACCAGCGCACGGACCAGGCCGATGCGCTGCTGCACGCCGCGCGCAAGCGGCATGCCGGCGGTGCCGACCGGGGTGTGCCAGCCGCCCGGCAGCGTCGCCGCCACCGCCTCCAGCCCGAGCTGCGCGCCGAGCTCGATCGCCTCCGCCTCCAGGTCAGGCTGGCCGAGGGTGAGGTTCTCCAGCAGCGTGCCGGCGACCAGCCCGGGGTCGGGCGGCACCAGCGCGAGCAGCCGCCGCGCCGGGGTGTGGTCGTGGACCGCGAGGTCCTGGCCGTCTATCCGCACCGAGCCGGCCAGCGGCCGCACCTCGCCCGCGATGAGCCGCAGCAGCGACGACCGCCCGCTGCCATTCGCGCCGGTGACGCCGACGAACTCGCCGGACCGGAGATCCAGGCTGAGATCCTCGAACAGGTGACCGCCGCTGAGCAGCGGGCCGAAGCGCACGTGACGCAGGCTGACCTCGCCGGCCCGGACCCGGAGCGGCGGCAGGGCGGGCCGCGCCTCGGCCGGCAGGTGGTCCAGCTCGGCCAGGCGGCGCTTGGCATCGCCGAGCGTCTGCCAGCGGACCCAGAGCGCGATGCCGCCCAGCAGCGGCTGCATCGAGCGCCCCGCCAGCATGACGCAGGCGCTGAGCCCACCGACGGTGAGCTTGCCGTCGAGCACCATCAGGCAGCCGAAGGCGGCGGTGCCGATTGTGGCGAGATGGGCAAACATCAGCCCGCCTTCCTGCGCTGCGGCCGTCGCGCCGGTGAGGTCGCGGCGCAGCCGCGCACTGGTGCCCTGGAGGCGGTCGTAGCGGCGTTCCAGCAGGCGCTCCGCGCCGAGCAGCTTCAGCGAGTTCAACCCGGCCAGCACGTCGAAGAGGAAGTTGAAGCGCCGCTCCTCGGCGGCCGCGAGCCGTTCGGCGCGTGAACGCACGCGTCGCCCGGCCACCCAGCCGAGCGCCAGAACGCCGAGAAGCAGGCCCGCCGGCACCAGTACGAGCGGGCCGGCGACGAGCCAGACCGCGACCAGGTAGAGGCCGGCAAACGGCAGGTCGAGGATCGCCTGGAGCGCCGGACCCGACCAGGCTTCGCGCAGCGTGCCGATGGCGGCCAGCCGCTCCGAATACCAGCCATTGCCATGCGCCTCGAAGCTCGGTGCGTCGGTGCCGGCGATGCGCGCCATGGCGGCGGCGTGCGCCTCGGCCTCGGCGGCGGCGGCCAGCCGGCCGAGCACCTCGCCCCGGACCATCCGGAGCGCGCAGTCCAGCACGACGGCCGCGGCGACCGCCAGAGCGAGCACCGCGAGCGTGCCGGTGGCCGCCTGCGGCAGGATGCGATCATAGACCTGCAGCAGGGCGACCGGCAGGGCGAGCGCCAGCAGCGAGAGCAGCAGGCTGGCCAGCAGCAGGCTTGGCAGCGTCCGGCCGCCATGCCGGCGCAGCCCCTCGCGCAGCGGCGCGTTCAGCCAGCCCGAGGTGCCGCCGGCATCAACGACCCGCGTGAGACAGCGGGCCGCGCCAGCCGATGTTGGGGATACGGAACGGAAGGCAGACAAGCTTGCACCTTGGCGAAGGACCCGGCAGCGGCAGGGCTCACCCGCAAAGTCACCGAAAGCTGGCTGACAAACCGTGAATGGCGGCCTTGCATACAGGGTCGGACTTCGCCCAGGGGCAACACGGCTGCGAAGGACCACGATACCGGACACGAAAAAGGGCGCCCGAAGGGTAAGCGAAGCCTCGGCACCCTTCTTTCGCGTGATGGCATGAATGTGCTGGGTGAGCTCCAGGCGTGATGCTTGGAGATGGCTGTATGGACAGCGTTT
>NZ_JAWLHG010000042.1:0-40562 GCF_041690465.1 Falsiroseomonas sp. | reverse complement strand
TCTCCGCCTCCAGCCAAAGCTGGACGCCTACGAATCACACCCTGCCGCGCCGCATCCAATCACAAGCCGATTCCAGCCTGGGCTACTCGGGTCTAAGCGCCCGCCCAGCCGAGGCTGCGGGAGATGGCAGCGGCCGCCGCCACCACCGCCTCGCGCGCCGCGCGCCGCTGCCCCTCCGGCGCCTCTTCCAGCGGCGCCGAGAGGTTGATCGCCGCCACCACGCGCCCCGCCGCATCGCGCAGCGGCGCCGCGGCCGAGGCGACGCCCGCCTCGAACTCGCCGAGATGCACCACATGCCCGCGCGCCCGGTCCGTCCGCGCCCGCTTCGCCAGCGCCGCGAAGCGCCCCCCGCGGTAGAGATCGGCGAGCGCCGCCTCCTCCAGCCCGGCCAGCAGCACGCGCCCCATCGCCGTGCTTGCCGCCGGCAGGCGGGAGCCGACATGGACGATGCTGCGCATCCCCCGCCGCGCCGGCACGCGCAGCAGATAGACCACCTCCGTCCCCTCCAGCACGCCGAGATGCGCCGACCAGCCGGTTTCGTCCCGCAGCCCCTCCAGCACGGGCAGCGCCACGCCGATCACGTCCCGCGCCGGCAGCACCCCATGGCCGAGCCGGAGCAGCGCCGGCCCCAGCGCATAGCGCCCGGTCGCCGGCTCCTGCAGCAGGAAGCCGAGCTCCGTCAGCGTGTGCACCACGCGGAAGACCGCCGAGCGCGTCACGCCCAGCGCCTGCGCCATCTCGGCCTGGGTCAGGCGCGGCGCGTCCGGCGTGAACAGCGCCAGCACCTCCAGCCCGCGCACCAGGCCGGGCACCAGGTAGCGGTCGGCCTCGGCCGGCGTTTTGCCCATGAAACTCAGGCTACGCGCCCGCGCGGCCTCACGCTATGGGAAGCGCAGCCACCGAGGAGACGCAGGATGAACGTGATCGCGAAGCCGGCAGCCTCACCCCTTGGCACGCCGCTCGCCGCCGCACTCCGCAGCCATGTCGTGCGGCACACCCAGAAGACCTTTGACTGGGACGCCTTCCCCTCCAACCGCGGCTTCCCGGAGCTGGCGCGTGCGCAAATGCGCTACATCGGCGCCGGCGGCAGCCCCAAGGTCGGCGAGCCCGGCACGCTGCCGCCCGACCACTTCACCCTCAGCCTGATCCACAAGCCCATCGGCAACTACGCCGCCTGCCACGCGCACGAGATCGAGGAGAGCTTCCTCGTCCTCGACGGCGTGCTGACCGTGGGCTGGGAGCGCGAGGGCGAGGTCTGCGAGGTGAAGCTCGGCCCCAGGGACATGATCCTCAACGCGCGCGACATCGGCCATGGCTTCCGCAACGACGGGATCGAGCCGGTGCTGATGACGATCAGCGTCGATGTCGGCAAGCCGCTGCCGCCGCGCTACCTGCACCACCCGAAGCTCGGCAGCGACCCCGTCCTCTCGCGCGCCTTCGGCGCCGCGCCCGGCAAGACCATCCCCTTCGACCCGGCGGGCGATCACCCGCTGCAGCAGCTGATGGCCCGCCACGTGATCCGTCACGCCGAGGCCCGCCCGATCCGCGAGGCCGCCGGCTTCCAGCGCCGCGTCTATGTCGGCCCCGGCGGCGTGGAGAGCGAGACCTGCCGCAAGGAGATGTGGGGCATCCCCGCCGGCATCGGCGTGAAGCCCCATGCCCGCGAGGTGGAGGACGCGATCATGGTCCTGGAAGGCAGCCTGACCGTCGGCTGGGAGGAGAATGGCGAGGCGGTCGAGATGGAGCTCGGCCCGCGCGACCTGGTCTTCAATCCGGCCGGCCGCCGCCACTGGTTCCGCAACGACGGCATCGGTCCCTGCACCGCCTGGACCGTCATCGGCAGCCCCGCCGCCGAGACGGTGAAGTTCGAAGCGGCGTAGCGCGCCGCATATCACCGGCCCTCCGCGGCATCGCCCAGCGATGTCGCGGGGTGCCGATCACGGCAGCTTGGTGGTCTGCGCCGCCCGCACCAGGCCCTTCGGCCGCGCCGCCTTCTCCGCGATGCCGGAGATCCCCTGCCGCCGCGCCAGCTCCGCCCAGACCTCCTCCGGCCGGATGCCGGCATCCACCCACAGCACCACCAGGTGATACAGCAGGTCCGCGCTCTCCAGCACGGTCGCGGTGCGGTTGCCCAGCGTCGCCTCGATGACGCATTCCACCGCCTCCTCGCCCAGCTTCTGGGCGACCTTGGGCGTGCCGCGCGCGATCAGCCGGGCGGAGTGCGAATGCTCCACGTCGCCGGCCTGCCGCCTGGCCTCCACCGTGCGCCACAGCGCATCAAGGATCGTCGCTTCCGCACCCGCCACCGCGAAGGGCGCCCTTGCGGTGGCGCCGGGGTCCACCGCCGGCGGCGGCAGGTCGAGCGGCAGTGGCAGCGCCGGCGGCAGCGGCAGCGCGGCGGCGCGCCGCAGCAGTTTCTTCTTCGCCTTCACCTTCGGCCCGGCCTTCGCCTTCGGCCCGGTCTTCACCTTCGGCCCGGTCTTCAGCTTGGCCTTCGGCTCCGCCTTGGCCTGCGCCTTCGTCCTGCCCTTCGCCTTGGCGGGCTTCTTCACCGGCTTGCCCATCAGGGCGCCTCCGACACCGGGCGGATCGGCAGGCCGGCCTGCTCCAGCGCGGCCTTCGCCTCGGCGATCCGCATCTCGCCATAATGGAACACGCTCGCGGCCAGCAGCCCGGTCGCGCCGGCCCGCGCGCCTTCCACGAAATGCGCCGCATTGCCAACGCCGCCCGAGGCCACCAGTGGCAGCCGCACCGCCGCCCGCACCGCGCGCAGCAGATCCAGGTCGAACCCCTGCTTGGTGCCGTCGCGATCCATCGAGGTCAGCAGGATCTCGCCGGCGCCGCGCGCCTCCACCTGCCGTGCCCACTCCACCGCATCGATCCCGGTGCCGCGGCGGCCTCCATGGGTGAAGACCTCCCAGCGGTCGCCGGACCGCCGCGCATCGATCGCCACCACGATCGCCTGGCTGCCGAAGGCCTCCGCCCCGCGCGTCACCAGCGCCGGATCGGCCACCGCCGCCGAGTTCATCGAGACCTTGTCGGCGCCGGCCAGCAGCAGGTTCCGCATGTCGTCCACGCTGCGCACGCCGCCGCCGACGGTCAGCGGGATGAACACCTCCGCCGCTGTCCGGCTGACCACGTCCAGCATGGTGTCCCGCCCTTCGTGGGAGGCGGTGATGTCGAGGAAGGTGACCTCGTCCGCGCCCTCGCGGTCATAGGCGCGCGCCTGCTCCACCGGGTCGCCGGCGTCGCGCAGCGAGACGAAGTTGACGCCCTTGACGACGCGGCCGTCCTTGACGTCGAGGCAGGGAATCACGCGCAGGGCCAGCACCGGGGCGCTCCGGGGCGGAATCCGTCCAGCAGGCTGTCCGCCATCGGGACGTGATCCGGGTTGCGGGAACCGCGCGCGGCGTCATGCCAGGCGCGATCCCCGCGATGTGCGCCCCCACCGCGACGCGGTCAAGCAGACAACAGGCGGCGCCTGCCGCGCCGCGGGGCGCGCTATTCGCTGCGCGGCGCCTGCAGCGTGCGTGCCGCCTGCAGGTGCTGGCGGATCGCCGGCAGGTGCCGCTGCGCATAGGTCTTCAGCGCGGCCACCTCGCCCTGCGCGGCATAGGCCTCGTAAGCCTCCACCGCCTCCTCATGCGCCTCGATCTGCTGCTGCACGTAGTAGCGGTTGAGCATGTCCACATCCTCCTGCCGCTGCAGCGTCAGCAGCTTGCCGGTGTGCCGGTCGTCGAGGGCGGCCGGGGTGCGGGTGCTGGCCTCCGGCATCGCCGAGAGCTCGTTGTTCAGCGCGGTGTGCTGCTCGACCATGCGCTGGGCGAAGTCGCGGATCTGCGGGTGGGTGCTGCGGGTCAGCAGGATCTGGCTCGACTGGATCTCGAAATTGTTGCCAATGGTGACGAGCTCCACGAAGCGGGTGGCGCCCACGCCGGTGCCGGCCAGCAGGTCGAGCAGCCCCTGCGCGCGGGCTGGCACAACAGTCAGCGCCGCGAACGGGGCGGCCAGCAGTGCAGAACTCATCAGGGCGCGTCTGCGCATCGTCTCGTCTCCGGGCTGTGTTGACTGGAAACGGATTGGCGGAGACGTGGTTTCGGGGAGGCGCGCTTTCGCTCAGCTCCGGCCGAGCACGCGGCGCAGCCGGAAGCGCAGCCGCTGCGTGGCCTCGCGCGTGCGGACCATCAGGCGCTGCTCCATCGCTTCCGCCCGCGCCACGGTGTCCGGCCAGCGGGAGGCGATCCAGCCGGTGCCGCGATGCGCCCAGAGATACTGGTGGCGCAGCACGAACAGGCCGAGGGCGAGGAACAGGAACCCTTGCAGGAACGGCAGCACCAGCCCGAGCACGCCGAGCCCCATCAGGCCCCACCCCGCGGTCTTGCGCTTCAGCGACGGCCGGAATTCCATCATGGCCGCCCAGATGGTCCCGCCCATGAGGCAGTGCAACATCTCTGCTGTCAGGGCGCCTCACCAGGTCCGGGCCGCGAATGTGGCCCCGCGCGCAGCGCACGCGCTTGGACCGGCGCGCCAGCGCGTCGGCGCGAAAGGCAAGCCGCCGGAGGCGGCGCCCGCCGCCTGAGGGCTATATATGCAGCGCCCGTCCGCCCACGGCGAGCGCGGCTTCCTTCACCGCCTCGTTCAGCGAGGGATGCGCGTGGCAGGTGCGTGCCACATCCTCGGCGCTGGCGCCGAATTCCATCGCGATGGCGATCTCGGCGATCAGCGTGCCGGCATCCGGCCCGATGATGTGCGCCCCGAGCACGCGGTCGGTCGCCTTGTCGGCCAGGATCTTCACGAAGCCGTCGGTATCGCCCATCGCCCGCGCGCGGCCATTCGCCGTGAAGGGGAACTTGCCGACGTTGTAGGCCACGCCGCGCGCCTTGAGCTGCTCCTCGGTCTCGCCGATCGAGGCGACTTCCGGCCAAGTGTACACCACGCCGGGAATGGCACCGTAGTTCACATGCCCATGCTGGCCGGCCAGCAGCTCCGCCAGCGCGACGCCCTCCTCCTCGGCCTTGTGGGCCAGCATCGGGCCTTCGATCACGTCGCCGATCGCCCAGATGCCGGGCACGCTGGTGGCGAACTCGCCGGGCTTCACCTTGACGCGCCCGCGCTCGTCCAGCGCCACGCCGGCCTCTTCCAGCCCCAGCCCCTCGGTCAGCGCGCGGCGGCCGATGGCGACCAGCACGACATCGGCCTTCAGCTCCTCCGCCTTGCCGCCGGCGGCGGGTTCCAGCATCAGCGTGATGCCGTCATTGCCCTTGCGCGCGCCGGTGACCTTGGTCTTCAGCCGGAACTTCATCCCCTGCCTGCCGAGCACGCGCTCGAACATCTTGCCGACCTCGTTGTCCATCGAAGGCACGAGCCGGTCGAGGAACTCCACCACCGTCACCTGCGACCCCAGCCGCCGCCAGACGCTGCCGAGCTCGAGCCCGATATAGCCGCCGCCGATCACCACCAGGTGGCCGGGCACCGTCTCCAGCTCCAGCCCGCCGGTGGAGGAGACGATCATCTTCTCGTCCACCTCCACGCCCGGCAGCGGGATGCTCTCGCTGCCGGTGGCGATCACGACGTGCTTCGCGTCGTAGGTCGTGCCCTCCACCTCCACCTTGCCGGGCGCGGCAATCCGCCCCGCGCCCTTCAGCCAGGTCACCTTGTTCTTCTTGAACAGGAACTCGATTCCCTTGACGTTGGCGGAGACCACCTCCCCCTTGCGCGCCAGCATCTTCGCGAGGTCCAGCGAGACCTGCCCGACATTCACCCCGTGATCGGCCAGCTTGTGCTTCGCCTCCTCGAAATGCTCCGAGGATTGCAGCAGCGCCTTGGAGGGGATGCAGCCCACATTCAGGCAGGTGCCGCCCAGCGTCGCGCGCTTCTCCACGCAGGCCACCTTCAGGCCGAGCTGCGCCGCGCGGATGGCGCAGACATAGCCGCCGGGACCGGCGCCGATGACGATGACGTCGAAGCTCTCGGGCATGGTGGGGGGATGTCCTGCGGTGCTGTCCGGGGCGGACCATAGACGGCGCGGCGCATGGTTCAAGCCATGCAACTTCCGCAAGCGCGATCAAGCGGTTCCGCGGCAGGATGCCGGCATGGCGCATGACCTCTCCGGCCCGGCCAAGCCCGCCACCCGCCTCGACTACGGGCGGCGCATCGCCCGCGCCATGGCGCGCATCGCCGCCGACCCCGCGCGCGCGCCCTCGCTCGACGAACTGGCCGAGGCCGCAGCCTTCAGCCCCTTCCACTTCCACCGCATCTACCGGGAACTCACCGGCGAGACCCCCGCCGAGACCCTGGCGCGCGAACGCCTCTCGCGCGCCGCCGGCCTGCTGGTGCGCGATGCGCTGCCGGTCGCGCAGGTGGCGCGGCGCTGCGGCTATGGCAGCGCGGCCGCCTTCACCCGCGCCTTCCGCGCCGCCTACGGCATCCCGCCCGCCGCCTATCGCGACGCCGGCGGCATCGGCGCGCCACGCCCGCCGGGAATCCCCGAGGAGGAGAGGAGCATGTTCGACATCACCATCCGCGCGGAGCCCGCGCTGCGCCTGGCCGCGATGGCGCATCGCGGCCCCTACACGCAGATCGGCACGGTGTTCGACCGCCTGATGGCCTGGGGTGCCGCGCGCGGCCTGATCCGGGCGGAGACGCGCTTCCTCGGCCTCTACCGCGACGACCCGAGCAGCGTCCCGGCGAAGGAGTTGCGCGCCGAGGCCTGCATGACCGTGCCGGCGGAGGTGGAGGCCGCAGACGGCGCCGGGATCCTGCAGCTGCCGCCGACGCGCGTGGCGGTGCTGGTCTTCAAGGGCCCCTATGCCGAGCTGGAGGGCGCCTATCGCTGGATCTACCGCGACTGGCTGCCCACCAGCGGCGAGGAGCCGGCCGACCAGCCCTGCCGCGAGGAGTACCTGAACGACTGCCGCACCCTGCCGCCCGCCGAATGGCTGACGGCCATCATGGTGCCGCTGAAGGCGGGAAGCTGAACCTCAATCCTCCCAGCGCGGCAGGGCTTCGATCTGCGCCTTGCTGTAGTCGCTGACGAAGCGGCCATCCTGCAGGCGCAGCTGCTCGATCGGGACGACGACCTCCTCGTCCCCGATGCCGAGGAAGCCGCCCACCTCGACCGAGACGGCGACGGCGCGGCCGGTCGCATCCACCAGCACCTCGTCGACCTCGCCGATCTCCTCGCCGTTCCGGGCGTGGAGCTTCATGTCGTCCACCTGGTCCACGGTGAGGTTGAAGGGCTGCACGACGAGCCGCTCGTCATCCGCCTCCCGGTAGCGCGCCTCCTGCGCGGTGGCGGGCACGGCCAGCACCGCCATGGCGGCGAGGGCGGGAAGGATGTGACGGAGCTTCATGGTCCTGTCTCCTGCGTTGCGTCCAGCGCAAGAACGGCCAGGCACCGTCACTGTTCCGTCGGCCGCGCCGCGCGGCCGAACGCTCCAGGCCGGCATGGTCTTGCCGGGCGTGAGCGGTTGGGGATGCGCGAGTCCGGGTCGATGCCGGCCGCAGTGGCCAGCTTGCGCACACGCGCCTCCAGCGGACGAACGCATAAGGCGCCGCGACGGCGCCGCGCGCATGTCAGGCGAAGGCGGGCAACGGCCTGGAGTTGCTGAAGCTGCCAGGTCGCATGCCGACGTTCCGATCCTGCGCTTGCAGGAGCGGGCCACCGGCGAAGACAGCGCAAAGCGCGTTCGGCGGCACGGGACACACGATCATCGCGCCGGAACGATTTCCGGCGAGGGCGCGGCGTTTAGTCTAAGCACGCCGGGCGATGCAATAGGAAAATGCACGGGCAGCGTCAGACGACGCCCAGCGCGTAGGCGAGGCCGAGCAGGAAGATCGCGGCCAGCAATGCGATCTCGAGCAACCAGAACCCTTTGCCCTCGGCCGGTGGTCGCAGCGGGACGATGGTGAGCGGATGCCAATCCGCCCGTGGGCCTTCGCCGCGGCCGAGGAATTCGCGCAGGACATGGCGCATCGCCTTCACGATGAACCATCCGCAGGCCGCGAGGACGAGGAGGTTCAGGAGGATCAGCAGCGCGGAGATCACGGCATGCCTCCCCTCAGCGTGGCTTCGCCATGGCGGCCCGCCACATGGCGAAGACCCAGACGGGATAGAGCAGCCATTGCAGCCCGAGCACAGCCTGTCCCGCCCGCATCGGCGCATGCGTCGCGTGCCAGCCATCGTGCAGCAGGACGGCGCCGTGGAAGACCAGGGCCGGCCAGGCGAACAGGCCGACGATGCCGAGCACGGCCAGCAGCGCGAAGGCGCCGCGCGCGGCGAACCACCAGCCGAGGACGGGCACGAGGCCGAGCGCGCCGACGAGCAGCGTGGGGCCGGCATAGATCGTCCGGATCGCCCAGCCCGGCAGCAGGATCCAGGGTGCGTAAGCGAGCGGATGCAGCGCTACGCCTAGGATCATCGGCCAGAGGGAAGGTCGGCGGCTGCGTGCAAGCCGGGCGACCATCATCGTCATGGCCTCCGGTCGCGCCGGAGCAGCGAGCCGAAGGCCCCGGCGGCAAGAGCGAGCGTCCAGGCGATATGGATCAGGAACAGCTTGCCGAGCAGCCCGCCGGCGTCCAGACGCAGCCCGTCGAGAGTCGCACCAAAGGCGAATCCGACGCTCATCGGCCAGGACGCCAGGGTCAAGACGGCCAGCCACAGGACCACGCCGAAGGGCCAGCTCCTGGCGAGCCCCAGGCCGAGGAACGGCAGCAGCAACGTCGCCACGAACAGTCCGAGACCGAGCGGGCCGGCCAGCGCGACGACGGACAGGCCTGGAGCCGCACGACCAAGCAGCACGGCGACGGAGAGGTCGAACAGCAGGAAGGGATTGAGCAGGGTCGCCAGGATCGCCGGCCATAGGAAGCGCCGGCGGTCGCGCAGGGGCAGTGTCGCGTTGCCGCTCATCACCGTCGCGCGCCGCCCATCGCCGCGCGGAAGACCAGCACAAAACAAATTGGCCAGAGCAGGACCTGGACGGCCAGCACCACGCCCGTGACGCGGTCCACCGCCGGCAGGCCGAGCCACACCGCCGGTCCCGTGATCACGACGAAGCCGACGAAGAAGGCCCAGGGCACCCAAGCGAAGACGCCGCCGAGCGCCAACACCGCGAAGACGCCGCGGCTGGCGAAGGCCCAGCCGAGGGCGGGCAGGATGGCGGCGATCAGCAGGATCTCGGCGAAGGCGTGCAGCGCTCGCAGGCCGCCGAAGCCGCCGAAGCGACCCGTGTAGCCCTTCGGGTCGGTGCCGAGCAGCATCACCCAGAACAGCGGGTGCAGGAGCGTGGCTGCGACGGCGGGCCACAGGAAGGGCCGGCGGTCGCGGGCCTGGAACCACGTCAGCAGCGCGCCGGCGTCGCGGCCCATTGCGCCCCCCCACGCTTCAGCGTCTCCGCCAGATAGCAGGGCGCCGCGGAAGGAACAAAGCGCAGGAGAAAGGGCGGGCCCCCGCGAGGGAGCCCGCCCGGGCGGAACGACGTGGCCGACAGCCGGATCACACGTCCAGCATCAGCCGGCGCGGGTCCTCGATCGCCTCCTTCATCCGCACCAGGAAGCTCACCGCCTCCTTGCCGTCCACGATGCGATGGTCGTAGCTCAGCGCGACATACATCATCGGCCGCGCCTCGATCTTGCCGCCCACCACCATCGGCCGCTCCTGGATCTTGTGCATGCCCAGGATGCCGGATTGCGGCGGGTTCAGGATCGGCGTGGACATCAGCGACCCGTAGATGCCGCCATTGGTGATGGTGAAGCTGCCGCCGGTCAGTTCCTCCAGCTTCAGCTGCCCGTCGCGCGCGCGCCGGCCGAAATCGCCGATCCCCTTCTCGATCTGCGCGAAGGAGAGGTCATCCACGTTGCGCAGCACCGGCACGACCAGGCCCGAAGGCCCGCCCACAGCGATGCCCATGTGGACGAAGTTCTTGTAGATGATCTCGTCGCCCTCGATCTCCGCGTTCACCGCGGGGAACTCCTTCAGCGCGGCGACGCAGGCCTTCACGAAGAAGCTCATGAAGCCGAGCTTCACGCCGTGGCGCTTCTCGAAGACGTCCTTGTACTCGCCCCGCAGCGCCATCACCGCGCCCATGTCCACCTCGTTGAAGGTGGTGAGCATCGCGGCGGTGTTCTGCGCTTCCTTCAGCCGCCGCGCGATGGTCTGGCGCAGGCGCGTCATCTTCACGCGCTCCTCGCCGCCTTCCAGTGCGCGCGCGGCCTTGGGCGCGGGCGGGGCGGCGGCAGGTGCCGCGGCGGGGCGGCTCAGGAAATCGAGCACATCGCCCTTGGTGATGCGCCCATCCTTGCCGGTTCCCGCGCCGATCTGCGCCGCACTGACGCCGGCATCCGCCATCAGCTTGGTTGCCGCCGGGCCGTTCGGCAGGCCGGTGGCCACCTCGCCGGGCCGCGCCACCGGACCCGAAGGCACATGCGCCGGCTCGACATGCGGCTGCGCGGGCACCGCCGGGGCAGGCTTCGGCGCCGTCGGCGTGCCGCTGGAAGCGGGCTTCGGAGCCGCGGCGGCGGTCGCGCCGGCGGAAATCGTGCCGAGCACCGCGCCAGGCCCGACTTCCGCGCCCTCATTCGCGGCGATCGCCTCGATCACGCCGCCGGCAGGCGCATTCACCTCGACGGTCACCTTGTCCGTCTCGAGCTCGACCAGCGGCTCATCGGCCGCGACGGCCTCGCCGGCCTTCTTCAGCCAGCGCGCCACGGTGGCGCTGGACACGCTTTCCCCGAGCGGGGGAACAAGGATCTCCGTCATCTCCGTCCCGTCCTATGCGTGCTGCGCGCCGCTCAGCCCAGGCCGAGCGCTTCGCGCACCAGCTTTTCCTGCTGCTGCTGATGGATCTTCGCCAGGCCCGTCGCCGGGCTGGCCGCCTCGCAGCGGCCGACATAGCGCGGCCGCTTCGCCTTGATGCCGATCTCGCCCAGCACCGCCTCGATGCGGCGGTCGAGGAAGGTCCAGGCGCCCTTGTTCTCGGGCTCCTCCTGGCACCACACGACTTCCGCATTGCGATACGGCGCCAGCGCCTTCGCCAGGCTCGCCTTCGGGAAGGGGTAGAGCTGCTCGACGCGCACGATCGCCACGTCCTTCACGTCCTTCTCGCGCCGCTCCTGCAGCAGGTCGTAATAGACCTTGCCGGTGCACAGCACGACGCGCTTCACCTTCTCCTCGGCCGCGATCGCGTCGGTCTCCGGGATCACGTACTGGAAGCCGCTGCCCGGCCCGAACTCGGCCAGCGAGGACACCGCCATCTTGTGCCGCAGCAGCGATTTCGGCGTCATCAGCACCAGCGGCTTGCGGTAGTTCGCCTTCATCTGGCGGCGCAGGGCGTGATAGTAGTTGGCCGGCGTGGTGAGGTTCCCCACCCGCATGTTCCGCTCCGCGCAGAGCTGCAGGTAGCGCTCCAGCCGCGCCGAGGAATGCTCCGGCCCCTGGCCTTCGTAGCCATGCGGCAGCAGCATCACCAGCCCCGACATGCGCAGCCACTTGGTCTCCGCGCTGGCGATGAACTGGTCGATGATCACCTGCGCGCCATTCGCGAAATCGCCGAACTGCGCCTCCCACAGCACCAGCGTGCGCGGGTCGGCCAGCGAATAGCCGTATTCGAAGCCGAGCACGCCGAACTCGCTCAGCAGGCTGTTGAACGCCTCGAACTTCGGCTGGCCGCTGCGGATGTTGTTCAGCGGCACGTATTCCGCCTGCGTCTTCTGGTCCACCAGATAGGCGTGGCGATGGCTGAAGGTGCCGCGCTGCACATCCTCGCCCGAGAGCCGCACGCGGTGGCCTTCCAGCAGCAGCGTGCCGAAGCTCAGCGCCTCGCCGGTCGCCCAGTCGATGCCCTCGCCGGTCTCGATCGCCTGCTTCTTCTGCTCCAGCTGGCGCGCGATCTTCGGGTTGAGGTTGAACTCCGCCGGCACGCGGGTCAGCGCTGCGCCGACCTCGCGCAGCGTATCGAGCCCGACGGCCGTCTCGTGCAGCTTCTCCGTCTCCTCGCCCACCGCCACGGCCTTGAGGCCGGACCAGTGGCCTTCGAGCCAGTCGGCCTTGTTCGGCTTGAAGGACTGCGCCGCCTGGAACGCCTCCTCCAGCGTCTGCTGGAAGGCGTCGAGCATCGCCTTCGACTCCGCCGCCGTCACCGAGCCCTCCGCCGCCAGGCGCTCGGCATACTTCGTCCGCGTGGTCTTCATCTCGCGGATGCGGCCGTACATGATCGGCTGGGTGAAGGCCGGCTCGTCGGTCTCGTTGTGGCCGTGCCGGCGATAGCAGACGATGTCGAGCACGAAGTCGAGGCCGAAGGTCATGCGGAACTCGGCCGCCATCTTCGCGCAGAACACCACCGCTTCCGGGTCGTCGCCGTTCACGTGCAGGATCGGCACCTGGATGCTCTTCGCGACATCGGTGCAGTAGAGCCCGGAATAGCCATGCGCCGGGACCGTGGTGAAGCCGATCTGGTTGTTGGTGACGATGTGGATGGTCCCGCCCGTGCGGTAGCCGATCAGCTGGCTCATCGCCAGCGTCTCGTACACCACGCCCTGGCCGGCGAAGGCGGCGTCGCCATGCAGGGTGATGCCCATCACGCTGCGCCGCGCCTTGGTGTCGCCCGCCATGTCCTGCCGCGCGCGCACCTTGCCGACGACGACCGGATCCACCGCTTCCAGGTGCGAGGGGTTCGGCTGCAGCGAGAGATGCACCATCCGCCCGGCAACCTCGACATCGGTCGAGGTGCCGAGGTGGTACTTCACGTCGCCCGAGCCCTGCACGTCCTCCGGATGCGCCGAGCTGCCGCGGAACTCGGAGAACACCGCGGAGAAGGGCTTGCGCACCACGTTCACCAGCACGTTCAGCCGGCCACGATGCGCCATGCCGATGGTGATCTCGTTCACGCCGCCGGCGGCGGCGGTCTCGATCACCGTCTCGATCGCGGGGATGGTGCTCTCGCCGCCTTCCAGGCCGAAGCGCTTGGTGGTGGCGTATTTCTTCGCACAGAACGCCTCGAAGCCCTCGGCCTCGGTCAGCTCCTGCAGGATCTTGCGCTTGCCGTCGCGGTCGAAGGCGGTGAGCCAGGGCGCACCCTCGATCCGGCGCTGGATCCAGGCCTTCTGGTCGGGATCCTGGATGTGCATGAACTCGACGCCGATCGGGCCGCAATAGCTCGCGCGGCAGATCTCCAGGATCTCGCGCAGCGTCGCGTATTCGCGGCCGAGCACGTGGTCGAGGAAGATCGGCCGGTCCATGTCGGCCGCGGTGAAGCCATAGGTCGCCGGCGTCAGCTCGGGATGTGGCTTCGGCTTCTGCAGCCCGAGCGGATCGAGCTGCGCTTCCAGGTGGCCGCGCACGCGGTAGCTGCGGATCAGCATCAGCGCGCGGATCGAATCGAGCACGGCCCGTTGCGCCGCGGCCTTGTCCATCGTCGGCACGGCGGGCGCCGCGGCCGGGGCGGCCTTGCCGTCGCGCTTCGCCGGCGGCGGCGGCTCGGGATCGGGCCCGAAGCGGCCACGGCTGCGCGGTGCCCAGCTGGCGCCGGCCGCATCCTCCAGCACCGCGCGCGCCTCGTCGTTCAGCGCGGCGAAGAGTTCGGCGAAGGAGGGGTCCACGCTGTTCGGGTTCTCGGCCCAGCGTGCATAGAGATCCGCGAGGAAGGCGGCGTTCGCCCCCGACATCGCGCTCGCGAGGATATCCACTCCGGCCATCATGTCCTCCTCGGCGCCGCCACCCTGGCGTCTGCCGGCTCGTCCTCAACCGTTTCGCTCGGGCCCCGGGCCCGGATACGCGACCGCCCCCAACCCTGCCCCGCGCAGCGCCATGCGCGGGAACCCCGGGCTGGGGGCGGTTCCAAGTTCATACATAGGCGGAAGGGCCACAATGCGGCAGACCCCTTCCTCCGCGCCGGCGGAAGGTCGGCCCTGCGCCCTTCGGAAAGCTTAACGCCCCAGCGCCTTCACCATGGTCGAGCCGAGCGAGGAGGGGCTGTCCGCCACGCGGATGCCGGCCGATGCCATGGCCTCCATCTTCGCCGCCGCGGTGTCCTTGCCGCCCGAGATCACCGCGCCGGCATGGCCCATGCGCCGGCCGGGCGGCGCGGTGGCGCCGGCGATGAAGCCGACCACCGGCTTGTTCGGCTTGCCCGGCGCGAAGTTCTCCCGCCGCAGGAACTCGGCGCCCACCACCTCGGCCTCGCCGCCGATCTCGCCGATCATGATGATGGACTGCGTCTCGTCGTCCTTGAGGAACATCTCGAGCACGTCGATGAAGTCGAGCCCCTTCACCGGGTCGCCGCCGATGCCGACGCAGCTGCTCTGCCCGAGCCCCGCCGCGGTGGTCTGCGCCACCGCCTCGTAGGTCAGCGTGCCCGACCGCGACACGATGCCGACCGAGCCGCGCCGATGGATGTGCCCGGGCATGATGCCGATCTTGCAGGCGTCCGGCGTGATCACCCCCGGGCAGTTGGGCCCGACCAGCAGCGACTTCGAGCCGCAGAGCGCGCGCTTCACCTTCACCATGTCGAGCACCGGGATGCCCTCGGTGATGCAGATGATCAGCGGCACCTCGGCGTCGATCGCCTCCAGGATCGCATCCGCCGCGAAGGGGGCGGGCACGTAGATCACGCTGGCATTCGCCTGCGTCGCGGCCACGCATTCGGCCACCGTGTTGAACACCGGCAGGTTCAGCTCCGGGTGCATCGTGCCGCCCTTGCCGGGCGTGGTGCCGCCGACATAGGTGCTGCCATAGGCGATGCCCTGGCTGGCGTGGAAGGTGCCCTGGGCACCGGTGAAGCCCTGGGTCATCACCCGGGTGTTCTTGTCGACGAGAACGGCCATCGGTCAGGCAGCCTTCTTCACCGCGGCCACGACCTTCTGGGCCGCATCCGCCAGGTTGTCGGCCGGGATGATGGCCAGCCCGGACTCGGCCAGGATCTTCTTGCCGAGCGCCACGTTCGTCCCCTCCAGCCGCACCACCAGCGGCACCTGCAGGTGCAGCGTCTTGGATGCCTCGACGATGCCCGTCGCGATCATGTCGCACTTGGCGATGCCGCCGAAGATGTTGACCAGGATCGCCTTGACGTTCGGGTCGGAGGTGATGATCCGGAACGCCTCCGTCACCCGCGCCGCATTCGCCGTGCCGCCCACGTCGAGGAAGTTCGCCGGGCTGCTGCCGTAGAGCTTGATGATGTCCATCGTCGCCATGGCGAGGCCTGCGCCGTTCACCATGCAGCCGATCTCGCCGTCGAGTGCGACGTAGTTCAGGTCGAACTTCGCGGCGTCGAGTTCCTTCGGGTCCATCTCGCTGTCGTCGCGCAGCGCTTCCAGGTCCTTGTGGCGGAACAGCGCGCTGTCGTCGAAGGAGACCTTGGCGTCCAGCGCCACGATCTCGCCCTTGCCGGTCACCACCAGCGGGTTGATCTCGACGATCGCGCAGTCGAGCTCCAGGAAGGCGCCGTAGAGGCTGGTGACGAACTTCGTGAAGGCACTGACCTGCTTGCCCTCGAGGCCGAGCCCGAAGGCCAGCTTGCGCGCATGGAAGCCGGAGATGCCGGAAGCCGGGTCCACCGCGACCTTGAGGATCTTCTCGGGGTGGTTCGCCGCCACCTCCTCGATCTCCATGCCGCCCTCGGTGGAGGCCATGATCAGCACCCGGCTGGTCGTGCGGTCCACCAGCAGGCCGAGATACAGCTCCCGCTTGATGTCGCAGCCATCCTCGACATAGACGCGGGAGACCACCTTGCCCTGCGGCCCGGTCTGCTTGGTCACCAGCGTCTTGCCGATCATCGCCTCGGCCGCCGCGCGGACGTCGTCGAGCGACTTCACCACGCGCACGCCGCCCTTGCCGTTCGGATCCTCCTTGAAGCGCCCGGCGCCGCGGCCGCCGGCATGGATCTGCGACTTCACGACATAGACGGGGCCGGGCAGCTTCTTCGCCGCCTCCACCGCTTCTTCCGCCGTCCAGGCGACATGGCCGTCGAGCACGGCGACGCCGTAGCGGCGCAGCAGCTCCTTGCCCTGGTACTCGTGGATGTTCATCCCGGTCTCCGGTCAGGTGGAAGCGGCCGGGGGACCGCTCCCCCGACCGGAGCGATCAGACGCCGAGCTTCTTGAAGTCCTCGATCAGCTTCTTCACGGCGTCGCAGGACTTGTCGAAGGCGGCCTTCTCCTCCGGCGTGAACTGCACCTCGACGATCTTCTCCACGCCGCCCGCGCCGATCACCACCGGCACGCCGACATAGAAGCCCGTCTGGCCGTATTCGCCGTTCAGCAGCACGGCACTCGGCAGCACGCGCTTCTTGTCGAGCAGGTAGCTCTCCGCCATCGCGATCGCGCTGGCCGCCGGCGCGTAGAAGGCGGAGCCCTTCTCCAGCAGCTTGACGATCTCGCCGCCGCCATTGGCGGTGCGCGCCACGATCGCGTCGATCTTCTCCTGCGTGGTCCAGCCCATCTTCACCAGGTCGGGGATGGGGATGCCGGCGACGGTGGAGTAGCGCGTCAGCGGCACCATGGTGTCGCCGTGCCCACCGAGCACGAAGGCCGTCACGTCCTCCACGCTCACGCCGAATTCCTGCGCCAGGAACAGGCGGAAGCGGGAGCTGTCCAGCACGCCGGCCATGCCCACCACCTTCTCCGGCGGCAGGCCGGAGCGCTGCTGCAGCACCCACACCATCACGTCGAGCGGGTTGGTGATGCAGATGACGAAGGCGTCGGGGCAATGCGTCTTGATGCCCTCGGCCACCTGGCCGATCACGCCGGCATTCTTGGTGAGCAGGTCGTCGCGGCTCATCCCCGGCATGCGCGGGAAGCCGGCGGTGACGATGACGACGTCAGCACCCGCGATGGCGCTGTAGTCGCCCGCGCCCACCATGTGGCTGTCGAAGCCGTCCACCGGCCCGGACTGCATGATGTCGAGCGCCTTGCCCGCGGCGACGCCCGGGAAGACGTCGAACAGCACCACGTCGCCGAGCTCCTTGAGCCCGATCAGATGGGCGAGCGTGCCGCCGATGTTGCCGGCGCCGACGAGGGCGATCTTCTTCCGGGCCATGCGCAGTCCTCAACCTGGCCCGGCGGCCGATGCGAGGGAGTGCCGGGCATGCCGATGTCAAGGGCGCCGAGCGCCCGGCGGGTGCTTACTCCCGCGGTGCAATATGGGCAAGGCTGGGGCGGGAACGACCGCATGCGCACGCGTCCATCCTGCGTTCAGGATCCGCGCCGGAACGAAAAAGGGCGCCCGCAGGCGCCCCCTTCACCCCGAAGCCCGGCCCGCCGCCTCACAGCGGCATGCAGCGCACCACGTCGTCATGGCCGCGCGCCAGCGTGGCGAGCGTGCCCTCCGGGCATTCGCGCTGCGTGTAGTTCGCCACCGGCAGGCCGCGCTGCCAGCCGGCGATGCTGCTGCGCGCCGGGGCGCAGACGCGGCGGCCGTTGCGGCGCGTGCAGCTTGACGCCGCCTGCCGGGAAACCGTCGCCGCCGAGGCGCCGCGCACCACCACGCCGCTACGCGAGGTCCGCACATCGCCGGGCCTGAGCGCCGCGCGCCGCTGCGTCGCCTGGCGCGCGCTGCGCTGCCGTGTCGCCTGCTGGCGCGAGGCCTGCTGCCGTGCCGCCTGCGGCCGGGCCTGCTTGCCCGCCTGCTGCGCCGGTCTGCTCGCCGCCTCCCCCCTCGTCGCGTCCCGCGTCGCGGCTTCGGCCGCGGGGATTGCACAGGAAAGGGTGATGAGGACGAGCAGGATGCGTCGCATGCGTTCTGTATTCCCCCGTTCTGGTCACCATCCCCGGCCGTGCCGAGGGCGGGTCCCCCCGGACCCAGAAACAATCCCCACCACTCCCTTGGCGCATCGCGCCGTGATCTGTCAACGCCGCACGACAGGATTCAGGGAAGATGCGGACGGCTCCGCCAGTCCCGGCTCTGCATCTCGTGCAGTCGGCTCGCAGTGCGCGCAAACATCGCCGCATTCTCGCCTTTTTCGTAAATGCGGTCGGGACTTGCCGCGGCACTTGCAACAAGCTTAACGCGGTGTTCGTAGAGTGCATCCACCAGCGTGATGAACCGTTTTGCCTTGTCGAAATTCTCCGCACCAAGTCTCGGAATTTCATCAAGCAGCAGCGTGTGGAAATGCGTCGCCACCGCGAGGTAGTCGGCGGGACCGAGCGGCTTTCCGCACAGCGCGTCGAAATCGAATCGCGCCACGCCCTCCGCCGCCTGCGGCACCTCGATCGCCCGGCCGAGCAGGGTCAGCCGCGTCGGCTCGCCGCGTTCGTGTCCCGTGAGTTCGCGGAAGGCGTTGTCCATCGCCGCCTCCGCCCGCGCGCCGAGCGGCATGTACCAGCTCGGCATGTCCAGCAGCCGTTCCCGCCGGTAGTCGCGCGCGGCTTCCAGCACCAGCACCTCTAGCCGCCGCTTGATCAGCGCGATGAAGGGCAGGAAGGCGTCGCGGCCGGGCCTGCCCTTGAACAGGTCGTCCGGCGTGGTGTTGGAGGTCGCCACCACCACCGTCCCCCGCGCGAACAGCGCCTGGAACAGCCGCCCCAGGATCATCGCATCCGCGATGTCGTGCACCTGGAACTCGTCGAAGCAGAGCAGCGCCGCCTCCGCCGCGATGCCGTCGGCCAGCGGCGGGATCGGATCGGCGGTATCGCCGTGCTTCTTCTTCCAGGCATGGATGCGTGCATGCACGCGGTGCTGCATGAACTCGTGGAAGTGGATGCGCTCCTTCCGCGCCACATCCGCCGTCTCGAAGAACAGGTCCATCAGCATGGACTTGCCGCGCCCGACCTCGCCGACGAGGTAGAGCCCCATCGGCGTGCCCGCCGGCGCCTCTTCCGGCGCCACCGGCTTGCGGCGCAGGAAGCGCCCGAAGAAGCCGCCCTGCTCGGGCTCCTCCGGATGCGGGTCGTAGCCGCGGGTGCGCCGCCACAGATCCTGCAGCACCTCCGCCGCGCGCATCTGCGCGGGGTCGGCCTGCAGCGTGCCGGCGGCGACCATGGCGCGGTAGGCGGGCAGCGGGCCTTCGTTCCGGGCCGCCGCGGCAGGCGCAAGATCCATCCGGGCGCGATACTCCCGGTGCGCCGCGCCAGCAACCGCCGCGCCGCCTGGCGCCCGCCAGTTGACGCCGCCCGGGGCCACCACGCAGCCTGCCCGCGCCATGCCCCCCCTGCCGTCCCCGCCGCGCGCCGCCCTGCTCTACGCGCCGGACGGCTATGACACCTCCCGCCCGAAGCTGATGGGCCGGCACGCCGCCGGCGAAGGCTTCCTGGCCGGCCTGGTCCGCCATGCCGGCTTCGACCGCATGGTCGCGCTGACCCGCGGCGAGGCGGATGCCGAGGCGTTCCGCCGCCATGTCGCCGCCCTCGGCGCGACCGTCCCGGCCCAGGCCATCCCGGACGACCAGCTGCACCGCCTCGGCGCCATCGGCTGCCTGCTGCTGCCCGGCCCCGGCCTCGGCGGCTTCGCCTGGCGCCGCCGCCGCGCCGGCGAGGCCGCCGCCTTCTCGCTGGTCGGCGTCACCCACACCATCGCCTCCGCCGGCGCGATGGATTCGATCGTGGAAAGCCTGGTCGCCCCGGTGCAGCCCTGGGACGCGATCGTCTGCACCTCGCACGCCGTGCACGGCGCGGTGCGCCGCCTGCTGGACATGCAATCCGCCTATCTGGCGCGGCGGCTCGGCGCCACCCGCGTCGAGGGCCCCGCGCTGCCGGTGATCCCGCTCGGCGTGGATTGCGCCGCACTCGCCCCCGATCCGGCCGCCCGCGCCGAATGGCGCGCCCGGCTCGGCCTCGGCGCGAACGACATCGCGGTGCTGCACCACGGCCGCCTGTCCTTCCACGCCAAGGCGCATCCGCTGCCGATGTTCCTCGCCCTCGCCCGCGCCGCCGGGCGCGCGCCGGCGGGGGCCAGGGTGGTGCTGATCCTCTCCGGCTGGTTCGCCGACGAGACCCAGCGCCGCGCCTTCCACGAACAGGCCAGGGCGGTCGCCCCCAACCTCGCCATCCGCCTGGTCGAGCGGCCGGAGACCGGCACCACGCTGCGCAGCGCCGCCGATCTCTTCACCCTGCTCTCGGACAACGTGCAGGAGAGCTTCGGCCTCGCCCCGGTGGAGGCGCTCGCCGCCGGCCTGCCGGTGGTCGGCGCCGACTGGGACGGCCTGAAGGACACCATCCGCCACGGCGAGACCGGTTTCCGCATCCCCACCACGGTGGCCGGGGTGATGCCTGACCTTGCCGAGCGCCACGATGCCGGCTTCGACAGCTACGACGCCTTCATCGCCGGCATCGCGCAATCCACCGCCGTGGACATCCCCGCCGCCACCGAGGCCTTCGCCGCGCTGATCGCCGATCCTGGCCTGCGCGCCCGCATGGCCGCGGCGGCGCGGCAGGACGCCCTGGCGCGCTTCGACTGGCCGGTCGTGATCGCCCGCTGGCGGCTGCTGTGGGAGGAGCTGGCCCGCATCCGCCGCGCCAGCCGGATCGAGCGCGCCGCGCCTCTACGCGGCGAGGAGCGCGTGCCCCACCGCCCAGACCCCGCGCTGCTGTTCCCCGACTACCCGACCCGTCGCCTGATGCCCGAGTCCCGTCTGGCGCTGCCCCCCGGCGCGACCGCGGCATCGAGCATGGAGCGCCTGCTCTCCCTCGCCGCCCTGCCCGGCGCCGCCCCACGCCGCGACCTGCTGCCCGGCGCCGACGCTCTCCGCGTGGTGTTCGACCAGCTCGCCACCGGCCCCGCCACCGCCGCGCAGCTCACCGCCGAGCTGCCGCCCGCCCGCGCCTGGCGGATGCAGCGCGCCTTCGGCTGGCTGCTGAAGATGGACCTGGTGCGGCTGGCGTAGCCGGCGGGTTCAATCCCCGACCGCCTCCGCCTCCACCTCGAACAGGAAACGCGGATCGGCCAGCCCCGCCACCACCAGCAGCGTGCTGGCCGGCGCATGGCTGCCGAGGAACTTCTCGCGTTCCGCCCGCCAGGCCGGGATCAGCGCCCGGTCGGTCAGGAACACGCCCATCTTGACGATGTTCGCCGGCCCCATGCCCTGCGCCTTCAGGATGGCGCCGAGATTGGCCAGCGCCTGTGCGATCTGCGCCTCGCCGCCGGCCGCCACCATGCCGTCCGGCGCGACCCCGATCTGGCCGGAGATCACCAGCCGCCGCCCCTCGCCCGCGACGGTGGCCGCGTGGGAATAGCGCGAGCCCGGCTTGTGCACGCCGGACGGGTTCTCGAACTTCACGCTCATCGCCGGTCCTCCCGAGTGGTCTCATGCCGCCGTCGGTCTTTGACCGATGCCGAGGCCGCGAATGCGGCCCGGTGCCTGAGGGCGAAGGAGAGCTGATACCATCGGTCAACGACGTTGGCCGATGCTATCAGCCGCGCGGCAGCTCCTCCACCTCGATCCCGCCGGGGCCGAGCGGCACCGAGGGCGGCGCCGCGCCCTCCACCAGCCAGGGGCGCAGCGCGCGGCGGATCTGGAACTCGAACTCCACGTTCAGCTCCTGCATCGCCTGGCGCACCGCCTCCTCGGCGGCGCGGCCGCGGGCGGCGGCGCTGGTGCCGTCCGGCAGGGTGCGCTGATGGCGCGCCTGCGTCTCGACGAAACCGACGCGCCTGCCCTCGCCGGACAGCACCTCCAGCCGCGACTGCAGCAGCACCGAGATCCGCTCCCCGGGATCGCCGGCGAACAGACCGGTCAGGCCGCCGGCGGCCCGAAGCGGCTCGCGGCGGAACTCGGCGCGCTCGACGATGAAACGCGCCTTGCCCTCGGTGCCGGTCGGCACCAGCCGGTCCTGCGCCATGCGCAGCATCTCCCGCTCCGGCCGCACCGGCGCCGGCTCGTCCACCCGCACCGCGCCGGCGGCGGGGTCCGCCAGCTCCAGCTCGGCCACGTTCAGCCGGATGGGCGTCAGATGCCCGTAGCCGCTGACCAGCGGCGGCAGCGCGGCCGGCTGCTCCCCGCCGGCGCAGGCGGCGACCAGCGGCAGGGCGAGGAACAGGCTGCGGCGGGGCAGCAGGGGGAGGCGTCTGGCGTCCATGCCGACCATTCTACGACGGAAAGGGTCCGGATTGGAAAGTCACGCCCTGCCCGCCCGGCTCTGCACCTCGTCGCGCGCGAAGCGGAAATCGATGTTGCAGAACTCGCAGGTCATGGTGATGGCGCCCTCCTCGGCCATGTGGTCGAGGTCGTCGGGCGGGAATCCCTCCAGCACCCCCGCCAGCCGCGCGCGGGAGCAGCGGCAGCCATAGGACAGCGCCCGCGGACGATCGAGCGCCAGCCCCTCGGCGTGGAACAGCCGGTGCAGCAGCCGCTCGCCGGTTAGCCCGTCATCCAGCAATTCCCCCGCGGTGATGGTGCCGGCGAGCACCTGCGCGGTGCGCCAGGCCTCCTCCTGCGCCTCGGCATCGGCCTGCGGGTCCACGCCGCCTTCGCCTGCGACCTTCTCGATCACCAGCGCGCTGGCCCGCCACCCCGCCTCGGTGCGGGCGCAGGCCAGGTGCACCTGGCTCTGCAACTGCTCGGAGGTGCGGAAGTAGCTGCCGGTCATGTCCGCCAGCGTCACGCCCTCCAGCGCGACGATGCCCTGGTAGCGGTCCATCTCCGGGCCCTGGTCGCAGGTGAAGGCGAGATAGCCGGTGCCGAGCAGCGCGCCGGCCGGCGGCTCGGGCTCGGCCTTCAGCATGCGCGCCAGCTTCTTCGCATCGGCGCGGGCATAGCCGCGCAGCGCGCCCGATTCGGTGCAGTCGGCCAGCAGCATCGGCACCGGCCCGTCGCCCTTCGCCTGCAGGCTGAACGATCCGCGGAACTTGAGCGCGGTGGCGAGCGCGGCCGTCAGCGCCATCGCCTCGCCCATCAGGCCCAGCACGGCGGGGTGCAGGGCGGAATGACGGCCGAGCAGCGCCTCGGCGAGCGGCCCGAGCCGCACCAGCCGGCCACGGACTGGCTTCAGGTGCAGGTGGAAGGGCTGCACGCCGCGCGGCACCACCAGGTCAGGAACCGGGGGACGGTCGTGGTTCAGGAAGGCAGGCGTGGCGGAGGGCAGGGTGGGATCGGTCAAGGAGCGTATGGCCCGGCTGGGTGAGGGGAGGGGCCATAGATGGGGGCGCCTGCCGCGTCCGGCCACCGCCCCTGCACCACTGCCGCCCGGGCGCGTGCTACTCGCCGATGCCGAACAGCCGGTTCAGCAGGCTGCGCCGCTGCGGCTGCACCACCGGCGTGTCGCCTTCGGTGCTGTCGCGGCCGAGCGCCGCATTCTCCCGCAGGCGCTGGGCCTCGCGCGTCGGGTCCACCGCGATGCCGGGCTGCGCCGATCCCGCGCGCCAGAACATCAGGCGGTCCACCACGTCTTCGGAGGGCCGGTCGAGCCGCAGGCTCTCCTCGTCCACCCGGCGGCGGATGCCGTCATCCACCGGCCCGCCGGCGCGGGCGATCAGCGCGCGCTCCGCGGCCGAGGGCGCGCCGGCGCTGGTGGCGCCCGGGGCGAGGATGGCGCCGGCCGAGCGCGCCTCGTCCTGCGGCCGCGCCGCGCCGGGCAGCGGCGGCGGTAGGTCGCCGAGGGCGGGCGGCACCGAGAGCGGCGCGCGGGTGGTCACCTGGAATTCATCCGGCGGGTCGCGGGTGAAGCCGAGGGTGCGGGCGGTATCCGGGCCGCAGCCGGCCAGCGCCAGCAGCAGCGGGAAAGCGAACAGGGCGGGGCGCAGGGTCATGGCGATGAACGCTTAACGCTGCCGGAGGGCCGGAACAAGGCATCCGCGACAAGTGCAACCACGCCGAGCACGATGGCGGCGTCCGCCACGTTGAACACGTACCAGTGCCAGCCCCAGGCATGGGCGTCGAGGAAATCGGCCACCGCGCCGAAGCGGAGCCGGTCGATCACGTTCCCCACCGCGCCCCCGATGACGGCGCCGAGTGCCAGCGCCGTGGTCCGGTTCTCCGCGCGCCGCAGCCAGACCAGCAGGAAGCCCGCGATGGCCAGCGCCAGCGCGCCGAGCGCGACTTGCGTCCAGCCCGCGTCGCCCGCGAGCATCCCGAAGGTCACGCCGCGATTCCAGACCATCGTCAGGTCGAAGCCGAAGGGGCCGAGGTCGAGCAGCGGGATATGCCGCACCTCCGGCAGGTTCAGCACGTCCAGCATGAACCATTTGGAGAGCTGGTCGGCGACCAGGATGATCGCGGCGAGGGTCAGGCCGGTGCGGAGCATCAGGCCGGCTGCGCCTCCACCACGGCCTCGCAGCGGCGGCAGAGCGTCGGGTGGGCGTGGGACTGCCCCACTTCCGGCAGCACGCGCCAGCAGCGGTCGCATTTGGTGCCGGGGGCTACATCTGCGCGAACCCCGACCAACAAGCCCGTGGCGCTGTCATGGTCCGAACCAAACTTCAGCGCGACACCAGAGACGATGCAGATCTCAGCCCACTCGTCGGCCGAAAGCAAAGCGCTGTCGCGCTCCTCGAGTGTCAGCTCTAGAGTTGCCTGGAGGCTCGAACCGATCACCCCTTCTATGCGGCGCTTCTCGAGCGTCATGGTCGCATCTCTGCGGATCTCTCTCACCCGCTCCCACTTCGCCGCCAGCGCCTCGTCCTTCCACCCCTCCGGCAGCACCGGCCAGTCCCGCAGATGGATGCTGTCGTTCTCATCCGGGAACCGCGCCAGCCACGCCTCTTCCGCGGTGAACACCAGCACCGGCGCCAGCCAGGCCGTCAGGCAGCGATGCAGCTGGTCGATCACCGTCCGCGCGCTGCGCCGCCTCAGCGAATCGCGCGCGTCGCAGTAGAGCGAATCCTTGCGGATATCGAAGTAGAAGGCCGAAAGGTCGGAAGCGCAGAAGGCGTGGATCTCCGGATAGACGCCGGTCCAGTCATGCGTGCGCTGCGCCGTGCGCAGCTTCGCATCCAGCTCCGTCAGCCGGTGCAGCACCCACCGCTCCAGCTCCGGCAGCTGCGCATGCTCCACGATCTCGGACTCGTCGAACCCGTCCAGGTTGCCCAGCAGCCAGCGCAGCGTGTTGCGGATGCGCCGGTACAGCTCGCCCTGCTGCTCCAGGATGTTCTTGCCGATGCGCTGGTCCTCGGTGACGTCGGTGTTCATCACCCACAGCCGCAGGATGTCCGCGCCCGACTTCCCCACCACCTCCTGCGGCGCCACCACGTTGCCGAGCGACTTCGACATCTTGCGGCCCTGCTCGTCGAGCACGAAGCCATGCGTCAGCACCGCCTTGAACGGCGCCGCGCCGCGCGTGCCCACCGATTCGAGAAGCGAGGACTGGAACCAGCCGCGATGCTGGTCCGACCCTTCCAGATACAGGTCCGCCGGCCAGGGCAGCCCGCGCTGCGGCGTCAGGACGAAGGCGTGGGTGCTGCCGCTCTCGAACCAGACATCCACGATGTCCATCACCTGCTCGTAGTCGTCCGGGTTCCGTCCATGACCCAGGAATCGCTGCGCCGCGCCCGGCCTGTACCACGCATCCGCGCCTTCCTCGGTGAAGGCCGCGACGATGCGGTCCATCACCGCCTGGTCGCGCAGCGGCTCGCCGGTCGCCTTGTCCACGAAGACGGCGATCGGCACGCCCCAGGCGCGCTGGCGGCTGATGCACCAGTCCGGCCGGTTCTGCACCATGCTGCCGATGCGGTTGCGCCCGATGTCGGGCACGAAATGCGTCGCCGCGATGGCCTCCAGCGACTTCGCACGGATGGTATTCGCATCATCCATCGCGATGAACCATTGCGGCGTGGCGCGGAAGATCACCGGCTTCTTCGACCGCCAGCTATGCGGATAGCTGTGGGTCAGCCTGCCCTTCGCCACCAGCGTCCCCAGCGCCTCGGTCGCGGCGTACACCGCGTCATGCGCCTTCCACACATGCAGCCCGGTGAAGCCCGGCGCGTGCCGCGTGAAGGTGCCGTCGTCATCCACCGTCTCCGGCACCGGCAAGCCATGCGCGCGGCCCAGAAGAAAATCGTCCTCGCCATGGCCGGGCGCGATGTGCACGAAGCCGGTGCCGGCTTCCGTGGTGACGAAGTCGCCGGGCAGCAGCGGCACGTCGAAATCGTAGCCGCCAGCCGCCTCCGCCCATCCGCGCAGCGGATGCGCCGCGATGGCGCCTGCCAGCTCAGCGCCCTTCAGCACGCGCTTCACCGTATGCGCGCCGAGCCCCGCATCCTTCTCGAACTGCGGCAGCAGCGCGAGCGCGACGATGAGGAACTCGCCGACCTTCAGCGCGCTGCCTTCGGCCACGCCCTCCACATGCACCAGCGCGTAGTCGATCTCCTCGCCATAGGCGACGGCGCGGTTGCCGGGGATGGTCCAGGGCGTGGTGGTCCAGATCACCACGCTGGCGCCTGCCAGATCCTCCGACCCCGCCTGGTGCAGCGGGAATCGCGCCCAGAGCGTCGGCGAGACATGGTCGTGGTATTCGATCTCGGCTTCGGCGAGCGCCGTCTTCTCCACCGGGCTCCACATCACCGGGCGCAGGCCGCGATAGAGCGAGCCGTTCATCAGGAAGCGCCCGATCTCCCCGGCGATGATCGCCTCGGAGGGGAAGTCCATCGTCGCGTAGCGGTTCACCCAATCGCCCGCCACGCCCAGCCGCTTGAACTCGTCGCGCTGGATGCCGAGCCAGTGCTGCGCATAGGCGCGGCACTCGGCGCGGAATTCGAGGACGGGAACCTCGTCCTTGTTCTTCTTCTTCGCGCGGTATTCCTCCTCGACCTTCCACTCGATCGGCAGGCCGTGGCAGTCCCAACCGGGGACGTAGTCGGCGTCGTGGCCGGCCATCTGCGCCGCGCGGTTCACCACGTCCTTCAGGATCTTGTTGAGCGCGGTGCCGATGTGCAGCGGCCCGTTGGCATAGGGCGGCCCGTCATGCAGCACGAATTTCGGCCGCCCCGCGGATTGCGCGCGCAGCCGCTCCCACAGGCCGAGCTTCTCCCACCGCGCCAGCCAGCCCGGCTCGCGCTTCGGCAGGTCGCCGCGCATGGGAAAGTCGGTCTTCGGCAGGATCACGGTGCCGCGGTAGTCGCGGGCGGGCTGTTCGGGGGGGACGTCGTTCATGGATGCGGCTCTCGGGCGGCCGGTCGGGGCCGCGGGGGTCGGGGGCGCGTGCGGAGAACCCGGCCTTCAGGCGAAGGCCGGGCGGATAATTCGCGGTGAACGCCAGGACCGGAACATGCGGCACATATGCGGACGGGGCCCCGCCAGGGTCAAGCACCGGGCGCAGGACGGACTTGCAGGCCCGACCGCATCGTCCGATCATCCCGCCGCCGCGAACGGAACGCCCATGACCGCTGCGCCGCCAACCGCGCCGCCGCCGCTTGGTCCGCCGAGACGCGAAGCGCCGGTGACCGCGGCGCAGCGTTTTCGCTGGCTTGGCGAAATGATAGGCTTGAAGGGCATGATCGCTGCTGCGGCTATCAGCCTGCTCGGCGGCGCTCTTTGGTTCACCGCGGACCTTGCGCGTGCATCCGCCACCCAGATGCTCGGCCTCGGGCGAGCGGTGGAAGCCAGCTGGACCTGCCTAGCCCGTGAGGCGTGGCAGCTCGTCGCCGCCGGTCAGGTGCCGCCCGCGCAGCGCTTCAGGGTGGTCATCGCGCGCCTGGATCATGACCACGACGGCACCTACACCCGGACCCTGGCCGGGGCGTTCCGCGGCGAGCGCAGCTTTGAGGTGCGCGAGTCCTGCCTCGGCATCGGTGCCAGCCACGACATGCGGCTGCAGCGTGCCGAAGCCGAGGGCCTGGAGGCAGCCCGGGCCCTGGCGCGGCGCACTGGCGCGCACCTCGTCATCTGGGGCGAGGTGGCGGGTGCCGGGGAGCATATCCTCCGGCTCTGGTTCACCAACCCGGGCGAGCCCACGGAGGCCGGCCCCCGCGATTGGCGGCTTGAGGGCGGCCTGCTCGGGCAAGGCTTCCAGGACCAGTTCGCTGCGACGATCCAGGCCATCGCGCTCGGCGCACTGCGACCGGTGGTGGAGACCGGCGACGCCGCACGGATGGCGGAGCTGAGCGACAGCCTCGTTCCGCGCCTGTGGCAGCTGGCGGAGCGTCCGCCGTCCAGCTTCTCCGTCGGACAGCGTGACGAGCTCCGGCTGGTGCTGGCCGACGCGCTGGTGCTCGCCGCGCGCTGGGGCAGAGACCGCGGAGTCGCCGGCCAAGCCGTCTCGCTCTACCGCGCCATGCTCGTCGACGGCCGCGAGCGGGACAGGCTGGAGCGCGCGATGTTACGTCATCGCATCGGACTCGCCTTGCTGGCCGGCGATCCGTCGATCTCTGCGGCTACGGCCGATACGGTGGTCGAGGAACTCGGCGCCGCGCTCGCCGCCTATGGCGAAGCTGGGCGCGACCTGCAGTGGTGGCTGGTCTTCGAGCGCCTGCCCGGTCCGCTTCGTGCGGTCGCCGGCGCCGGCGAGGCGGCGCTGCGGCGCGCCGTCGCGCTGCTGCAGGGCGAACTCCGCAGGATCGACGTGCGGGCGCAGGAGGTGCGCTGGCGCAAGGTGGCGGAGGAGACCGCGCTCACCCTTCTCGATCTCGGCGCCTCGGGCGACCGGGTGGCGCTGCAGGAGGCTGAGGCGCTCTTGCGGGCGATCCTGCCGCTGACGCCCGCTTCCGAACGGTGGTCGCGCGCCTGGATCAAGGCCATGCTCGCCCGGACGCTGCTCCGCATCGGCGAGGACGGCCCCGACGAAGCGCTGCAGGAAGCCGTCGCCCTGCTCGATGAGGCCTTGCCGGCGCTTCCAGAGGTCATCGCGTCGCGTGATGGCCATGTGGCGGACAGGCTCGCTGCGCTCGGTCTGCTGCAAGGCCGGGGCCATGTTGCCGCGTTCGTGCGCCTGGTCGGCGTGGCGCGGGATCGCTTGCGCAAGGCCGCCGCGGAACACCCGGCCGCGCGCGCCGAGGCGCAGCTCGATCTGTCGGAGCTGCTCGTTAGTTTCGTGCGCGGTAGGCGAGGCGAGGTCCGGGAGGGGGTGGCCCTGGCGGAGCAGGTGCTGGAGAGTGGTGCTGGTCTGGGTCCGATCCCGGCTGACGACATGGTGCCGGAAACGCTCCTGCGTGCACGCTTGTACATGTGCCTCGGGCTGTGGCACCTTGCGTGGCTAGGCGAGGAAGGGCGGCCGGGCGAAGCGCTTGCCGCCTGCGAGGCGGTGGGCGAGGAACTTCATTCTCTTCCCGAGGGCCCCGAGCGGCGCGATCTGCTCGAAAAGTGGGAGTACCTTTCCCGCCTAGTCTTTATCCTCGTTGGAAGCGACGACCGTCTCTCGCGAGAGCGGGCGCTCATCGAGTGGCTCAGCACCGGCGACAGGGCGAAACGGCTGGAGGTTGATCCGCGCCGCCTTCGATTCCGCTCGGCACTGAACAAGTTGGCGGAGACTGCGGAGACTAGGGCCGAGGCTGCCGGGCAGGAGGAGCGGGCCGCCTTCGTCGCCGCAGCCCGGGAAGGGCTTGCCGCGGCCGAGGAGAAGCTTGCCCAGCCCGGGGTGGCCCGCCAATGGCAGGAGCGGGCTTGGCTGCTGCTGGAGCAGGCCGAATCACTCGCCATGCTCGGAGCCCTGGGCGACGAGGCGGCGGCGCAGCGCGCGCTGACGCACTTCGAGCAGGCCGAGGCAGCCATCGAACGGCTCAATGCGCCCTTCCTGTGGTCGCGAATCCGCGTCCGCACCGCCGAATCCCTGCTGCTGCTCGCCCCGACGCTCGGCGGAGACACACTTGCGAAGGCGCGCCGCGCCGCGACCGAGGCGCGGGACGCGCTCCTCGAACTGGACGCCCCGGCCTTCCTGCGCGACGCCGAGGCCTTGCTGGCAGAAGTTCCGCCCGACCAGTGAACCAGCCGGGGCCTCACCACAGCCACGCCTGTGCGCCCCACACCGCCGCGACGCCCGCGGGGATCGAGAGCCCCATGTTGCGCGTCACGACCTGCACGCCCACCACCGTCGCCGCGCCGATCCAGGCCGGCAGCGCGCCCGCCACAAGCGGCGGCGTCACATAGGCCATGAACAGCGCGCCCGGCAGGTGGCGCAGCATCGCCTCCACGAACTCGGGCGGTCGGAAACTCCGCAACAGCGCATAGCCGCCGGCCCGGCAGGCATAGGTCACCAGCGCCATGCCGAGGATCGCCACCAGGACCTCCGGACGGACGGTCATCGCGACCCTTTCCGCCCGCGCATCTCCCGCCACGCCCCCAGGGTCGCGCCGGCGAAGGTGCCGGCCAGCAGCGGCAGCGGCACCGGCAGCCCCGCCCGGTGCGCCGCCAGCGCCACCACGCCGGCCAGCAGCCAGGGCAGCAAGTCCACCCGCACCCCGCGCCACAGTCCCACCAGGATCGAAAGGAACGCCGCCACCGAGGCGAAGTACAGCGGATGCCCCGCCGGCAGCCGCACCGCGCTCGAGGCCAGGTAGCCGGCCGCGGTGGTCAGCACCCAGGCCACCCAGAGCGCCGCGCCGATCCCCAGCAGGTAGCCCGCATCCCGCCCGCCCCGCCGCTGCTCCTGGATCGAGAGCGCGAAGGAATGGTCCACCATGGTCCAGAGCGTGCCCCACAGCCGGATGCCGCGCAGCCGGTCCAGCCAGCCGGCCAGCGCCGCCCCCATCGGCGCCATGCGGCTGTTCACCACCAGCGTGGCGATCACCACCGCCCCGATCGGCACCGGGTCCGACCACAGCTCCAGCGCCACCAGCTGCGCCGCGCCGGCATAGACGATCGCGCTCATCAGCACCGTCTCGGCGAAGGAGAGGCCCTTGGCGTCGGCCAGCACGCCGATGACCAGCCCGAACGGCATCATGCCGATCCACAGCGGCAGGCTGTCCCGCGCGCCGCGCGCCACGCCGTGCCGGGTGAAGACGACGCGCCGCGCCGCCTCGCCGCTCTCGCTCACGGTCGTCTCACCCCTGGCGCGCCGCGATCAGCCGGCTCTCCGCCTCGTCGGGCTCCATCGCCAGTGCGCGCCCCGCCACCTCCCGCCCGAACCCCGCCCGGGCGAGCGCCCCCAGCGCCTTCACCCGCGCCTCCGGCCCGGCCTCGGCGGCGCCGAACGGCCCGATCCGCCGGCGCCGGCAGAAGGCGAGCGCGGCGGCCAGCTCCACCTCCTCGCCCTCCGGCAGGGCGGCGGCAGCGGTCTCGGCGTCCACCCCCTTCTCGCGCAGATGCGCCAGCGTCGCCCGGCGGGATCGGCCGGCGCGCTGCAGCCGGCGGGCACGGCTGCCGGCGAAGGCCGCATCGTCCACATTGCCCTGCGCCGCCATCCGCCGCGCCACCGCCGCGGCCGCCTGCTTCGCCGCGGCGGCGCGGCCGGCGACATCCTCCTGCCCCTCGGCCTCGGCCGCCCGCGCCCATCGCTCCACCCGCCGCGCCAGCACGCGCCGCAGCCCCGCCTCGGTCGCCGCGAAGCGGGCAAGATGCGCCAGCGCCGCCTCGGCCAGGCGGCTCTCATCGGGGGGAGCGCCGGCCGGGCGCACCGGATCGCGCGCGCTGCGCCGCCTCGCATCGGACATCCAGCCCTTGTGCCACGGCGCCCCGGGCCAAGACGACCCCTCCACCGCGCGGCGCATCAATGTTGCGCGTGCAGGGCCGCGCCGTCTCCCGGATCGCAACCGGACGGTTCGGCGGACGTTCCCATACGCACCACGAAATGCCGGAGAATGTCCAGATGATCCCCCGCAAGCACACGCTGTTGATGACCACCACCGCCGCGCTCTGCGCCCTGCCGTTTCTCGCCTTCGGCCAGGTGCAGCCGAACCCACGCGACGGCACGCCGGGCAACCCGCCCTCCACCGCCACCCAGCGCACCCTCGACCGCGCCACCGGCGAGCGCACCGATGCCGACGGCACCGGCAACAACCCGCCGGGCACCGCAGCCGGCCGCACGCTCGAGCGCGCCGGAGATGCAGCCCAGGGCGCCGCCGAGCGCGCCGGGGATGCCACGAGGCGGGCCGCCGATTCGGTCACGCCGAACACCACGACCACCACCACGCCGAGCGGCACCACGACCACCACCACCACCGGCGCGACCACCACCGGGACGGCCACCGGCACCATGGCGGTGGACAGCGCCCGCATGCAGGGCGGCCGCCGCGCCAGCCGGCTGATCGGCACCAACATCTACAACGAGGCGAACGAGACCGTCGGCGAGGTGGAGGACATCATCATCCCCACCGGCGGCGGCAATCCGGTGGCGATCCTCTCGGTCGGCGGCTTCCTCGGCATCGGCGACCGCCTGGTCGCGGTGCCCTTCGAGCGGCTGCAGCGCGCCGCCGACCGCGACCGCTGGGTGCTGCCCGGCGCCACCAGGGACGGGCTGAAGGAACTGCCCGCCTACTCCCATGAGGAGGCCGACCGGCGCCGCTGACGCCCAGGCGCCATGACCGGGCCCGCGTCGCCGTCCGAGGGCAACGCGGGCCCGCGCCGCCGCGTTCGCAGGGGCAAGGACCCGGAGGACCGATGACCATGACCATGCGACATACGCTGATGGCCGCCGCGGCGCTCTGCGCCGTGCCGATGCTCGCCTTCGGCCAGGCCAATACGGGCGGCAGCAGCATGCAGCCCCAGACCACCCAGACCACGCCCAACCGCTCGCCGGTCGCCGGCAACCCCGCCGCCCGCGACGCCGCCACCACCGGCACCCAGATCACGCCCGGCCCCGGCGGGGTCATCGCCCCGGGCGCCGGCGCGCCGGAGCCGGAGATGAGCCAGATGGAGCGCATCCGGCAGAACCCCGGCAACACCACCGGCACGGATGCGCAGCCGCCCGACACCTCGCATCTCGGCCAGCCCGGCGGCATCGCCCCGGGCGCGGCGGGCAATCCCGGCCAGCGGGCGACCTCCGGCGGCTCCGTCACCGGCACCCCGCCGGTGATCGGCCGCCCCGCCGAGACCACGACCGGCACCACCACCGGCACCATGGCGGTGGACAGCGCCGGAATGCAGGGCGGCCGCCGCGCCAGCCGGGTGATCGGCTCCACCGTCTACAACGAGAACAACGAGAGCATCGGCGAGGTGGACGACATCATCGTCCCGCCCGGCGGCCATCCGCCGGTGGCGATCCTCTCCGTCGGCGGCTTCCTCGGCATCGGCGCGCGGCTGGTCGCCGTGCCCTATGACCGGCTGCGCCAGGACCCCGACCGCGACCGCTGGGTGCTGCAGGGCGCCACCCGGGACAGCCTGCAGAGCCTGCCGGCCTATACCTACGACGCCGACAGCCGCCGCGGCTGAACCCGACCCGCCCGGCCGCGCGGCGAGCGGCCGGGCAAACCCCGGAAGGATACGCGATGACCCGCCTGTTCCTGGCTGCGCTGTTCGCGCTGCCGATCGTCGGCTGCGCCAACCCGAACACCGACGGCACCCCGGGCAACCCGCCCTCCACCGCTGCGCAGCGCGCCTATGACCGCGCCACGGCCAGCGGTCCGACCAGCCCGGACGGCACCCGCGACAACCCGCCGGGCACCGCGGCCGAGCGCGCGCTGGACCGGGCGGCGGGCACCAATACCTCGGGCGCCTTCCCGACGCAGAGCGACGGCATCCCCGGCAACCCGCCCGGCACCGCGGTGGAGCGCACCTATGACCGCGCCACCGGCTCCAACACCTCGGGCGCCTATCCCTCGAACAGCGGCGGCGTGCCGCAGCGCTGAGCCTGGCGAGCCGCTGAGCTTGGCGAGCCGGAGAGGCTAGACCCGAGTTGCCCGGACTCTGTCCTGGCAGCTCGGGTCCAGCCCTTTCGAGCCGGCGATTCACGCCCTGGCGTGCCCGCCTGCGGCGTGCACACCCAGGGCGATCGCGGGCTAGACCCCCTCCGGCCGCCCGGCGATCGCCACCGAGAGCGCCGCCGGCGCCAGCAGGCGCTGCGCCACCGCGGTGGTCCGCGCCTGCGTCAGCGCCCGCAGCCGGTCGCTGCGCTCGTTCAGCCAGCCGATCGCGCGGTCGTTCCGCCGCAGCGCCAGCAGCGTGCCGGCGATGCGGCGGCTGTCAGTGAACTGCAGCGGCAGGTTGCCGGTGAGGAAGGCCACCGCATCCTCCAGCTCCGCCTGCGTCGGCCCCTGCTCGGCCATGCGCGCCCATTCCGCGCGCGTCACCGCCAGCGTCTCCGCCACGCGGGCATTGTCGGTGGCCGACGACCCCACCACCACGCCCTGGCCGAACAGCACGTCGAGCCCCGCGCCGATGCCATAGGCCAGCCCGCGCTGCACCCGCACCGCCTCCATCAGGCGGGAGGAGAAGCCGCCGCCGGCCAACACCCGCAGCACCACCTGCGCCGCCTCCCAGTCCGGATCGGTCACCGGCAGGCCGGGCTGGCCGAACAGGATCGCCGATTGCGGCGCCGGCACCTCCACCACCAGCCGGCCGAAGGCGGTGAAGGGCGGCAGCGGCGCCGGCTCGGGCGGCGCGCCTTCGGGCAGCCCCTGGAACAGCGCCGGCATCACCCGCGCCAGCTCCGCCGCCGAGATCGCGCCCGCGGCCGCGACCAGTACGCCGCCTTCGCGCAGCTGCCGCGCCAGCCCGGCGCGGATCGCCTCCTCCGGGAGGGAGCTCAGCGTCTCCACCGTGCCGTTGGTCGGCCGCCCGGCCGGATGCTCCGGATAGGCCGCCGCCCAGAAGGCACGCCCGACCTGGCCGCGCGGCGTTTCCAGCTGTGCGCGCGCGCCGGCCACCGCCCGCGCCCGCACCCGCGCCACCGCTGAATCATCGAGTCGCGGGCTGCGCATCGCCAGGTTGGCCAGCCGCACCGCCTCGTCCAGCGCCGGGCGCAGCGCCCGCAGCGAGCCCTGGAAGCCGTCGCGCTCGGCGTCGAAGCCGAGCCCGATGCCCGCGTCGCGCAGCGCGTCGGCGAAGGCGACGTTGTCGAGCGGCCCGGCACCCTCCGTCAGCAGCGCCGCCCCCATGGCCAGCGCCCCGCCATGCTCCGCCGGGTCGAGCGCCGCTCCGCCGTGCCAGCCCCAGGCCAGGGAGACGACGGGAACCGAATGGTCCTCGATCAGCCAGGCGGAATGCCCGCCTTCCGAAACCTGCTGGATCTCAAGCCGGAAAGGAGTGGTCACAGCCGCACCTCCACCGGCGCCGGAATCCCATCGGGCAGCAGCCATCCGCTGCCCGAGGGTGCCCGCCCGAGCACCGCCGCGGCGGCTTCCGCCACCTGCTCGCGCGTCACCGCGCGCAGCCTGGCCGGCCAGAACTCCACTGCGTCGATCGGCAGCCCGACGGAGAGCGCGCCGCCGATCATCCGCGGCGCCGCGCCAAGCCCGTCGAGCGCCAGCAGCGCGCCGGCGGTCATCTGCCGGATCGCGCGCGCAACCTCCGCCTCGGTCGGCCCGCCTTCGTCCAGCAGGCCCTTCACCACGGCCATCGCCGCCGCCTCCACCCGCGCCGGCTCCACCTCCCGCCGCGGCACGGCGGAGAGGTCGAAATCGGTCCAGGACGCCGCGTCGGAGTTGTAGGAAACCCCCGCCGAGACGGCGAGCCCGGTCTCCACCAGCGCCTTGTGCAGCCGCGATCCGGCGCCGCCGCCCAGCACGTGCCGCAGCACCTCCAGCGGCTCGCCGAGCCGGGTCTCCCCGGCGGTGAGCGAGGGCGCCTGCCAGGAGCGGAGGAACACCGCCTCGCCGCGCAGCCGCGGATCGTTGCGCGAATAGCGCGGATCGGGCGGCGCGGCAGGCGGCGGCGCGCGGTCGCGCGGCACCGGCGGCCCGGCCGGCACCGCGCCCCACTTGTCCTCGACGACGCGCCAGAACTCCTCCGGCTGCACCGCGCCCGCCACCACCAGAACCGCGTTGCCGGGCGCGTAGCGGGCCCGGAAGAAGCGCATCAGGTCGTCATGGGTGATGGCGCGGATCTCGTCCTCCCAGCCGATGATCGGCCGGCCGTGCCAATGCTGCGGCCCCCACATCGCCGCCTGGAAACCCTCGAAATACAGTGCTCGCGGCGAGGAGCCGGTGCGCTGCGAGCGTTCCTCCAGGATCACCCGGCGCTCGGATTCCAGTTCGGCCTCGGGGATCAGCGCGGCGGCGAAGCGATCCGCCTCCATCATCGCCACCAGGTCGAGCCGGCTGGCCTCGACATGCTGGAAATAGCCGGTGACGTCGCGCGAGGTGAAGGCGTTGTCGCTGCCCCCCTCGCGTGCCACCCGTCGGGAGAACTCGCCCGAGGGCACGCGCGGGCTGCCCTTGAACATCATGTGCTCGAGGAAATGCGCGACACCGGACCTGCCCGCCGGGTCCTCGGCGCCGCCCGCGGCGACATAGGCATATTGCGCGACCACCGGCGCCCGCCGCTGCTCGACGAAGGCGACGCGCAGCCCGTTGGGCAGGGTGCGCAGCGTGGCGCCGAACAGCGGCCGCTCGGCGGCGCGTTCGATGGCTGGGGCCAGGCTCTGCCGGGCCAGCACCTCGGCTGGCAGGGTGCCGGCGGCGGCAGCGGCCGCGGCGGCCTGGAGGGCGGTGCGACGTGTCACTGGCTTCATGCGCGCCAAGGTGGCCCCGCGCCGGGGATCGGCCAAGGGCCGCGACAGTATCGAAAGGTGAAGGCGATGCGGGTCGCCAGCCGGGCGTGCGGGCCCAACCGGCCGCCGGCACGATGCGATCGCAAAATCAGAATGACGGGAACGCCGCCAGCGCCCCGGCGCTCAGCCCGCCCCCAGCGCCCACAGCAGCACACCCTTCTGCGCGTGCAGCCGGTTCTCCGCCTCGTCGAACACCACGCTCTGCGGGCCGTCCATCACCTCGTCGGTGATCTCCTCGCCGCGATGCGCCGGCAGGCAGTGCATCACCACCGCATCCGGCGCGGCATGCTTCAGCAGCGCGGCGTTGAGCTGATAGGGCGCCAGCTGGTTGTGGCGGTTCACGACGGCCGCATCGGGCTTCTCGTCCGACATGCTGACCCAGGTGTCGGTCACCACGCAGCGCGCGCCCTTCACCGCCGCCCTCGGGTCGTCCGTCAGCTCGATCGCCGCACCTTCCCGGCGCGCCCACTCCACCAGCTGTGCCGGCGGCGCCAGCTCCGGCGGCGTCGCGATGCGCAGCGTGAAGCCGAAGCGCGCCGCGGCCTGGATGAAGCTCTGCGCGACGTTGTTGCCGTCGCCCGTCCAGGCCACCACCTGCCCGGCGATCGGCCCGCGATGCTCCTCGAAGGTCATCACATCGGCCATGATCTGGCAGGGATGCGAGACATCCGTCAGCCCGTTGATCACCGGCACCGTCGCATGCTCGGCCAGCTCGCGGATCTTCGCCACGTCGCCGGTGCGCAGCATGATCGCATCCACGTAGCGCGACAGCACCCGCGCGGTGTCGGCCGGCGTCTCGCCGCGGCCGAGCTGCATGTCCTTCGACGACAGCACCACCACATCGCCGCCGAGCTGGCGGATGCCAACCTCGAAGGAGACGCGGGTGCGCGTCGAGGGCTTCTCGAAGATCAGCGCAACATGCTTGCCCGCCAGCGGCCGCCCTGCCACCGCGCCCTTCTTGGCCTGCACGCCGAGATCCAGCATCCGCCGCAGCGTCGCCGCATCGTGGTCCATGATCTCGAGGAAGTGGCGGGGGGATGCGCTCCCCCCGCCGGCCACCTTGAGGGCAGCGCTCATTGCGCCGCGACCCTGGAGGTCGAGACTCGCAGGCAGGCGCGGTCGAGCAGCGCGACCGCCTCGTCCGCCTCCGCATCGGTGATGATCAGCGGCGGCGCCACGCGCAGCACGTTCATCCCGGCGGCCACCGTCAGCAGCCCCTCCGCCGCCGCGGCGTCCTGCAGCGCGGTGTTGCTGACCGCCTCGCGCAGCTTCAGGCCGAGCAGCAGCCCGGCCCCCTGCACGCCCTCGATCACCTCGGGGTGGCGGCGCGCCAGCCCTTCCAGCCCGTGCCAGAGATGCCGCGCCACGCGGTCCACGCCGTCCAGGAAACCCGGCGCCAGCACCACGTCCAGCACCGCGTTGCCGGCGGCGCAGGCCAGCGGGTTGCCGCCATAGGTGTGACCATGCGTGCCGGGCTTCAGGTGCTTCGCCACATGCTCCTTGGCGAACACCGCGCCCAGCGGGAAGCCGCCGCCGATGCCCTTCGCCGAGCTCATCACGTCCGGCTCGATCCCCGCCCATTGATGCGCCCAGAGTTTTCCGCTGCGCCCCATGCCGGTCTGCACCTCATCCAGCGCCAGCAGGATGCCGAACTCGTCGCAGGCAGCGCGCAGGTCGCGCAGGAACTGCAGCGAGGCCGGGCGCACGCCGCCCTCGCCCTGCACCGGCTCGATCAGGATCGCCGCCGTCTCCTTCCCGATGGCGTCGCGCACCGCGTTCATGTTGCCGAAGGGCACATGGTCGAAGCCCTGCACCGGCGGGCCGAAGCCGGCGAGGTATTTCGCGTTCCCCGTCGCCGAGATCATCGCCAGCGTCCGGCCGTGGAAGGCGCCCTCGAAGCAGATGGTGCGGAAGCGCTCGGGGTGGCCGTTCTCGGCGTGGTACTTGCGCACCGCCTTGATCATGCCCTCGTTCGCCTCGGCGCCCGAGTTGCAGAACAGCACGCTGTCCGCGAAGGACGCCTCCACATGGCGGCGGGCGAGTTCCTCGGCCTGCGGCACGCGGTAGAGGTTGGACACGTGCATCACCCGCGCCGCCTGCTCGGCGATCGCCTTCACCAGATGCGGGTGGCCATGGCCGATGGAGGAGGTCGCGATGCCCGCGCCGAAATCGAGGAATCGTCGTCCGTCCGCCGTCCACAGGCGCGCGCCCTCGCCCCGCTCGAAGGCGAGGTCGGCGCGGTTGTAGTTCGGCATCAGGGCGGGGATCACGATGTTTCCTCGCTTCCTCAGGCTCCGCGCGGCCCGGAAGCCCATTGCCCCGGCTGGCGCGGAAGCCGGCGAGGATGCCCGAATCGTCTCATAGCGTCAAAATGCGCGCGGGTTGCGAGCCATGCGGGGCGCTCCGTCCCGCCATGCCGTCACTGCGCCGCCTGCACGCCGTCCCGTGCCGCCGTCGCCTTCTGCATGGCCCGGTGCAGCGCGGCCGAGAGCTGCGCCAGGCTGTAGGGCTTGGAGAGCACCGGCGGCCATGCCCCGGCCTCGCCGCGGGCGCCGGCATAGCCGGTCGCCAGGATCACCGGCAGCCCCGGCCGCTCCCGCATCAGCTGCAAGGCCAGCGCCGCGCCGGTCATGCCCGGCATCGCGTGGTCGGTCAGCACCAGCGCCACGTCGCTCCGGCGATGCAGCAGCTCCAGCGCCGCCGCGGCGGAGGAGGCGCAGACCGGGTCGTAGCCCAGCTCCTCCAGCATCGCCGCCGTGCTCTCCAGCACCAGCGGCTCGTCATCCACCACCAGCACGGCGCCGCGGCCGGGTTCCAACTCCGCCTGCCGCGCGTCCGGCGCGGCCGGCGCGGCCGGCGGCCGCGCCGAGACCGGCAGCCAGAGCGTCGCCGTGGTGCCCTCCCCCGGCGCGCTCTCCAGCACCAGTGCGCCGCCCGACTGCGCGGCCAGTCCATGCACCATGGACAGGCCGAGCCCGGTGCCCTGGCCCGGGGCCTTGGTGGTGAAGAAGGGGTCCACCGCGCGCATCAGCGTCGCCTCGTCCATGCCCGCGCCGGTATCGGCGACCGCGACCGTCAGCCACCGCCCCGCCGCCAACCGTCCCTCCAGCCGGCCCTCCTCCAGCGCCAGCCGCACCCGCAGCCGGCCGCCCTCCGGCATCGCATCGCGCGCATTCACCGCCAGGTTGACCAGCGCCAGCTCCAGCGCATGCGGGTCCACCAGCGCCGCCGGCAGCCCCGCCGGCGCATCCAGCTCCAGCGTCACCAGCGGCCCGGCGGAGCGGCGCAGCAGCGCCTCCAGTCCCAGCAGCAGCCCATGCAGGTCCACCGGCACCGGCTTCAGGTCCTGCCGCCGCGCGAAGGCCAGCAGGCGCTGGGTCAGCGCGGCGCCGCGCTCGGCCGCCTGGGTCGCGTTGTCGAGCTGGCGCAGCAGCTCCGGCGCGGATTTCTCGGCCCGCCGCCGGGCGATCGCCAGGTTGCCCAGCACCGCCATCAGCAGGTTGTTGAAGTCGTGCGCCACGCCGCCGGTCAGCTGGCCGAGCGTGTCCATCTTCTGCGCCTCGTGCAGCAGCGCCTGCGCCGACTTCAGCGCCGAGATGTCGCGCGCCTCGGCCACCAGCAGCGAGACGATGCCATCCTCGTCGCGCACCGGCGTGACGGAGAAATCCACCGCCACGCTGCGGCCCTCGGCATCGCGCATCTGCGTCTCGCGCCGCACGAAGCGCCCGGCCGCGCCCTCCGTGATCGCTTCGCGCAGCAGCGCCTGTGTCGCCGCGTCCTGCGGCCACCAGGGCGCCCGCCAGTAGGGCTCGCCGACGACATCGCCGATCCGCGCATCGCCCAGCCGCAGCATCGCCGCATTCGCCTCCAGCACCGTGCCGTCGGGCGAGAGCAGGCCGATGAACTGGAAGGTGGCGTTGAACAGCCCGCGGAACCGCGCCTCGCCCTCCCGCAGGCGGGCATTCGCCTCCGCCAGCGCGCCGGTGCGTTCCGCCACCCGGCGGGCGAGCCCGGCGCGCGCCTCCTCCAGCGCGCGCTGCGCCTGGTGCTCGGTGGTGACGTCGCGGGCGATGCCGAGCAGCCGGCGCGCCTGGGCGCCCTCCACGGTGCGCGCCTCGGCGCGCACGCCGATC
>NZ_JAWLHG010000041.1:0-44581 GCF_041690465.1 Falsiroseomonas sp. | reverse complement strand
CCTGCCCGCCGGACCTGCTGCGGCTCTCGACGGGCATCGAGGACGCCGGCGACCTGTTCGCCGACCTCGACCGGGCGCTGCGGGCGGCGAACGCGTAGGCGGGGAGGGCGCTGCCCTCCCGCGCGCCGCCTACGGCGCCAGCGTGCCCTCGCCGTAGCTGGCGATCTCGATCAGGTTGCCGTCCGGGTCACGGCAATAGACCGAGCGGATCGGCCCCAGCGCGCCCTGCTTCGCCACCGGCCCGAGTTCCACCGTCACGCCGCAATGGTCGAGATGCGCCACCACCTCGTCCGGCGGCACCGTGACCACGAAGCAGAGATCGGCGGTGCCGGGCACGCCGCCGGCGGCGCCGGTGAACCATGCCTCCTGCGTTGCGCCCTGCGGGCGAAGGTTGATCTTCTGTCCGCCGAAGCGCAGCGCGGTGCGGCGCTCGCTGGAGCCGAAGGCGTGGCGCTCCATGCCGAGCACGCGCTGGTACCAGCCGGCGCTGACCTCCACGTCGCGGCAGGTGATGACCAGGTGGTCCAGGCGGTCAACGGCGAAGCGCATCAGCTTTCCTGTCGGATCGGGTGGAACCGCGCGGTGACTTCGACTTCGATGAGCATGTCGGGCGATTGCAGCCCGGCGACGAGCATGGTCGCCGCCGGCCGCGCGCCGCCGAGCCATTTCTTCACCACCGGCCGGCAGGGCGGCCAGTCCGCGCGGTTGGGCAGGATGAAGGTGGCGCGCACCACGTCGTCCATGCCTGCGCCGGCCTGCTGCAGCGCGGCGGCGATGTTGCGGAAGGCCTGCTCGCATTGCGCCACCACGTCCGGCGCGATGGTCATGCTGGCATAGTCGTAACCGGTGGTGCCGGAGACGAAGATGAAGTCGCCGTCCACGACGGCGCGGGAATAGCCGAGCTCCTCCTCGAAGGCGGAGCCGGAGGAGATGTGGCGGCGGGTCATCTGGATGCTCGCGCCTGCGGGGCTGCGACGGTCCAGCGAGACCTCAGACCGATCAGGTCATCCATCACTCCAGCCCCTCGTAGAAATCGTTCCCCTTGTCGTCCACCACGATGAAGGCGGGGAAGTCTTCCACCTCGATGCGCCAGACGGCTTCCATGCCGAGCTCGGGGTATTCCAGCACCTCCACCTTGCGGATGCAGTCCTGCGCCAGCCGCGCCGCCGGGCCGCCGACGCTGCCGAGGTAGAACCCGCCATAGGTCTTGCAGGCGTTCAGCACCGCCTTGCTGCGGTTGCCCTTGGCCAGCATTACGAAGCTGCCGCCTGCCTTCTGGAACGCCTCGACATAGCTGTCCATGCGCCCCGCGGTGGTCGGGCCGAAGCTGCCGGTGGCCATGCCGGTCGGCGTCTTGGCGGGGCCGGCGTAATAGACCGAGTGGTTCTTGATGTAGTCGGGCAGGCCCTGGCCGGCGTCCAGCCGCTCCTGCAGCTTGGCATGGGCGATGTCGCGCGCGACCACCATCGGGCCGGTGAGCGAGACGCGGGTCTTCACCGGATACTTCGACAGCATTGCGCGGATCTCGCTCATCGGCCGGGTGAGGTCGATCTTCACGACCTCGCCACCGAGGATGTCGTCGGTGGCTTCCGGCAGGTACTTCGCCGGGTCGTGCTCCAGCTCCTCCAGGAACACGCCCTCCGGCGTGATCTTCGCCTTGATCTGGCGGTCGGCCGAGCAGCTGACGCCGATGCCGATGGGCAGGGACGCGCCGTGCCGCGGCAGCCGCACCACGCGCACGTCGTGGCAGAAATACTTTCCGCCGAACTGCGCACCGATCCCGAGGTTCTGCGTCAGCTTGTGCACCTCCTGCTCGAAGGCGACGTCGCGGAAGGCGTGGCCGGCCATGCTGCCCTCGGTGGGCAGCGCATCGAGCCAGCGGGTGGAGGCCAGCTTCACCGTCTTGAGGTTCGCCTCCGCACTGGTGCCGCCGATGACGATCGCCAAGTGGTAGGGCGGGCAGGCGCTGGTGCCGAGCGTCCTGATCTTCTCGTCCAGGAACTTCAGCAGCTTCTCCTTCGAGAGAACCGCGCGGGTCTGCTGGAACAGGAAGGTCTTGTTCGCACTGCCGCCACCCTTCAGCACGAACATCAGGTGCAGCTCATCCGCGTGATGGTCGCCGGGGCTCGCCATGATGGAGAACTCGACCGGCAGGTTGTTGCCGGTGTTCTTCTCCTCCCACATGGTCAGCGGCGCCATCTGCGAATAGCGCAGATTGGTCTCGGTGTAGGTGCGGTGGACGCCGAAGGACAGCGCCTCCTCCTCGTCGCCTTCCACCCAGACGCGCTGGCCCTTCTTGCCGAAGACGATGGCGGTGCCGGTGTCCTGGCACATCGGCAATACGCCGCCGGCGGCGATGTTGGCGTTCTTCAGCAGGTCGAGCGCAACGAAGCGGTCGTTCGGCGACGCCTCCGGGTCCTTCAGGATGTTGGCGAGTTGCCGCAGATGGCCCGGTCGCAGCAGGTGGGAGACGTCCTTGCAGGCGGCGAAGGCCAGCTGCTCCAGCGCCTCCGGCTTCACCTTCAGGACCGTGCGGCCGTCGCAGGTGGCGGTGGAGACGCCGGCGATGTCCAGCTTGCGATAGGGCGTCGGGTCCGCACCGAGCGGGTACATCGGGCTGTAGAGGAAGCCCGGCGGGCGGGCGGAATGATCGAGCGGCATGCCGGCCTTCCAGATCTGCTTTCGCGCAGCCATAGCCCAGCCGGGCCGCCGCGTCAGCCGGGCTTGCCAAGCCGTGTCGCACATGGCGAGACTGCGTGATGCGCCGCCCGCGACACCTCGACCTGCCCAACGCCCATGCCGGGCACACTGCACATTTCACCGACTACCGGGCAGCCGAGGTCGGCAGCGTCACCATCTCGCCGGACGGCCCGGTGGAAGCCGGCAGCTTTGCCAGCCACACCCTGGTCTTCACCGCCGGCCGCTTCGGCGTGGACGACACCGGCAGCCTGCGCATCTGCACCCGGCAGGTCAGCGACAATGGCCGCCCGCAATTCACCGACCCCAAGGCGCCGAACTACGTGACGGCCGAGGCCTCCAACGGCGCGAAGCTGGTGCTGGAGTACAACCCGAAGCTCGCCATGCGGCCGTGGTCCCGCACCATTACGGTGACGGTCGCGCGCGGCTTCCTCTCGCCGGGCGACACCATCACCATCCGCCTCGGCGACCGGCGCGGCGGCTCGCCGGGGATGCGGATGCAGACCTATTGCGAGGCGCGCTTCCACTACCTCGTGCTGGCCGATGTCTTCGCCACCTGCAACTGGGCGCTGCTGCCGGAGCAGCCGAACTTCCCGATCGTCCCCGGCCCGCCGGTGCGGCCGCTCGCGATCCTGCCGACGCGGCGCGCGCCGGGCGAGCCCTTCGCGCTGCTGCTCCGTGCAGATGACCGCTGGGGCAATCCGGCGGTGCTGCCGGCCGGCACCCATCGCCTGCGCGCCAGCGCCCCGGTCGCCGGCCTGCCCGAGAGCTTCACCTGGCCGGAGGGCGCGCGCGCCCTCCGCATCGAGGGCCTGACCGCCGGGGCCGCCGAGGTGCTGACCGTCCAATGGGACGACACGCCCTCCAACCCGATGCGCGTCGCACCCGCCCCGCTGCGCCCCTACTGGGCGGACCTGCACGGGCAGTCCGGCGAGACGGTCGGCACCGGCACGATCGACGCGCTGGCCAGCTATGCGCGCGACCTGGCCGGCGTGGACGCGATCTGCCATCAAGGCAACGACTTCCAGATCACGCAGGAAGGCTGGGCCAACTTCAACCGGGCCTTCGACGCCTTCGACCGGCCCGGCCGCTTCGTCTTCCTGCCGGGTTACGAATGGTCCGGCAACACCGCGCTCGGCGGCGACCGCAACGTGATCTTCCCCGAGGCGGGCCGCACCATCCGCCGCTCCTGCCACGCGCTGATCGAGGCGCTGGAGGACGAGGCGACGGATGCGCTGGACGCCCGCGCCCTGCACGCGGCGCTGCGCGCCGAGGGTCGCCCGGTCTTCTGCATCCCGCATGTCGGCGGCCGCTACGCCAACCTCCACTACGCGCATGACCGCGCCCTGGAGCGCGCGGTGGAGGTTCATTCCGACTGGGGCACCTTCGACTGGCTGCTGGACGACGCCTTGGCCATCGGCGCGCGCGTCGGCATCGCGGCGGGGTCGGACGGGCACAAGGGCCGGCAGGGCGCCTCGCATCCCGGCGCCTCGCAATTCGGCTCCTATGGCGGCCTGACCTGCCTGCTGGCGGAGGAGCTCTCGCGCGAAGGCGTGTTCGAGGCGCTGCGCCGGCGTCACCACTACGCCACCACCAATGCCGCGCGCATCCATGCCGATGTCGCGGTGCGCCTTGCCAATCCGGCGGCGCTGCACATCGATGACCCGGCGCTGGGTGGCGCCGCGGATGGCAGCGCGGCGCAGGCGATAATGGGCGACATCCTCGCCGGCGTGACCGATGACGGCGCACTGTTCGAGGCCGAGATCATGGCCGGCTCGCCGATCGAGCGGATCGAGCTGCGCAACGGCCGCGAATTGCTGGACGTGATCCGCCCCGACGGCCCCCCGGGCAAGCGGCTGCGCGTGGTGTGGGAAGGCAGCGAGTATCGCGGCCGCGGGCGCGAGACCTCCTGGATCGGTGAGATCGGCGTGGGCGGCGGCACCACATGGGGCGCGGTGCGGCCGATCAACCGCTTCAACCTCGACCATCGCTTCGAGGCGGATGCCACCACGCTGCGCTTCCAGGGCGTCACCACCGGCGGCTTCCAGGCCATGGAGGCACCGCTCTCCGACCTCGACGGCGTGCTGCGCATCGAGACCGGCCTGGTGAAGGCCGAACTGCCTCTGCGCGACCTGCTCGCCGGCGAGCGGCGCTGGGAGGCCGGCGGCCTCGGCCGCGGGATGCGCGCCTTCCTGCTGCCCGATGCGGCGCCGTCTTCCATGCGGATCAGCCGACGGGTCGCGCTGCGGCCGGGCGACAACGCCCTCTATCTCCGTGCAACCTTCGAGGATGGGAGCGTGCTGTGGACCAGCCCCGTATACCTGCTGCGCTAACCCGCCGGGCGGCGCTCGCCGCCGGCCTGCTGCTGCCCGCCGCCGGCGCCCGCGCCCAGGCCTGGCCGACGCGGCCGATCGCGATGATCGCGCCGCTGGCCGCCGGCTCCTCGGTGGACATCCTGGCGCGGCTGATGGCGGAGCAATGGTCGCAGCGGCTCGGCCAGCCCGTGCCGGTGGAGAACCGACCGGCGGCGAACGGCAACCTGGCGCTCGGCCAGGTCGCCCGCGCGGCGCCGGATGGATACACCATCACCATCACCGGGCAGACCAGCGTGGCCTTCAACCCGGTGCTCTACCCCTCCATTCCCTACGACCCGCTGAAGGACTTCGCCTATATCGGCCGGGTCGCCGGCATCTCGAACGCGCTGGTGGTGCGCAGCGCCTCGCCGATCCAGTCCCTGGCCGATCTGCTGGCGGCCGCGCGCGCGCAGCCGGGCAAGCTGACCTATTCCTCGGGCGGCGTCGGCACCACGCACCACATCTCCTCGGCGATGCTGGCGCAGCAGGCGCGGCTGGACGTGCTGCACGTGCCCTATCGCGGCGCACCGCAGGGCATCCTGGCGGCGCAGACCGGCGAGGTGGATTTCGCCTACTTCAACATCTCGACCCTGCTGCCCGGCATCCGCGCCGGCACCTTCCGGCCGCTTGCCGTCACCTCCGCCGAGCGCTCGCCCTTCCTGCCGGAGGTGCCGACGATGAAGGAGCTCGGCTTCCCGGACTACGTGATGACCACCTGGGTCGCGATCGCCACGGTGGCCGGCGTGCCGGCCCCGGTGCTCGCGCGCATGGTGGAGGTGACGCAGGCGACCCTGGCCGATGCGGCCGTGCAGCGGCGCCTGGTGGAACTTGGATTCGAGGTGCTGCCGCCGATCCCGCAGCCGGAGATGCTGGCCTTCGTGCGGGCGGAGAAGGAGAGGTGGGAGCCGGTTATCCGCGCCACTGGGGCCCGGCGGGAGTGATCCGCGCCGGCGGCGCGGGGCCGCTCAGCCGTCCCGCGCGGGCTTGCGGCGGAAGGCGTCGAGGCTGACCACCTGGGCCGGGGCTTCGGGCGCCGCGGGTGGTTCGGCGGCCGGTGGCTGGGCCGGCGCAGGCTCGGCGGCTGCGTCCATCAGGGGCTGGAAGCGCAGGCCGAAGCGCACCGCCGGATCGGCGAAGCCGGTCAGTGCGTCGAAGGGCACGACGAGCGTGCTGGGCACGCCGCCGAAATAGAGCCGCACGCTGAACAGGTTCTGCGCCCGGTCCACCGTCAGCGCCTCGAACTGGTGCTGCAGGACGATGGTCATCTCCTGCGGGTAGCGGGCGCGGAGATGGCCGGGCAGCTTCGCCTCGGGGTGGTCGGTGCGGAAGGTCAGATAATAGTGGTGCTCGCCCGGCAGGCCCTTCCTGGCCGCGAGTTCCAGCGCACGCGCGACCACCTCGCGCAGGGCGTCATCCGTCCAGCGTTCGTATGGAATCAGGCTCGGGCCGGGGCTGGCGTCGTCGCTCATCAAGGCTTCCCTGTCGCACCAACCATAGGGCGAGGCAACCGCCTGGAAAAGGGGCGCCGCCCGATCGTGACGCGGCCGTCCACGGCCACCTTGCCGGCCGCGAAACCGGCCCGGCGCACAGGATGGCGGCGGAAGGGCGAAGTGGGGGGCTTCTGTTGCCCGGCGCCCCCCGAGCCGCGCTTACCTAGTGTTAGGCAGCGAGTGCGACAGCCTCGCGGCTGTTGTCGTTCGCACTTGTTGTTCGGCCCGATGACGGCGGAACCATGCCGGGCAAAAGCGACCCCTTTACCACGCGCGTCGAGCCTGTTTCGCCCCCGCTCCGGCCGCCCCGACAAGGGTGGCTGATTGCCCGCCGCCCCGGTGGGGCGGCTTGCATTTGGTGGAGGCGCCGGGCACTGCCCCCGGGTCCGCAACGCTTATGTCGAGTCGTGTTTATCGCCATAGCCGGCAAGCCGGCACGACCGCATATAGGGCCTGCCGCTTCCGGAATCGAGGGGGGTGCCGTAGGAAGGCCCGACCACAGGAACCGGCGGCAATGGCGCTCACGGCCGAACAGCTACAGGAGATCGAGGCGGCGCGCGCGGCGGAAGGCCGCACCAGGCGCCCGACCGTGCCGGCGCTGGAAGCGCTGTTGTTCCAGGCGCTGCCCGTGCTGGACCACGGCTTCGTGCGGGTGGTGGACTACATGGGCGACGATGCCGCAATCGTGCAGGCCGCGCGCGTCTCCTACGGCCGCGGCACCCGCGCGGCGAACGAGGATCGCGGGCTGATCCGCTATCTCATGCGCCACCGCCACTCGACCCCTTTCGAAATGTGCGAGATCAAGTTCCACGTGAAGCTGCCGATCTTCGTCGCGCGCCAGTGGATCCGCCATCGCACCGCCAACGTGAACGAATACAGCGCGCGCTACTCCATCCTGGATCGCGAGTTCTACATCCCCGCGCCCGAGCACCTGGCCGCGCAATCGGCGGTGAACCGGCAGGGCCGCGGCACGGTACTGGAAGGTGCCGAGGCCAGCCGCGTGCTGGACCTGCTGCGCGAGGACGCCACGCGCAACTACGACCACTACCTCGAGATGCTGAACGAGGACGAGCAGGGTGCGCCGCTGGATCCCGCCCGCGCCGGCCTGGCGCGGGAGCTGGCGCGGATGAACCTCACGCTCAATGCCTATACGCAGTGGTACTGGAAGACCGACCTGCACAACCTGTTCCATTTCCTCTCGCTGCGCGCAGATGCGCATGCGCAGTACGAGATCCGCGTCTATGCCGAGGCGATGATGGCCGCGACCGAGGCCTGGGTACCGATGGCCGCCGCCGCCTTCCGCGACTACCGGCTGGGCGCCGTCACCTTCTCGGCGCAGATGCTCGGCATCGTCCGGCGGATGGTCGCCGGAGAGCAGGTGGCGCAGGAGGGCTCGGGCCTGTCGAAGCGCGAATGGCGCGAGCTGATGGACGCGCTCGGCCGCGCCGATGGCTAACGCCGCCGCGGCCAGGCGCGGCGAGGGCACGCCGAGGCGCGCGCCCGCGCGCCCGCGCGGCAAGGCGGCGGCCAAGGCGCGCATCGGCCTGGTGCGCTGGTGGAAGGTGGCGCTGCTGGTGGTGCTCGCCACCATCGGCCTGCCGGTCGCCCATGCGCTGTTCGGCGAGGTGGTGGCGCTGCTTGGCGGCGCCGTGCTGCTCGGCTTCCTGCTCGGCCGCTGGACGGCGCGCTGAGATGGACGCCGGCCGCATCGCCGCGGTGATCGATTTCCTGGCGCTCGCCGACCGGCTCAAGCATGTCGAGCGGCGCGGCCGCACCGTCGGGCCGGATGGCGCTGCGCGGGCCGAGAATTCGGCCGAGCATTGCTGGAACGTCGCCCTCGTCGCGCTGCTGCTGCACCGGGAGGTGGCGGAGCCGCCCGACCTCGGACATGTGCTGGCGATGATCGCCGCGCATGACCTGGTGGAGATCGAGGCCGGCGACACCTTCGCCTATGACGAGGCGCATGTGCTGACCCAGGCCCAGCGCGAACGCGCCGCGGCGGATGTGGTGTTCGGCGGCCTGCCGCCCGATCTCGGCGCCCGGCTTCGAGCGCTATGGGAGGAGTTCGAGGAAGGGCGGACGGCGGCGGCCCGCTTCGCCATGGCCTGCGACCGCGCCCAGGGCTTCCTTCAGGGCGTGATCGGCACCGGCCATTGGCGCGGTGCCGGCGTGACGGAGGCACAGACCCGCGGTCGCATGGACCCCGCTTGCGCCGTCGCACCGGTCTTCGAGGCGCTCATCGAGACGCTCTACGAGCGGGCGCGGCAGGGCGGGATGTTCGCGGAGCCGCGCGCATGACCGTGCTCGTCTTCGGTTCCGCCAATGCCGACCTGGTCTTCGCGGTTCCCAACCTGCCGCTGCCGGGTGAGACGGTGCTGGGCGAGGGTGTGCGCAGCTTTCCTGGCGGGAAGGGCGCCAACCAGGCGGTGGCGGCGGCGCGCGACGGCGCCATGGTCGCCTTCGCCGGCTGCGTCGGCCGCGACGGCTTCGCCGCGGTCGCGACCGGCGCGCTGCGCGAAGCGGGCGTGGATCTCTCGCGCCTCGTGGTGGTGGATCAGCCGACCGGCTGTGCCGCGATCTGCGTGGATCACGCGGGCCGCAACCAGATCGCCGTGGCACCCGGGGCCAACCTCGCCGCCCGCTCTGCGCAGGTGGAGGACGCAGCGCTGCATCCCGGCGTGGTGCTGCTGCTGCAGATGGAAGTGCCCGCCGCCGAGATCGCCGCGCTGGTCGCGCGGGCGAAGGCGCGCGGCGCACGGGTGGTGCTGAACCTCGCCCCGCCCGGCGAACTGCCGGCCGAGACGCTGCGCGCGCTCGATCTCCTGGTCGTCAACGAGCACGAGGCCGCCGTGCTGGCCGCGCGGCTCGGCTGCGCGGCGGACGCCGCCGGACTGCGGGCAGCGCTGCGGACGGATGTCGCCGTCACGCGCGGCGAGGCTGGCGCGGAAGCGGCTACCGCCGCGGGCCTGGTTGCCGTGCCCGCCTTCCCGGTTACGCCGGTGGACACCACCGGGGCCGGCGATTGCTGGTGCGGCGTGCTGGTCGCGGCGCTGGACCGCGGCCTGCCGCTCGCCGCCGCGATGCGCCGGGCGGCGGCGGCGGCGGCGATCGCCTGCACCCGCCCGGGTGCGGCGGCGGCAATGCCGGAGGCGGCGGAAACCGAGGCGCTGCTCGCTACTCGATGACGATGCGCGGCCCGGCCTTCGCCCCGGCGCGTTCGGCGAGCTTCTCCCGCAGGCGGTTCGCGATCGTCTGGTAGGCCTGCGCCTCCTCGGTCTCCGGCCTGGCGGCGACGATCGGCGTGCCGGCATCCGCCAGCTCGCGGATCGCCAGCTTCAGCGGCAGCTCGCCGAGGAACTCGACGCCCAGCCGCTCCGCCTCCCGCTTCCCCCCGCCATGGCCGAACAGGTCGGCGCGGTGGCCGCAATTCGGGCAGCAGTAGAAGCTCATGTTCTCGATGATGCCGAGCACCGGAACGCCCACCCGCTCGAACATCCGCACCCCGCGCCGTGCGTCGATCAGCGCCACGTCCTGCGGCGTGGAGACGATCACCGCGCCGGCCAGCGGCACGCGCTGGCTCATGGTGAGCTGCGCGTCGCCCGTCCCCGGCGGCATGTCCACGATCATGATGTCGAGCGCACCCCACTCGACCTGGCCCATCAGCTGCTCCAGCGCGCCCATCACCATCGGGCCGCGCCAGATCATCGGCGTCTCCTCCTCCACCAGGAAGCCGATGGACATCGCCTTCAGCCCCCAGCGCTGCAGCGGGATGATCTTCTGCCCCTCGGTGCGCGGGCGTTCGCGCGTGCCGAGCATCTGCGGCAGGGAGGGGCCGTAGATGTCGGCGTCGAGCAGCCCGACCTTCAGGCCCTGGCTGGCCAGCGCCACCGCCAGGTTCACCGCGGTGGTCGATTTGCCGACGCCCCCCTTGCCGGACGCGATGGCGACGATCGCGCCCACCTCCGGCAGCAGCATCTGGCCCTGGCCGGCCTGCGCCTTGCCGCCCGGTGGCGGCGGCGCGGCCTTTGGCGCCTCCGCACGGTGCGCCGTCAGCACCACCGTGGCGGAGAGCACCCCGCGCACCGAGGCCGCCGCCTTCTCGGCCGCCGCGCGCAGCGGTTCGGAGTCGCGGGCGCGCTCGCGCGGAACCTGGATGGCGAATTGCACCATGCCATCCCGCACGGTCAGGCCCTCGACCATGCCCGCCTCGACCACGTCGCGACCGGTGGCGGGATCGCGTACCGTGCGCAGCGCCGAGCGGACCGCCGCCTCAAGGGTTTCGCCCATCGCTTGAAAATCCTCCCGGATGCCTCGATATCCGCACTGCCGCGCCGGGTTCGGGGCCCCCCTTGCGCGCCGGCTTCCCAGCCGGGACCATAGGCCGGTCCGGACCCTGGTTCGCTCGGGGCGCCGCGCGCCGGTTTCTCCCGGCCCGGCCGTCCCCATATGGACCAGCACTGAGGCCGCTGCATCCCTCCCCCTGCGGGCGCGGGAGGATGCGGTGCAAGACTGCCGGGAAGAGGAGGTTTTTCACCCGATGGCGTGGAACAGCAGCGGCGGACCCAGCCCCTGGGGGAATCCCCGGCCGGGCGGACCCTGGGGAGCGCCGCAACCGCCTTCGGGCGGCGGCGGTGGCGGCGGACGGGGCCCCGACCTCGACGATGTCATTCGTCAGGCGCAGGACGCGGTGCGGCGCTACCTGCCGCGTGGCACCGGCGGCAAGGGCATTGCGCTGATCGGACTGGTGGTGGCGGCGCTCTGGGCGGCCTCGGGCTTCTACCGGGTGGACCCGGACGAGCAGGGCGTGGTGCTGCGCTTCGGCGCCTTCGACCGCACCGCACCGCCCGGCCTGAACTACCACATCCCGTGGCCGGTCGAGAGCGTGACGACGCCGCGCGTGACGCGCATCAACCGCATCGATGTGGGCTTCCGCACCGCCGGCGAGGCCGGTGGCACCTCGACCCGGCCGGTTCCGGCGCGCGACGTGGTGGAAGAGAGCCTGATGCTCACGGGCGACGAGAACATCATCGACATCGACTTCGCGATCTTCTGGCGGATCAGCGATGCGGGCGAGTTCCTGTTCAACACCCGCAATCCCGAGCAGACCGTGAAGTCCGTCGCCGAGGGCGTCATGCGCGAGGTGATCGGCCGCACGCCGATCCAGCCCGCGCTGACCGAAGCGCGCGCGCAGATCGAGCAGGAGGTCCGCCGCGGCACCCAGGCGATCATGGACCGCTACGGCTCGGGCGTCGAAGTCACGCAGGTGCAGCTGCAGCGGGTGGACCCGCCGGCCCAGGTGGTGGACGCCTTCCGCGACGTGCAGCGCGCCGAGGCCGACCGCGAGCGCCTGCGCAACGAGGCCGAGAGCTACCGCAACGACATCATCCCCCGCGCCCGCGGCGAGGCTGCGCGCCTCGTGCAGGAAGCCGAAGGCGTGCGCGAAAGCCAGATCGCCCGCGCCCGAGGCGAGGGGCAGCGCTTCATCTCCGTGCTCTCCGCCTACCAGACGGCGCAGGACGTGACGCTGCGACGCCTCTACATCGAGACCATGGAGGAAATCCTGCGCCGTAACCCGAAGGTGCTGGTTGACACCGGATTGCAGAACATCGTGCCGCTGCTGAACCTCGGCGACACCGGGCGCGCCGCCGTCGCGGCGCCGCAGGCGCAACGCCAGCTGTCTCCGCCCTCGCCTGGGGCGCCAGCGCCCGTGCCGCCGCAGGGCGCCATATCCGGCTCCGTGTCGGGCCGTCCGCAGGGGTTCGGGCGATGAACCGCGGTCTCATCCTGGCGGCGGTGGCGGCGGTCATCCTCGTCGTCGTCTCGTCCACGCTGTTCACCGTGCACCAGACCCAGCAGGTGCTGATCACCCAGTTCGGCCAGCCGATCCGCGTGATCACGGACCCGGGGCTGCACGCGAAGATCCCCTTCATCCAGTCGGTGATCGCCTTCGACCGCCGCCTGCTCGACTACGACGCGCAGGGCGAGGAGGTGATCCTCGGCGACCAGCGCCGGCTGATCGTGGACAGCTTCACGCGCTACCGCATCGCCAATCCGCTGGAGTTCTACCAGACCGTCGGCGCGACCGAGGCGGGCATCCGCGCGCGGTTCAACTCGATCGTCACCTCCGCGCTGCGCCGCGTGCTCGGCAACGAGCCGCTGCTCTCGGTGCTGTCCACCGACCGCGCCCGGATCATGACCCAGATCCAGAACCAGGTGAACGAGGAGGCGCGGCGCTTCGGCATCGAGATCGTGGATGTCCGCATCCGCCGCGCCGACCTGCCGGAGGAGAACACGCAGGCGATCCTCAGCCGCATGCAGTCCGAGCGCGAGCGCGTGGCACGCGAGGCGCGTGCGGAAGGTGCGGAGGTGGCGCAGCGCGTGCGCGCCGGCGCCGACCGCGAGCGCACCGTGCTGCTCGCCGAGGCGCAGGCCCAGTCCGACGTCCTGCGCGGCCAGGGCGAGCAGGAATCGATCACCATCCTCGCCGACGCCTTCCAGCGCGACCCGGACTTCTTCCAGTTCTGGCGGAGCATGCAGGCCTATCGCGAGGCGTTCGGCGAGGGCGAGACGCGCCTGCTGCTCTCGCCGGACAGCGAGTTCTTCCGCTTCTTCCGGGAGAGCCCGGCCGGCAACGGCACGACGCCGGCCTTCGGTGGCGCCGCCGCGGCGGCGCGCCAGGCGGCGCCGGCAGCCTCCGGCTCGCCGGGCCAGCCTGCGCTGTCGGCGCCCGTTCCCGCGCCGGCGGCGGCGGCACCCGCGGCACCTGCGGCCGCGCCGCCGGCGCCCGCCGGCGCCGCGTCCAACTGACCACGGCGGCGGCCGGCATGCGCCTCGACCAGGTGCTCGCCGGCGTCGCCGTGGTGCTCGCGGTGGAGGGGCTGCTCTACGCCGTGGCGCCCGGTGCGATGCGCCGGGCCGTCGCGGCGCTGGCCACCCTGCCGGATGCGCGGCTGCGCAGCGGCGGCCTGGCGGCGGCGGCGATCGGTATCGCCGTCGCCTGGCTGCTGACCGGCTGATTCGCCGACCGGAACCATCGGCGGCCGCCTGTTGCCGCGCGGCGCGGTTCGTGACACGCCGTCACACACCGCCGGGGTTCCACCCAGGTCGGAACGTGCCAATCTCGTTGCCAGCCGGCCCGGCCGGCCCATCTTGCTGATGTCACACCAGGGAAGGTTGCCTCACGTGCGTCTTGCCCCTCTCGCCCTCGCCACCGCGCTGGCGCTGCCGCTTGCGCTGCTGCCGCCCGGCGTCGCGCCGGCGCAGCAGATCGCGCCGCAGGTGCCGCCGCCTGGCGCGCCCTCCTCCTTCGCGCCGCTGTCGCAGCGCCTGCTGCCGGCGGTGGTGAACATCCAGACCACCCAGGCCGGCGCCCAGCAGCGTGCCGGCCGCGACGCGCCGGAAGTGCCCCAGGCGCCGCCCGGCAGCCCGTTCGAGGAATTCTTCCGCGACTTCATGGAGCGCAACCGGCCCAACGGGCAGGCTCCGGGCCAGCCCGGCCGCCCGATGCCGCCACGCCGCGGCCAGTCGCTCGGCTCCGGCTTCATCATCGACGCCTCGGGCATCGTGGTGACGAACAACCACGTCATAGATGGCGCCGACGAGATCAATGTCGTGCTGCAGGACAACACCACGTTGCGCGCCGAATTGCTCGGCGCCGATCCGCGTACCGACCTCGCCGTGCTGCGGGTGCGGCCGGAAAGCCCGCTGCCGGCAGTGGTGCTCGGCGACAGCGACACCGCACAGGTGGGCGACTGGGTGCTGGCGATCGGCAACCCCTTCGGCCTCGGCGGTTCCGTCACCGCAGGCATCGTCTCGGCCCGCGGCCGCGACATCCGCCAGGGCCTCTACGACGACTTCATCCAGACCGATGCGGCGATCAACCGCGGCAATTCCGGCGGGCCCTTGTTCAACCTGGCTGGCGAGGTCGTGGGCATCAACACCGCCATCTACTCGCCGACCGGCGGCTCGATCGGCATCGGTTTCGCGATCCCGTCCAACCTGGCGAAGAACATCGTCGCGCAGCTGCGCGACAATGGCCGGGTGCGGCGCGGCTGGCTCGGCGTGAACATCCAGCAGGTGACCGACGAGATCGCCGAGAGTCTCGGGCTGAAGGACGGCGCCCGCGGCGCGCTGGTGGCGCGTGCGCAGGAAGGCGGCCCGGCGGCGGCCGGCGGCATCCAGGCCGGCGACGTGATCCTGCGCTTCAACGGCCGCGAGGTGCGCGAGATGCGCAATCTGCCGCGCATCGTCGCCGACACGACGGTCGGCGACCGCGTGCAGGTGGTGGTGTGGCGCGACGGCCGCGAGCAGACGGTGGAGATCACCGTCGCCGAGCTGCCGAGCGAGCAGCAGCAGGCCGCGGTGCAGCCGACCCAGCCGGCGCAGCCGCAGCAGACCGAGCTTGCGGGCCTGGGCTTGCGGGTCGCGCCGATCACGCCGGAGCAGCGCGAGCGCTTCAGCCTGCGGGCTGATAGCCGCGGCGTGGTGATCACCGAGGTATCGCCGGACAGCCCTGCCGCCGAGCGTGAGCTGCGCCCCGGTGACGTGATCGTGGAGGTCCAGCAGGAGCGGGTGGGAACGCCCACGGAAGTGCAGGAGCGTCTCGAGCGTCTGCGTCGCCAGGGACGCGCCACCGCACTGCTGCTGATCGAGGGCCCGCAGGGCCAGCGCTGGGTGCCGCTGCGCCTGAACGCGCCGCCCCGCGGCCAGCGCGGCTGATCTTCGCAGGGGGCCGGGGACGATCATCGTCCCCGGCGGGGCGCGGGGCGGCGCCCCGCATCCTGCTCTCCTGCTGTTCTAATGCGTGACGAAGTCTCTCCGCCGGTAACCCTGCGCGAACAGCAGCGCGGTCAGGTCGCCATGGTCCACCCGCGCCCGCGCCGCCGCCGCCACCACCGGCTTCGCCTTGAACGCCACGCCGAGCCCCGCCGCGCGGATCATGTCCAGGTCGTTGGCGCCATCGCCGACGGCCAGCGTCGCCTCCATCGGCAGCGCGTTCTCGCTGGCCAGCCGCGTCAGCGTGGCGAGCTTGGCGTTGCGATCGAACACCGGCTCCGCCACGCGGCCGGTCAGCTTCCCGTCCTCGACCAGCAGCACGTTGGACACGTGGTGGTGGAAGCCGAGCTTCTCCGCGACGCGCCCGGTGAAGAAGGTGAAGCCGCCGGACGCCAGGCAGCACACCGCCCCATGCGCGCGCATCGTGCCGACCAGCTCGGCCGCGCCGGGCATCATCCGCGTCTGTTCCCAGGTCGCCTCCAGCGCGGCGACGGCGAGGCCTTCCAGCATGCCGACGCGCTCGATCAGCGCCGCGCGGAAATCCAGCTCGCCATTCATCGAGCGGCGGGTGATCTCCGCGATGCGCTCCTTCAGCCCGGCATAGGCGGCGATCTCGTCCAGCGTCTCGGACGTCACGATGGTGCTGTCCATGTCGGCGATCAGCAGGCGCTTGCGGCGGCCGTCCCGCGGCTGGGCGATGGCATCCACCGGCGCGTCGGCCAGCGCGGCGCGCGCGGCGGCAACGGCCTGCTCGGCGGCGCCGGTGAAGGGGAGGTCTACGGCTTCTGCCTCGGCGAGCCATTCGGGCTTGCCGGGCGCGGCGCCGAGTGCATCGAGCGCGGCGCGCACGCGGGCGACCAGCGCGGTGTCGAGGCCGCCGGGGGCAGCGATCAGGGTCAGGATGTGCGGCATGCGCCGCGCCCTCTGCCACCGTGACGAACGGGGCGCAACCTGATCCCGCGCGCCTGCCGGTGCGACCTGATTCCGCGCGCCTGGCGGCGCGACCTGATCCCGCGCGCCTGGCGGCGCGACCACCCGCCATCCTGGTGGCGGGGCCCACGGCATCCGGCAAGAGTGCGCTGGCGCTGGCGCTGGCCGAACGGCTCGGCGGCGTGGTGATCAACGCCGATTCCATGCAGGTCTATCGCGAGCTGCGGATCATCACCGCGCGGCCAACCGAGGCCGATCTCGCCCGCGCCCCGCATGCGCTCTATGGCGTGCGTGCGGCCGCCGAAGCCGGCACGGCCGCCTGGTGGCGCGGCGCGGCGCTGGCCGAGATGGCGGCGGCGCGGGCGGCCGAACGCGTGCCGATCCTCTGCGGTGGGACGGGCCTCTATTTCGCCGCGCTGACCGAGGGGCTCGCCACGATCCCCGCCGTGCCGGAGACGGCGCGCGCCGAGGCGCGGCGGCTGCTGGCCGAGGAAGGGCCGGCGGCGCTGCATGCGCGCCTCGCCGCGCTCGATCCTGAGACCGCCGCGACGCTGCGCCCTTCGGACAGCCAGCGCCTCGCGCGCGCCTATGAGGTCGCGACCGGCACGGGGCAGGGGCTGCGCGCCTGGCTGCGGGCGGGCGGAACCGGTCCGGCGCCATGGGACTTCGCCGCCGTGCTGCTCGATCCGCCGCGCGACGCGCTGCGCGGCGCGATCGCCGCGCGCTGGCAGGCGATGCTGGAGGCGGACGCGTTGGAGGAGGTGCGGGCGCTCGGCGCGCTCGGCCTCGATCCCGCGCTGCCGGCGATGCGCGCGCATGGCGTGCCGGAATTGCTGGCGCATCTGGCCGGCCAGGCTTCGCTGGAAGCCGCCTCGGCGCGGGCGATCCTCAACACCGGGCAGTACACCAAGCGGCAGGCGACCTGGTTCCGCCACCACGCGCTGGCATCCCCGGAGCGCGCACGAATATTGCGTGCGAGGTGGGACGATGGCGCGCAAGATTCGGAAAGTTTGTTAGATTATTTCGCAGCTTTCGTTGAAACGCGGCGTTGACGCAGTGCGGCATGGGGCGTAAGGGTGCCGCCCCCGGCCAGGATCGGCCTTGCCGGGCGCGCAACCATCCGCGCGAAAGCCGAGGAAAGCACTCCAGAAGATGTCTGCCACCACCCAGCACGCCGACGCCGCGCCCCTGACGATGTCGGGCGCCGAGGTCGTCCTCCGCGCGCTGAAGGAGCAGGGCGTAGAGGTCATCTTCGGCTATCCCGGCGGCGCGGTATTGCCGATCTACGACGCGATTTTCCAGCAGAACGCCATCCGCCACATCCTGGTCCGCCACGAGCAGGCGGCGGTGCACGCCGCCGAGGGCTATGCGCGCTCCACCGGCAAGGTGGGCTGCGTGCTGGTGACCTCCGGCCCAGGTGCCACCAATGCGGTGACCGGGCTGCTGGATGCGCTGATGGACAGCGTGCCGGTGGTCTGCCTGACCGGCCAGGTGCCGACGCACCTGATCGGCAACGATGCCTTCCAGGAGGCCGACACCACCGGCATCACCCGCCCGGCGACCAAGCACAACTACCTCGTCAAGAAGCCCGGCGATCTGGCGCGCGTGGTGCATGAGGCCTTCCATGTCGCGCGCAGCGGCCGCCCCGGCCCGGTGGTGATCGACCTGCCGAAGGACATCCTGATCGGCAAGGCGCCCTATGCCGAGGCGCCGGCGCCCGACCAGCCGCACCGCTCCTACCGCCCGCAGACCGAGCCCGACATGGCGCAGATCCGCAAGGCGGTGGCGCTGCTGAAGGCGGCGAAGAAGCCGGTGATCTACAGCGGCGGCGGCGTGATCAATGCCGGGCCGGAGGCCTCGCTGCTGCTGACGCAGTTCGTGCAGATGACGGGCTTTCCCTGCACCAACACGCTGATGGGCCTCGGCGCCTTTCCCTCCAGCCATCCGCAGTTCCTCGGCATGCTGGGGATGCACGGCACCTACGAGGCGAACTGGGTGATGCATGACTGCGACGTCATGCTGAACATCGGCGCCCGCTTCGACGACCGCGTGACCGGCAAGCTGAGCCATTTCTCGCCGAACTCGAAGAAGATCCACTGCGATATCGACCCCTCGTCCATCAACAAGAACGTCAAGGTGGACGTGCCGGTGGTCGGCGATGCGGGGAAGATCCTCGCCGCGCTGATCGAGGCGTGGAAGGAGGACACCACCCAGCCGGACCGCGAGGCGCTGGCCGGCTGGTGGCGCCAGATCGATGCCTGGCGGTCGAAGGATTGCCTGCGCTACACGCAGAAGGGCGCGATCATCAAGCCGCAGCACGCGGTCAAGCGACTGTTCGAGATCACGCGCGAGCTCGGCAAGGAGACCTTCATCACCACCGAGGTCGGCCAGCACCAGATGTGGGCCGCGCAGTATTTCGGCTTCGAGAAGCCCAACCGCTGGATGACCTCGGGCGGCCTGGGCACCATGGGCTACGGCCTGCCGGCCGCGATGGGCGTGCAGATCGCGCACCCCGATGCGCTGGTGATCGACATCGCCGGCGAGGCTTCGATCCTGATGAACATCCAGGAGATGAGCACGCTGGCGCAGTACCGCCTGCCGGTGAAGGTGTTCATCCTGAACAACGAGTATATGGGCATGGTGCGCCAGTGGCAGGAACTGCTGCATGGCGGCCGCTACTCCGAGAGCTATTCCGCGGCGCTGCCCGATTTCGTGAAGCTCGCCGAGAGCTTCCACGGCGTCGGCCTGCGCGCGGAGAAGGCGGACGACCTGGACCGCGTGATCCGCGAGATGATCGCGACGGATGCACCCGTCATCGCCGATATCTGCGTGGCGAAGGACGAGAACTGCTTCCCGATGATCCCCTCGGGCGCGGCGCATAACGAGATGATCCTGGGCCCGGACCAGGAGGGGAATGCGGCGCTGGTAACGGACGAGGGCAAGGTCCTCGTCTGACCCTGCGCGCCTGATCCTCCGTGGCGGGCCATGCGCGGCTCGCCTCTCGCCGATTGCCTGGATGACCGAAGATGCCTGATCCTGCCGAAACGACCCTGCGCGCCGCGACGATCGCGGTGCTGGTGGAGAACGAGGCCGGCGTGCTCGCGCGCGTCATCGGCCTGTTCTCCGGCCGCGGCTACAACATCGAGAGCCTGACCGTCGCGCCCGTGGATGCCGAGCGGCGCCTGTCGCGCATCACCATCGTCACCACCGGCACGGAGATGGTGATCGAGCAGATCAAGGCGCAGCTCGATCGCCTGGTGCCGGTGCACAAGGTGAGCGACCTGACGCTGGAAGGTCCGCACCTGACGCGCGAGCTGGCGCTGATCAAGGTGGTGGGGAAGGGTGACCATCGCGTCGAGGCGCTGCGCCTGGCCGATGCCTTCCGCGCCCGCGTGGTGGACGCCACCACCGAGAGCTTCATCTTCGAGATGACCGGCAATGCCGAGAAGATCGACGCCTTCTGCGCACTGATGCGGCCCGTGGGGCTGGCGGAGGTTTCGCGGACCGGCGCCGTGGCGATGGCGCGCGGGCCTGCCGGCCTGTCAGCGTGACACCGGCGTTCAATGGGCGATCCGGGACTTAGCGGGTTGGGGAGCGGCCACAGCCGCATGGAGCCCCGCGACATCATCGATGTGCTGATGCGGTACAATGTTGAAGCCCTCAATATGGGGCGTCACTACGAGACGCTTCGTGTCGCGCTTGGCACCGTGTTCTTCACATTGGTGGCCGCAATCCTGCTGGGTGTTGCTGCGGTGGTGGGTCTTCGGGAAGACGCCAGCGACAAGTTGGCGATGGTGAGGGCGCTGGGCTGGCTCTTGGTCATCACCGGAGTGCTCTTTGGATTGCTGTTCCTGAAGATCCACCAGCGCTACACGCGCCATACGTGGCTGGCCCAGCAGCTTGGAGCGCAAGTTTCCGCTATTCTACGCGCCAGCGGCTTCAAGCCCGTCGCGCTTGACTTCTCGCGTCTGTACGAGAGCAAGTTCGGCGGGCACTACAGTGACCCGATCCACATCGAGACGCTGAACGATCTGTATCTGCAGACTCTGGCGACGGATAAGCAGATGCGACCGATCACAGCAGCCATTCCGACTCGTATGCTCTGGCCCGGTTTGTGCGCGGCGCCAACCTTGATCGGCATCTACTTAGCGACTTTGTGCCGACCAGACGGCTTCCTCGAACTGTTCCGATGAAAGAAGGAGATGAGTTGATGCGCGTCTACTACGACCGCGATGCGGATGTGAACCTGATCAAGGCCAGGAAGGTCGCGGTCATCGGCTTCGGCAGCCAGGGCCATGCCCATGCGCAGAACATGCGCGATTCCGGCGTCAAGGATGTCGTCATCGGGCTGCGTCCCGGCGGCTCCTGGAAGAAGGCCGAGGCAGCCGGCTTCCAGGTGATGACGCCCGCCGAGGCGGCGAAGTGGGCCGACGTGACCATGGTGCTCACGCCGGACGAGCTGCAGGGCGACCTCTACCGCGACCACCTGCACGCCAACCTGAAGCAGGGTGCGGCGATCGCCTTCGCGCATGGCCTCAACGTGCATTTCAACCTGCTCGACCCGCGCCCCGACCTCGACGTGTTCATGATCGCGCCGAAGGGCCCGGGCCACACGGTTCGCGGCGAGTACCAGAAGGGCGGCGGCGTGCCCTGCCTGGTTGCGGTGCACCAGAACCCGTCGGGCAATGCGCTGGAGATCGCGCTGTCCTACGCCTCCGCCATCGGCGGCGGCCGCTCGGGCGTGATCGAGACCACCTTCAAGGAGGAATGCGAAACCGACCTGTTCGGCGAGCAGGTCGTGCTCTGCGGTGGCCTGGTCGAGCTGATCAAGGCCGGCTTCGAGACGCTGGTGGAGGCCGGCTACGCGCCGGAGATGGCCTATTTCGAATGCCTGCACGAGGTGAAGCTGATCGTCGACCTCATCTATGAGGGCGGCATCGCCAACATGAACTACTCCATCTCCAACACCGCCGAATACGGCGAATACGTCACCGGCCCGCGCATCATCACCGCCGAGACCAAGGCGGAGATGAAGCGGGTGCTGGAGGACATCCAGTCCGGCCGCTTCGCGCGCGACTGGATGCTGGAGAACAAGGTCAACCAGGCCTCCTTCAAGGCCACCCGCCGCCGCCTCGCCGAGCATCCGATCGAGGAGGTGGGCGAGAAGCTCCGCGGCATGATGCCCTGGATCAAGAAGAACCAGCTGGTGGACAAGGCGAAGAACTGAGCCGCCGCAATCCAGGTGACGCGCACGGGGCGGCAGGGCAACCTGCCGCCCTTCGTGTTTCTCGGGGAGGAAGCGCCGCCATGACAACCATCGCCTGCCTGCACACCGCCGCCGGCAACCTGGCCGTCTTCGACGCCGCCTGCCCGCCGGGCGTGACGCTCACCCACACGCTGCGCGAGGATTTGCTGAAGGACGCCGAGGCCGCCGGCGGCCTCACCGACGAGATCGCGCAGCGCACCGCCCGCGCGCTGGAGGCCTTGGTCCAGCCGGGCGTGGATGCCGTGCTGCTCACCTGCTCCACCGTGGGCCCCGGCGCCGCGCTGGCGCGCGCAGCGATCCCCGTCCTGCGCGTGGACGCCGCGCTGGCCGAGGAAGCGACGAAGGGCGGTGGCCGCGTCGTCGTGCTCTGCGCTGTCGAGACAACCATCGAGCCGACGCGCGCCATCTTCGCCGAGGCGGCGGCGCGTCATGGCGCGACGCTCGACGTGCGGCTCGTTCCCGGCGCCTGGGCCGCCTTCCGCGGTGGCGACACGGCGGGCTATCACCGCATCGTCGCCGAAGCGGCCGAGGCGGCCTTCGCCGAGGGCGCCGACCAGGTGGCGCTCGCCCAGGCCAGCATGACCGGCGCCGTGGCGCTGGCGAAGGGACGCAAGCCGCTCGCGAGCCCGCCGGTCGGCCTTGCCGCCGCCATGGCAGGATGAGCGAAGCACCCCAGATGCCGGGGACCGGAAGGAGCACGCGATGCCCATTCGCCTGGCCGCCGTTGCCTCCTCCCTGCTGCTCGGCGCCTGTTCGGTGGTGGGCGTGAGGGCAGGGACGGAGGAACCGCGCTACGAGACGCTTGGCATCGAAGCCGGGCTGGAGATCCGTCGCTATGCGGCGCGCCTCGCCGCCGAGACGGCGGTGGAAGGCGATGAGACCGGAAGCCGGAGCGAGGGCTTCTCGCGCCTTGCCCGCTACATCTTCGGCGCCAACCAGGGCAGTGCGAAGATCGCCATGACGGCGCCTGTGGCTCAGCAGCCGACGCGCATCGCCATGACTGCGCCGGTGGCGCAGGCGGCGACGCCGGATGGCTACCGCATCCGCTTCTTCCTGCCCGCCGCGCTGCGCGACCCGCCCGTGCCGCAGGATCCGCGCGTTTCGATCGTGCAGGTGCCGCCCGAGACCGTGGCGGTGCTGCGCTTCTCGGGCTCCACCACGCCGGCCGCCGTGGCGGAGGCGCGCGACCGGCTGCTCGCCGCCCTGCCTGCCACGGGCTGGGTCCAGGCGGGCGCGCCGGTGGCCTGGTTCTACGATCCGCCCTGGACCATCCCGGCGCTGCGCCGCAACGAGGTGGCCGTGCCGGTCACGCGGCGGAACGGTTGACCGCGCGGGCGCCGGTCCCGCAAGACTCCGCCATGACCGACGCGCCCCGCTTCCCCGATGACGGTTCCGGCTATCCGCGCGACCTGCGCGGCTATGGCGCCACGCCGCCCGACCCGAAATGGCCGGGCGGGGCGAAGCTCGCCCTCTCCTTCGTGCTGAACTACGAGGAGGGCGGCGAGAACACCGTGCTCAACGGCGACAAGGGCAGCGAGCTCTACCTGCACGAGGTGCCCGGCGGCGCGCCGCTGATCGGCGAGCGCAACCGCAGCGTGGAGACGCAGTTCGACTACGGCGCACGCGCCGGAGTCTGGCGCGTGCTGCGCCTGTTCGCGCAGCAACGCTTCAACCTCACCGTCTATGGCGTCGGCCGCGCGCTGGAGCTGAACCCCGATGTCGCGCGCGCCTTCGCCGAGGCCGGGCACGAAATCGCCTCCCACGCCTGGCGCTGGTTCGACTATCACGGGATGGACGAGGCCGAGGAAGCCGCCGACATCGCGCTCTGCGTCGAGACCATCGAGCGGCTCACCGGCACGCGCCCGGTCGGCTGGTACACCGGTCGCTTCAGTCCGCGCACGCGCCGCCTCGTTGCGCGGCATGGCGGCTTCCTCTACGACAGCGATTCATATGACGACGACCTGCCGCACTATGTGGAGGTCGAAGGCAGGCCGCAGCTCGTCATCCCCTACACGCTCGACAACAATGACATGAAGTTCGCCGTGCCACCGGGCTTCGGCGACCCTGATGGCTTCGAGCGCCACCTGCGCGACGCCTTCGACCTGTTGCTGGAGGAGGGCAGGTCAGGGTCCCCGAAGATGATGTCGGTCGGCCTGCATTGCCGCCTGGTCGGCCGCCCCGGCCGTGCGCGGGCGCTGCAGCGCTTCCTCGCGCATGTGGCGCAGCACCGCAACGAGGTCTGGGTCTGTCGCCGCGCCGACATCGCACGGCACTGGTGGCAGCATCACCCGCCGCGGTGAGTCACGTCTCGCGCAGCACCACGCCGACCGCGTGGTGATCGCTGAAGCCGTCAGGATCGGCGCCGCCCTTCACCGCCGGACGCTTGAAAGGCCGCGGTGCCGCCTTCACGCCGGGCGGGCGCAGGATCGTTGCCGGGCCGTCCACGGCAAGGCCCGCCGCCCCGCTCACCGCTGATCTTCCGGCCAGGATCTGGTCCAGCATGATCGGCTGGCCGTCGAAGACGTAGCTGCCCTCGGCCGCACCCACCAGCGGCGCCATCAGGTTCAGGAAGCGCCGCACGCTGCGCGCCCGCGTCACCCGGCCGCGCGTGTTCGTCGCCTGCGCGTAATCCACCAGCGAGCGGTCGAAGGGTTCGTCGTTGAAGTCGCCAATCGCCAGCACGGTGATGTTCTCGCCCCGCTCCTCATGCACGCGGTTGTGCCAGTGGGCGAGCGTCTCGCCGGCGGTCATGCGGTAGGGCTCGCTTTCGAACCGGCCGCCGGAGCGCGAGGGCCAGTGATTGGCGAACAGCACCAGCTCCCGCCCGGATGCGGTACGGAAACTCGCCTGCAGGATGTCGCGCGTATAGGTGCGGCGCATCACGAAATGGGTGAAGACGGCGTTCGGTACCTGCGTGTAGCGGCGCGTGTCGAACAGGAAGGCGCTGTCGATGCCGCGCTGGTCGAGGCTGTCGGCGTGCACCACGGCGTAGCGGTCGCCGTCGATCGCCGCCGCCAGGCAGTGCAGCACCGCCTTGCTCTCCACCTCGCACACGCCGAGGATTCCCGGCCCCTTGCCGCCATCCATCGCCCGGATCGCGCCGGCGAGGTTGGCGATCTTGCGGTCCAGCACCGCGCCCGACCACCCCTTCAGCTCCCTGGCCAGCCGTTTCGCCAGCCCTTCGCTGCGCGCCGCATCGGCGGTGTCGAACAGGTTCTCGAGGTTCCAGAAGGCGAGGAAGTGGCGCTCGGCCATGGCGGGCCTCCGGCGTGCTGGGTGGCGGCCTGCAGCTTCGCGCGGGGCGGGCGGGACATTCCAGTGCCAAATCAAGCCGCGCCGCGCGAGGCGCGGCACCGGAAAGCTTGCAACGGCCGCCCTGCGCCGCTAGCTTCCCGCCAGTCATGACGCTCCGCGCGCCCCGCACCGAGCCTGCCGCCGCCCGCCAGGGTGGCGTGCGCCTGCGCGCGCTCCTCCTTCGACTTCGTCGCCCCTGGGCGTGACGCCCGGCCGCTGACGGCCGGCACCGCTCAGGGGAAGCCCCAACGGGCTGCTGCGCGCCGGGCGCGCCGCCGCCACGGCTGAACGACGACGCAAGGAACGCCACCATGTCCATCCAGCATCCATCCTTCGGGACCCTGGACCCCGACCGCATCGTCATCTTCGACACGACTCTGCGCGACGGCGAGCAGTCGCCGGGCTTCTCCATGAACCTGGAGGAGAAGGTCCGCATGGCCGAGGCCCTGGCGGAGCTCGGCGTGGACGTGATGGAGGCCGGCTTCCCCATCGCCTCCATCGGCGATTTCGAGAGCGTCCAGGCGATCGCCCAGCGCTTCGCCAAGGACGGTCCGGTGGTCTGCGGCCTGGCGCGCACCGCGCCGGGCGACATCCAGCGCGCCGGCGAGGCGATCAAGCCTGCCGCGCGCGGCCGCATCCACACCTTCGTCTCCACCAGCCCGCTGCACATGCGCGTCAAGCTGCGCATGGAGCCGGAGCAGGTGCTGGATCTCGTCACCTCCTCCGTCACGCTGGCGCGCAACCTGGCCGCCGATGTGGAGTGGTCGGCCGAGGACGGCACGCGCACCGAGGACGATTTCCTCTGCCGCTGCGTCGAGGCCGCGATCAAGGCGGGTGCGACCACCATCAATGTCCCCGACACCGTCGGCTACGCGGTGCCGGAGGACATCTTCCGGGTCTTCACCATGCTGCGCGAGCGCGTGCCGGGTGCTGAGAAGGTCGTGTTCTCGGCGCACAACCACAACGACCTCGGCCTCGCCGTCGCCAATACCCTGGCCGCGATCCGCGCCGGCGTGCGGCAGGTGGAGTGCACCATCAACGGCATCGGCGAGCGTGCCGGCAATGCCAGCCTGGAGGAGATCGTCATGGCGCTGCGCACGCGCCACGACGCCGTGCCGGTGAAGAACGGCGTGAAGACACCGAGCATCCTGCGCACCTCCCGCCTGCTGGCGACCATCACCGGCTTCGACGTGCAGCCGAACAAGGCGATCGTCGGCCGCAACGCCTTTGCGCACGAATCCGGCATCCACCAGGACGGCGTGCTGAAGGACGCCTCGACCTACGAGATCATGACGCCGGAGAGCGTCGGCTGGAACAAGTCCTCGCTGGTGCTCGGCAAGCATTCCGGCCGCGCCGCCTTCCGCGACAAGCTGAAGGCGCTGGGCTATGAGCTGGGCGACAACGCGCTCAACGACGCCTTCAAGCGCTTCAAGGATCTCGCCGACCGCAAGAAGGTCGTCTACGACGAGGACATCGCCGCGCTGGTGGACGACGAGGTCGTGCGCGGCAACGACCGCATCAAGCTGACCGGCCTGTCCGTTTCCACCGGCATGCATACCCGCCCGATCGCATCCATCTCGCTCGACGTGGATGGCGAGGTGCGCGAGGGCGTGGCGGGCGGCGATGGCGGCGTGGACGCCACCTTCAACGCGCTGCGCATCGCCTTCCCGCACGACGTCAACCTCAAGCTCTATGCCGTGCAGAGCGTGACGGGCGGCACCGATGCGCAGGCGCGCGTGACGGTGCGGCTGGAGGAGGCCGGCAAGCTGGTGGACGGCCAGGGTGCCGACACCGACACCATCGTGGCCTCCGCGCGCGCCTATGTGCATGCGTTGAACAAGCTGCTGGTGAAGCGCGACCGCACCGCGCCGGCGGAACTCGCGGCGCCGGCCGCCTGAGAGGCGTGGCCGACTTCGGACCTGCGGCCCGCCGCAAGGCATGACGAAGCCAGGCGCCGGAGGCGCGCCGGCGTCCGAGGCATGAATGCGCCGGAATTCGTGCGCGCCGCTTCAAGTGGCACTCCCGGCACGCAGCCGCGGCACCTGGCGCGGCAGCGGCGGGCGCAGCGGCAGGTCCAGCGAGAGGCGGCCTTCCTCCATCCGCAGCTCGCTGCCGAGCTGGCGCGCGAAGCCGCGCATCAGCGAGGTGCGCAGCCGGTCATCCGCCCGCGGCCAGGCGCCGTCATCCTCGATGGTGAGCTCCGCGCGCGCCTCGGTGGAGACCAGGCGGATCGCGATCCGGCCACGCCGCGCGCCGGGGAAGCCGTGCCGCAGCGCCACCGAGACGGCCTCGGTGATCAGCAGCGCCAGCGGCACCGCCTGGTCCGAGGCGATGCGCAGCGGCGACGCATCCACCTGGAAGGCGATGCGCCGCCCTGGCCGTTCGCCCACCGCCGCGAAGAGCTGCTCGCCAAGTTCCTGCAGGAAGGCGCGCGGATCGATCGCATCCGGGTCGTGATGCAGGTACATGTGCCGGTGCAGCGTGGCGAGCGCGGCGACGCGGTCGCGCGTGGCCTCGAACTCGGCGCGCGCGGCGGCATCGGCCACGCGCCCGGCCTGCAGCGCCAACAGGCTGCTGACGATCTGCAGGTTGTTCTTGACGCGGTGGTGAACCTCCTCCGCGAGCAGCTCGGCGCGTGAGACCGCCGCGCTGAGTGCGGCGTCGCGCTCGGCCAGCACCGCCGCGCCCTCGCTGAAGGCCTGCGCCAGGTCGCGAAGCTCCTCGGGCAGCCGTGCGGTCGCCTCGGCATCCAGCGGTTGCCCGTCCATCCAGCCCGCCACGGCGGCCCGCAGCCGCGCCAGCGGGCGGGTCACCGAGTGACCAAGGCCGAGGAAGACGGCCAGCCCGCCCAAGGCGAGCAGCGCCGCCAGCTCGCTCATTCGGCGCAGCGCCATCAACCGCGCGGCGCGGCGCAGCGGCGCGTCCGGGCGCGCCACCAGCACCTTGATCCCGGGTGCGATGGTGCCCGCGGCGGCGAGCCAGGTGGTGCCGTCCTCGGCGGTCAGGCGCTCCGCACCGGAGCCTTCGGGCGCCGGCGGCGCGCTGGTGCCTGCGCGCACCGCCCGCGCACCGCCCGTCGCGTCGAGCAGCCATAGCCGAAGTTCCGGCGCGGATGTCCGCAGCGGCACCTCGGTCGCGACGAAGCCGCCATTGCCGGCCAGCGGCTGCGCCACCAGCACGGCGGCGCCTTGCCCGGGCGCCACCACGGGCCGCGCCGCGCCCCGCAGCCGCGCCAGTCCGGGCGGCGGTACCGCGGTGCCGCACACCACCGCGCCCTCGGCATCCACGACGACGGGCGCCAGGCCCAGGCTGCGCGCCGGCGCGAGCAGCGCGTCGCAGCGTGCTCCGCCCGTGCTCGCGGCCGCCGTAACGGTCGCGAGCACGGCCGCAGCGGCTTCCACCGCCGCACGGTTGAGCGCAATCACATGGTCGCGATCCCGCGCGAGCCGGTGTTCCACCTCCTCCCGCTCGGCCTGCCAGGAAGCGGCAATGCCGAGCGCCGCCAGCGCGAGAACCGGCAAGGCGGCGAGCAGAAGCAGGCCGAGCATCCGGCCACGCAGCGTCGGTGGCAGGCGCGGACGCCTCACGGTACGCCGCCTTCCCGCTGCGTGGTGCCGGTTCTCTTCGAGTCCACCCTGCCCCCGCCGGTGGCGCGTGATCGGCCACGCTCAGCGGGAGAAGGTATCAGTCTTTCGGCTCGCGCTCCGGGTTTTCTCTCGGTTTGCGCTCCGCACCTTCTTCCGGTTCGTGCTCCGCGCCTTGCCCCTCGATCAGGCGCAGCAGTTCGGGCGGCAGCGGTTCCCTGGTCACGCTGTCGTAGAGTTCGTGCAGCTTCTGCTCGAGCCACACCGCAAACGCCTCCTCGACGCGCCGCCGGTGCGGCGCGCCACGATCCTCGCGTCGAGGCAACTGCGGAATCCGCCGGTCGTCGTCCATCCCCACCGCCCTGAACGGCGCCGCCCCCCGTCGCTGGAGGGGGCGGCGCCGATGGGTCGCGGACTACGCGCCCGACGCCGCCGCGTCGGCGCGGAGGCGGTGGTCCCGCCGGCTGTCGGTCTCGGAGGGCTGGGCCTCGCCGCTGCGCCCCGTCGCGCGGTCCTCGCCCATCAGCCAGGCCTGCAACTGCCGGCGCGCCCGGAACACGCGGCTCTTGGCGGTGCCGACCGCGCAACCCGTGGCGCTCGCCACATCCTCGTAGGACATGCCCTGCAGCACCACCATGAACAGTGCTTCCCGCTGGTCCACCGGCAGCCGGTTCACCGCGCGGCCGAGCTCCTTCAGCACCAGCCGGTCCTCGTGCGTCGCGGCGACGGCGAAGGCGCTTGCCGGCAGGTCCTCGATGTCCGTGGTGTCGCGCTGCTTGCGCAGCGTCGAGATGAAGCGGTTGCGCAGGATGCGATGCATCCAGGCCGCGAAGTTGGTGCCGGGCGTGAAGCTGTCCTGTGCTGCCAGCGCATTCGCCACCGCATCCTGCACCAGGTCCTCCGCCGCGGCGCGGTTGCGGGTGAGGGCAAGTGCCTGCACGCGAAGCCGGGGCAGCAGAGTGATCAGCTGGGCGTGGAACTCGTTGGGCATCATTCTCTCCGGTCCAGATACCCTCTCTATGAATGGCCTCCGGGGCGGGTTGCATCGCGGATCCGTCAGTCCATCACAGCGCCGAGAGTGGAGGCGAGCTGCCGGCGCGCGCGCGAGACCCGCGCCTTCATCGTGCCGACCGGCACGGCGCAGATCGCGGCGGCCTGCTCGTGGCTCAGCCCCTGTGCACCGACCAGCACCAGCGCTTCGCGCAGCGGGGGCGGCAGCGTCGCGAGTGCGCGCGCAAGCTCGCGCATGCGTGACACGGTCTCCTGCCCGCCGCTGCGGCCCTCCTCGTCGCGCGGCTGCGTCTCGAGATGCGCGAGTTCCCGCCGCCGCCGCCGCCAGCCTTCGCGGAAGGCGTTGCGCAGCACGGCGAGTCCCCAGGGCCGCAGCGCTGCCGCGGTGTCGCCATCATGCGCATCGGGTGGCGCGAAGCCGTCCAATCCGCGCAGCATGCGCAGCACCGCCTCCTGCACGAGGTCGTCCGCTTCCGCTCGCGATGCGGTGAGCAGGCGCGCGGCCGCGCGCAGTTCCGGCAACAACTGCGCGATACCGGCCCGCAACACGTCAGAGTTGTCTTGTCCGTCCACGGTACGCTGCATATCAACGATCACGACGCCCGGCATCGCAAAGCCAGGAGCGGGAGATGAAAAGGCGATGAGCGAAATCGACCGCGCGGCGTTGCTGGCGGCCCTACCCTATGCCAGGCGCTTCGCCCGCGCCCTGTCCGGCACGCAAAATGAAGGCGACGCGATCGTGGCCGAGGCGCTGCGCGAGGGCGTCCGCCCGGTGCCCGGGCCGGATGGCGCACGCCTGTCGCTGTTCGCCGGAGTCGCGCGCGTCATCGGCGCACGGCCGGAGGAGGCATCAGGTGCGCTCTCCCGCACCGAGCGCATGCTGCTGCTGCTCACCTCGCTCGAGGAGCTCGACAGCGCGATGGCGGCCGCCGTGCTCGGGCTCGATCCCGACTCGGCGGAGGCGATGCTGGCCAGCGCGCGCGAGCGGCTGCGCTCGGCGAGCACCGCGCGCGTGCTGATCATCGAGGACGAGCCGATCATCGCGATGGACCTGCAGCAGCTCGTCGAGAGCGCCGGCCACGATGTGGTCGGCGTGGCGGCCAGCGAGGACGAGGCGGTGGCGATCGCCGAGAGCGAGCGGCCGAGCCTGGTGCTGGCCGATGTCAATCTCGGCCAGGGCGGCGACGGCGCCACCGCGGTGGAGCGCATCCTGGCGCGGCACGCGGCACCGGTGATCTTCGTCACCGCCTATCCGGAGCGGCTGCTCACCGGCAGCCGCGTGGAGCCGGCCTTCGTCATCACCAAGCCGTTCGAGCCGACCATGCTGGCGGTAGCCACCTACCAAGCGGTGACGCGCGGCCTGCCGATCGGCACCGGCTGAGGCCCGGCTCCGGGAGGATCGATCTGCGGGCCGGGTAGCAGACCAGGCCGCGAGCGCCGCCAGCGCAGCGGACCGAGCGAAGCGCCGGCGGTTCAACCTCGGCGCACCCCAACGGGCGCCCTTGGCGCCGTTGCGCACGGCAACCGGTATCGGCGGGGCGCGTTCCTGCCCCACCTACGGGCGGAGGCCGCGCATGCTCTACTGGACCCTGATCTTCCTTGTCGTCGCGCTGGTCGCCGGGCTGTTCGGATTCGGCGGCATCGCCTCCGCGTCTGCCGGAATCGCCAAGATCCTGTTCGCCGTCTTCCTCGTGCTGTTCCTGTTGAGCCTGGTCTTTGGTGCGTTGCGCAGCCGCTGATGCGGGGGCACGCGGGGGGGAGGCGATGCGCGCGAAGATCCTGCCTTTGCTGCTGCTGCTCGCCGCGATGCCTGTCGCGGCGCTGGCGCAGGGGCCGCCGCCGCGCAGTGCCGTGGCCGAGTTCTGGTTCGATCCCACCCAGCTGCCGGCCTTCACCGGCACGGTCGAGCGCTACCTGATCAATCCGCGCGGCGAGACCGATGCGCTGCTGTTCCGCGAAGGCCCGCAGATCGTCTTCCCGCCGGAATTCGGCGACGCCGTGCGGCAGGCCGCCGCGCCGGGGCGGCCGATCATCGTCTGGGGCATCCGCGCGCGGCATGCGCCGGTGATCACCGTGCTGGCCTTCGCCCCCAGCGACGAAGCAGCGCCGGTGGTGGTGGAGCGTGTCTATTGGCGCCAGCTCGGCCGCGCCCCTGCCGAGCAGGCGGAGTCGTTGAGCGTCTCCGGCACGGTCAAGACTCCCTACTACACGCCGCAGGGCGAGGTCGCCGGCGCCGTGCTGGAGGACGGCACCGTCATCACCGTCCCTCCTGGCGGCGTTGAACCATTCCGCCACCTGCTGCGCCGCGGCGCGCGGCTCGCGGCCGAGGGGCGCGGCGTGGCCAGCGATGCGGGGCGCGCACTTGCCGCCGAGCGGCTCGGCGAAACCGCCGACGCCTTGCGCCCGGTGCCGCGGCCTGCGCCGCGCCAGCCCTGAGCGGAACCATGGACCATGCCGGAACCGCGGGAGCCGCCGACGCCCGCCGGCGCGGCTTCTTCGGCCAGTTCTGGCGCATCATCCGCATCTACTACGGCTCGCCGGGCGACCGCCTGCGCGCCTGGGGCTACACGGTGGCGGTGGTTGGCCTCACGCTGCTGCAGATCCTGGTGCAACTGCGGTTCAACATCTGGAATCGTGACTTCTTCAACGCGCTGGAGGCGCGCGACCGCGCCGAGTTCTACGGCCAGCTCTGGACGCTGCTGCTGCTGCTGTTCGCCGCCATGGTCAGCGCGGTGGCGCAGCTCTGGGCGAAGCAGATGCTCTCGCTCGATTGGCGCCGCGCGCTGGTGCAGAGCCTGCAGGGGCGCTGGCTGAAGAGTGGCGTGCACTACCAGCTCAACTTCATGCCCGACGCGGCGGACAACCCGGACCAGCGCATCACCGAGAACACCCGCTGGGCGACGGCGATGGCGGTGGACCTGCTGGTCGGGCTGCTCGGCTCCATCCTGACGCTGGCCACCTTCCTCGGCGTGCTCTGGACGCTCTCCGGCCCCCTGCATGTCGCCATGGCGGCGACCGAGTTCACCATTCCCGGCTACATGGTCTGGGCGGCGCTGCTCTACGCCACCCTCGGCAGCGTGCTGACCTTCCTGCTCGGCGGGCCGCTGGTCGAGATCAACATGCGCCGCAACCAGGCGGAGGGCGACCACCGCTTCGCGCTGATCCGGATCCGCGAGAACAGCGAGGGCATCGCGCTGATCCGCGGCGAGCCGGACGAGGATCGTGGCCTGCGCGCCGCCTTCGGCCGCGTGGTCGCGGTGATGCACGAACTCTATTCGCGCGAGCGGGCGTTGATGTATCTCACCTCCGCCTATGGTATGGCCGCCGGCGTGGTGCCGATCATCGTGGCCAGCCCCCGCTACTTCGCCGGCGCGATCACGCTCGGCGTTCTGATGCAGATCACCCAGGCCTTCCTGGAAGTGACCCGCAGCCTGAACTGGTTCGTGGACAAGTATCCGCTGCTCGCCGACTGGCGCAGCCATATCGAGCGCGTCGCCGTGCTGGAGGACAGCTTCGAAGCCGCCGAGGGGCTGGAGGCGGACGAGGCGATCACGCTGAAGGTCGGACCCGACGAGAATGGCGAGGAGGTGCTGACCTTCCGCGACCTCCAGGTCGGGCATGCTGACGGCAACGTGGTGATCCAGGACGCCACCGCGACCATCCGCGCCGGCGAGAAGGTGCTGATCGTCGGCGAGAGCGGGACCGGCAAGTCCACGCTGTTCCGCGCCATCGCGGGCCTTTGGCCCTGGGGATCCGGCGAGCTCCGCACGCCGCCGCGGGAGCGCATGTTCTTCATGCCGCAGCGCCCCTACATCCCACTCGGCACGCTGCGCGCCGCCATCGCCTACCCTGCCGGCCCGAAGCGCTTCGCCGATGCGGCGATCCAGGCTGCGCTGGAACGCTGCGCGCTGCCGCATTTCATGTCCCGCCTCGACGAGGAGGATCGCTGGGACCGGGTTATGTCGCTCGGCGAGCAGCAGCGCCTAGCCTTCGCGCGGCTGCTGCTGCACCGGCCGCGCTGGGTGTTCCTGGACGAGGCGACCGCCGCGCTGGACGACGACAACCAGGACCAGATGATGCGGCTGTTCCGTGAGGAACTGGCCGACAGCGCATTGGTCTCGATCGGCCACCGGCCTGGCCTCGACGTCTATCATGACCGCACGCTGCACCTGCTGCGCGCGCCGGATGGCGCCAGGCTCGAGGTGCGGCGGCGGATGGCGCACAAGCCGCCCCGCCGGGCCGGGCCGCTGGTGGCGGCCGGCAGCGGGGCGCTGCGCCGGATGCTGAGGCGCGGGTGAGCTTCAGCGCCAGACCGGGCGACCGAGATCCACCGTGCCGGGGTTGGTCAGCGCGCCGCCGGCCGCACCCGCGGCGCCGCCGAGCAGCGCACCGGTGCCCGCGCTGCCGGTCAGCGAGCCGATCGCGGCGCCGGTGCCGGCGCCGAGCAGCCCGCCCGAAACCGCCCGGTCGCCCGTGGTCTGGCCGCAGGCGGCCAGCATGGCGGCGAGCCCGATCGCCAGGGGAAGTCTGCGCATGTTCCCGTCTCCTCTCTTCGTCCGGTGACGCCCGCGTAACGCCCTCCGAAGCCGAGGGTTCGGCCGCAGCGGTTTGGGCTTGAGCGCGGGGCGGGGGAAGGCTAAGCACCGCGCTCGCGCCCCCGCGAAACCGTGAGCAGCAGGCGCCGGCGGGCCCCGGTCGCCGCGCCGGGCTGGCGTACGGTCGCGGGTGGGCGGAAGAATTCGGTTCGCTGCCCCCGATCGGAAGGTCCCCTGCATGTTCTCCCGGCTGTTCGGCTTCTTCTCGGCCGACCTGGCCATCGATCTCGGCACGGCGAACACCCTCGTCTACGTGAAGGGGCGCGGCATCGTGCTGAACGAGCCCTCGGTGGTCGCCATCTCCGACGTACGAGGCAAGAAGCAGGTGCTGGCGGTGGGGGAGGAGGCCAAGCTGATGCTCGGCCGCACGCCCGGCTCGATCGCTGCCATCCGCCCGCTGCGCGACGGCGTCATCGCCGATTTCGAGGCGGCGGAGGAGATGATCAAGCACTTCATCCGCAAGGTGAACAACCGCCGCAGCTTTGCCTCGCCCATGGTGGTGGTGTGCGTCCCGTCCGGCAGCACGGCGGTGGAACGCCGTGCGATCCAGGAGAGCGCCGAGAGCGCCGGCGCGCGCAAGGTGCTGCTGATCGAGGAGCCGATGGCCGCCGCGATCGGCGCCGGCCTGCCGGTGACCGAGCCCTCCGGCTCGATGATCGTGGACATCGGCGGTGGCACCACCGAGGTTGCGGTGATCTCGCTCGGCGGCATCGTCTATGCCCGCAGCGTCCGGGTCGGCGGTGACAAGATGGACGAGGCGATCATCTCCTACATCCGCCGCAACCATAACCTGCTGATCGGCGAGAGCACCGCGGAGCGGATCAAGATGCAGATCGGCGCCGCCGCCCCGCCGGGCGAGGGCGACGAGGGGCCGATGACCGAGGTCAAGGGCCGCGACCTCATGAACGGCGTGCCACGCGAGGTGGTGGTCAGCCAGCGCCAGATCGCCGAAAGCCTGTACGACCCGGTCAGCGCCATCGTCGAGGCGGTGAAGGTCGCGCTGGAGAACACGCCGCCCGAGCTTGCCGCCGACATCGTGGACAAGGGCATCGTGCTGACCGGCGGCGGGGCGCTGCTGAACCGGCTGGATGCGGTGCTGCGCACGGCGACCGGCCTGCCGGTGGTGGTGGCCGAGGATGCGCTGTCCTGCGTGGCGCTCGGCACCGGCCGTGCGCTCGAGGAGCTGAAGCGGCTTCGCCACGTGCTCACTTCGATGTATTGATTCGCAACGGGCGGTTGAGTCGCCCGGGCTGACTGCCTTCTCGTCCTGCTTTCTCACCCTGGGGGACCGGCCGGTTGATCCGTCTGAGCATCCCGCTGCGCCAGACGCTCTCGCGCCTGTCGCTGCCCGTGCTGGTCGCCGCGGCCTTCGGGACGATGCTGCTCGGCAAGGCCGATGCGCTGCTGGCGGAGCGGGCGCGCACCGTGCTGGCCGATGTGCTCACCCCCTTCTACGCCGCCTTCGCCCAGCCGGCCCGCGCGGTGCGCGATGCCGTGGCGGAACTGCCCGGCCTGCTCGCCCTGCGGGAGGAGAATGCCCGGCTGCGCGAGGAGAACGAGCGACTCCGCCGCTGGCAGGCCGCCGCGCTGGCGCTCGAGGCGGAGAATGTGCAGCTGCGCGGCCAGCTCGCCTTCATCCCCGAGCGCGCGCCGGCCTTCCAGACGGCGCGGGTGGTGGCCGATGGCGGCGGCGTCTATGCCCGCGCGGTGCTGGTGGCGCTGCCGCCCGGGGTCGAGGTCAGCCGCGGCCAGATCGCGCTGGATGAGCGCGGCTTCGTCGGCCGGGTGGCCGAGGTCGGCAACCGCTCGGCCCGCATCCTGCTGGCCACCGACATCAACAGCCGGGTGCCGGTGACGCTGGAGGGCAGCCGCTCCCGCGCCATGATGGTGGGCACCAACGGCGGCCGTCCGCGGCTGCAGTTCTGGACCGAGGACACCCGCCCCGCCGAAGGCGAGCGGCTGGTGACCAGCGCGCAGGGCATTGCCTTCCCCGCCGGGCTGCCGGTTGGCGTGGTCCGCAGGACGCCGACCGGCGGCGCCGAGGTGGAGCTGTTCGCCCGGCTGGATCGGCTGGACCTGGTGCGGCTGTTCGATTTCGGCCTCGGCGCGCTGCTGCCGCCGGAGGCGGTCGCGCGGCCGGAGCCGCGCGGGCGCCGGTGAGCAGCGCCATGGTCGGCCGGCCCGAGCCTCCGCGCGGCCTGCTGCGCCGGTCCGAGGCCATGGCGCGGGCCGCCGTGCCGGCCTTCTACACCGCCGTGGCGATGGTGCTGGCGGCCGGCCCGACCGGCGTGCCGGCGCTGGTGCCGGCGGTGGCCTTGCCGCAGGTGGTGTTCTGGTCGGTGGTGCGGCCCGGTGCGATGTCGCCGGCGGCCGCTTTCGGGCTGGGGCTGCTGCTCGACCTGCTGACCTTCGCGCCGCTCGGCAGCGGCGTGCTGACGCTGCTGCTGGCGCATGCGGTCGCCGTCGCCGTGCGGCGCATCCTGGCGCGGCAGGGCTTCCTCTTCGCCTGGCTGGTCTTCTGCGGCTTCGCCGCCGGCGCCGCGGCGCTCGGCTGGCTGCTGACCGCGCTGCTGTCCGTCTCGCTGCCACCGGCCGCGCCGGCGCTGCACCAGGCGGCGCTGACGGCCGGGCTCTGGCCACCCCTCGCCTTCGTGCTCGGCCGCATGCACGCGCTGATGCTGCGCGCGGAGGAGGGGCCTTGAGCCGCCGCCAGAAGGAGGCGGAGCGGGTACGCGGCATCTTCGCGCGCCGGGCGCTGCTGCTCGGCGCCGGGCAGCTCGGCCTGCTCGCCGTGCTCGCGCACCGGCTGCACCGGCTGCAGGTGGTGGAGGGCGAGCGCTACGCGACGCTGGCCGAGGAGAACCGCCTCTCGGCACGGCTGCTCGCGCCGCCGCGCGGCCGCGTGCTGGACGCCGCGGGGCGGGTGGTCGCCGGCAACCAGCAGCACTGGCGCGCCCTGCTGGTGGCCGAGCAGACCACCGATGTCGCGGCCACGCTGCAGACCTTCGCCCACATCGTCCCGTTGACCGATGCCGAACGCGCCCGCATCGAGCGCGAGGTGCGCCGCCGCCGCCGCTTCGTGCCGGTGGTGGTGCGGGAATTCCTGACCTGGGAGGAGATGGCGCGGATCGAGCTGAACGCGCCGGACCTGCCCGGCATCAGCGTCGATGTCGGCACCACCCGCGTCTATCCCGAAGGCGAGCACCTGGCGCATGTCGTCGGCTATGTCGCGCCCCCTTCGGAGCGCGACATGGATGGCGACCCGCTGCTGGAACTGCCGGGCATCCGGGTCGGCCGCTCCGGCGTGGAGCGCCACCACGACCGCGCGCTGCGTGGCCGTGCCGGCACGGTGCAGCTGGAGGTGAACGCGGTCGGCCGGGTGATCCGCGAACTCGACCGGCGCGAGGGCGTGCAGGGCGACGACGTGCAGATCAGCGTGGATGCCGAGCTGCAGAAGGCGATCCGCGGGAAGATCGAGGAAGGCACCTCCGTCGTGCTGATGGATGCCCGCAACGGCGAGGTGCTGGCGATGGCCAGCCAGCCCTCCTTCGATCCCAACATCTTCAATTCCGGCGTCTCCGCCGCGCAGTGGCGGGAATGGACGCGCAACCGCGCGACGCCGCTGATCAACAAGCCGACCAACGGGCTGTACGCGCCGGGCTCGACATTCAAGATGATGGTCGGCCTCGCCGCGCTGGAGGCCCGCGTCGCCACCCCCGGCGAGCGGGTGTTCTGCCCCGGGCACATGGACCTCGGCAATGCGCGCTTCCATTGCTGGCGCCGCGGCGGCCACGGCCATGTGGACCTTCGCCAGTCGCTGAAGGTCTCCTGCGACATCTACTACTACGAGATGGCGAAGCGGCTCGGCATCGACCGGATCGCCGCGATGGCACGCCGCTTCGGGCTCGGCGTGCCGCTCGAGATCGAGCTGCCGGGCGCGCGCGACGGGCTGGTGCCGACGCGCGAATGGCGCCGCGCGCAGGGCGGCTCCTGGTCGCCGGGCGACACGGTGGTGCACGGCATCGGCCAGGGCTTCTACCAGCTGACGCCGCTCTCCCTGGCGACGATGGCCGCGCGGCTGGCCACCGGCCGCGCCGTGCAGCCGCACCTGACGCGCAGCATCGGCGATCGTCCGGTGCGCGGGACCCGCGCCGAGGACTGGCCGAGCCTCGGTATTCCGGAGGCGCATCTGCGGCTGATGCGGGACTCGATGTGGGCGGTGGTGAATGAGCCGGGCGGCACCGCGCTGGCGGCGAAGCTGCCGGCCGATCTCGGTGTGCAGATGGCCGGCAAGACCGGCACCACCCAGGTGCGCCGCGTCTCCCGCGAGCAGCGGGAGCGCGGCTTCCGGGTGGAGCAGATGCCGCGCGAATGGCGGCCGCATGCGCTGTTCGTCGCCTATGCCCCGCACGACAACCCGGTGTTCGCCGTCTCGGTGGTGGTGGAGCACGGCACCAGCGGCTCCGCCGCCGCGGCGCCGCTGGCGCGCGACGTGCTGGTCGAGGCCTTCCAGCGGCTGCGCCCGGCGCCGCGCGTGGCGGAGGCGACGCGGGGATGACGCCATTGCGCTCCGGTCGTGATCCGACAGCGGCCCGCCTGACGGGCCGAACGGCCGAATGGCCGCCGCGCTGCAGCGGCGGAAGCCAAGCGCGTCGTGCTTCAGCACGCCTGCGGCGAGACGCGCACCCGGCGTCCAAAGGCGTGAAGACATGATCTTCGAGCGGCGGCTGCTGCTGCGCGAGCGTGGCACCGGGGTGCTGGAGAAGTTCTGGCGCATCCCCTGGATCTACGTGCTGCTGCTCTGCGCGCTGGCGGCGGTTGGTTACGTCGCGCTCTATTCGGCCGGCGGCGGCGCGGCGGAGCCCTATGCGTCGCGCCATGCCATCCGCTTCGGCTTCGGCCTGGTGATGATGCTCTGCATCGCGCTGGTGGACATCCGCCTGGTGCAGCGCCTGGCCTGGCTCGGCTATGCGGCCGGCATCGGGCTGTTGGTGCTGGTGGCCCTGCATGGAGAGGTAGGGAAGGGCGCGCAGCGCTGGATCGATCTCGGCCCGTTGCAGCTGCAGCCCTCGGAGCTGATGAAGATCCTGCTGGTGGTTGCGCTGGCTTCCTGGTTCCACGGGGCGAGCTGGGAGCGGATGGGCAACCCGCTGTTCCTCGTGCCGCCGCTGATCGCCGTGGCGATCCCGGCGGCGCTGATCTTCAAGCAGCCGAACCTCGGAAACGCGCTGATCACCCTGATGGTCGGCGGCGCGGTGTTCTTCGCCGCCGGCGTGCGGCTGTGGAAGTTCGCGCTGGTGCTGGGTGCGATCGCGCTGATCGCCCCGATCGCCTACGACCAGTTGCACGACTACCAGCGTGCGCGCATCACGACCTTCCTTGATCCGGAGAGCGACCCGCTCGGCGCCGGCTACAACATCATCCAGTCGAAGATCGCGCTCGGCTCGGGCGGTCTCTGGGGCAAGGGCTTCCTCCAGGGCACGCAGGGTCATCTGAACTTCCTGCCGGAGAAGCAGACCGACTTCATCTTCACCATGCTGGCCGAGGAGTTCGGGCTGGTCGGCGCGCTTTCGGTGCTCGGGCTGCTGGCGGCGGTGATCGGCTTCGGCTTCCTGGTGGCGCTGCGCAGCCGCAGCCAGTTCGGCCGGCTGCTGGCGGTTGGCCTGGCGACGAACTATTTCCTCTACGTCTTCGTGAACATCGCCATGGTGACCGGAACGATCCCTGTGGGCGGCGTGCCGCTGCCGCTGATCAGCCATGGCGGCTCCGCGATGCTGACCGCGATGCTCGGCTTCGGCCTGCTGATGTCGGCGCATGTGCACCGGCATGCCGATCTCGGTTCCGCCGAGGCGGAACGATGACACGCCGGCCAAGCCCTGCGGCGGCCTCGCGGCAGCCTTGCGCGGGTGGGCTGGACAAAGCCGGCGCAAGCCACTAATTCCCGCATCTCGGCGGGCGCATAGCTCAGTTGGTAGAGCAGCTGACTCTTAATCAGCGGGTCCTAGGTTCGAGCCCTAGTGCGCCCACCATCACTTGGCCGAAGTTGCCCACAAGCGGATTTGGGCTGCGGACCCCGGGCGGACCCTCTGAGGCGAATTTTCAGTGCCTCGCACTTGGCATCGCCTCGGGCAATTCGGCTTAGATCACCCGGCAGCGTCCACCGCCCTGCCGACATTCACCCTGCCGATCATCCTAGTGGAGGGTCGCGCATGCACTCAGGACCGCCCTAGCGAGCGCCAGCCGGTTCGCTTACATGGTTCTATGGAGCCTTCGGCAATCTACCATTCCGACTACCTCCGCGCGGTCTGGACGCGAGGCGCGCCGGATCGCCCGCTGGCCGATCTCGTAACCTTCGAGCCGCTGGCGGCGCGGAACGCGCGTCGCCCGCCCTTCGGTGCCGGCTTCGCCACGAAATACGGACTGAACGCCGTCCACATTATCCCCGCCGGCTGGCACTGGTATCAGTACCCCGACCTCGACGACTGCTTGGCGGCTGTGGCGGCCGTGACGGCGCCCGGCGCGACGGCTACCGGCAGCAGCATGGGCGGGTATGCGGCGACGACCTACGGCGACCGAATTGGCGTCGCCAAGACCATCAGCTTTGGCCCGCAGTTCTCCATTCAACGCGCCGCGGTGCCGTTTGAGCACCGATGGCACAAGGCAGCGGAAAGCATAGCGTTCCGCCCCGACGACCTCGACGTGGCGCAGAACGCCCGTCATTACATCTTCTTCGATCCGTTGACCCAGGATGCGAAGCACGCGCGCATGATCGCCGAGCGCGGCCGGGCTGTTGCTCTGGTCCCGGTGGAGTGCGGTGGCCATGTGGTTGCGGCGGTGCTCGCCGAGGCCGGGTGCCTCGCGACCATCACGCGGGCAATCCTGGCCGCCGAGCCGACCGCGGATGATCTGGCCGCGATGATCTCAGGGACCGAGCGCAGCGCGAGATTCCACATCACTCGCGCGCAGAAACTGCCGATGCGGCAGCGGGAGCCGGAGCTACGGGCGGCGTTTGCGCTGGCGCCGCACAACGTGCTGGTTCGGTGGCATCTTGCACAGTTCCTATGCCGGGTGGGGCGCGCCGCCGAGGCCTTGGAGCACCTGACGTATCTGACGCAGCAACACCCCAAGAGCGACCGGTTCAAGCTTGCGTATCAAGCTGCCTGCGCTGTAGCGGAAGCAGCGCCGACTGCGGTTGCAGGCCCGCCAGTCCGGCGGCTTCGGAGAACGGCCACTACCGGCTAGAGCATTTTCGGGTTAGTCGAACGCCTAGCCTGAGTTGGCGATGTAGTTCCGGCACTCGCTGGAGCTGAACTCGCCGAGCAGGCGGCCGACGGTGGTCCAGAGGGCGTCGCGCGATCGCGCACCTGCCTTGCGCAGCCCGACCTTCAGCTTGGCGAAGGCCTGCTCGATCGGGTTCAGGTCCGGCGAGTAGGCCGGCAGCGGCATCACGCTGGCACCGGCGGCCTCGATCGCCTCACGGACGCCGGCAACCTTGTGGGCGGCGAGGTTGTCCATCACCACGATATCGCCGGACTCGAGGGCCGGGGCGAGGAACTGCTCGACATAGGCGCGGAAGGCCTCGCCGGTCATCGGCCCGTCCAGCACGAGGGGCGCGACGAAGCCGGAGCTGCGCAGGCCGGCGACGAAGGTGGTGGTGCGCCAGTGGCCGTGCGGCGCGGCATCCACCAGGCGCCCGCTCCGCGGCCCCCAGCCGTAGCGCCGCACCATGTTCGTGCTCGCCCCGGTCTCGTCGAGGAACACGAAGCGGGCCGGGTCCATGTAGCGCTGCCAGACGCGCCAGTGGCGGCGCTCGATGGCGATATCGGGCCGATCTTGCTCCGCCGCCCTCAGCGACTTTTTTCACGTCGCAAGCCGAGCCGGCGCAGCGTTGCCCAGATCGTCGTCAGCGAGCCAGCCCGGATCCCACGCCGGGTCAACTCCGCCTGGAGCTCCGCCAGTGTGATGCCGGGCTTGGCCTTGGTCAGTTCCCGCAGAAGGTCCTCGTGGTCGGCCAGCAGCGGCTTGCGGTAGCCGCCGATCCTGGCCGGCGCAGCACTGCCGGTCTCGCGCACTCGCCGCACCAGCTTGATCGCCGCCGAGGCACTCACCTCGAAGCGCCGCCCCGCCTCCCGGACCGAACTGCCCGCCTCGACCGCGCGGACCAGCCGCCGCCGCAGATCCGCCGACAAGGGTGCCGTCATCGCTACCTCGACGCTCAACCAGCAGCGTCGAATCAGAACCCGCGATTCCGTGCAACCTCAAAGTGGTCTAGGCGTGCGCAAATCGCTCCCGAACCATCACCATTGCCAGATCCAACGCATCTCCGCGCGCGGGCAACGTCATCATGCGCGGAGGGGAAGGGGGGAGCGGACCTGCGGCCGCACGCGCCACACGTCTCCGTCAGCGCCGCCCGCTTCGGCACAGAGTCGTTGAAGGCCCGCGACGGCACCACCTAGGTTGCGACGCGCCGGCGGCCGAGCCCCCCGGCTCCCTCTGACCCAAGTCCGGCATCGTGCCGGTCGCGCGAGGACCGACCCGCCTGCCCGACACACCCACAGGAGCGAGAGATGTCGTATGCGGCGCCCAAAAAAATGAAATACGGCCGTTCGGCCATCGTCTGCCTGGCGGCGGATCTGAACAGGGCGGCCACGTCAAGAAACGTCAAGCGACTACTCGCCGGAGACGACGCAGACGACGTCACGCTGTTCCTCGCCGGTGCCCCGGTCAACCTGGAAGCCTTCTTCTCCGTCGTCGTCGACGGCCTGCCGAACCGGCTCATCATCGTCGCCCATGGCAACGCCGGTTCGACCATTCTCGCGGACGGGACTACACTGAACGCGAGGAGGTACGCACCCGAGGAGCTGGCCGGCTTGGTCTGGCAGTGGACGGGGGGTTACCGCATCGGCACGGTCAGCCTCGACGCCTGCTACAGCGGCGGCAACAAGGGGAATGGTGTTGAAGGAAACTTTGACACCTGGACGGTGCAGCCGGGACAGTCGTTCGCCTTCGCCTTCGCGGCCTTCATGGGGCAGGTGGGGCAGGTGACGGCGCGCACGGATTGGGGCACCACCCACTACCTTGCCAGCCATGGCGAGGGCGGCCGCGCCGAGGGGGACATGCCCTCCTACAACTCGGTCGCGGGCCGGTACCACGCGCTCTGGGACAAGATCATCATCACGCCGAACGCGGCGGCCCGCCGGAACAACAGGGTCGATCCCAGTCCCACCATCCAGACGAAGGGCACCCCGGGAGCAATGCCGCCGCAGCCGGTGTAGTAGGTTCTGTGGACAGTCACCTGAGCCAGAGGATGGTGGCGGCGAGTGTGACGACGGCGAGGTAATTTCTGGCCGTCTTCTCGTAGCGCGTTGCGACCCGGCGGAAGTGCTTGAGCTTGCTGAAGCAGCACTCGACGAGGTGGCGTTCCTTGTAGAGCGCCTTGTTGAGCGGCAGGCGCCGGGTGCGGGAGGGATTGCTCGGGATGACGGCGATGGCGCCGCTGGCTGCGACCTTCTCGCGCAGATGGTCGGCGTCGAAGGCGGTGTCGGCGATAACCACCCCACCTTCGGCGGGCAAGTGGTCGAGGTGGTCGTGTGCGCGGGGCGCGTCGCCCGCCTGGCCGGCGGTCAGCACGATGCCGACCGGGCAGCCCAGGCCACGCACGGCGAGGTGGATTTTGCTGGTGAAGCCGCCGCGCGAGCGGCCGATGGCCTGAGCGGCAGGCCCCCTTTCCCCCGGCTGCATGCTGATGGGCCCGCACGATCGTGCTGTCGAGGATCAGGTATTCGAAGTCCGGGTCGTCCGACATGGCGGCAAAGATGCGGTGCCACACGCCCTTCGCCGCCCAGCGGCTGAACCGGCGGAAGGCGCTGTTCCAGTTGCCGAAGATCTCCGGCAGGTCGCGCCAGGGCGCGCCGGTCCGCACAACCCAGAGCACGCCTTCCACGAACATCCGATTGTCCCGGCCGGTCGAGCCGGGCGCCTCCGGCAGACCGAGGATCAAACCCGCCATCCGATCCCACTGCGCATCGTTCAAAACGAGCCGATCCAGCACCGCCAAGGCGGCGGGTGTTGAACCAGTCCACCCATATTCGAGGGTAGCGAACTCGACGCCCTCCAGGCCACGCCACGGGCCGCGGCGGCGGATGACCTCGGTCTTGAACAGGCCGATGACGCTCTCGGCCAGCGCGTTGTCATAGCTGTCGCCGACGCTGCCGACCGAAGGCTCGATCCCGGCTTCGGCCAGGCGCTCGGTGTAGCGGATGGACACGTATTGGACCCCGCGGTCGCTGTGGTGCACGAGACCCGTGCCCTGAACAGGCCGCCGGTCGTGCAGCGCCTGCTCAAGAGCATCGAGGACAAACCCGGCATGGGCTGGGCTTGCCCCGCTTTCGCGGACACGGTTACGCGGCGGATGCCGCTGGATGGAACGCCGCTGCCTTCTGCTCGGGTGTGAGATAGCCGAGCGCGGAGTGCAAGCGGCGTCGATTGTAGTGGAACACGTCGACCCTCGCCTGGCTGCGGCTCTGGTAGTCGGCTTTCTCCACCAGTTCGCCCTTCAGCGTGGCGAAGAAGCTCTCCATTGGCG
>NZ_JAWLHG010000040.1:0-46781 GCF_041690465.1 Falsiroseomonas sp. | reverse complement strand
CGGCCGAGGCTGAGGCGCGCTACTATACCCAACTGGAGCCGGCCGCCCTGGCGGCATGACCCAAACAAAACAGCCTCCGGCGAACCCGGGGCGGTTCAGCTGAAACTGCGAGCATGTGTACAGCGCGCCTCCTCCCCGCGCAGCAGCTAGCCACTCGCTTGCCCTCCCTCAGCCGCGCACCGCCAGGTCCGAATTGGATGGCTATGGTGCAGCGCGATGTCCCGTGTCGGAGACCGCGGTTCCCGGGGTGAGGGGGGTCGCCGCGGGCGTGGTGCGCGGCAGTGGCTGGAAGCGTCCCTGGCGCTCGGCGGGGACGGGGCCGCGGGCACGCATGCGCCACAAGCCGAATGCGAAGCCGGCCGCGCCGACGCACACCGCGAAGGCGAACAGCCCCGCAGCGTCGAGGAACGACATCGCCGCCGATCCCGCGAGCGGCCCCGCGGTGGCTCCCAACGAATACGCGAGCACAAGCCCGCCGCTGGCCGCGATGCGCTCCTCGCGCGCCAGGTGATCGTTCGTATGTGCCACGCAGAGCGGGTACAGCGCGAAGGCGAAACCGCCGAACAGGGCGACGGCCGCCAGCATCGTCGCCTCGCCCTGGCGCGCCGCGAGCGGCACGGCCAGGCCGGTCGCCGTCAGGGCGCCCAGCGTGCCAACGATCACGCGCCGGCGGTCGAAGGCGTCAGAGAGGCGCCCGAGCGGCCATTGCAGCGATACGCCGCCCAGGATCAGCACGCTCATGAACAGCGCAGCGCCGCCGGCATCGAGGCCCGCCGCCTGGCGCGCGAAAACCGGCCCGAGCGCGTAGACGGAGCCGAGAACCAGTCCGCTCGCCACCGTGCCGACCACGCCCAGCGGCGAGATCGTGTAGAGCGCGCGGCCCCAGAGCGCCACCACGTCCGGCACCGGCGGCGGCGTCATGCGCGTGAGCGCCACCGGCAGCACGGCCAGCGACAGCAGGACCGACACGAGGATGAAGACCCGGCTGCCGCCGCCCCCCTCGTCGAGGCCGAGGAGGAACTGGCCCGCCGCCTGGCCGAGATAGAGGCACATCATGTAGGCAGCGAGGATCTTGCCTCGCGTCGCCAGGTCCGCGCGGTCGTTCAGCCAACTCTCCACGCAGATGAAGACGCCGGCCATGCAGAAGCCCTCGGCAAGACGCAGCGTGGCCCAGGGCAGCGGGTGCGCGACGAGGGGGTAGAGCAGCGCCGAGGCCGACAGCACCGATGCGAAGGCGGCGAAGGCCCGGATGTGCCCGACCCGCAGGACCACCCGATAGGCGAGGAGCGAGCCAAGCGTAAGACCCGCGAAATTGGCCGCCATGACCACGCCGATCGCGAGCTGCGAGACCCCGGCCGACTCCAGGCGCAGGCTGATGAGCGTGGTCAGGGGGCCGCTCCCCGCCATCGCAAGGAACATGCCCGCCATGAGCGCGGCGACCGGCCGCAGAATGCTGCCCGCCACGCCCGCATCGGCTCCGCTTCCGCCGCTCAATCCGCGGTCCGCTCGGCGGCGTGAAGGAAGTTGAGGTGCCGCTCGTACTGGGCCAGCACGTCGGCGATGAGCTCCTCGCGGGTGAAGCCCATCACGTCATAGTCCTGACCGCCCTCGCGCAGGAACACCTCTGCCCGATAGTAGCGGTCCCGAGACTCATCGGCCCGCGGCCTGTGCTCGGAATAAGCGAAGCTCGGGAGGGTGAAGCCGCGCGTGCGGATCCCGTAGCGGAACTCCTCCCGCGTGCCGGGCATCGCGACGAGGCGGATGCGATCCTCGTCGCGCAGCAGCGTGGCGTCCACGCCGCGGGAGCCGAGCTCACGGCATACGGCGTCCAGGGCGGGTTCCGCGACATCGGCCAGGAAGGCCAGGATCTCGGCCCGGCAAGGGTGATGCAGGATGGTGTGGAGCTGCCTCTGCCAGGATCCGCCCGCGCCGCCCGCGACGGCCGGCGTCGCCTGCAGGAGGGTCGCACGCAGCGCCTCGAGGCGGAGCGCCTTCAGCAGTCCGTAGCACATCGCCAGCATGACGATCGTGAAGGGCAGAGCGCTGGCGATGGTGGCGGTCTGCAGGCTCTTCAGCCCACCGGCAAAGAGAAGGACCGCCGCCACCGCACCGGTGAGCAGGGCCCAGAAGACGCGGCGCCAGGCCGGCGTCTCCTCCGCGCCTCCCGAGGTGATCGTATCGACCACGAGCGCCGCGGAATCCGCGGAGGTCACGAAGAAGGTCACGACCAGCAGCGTGGCGAGAGCCGAGGTGACGAAGGCGAGCGGAAACTGCTCGAGAAAGGCGAACAGCGCGAGCGGCACGCTGTTCGCCACCGTGTCGGAGACGGCGGTGGTGAGGCCGGAGAGCTGCAGCCATGTCGCCGTGTTCCCGAAGATCGTCATCCACACCAGCGTGAAACCGGTCGGCACGAAGAGCACGCTGAGGACGAACTCGCGGATCGTGCGACCGCGCGAGATGCGCGCGATGAACATCCCGACAAAGGGCGACCAGGAGATCCACCAGGCCCAGTAGAACAGCGTCCAGCCTGCGATCCAGTCGTTCGGCTCGTAGGCGTAGAGCAGGAAGGTGCGGTAGATGAAGTCGTCTATGTATCCGCCCGTGTTCTGCACCAGCGCCTTCAGCAGGAACACCGTCGGCCCCGCCACGGCCACGAAGAGCAGCAGCCCGGCCGCGAGGATCATGTTGAGCACGCTGAGCCGCCGGATGCCGGCGTCAAGGCCGAGCACGACCGAGACCGTCGCCATCCCGGTGATCACCGCAATCAGGACCACCTGCGCGCCGAGCCCTTCCGGCACGCCGGCGAGGTAGGCGAGGCCGGCGTTGATCTGCAGCACGCCGAGGCCGAGAGAGGTGGCGACGCCGAACACCGTGCCGAGCACCGCGAAGACGTCGATGGCCTGCCCGATCGGCCCGTGGATCCGCGCGCCGATCAGTGGATAGAAGGCAGATCGGACGGTCAGCGGCAGGCCATGGCGGAAGCCGAAATAGGCCAGCGCCAGCCCGACCACGGCGTAGATCGCCCAGGCATGGACACCCCAATGGAAGAAGGTGATGCGCATGGCGGCGCGCGCTGCCTCCACCGTGCCGCCCTCGCCGACGGGCGGCGTGGTGAAGTGCATGACGGGCTCGGCCACCCCGAAGAACACCAGCCCGATGCCCATTCCCGCGCTGAAGAGCATCGCGAACCAGGATCCGTAGCTGAAGTCGGGCTCGGAGTGGTTCGGACCGAGCTTCACCGATCCGTGGCGGCTGAGCGCCAGATAGAGCACGAAGAAGAGGAAGACGGCGACCGAGAGCAGGTAGAACCAGCCAAGCCGATCCATGATCAAGGCCTGCAAGCTGGTGAAGACTTCGCCGACCGTCTCCGGCGCTACCACACCGCAGACGACGATGGCGGCGATCAGGAGGGCCGAGGCCAGGAAGACCGGTCCCAGCTTTTTCGCCGTGACCGCCACTCGCGCGGCCTGCGTCGTTTCGAGCATGCGCCTCACCTCATTGCGGGCCGGATCCGCCGCGCCCCGTCAGTCGAAGGCGGGCACGCCCTGAGCGCCCGGTCAGGAACGCTCAGCAAGGGCTCCGGTTAGAGGCAGTGGTGGTCGCCAGGGCTCGGGCCCGCATCATCAGCCCGGAACGTGTCGCGGTATGGAGGAAACCGTGCCAGAGAGGATCACTGGCTTCGCGCGAGAGGCCGAGGCGGCACTCGAGGCGCTGCGGACGCACTATTTCTGGATCCACCTTGGCGCCCAGTCCATCTGCTCGTTGCTCTTCGTCACCGGCAGCGCCCTCATGCTGTTCGAGGCGACCAAGCCCACCGCGCCCTGGGTCTTCCTCGCGGGGAGCGTGACGTTTGCGACACTCCCGGCGATCCGCCTGCTACACGAAAAAGGCCATCGCGCCATTCGCGGGCGGCGCGAGACTGCATCCGAGGAGTGAGCACCCCCGGACGCCCCAACGCGCTGGAGCCACCCTGAAGCCGGCGAGGCGTGGGGCTGCGAAGTGACAGTTCTCCCGGGCCATGAGGGAACCGGCATGGCACGGCGGAGGGACTGCTACCGTCTCCGCCCTCTGCTGCGGCACGCCAGACGGCGAACTCGGCAGGCGTCGCTGCGCCTGGAAGGCAGACGACCTCAAATCGCCGAAGCACGCGGCGGCACAGCTCATCCGCGCACAGGTCTCATGACCTGCGCCGCGGCCCGGAGGCCCCCTCAGCGCAGTGCGCCCGGCGCGTCAATGCGGTCCTCGAGCGACGCGGCCATCTCAGCGATCGCATCATCCAGCGACATCGCCTGGCCTTCCGACCAGGCAGCCTCGAAGGCCGCATCGCCGAGCGAGGCGCGTGCCGCCGCCATCTCGGCATCGCGCCGCGCCCGTATCGCCGGCCAGAACGCAAGCCGGCTCGCCGTCTGCACCGTCTCCGCGGCCGCCGAGAGCCGTACCGAAGCCTCCACCGCCCCGGCCTGCCGTGCCAGGGAAGCAAGGTCCTGCAGGCATTCGGCGACGCGGTCCTGCGCACCGAGGTCGCGGAAGAGCAGCAGGCCTTCCTTCAGGCGCATGGTCGCCGCCGGATGGTCGCCTCGCGCCAGCGCGGCCCCGCCGAGGCCCGACAGCGCGAGCGCAACGCCCCACCTGTCCGCCACCTGGCTGCTCATCTTCAGCGCCCGCGCGCAGAGGCTCTCGGCACGCGCGTGGCCGCCGGCGCGAAGGACCACCTTGGCGAGGTAGCCGAGGACACGCGCGCTGCCCCAGACATCGCCGACGCGCCGCTGCACCTCCAGCGTCTCGTGATAGAGCTTCGCAGCCCGCGCGTCGTTGCCCCGGAAATCCTCGGCGATGGCAAGGTGGAACAGCGACCGCGCGATCCCCCGCTCCTCCCCGCGGCGACGCCGGAGCGCCACGCTCTCCTCGAGCATCTCCACGCCGGCATCGAGCTGCCCGAGCCACTGCTTCACAAGGCCGAGATGGCTCAACGCCCAGCCGATCCCCTCCGCATCGTCCAGCTCGCGCCAAATGGCGGTCGCCTCCTCCAGCAGCGTCTCCGCCCGCTCGAAGTCGCCGAGCATGCGGGCGAAGGAGCCTTGGGCGGTCAGCAGCGTCGCGCGCAGCCCGGCCGGTGCGGAATCGACCAGCGCGGCGCAGGCGTGCTGCATCCAACGGCTTCCCTCTCGCAGATAGGCGCGCCGGAACCAGAACACCCACAGCGCGCAGGCGAGCCGCGGCCCGAGCTGCCGGTCCGCGCAGGCATCCGAGAAGCTCCAGGCCAAGGCCGCGCGGAAATTCGGATGCTCCTCGTCAAGCCGCGCGAGCCACCCCGCCTGCTGCGCCCCGCCCAGCTCCAGCGCGCCCCGGTCGGCGAGAACCAGGCAATGTCGCGCATGCGCCTCGGACGCGGCGGCGAGCTCGCCATGCGCTGTCAGGCATCCCAGCCCGTATTCGCGGATCGTCTCCAGCATGGAGAAGCGCGCCTCCGCATCCGCCCGCTCTACTCGATGCAGCAGGCTGTTGCCGATCAGCGTCGCCATCCGATCGAGCAGCGCAAAACGCTGCGCCCGCGCCGCGGCGTCCGACGCGGCGGCAGCATGCCCGTCCTCCATCCGCCCGACGATTTCAGCGGCGGCGTTCAGGTCGAAGCCGCCGACGAAGACGGCAAGGCGGCGGAACAGCAGCTGGTCCTCCGACGAGAGCAGGCCGATGCTCCAGCCGATCGCTGCGCGGAGCGTCCGGTGCCTGCCGGGGGCATCGCGCGCCCCGCCGGTCAGCAGGTCAAGCGACCCGTGCTGCGCAGCATCGCCGAGCAGCGCCACCATCTCCGCCGGCGCGAGAAGCGCCGCTCGCGCCGCCGCAAGCTCGATGGCGAGGGGCAGGCCGTCGAGCCTGGCGCAGAGTGTCACCACGGCCGCCGCGTTCCGCGGCGTGATGGCGAAGCGCACCGCCGCAGCGGAGGCGCGCTCGGCGAACAGCGCGATCGCGGGATACTGCAGGAGGTTGTCGTTGGCCGGCAGCGGGCCGGCCGCGGGCAGCGCCAGGGGCGGGACCGCGTATTCGCGCTCGCCATAGACATGCAGGGCAGCGCGACTGGTGGCGAGTATCTTCAGCTGCGGGCAGGCGCCGAGCATCGTAGCCACCGCGGGGGCCGCGCCCAGCAGATGCTCGAAATTGTCGAGCACCAGCAGCATCTCCTTGTCGCGCAGGTGCTGGAGCAGGATCTCCTCCGGCGTGGTCGGACCCGCCTCCTGCAGCCCCAGGCTTCGCACGACGACAGAGATCACCAGCTCCGGATCGGCGAGCGGCGCAAGCTCGACGAAGCACACCCCGTGGCGGAACAGCCCGGCAGCGCGCGACGCCGCCGCGATGGCCAGCCGTGTCTTGCCCGTGCCGGCAACGCCCGTCAGCGTGACGAGCCCCGTCTCCGGCCGCCGCAGCAATTCGACCAGCTCGGCGATCTCCGCCTGCCGCCCGAGCAACGAGGTGCGCGGCACCGGCAGGTTCGAGGGGCGCGGGTTCGGCACCCGCAGTGGCGGGAACTCGGCCGCAAGATCGGGCGCCATCAGTTGGAACACTTGCTCCGCCTGAGCGAAATCCCGCAGCCGATGCTCGCCCAGCGCGCGCAGCCCGATCTCCGGCGGCAGGTGATTGGCGGTGAGCCTCTGCGTCGCCTCGGATACCAGGATCTGCCCGCCATGCCCGGCTTCGCAGAGCCGTGCCGCGCGGTGCACGTCGAGGCCGACATAAGCCGGGCCGCTGCCGGACGCGGCGCGCCTGACCAAGCCGGTATTGATGGCGATCCGGATGCGCAACTCGCTGTCTGCCGGCCAGGCTGCGGCGGCCACCAGGCGCTGGCATTGCACCGCTGCCGCCACGGCATCCATCGGGCTGCGCGGGAAGGCGACGAAGAAGCCGTCGCCCTGGCTGTCCACTTCCTCGCCCGCATGCGCGCGAAATGCCGCCCGCAGCATCGCCGAGAGCGTCGAGAGCATGTCGCCATAGGCGGCATCCCCGAGCGCCTGCAGGAGTCGCGTGGACCCCTGGACGTCCGTGAAGAGCAGCGTGACCGGTCGGGATTCGTCGGTGCCCATTCGCGCTCACACCGCTGCGGAAGCACTTAGATTGCGCGTGACACCTATCACGGACTGCGCCAGAATTCAGCTCTGGAATACCGTTGCGCAGGCGCTCCGGTCTCCACTTGGCGCTTGCACCGCGGCCCAGCAAGTCAAGGAGGCCGACCATGGGTGGCTGCGGCGCACTCGACGAGCCCTGCGAAACCCCCGAGCCCGACGACCCGGGCCCCGACGAGCAGGCGAACTGCCGCGTGGTCCGACGCTTCGTCGATGGCGTCTGGAACTACTCCTGGAGCGCCGAGGACGACAAGCGCTTCCTCGCCGAGCGCGCAGCCGGGAACCGGGCGCACGTTCCACAGCCGATCGGCGCGGTGCTCATGAATCTCCGCTCGGACACCACCGTGCGACACCGCCGCAGCAGTTCGGGGAAGCGCGTGCGCTCCTCCGGTCCCGACGACTACGCCATCTGCATCGGCAGCGTGCACGAGGTCGCCCCAGACCTGCGCATCGAGATCCTGGACCTCGTCCCGGAGGGAGAACGCGTTGTCGCGCATCTGGTGGTGACGGGAACCGACCGGCGGCTCGACGGGCGCGACGACCAGCCCGGTGCCTTCGGCGCGGCACGGCCGACGGGCCGGCGTTTCCGCTACGATGCGGCGATGCTCTACCTCGTGCGCGAGGGCAGGATCCAGGCGGACTGGCTGCTGCGGCGCGCGAAGGTGTCCTTCGAACCGGCGCCATCGGCGGCCTGAGCAGCCGCGCAGGGAGGGGAGGGGGCGCCGATGGCAGGTTCCCCTAAAGGCGGAAGGCGAGGCTCTGTTCGGCAGTCCCGCGGCGCTGCCCCGCTGGCGGCGCGTCCCGCGCGCGGCAAGCTCGACCCGCGCCTTGCCCTGCTGGCTTCGCTGCCGTTGCGCGACCTGCGGAAGCTCGCCTCGGCCGAGCGGCAGGCGGTCGCCGTCGCGGCGGCGCGCCTTGCAACACTGCCTCCGCCAGCCGAGGACGGGGAGGATGACCAGGCCGCGGCGGAGCGGCGCCGCGCGCTCTCTGCCCTTCCCCTCGCGCCGCTGACCGCCGGCGTCATCCTGCCGGACGGCCGTCCGCGGCGCCGCCGGCCGCGCGGCCTGGACGGGAACCCCGACGAGCCGGTCTTCTCGGTCTTCATCCTCGGCGACGCCAGCGCCCGGGATCTCGCGCGGATGGGCGTGGCGACGCGCTCCGAGGCGACGCGGGTCCGCACCGCGATCGTGCCGCGCTCGTGCCTGCGCACGCTCGAGAAGTCGCCGGCGATCCGCTTCATCGAGCTTGCGCGCCCCTGGTCGCACGACCTCGCCGGCGCCATCCCTTTCGCACAGATCGACACGCTGCACTCCGGCGTTCCGGGCATCGATGGCAGCAACGTGATCGTCGGCGTGATCGACAGCTGCATCGACATCCATCACCGCGCCTTTCGCGACGCCGCCGGCACCACGCGGCTGCTCTGGCTGTGGGACCAGAACCTCACGCCGGCGGCGGGCGAGTCCGGCCCGCCCTCGGGCCTGACGATGCCGGGCTTCCCGCCGGGCAGCCTGAGCTACGGCGTCGAATACAACGGCGCCGCGATCGACGCAGAACTGGCCGCGTTCGCGGTGCCCGGGACGCCGGCCTATGGCACGGTCCGCCACGCGCCGCCGGCCCCGGTGCCGGGCAGCACCCCGATCTTCAACCACCATGGCAGCCTCGTCACCGGCTGCGCGGCGGGGAACGGCGGCGACGGCGGCAGCCCCGGCGCAGCGCCGGGCAGCCGCATCATCTTCGTCAGCCCGAAGCCCTACGAGAGTGGCATCCTGGCGAATGCCGATTCCGCCGCCATCCTCGACGGCTGCGCCTACATCTTCGCGCGTGCCGAGCAGGCCGGCCTGCCCTGCGTGGTCAACATCAGCATGGGCGACAACCAGGGCCCGCATGACGGCACGACGCTCGGCGAGCAGATGCTCGACGAGCTGCTCGCCACGCCGGGCCGCGCGCTGGTCGTCTCCGCCGGCAACTACACCGGACGGGCGGCGCATGCCACGGGCAGCGTGACGCAGGGCGCCACCGCCGCGCTGAAGCTGCGTTACGCCGCCAGCTCGCCGCACAGCGACGCCGCCGAGATCTGGTACGACGGTCATGACCGCTTCACTGTCACGCTGACCACTCCGGCTCCGGCGGGCACGGTGATCGGTCCGGTCGCGTCCGGCTTCGCCGCCGGCCCGGTGCAGCTCGGCGGCGGCGTCGAGGTGAGCCTCGACTCGCGTCTCAACGACCCGCGCAATGGCGACAACTGCATCAGCATCATCATCGTGGTGCCGCCCGGCGGCAGCGTTCCCGCCGGCGATTGGACAATCGCGCTCACCGGCACGAGCGTCGTCAACGGCGCCTTCCACGCCTGGGTGGACCGCAACAACATCGGCAACGCGGCCTGGCAGCCGCCCTTCGCGGCGGAGGGCGCGATGACCCTCGGCGTGCCGGCCACCGCGCGCCTGCCGATTACCGTCGGCAACCACGACCGCAGCGCCTCGCCGCAGATTGCGAACACAAGCGGGCGCGGCCCGACGCGCGACGGACGGATCAAGCCGGAGATCGCGGCGACCGGCCAGTTCGTCAGCGCGCCGGCCGCCGTGCACCGCAACTCCCCCGCGCAGCAGCCCGCGCATCGCAGCGCCAGCGGCACGAGCTTCTCGGCACCGATCGTCGCCGGCGCCTGCGCGCTGCTGTTCCAGTGCCGCGGCGCCGCCGCCACCATCGGCGACCTGAAGCAGATCCTCCTCGAGACCGCCGCCGCGCCCGCCCTCCCGCTGCCGGACAACGGCTTCGGGTTCGGCTTCCTGCAGATGGCCGCCGCCTGCGCGGCGCCGCAGCCGGACGTGGATGTCTGGCTGCGCGACGATCCCGCCGACACCGGCCTCGAGCCCTTCACCGGCCCGGTGTTCTGGGCCTGCCCCGACATCGAGGTCCTCGATGCCAACGGTCAGCCGGTCGCCAACCCGGTGCATGTGCCGGGCGCGCGCTTCAGCACGATCATCCGCGTCACCGCACGCAACCGCGGCAGCCAGGCGGCGCGGAACGTCAGCGTGTTCCTCTACTGGGCCGACCCGGCGACGAGCATCCCCTTCCCCGATGCGTGGCGCTCCACCGGCATCTACGCCGGTGCCGGCTTCACCCGGCAGTCGAACCACGTCGTCATTCCGCAGCTCGCCCCCGGCGCGGCGCAGCCCGTGGAGTTCGGCTGGGCGCCGCCGGCGCCCGGGAGCGGCCTCGCCGGCGACAGCCATTTCTGCCTGCTGGCGCGCCTGGAGCAGGATGCCGATCCGTCCAACCTTGCGGCCGGCGGCTTCGCCGTCGTCACCGCCAGCAACAACATCGGCCTGCGCAACGTGCTGGTGCTGCCATGAGGATCGCCGGGCGTGAGCCGGGAATGAGCTTCCACCTGCGCGGCGGCGAGGAGCCCAACGCCTTGATCGTGGAGCCGGAGAGGCTTGGCGCCACCATGGTGCTCCGCCTGCCGGTGGAGGCGCTGCCCTGGCGCGACGCCGAACTCGCCGGCGCGCGGCGCGGCCGCGCGGCGGAGATGCCGGCGCATCCCCTCGCCGCGCTGCGCCTCTCCCTGGCCGCCTCGCAGCTCGCCGACCGCACGGGCATCCGCGGCGCCGAACGGCTGTGGCTCGCGGACGGCATGGCGACGCTGGCCATCGCCGATGGCGGCCGGCTGGTGGTCCCGAGGCTCCGCATCGGCAGGGCCGCGACGCTGCCCGCCTCGGTGCAGCTGAGGGGCGCGCGCGCGGCGCAGGCGCGCGGCAGCATCCATGTCGTCCAGCTCTCGGCGGGCCGCAGGGTCGGCGGCCTCACGCTGGTGGTCTCGCGCGGGCGCGACGACGGTCCCACGCCGACCGAGGCAAACGGCGCACAGCGGCGCAAGCTGCATCCCGCGCTGCAACGTTTCCTCCTGCCCCCAACCGCGGAGAAGGGGCGGGAGCTTTCGCTGCTCCTGCTGCTGCGCGGCCCGGCGGAGGATCTCGAGCAGCTCGGCCTGCGGCTCGGCGGGCGGCACACCGGCGTCGTGGCGGTGCGCGTGGCTGCCGGCCTGCTTCCGGCAATCGCGGCGAGCCCGTCGGTCCTGTTCGTCGAGCCCTCGCGGCCGCTTGGCCCCGACCAGCCGGATGCGCCGGATGCATCCGGACTGTGAGGCCGGTCACAGAAGCGGCCTGCCCGCCGGACCTAGGCTCCTGTTACGGCCGGGGCATTGGGCCCCGAGCCGAACGGGAGGACCCCGAAGCCATGCGTGCCATCCTCAACACGATCGCTGCCGCCGCACTCGTCGGGCCGCTCTTCGTCCAGCCGGCCGCCGCCGGCGACCCGAACGAGTACCCGCGCCTCGTGGGCAGCGGCGAGAACCTCTCGGTGGACTACGGGCCGAAGCCGCGCGGAAACATCGTCGGCGGCGGCCATGTCGTGGCAACCGGATCCGGCGAGAACGTCGACCTGCACTATGCCGACTCCACCTATGTGCAGCGACCGCCGATCGGCATGGTCCCCACGCTGCAAGGCACCGGCGAGAACCTGGAGATCGTCTGGGTGCCCGCCCCGGAGGCCTGGGTGGTTCAGTCCGCGGGGAATGCAGCCGCTGCGGGCCGTTGATGCGATGCTGGCCGAAGTGCCCGGTCGCCGCTGCGCGGCGCACCGGGCACCTCGGTGCCGACGAATGCCGCATGCCGCCTCGGCGGGAGCTGCGGCAGGGGAGGTGACATGAGCGGCGCACTTCAGGCGCCAGCCGATCCGCAGCAGAGGGTCGAGGCGCTCCGGCGGCAACCCCTCCTGGCCGGCCTTCCGGAGCCGGCCCTGTGCCGGGTGGCCGAGCAGGCACGTTGGCGGGCCCTGGCGCCGGGCGAGCTGGTGGTGGACACCGGTGATGCCTCGGCCGAGGTGTATTTCGTGACCGCGGGTGCGGTGCGCGTCGTGCTGCGCAGCGCCGGCGGTCAGGAGTTGATCCTCAACGATCTGGGCGCCGGTGCCTTGTTCGGCGAACTTGCTGCTATCGATGGCATCTCCCGCTCAGCCAGCGTCACCGCGCTGTCGCGCGCGCAGCTGTGCAGTGTGCGGGGACCGGTCTTCCTCGATCTCGTCCTGCACAATCCGACGGCCGGGCTCCATCTGCTGCGCCTTCTCGCTGCCCGCGTGCGCGCGAAGGACCAGCTCAGGCTCGAGGCCGCCGCCTTCTCCGCCCGGCAGCGCATCGTGGCGGAGCTGCTGCGGCTCTCCGCCGCGCGTCCGGGCGGGGAGGCGCGCATCAGTCCCCCGCCACCACAGCATGAGCTCGCCGCCCGCCTCAGCCTGCGGCGGGAGACCGTCTCGCGCGAGGTCGCAAAGCTGGCGAGGGAGGGCCTCCTCACCGTGCAGCGCGGCGCGCTCGTACTGCACCGGCCGGAGGCGCTGCGTGCCGAGCTCGAGCAGGCGACCCGCGGCGGCGCCTGATCACGCCACGCAGAGATCCCGGACTCCAGCCGGCGCAACCCGGCGGGCCACCCCCATCCCCCGCTGCGCGGCTGCCCCCCTGCGCGACGGCCGCCCGGCGGCCTCGCTCGCGCCGAACATGTTGCGCACCACCAGTAGCACCTTCTGAACCGCCCCGGCTTTGCCGGAGGCCTGTTGGCTTGAATGACGAACACGACGGCCTCCATGGTGCGCCACGGCCTGCGGCGTCGGATCACCTCGGTCTTGAAGAAGCCGATGACGGTCTCGGCGAGCGCGTTGTCGTAGGAATCGCCGACGCTGCCGGCGGAGGGCTCGATCGCGGCTTTCAGGAGCCGTTCCGCGTGTCGAATGGACACGTACTACGGCCCCTTGTCGCTGTAGTGGGCCAGGCCGCCCTTCGCCGGACGGCGGTCATGCAGCGCCTGCTCGAGAGCATCGAGGGCGAACCCGGCATGCGCCGTCCGCGACACCCGCCAGCCGACGATACGGCGGGCGAAGACGTCGATGATGAAGGCGGCGTAGACGACCAGATGTGGGGCGACGCTGGCCGTGACGTATTCACCTGCGCGGCGACAGGCTGGGGCGTGGACTGGATCTATAACTTCGAGGATCGCACTGACCGGATCGAGTTCACCGTGCGACCTGGAGGCTCCGGAATCCAGGGCATGAACGCCCTCCTGGTCTCCACGGCCTGGCGCCGCCGGAACCGAGACCGTCATCCGACTTGCGGCCGGCGGTCCGGACGAAGTCGGCCGACCTGAGCCGGCCACTCCGGTGGTGCTGTTGGCGGGCGACATCGTCGGACGCCGAGTGGAAGGACGCAGGGCTAGAGCCGCGACGCGCGTCGCACGACGTCCAATGGGCTTTCGGCGAACCGGCGGCGAAACGCAGCGACGAAGCGGGATGCGTTGGTGAAGCCGTAGCGGCGCGCGACCACACCGATCGGGGCACCGCTCGCGCCGCTGCTCAGCTCGGCATGAACCTGCTCCAGCCGGAACGCATGCAGCGCTGCCAGCGGGGTCCGGCCGCGGAAGCGCTGGAACACGGAGCCCAGGGTCCGGACGCTGCATCCCGCTGCGGCGGCAACATCGGATAGACGGATCGGGGACGCGCAGTGCACGCGCATGAACTCCTCCGCGCGCTGGACATAGGCCGGCACGGCGGGGCTTGGTCCGAGCTCCAGTTGATCGGCGTAGTTGTGGGGCGCACCGCGCAGGATCAGTGCCATCAGCAGGTCGGTCATCGAGGCGAGTGCGACGGCGTTGCCGGCGATGCCGTCCGGTCGCTCGAATTCACGTATCACGAAGTCGAGCTGGAACTTCAGGCTGGCCGCCAGCCCGCAGCTCCAATCCAGGGAAGGTCGGAACTCGAGCGGCTTGTGGAGGCGCTTGTCGAGCATGTGCTCGAGCGCCTCCTGGACCGCCGTGACCTTGAGGAAGACGTTGGTGCGCACGCTGTCATCGCTGGTCACCAGGCGCGTATCGCGGCCGAGACGGTAGGCGAGGCCGCGGGACGAGGTCGCAGTTGTCGGATTGCCGCGCTGGATCAATGTCATGTCGCCCCGCAGCGGCGTGGTGAAGCCGAAGACGTCGCTTTCGTCGCCTTCCATCGACACTTCCGTCGCGAAGCGGCTCTCGCCGTGACTCGCCAGGATGGGACCGGCGCTGCGGATCGCGACGCTGAAGATCGGGCTGTCGAAGCGCATGCGCCAGAGCGCGCGGTCCCGCAGATGGTACCGGTAATTGCGGCTCGATCCCGGAAGGCGATCGCTCACGCGCGACCGGCTATCGAGCTCCGCCGGGTCGCTTGCATGGACGACGTTGAACATCATGAGCCGGGCAGCATCGGGTGGAAGCGCAGGGACTGACATGGCAGCACCCCTCCTTGGGCGCGGCGACACAATGGCGGCAGGCGGCACAGTAGACGAATTCCGCAGGGCTGGGACAGATCCGGCAGGAAAGCTTCTTTGGTCGGTCCCTCATGTCTCCTCGGTGCGTCCAGGCGTGCGAGGTTGGACCGACATCAGAGGACGTTACCTGTGCGAGCAATCGCCCGAGACACCGTATCGCGCCCGAACGCGAACCCATCCCCCGACCGCACGGTTACGCTGCTGACCGCCGAGGCCGCCTCGCCCGGCTGCGGCACCGGCTGGGCCTGAGATGAGCCGCGCCCGTGGCGCACGTCTGGCCCGCCGCCTCGCGAAACCGGTGACCACGCTCGTCCAGCCCCTGGTGTCGCCGGTGCCGCGCGCGGTGCCGTTCCGCGGTTGGCTGGTCGTCGCCGGTGCCTTCCTGGTGCTGATGGTCGGCTACGGCGCGATCTACTCCTATGCTGCCTTTGCCGACGAGATCGGCGAGACCTTCGGGGCGGAGCGCGCCTCGGTCTCCGTCGTCTACGCGCTCAGCGGTGGGACCTGCTTCTTCGTCAGCGCGTTGAGCGGGCCGCTCGCGGACCGCATCGGTGCGCGGGTGCTGGCGGCGATGGGGATGCTGCTGGTCGGGCTCGGGCTGATGGTCGCGGCCTCGGCGCAGAGCCTGATCGAGGTCTATGTCGGATACGGCCTGCTCGTCGGCCTCGGCGTCGGCTTCGCCTATGTCCCCGCCCTGGCGGCAGTGCAGCGCAGCTTCGACGTGCATCGCGGCTTGGCTTCCGGTACCGCCGTCAGCGGTATCGGCATCGGCACTGCGTTGGTGCCGCCGGCGGCCGAGATGCTGGCGGCCGTCGGCGACTGGCGCGTCGCCTTCGTGGTCTGCGGCGCAGCGTGCGCCGTGGTGGGGCTGGCAGGCGCGCTCCTGCTGCCGCCCGCGTCGGGCTTCCAACGGGAAGGCGCGTCGCCGGAGGGCGCGCGGCCGGCGCCGCCGCGGCTCGTCCTCGGGCGCACCTTCGCCCTGGCCTATGCGGGCACGCTGCTCGTCTCGCTGCCCGCGGTGCTGCCGCACGCGGTGCTGGTCGGCACGGCGCGCGACATCGGGCTCGGCCGGCATGACGCGCTGGCGCTGCTCGGCCTGATCGGGCTCGGCACCATCGCGGGGCGCTTCCTGCTCGCGGCGCTGGCGGATGTGCTGGGCAGGCGGAGGGTGTTCCTCGCTTGCTGCTCGGGGATGGCGGCGTCGATGCTGCTCTGGGCCTTCGCGACGACGGAGCCGGAACTGCAGGCCTTCGCGCTGGCCTTCGGCGCGCTGCAGGGGGGATTCGTCGCACTGCTGCCGGCCTTCACGGCTGACAGCTTCGGCGTGCGCTCGGTCGGTGGGGTGCTCGGCGTGCTCTACACCAGCCGCGGCATCGCGCTGCTCGCCGCGCCGCCGCTGCTGACCTTCGGCATCGCAGCCATGGCGGGACATATGAGCGCGGTGCTCGGGGTGGCGGTGGCGGGCGCGGTGGGTAGCGCACTGCTCGCCGGGGTCGGGCGCGTCTCGCGGGCTCCGCAGTCATCGGCCCGGGCGTCGGGCGCGCTGGATGCGTGTCACACGAACCATGAAGCGGCCGCCGGCGGACTGTCCGGGAAGGTCGATGGCCCGGGAAGACGGCGGCAAACGCTGCCGGCCGATCATAGGAGGACTTCGATGATGCCGTCCCATATTGCCGCGGCGTTACTCGCCACGAGCCTTCTGGTGCCTCCCGCTCTCGCCGACGAGTACACGACCTACCAGAATCTTGAGGTCACCTCAGGCGTCTTGCAGCCGTGCCGCGCCGGCATGCTGCTCAGCCTGCCGTCATCCTGGCGGGCGGGCGACGGCGCCGTGGTCCTGATGACGGTCGGACAGACACACGACGCCGTGCGCGACGTACTGATCTCGGCACTGCTGTCCGAGCACGCGGCGGTGCTCGAGCTCGTGCCGGTGCGCTGCGACACCACGCCAGCCGCGCAGGACGGCATCATCGCCGGTGCGATCGGCGCCCTCGATGCCATGACGCGTACGATGGGCGGGGGCATGGTGGTGGCCATCGGCTACGGACCGGGCGGCAAGGCGATGCTGGACGTGGTCCGCGAGCCGGCGGCAGACCTGCTCGGTGCGAACGGGCCGCGCTACGCCGCGGCGGTCGCGATCGCCGACGGAGAGCCCGCCTTCGCCCTCGGGGAGCCGCTTCCGGTGCAGGAGGATGCGCCCTCGCGCCTCGCGGCGCTGTGCCGGGCCCTTGCCGCGGTGGTGGGCGGCATGGGCGCGACGGCGGAACGCGCAGCGCCGGCCTCCGCGTCCGAAGCCTGCATAGCGACCATGGCCGGCGAGACTTCGCCCGCCGCGACACCGGTCCGCGCGACAGTTCGCCGGTGAGCCTTCGCGTTGGATCAGCGTATCAGGCGTTCCGCCGCACGTTCCAGAAATACGGTGCCGTGCCAGGCATCACGCCCCCAAGCGTGCGACGGAAGGCGGTGCGCATGAAGAAGCGCCCGAGCGGGATGGTTGCCACCTCGCTGTTTGCCACGCGCCCAATCTCGGTCGCGATCACCTGCCGCGCCTCGGTGTCCGGCGCGTCGAGCCATTCGTCCGTCAGCCTTTCCACTTCGGTGCTGGCATACCAGCCGAACCAGCCCTGGGCGCCCTGGCCGCGTGTCAGCAGATTCGCGGCCGGGTTGAGGAAGTTCCCGGCCTGCCCGAAGGAGTGGAACACGCTCCAGCCGCCGCGCTCCGGCGGCTGCCGGCTCGCGCGGCGCTGCACGACGGTGCCCCAGTCGCTGCTGGCGAGTTCCGCGTTCAGGCCCAGGCGGCGCAGCACGTCGGCGGTGATCTCGCTCATCGAGCGGATGATCGCGAAATCGGTCGGATTGATCACCACGGCACGCGCGCCGGCCAGCCCCGCCTCGGCTATCAAGGCTCGAGCGCGGTCGAGGTCCCGCGGTCCTTGCAGGTGCTCAGCGCCGGCAGCGGTCGCGTACTCGGTGCCGCAGGGGAAGAGCGAGAAGCACGTCTCCCACAACGACCGGTCCGGGCCGTTGATCGCCTGCATGTAATCCTCCTGGCTCACTGCGGCAGCCACCGCCTGCCGTGCGCGCAGGTCGCTGAAGGGCGCATGGAGATGATTGAAGCGAAGGAATGCCGTGAGGCCGATGGGATCCGCGATCAACGTCTCGATGCCACGGTGACGGGCCAGCGTGGGCACCAGGTCCGGAAGCGGCTGTTCCCACCAGTCCACCTCGCCCGCCTGCAAGGCTGCACTCGCGGTCGCGGGATCGGGGATGACGTGCCATTCGATTCGCTGGAAATGCGCCACCTTGCCGCCCGTGCCCCATTCGGGCTGCTCAGGGCGCGGCAGGTACCGGTCGAACTTCGCGTAGGCGGCGCGGCTGCCAGAGACGAATTCGTCGCGCAGGAAGCGGTACGGGCCGCTGCCCACCACCTCGGTGATCTGCGTGCTCGGATCGGTGCGGGCAATGCGTTCCGGCATGATGAAGGGGACCTGGGCGAAGCTCTTGCCCAGCGCATCGAGCATGGCGGGAAAGCGGCGCGTGAGGCGAATCTCAATGACCCGGTCGTCCGCCACGCCCCAGCGTTCCACGCGCGCGTCGAGGATCTGGCCGAAGTTGTCGCGCCGTGCCCAGCGCGAAAGGCTGGCCGCGCAGTCCTGTGCGCGGACGGGTTCGCCGTCGTGGAAGCGGAGGCCTTCCCGCAGCCGGATGCGCCAGGTCAGTCCGTCATCGGAGACGGTGTGGCCTTCCGCCATCTGCGGCCGCGGACGGAAGCGGCTGTCCACCGAGTAGAGCGTATCGTAGACGGCGAGTGCGTGGTTGTGGGTCACCGTCGCGGTCGTCCAGATCGGGTCGAGCGAGGTGAGGTTGGCCTGCGGCACGAAGCGCAGCACCCGCGGGTCCGCGCCGCGCTGGGCTTGGATCGGCGCCGGCGCACCCAGAAGGGGGAGGGTGGCGGCAGCCCTCAACAGCGTGCGGCGATGCATGGCGTGCGAGGTTCCGTTTGCTGTGTGATGACGCTCGCCGGGGAACGGGCATGGTTTGTGGACGCTTCAGGAGTGGCGCCGGGCGGAGGCGAAGCGGATGGCCTGCCCCAACTCCGCCATTCGCGCGAGCGAAGTCCGTAAGCCAGGAGAGTGGCCGGGCTGTGCCGGCCCCGGCGCGTTGTGCCACCCCACCATCGCGGTGCCGCGCGAACACGCGCAGCGGCGGCGCCTGCCGGCACATTGCAGGCAGCCAAGCGCAGCATCATGCGCGCCGGGCGACGCCATCAAGGACTGCTGCCGGCGTCGAACCCCGTGCCGCCATTGGTTTCTCCCGCGCTCTCCTTCCCGCAATGCAATATAATAAAAAAGGCACTCAGTCGCAAATCTGCCCGACGGGCGCACCGGACGGAACTCAAGTGGGTCAGCAGCCCCTCTGCCCTGCCGGTCGGCAGCCCAGCAAGCGCTTCGCAGCACGATGACGCTGGTTTCGACGGACGCGGCCGCAGGTCCGCCTCGCCGCCATGGCCTACAACCTCCGGCGCACGGCTACGCTGCTGCGAACCGCGGGCGCCTGATGCGGGACGAGGCTGTCCGGGCCGCTGCCCAGCGGCACGACAGGACAGCGAAATCAGCGTGCATCGTCGTGCGCTCGGCCCGAGGCCGCCGCATCGCCGCGACACCCGCATACTCAGCAGACCCGCGCACAGCTCTCATGACGCCGCCGGCCGGTGCATCCTGCCCAGGAGGACCTGGAACGCTGGCGCCAGGCCGTGCGGGCCGCCGGGCTTCGGAGCGACTGACGATGAGCGGCGCGATGGCGCCGCTCACCCCTCCTTCACGGCCGGATAGACCGGGCCGTAGTAGCGCCGCAACTCGGCGATCTGGTCGGATGGCGGCTGGGCATAGGCGCCGCGTCGGCTCGCGAAGCGCCCACCCATCAACCGGCTGAGCTTCACCGCCATCTGGCCCGCCTGCACGAGTGCCAAGGGGCCGCACAGGATCGGCGTCTGCTTCGCCGTCTCGTGCACGCCGGAATCCTGCAGCAGCACCATCATCACGCCGACTGCGGGGATCACCACCTCCGCGCCGCGCGCGACACAGGCCTCGGCCGCCACATGGAACTGGCCGAGGATGCGATCCCGAACCGGCCCGGGCGAGAAGGCGGTGTCGAGATCGACTAGGCGGTCCACCTGCATCCGCTCCACCGTCACCACGCGCGATGTCAGGCCGTAGAGCGCGACATTCTCCAGCACGCGCCCGTGGTGCTTGTCGTTGGAGACGACGAGGCCCACCGTCAGCCCCATCTGGCAGGCCGTGAACAGCGCCGTCTCGCACAGGCCGAGCACGGGGACGCGTGCCATCTCCCGCGCCACGCGCAGCCCGGGATCGGCGATGTTGCCGAGCAGCACGGCGTCGAAGCCCTCCGCCTCGGCGCGTGCCACGTTGTCCAGCACCTCGATCGTCTCGATGAATTCGAGGCGCCGGTACTGGTCGCCGACGCCCCCCCGCTGCTCGATCCCGTGCACCTCGTAGGAGGTGCCGGGATCGCAGGCCGTGTCCAGGACGCGGCGCAGCGCCGCCTGGTAGGCCGGCCAGGCATCGGGCCGCGTCAGCGACTGGTACCAGAGGCGCATGGCGTCAGTTCACCGTGATGTTGGCGCCGCGGATCACCTCGCCCCAGGCGCGATCATCCGCGGCCAGGCGCTGCGCGAAGCTCTCGACGGTGCCGCCGATCGGCTTGGCGCGCATCCGCGTCAACGCCTCCCGCATGGCCGGCTCGTTCAGCGCCTGGTTGAGCACGGTGTTGATGCGCTGCACCACCTCGCCCGGCATGCCGGGCGGGCCCATCAGGCCCCACCAGACCGTCACGTTGAGATCCTGCACGCCCATCTCGGCGAACGTCTTGACGTCTGGCAGTGCCGGGTGACGCACGCTGTCGGCGACGCCGAGCGCCTTCAACTGCCCGCCCTCGATCAGCGGCAGCGCCTGCGCCAGGTTGGTGAACATCATCGAGACGCGACCCGCCGCGATGTCCGTCATCGCCGCCGCGCCGCCGCGATAGGGTACGTGGACAAGGTCGAGCCCGGCGCGCAGCTTCAGCAACTCGCCTGCCAGATGCTCGGTGGTTCCGGAGCCGCCGGAGCCGAAGGTGTAGTGGCCGGGCCGGGCGCGCGCTTTCGCGACGAAATCTGCGCCGTCCACCGCCTCGAAGCCCGGCGCGGAGACCATCGCGGAGGGGATCTCGCCCACCAGGAAGACCGGCGCGAGCTGCGACGGATCGTAGTTCAGGTTCTTGTAGAGGTGGCGGTTGGTCACGGCCGAGGGCGAGCCCATCAGCAGCGTCGTGCCATCGGGCGTGGCGCGCACGACATGCTCCATCGCGATGTTCGCGCCACCGCCGGTGCGATTCTCCACGACCACGGTCTGGCCGAGCCGGCCCTGCAGTTCCTGCGCGACCAGGCGACCGACGATATCCACCGCACCGCCGGCGCCGAAGGGCACGACGATGCGGATGTTGCGTCCGCCCGCGATCTGCTGCGCGGATGCGATGCGCGGCGCCGCAACGCCGGCGAGCAGGCCGGCGATCAGCGGACGGCGCGCGATTCTCCTGGTCATGTTGGTTTCCTCCCTCGTTGTGCCGCTTTCCTGCGGCATTCAGGCCGAGAAGTCCACCTCCTCGGAGGTGGTGAAGCTTGCGAAGCGCTGCAATGCGCGGATGCCCGCCGCATGGTCCTCGGCGTTCGCCGAGGCGCAGCAATCCTCCAGCACCACGCAGACATAGTCGCGGTCATGCGCATCCCGCACCGTGCCCTGCACCACCGCCACGGTCGAGACGCCGGAGCAGAAGATGCGCTCGATTCGGTGCGCGCGCAGGATGGCTTCCAGGTTGGTCGCCCAGAAGGGGCTGACGCGATGCTTGACGATGTCGAAGTCGCCGGCCTGCGGCGCGAGGTCCTTGTGCACCTCGGTGCCCCAGCTGCCCAGCTTGAAAAGGCCGTGCTGCTTCGCGCCGCTGAAGATGACCGAGGTGTCCGGCGCCTCCCGGTAGTCGGGCGAGAAGCCGACGCGGACATAGCCGATCGGCACGCCCGCCGCGCGCGCCTTGGCGATGGCGTTGGCGGTGCGCGGAATGATGCCGCGGGAGCGAACCTGCTCGCCGAGGGGCCCCTTGCCGTTGGGCCCGTCCTCCGCGATCAGGTCGTTCTCCATGTCCAGAACGAGATAGATGGAGCGCATGTGATCTTCCCTATTCGACAGTGATGCGCGCAGTGCGGATCAGCTCGCCGGTTTCCTGTGTCTTGGCTTCGAGAAAGCGCCGGAACTCCGCCGGCGGGCCGCCGACCGGCTCGACCCCGAGCTGCGCCAGCCGCTGCCCGAGCTCCGGCGAGCGCACCGCATCGTTGATGGCGGCGTTGACGGTGTTGATCGCCGCGGCCGGTGAACCGGCGCGCATCAGCAGGCCGAACCAGGAGAAGGATTCGTAGTTGCCCACGCCCTCCTCGGCCACGGTCGGCACGTTCGGCAGCAGCGTGGAACGGCGCGCCGTGCCGATCGCCAGCACGCGCGCATCGCCGGAGCCGATGTAGGACTGTACGGAGGGATAATTCTCAACCATGCAATCCACGCGCCCGCCGAGCAGGTCCGTCGCCGCCGGCGCCGTGCCGCGATAGGGCACATGGGTCAGATCGATGCCGGCGCGCCACTTCAGCAGCTCTGCGCTGAGATGCGCGAAGGAACCGACGCCGGCCGAAGCATAGCTGAGCTTGCCGGGCGAGGCCTTCGCCTGTGAGATCAGCTCGCGCATGGAGCGGATCGGGCTGTCCTTGCGCACGATCACGACGGCCGGGCTGCCCCCGAGGAAAGCCACCGGCTCGAAGTCGCGCAGCGGCTGATAGGAGACGCGGCGCAGCTGCGGGTTGATGGTGATCGGGCCCGGCGTGCCCGCCAGCAGCGTGTAGCCATCCGCCGGTGCCTCCAGCACGCGCTGCGCGCCGATGGTGCCGCCGGCGCCGGTGACGTTCTCCGCCACCACGGTCTGGCCAAGGCGGTCGGTCAGCAGCTGGGCGCAAATGCGCGCCAGGATGTCCGTGCTGCCGCCGGCGGAGAAGGGGATCACGATGCGAAGCTGGCGCGTGTGGAAGCCGCCCTGAGCGGCGGCCGGTACGGCCAGGACCGTCGCTGCCGCGGCGGCGATGAGCTGACGCCTTTTCATGCTTTCGTTCCTCCGTTCTTGTTCAAATCGGCGATGCCGTAGAATCGCAGCAGCTCCTTCACGCGTGCGCGGGGCGGCTGCGCCTGGAAGTACCCGCGGCGGCAGGGCGCCACGCCGGTCACCTGGCGGAGACCGACCATCATCTCCGCGGTCTTGATGATGGCGGCGAGCGAATCCACCACCGGCACGCCGTCCACCTGGTTCACGCCGTTGCGCGCCAGAAGCAGGCAGAGCGGCGCCTCGCCGGGGATGATCACGTCCGCGCCGCGCGCGATCAGCGCCCGGGCCGAGGCGCGGAAGCGCTCCAGCAGCGGGGCCGAGTCGCCGGCATAGGCGGCCAGCACATCATGGAAGCCGAAGCCGACGGGATGCGCGCCGATGAAGCGGGCGGAGAGGCCCATCCGATCCACGTTGCGCTCCACCGTGCCGATGATCTCGTTGATGAACAGCAGCACGCCGATGCGTTGGCCGAGCATGGAGGCGGCGAGCATCGCGCTCTCGCCGTAGCCGACCACCGGGATGTCCACCAGGCTGCGGCACTCCATCAGCGAGGGTTCCGGCAGGGTGGCGACGGCGAAGGCGTCGTAGCCCTGCTCCTCCGCCTCGATCGCGCCGAGCACGAATTGCTGGCTGTGGAGCGTCTGCAGGTACGAGTACTGGATATCGTTGCCGGGATACTCGGTCTGATAGGTCGCCTGGTGCATGCCGTGCATGACCACCTCGGTACCCGGCGCGGCGACGCGCGCGAAGTGCGCGGCGAGCCCCTCGGCATAGGCGGGCAGGTTCTCGAGCACGGTGAAGCTGTGATGCCAGATGCGCATGGTTGCTCCGTTCAGTCGGCCCACATGCCGCCATTCACGTCCAGCACCTCGGCGGTGATGAAGGCGGCGTCAGGGCCGGCAAGGAAGGCGATGGCGGCGGCGACTTCCTCGGCACGGCCCATGCGGCCAACCGGGATCAGCGCCTGCAGGTTCGCCGGGAAGCTCGTGGTCATCGCGGAGGCGATCGGGCCGGGCGCGACGGCGTTGACGGTAATGCCGTCGGCCGCGAGTTCTCGCGCCAGGAAGAAGGTCAGCGTATGCACGCCAGCCTTGGAGACGCCATAGGCAATGTTGCCGGCCTTCTCCTGCTCGGCGGGGTCGAGCCAAGCGCGCGCATTGCCGCCATTCTTGCCGACGATCGAGCCGATGTTGACGATGCGGCCGTAGCGGTTGGCGCGCATCGCCGGGATCGCCGCCTGGCAGCAGAGGAAGGTGCCCTTCAGGTTGACGTCGAGAACGCGGTCCCACTCGGCTTCCGGCAGCGTCGCCGCGGCACCGGTGGAAACGACGCCTGCGACGTTCACCAGGATGTCGAGCCCGCCGAACGCCTCCACCGTCCGCGCCACCATCGCGCTGACGTCGTCCGCCCGCGTGACATCAACGGCCATCGCCAGCGCGCCGTCCACCACGCCCTCCGGCGGCATGCGATCTGCGAGCGCGAGCTTCGCGCCCCGCCCCGCGAGTGCCCGCGCAGTCGCGCTGCCGATGCCGCCGGCGGCACCGGTCACCAGCGCCACGCGGCCTTCCAGGGGCAGCGCGCTGCTCATGCGTTCGGCCTCCGCCGCGCCGCATCCACACCGGCGATCCGGCCGAATACCATGCCCTTCAGCACGCTGGTCGCGCCGGTGTAGTTGCCCCAGTAGGTGCCGAGGATCTCCCCCGCGGCGTAGAGGCCGGGGATCGGCGCACCGTCGCTGTCCAGCACGCGCGCCTGCGCATCCACCTTCAGCCCGCCGAAGGTGAAGACGTTGGAGGCGACGATCGGATAGGCATGGAAGGGCGGCTCCACCAGCGGCGTCGCCCAGTTCGACTTGGGCGGATCGAGCGCTTCCGTCGACAGGCCGTCCAGTTCGAGTGGCCGCCACTCGCCCGGGCAGCAGGCGGCATTTAATCGCTCGACCGTCGCCGCCAGCCGCGCCGGCGGAAGGCCGATGGCGTTGGCCAGCGCCAGGATGGTTTCGCCGACGATCGGCGGCTGGTCGGTGCGCAGGCCGAGACGGTAGTTCGGGATGCGCATGTGCCGCGCATCCAGCACGACCCAGGCGATGCCGTCCTGCTGTGCGTGGATGCGGCGCGTGACCCGTTCATAATACGCATCCACCGTGCCGGGCGCCTCGTCGGTGAAGCGCTCGCCGTCGCGGTTCACCAGGATGCCGTAGGGGAAGATGAAGACGGAGGCTTCCGCGATGGAGGAGCGCGGGTCCACCGGCTCCGCATGGAAGCTGCCGAAATCGCCGGACGCCGCGGCGCCGATGTCGAGCGCCATGCGGATGCCCTCGCCGCGGTTGAACAGCCCGCCCTTGCAGACCGTGCGGAGATAGACCGAGCGCGGCCCCAGATAGCGCGTCAGCATCTCCGCATTGCCCTCGAAGCCCCCGCAGGCGAGCACGACCTGGCCGGCGATGCGTTGCTGGCGCCCACCTTCGCGCACCACCAGGCCGGTGACGCGGCCCGCTTCGTCCTGAACCAGGCGTAGCGCGGTGGCCTCGTAGCGGAAGGCGACGCCGAGCGATTCGGCGCGCGCGGCGAGCGCCTCCACCAGCGCGGCGCCACCGCCGACCGGCAATAGCCGCGGCTGCGACTTCGTCAGGAACTGGGTGGGCAGGAAGTCGAATCGGAGGCCCATGCCCTTCAGCCAGGCGATGGTCGGACCTGCCTCGGCGGCGAAGGTGCCGATGAAGTCGGGCTCAAGCATCGAGAGGGCGCGCGCATGGGCGGCACGCTCGGACGGGGCGCGCGTTACTTCCTGCGCCAGGTCGGGATCGGCATGCGGTGCGCCGCCATTCTCTGCGAGATGCGTCTCGAAGTCGTCGCTGACCTCGGTTTCGCTCTTCATCCGGAGATAGGCTTCGGTGTAGCGGCTCTGCCCGCCGCGCTCCTCGCGCGGCGCGCGCTCCAGCACCACCACCCGCGCGCCCCCTTCGGCGGCGGAGACGGCGGCGGAAAGGCCCGCCACGCCGCAGCCGGCCACCACCAAGTCGAAGCTCTCCATCGCTCAGCCGTCCCGCAGCGTGTAGCGCTTCTCCAGCGCCTTGTAGTGGTCGTGGCGCACCATGCGCTGGCGGTCCTCGAACATCATGATGCGGTCCTCCACGCCGGCGATGGAGCCGTTGCGATGGATATGGCCGAGCACCTGCTGCATCGCCAGCAGCGAGGCTTGCAGCGCCGCATTGGCGTAGACCACACCGGCGTAGCCCATCGCGCCGAGCTCGGCCGCGGGCAGCAGCGGCGTCTTGCCGCCGATCACCATGTTGCAGATGTGCACGCCGGGCGCACCTTTCGGGATGGCGGCGAGTTCCTCGAGCGAGCGCGGCGCCTCCACGAACAGCATGTCGGCGCCGGCCTCCCGATAGGCGTTGGCGCGATCCAGCGCGGCCTGCATGCCTTCCACCGCGCGCGCGTCTGTGCGCGCCAGGATCTGGAAATCCTGGTCCTGCCGCGCATCCACGGCAGCCTTGATCTTCTGCACCATCTCGTCGCGGGGGATCACGTCCTTGCCTTCGAAGTGGCCACACTTCTTCGGGAAGGTCTGGTCCTCCAGCTGCATCGCATTGGCGCCGGCACGTTCGAGCAGGCGCACGGTGCGGCCGACATTCACGGCGTTGCCGAAGCCGGTGTCGCCGTCGGCGATCATCGGCAGGTTGACGGCATCGCGCATGGCCGCGACATGCTCGGCAAGTTCGGTCACGCTGACCAGGCCGACATCGGGCACGCCAAGGAAGGTGTTGGCGATGCCGGCGCCGGTGACGAGGAAGGCGCGGAAGCCCGCCTCCTCAATCACCCTTGCGGCGAGCGCGTTGGCGGCGCCCGGAATCAGCAGCCCGGCGCCCGGCCGCATCTCGGCCTTCAGCGCGAGGTTCAGCGCGTTCGGCATGCGTGGCTTCCTTCCCCTTGATCGTCTTCTTCGTCCGCGCCGTGCTGGCGGCAGATACGCCCTGTCCGGCCCCGGACATGGCGCGCAGGATGCTCTCGCGCGCAGCGGCAAGGTGGGCACGCATCAGCGATTCCGCCGCCGCACCGTCCCGCTTCTCCAGCGCCGCCAGCACCTCCGCATGCTCGTCCAGGCTGCGCGTCGCGCGGCCTGGCACCTGTGAGGCGCGATAGCGGTGCACGCGCAGCAGATAGAACAGGTCGCCATGCAGCAGCTCCATCAGCCGGCGGCTGCGGCTGGCGCGGGCGAGGCAGTAGTGGAAGTCCAGATCGCGTGGTTCCTGGTAGTAGTCGAGCATCGCGCCGGCACTCTCCTTCCGGCGCTGGTAGTCCAGGATGGCGTGCAGCTGCGCCAGCTCGCCGGCGGTGATGCGCGCCGCGGCGAGCCGGGCGGCGGTTCCCTCCAGCGCCTCGCGGATCAGCAGCAGCTCTTCCAGCTCGTCCGAAGAGATGGAGGCGATCCGCGCGCCCTGCTGCGGCACGCGCAGCACCAGGCCGCGCCCCTCCAGCCGGCTGATCGCCTCGCGCAGCGGGCCGCGGCTGACGCCGAAGCGGCGCGCCAGCGGTTGCTCGCGCAGGCGCTCGCCGGCGGAGAGCTCGCCGCGCAGGATCGCTTCCTGCAGGCGCTCCACCAGCAGCTCGACCAGCGACGGCCGGTGCAGTGCGGTTTCGAGCAATCCGTGCACGCGGAAAATGTAGACACTTTGCGTCGGCGCGTGCAAGCCGCCCGGAGCATTTACTGTCTTGCGGCATCGGTGCCGACACGCTTAGGCTGTCAACACTTTGGCGCTGGACGGCGCCCGATGGAGGAAGCGCGGGCACAATGGACAGGACGCCGCGAGGGCGCCTTTCGGCGCAGCGTGAGTTGCGCGTCGGCAATCGCAGCTACGTTATCCACGATCTCTCGGCGTTGGCGGGCACGCCCGGCGCCGCGGTGGAACGGCTGCCGGTCTCGCTGAAGATCCTTCTCGAGAACCTGTTGCGGCATGAGGACGACGCGACCGTCACGCCGGCTGACATCGCCGCGCTTGCCGCTTGGCCGAACACGCGCCGCTTCGACGACGAGGTCGCCTATCACCCTGTCCGGGTGGTGATGCCGGACAGTTCCGGCGTGCCGCTGCTGGCCGACCTGGCGGCGATGCGTGATGCGATGCTGCGCGCCGGCGCCGATCCGCAGCGCGTCAACCCGCAGATCCCGGTGGACCTGGTGGTGGACCATTCGGTGACCACCGATTTCGCCGGCAGCGCCGACGCCTTTGCCAGGAACCTGGCGCTGGAATACAGCCGCAACCATGAACGCTATGCGCTGATCCGCTGGGCGCAGCAGGCCTATGCCAATTTCCGCGTGCTGCCGCCCGGCACGGGCATCGTGCATCAGGTGAACCTCGAATTCCTCTCCCGCCCGATCTGGAGCGCCGGGATCGGCGGCGTCCTGCACGCCTTCCCCGACACGCTGGTCGGCATGGACAGCCACACCCCGATGATCAACGCGCTCGGCGTGCTGGGCTGGGGCGTCGGCGGCATCGAGGCAGGTGCCGCCATGCTCGGCGAGCCGCTGTTCATGCCGGTGCCGGAGGTGATCGGTTGCCGACTCACGGGTAGGCTCCGGCCGGGCGTCACGGCGACCGACCTGGTGCTGGCGATCACGCAGCGCCTGCGCGCCAAGGGCGTGATCGGCAAGATGATCGAGTATCACGGGCCGGGCGCGGCCGCGCTCTCCCTGCCGGATCGTGCGACGATCTCCAACATGGCGCCCGAGTACGGTGCGACCATGGGCTTCTTCGGCATCGACGCGGAGACCATCCGCTTCCTCGCCCAGTCCGGCCGCGCGCCGGAGGATGTCGCCCTGGCCGAGGCCTATGCGAAGGCGCAGGGCATGTGGGGGATGGACCGCGCCGGCGTGGTCTTCGCCGACGAGCTGGAGATCGACCTGGATGCGGTGGCGCCGGCCATGGCGGGGCCACGCCGGCCGCAGGATCGGCGACGCCTCTCCGACGTGCCGGCCAGCCTGCGCGAGGCCTTCCCCGCCGCGGCGGAGACGCCGGCGCCGCAGGGCGGCGGCAACCGGCCGCTGCAGCATGGCGACATCGTGCTGGCGGCGATTACCTCCTGCACCAACACGTCGAATCCGGCGGGCATGCTCGGCGCCGGGCTGCTGGCACGGAACGCGGTGCGCAAGGGGCTGCGGGCGCGGCCCTGGGTGAAGACCTCGCTTTCGCCGGGCTCGCGTGTCGCCGCGGAGTACCTGCGCGATGCGGGCGTGCAGGACGCGCTGGATGAGCTCGGCTTCCAGATCACCGGCTATGGCTGCATGACCTGCGGCGGCGGCTCCGGCCCGCTGCTGCCGGCGGCGGCCGAGGCGATCGAGCGCGACGACCTGGTGGCGGCGGCGGTTCTCTCTTCCAACCGGAACTTCGAAGGCCGCATCCATCCGCAGGTGCGCGCAGCCTATATCGGCTCCCCGGCGCTGGTTGTGGCGAGCGCGATCGCCGGCAGCGTGCTGCGCGACCTCGATGCCGACCCGCTCGGCGAGGACCGGGATGGCAACCCGGTTCACCTGCGCGACATCTGGCCCGATCCGCAGGAACTGGCAGAGACGCTGACGCGCGTGGTGACGGCGGATGCCTTCCGCCGCGGCTATGGCCACAGCCTCAACGGCGATCCCGAATGGCATGCGCTGCCCGGCGGCAGCGGGCCGACCTTCGCCTGGGACCCGGCCAGCACCTATCTGCGGCGCCCCCCCTTCTTCGACGAGATGGCGGCACCGCGCGACCCGGGCGACGTGCTCGCCGCGCGTGCCCTGCTGCTGCTCGGCGACAGCATCACCACGGACCACATCTCGCCGGCCGGGCAGATCCAGAAGGCGGGGCTCGTCGCGGAGTACCTGCGCAGCCAGGGCGTGGCGGAGCGCGACTTCCATTCCTTCGTCGCGCGCCGCGTCAACCACGACGTCATGCTGCGCGGCCATTTCGCCAATCCGCGCATCCGCAACGAGATGCTGCCGGGCACGGAGGGCGGCTTCACGCGCCATGCGCCCTCCGGCGATCGGATGACCGTCTACGAAGCGGCGCAGCGCTACCGCGAGGAGGGCACGCCGCTGGTGGTGATCGCCGGCAAGGAATACGGCACCGGCTCCTCCCGCGACTGGGCGGCGAAGGGCACGCGGCTGCTCGGCATCAGCGCGATCATCGCCGAGAGCTTCGAGCGCATCCACCGCTCGAACCTGGTGGGCATGGGCGTGCTGCCGCTGCAGTTCCCGCCGGGCACCGACCGGAGGACGCTCGGCCTGGACGGCAGCGAGCGCTTCGACCTGCTCGGCATCTCGGCCGGGCTCGCGCCGCGCATGACGGTGACGCTGCGCATCACCCGCGGCGACGGCAGCACGCAGGAGGTGCCGCTGCTCTGCCGCGTGGACACGCTGCGCGAGGTGGAGTGGATCCGCCATGGCGGCGTGCTGCTCTACGCGCTGGCGCGCATGGCCGCGCACTGAACCACGACCAAACGGGAGGAGAGGACGATGTCGAACATCACCCGCCGCGGAATCGTCGCTGCCACGCTCGCCGCGCCGGCACTGCTGGCCGCGCGCACGGGCGCGGCGCAGGGCGCCTGGCCGACGCGGCCCGTCACCATCGTCGTGAACTCCGACGTCGGCGGCAGCATGGACCGGACGATGCGCGGGCTGGCGCAGTTCATGCCGAAGCATCTCGGCCAGCCGATGGCGGTGGTGAACCGCCCGGGCGCGGGCACTGCGCTCGGTGCGCTCTACGTGCTGAACCAGCCGGATGACGGCCACACGCTGCTGGGCGCGCCGATGGCGCCCTATCTCTCCACCGCGATCATCGTCGGGCGAGCGAACTTCAAGCTCGAGGATTTCGCCTACGTGAACTCCCACTGGACCGACTGGGACCTGATCGCGGTGCACAAGGACAAGCCGTATCAGGACCTGCCCTCCCTGCTGACGGCGATCCGGGAGAACCCGAAGCGTGTGCGCGCGAGCGTTGTGCAGGGGTCCTCGGGCCACATCACCACGCTGATGATGCTCGACCGCGCCGGCATCCCGAAGGAGAACCTGAACCTCGTCACCTATGCCGGCGGCGGGGCGTCGCGCACGGCGATCGCCGGCGGCCAGGTGGACTTCATCGTCATCGGCGGCGAAGGCAGCGAGAGCATCCGCGACTTCGTCCGCCCGATCGCGGTGGTGCGCGAGGAGCCTGCAGCAAGCTGGCGCGCGCCGGTGCTCAACGAGGCACTGAAGCCGATGAACCTCACCCTCCCCGTGGTGAACGGCACGATGCGCGGCCTGGTGACGCGGGCAAGCTTCCGCCAGAAGCACCCGGACCGGTGGGAGAAGCTGGCCGCCGCCTACAAGGCGACGCTGGAGGACCCCGAGTTCCGCACCTTCGCCCGCAACAACAAGATGGACCATGAATGGATCGGGCCGGAGCGCACCACGCGTTCGGTGATGCAGACACATGAGATCATCAAGGAATACGCGGACGTGATGCGCGGATGACAGCGCGCCATCCCGTCGCCTGGGGGCATGTCGCGCTGATCGGCATGCTCGCGGCGGGTATCGTCCTCTATCTCTGGGACACGGTGGCGGCCTCGCAGAGCGTCGCCAACCTCATCCTGGTGCCGGCGGTCTCGGTGCTGACGCTGACGCTTCTGGCGGTGGTGCTGGTGCGGGCGCTCGCCGGGCGCGATCCGCCGATCGAGCGCCCGCTGAAGGCGGACGATGATGCGCCGGCCTGGCACACGGCGGCGTACCTCGTCCTGCTGACGCTGTTCGTCGTGCTGGCGGAGGTGGCGGGCTTCGACCTCGCCACCTTCCTCTTCATCGCCGCGGCGCTGGCGCTGAAGGGCGAGCGGCATCCGGCGGTCCTGGTCGCCTATCCGCTGGCCTTCGCGGTGTTCTGCACCTGGGCCTTCAAGGCGATGATCCCCTATCCCATGCCGGCGCTGCTGCCCTATCCATGATCGACACCGCCGCCGCTGCCTCCGCCCTCGGCATCCTGTTCGGCTCCTGGGAGCCGTGGCTGGTGGTGATCCCGGGCCTCATCATCGGGCTGGTGTTCGGCGCCGTTCCGGGGCTGCAGGGCTCGATGGCGATGGCGATCTGCCTGCCGCTGACGCTCTACATGGATTTCCTGCCGGCGATGCTGTTCCTGACGGCGATCTTCACCGGCGCGGGCTTCGGCTGCGCGGTGCCGGCGGTGCTGATCAACATCCCAGGCACATCCGCCGCGGTGGCCACCTGCTTCGACGGCTACCCGATGGCGCGCAAGGGCCTGCATTCCGAGGCGCTGGGCTATGCGCTCGGCGCCTCCGTCGCCGGCACGGCCTTCGGCTACGTGCTGCTGCTGCTGCTGGTGGACAGCATCTCCAACCTGGTGCTGCGGATCGGCCCGACGGAGATGGTGGTGGTCATCCTGTGGGGCCTGACGCTGATTGCGGTGCTGCGTGGGCGCAACGTGCTGCGCGGGCTGATCGCGGGCTTCGCCGGCGTGCTGCTGGGCACGATCGGGCTCAGCACCGCCGGCGTGCTGCGCGGCACGGCCGGCATCACGGAGCTGCTGGACGGGGTGCCGGTGGTGCCGGCGATCCTCGGCATGTTCGCGGTGTCCGAGCTGCTGGACATGGCGCGGCGCCGCTACATCGTGGAGGCGAAGGAGGCACCGAAGCTCAGCTTCCGCCGCATCCTGGACGGCTTCCTCGGCGGCTTCAGCTATCCGGCGGTGGTGCTGCGCGGCTCGTTGATCGGGTCGCTGATCGGGGCGCTGCCGGGGGTGGGCTCCTCGGTTTCCAACCTGGTCTCCTATGCCGATGCGCGGCGCAGCGACCGCGATCCGGAGAGTTTCGGGCGCGGCAATCCGAAGGGCGTCGTCGCTTCGGAGGCGGCGAACAGCTCCTCCGAGGGTGGCTCCATGGTCACCCTGCTGGCGCTCGGCATCCCGGGCGGCGGCGGCACGGCGATCCTGCTGGCCGCCTTCTCCATGCACAACGTCACCGGCGGGCCGCGCTTCATCGCCGAGAACACGGATATCGTCTACGCGATCATCCTGGGCAATTTCGCGCAGGCGATCCTGCTGGCGCTGGTCGGGCTGGGGATCATCCACCTGCTGAGCGCGGTGGTGCTGGTGCCGGTTCGGGTGCTGGTGCCGAGCGTGCTGGCGCTGTCGGTGTTCGGTGCCTACGGCCTCTCGGGGGACATCAGCGGGCCGGTTACGGTGCTGGTGTTCGGCGTCTTCGGCTGGGTGCTGAAGCGCTACGACTATTCGGTGCCGGCGGCCGTGGTGGGACTGCTGCTCGGCAAGCTGCTGGAGGCGGAGCTGGTGCATTCTTGGCAGATCAGCGGCGGTCAGGCGGAGTATCTGCTGGAGCGGCCGATCACGATCGGGCTGTTGGCGCTGCTGATCGCCTCGGTGGCGCTGCCACCGCTGATGCAGCGCCGTCGCCGGCGCACCACGCCGGAGGGCTGAGGCGCCGGCGACGCGCTTGCCGCTCGGCCTGTTCGTCTTCGGCGCCAACCTGGCCACGCCGCTCTGGGGTGACGACTGATTTCGGGTAGGCGCGGCGACATTCGCCGAGGCGGTGGCGCGCACCGCCCGGCTCCGCACGGTAGTGGCATGACGGGCTGGGGCGTTCCGGATCTCACAGCGCACGATTCACCATGGCGCTACGGCTAGCCCGGGGGGACGCTCACGCTCCCTGGGCGCTTCCACACCCCTTGCCGCCTTCGCCTGGCGCGCGCAGGGTTGAGCGGTGATCGCGCTCGCAAAGATGGCGCGGCGAGAGGAAAGGCCGTCCATGCCACACGCTCGCAACCCCACGGCGGCGACCCGCCGTTCGCTCCTGGCCGCCGCCGCAGCCACTCTCCCACTCGCAGCGCGCGCCCAGTCCTATCCCAGCGGGCCGATCCGCATCATCGTCGGCTTCGGCGCCGGCGGGCTCGCCGACCTGACGATGCGCCTGGTCGGAGAGCAACTCTCGCGCCGGCTTGGCAAGCAGGTGGTGGTGGACAATCGGCCGGGCGCCGGCGGCAGCGTCGCCGCGCGCATCGGCGCCTCGGCCGAGCCGGACGGGCATACGCTGATGGTGCTCAGCACCGGCAACGCCATCAACAGATCGCTGTTCCGGTCACTGCCCTACGACCCGGTCGCGGATTTCACGCCGGTCTCGGCGGTGGTCTCCTTTGATCTGCTGATGCTGACCGCCGCCGGCTCGCCACTGCGCAGCCTGCAGGACGTGCTCGCCGCAGGACGGCCCGGCGGCAGCGGATTGGCCATCGCCACGATCAGCCCGGGAAGCACGCAGAACCTCTCTGCCGAATGGTTGCGGGTTGCCGCCGGTCTCGACGCCACCGTGGTGCCCTATCGCACCACGCCGGAGGTGCTCACCGCGGCGCAACGCGGCGACGCGCAGATTGCCTTCGAGTCCTACGCCGCCGCGCGCGGCGCGCTGGATGGGGGCCTGGTTCGCCCGATTGCCAGCACCGGCCTCCGCCGATCGGCGTTCCTGCCAGCGGTGCCGACGATCCGCGAGGCCGGCCTTCCCGACTACGCCGTCACCGGTTGGAATGCGCTGTTCGCGCCGGCGCGCACGCCGCGCCCGGTGATCGCATTGTTGAATCGCCACATTGCCGAGATCGTTGCCGAGCCGGCGGTGCGCACGCGGCTGCTCGACCTCGGCGTCGAGCCGGCGCCGAACACGCCGGAGGCAATGGGCGCATTGCTGCGCGACGACATCGCGCTCTGGGCGAACGTGATCGAGCGCGCGGGGATCCAGAAGCAGTAGGGGGATGCCGGCCGTGTCGGACACGCCGCTCGTCGATTGCCATGCCCACATCTGGACCGCCGACATGCCGGTGGTTGCCAATCCACGGCATCGGCTGGGCTACGACTTCACCGTGGAGCAATACCTGAAGGTGCTCGATGAGCATGGCGTACAGCTCGGCGTCATCGCTGCGGCCAGCCCATTTGGCGACTACAACGATTACACGATCGAGTCCCTTCGGCGTACGAAGCGGTTGCGGGGGACGGTGATCCTCGACCCCGCCGTCGGGCGCTACGAACTGGAAGGCATGGCGCGCGACGGCGTGGTCGGCGTCCGGCTGCCCTTCATCAACCGCACCGACCTGCCCGATCTCACGTCGTTCGACTATCGCCGCTTCCTCCGCCGGCTGCGCGACCTCGATTGGCACGTCCACCTGCATGTCGAGGGCCATAAGCTGCCGGCGCTGCTGCCGGCGCTCGAGGCGAGCGGCGTGAAGATCGTGATCGACCACATCGGCCGGCACAGCGCGGAGGAAGGCGTGGCCGGGCCGGGCTTCCAGGCGATGCTGGCGGCCATCGCGCGCGGGCGGACCTGGGTGAAGCTCTCGGCGGGCTATCGGCTTGGGCCGCATGCGACGGAGCATGCCCGCGCCCTGCTGCGCGAAGCCGGGCCGGAGCGCCTGGTCTGGGCCAGCGACTGCCCCTTCGCCGGCCATGAAGGCCAGTTCAGCTACCGCTCGACCATCGACTGGCTGATCGAGGCCATACCCGATGCCGAACCCCGCCGCAGGATCTTCGCCGAGACCCCGGTCGGGCTGTATTTCTCGTAGGGAGGACACGATGATGCCCAGCACGACACGTCGCCTGCTGCTCGGGGCAAGCGGTGCGCTCGCCCTGCCGCGTTTCGCCAGCGCGCAGTCCGACTACCCGAGCCGGCCGATCCGCCTCGTCGTTCCCTTCCCGCCCGGCGCCACGGTGGACGTAACGGCGCGCCTGATCGCGGCGAAGGCCGCCGAACTGCTGGGCGGCAATGCCTCCATCGTCGTGGAGAACCTGCCAGGCGCCGGCGGCAACATCGCCACCCAGCGCGTCGCGCGCGAGCGGGCGGATGGCTACACGCTGCTGTTCACCGCGCCGAACCACACGGTCAACCCGAGCCTGAACCCGAACAGTGGCTTCGATCCGGAGAAGGACTTCACGCCGATCTCGCTGGTCGCGCAGATCCCCGAGATCCTGGTCGCGCCGCGCTCCGCACCCTTCACGACATTCCAGGAGTTCGTGGACTACGCGCGCAGCCATCCGGGCCAGCTCAGCTACTCCTCCGCCGGCATCGGCACGCATCCGCATGTCGTGACGGAGCTGCTGCTGCACCGGCTCGGCCTGCAGGTGCTGCACGTGCCCTATCGCGGCGCGGCGCCGGCGCTGACCGACACCATCGCCGGCCGCGTGCAGCTGAAGCTCGACAGCTATGTTAGCTCGGCGCCGCACATGGCGACCGGTGCGCTGCGCGTGCTCGCGATCGCAAGCCCGCAGCGCTCGCCCCTGATGCCGGACGTTCCGACGGTCTCGGAGCTCGGCCTGCCCGGCTTCGAGGGCATCCTGTGGATGGGCGTGTTGGCGCCCGCGGGCACGCCGCCAGAGGCGGTGGCGAAGCTCTCACGGGCCTTCATGGGCGCGGTGCGGATGCCGGAGGTCGCGCAGGCGCTTTCCACCCGCGGCGTGGAGCCGGTCGGCAACACGCCCGAGGAGTTCCGCGCGATCATAGCGCGCGAGTTGCCGCAATGGCGCGAGGTGATCCGCGCCGCCAACATCCGCGCCGAGTGAGGCAGCCCACATGCCGCCACTCACGCCGCCGCCCGATCCTGATCCGCGCAAGCCGCGCCTGACCTGCCCGCCCGGCTCAGTGGACTGCCAGGTGCACCTGTTCGGGCCGGCAGCGCGGTTCCCGTTCGATCCGGGCAGCAAGTACATCTCGGAGGATGCGCTGCCGGAGACCAACATCGCGCTGCAGGACGTGCTCGGCCTGTCCTGCTCGGTGGTGGTCAGCGGCGGTGGCTACGGGATGGACACGAGCCACCTCGAAGACACGCTGCAGCGCTTCCCGGACCGGTTCCGAGGCGTCGCGCTGCTGCGGCCGGAGACGACGCAGACGGAGATGGCGCGGCTGCACGGGCTCGGCGTGCGCGGGCTTCGCTTCGTCAGCCCGCACCACGGCGCGCACCTGCCGCATCTATCGGAACGCAGCGCCGCGATGGCGGCGGATCTTGGCTGGGTGGTGCAGTTCTATCCCTCGCCGACAGATCTGGAGGAGTTCGCCTCCCGGCTCATGGCACTGCCCGGACCCGTGGTGCTCGACCATTTCGGAGCGGTGCCGGCGGCCGGCGGCGTGGACCAGCCTGCATTCCGCACGATGCTGCGCATGCTCGACAGCGGCCGGGTCTGGGTGCGGCTGTCTGGCCCGATGCGCTGCACGAAGGAGGATTTCCCCTATCCGTCCGTGGCGCCGATGGCGCGCGCGCTGATCGCACATGCGCCGGAGCGGTTGATCTGGGGCTCCGACTGGCCGCACGTGAACATGCAGGGCCGGCTGATGCCGAATGACGGGGACCTGCTGGACCTGCTGCTGGAGTGGGCATCGGAGGAAGCGGTGCGGAACCGGATCCTCTCCGACAACGCGCAGCGCCTCTACGACATCCCGGCCGCTGCGGCGCCGCGCCCGTCCACCTAGTGGCGCTCAGGTCGGTAGCGCTCAGGCCGTCCGCCACAGATGGGCCGGACTCCCCGCCGAATTGAGGATCATGCCGACACCTGCTCGGCCGGCAAACGGCTGGACGGGTTCACCGGCCCCAGTCCTGCTGGTCTCGCCAACGCCAGGGAATGCGCCAGGGTCGCCGCCGAGCCAAGCCGGTTGACCTCACGCAGCAGGCGCAGAAGCGGGTCAGCCACGCCGCCGGACTGACCGGTCTCGAAGCGCTGGTCGGCCCGTCGTGCAGCAGATCGGGCTGAACACGCCGCCGGCCTCGCCCGCCGGCGGCCAATGCTGGATGACCGGCGCCTGGGTTCTTCTACATGCCCATCGGGCTGGTGGTGTTCGATGCAATCGCGCTGGCGCAGGGGAGTTGGAACGGCAGCGCCCGGACGATCGTCGCAACGCGGCTGCTGCAGGCGAGCATCACCTCTCGCGCTACGCGGCGCGGCACCGAAGGCCCGGCTCACGGTGACCCCGCCTACGCGCGAAGGCGCCTTCCCGACCCCGCGGTAACTTGACGATCCCAGGCGAGAGCCCCTAGCGTTCGTGTCACGCACGTAGTGTGCGCCAGCCGCACACACAGAACAACTTGCCGCGCCAAGCCCCTTCGTGAAGGCCAGGGCAGCGGTCGGAGGAAACAGAGTGAGGCTGCCGCCGCGCTACCACGAGGCGATCGACCTCGACGCGCTGTGCCAGGAATTTCCGCCCGCGCCGGAATTCTTCGACACGGTGTGGCGGCTGTCGGCGGACGAGTTGCGCGCGCGCCAGGACGCCGCCTTTCGCCGCCAGATCGCACGCGCCTGGCAGGTGCCCTTCTACCGCCGCCGCTGGTCCGCCGCCGGGCTGGAGCCGGGCGACATCACCAGCCTCGATCACCTGCCGCGCATCCCGACCTTCTCCGTCCACGACATGCGCGAGAGCCTGGCGCGGGAGCCGCTCTGGCCCGACTACATGGGCGTGGACCCGGACACGGACGACCCGATCCCCCTGGTCTTCCAGACCTCGGGCGGCACCACCGGCCTGCCGCGGCCGATGATGTTCGCGCCGCGCGACCGGGAGGTGATGAACATCGCGAGCGGCCGCCGCCTTTGGATGCAGGGCGTGCGGCCCTTCGACCGCGTGCAGGTGATGCTCTCGCTCGGACTACCGAATGGCGGGCTGCTGATGCGCGAGGGCATCCAGAAATACACCGGCGCGGTGCCGATCATGACCGGCGCGGGATCGCAGACGCCGACACGGCGGCAGATCGAGCTGATGCGCGCCTGGTGCACCACGCATCTCATCGGCTTCCCCGCCTATCTGCGCCACGTCGCGTTGGTGGCGCGTGACGAGATGGGACTGGACCCGCGGGAGTTCGGCGTTCGTGGCCTGATCAGCCATCTCGGAGTGGAGGATCGCGGCGCGCTGGAGGCGCTGTGGGGCGCGCCGGCCTACGACACCTATGGCATGAACGAGTTCGGATCCGTCGCCTGCGACTGCGAGCAGCGCAGCGGCATGCATGTCTTCGAGGACTGCTTCGCCGTGGAGGTGCTGCGCACCGAGGAGGGCGGCACGTGCCGCGCCGCCGCGCCCGGCGAGCAGGGCGGCGTCATCGTCACCACGCTGTTCCGCCACATCGCGCCGATGATCCGCTTCGACACCAACGACATCTCCGCCTTCATGCCCGGACGCTGCGCCTGCGGCTCCACGCATCGCCGGCTGGACGGCATCCGCGGCCGCGCCGACGGCATGGTGAAGTTGCGCGGCGTGAACGTCTTCCCCGAGGCGGTGGGCGCGCTGGTCGCCGCCGATCCGCGCGCAAGCGGCGAGTTCCTGTGCGTCGTCGAGCCCGGCGAGCGCATGACGGTGCGCGCGGAGACGCGCGACGCCGGCGTGGACGACGCGGCCTTCGCGGCCGATCTCCGCAGGCGCTTCAAGGAAGCGCTGTCCGTCACGCTGGAGGTGGAGGCGGTGCCGCGCGGCAGCCTGGCGCCGCTGACGGGCCTCGACAGCACCTCGAAGATCCGCCGCCTGCTCGACCTGCGGAAGCCATCATGACCGGAAGCTTCATGCGCATCCTGGACTGCCATTCGCACTGGGGCACGAAGCGCGGCTACCTGTTCCGCACGCCGGAGGCGCTGGCGCGGCAGGAAGCGATCTGGCGCACCAAGGTGGAGTACTTCACCGAGGACGAGATGTGCGACGAGTTCGTGCGCCACGACACGCGCGCAATCCTCGACCTCTCCTATCCCAAGTTCTGGCCGATCGATCAGATGCGCGCGGAGCACGACTACGCCTTCGGCCTCGCGCGCCGGCGGCCGGATGCCATCGCCGGCCACTGGCTGCAGTTCGACCCGCGCCGCGCCTATGAATCGATCAAGGAATTCGAGCGCGCGCTGGGTGCCGGCGCCGGCTTCGTCGGGCTCTGCGTCAACGGCCAGGTCACCGGCGTGCCGCCGAGCGATCCGCGCTGGGACGTGTTCTACCAGGCCGCCGAGGCCGCCGGCACGCCGGTGATGATCCTGACCGGCCTCACCGGCATCGGCCAGGGCCTGCCGGGCGGCGACGGCATCCAGCTCGACAACGGCCATCCGCGGCACATCGACAACGTCGCCTCGCGCTACCCCGAGCTGAAGATCCTCGCCGCGCGCCCGGCCTGGCCCTGGCAGGACGAGATGCTGGCCGTGCTGCTGCACAAGCCGAATGTCTCCTACGAACTGCATGGCTGGGGCCCGCGCCGCTACAGCCCGGAACTGCGCAAGGCGATCGCCACCTGGCTGCAGGACCGCGTGATGTTCGGCTGCGACTTCCCGGTGCTGCGCCACGCCAAGCTCATCGAGGATTGGCAGCGCATGGGCTTCGAACAGGACATCCTCGCCAAAGTCCTGCACCGCAATGCCGAGCGCTATTTCGGCCTGGAGGGGGAAACGCGATGAACCGCTCGCTGCCGCGCCGCGCGGCGCTGCTCACGCCGCTGGCGGCGCTGTTGCCATCCGCGCCGGACGCGCAGGAGGCCTTCCCGACACGCCAGGTGCAGATCGTCGTCCCTTTTCCGCCCGGCGGCGCGACCGACCTGATGGCGCGGCTGCTGACCGAGCCGATGGCGCGCAGCCTCGGCCAGCCGGTCATCGTGGAGAACCGCGCCGGCGCCACCGGCGCCATTGGTGCCACCAGCGTGGCCCGCGCCACCGCCGACGGCCACACCATCCTGATGGGCACCGCCAGCGTGAACTCCGTGCTGCCCGCGGTGCGCCCCGATGTCGGCTACGACACGCTCAACGATTTCGCCCCGGTGCTGCTGGTGGCGAGCTTCCCGAACATGCTGGTGGTGCACCCCGACGTGCCCGCACAGAACCTGCAGGAGCTGATCGCCCTGCTGCGCGCACGGCCCGACCAGCTCAACTTCGCCAGCAGCGGCATCGGCTCCTCCATCCATCTGGCGGGCGAGCTGTTCAAGCTGATGACGAACACCCAAATGACGCACGTGCCCTATCGCGGCAGCGCACCGGCGGTCACCGACCTGCTCGCGGGCCGCGTCAACATGATGTTCGACAACATGACCACCGTATGGCCCCACGTACAGCGTGGGGCGCTCCGCGCGCTCGGCGTGACCAGCGCGCGGCGGTCGCCCCTGGCGCCCGAGGTGCCCGCAATCGCGGAGGTGCTGCCGGGCTACGAGGCGACCTCCTGGGTCGGTCTCATGGCGCCGGGCCGCACGCCGGAAGCCGCGTTGGCCAGGCTGGCGAGTGCTGCCGGCTCCGCGATGCAGCAGCCTGCGATCCGCCAGCGCATGACCGAGCTCGGCGCCGAGCCGGGCGGCGGCACGCCGGCCGATTTCGCGCGCTTCCTGCGCGCGGATGTCGAGAAGTGGAAGCGCGTCGTGCGCGACGCGGGCGTGAAGCCCGCCTGAACGATCGAACCGCGCGGCCGGCAGCCTGCCCGCCGCGAACCTGCCACAGGAGAACGACATGCAGGGCATGAATCTCGCGGATCGCAAGAACCGCATCCTCGACGAGAAAGACTACAACCCCGCCGAGGCGCTGGCGGCAAGGCTCGGCTGGCCGAAGCAGACCTTCCACATCAGCCATCTCAAGGACGAGGACTTCAAGACCGGCATCGGCCTGCGCTCCTACGCCGCCTCGCGCGACATGGGCTTCGCCGAGGCGACCGGCGGGCTGGCGCAGGTGCATGTCAACCGCCGCGCCAAGCCGTTCAACGCCAAGGACGTCTCCATCCCGCACTTCCACGACGTGTTGTTCCACATGGTCTATGTGCTGAAGGGCACTGCGAAGTGCGAGTTCGAGGGATACGGCGTCTGCGAGGTGCGGGAGGGCAGCTGCTGGATCCAGCCGCCCGGCATCAAGCACGTGATCCTCGACTACTCCGACGACTACGAGATCATGGAGGTGATCCTGCCGGCGCAGTACGACACCTTCAACATCGAGAAGATGCCCGAGACGAAGGGCTGAGGCGGCAGGCATGGCCACGCTGACCGGGCGCGTCGCGCTCATCACGGGCGCGAGTGCCGGCATCGGCCGCGCGACAGCGCTGGCGATGGCCCGCGCAGGCGCCGGGCTGGTGCTGACCGGCCGCAACCAGGCTGCGCTCGACGAGGTTGTCGTCGCTTGCCGCGAAAGGGGCGCCGAGGCGACCGCGCTGGCGGGCGACCTCAATGACGCCGCCTTCGTCGCACGCCTCGGGGAAGCCTCGGCGCAGGCCGAGATCCTGGTCAACAATGCCGGCATCCTGACCTACGCGCCGCTGCTCGAGACGCGGATGGAGGATGTGGAGGCGATGTTCCGCACCAACGTCGTCGCCGCCTTCGCCATCGCGCTGGAGATGGCGAAGCGCATGGCGGCGCGCGGCAGCGGCCACATCGTCTTCGTGACCTCCGGCGCGGCACGCAATGTCAACCAGTTCGCGACCGTCTATTCCGGGACGAAGCACGCGCTCGCCGCCTTCGCCAAGGGCTTTCGGCTGGAGCTGAAGGGCACCGGCATCAAGGTGAGCGAGGTCGCGCCCGGCATGGTGGACACCGGCATCCGCAATGCCAGCACGCATCCGGCGGTGCTGAAATCGCTCGCCGCGCGCCCCTATGCGCCGCTGACCTCCGAGGACGTCGCAGAAGGCATCCTCTTCGCGCTCACTGCGCCGGAGGGGGCCCGGGTGGACCTGCTCGAAATGCAGCCGCGCGGGAACTGAAGACATGGATCTCGGGCTTGCCGGCAGCATCGCGCTTGTAACCGGCGCCTCGCGCGGGATCGGCCGCGCCGTCGCGGAGACGCTCGCCCGAGAGGGCTGCCACCTGCACCTGGCCGCGCGCGATGCGGCGGCGCTGACCGCTGCGCGCGATGAACTCGTCGCGCGCCACGGCGTGCGCGTGTTCACGCATCAGGCCGACCTCGCGCAACGCGGCGCCCCGGCGGCGCTGGTCGCGGCCTGCGGCGACTGCGATATCCTGGTGAACAACGCCGGTGCCGTCCCGCGTGGCGACATTCTGGAAGTGGACGAGGAGACCTGGCGCGAGGGCTGGGAGCTCAAGGTCTTCGGCTACATCTCCATGACACGCGCCATGTATGCGCGGATGGCCGCGCGCGGCGCCGGGGTGATCATCAACGTCATCGGCATCGGCGGCGAGAAGCTGGAATACGGCTATGCCGCAGGCTCCACCGCCAACGCCGCGCTGATGGCGATGACGCGCACCGTCGGCAGCGGCAGCATCGAACGCGGCGTGCGCGTGCTCGGCGTCAATCCGGGCTGGGTCGAGACCGACCGCGCCCGCCGCTCGCTGCGGCGCAAGGCGGAGCTGGCCCTCGGTGATCCCGAACGCTGGCGCGAGTTGCTCGGCGACTGGCCGCGCGGCCGGCTGATCCAGCCGGAGGAGATCGCCGACGTGGTCACCTTCGCCGCCTCGGACCGCGCCTCGGCACTCTCCGGCACGGTGATCACGGCGGATGCGGGCTTCGTCTCGCGCGGATATCCGCTGGCGAAGTCGCAACGGGAGCAGACGGCATGATCAACCCCGCGAAGGCAAAGCTCGCGGCCGGAGAGCCCGTGCTGCTGATGTCGCTGCGCCAGCTGCGTACGCCGGATGCGGCGATGATCGTGCGGGAAGCAGGCTTCGACGGCTTCTACGTGGATCGCGAGCACGGCACCTTCAGCGATGCGGAGACCGCCGCCATCTGCTCCGCCGGGCTGCTCGCCGGTCTGTTCACCGCGGTGCGCGTGCGCTCCAACACGCCGGCCGACATCGCCATCGCGCTGGATGCCGGCGCGCTCGGCATCATTGTTCCGCATGTGGGCTCGCCGGAGGAGGCCATGGCAGCCGTGCGCGCGGTGAAATACCCGCCTGCGGGCGGCCGCTCACTCGCCGCGCTCGGCCCGATGACGGGTTACCGTTCGCTGCCGACGGAGGAGGCGATCCGCCTGGTGAACGAGGCGACGATGGTCTTCGCCATGCTGGAGACCGAGGAAGGCATCCTGCGCGCCGACGCCATCGCCGCCGTGCCCGGGGTGGACGTGCTGATGATCGGCCCCTCGGACCTCAGTACGGAGCTCGCCATCCCCGGCCAGGTGAAGCATGCGCGCATCACCGATGCCTACCACGCCGCCGCACGCGCCGCGCGCGCGCACGGCAAGCACATGGTTGCCGGCGGTGCCGGCGGCCCGCCCATCGCGGAGATGGCGGCTGCGGGTGCGCGCATCCTGATGGGCGGCAACGACGTCGCCTACCTCATGAATGCGGCGCGTGCCGCTGCCAGCAAAATGCGGAAGGATGCGTCCAGCAGCAGCTGAGATCGGCAGGGCGGCCGCCGGCCGGAAGGCGCAGGCCGCAACAAGGAAGGGAGGAAAGCATGAACCGATTCACGCGCCGCCAACTGGGCGGCCTGGCACTGGCCGCAGGCGCGCTCTCATCGCCGGCAGTTGCACAGAGCTATCCGACGCGCCCCGTCACCATCGTCGTCGCCTGGCCGCCGGGCAGCGGCATCGACGTGATGGTGCGCATCATGATGGACGCGCTTCGCGAGGAGCTCGGCCAGACCATCGTGGTGGACAATCGCGGCGGCGCGGCCGGCGTGATCGGCAACCAGGCGGTCGCGAACGCGGCGCCGGATGGCTACACGCTGCTGTTCACCTCCTCCGCGCTGAACATGGTCACCGCCATGGGCACGCGCACGACCTACGAGCCCACCGACTTCGTCCCGGTATGCAACGTGGCCTGGACGCCCTCCATCCTGGTCGCGCATCCCTCGCTCGGCGTGAAGACAGCCCCCGAGCTGATCGAATATGCGCGTGCGCGCCCCGGTCAGCTGTTCTACGCCACCGCCGGTGTCGGCGCGCCCTCGCACTTCATCACCGAGCTTTTCCGGGTGCGCACTGGCATCGAGGCCACCGCCGTGCCCTTCCGCGGTTCGCCCCAGGCGATGGCCGAGCAGATCGCCGGCCGCGTGCAGTTCAGCGTGCAGAACTCCTCCACGGGCCTGCCGCAGATCCGCGAGGGTAAGGTGGTTGCGCTCGGCGTGACCGGCCGCTCGCGCCTGCCGCAGCTGCCGGATGTGCCGACGCTGGAGGAGCAGGGCCTCACCGGCTTTGCGGTGGCCAGCTACTTCAACGGCCTGCTGGCGCCGAAGGGCACGCCGCTGCCGATCGCGGAGCGCGTGGCGGCCGCAGTGAACAGGGTGCTGGCCCGCCCGGTGATCCGCGAGCGCTTCCTTCCTACCGGAAATGCGATCGACGGAAGCAGCACGCCGGCAAGCTTCCGCGAGCTGATCGCGGAGGACATGCGCACCTGGGCCGAGGTGGCGCGCGCTGCGAACATCAAGGCCGAGTGACTCGCATGCTGCACGGGCGAACCGCCCTCGTCACCGGCTCGCTCGACGGGATCGGCTTCGCCATCGCGGGCGCCCTGGCTGCCCAGGGCGCCCGCGTCATGCTCAATGGCTTCGGCGAGGCGGGGCTCATCGCCGAACGCCTCGCCACGCTGCGGGAGCATGGCGTTGCGGCGGAGTATCACGGCGCCGACCTGACGAAGCCGGCGGATATCGTGGATCTCGTGGCTGCGACGGAACGCAGCCTCGGCCCGGTGGACATCCTGGTGAACAACGCCGTGGCACGCCACTGGGACAGCATCGAGGACTACCCGCCGGAGAAGTGGGAGCAGGCGCTGGCGGTGAACCTGACCGCGCCCTTCCACCTGATGCGGCTGACCATGGCGGGCATGAAGCAGCGGCGCTACGGCCGCATCATCAATCTCGCCTCCACCTACGGGCTGCGTGGCATGGCGCGGCGCGCCGACTACTGCGCCACCAAGCACGGCCTGGTCGGCCTCACGCGCGTCGCGGCGCTGGAGGGGCTGGACTTCAACGTCACCGCCAACGCGCTCTGCCCCGGCGCGGTGGACACGCCGAACACCAGGCGCACCCTCGCCACGCGCCGCGCGCAATCGGGTGCGAGCGAGGAGGAGACGATGCGCGCCTTCATGGTGGGCAAGCAGCCCTCCGGCCGGCTCGTCGCGCCGGAGCGGGTCGCGGCGCTGGCCGTCTTCCTGTGCGGCGAGGCGGCGGCGGACATCACGGGCACGCCGATCGCCGTGGATGGCGGCTGGCTGGCGAGCTGAAGGAGAACTTGCACGTGTCGGTCGAAGGGAAGGTGGCGCTGGTCACCGGTGGCGCCTCGGGCATAGGCCGCGCCGCCGCGCTCCGCCTGGGGCGCGAGGGCGCGCGCGTGGTGGTGTTCGACATGAACGGCGATGGCGCGCGGGACGTTGCGGACGGCATCGTCACGGCTGGCGGCCGGGCGCGGCATGTCGCAGGCGACATCGGCGATCCGGTGCAGGTCGCGCGGCTGGTGGAGGGCACGCTCGCGACCGAGGGCGCGGTGGACATCCTGCTGCACGCCGCGGGCATCTTCCCGAAGAACCCCTATCTCGAGATGACCGACGAGCAGTGGCGCCATGTGCTGCGGGTGAACCTGGACGGCACCTTCTTCGTCACGCGCGATGTGGGCCGCGCGATGGTGGCGCGCGGGTCGGGCACGATGATCCTGATGACCTCGGATCGCGGCGTCCACGGCGCTGCCGACTTCGCGCACTATGCCGCATCGAAGGGCGGCATGATCGCGTTGGTGAAGAGCATGGCACTGGCCTTCGGGAAGCACGGCGTCACGGTGAACGGCATCAATCCCGGCATGACCGACACCCCGCTCGCGCGCGGAGGGAACGCAAACTGGGATGAGAAGCTGAAGCTCGACGTGCTCGGCAGTTGCAGCAAGCCGGAGGACGTGGCGGACATCGTTGTGTTCCTGGCCAGCACGGCGAGCCGCTTCATGACAGGCCAGATCATCTCCACCCGGCTGCGCTACGGCGCCTAGTCTCCACGCCATTCGCCGGCCAGCATGCTCCACCTCATGTTCCACCGCCTCGTCCACCCGAGCCGCAGGCGCCTGCTCGCACCCCTCGTGCTGGACGGGCCGATGACCGGCCAAGTGTACGGTTCGTAGGCATGGTTTCGATAGCTTCGGTGGGCTGTGGACTTGATGGACAACGCTGCTCGTTGCCCACAAGCCTAGACCATTATTGGCCTGACTGTGCATAGCCGCAGTGTCGCAGGTAGTCGGTGCATTCTTCGGGGCTGAAGCGGTCAAGGAGGTTGCCGATGGCGT
>NZ_JAWLHG010000039.1:0-49625 GCF_041690465.1 Falsiroseomonas sp. | reverse complement strand
ATCAACAGCAGCCAGCATGACAGCCATACCCGCATCGCCTGCGCGCCCTCAGCTTCTCAGCCTTCGGCACGCAACGGAAAGGGGTAAGGCAGCGTGACGGGACGTGTGATCGCGGTGGCGTCCGGCAAGGGCGGCGTCGGCAAGACGTGGTTCGCCATCACCCTCGCGCAGGCGCTGGCCCAGGAGGGCAAGGCACGCGGGCGCCGCGTGGCGCTGCTGGATGCCGACCTCGGGCTGGCGAACGCGGACGTGCAGCTCGGCCTTGCGCCCGTTCTGGACCTTGGCAGCGTGCTCGCCGGCCGCGCGACGGCAGAACAGGCGCTGGTGGCGCATGAAGCCGGGTTCTGCCTGCTGCCTGGCCGCTCCGGCTCCGGCACGCTGGCGGGCATCGAAGGCGCGGCGCTGGACGTGGCGCTTGGGCTGCCGCGGCAGCTTGCCGCGCGGTTCGACGAGGTGGTGCTGGATCTCGGCGCCGGGCTGGGTGCGGCGCAACGCCGACTGCTCGCCGAGGCCGACCTGCCCCTGGTGCTCGGCACCGAGGAGCCGACCAGCCTGACCGACGCCTATGCCGTGCTGAAGCTGCTGTCGCAGGATGCGCCCGCCCGTGCGCCGCGTCTGGTGGTGAACATGGCCGCCGGCGCCGGCGCGGGCCAGCGCGTGCATGCGACGCTGGAGGCCGCGACGCGGCGCTTCCTCGGTCGCGGCCTCACGCTCGCCGGCGTCGTGCGCCGGGACGCGAAGGTGCCGGAGGCGATCCGCGCACAGACGCCGTTGCTGACGCGCCATCCGACCAGCGCGGCGGCAATCGATGTGGCGGCGATCGCGCGCGGGCTCGCCGCTGCGTCAGTCGCGGCGTAGGACGAACAGCACGCCCGCCACCGGTACGCCCTTCTCCTCGCGCAGCACGGCATCGCGGCGCGCCAGTTCCGCGAGTCCCGCCTCGGCGGCCAGCCGCGCGACATGCGCGGGATCGTGGCGGTAGCGCATGCCCTCGCCGAGCGCGAAGGGAGCATCCGCGCCTGCCTCGATGCTGAAGGCGGCGATGCCGCCGGGCGCCATCGCGCCGCGGATTGCCGCCAGCGCCGGCGCAAGGTCACCGAGATAGTTCAGCACATCGGCGGCCGCCACCAGATCGAACGCGACGCGCTGGCGTGGCAGCCAATCGAGCAGGTCGGCCTCCTCCAGCGCATCGTAGATGCCGCGCTTCCGCGCCTCGGCCAGCATGCGCGGCGCCAGGTCCAGCCCGGTCATGCGCTTCGCAAAGGGCTTCAGCGCCACGCCCGAGAGGCCGGTGCCGCAGCCGAGGTCGAGCACGCGGCGCGAGCCGTCGGGCGCCGCGCCGGCCGAGTCGATCAGCGCTGCCAGCAGGGCCGGCGTGCGGTAGCCGAGCCCGCCTTCGAGGTCCGCGTCGAAGCGCGTGGCGTACTGGTCGAACAGGTCGCGCACGTAGTCCGCCGGGGCGCGGTCGGGCGCGGCCTCGGCACCGAGCGCAGCGAGCAGGAAGCGTGCCTGCCCAGCCAGCGCCGGGGCCACGCCAGGCAGCGCCAGCAGCCGGCGCGCCGCCGCCGCCGCCTCCGCTGCCTCGCCTGCCTCGCGCAGCGCATGGGCCAGCGCCAGCCAGGGCTCCGGCGCGGCCGGCGCCAGCGCCACCGCGCGGCGCAGCGGCACCAGGGCCGCACGCGGATTGCCGGCCGTGGCGAGCACCTGCCCCAGATTGCGCAGCGCCACCGGATCGTCCGGCCGGCGCTCCAGGGCCGCGCGCAGTACCTTCGCCGCCTCGGGCAGCCGCCCGGCCTCGGCCAGCGCGGCACCGTGGTTGGCCAGGAAGATCGGGCTGTCGGGCCGCACCGCGACGGCCTGCGCCGCCAATTCCAGCGCGCGCGGCAGATCGCCCTGCCGCCGCGCCACCACGCCGAGCAGGTTCAGCGCGTTGCCGTCCCGCGGTCGCTGCGCCAGCACCCGGCGATAGAGCCGCGCCGCACCGTCCAGGTCGCCGCGCGCATGCCGCGCAGCCCCTTCCCGCAGCATCTCCTCAGGCGAGGCTTGCGCCATCGGCCCCTGCTCCGCGAAGCTTGCTGCACATGCTGCGCCCTATCGCCTCCCTGGTGCGGCCCGGGCGCGACCTGCGCGTGGATTTCATCCGCGGGCTCGCGCTCTGGTTCATCTTCATCGATCACACGCCGGGCAATCTGCTCGGCTCGCTCACGCTGCGCAACGTCGCCTTCATGGACGCCACCGAGGCCTTCGTGCTGCTGGCCGGCTTCGCCTCCGGCCTCGCCTATGGCCGGATGCTGGAGCGCGAGGGCTGGGCGAGCACGGCAGCAAGGGTGGCCGGGCGCTGCGGCACGCTCTATGTGGCGCACATCTTCCTGTTCGTCGTGTTCACCGCACAGGTCGGCTTCTCGGCGGCGGCGCTGGACCAGGCGGCGTATCTGGACGAGCTCGCCCTCGACCCGTTCGGCGATGATCCCTACCGCGCCATGCTGGAGGCGCTGCTGCTGCGCTACCAGCCGCATTTCCTCGACATCCTGCCGCTCTACATCGTGCTGCTGGCGATGTTCGCGGTGGCGCTGCCACTGGTTCGGCGGCCGCTGGCGCTGCTCGGCGTAGCCGTCGCGCTCTATCTGGCGGCGCGCTGGCTCGGCCTCGCCCTGCCGGCCTGGCGGCGCTCGGCCTGGTTCTTCAACCCATTCGCCTGGCAGTTGCTGTTCATCATCGGCGTGGTGCTGGCGCGGGCCGACCCGGCCTGGCTCGCGAAGCGCTTTCCCTGGCATCGCGGCCTGGCCGTGCTGGCCATCCTCGTGCTCGCCGCAGTGGCGGTGGCGCTCAACCTGGTCTGGCACGGGCCGGCGCGCGGCTGGTACCCGCCGGAGCCGCTGGCGGCCTGGGTCGCCACGGTGGACAAGACCGGTCTGCACCCGGCGCGGCTGGCCACCGTGCTGGTCGCGGTCTGGCTGGTGGCGCATCTGCTGCCGGCACAGGCGCGCTTCCTCACCAGCCGCTGGGCAGCTCCCTTCGTGCTGATGGGCCAGCAGAGCCTGCCGGTCTTCTGCGCCAGCATCGCGCTGTCCTTCCTCGGCCGTCTCGCACTCGAGGCGTCGGACGGGGTGGCGATGCTGGCGGCGGTGAACCTGGCGGGCCTGGCCGCGCTGGTCGCGGTCGGGGTGGTCGCCGCCTGGTATTCCGGCGAGGGCAGGCGCAAGCCCACCCCGAGCTTGCCCGCCGGGCCGGGCACGGCTACGCCGTGATCGCGATGCGCAACCCCGCCGCCGCACTGCTGCTGGCCCTCGCCCTTGGCCTGACACCGCCGGGCATCCCGGAGTCTCGCGCCCAACCCGCCGTGGCCCAGCCCGCCGACGTCTGCGCCGCCCCGGCGGAGGCGATGGACGCGGCGCCGCTGCCCGGCGTCTTCGCCGCCGTCGCGCGCGGTGAGCTGCGGATCATGGTGGTGGGCAGTGCCTCCACTGCCTCGGGCGGCACCTCCTCGACGGCGGCCACCTGGCCACGCCAGTTGCAGGCGCGGCTCGCCGCACGGTTGCAGGGGGTGATGGTGCGGGTGGAGGTGTTCGGCGGCCGCGGCACCACCGCGGCCGACCACGCGCGCATCATCGCGGGGGAGGCGCCGCGCCTCCGGCCGCACCTGCTCATCTGGCAGCTTGGCACGGTGGAGGCGGCGCGCGGGCTGCCGGCGGAGGAGATGTCGGACGCCGTGCAGGAGGCCGCTGCCCGCCTCACCGCCACCCGCGGCGAGCTGACCGACCTGGTGCTGATGGACATGCAGTTCTCCCGCTTCTTCCGGGCGAATGCGAATGTCGAGCCGTATCTCGACCAGCTTCGGATCGCCGCCGCCGCCAGCGGCGCGCAGCTGTTCAGCCGCTGGGCGCTGATGAAGCACTGGGTGGATATCGAGCGGCTGGACCTGGAGCGCGCACCGCGTGATCGGCGCAAGGCCGTGGCCGACGAGTTGCACGCATGCATCGCCGGCGTGCTGACCGCGTTCATCCTGGATGGCATTGAACGCGACCACCGCTGACGAAACCGCTACCTGCATCGCCGCCGGACCGGTAAGGTTCCGCGATGACAATCACGGAAAAGCGAGGCGAAGCGCCGGCGCCACCCCTGCTTTGCGGCAACGGCCATGGCGAAACACGCTAAACGTGGCAGGAAAATGGAACCGAGCCGCCGGCCGAGCGCTGCTGCGGATATGAGCGCGCAACTCCGACCTGAGGGCGCGACGGTGCCCTTGCGCGTCGCCCCCGCACAGCCTGCCCGGCGTTCGTCGTCCGAGCCCGGCGACATCGCCTTCGACCGATGGCTGAAGCGAGAGCTGGGCCGTCTCTACGACGAGACGCTGGCCGAACCGGTGCCCGACGAACTTGCGCGCCTGCTTGATCCGTCCTCGGAGGTCGCGAAGGATCGCGGCAAGGACCCGAAGAAGCGGTAGGAGCGCCGGGGCTCAGAACAGCCCTTCGATCTGCCCCGCCGCGTCCAGCCCGATGGTTTCCGCTGCCGGCCGCCGTGGCAGCCCGGGCATGGTCATGATCTCCCCGCAGATCGCCACCACGAATCCGGCGCCCGCCGAAAGCCTTACGTCGCGCAGCGGCAGGACATGGCCGCTCGGCGCGCCCAGCGCCGTGGGGTCGGCGCTGAAGGAATACTGCGTCTTGGCGACACAGACAGGAAGGTGGCCGAAGCCTTCCTGCTCCCACCGCGCCAGCTTCTGCGCGGCCGTGGCGGGGATGGCGACGTCGGCGGCGCGGTAGATCTCGCGGCCGATGGTGCGCAGCTTCTCGGCCAGCGGCATCGCATCGGGGTAGAGCGGCGCAAAGCGGGCGGCGCCGCGATCCAGCCGCGATTTCACCGCCCGTGCCAGCTCCATCGCGCCCTTCGCGCCGTCGCCCCAGTGCGTGCAGAGGATCGCCTCGGTGTCCAATCGCGCCATCGCCTGCTGCACGGCTGCGATCTCGGCCGGCGTATCGGAGGTGAAGCGGTTGAGCGCCACCACCACCGGCAGCCCGAACTTGTGCATGTTCTCGACATGCCGCACGAGGTTCACCACGCCTCGCTCCACCGCCGCGACATCCTCCCGCCCAAGCTCGGCCTTCGCCACCCCGCCATGCATCTTCAGCGCGCGCACGGTGGCGACGATGACGCAGGCGCCGGGGTCGAGCCCGGCGATCCGGCACTTGATGTCGAGGAACTTCTCCGCGCCGAGATCGGCGCCAAAGCCGGCTTCCGTCACCACCACATCGGCCAGCCCCAGGCCGAGCCGGGTCGCGACCACGCTGTTGCAGCCATGCGCGATGTTGGCGAAGGGCCCGCCATGCACCAGCGCGGGCGATCCCTCGAGGGTCTGCACCAGGTTGGGCGCGAGCGCATCGCGCAGCAGCGCCGCCATGGCGCCGTCCGCCTTCAGATCCTTCGCCGTCACCGCCGTGCCGTCGCGCCGCCGCGCCACGATCATCCGCCCGAGGCGGGCCTGCAGGTCCGCGAGGTCGCGCGCCAGGCAGAACACCGCCATCACCTCGGAGGCGACGGTGATGTCGAACCCGTCCTCCCGCACCACGCCCTGCGTCGCGCCACCGAGCCCCACGACGCAATCGCGGAGGTTGCGGTCGTTCATGTCCATCGCCCGCCGCCAGGAGACGCGGCGCGGGTCCATCCCCAGCTCGTTGCCCCAGTAGAGGTGGTTGTCGAGCATCGCGGAGAGCAGGTTGTTGGCGCTGGTGATGGCATGGAAATCGCCGGTGAAATGGAGGTTGATGTCCTCCATCGGCAGCACCTGCGCATAGCCGCCGCCGGTCGCACCCCCCTTCACGCCGAAGCAGGGGCCGAGCGAGGGCTCGCGCAGCGCGATCATCGTCCTCGTGCCGAGCGCGTTCAGCGCATCGCCGAGGCCGACGGTGGCGGTGGTCTTGCCCTCGCCGGCGGGCGTGGGGCTGATGCCGGTGACCAGCACCAGCCTGCCGGGCGGGCGGGCCGAGGCCTCGGCCACGAAATCCTGGGCGATCTTCGCCTTGAACCTGCCGTAGGGCTCGAGCGCGGCGTCGGGGATGCCGGCGCGGGCGGCGATCTCGGCGATGGGGCGCAACGTCGCGGCGCGCGCGATCTCCAGGTCGGTCGGCATGGTCCGGCGTTGCTCCCCCTGTCCCTGCAACCGCGCTTATCGCCCGGCGTCGGGCCCGTAAAGCCGTCCCGTCCGGCAGCCGTTGCGGCCGCCGGCCGTTGAGGACGCATGGCGAGCCCCTGCATCGATGTCTGCCGCTATGACGAGGCCACCGGCTGGTGCCTCGGCTGCGGCATGACCAAGCCCGAGAAGAAGCGCTGGAAGAAGGAGAAGGAGGCGCGGCCGGCGGTCCGCGCCGCGCTGCCCGCGCGCATCACCATGCTGGCGCTGGCGGGGCACCCGACCGGCAAGGCGGCAAAGCGGAAGAAGCGATAGGGCGGGTCAGCTCAACCGCTCGGCGGCATGCGCCTCCGCCAGTCCCGGGGTCGGGCGGCGCACCTCCGAAGGGGGCCCGCCCTGCGCCGGCTCCACCGGCCTGGCCACCAGCATCGCCGGCCGCCTGCGGCCGAGCGCCAGCCAGGCCACGGTAAGGAATACCGCCCCGCCCGCCGTGATGCCGGCGAGCAGCCGTGGCAATGGCGCGGCATCCGCCATCGCGGCCTGCACCAGCAGCACCGTCGGCACCATCGCCCCACCGGCCAGCAGCCCGGGTGCGGCGCGCTTCAGCAGCCAGAGCGGCGATCGGCCGATCTGGCGCAGCACCACCACCGCCAGCACCGGTGTCACCACCAGGCTCTGCGTGCTCCAGGCGAGGGCAGCGCCGGCCGGCGTCTCCGGCCGGATCACCAGCAGCGCGAACAGCGGCACGGCAAGGTTCGCCACCGCCGCGACCATGTTCCACCGCGCCCGCCCGAGCGCCACGAACAGGCTGAACTGGTCGCCATGCAGGAAGCCGACGGCGGCGGCCAACCCGACGATCCGCGCGGCATCGCCCATCCCGACCCAGGCCGGGCCGAGCAGCGCCGCCACCAGGTCATCGGCCACCAATGCCACGCCGAGCGCGATCGGCAGGCCGAGCAGCGGCGCGAGTTCGGTCGCCTCGCCGAAGCTGTGCGCCAGGGCGGCGCGATCATGCTGAAGTGCGCAGAAGCGCGGCATGGCGATGCGCGACAGCGCGCTGCGCACCACGGTCAAGGCAGCCTCCAGCATGCGGAAGGCGAAATGCGCCTGCGCCAGCGCCGCCTCGGCCAGCAACAGGCCAAGCAGCAGCAGGAAGATGCGGTAGCGGCCGACCATCAGCACCACGGCGGCGATCTGCGGCCCCGCCACTGGCCACAACTCGCGCAGCGCCGCGCGGTCCAGCGCCGGGCGCAGCGGCACGCGGCCGAACAGCAGGAACAGCACGAAGACCAGCAGCGTCCCGACCGCCTGGTTCGCCACGATCGCCCAGGCGCCGAGCCCCGCCGCCGCCGCCGCCAGCCCGGCCACCAGGGCCAGGGGTTGGATCAGCAGCACGCGCAGCGCGAGAAGCCGGAAGCGCTGCTCGCGCATCGCCGTGCCCGAGGCGGTGCCGGAGAAGGCCGAGAGGGGCAGCAGCGGCGCCAGCGCCGGCATCAGCCACAGCAGCGCCTCCTGTCCGGTGCCCGCCGCCGCCAGCGGCGCCGCGGCGACCAGCACCACCGCGCAGGCGAGGCCCACCAGCACCGAGGCGGTCAGTGCGCTGCGCACATGCCGCGGCCCGAGCCCCGGCCGCTGCACCAGCGCATCGGGGAACATCGCGGCACCGAGCACGTCGAGCAGCAGGAAGGCAGCGATCGCGACCGCAGCGATGCCGGCCTCGTGCGGCCCGATCACCCGCCCGATCAACAGCAGAGAGAGCAGCGAAAAGCCTGCCGAGGCGGCCGTCTCGGCCAGCACCCAGCTGGTGGAATGCGCGCCCGGCACACGCCTGAGCGCCGCCCGGGCCGCCGGCGGCAGCCGGATCAGAGTTGCACCTCGCATCAGGGGGTCGGCCCCAGGTCGTGCGACGGGCCTCCGGGCCATCTTCCCGCCGTATCCGTCATGCATGACAGCGTGATAACAGCTTCCGGACGGCCGCGCCGGGGCGCTGGCATCATCGTGACAGGCCGACCATGCCGGGGCGCCGCGAGCGCGCCTCCACCCATGCGCCGAGCTGGCGCCCGAACCGCATCGCCGGGCGCTCCACCGTGCGGTACAACAGCCAGGCGAGCGGGATGGCCAGCAGCGGGGCGGCCACCGCGGGCAGCCAGGCCGGTACCGGCGGCGGCGCCAGGTGCACCAGCGCCAGCAGCACCGGCACATGCACGAGGTAGAGGCTGTAGGAGATCGCGCCGAGCCAGGGCAGCGGCGGCGTCAGCAGCAAGCGCTGCGCGCGCGCCGAACCGAGGACCAGTGCCAGCAGCAGCGCCGCCCCGGTGCCGGCAATCATGTCGTTCACCAGCGGCCCGCCCGGCAGCAGCCCGGCGAGCTGCAGCAGCACGTAGCAGAGCAGCCACAGCGCCGCCGTCTGCCAGGTGCCGAGCGCCCCGATGCGCCTGGCAAGCGTGGCGCGGTGCCGCGCCAGGATGGCGCCGAGCGCGAAATGCGGCAGGTAGAGCAGCGTGGTCAGCACGCCGCTGCCGACGAACTTCATCTCCACCAGGCAGACCAGCACGGCTCCCGCCGCAGCCGCCAGCAGCACATGGCTGCCCAGCGCCGCCAGCAGCACCAGCAGCGGAAAGATCAGCGAGATCCGCAGCTCATAGTGCAGCGTCCACATCGGACTGTTGAATACGTATTCGTCGAGCACGAGCATCGCGTGGCCCGCGATCAGCATCGGCGTCACCGGCTCTGCCCAGGCATCGTTGAACCATGCGCTGAGCTCCGCCCGCGGCTGCGGCGCGACGAGCGGCACCAGGCCCGCCAGCAGCAACGCCACCGCGGTGCAGGGCAGCAGCAGCCGCACCGCACGCTTGGTGGCGAAGCTGGCCCAACCGGGCCGCTCCGCGCCAGGGCGTGGCTCCAACGCCAGGGACAGGACGAAGCCGCTCAGCACGAAGAACAGCAGCACCGCCTCGCGCCCGGCCCACAACAGGCTGGGCGGCGCAACCATCAGCAGCAGCGCGGCCGCGCTGCCGGTCGCCGCATCCGGCTGGAGCCACGGATCAAGCTCCGGAAACACCAGGATCGAATGGTAGATGGCAACGGCGAGGGCCGCGAGACCGCGCAGGGAATCCAGGGCTACGATGCGCATCAGATGCTCCGGGGTGCCCGCGAAAGGAGGAGGGCGCAGACGGCCCTGTCTCCAGACGGGCACCCGCGTCACGACGACGTGCGATGCGATGTTCGCCTGGAGCCGATTGCCGGCCATTGGTAAGGGCCGGCCGTACCGGCCAGCGTCACGGTGGATTGAGCATACGTGCCAAGCGTCCCGATGTAGCCATCTCTGCTGATGACGAACGAAATGCGGCTCTCCCGGTTCCCAATCGGGCCGGTTACGACGCAGCCCGGAGTCGCCGCAGCCGCGCCGTCCGTTGCGCGGAAGGCGTCACGCCCGCCGGCAGCGCTGTTCAGCTTCGACGTCTTCGACACCCTGATCACCCGATGCTGGTGGCGGCCGGAGGATCTGTTCCTGCGCCTCGGCGAACGGCTTGCCAAGGCGTCCTTGCTGTCGGCGACACCGGAGCATTTCGCTGAACGCCGCGCGGCCGTGGAAGCGGGGCTGCGCGCGCGCCCCGGCATCGAGGAAGTGACGCTGGCCGAGATCCACGCCGCGCTCGGCGCCGAACTCGGCTGGAGCGCCACGGAAACCGGTGCCGCCATCGCGCTCGAGCTGGAGACGGAGGAGGAAGCGGCGCGCCCGATCGCCAGCAATGCCGCACGGCTGGCGCAGCTGCAGCGCGATGGCAACGCAATCCTGCTGCTGAGCGACACCTATCTCGACAGGCCGGCGCTGCTGCGCCTGTTGCGGCGCGCCGGCATCGAGGTGCCGCCGGAGCGCGTGCTGGCCTCGGCGGAGATGGGGGCCACGAAGCGGACCGGCCGGCTGTTCCGACTGGCCTGCGAGCAGTTCGGCGCGGCGGCCGCGGGCGTGCAGCATCTGGGCGACCATCCGCACTCCGATGTCGCCTCCGCGCGCGCGGCGGGATTGCACGCCGAGCTGTGCCACGCCGGCCGGCCCTCCCGATTCGAGACGCTGCTCCATGCCGCCACGGCGGAGTACCCGCGGGCGCTGCGCTCCGCCCTGGCGGGCGGCGCGCGGGCTGCAAGGATCGGCAGCAATCCAGCCACGGCGCATGCCGCCTGCCTGTGGACGGTCGGTGCGAATGTCGCCGGGCCGCTGCTCGCCGGCTTCGTGCTGTGGGTGCTGGCCGCGGCGCGGCACAATGGCATCGCGCGGCTGCATTTTGTCTCGCGCGACGGGCAGATCCTGCTGCGCATCGCCGAGGTGCTGCTTGCGCGGCTCGGCTGGGACATCGAGTGCCGCTACCTCTACGGCTCGCGCCAGGCCTGGCACCTGCCGGCGATGCAGCGGCTGGACGAGGCCGCGCTCGACTGGCTGGCGAAGGAAGCGCCGACCGAACCCTTGCGCAGCGTGCTGGCGCGCGCGGAACTGTCACCCGCGGCGCTAGAGGCGGCGCTGGCGCGGCACGGGCTCGGCGCACCCGCGGCGCTCGACGCACCGGCGCCGGCGGCGCGTCTGCTAGCGCTGCTGCGCGATCCGGAGGTGGAGGTTGCGCTGCTGCAGGCCGCGGCGGAGCGGCGGCGCCTGGCGCTCGGCTACCTGCGGCAGGAGGAGGTGCTGGCGGCGCAACCCGGCGCGATCGTGGATCTCGGCTGGCACGGGCGGCTGCAACGTTCGCTGTGCCGGCTGCTCGAGCTGGGCGGGGAAGCCGATGGCGCAGCGAGGCTCACCGGCTTCTACCTGGCGCTGCGCAACCGGCCGGAGGGCTTCACGCCGGAGACGATGCGCAGCTTCGTCGATTCACCCGATCTCCTGCGCGACATGAACCCGGTGCTGTTCGAGATCTTCTGCGCCGCCGACCACGGCACGGTGCGCCGCTACGTCGCGCGCCCGGATGGGGGCTTCGCGGCCGAGCTGGCGGAGCCGGTGGACCTGCGCATGCTCTCCTGGGGCCTCGGCCATCTGCGGGGCGGCATTCTGGCCTTCGCCGCCGAGCTGGCGGAGGCGCTGGGCCGCAGCGGCGGCCGCGATGTCGAATCCTGGGTCGCGCTGCTGCGTGCGGGCGGCGTCGCCGCCTACGACGCCTTCCGCCGCGAACCGAGCCCGGCCGAGGCGGAAGCCTTCGGCAGCTTTCCGCACGCCGATGGCCAGGCGCATGAGGTCTGGGGGGATTGCGCGCCGAAGATCGGCAACGTCATGCGGCTGCGGCTCGGCCTCGGGCTGGGCGATCCGCGCTATGCCGGCCACTGGCCGGAGGCGTCGGTACGGCGTGACGGCGGCGTGCTCGGCGACGGGCTTTTCGCCCTCAAGCGCCTGCAGCGGCGGTTGGCGGGCTGACGCGCGAGCACACGCGGCGGCCGCCGCCGCGCATCACACGTGGAAGCTCTCGCCGCAGCCGCAGCGCCCCTTCTCATTCGGATTGGTGAAGGTGAAGCCGGCGGACATCTGCTTCACCTCGTAATCCATCACCGTGCCGATCAGGAACAGCGTCGCCTTGCGGTCCACCAGCACCGTCACGCCCTTGTCGGTGACGACCTCGTCGCCGGGGCCGGCGGCATCCACCCAGGACAGGTCGTAGGACAGGCCGGAACAGCCCTTGGTCTTCACCGAGATGCGTAGCAGCTTGCCCCGCTCGCCCTTCTCGTAGAGGCCGCGCAGCCGCTCCGCCGCGGTGTCGGAGACCTGCATCAGCGGCGGCAGTGCCCGCTTGGGGCGGGCGGGGGCGTCGGTGGTCGTGCTCATCGCCTGGCCTCCGGCATCAGTACATGTTCAAGGCGAGGCGTGCGTCCTCGCTCATCCGGCTCTGGTCCCAGGGCGGATCCCAGACGACCTCGACCAGCACGTCGGTGACGCCGGGCACGGCGCGCACCGCTTCCTCCACCTGCGCCGGCAATTCCTGCGCCGAGGGACAGGACGGCGTGGTGAGGGTCATCTCGACCTTCACCTTGCCGTCGTCGCCGATCTCCACCGCGTAGATCAGGCCGAGTTCGTAGATATCCACCGGGATCTCCGGATCGAACACGGTCTTGATCACCGCGATCACACCGTCCTCGCTGACACGCACCGGTGGATCCATCGAGCCTTCGGGGGTCCAGGCGCCGTGCACGCCCTGCTCGGGCGCCGTGGGCGTCTCACTCACTGCTCGCCTCCTTCGCGCCGTCCAGCGCAGCGTTCAGCGTATGCCAGGCGAGCGTCGCGCACTTCACCCGGCTCGGGAATTCATGCACGCCGGAGAGCGGCGTGAGGCGTTCCATGTCATCGGCGATGTCGGCCCCGCAGTCGGGACAGGTGCCGGTCATTGCGAGCTCTCGGAACTTCTCGCCCATGGCCTTCGCCTGCGCCGGCGTCTTGCCCTTCACCGTCTCCGTCATCAGCGATGCACTGGCCATGGAAATGGCGCAGCCACGCCCCTGGAAGGCGGCGTCCTCGATCGCGCCGTCCGGCGCAGTCTTGAGGAACAGCTCCATCCGGTCGCCGCACATCGGGTTGTCGCCGCGCGAGGTCAAGTTCGCATCGTCGAGCCGGCGGAAATTCCGCGGCTTGCGGCCGTGGTCGAGGATGACCTCCTGGTAGAGGTCACGCAGATCGCCGAAAAGGTCTGTCACCGGAAGAACTCCCTGGCTTGCTTCAGGGCTTCCGCCAGCAGGTCCACCTCCTCCGGCGTGGTGTAGAGGCCGAAGGAGGCGCGGCAGGTGCTTTCGACATCGAAGCGCGCATGCAGCGGCTCGGCGCAATGCCGGCCGGAGCGGACGGCGATGCCGGCACGGTCCAGCAGCGTCGCGATGTCATGCGCATGCGCGGTGTCGAGCGCGAAGGCGAAGACGCCGCCGCGATCCTGCGCGCGCCCGAGCAGCGTCAGGCCCTCGACATGCGGCAGCTTCGCCATGGCGCGATCCACCAGCGCGCGTTCATGCGCCTCGATAGCGGCCATGCCGATGGCATTCACGTAGTCGATCGCGGCGTGCAGCCCCACGGCCTCGACGATCGGCGGCGTGCCGGCCTCGAACTTCGCCGGGATCGGCGCCCAGACGGAGCGTTCGAAGGTCACTTCCGAAATCATGTCGCCGCCGCCGAGGAAGGGCGGCATGGCATTCAGCAGATCGGCCTTGGCATAGAGCACGCCGATGCCGGTCGGGCCGTACAGCTTGTGGCCGGTGAAGACGTAGAAGTCGGCATCCAGCGCCCGCACGTCCACCCGTCGGTGCACCGCCGCCTGGCTGCCATCGAGCAGCACCTTCGCGCCGGCCTCATGCGCCATGCGGGCGATGCGCTCCGCCGGCGTGACCGTGCCGAGCACGTTCGACATATGCGTGACGGCCACCAGCCCGACCTTGCCGTCAGCCAGCTTCGCCGCGAGGTCCTCCAAGTCGAGCTCGCCGGACCCGGTGATGCGGCAGACGCGCAGCTCGATGCCATGCGCGTCGCGCAGCATCTGCCAGGGCACGATGTTGGCGTGGTGCTCCATCTCGGAGATCACGACGGCCTGCCCCGGCTTCAGCACGCCGCGGCCATAGCCGTGGGCGACGAGGTTGATCGCCTCGGTGCTGCTCTTCGTGAAGACGATCTCGCGCTCGCTGCCCGCATTCAGGAATCGCGCAACCGCGCCGCGCGCGGCTTCGTAGGCCTCGGTCGCGAGCTCGCTCATGTGGTAGGCGCCGCGATGGACGTTCGCGTAGGCGGTTTCCATCATCCGCGTCATCGCGCCGATCACCTGCCGCGGCTTCTGCGCCGAGGCACCGCTGTCGAGGAAGGTGAAGGGCTTGCCGCGCACCTTCTCCGACAGGATCGGGAAGTCTGCGCGGATCCTTGCAAGGTCGAAGGTCGCGCCGTCAGGCGCGCGGGGGCCGGTCGCGCCGTCAGGCCCGCGGGATTCAGTTGTGACGTGGCCGTCCATCACGCCTCCTCGATCCCGCCGGCGATGCCCTGGCGCTGCCACCAGCCGGCGACGCCGCGCGAGAGCGCGGTGCGGATCGTCTCGTCGGCAACGGCTTCCACCGCCTCGGTCAGGAACGCCTCGACCAGGATCGCCTTCGCCTGCGCTTCGGGGATGCCGCGGCTGCGCAGGAAGAACAGGTGGTCGGCATCCAGCTCGCCCACCGTCGCGCCGTGGCTGCACTTCACGTCGTCGGCATAGATCTCGAGCTGCGGCTTGCTGTCGATCTCCGCCTCGGGCGAGAGCAGCAGGGCCTGGTTCATCTGGTAGCCATCGGTCTTCTGGGCGATCTGGTGGACGTGGATCTTGCCCTGGAAGACGCCGCGCGAGCGGCCTGTCAGCACCGTCTTGTAGGTCTGGCGGCTGCTGCAGTTCGGCGCAGCATGATCCAGCGCCGTGGTCGTATCCGCGTGCTGCCCATCGCCGATGAGTTGCACCCCATTCATGTGCGCCTCGGCCTTCGGGCCGGTGAGCGCAACATGGATCTCGTTGCGCGCCAGCTTCGCGCCGGCGTTCAGGGTGAAGTTGTCATACGTCGCGCCTGCGCCGACGCGGGCATAGACGGTCGAGAGGAACACCCCCTCCGCACCCTCCTGCTGCAGCCGGCCGTGATTCAGGCGCGCACCCTCGGCGACCTCGATCTCGAAGACAGGGTTGTGCAGATAGCGCGCGGAAGTCGGGCCGACGGCGCTCTCCACGATGGTCAGGCTCGCGCCGGCGCCAAGGCGCACCAGGTGGCGCGGATGGTAGGCCGGCGCGCGTTCGCTTTCGGCGGCGAACGTCAGCAGCTCCAGCACGCCACCGGCGACACCGGCGGGCACGTCCACGACCATCCCATCCTCGAACAGCATGCCGTTCAGCGCAACCAGCGGCTGCGCCTCGGGCCGCGCCAGCGCGCCGAGCCAGCCTTCCAGCCGCGGCAGCGCCTGTCCCAGGCTTTCGACTGGGAAGGCCAATCCGTCCAGCGACGAGAGGTCCGGACGGAACCGCCCATCCACGAACACTGCGCGCGGGTGCAGGGCGGCCGGCAGCGTCGGCGCATCGTCCACGCTGGTCAGCGGCTCGCCGAAGGCCGCCCCGCTGACCGATGCGAGGTCGGTATACTTCCACGCCTCCACCCGCCGCGTCGGGAAGCCCTGCGTGCGGAAGGCTGCGGCCGCACGGTCGCGCAGCGCATCCACCCACTCCACGCGCGCACCTGGCAGACGCGTGCGCAGGCCTTCGTAGCGGCCGAGGAAGGCCACGGCGCCGGTTGCCGACATCGCCGTCATGCGGCCGCCTGGACGCCGGCATAGCCGGACGCTTCCAGCTCATGCGCGAGTTCGGCGCCGCCGCTCTTCACGATGCGGCCCGCCGAGAGCACATGCACGCGGTCCGGCACGATGTGGTTCAGCAGCCGCTGATAGTGGGTGATGACCAGAGCCGAGAAGCCCGGCCCGCGCAGGCTGTTCACGGCATCCGCCACCAGCTTCAGCGCGTCGATGTCGAGGCCGCTGTCGGTCTCGTCCAGCACCGCGAATTTCGGCGCCAGCATCGCCAGCTGCAGCATCTCGTTGCGCTTCTTCTCGCCGCCGGAGAAGCCGACATTCACTGGACGCTTCAACATGTCATCCGGCATGTTCAGCACCTTCATCTTGGCGCGGGCGAGCTTGAGGAACTGCATGGCGTCGATCTCCGCCTCGCCGCGGGCGCGGCGGATGGCGTTGAGCGCGGTGCGCAGGAAGTTGGCGTTGCCGACACCCGGCAGTTCCACCGGCGCCTGGAAGGCGAGGAACATGCCGGCGACGGCGCGCTCCTCCGGCTCCATGGCCAGCAGGTCATGGCCGTGGAAGGTGACGGAGCCTTCCGTCACCTCGTAGCCCTCGCGCCCGGCGAGCACGTAGGAGAGCGTGGACTTGCCCGAGCCGTTCGGGCCCATGATGGCATGCACCTCGCCGGCTGCGATCTCCAGCGACAGGCCATTCAGGATCCGCTTGCCATCGACCGTGGCGTGCAGGTTCTCGATCTTCAGCATGTTCCTCAACCGTCCTTCAGCCCACCGAGCCTTCGAGGCTGATGGCCAACAGCTTCTGCGCTTCCACCGCGAACTCCATCGGCAACTCCTTCAGCACCTCGCGGGCGAAGCCGTTGACGATCATGCCGACCGCCTCCTCCTCGTTGAGGCCGCGCTGACGGCAGTAGAAGAGCTGGTCCTCGGCGATGCGGCTGGTGGTCGCCTCATGCTCCACCTTCGCGCTCATGCAGCGGTTCTCGATGTACGGCACGGTATGCGCGCCGCACTGGTCGCCGATCAGCAGGCTGTCGCACTGCGTGAAGTTGCGCGCGCCCTGCGCCTTCGGGCTGATCTTCACCAAGCCGCGATAGGTGTTCTGGCCCTTGCCGGCGCTGATGCCCTTGGAGACGATGGTGCTGCGCGTGTTCTTCCCGATATGGAACATCTTGGTGCCCGTATCGGCCTGCTGGCGGTTGTTGGTGATCGCCACGCTGTAGAATTCGCCGACACTGTCGTCGCCCAGCAGGATGCAGGACGGATACTTCCAGGTGATGGCGCTGCCGGTCTCCACCTGGGTCCAGCTGATCTTGCTGCGCGCGCCGCGGCAGGCGCCGCGCTTGGTCACGAAGTTGTAGATGCCGCCGCGGCCCTCGGCATCGCCCGGGTACCAGTTCTGCACCGTGCTGTACTTGATCGTCGCATCGTCCAGCGCGACCAGTTCCACCACCGCAGCGTGCAGCTGGTTCTCGTCGCGCATCGGCGCAGTGCAGCCTTCCAGGTAGCTGACATGGCTGCCGGCATCGGCGATGATCAGCGTGCGCTCGAACTGGCCGGTGCTCTTCGCATTGATGCGGAAATAGGTGGAGAGCTCCATCGGGCAGCGCACGCCCTTCGGGATGTAGACGAAGCTGCCATCCGTGAAGACCGCGCTGTTCAGCGCCGCGAAATAGTTGTCGCCCTGCGGCACGACGGAACCGAGATACTGCTTCACCAACTCGGGGTGGTCCTGCACCGCCTCGCTAATCGAGCAGAAGATGATGCCCTCCTTGCCCAGCCGCTCCTTGTAGGAGGTGGCGACGGAGACGCTGTCGAAGACGGCATCCACCGCGATCGGCATGCGGCCGCTGTCGGAGGGGCTGTCGCCAGCGCCCTCGACACCGGCCAGGATCGCCTGCTCCTTCAGCGGAATGCCGAGCTTGGCGTAGGTGCGCAGCAGCTCGGGGTCCACCTCGTCGAGCGACTTCGGCTTCGCCTTCTGCACCGGCGCGGCGTAATAGTAGGAATCCTGGTAGTCGATCGGCGGATACGTCACTGCCGCCCACCGCGGCTCCTCCATCTTCTGCCAGATGGCGAAGGCCTTCAGCCGCCATTCCAGCAGCCAGGCGGGCTCATTCTTCTTCGCCGAGATGAAGCGGACGATGTTCTCGTTCAGCCCTTTGGGGGCGAACTCCATCTCGATGTCCGTCTCGAAGCCGTATTTGTAGCCGGAGTCGGTGACGGACTGGACGGTCTCTAGCGTCTCGGTGACGGCGGGCATTCTCGGGTCCTACTCGGCGACGAGGACGGGAACGGGAAGCGACATGGCATTGGCCGGCTTCGGCATGGCGATCTCGGCCACCGTGATGGCGGAGAGTGCACCGCGGATCGCGGCATTCACCGGATCCCAGCGGCCACGCACGGGGCAGACATGCTCCGCCTCGCACAAGCCGAAGCCGCCATCGACGCAAGCGGTCAAGGCGATCGGGCCATCGATCGCCACGATCACCTCGGAGAGCGGCAAGGCGCCCAGCGGCCGCACCAGCTTGTAACCGCCGCGCGCCCCGCGCAGCCCCTCGACAAGCCCGGCCTGGGCGAGCATCTTCAGGACCTTGGCGACGGTCGGCTCCGCAAGCCCGGTCGCGGCGGCCAGCCCGGGCGCGGTCTGCACCCCGCCCTCCGCCTCGAGGCGGCTGAGCACCACCACCGCATAATCCGTGAGCTTCGAAACCCGCAGCACGCGGCTCCTCCTGGAAACCGGACCTTGCTGGTCCGGATTGGCAGATGAGCCCGCCCGGCCCGGAAGTCAAGGCTCGCGCCCGCGTCTTGTCGCCCGGGTGCCGGGCCGCCATGGTGCCCCTCTGTTCCGGGGAAAGGGGGATTGGATGCCGACGGTCCGCACTGATGATGGGGTGAACCTGCACTACGAGGAGGCGGGCTCCGGCACGCCAATGGTCTTCGTGCACGAGTATGCCGGCGACCACCGCAGCTGGGAGATGCAGCTGCGCTTCTTCGCCCGCCGCTACCGCTGCATCGCCTTCGCCGCCCGCGGCTATCCGCCCTCCGACGTGCCGACCGACCCGGAGAAGTACAGCCAGGACCGCGCGACGGACGACATCGCCGCGGTGATCAAGGGCCTGAACCTCGGGCCGAGCCATGTGGTCGGCCTGTCCATGGGTGGCTTCGCCACGCTGCACATGGGCCTGCGCCATCCCTCGCTGGCACGCAGCCTGGTGGCCGCCGGCGTCGGCTATGGTGCGGCGCCGGGCAAGATCGCGCAGTTCCACGCCGAAACCGATGCCGCGATCGCCCGCATCCGCGCCGAGACGATGGCGGTGTTCGGCAAGACCTACAGCCGCGGCCCGACGCGGCTGGTGTTCCAGGAGAAGGACCCGCGCGGCTACGCCGAGTTCCAGCAGCAGCTCTGCGAGCACTCGACGGAAGGTTCCGCGCTGACGATGAACGGCGTGCAGCGCCGCCGCCCGAGCCTGTTCGACCTGCAGGACGGCTTTGCGAAGATGACGGTGCCGACGCTGATCATTGCAGGCGACGAGGACGACCCGACGCTCGAGGCCAGCCTTTATCTCAAGCGCACCATCATGAGCAGCGCCCTGCTGGTGATGCCGAAATGCGGCCACACCATGAACCTGGAAGACCCCGACGCCTTCAACCGCGCCGTGCTGGACTTCGTGACGCAGGTGGATGGCGGCACTTGGCGCAACCGGATCCCGGAGAGCCTCGCCGGCGGCATCATCGCGGCGAAGGAGAAATAGCGCGACAGGCGGGGCCGCACGGCCCCGCCTCCCTGCTACCGCGCGTTCACCCGCCGCCCTATCTCCTTCGCGATCTCCGCCTTCTCCACCACGAAGCGGGCGAATTCGTCGGGCGGCATGGCGATGCCCTGCAGGCCCTGGGTGTCGAACTGCTGCATCACCTCGGGGTCGTTGACGGCGCGCACCATCGCGGCGTGCACCTTCTCCACGATCGGGCGCGGCGCGCCGGCCGGCATCCAGAGACCGAACCAGTTCACCACGTCGAAGCCGGGCAGCCCCGCCTCGGCCATGGTCGGCACCTCCGGCATGCCCTTCCAGCGCCGCGCGCCGGTCAGCGCGATGGCGCGCAGGCGGCCTGCGCGCACGTGGTCGAGCGCGACATTGGTTCCGACGAAGAACATGCTGATGCGCCCGGCCAACAGGTCGGAGACTGCCTCGCCCACGCCGCGATAGGGCACCGAGAGGATGTCCACGCCCGCCATGCTCTTCATCAGCTCGGCCGGGATGTGGCTGGCGGTGCCGTTGCCGGCATTGGCATAGGTCAGGCCGCCGGGCTCGGCCTTCGCCAGCGCGATCAGCTCCGCGAGGTTCGTCGCCCGCACAGAAGGGTGGATCACCAGCGCCTGGCCGAAATTCTGCACCGCCAGCGTCACATGGGTGAAGTCACGGATCGGGTCGAAGTTGACGTTGGGGTTGAACGGCGGCGTGTTGACGTGCGAGGCGGTGGTGAACAGCCATGTGTAGCCATCGGCGGGCAGCCGGGACAGGTAGGAGGTGCCGATCACCCCGCCCGCGCCGGGCCGGTTCTCCACCACCACGGTCTGGCCGAGCGCCGCCGAAAGCTTCGGCGCCAGGATCCGCAGGATCAGGTCCGGCGGCCCGCCGGGCGGCGAGGGCACCACGGCGCGAATGGTCCGGTTCGGGTAGTCCGTCTGCGCCTGCGCGGCGCCCGCGCCGAGGCCGGCCATCGCCAGCATCAGCGCGCGTCGTTGGATGTGCGGCATCGGGTGGCCCCTCTGGTCCGGTGGTCTAGGAAAGGCGCACGGGGTGCTGCGTCTGGCTCGAGGCCAGGATCGCTTCCAGCACCGCCACATTGTGGACGGCATCGCCGCCCGGCAGCGTCAGGGGGCGGCCCGCCTGCACGGCTTCCGCGAAATGCTCCAACTCCGCCCGCTCCGTGCCGGTCTGCGCGAAGGTGATGACCTGCGGGCGCTGCTTCACCGTGACGTTTGCGGGATCGATCAGGCAGAGCTTCAGCTCCCAGGTCGTGAGGTGCTCGACATCGCCCACCTCGGCCCAGCCCTTCGATCCGAACACCTGCAGCCGCCAGGTCTCGGCCGTCGCGATGACGGTGCCGAGATAGCCGGTGGCGCCGCCCTTGAAGCGGAACAGCATGGAAGTCGTGTCGTCCATGCCGAAATCCTGCACCAGGCGGAAGCTCTGCGCCGTCACCTGCTCGATCGGGCCGGCGAGATACATCATCGCGTCCACCACGTGCACGCCGCGCCCGGTCATGCCGCCGGCCGGGCCCTCGTTGCGGTCGTGGCGCCAATGGCCCTTGGGGAAGCGATAGGCGCTGGGGCCGCAGAAATTCCCTTCCATGTGCAGCACGCGGCCAAGCGTGCCGTCCTCGAGCATCCGGCGGATCGCCTGCAAGGCGGGCTGGAAGCGCCAGTTGTAGCCGACGCCGAGCGTCACGCCGGCATCGGCGCAGGCCTGCGCGGCGCGCGCCGCATCGGCTGCGTTCACACCAAGCGGCTTCTCCGTGAAGACGGGCTTCCGCGCCGCGGCGGCGGCAACGATCTGCTCGGTGTGCTGGGTGTGCGGCGTCGCCAGCACCACTGCGTCGATCTCAGGGTCGGCCAGCGCCGCGGCATAGTCCGGCAGCATGCGTAGGCCATGCCGTTCCGCGAAGTCGCGCGCCTTCTCCGGCGTTCGCGTGGCGCCAGCGACGAAGCGGATGGCGGGGCTGCCCTGGGCGCAGCGCACGAGGTGCTGCCCCCAGCTGCCCAGCCCGATGATGGCGGCACGAATCATGCGGTTTCGGTCTCCTCAATCCGACCTCCGCGCACGAGTCGTGCGCGCCCGCCCATCATCAGATGCGAACACGGTCCGGCGCAACGGCGGCCAGCGCGCCCGGCCAGATCACCTGCTGCGGCGTGACCTCCTTCGAGAGCTTGCCCATGCCCCGCAGCTGGTCGATGGCGAGTTGGACGTTGGCGACGGTATCCGAGGTGAGGTTCAGGCGGTGATCCACCTTCGTCATCAACTCCGCCACCAGGCCGCGGTCCTGGCGCAGGAAGCGGGCGACATTCTGCACGGCCTGGTCGCGGTTGCTGGCAATGAGGTCCGTGGCCTCCATCATGGAGCGCATGAAGCGCTGCGTCGCCTCGGCGTTCTGCTCCGCCCAGCCCTTGTTCATGTAGATCAGGTTGCGGATGATCTGGATGTTCTCGTTCGTCGTCAGGATGCGCGCGCCGGATATGGCGCGCGTGCCACGCGTCATCCACGGCTCCCAGACTGCGTATGCATCGATGTTCCCGCGCTCGAGCGCGGCGACCATCTCGGGTGCCTCGACATTCACGATCGTGTAGTCGTCCGCGTTCAGGTTCATCTTGGAGACGACCGAAAGCCAGAAGGTCTCGCTGCCGGTGCCGCGGGCGACGCCGATGCGCTTGCCCTTCAGGCCGTCCATGTTGTCGATGTTGCGCGCGACGATGCCAAGCCAGCGGAGCAGCGCCACGCCTTCCGCCACCACGACCACGTTGGAATCCACAAGATTGGCCGAGACGCCGGCCTGTTCGGCCCCATAGGCGGCGTTGATCTGGCTGCCAATCAGGAAGGCGATCATCGCGGAGCCCGAAGGGCCCGTGTTCACCGTGATGTCGAGGCCGTTGCGCTCGAAGATGCCGCTTTCGCGCGCCACGTAGAACTGCGCGAAGGAGGGATCCACGCCGGTGGCGATGGTCATCTTGATCGGCGAGCCCTGCGCGAAGGCGGGCAGCGGCAGCGCGGCGGCGGCCCCAAGGGCTGCGGAACCGGCGAGAAGATGGCGGCGAAGCATGGTCGTGTTCTCCCTGTCGTTCACATGGTCGGGTTGAAACGGCCCGCGAAGGCGCGGATGGCGAGCCGGAAGACGCGGTCGGTGGTGAAGCCGAGCAAGCCGAGGGCGATCAGCGCAACGAAGATGTCCTCGATCTGCATGAACAGTCGCGCATCCCACAGCATCTTGCCCAGCCCGTCATTGGAGGCGACGAGCTCGGCGGCGACGATGGTAACAAAGGCGTTCGCCATCGCCACGCGCATGCCGGTGAGGATGTAGGGGAGCGTCGCCGGCAGGGCGACGAGCGCGAAGACCTGCAGCTTCGACGCGCCCAGGCATTGCGCGGCGCGGATCTTGTCCTTGCCCACCGCGCCGACGCCGGCGGCGGTCGAGATGATCACCACGAAGACGGTGGCATAGGCGATCAGGAAGATCTTGCTCTCCTCCCCGATGCCGAACCAGATCACAGAAACGGTGATCATCGCCACAGCCGGGATGAAGCGGAAGAACTCCGTCCAGGGCTCCAGCAGCATGCGCACCGGGCGGAAGCTGCCGATCGCCAGGCCGAGCGGCACGCCGATCGCGCTGCCGAGCAGGAAGCCCTGGAGGATGCGGCGCATGCTGGCCACCACCTGCTCCTGCAGGATCCGATCCTCGATCAGCACCCAGGCGCGCTCGAACACCGGGAAGGGCGAGGGGAACAGCGCGGAGCGCACCAGGAACAAGGCCGCCAGGTGCCAGATCAGGAACAGCAGGGCGAAGCCGGCGACGTAGCCGGCGACGGTGGCCGCGCGGCTAGTGAGCACCGTGGATCTCCTCATGGATCAGCGCGTGCACCTCGCGGAAGGCCCGCATGAAGCCATCCGAGGTGCGCTCCCGCGGGAACGGAAGGTCTACCGGCACCACGGCCTTGAGCGTGCCGCCCGGCCCGCGCTTCATCACGCCGACGCGGGTGGCCAATGCGCAGGCCTCCTCGATGTCGTGGGTGATGAACAGCACGGTCTTGCGCGTGTCGGACCATATGCGGCTGAGCTCGCCCTGCAGCACTGCGCGCGTCATCGCGTCGAGCGCACCGAAGGGCTCGTCCATCAGCAGGATGCGCGGGTCGTTGGCCAGCGCGCGGGCGATCTGGATGCGCTGCTTCATGCCGCCCGAAAGCTCCGAAGGATGCTTGGCGCCCTGGCCCTGCAGCCCGACCATGTTCAGGAAGCGCTCCGCCGCCGCGCGTCGCTCGCCGCGGCGGATCCCGCGCAGCCGCAGGCCGAAGCCGATATTGTCCAGCGCGGTCAGCCAGTCGTAGAGGCTGTCATGGCCCTGGAACACCACGCCGCGATCGGCGCCCGGCCGCTCCACCGGCCTGCCGTCGAGCAGGATGCGGCCGCTGGTCGGCGCCTCGAAGCCGGCCAGCATGTTGAGTACCGTGGTCTTACCGCAGCCCGAGGTGCCGAGCAGGCAGAAGAACTCGCCTTCGTCGAGCGAGAGGTTGAAGTCGCGCACCGCCTCCCACGCGCCGGTGCGGCCGTGGAACACCTTGCCCACCCCCTCCAGGGCGACGAATCCCATCCTGCTCTCTCCCGCTCCCTGTCCGGACATTTACGTGCGCCTTTCCGCCCCGGCAACCCGGCTTCACGCTTCTGCGCCACGGGACTAGAAGCGATCTGCGCAAGGAAGGGGCAGTTGGCATGATGCTCGCAGGCAAGGTGGCGGTGGTCACTGGCGCGGGGGGCGGCATCGGGCGCGAGATCGCGCTGGCGATGGCGCTGGCCGGCGCGAAGGTGGTGGTCAACGATATCGGCGCGAGCCTGACCGGCCAGGGACCGACCAGCACCACGCCCGGCGAGCAGACGGTCGCCATCATCGCCCAACGGGGTGGCCAGGCGGTGGTGAACACCGAGAGCGTCGCTGCCTGGGACAGCGCGCAGCGGATCGTGCAGGCGGCCCTCGACAGCTTCGGCCGCATCGACATCGTGGTCAACAACGCCGGCATCCTGCGGGACCAGATCTTCCATAAGATGAGCGTGGAGGATTGGCGCGCGGTGATCGACGTGCACCTCAACGGCAGCTTCTACGTCTCCCGCGCCGCCGCCGAGCACTTTCGCAAGTCGGGCTCCGGCAGCTTTGTGCACATGACCTCCACCTCCGGCCTGATCGGCAATTTCGGGCAGGCGAACTATTCGGCGGCGAAGCTCGGCATCGCGGCGCTGTCGAAGTCCATCGCGCTCGACATGCAGCGTTTCGGCGTTCGCTCCAACTGCATCGCACCCTTCGCCTGGTCGCGGATGACCAGTTCGATCCCGGCGGAGACAGAGGCGGAAAAGGCGCGCGTCGCCCGGCTGCAGCAGATGACACCCGACAAGAACGCGCCGCTGGCGGTCTATCTTGCCTCCGATGCGGCGAAGGACGTGACGGGCCAGATCTTCGCGGCGCGCCACAACGAGCTGTTCGTATTCAGCCAGCCACGGCCCGTGCGCAGCACGCATCGCGGCGAGGGCTGGACGCCGGAGACGATCGCCGAGACCGCCATCCCCGCGCTGCGCAGCGCCTTCCTGCCGCTCGACCGCAGCGGCGACGTCTTCTCCTGGGATCCCGTCTGATGGATTTTCGCCTCACCGAGGAACAGGTCGCCTTCCAAGACAGCGTGCGCCGCTTCGCCGAGACGCATCTCGCCAAGGGTGCGCTGGAACGTGCGCATGACGAGCGCTTCCCCTGGGACATCGCCAGGCTGATGGCCGAGAACGGCCTGTTCGGCATCATGCTGCCCGAGCAGGATGGCGGACAGGGCGGCTCGCTGTTCGACGCGGTGCTGGCGATGGAGCAGATCGCCTATGTCTGCCCGCGTAGCGCCGATGTGCTGCAGGCCGGCAATTTCGGCGCCTTCCGCACCTTCGCCGAATACGCAACGCCGGCGCAGAAGGAGAAGTACTTCGCCCCCCTGCTGCGCGGCGAGACCATCGCGGCCGTCGGCATGACGGAGCCGGATGCGGGCAGTGCGCTGACCGACCTCAAGACCACGGCGACGAAGGACGGCAACGGCTATCGCCTGAACGGCGGCAAGGTGTTCACCTCCAACACCGAGGATGCCGGCGTCTTCGTCGTCTATTGCCGCTTCGGGCCGGGCGTGAACGGCATCGGCAGCGTCATCGTCGAGCGCAGCATGGACGGCTTCCGCCTCGGTCAGCCCAGCCGCTACATGAATGGCGAGACCTGGTGCGCGCTCTACTTCGACAACGTCTTCATCCCACCTGAGAACGTGCTGCTGGGCGAGGGCGGATTCCGCAAGCAGATCGCCGGCTTCAACGTGGAGCGCGCGGGCAATACCACGCGCGCGCTCGCGCTCGGCGAATACTGCTTCCGCCAGGCGAAGGCACATGCCGAACAGCGCAAGCAGTTCGGCCGCACCCTGTCCGAGTTCCAGGGCCTGCAATGGAAGTTCGCGGAGATGCGGGTCGCGCTGGATGCCGCGCAGCTGCTGCTCTACCGCGCCGCGATCGGCGCCGGCGACGGGCTGCCGGATGCGCAGCAGATCGCCATCGCGAAGTATGCCTGCAACCAGGCCGGCTGGATGGCGGCGAATGAATCCATGCAGATCATGGGTGGCACCGGCTACAGCCAGGATCTACTGATCGAGTACTGCGTGCGCAAGACGCGCGGCTGGATGATCGCGGGCGGCTCGCTCGAGATGATGAAGAACCGCATCGCGGAAGGCGTGTTCGGGCGCAGCTTACCGCAGCGCGCGCCGAAGGCATGACCAGCCTCTCGGACGCGCTGCTGGCGCCGCGACGCATTGCGCTGGTCGGCGCCTCGGGCGATGCGGGGCGGCTCACCGCCCGCCCGCAGCGCTACCTGCGCCGCCACGGCTTCGCCGGCGAGCTCTTCCCGGTGAACCCGCGCGCGCCGGAGATCCTGGGCGAGCGTTCCTATGCCTCGCTCACCGACATCCCGGGCGAGATCGATTTCGCCTACATCCTGCTCGGCACCGGGCAGGTGGAGGCGCAGGTCGCTTCCTGCGCCGCGCGCGGCATCCCCGTAGCCTGCGTGCTGGCCGACGGTTTCGCGGAAGCCGGCCACGAAGGCGCCGAACTGCAAGCGCGTGTCCTGGCCACGGCGAAGTCCGCCGGCATCCGCCTGCTCGGCCCCAACTCGATGGGCGTGATCAACACCCACACGCGCACCGCGCTGACCACCAACGCGGCCTTCGAAGCGGACGCGCTGCCCTCCGGCCGCGTCGCGCTGGTCTCGCAATCCGGCTCAATGATGGGCGCGCTGCTCTCGCGCGGCGCGGCCCGCGGCATCGGCTTCTCGCATCTGGTCGGCACCGGCAACGAAGCCGACCTGACGGCGGGTGAGATCGCCTCCTTGCTGCTGGACCGCCCCGAGGTCGACGTGGTCTGCCTGTTCCTGGAGGCGATCCGCGCACCGGAACAGCTCGCCGCGGCTGCGCGCAAGGCGCATGCGCTGGGCAAGCCGATCGTCGCGCTGAAGCTCGGCCGCAGCCCCTTCGGCGCGGAGCTCGCCGCGAGCCATACCGGCGCGCTCGCCGGCACCGATGCGGCGGCCGATGCCTTCTTCCGTGCGCATGGCACTCTTCGCGTCACCATGCTGGAGGCGCTGTTGGAACTGCCGCCGCTGGTCGCCGGCCGTCGCGCCCCGGCGCGCACGCATCGTGGCGTCGGCGTGATGACCACCACCGGCGGCGGCGGCGCGCTGGCGATCGATGCGCTCGGCGTGCGCGGGATCGAGGCGAAGAAGCCCGATGCCGCGGCGGCAGCGAAGCTGGCGGCTGCCGGCATGCCCACCCATGCGCGCCTACTCGACATGACGCTGGCCGGCACCAAGCCGGAGCGCGTGATGGCGGCGCTGGATGCGCTGCGCGCGGCGGAGGACACCGATCTCGCGCTCGCCGTGATCGGCAGTTCCGCGCAGTTCCGGCCACAGGATTCCGTGGCCGGCATCGTCGAAGCGGCAAAGCAACCGGGCAAGCCGATCGCGGCCTTCCTCGCCCCGCAGGCCGAGGCCTCGCTGCGCCTGCTGGCCGAGGCCGGGATCGCTGCCTTCCGCACGCCGGAAACCGCCGCCGACGCCATCGCCGCCTTCTGCACCTGGCGCGCCCCGCGCGAGGTGCCGGCGCTGCCCCCGCCGGCCGTCACGCTGCCGGATGCGCCCGACGAGGCGGATGCGCGCGCCTTGTTTGCAGCCCTCGGCCTCTCCTCCGATGCCGCCGTCATGCAGCAGGATCCGCCCGAGGGCCTGCGCTATCCGGTCGCGGCGAAGATCCTGTCGCCCGACATCGCGCACAAGACCGAGGTCGGCGGCGTGATGCTGAACATCTTGGACTCCGCTGCGCTGCGCGAGGCCGCGGCCGCGATGCGCGCACGCGTCGCCGCGGCGGCACCGGATGCACGCATCACCGGCATCCTGGTGCAGCCGATGGCGAAGGGCCTGGCCGAGGCGATCCTCGGCTTCCGCCGTGACCCCGAGGCAGGCGCGGTGGTGCTGCTCGGCGCCGGCGGCGTGCTCTCCGAGCTGCACCGCGACATCGCCTTGCGACTGGCGCCCGTGGACGAGGCGGAGGCGCGTGCCATGATCGGCGAGGTCCGCGCACTGACATCGCTCAGCGGCTGGCGCAACCTGCCGCGTGGCGACCTCGATGCGCTGGCGAAGGCGGTCGTCGCCGTCTCGCGCCTGGCCACGTTGGACGCCGTGAAGGAGGCGGAGATCAATCCGCTCATTATCCATGCCGAAGGGCAGGGCGTCACGGTCGCGGACGCCTGGATAGTGCCGACCTGACATGCGAGGCTGAAACGATGGATGCCGAAGCCCTGATCCGGGCGCGCTACGGCGCGCTGCCCTTCGCACCGGTGGAGATACCGCCTGCGCTCGCCGCCCTGCTCGATCGCCGCGTCACGCGCCGCTACCGACCGGATGCGGTGCCGGATGCGCTGCTCGACACGGTGCTGGCCGGCGCGCAGTCGGCGCCGGCGAAGTCCGACCTGCAGCAGTATTCCATCCTGGTCACGCGCGACCCGGCGAAGATCGCGGCCATCGCCGACGCGATCGGCACCATGCCGTGGATCAAGGAAGCGCCCGTGCTGCTGGTGTTCTGCGGCGACATCCGCCGCGGGCGGCAGGTCTGCGCCATCCACGGACGCGCCCATGCCAACGACAGCGTGGATACCTTCCTCAACGCCAGCGTGGACGCGGCGCTGGCGATGGGCTTCGGCATCATGGCGGCGGATGCCGCGGGCCTCGGCACCTGCCCGATTTCGTATGTCCGCAACCATCTCGACCTGGTCTCGCGCCTGTTCGGCCTGCCGGAGGGCGTGTTCCCCGTCGCCGGGCTGACGCTCGGCTTTCCGGCGGCGCGCAACGAGGTCTCGCCGCGCCTGCCGCCTTCCGTGGTGGTGCATCGCGAGACGTATGATGACAGCGGGCTCGCCGCGTCCCTGCCGGGCTACGACGCGCTGCGCCCGCCGGGCAAGCCGCGCTATCCCGAGGTGCACGGGCCGACGCCGGAAGGCTGCACCTGGAGCGAGAACAGCGCGCGCCAGCTTTCCGTGCCGGAGCGCCCGAACCTGCGAGCCTGGCTGGCCTCGAAGGGGATCAATCTTGACTGATGCTGTGAAGCCTGACGGCGGCGCCGACAATCCAGGCGGCGCCGACCTGCGGCGTTCGACGGCCCGCGCGCCCGGCACGCGTGCCGTCAGGCCGCGCCACGCCGCCAGCCTGATCGTCTGGCGGAAGGGCTCCGGCGAGCCCGAGATCCTGATGGGCGTGCGCCACGCCAAGCACAAATTCATGCCGAGCGTGTTGGTCTTCCCCGGCGGCCGTGTGGACCGCGCCGACCATGGCGTGAAGGCGCTCTCCGAGCTGCGGCCGGAAACGCTTGCCCTGCTGGCGCATCGTGCACCGCCTTCGCTCGCGCGTGCGCTCGGCGTCGCGGCGATCCGCGAACTGATCGAGGAGACCGGCCTGCTGCTCGGCGAGAAGCAGGGCGACCGGCTGCTGGCCGACCTCTCCTCCCTCGACTACCTCTGCCGCGCCGTCACCCCGCCGATGCGTGCCATGCGGTTCAACGCGCGTTTCCTGGTCGCCCCGGCCGAGGCGGTGCGCGGCGAGATCCATGGCTCGGGCGAGCTGGAGAAGCTCGGCTGGTATTCGCTGTCGGCGGCGCGCGAGGCGCTGCTGGCCGACATCACCCGCCGCATCCTCGAGGAGTTCGAGCAGTATGTCGCGCTGGCGCCTTCCGAACGGCACCGGCGGCCGAAGATCGTCTTCCGCGGCAACGACAACCGCATGAGCGACGAATAACGGCTCGGACTACCTCGCCTCGAACACGTCGCCGTCGCGCGCCGCCTCGCCTTCCGCCGCCAGCTTGATCAGATGCGCCAGCAGACTGCGGGCGGCGGCGGGCACCAGCCGAGGGTCGAGTTCCGGCCCATAGACCGGCGGCACCAGCTCCGCCGCGGTGGCGCGCCGGGCAGAGCGCAGTGCATCCAGCACCTTCGCCTCGCGCTCCCGCCGATGCGCCGCCAGCGCGGTGACGAAGGGTGCGGGGTCGGGCAGCGGCGGGCCGTGGCCTGGCAGGTACAGCCGGTCGTCGCGCGCGGCGACCTTCGCCAGCGAGGCCATGTAGGCCGCCATGTCGCCATCCGGCGGGCTGACGACGCTGGTGGACCAGCTCATCACGTGGTCGGCGCTGAACAGCACGCCGCCCGCGCCTTCGCTCTCCATCCCGAAGCAAAGATGGTTGGCGCAATGGCCCGGCGTGTGCAGCGCGGTCAGCCGCCAGTCGTCGCCCTCCAGCACGGCGCCATCCGCCAGCGTCTCGTCCGGCCGGAACGCGTGGTCGCCGCCCTCGCCGCCGGCGTCCGGCGGCGTCAGGTGCGGGCCGAAGCCGAAGGTCGCCGCGCCGGTCGCCGCCACCAGCGCGGCCGTGCCCAGCGAGTGGTCGCGATGGGTGTGGCTGACGAGGATGCGGGTGATCCGCTCGCCCGACGTCGCCCGCAGGATCGCGGCGAGATGTGCCTCGTCGGCCGGGCCCGGGTCCAGCACCGCCACCTGGCCGCGGCCGATCAGGTAGGTATTGGTGCCGCGGAAGGTGAAGGGTCCTGGATTGTTGCAGACGATCCGCCGCACCAGCGGCGTGGTGTCCTCCACCGCACCATGCGGCAGCGCGTCTTCGCGCCGGAAGGGAATGCTCATGCGCGTCGTCCCCGTCGCACCAGTTCGCGGTGCAGGATGTAGAGGCTCGCCACCACGATCAATGCTGCGCCCGCCAGTGTCAGCAGGCCCGGCACGTCGGCGAAGAAGATCCAGCCGAACAGGATCGCCCAGAGCAGCGAGGAATAGGAATACGGCGCTAGCGCCGAGACCTGCGCGCTGGCCCACGATTCCGTCAGCATCACCTGTGCCACCCCGCCGAGCAGGCCGATCATGATCAGCAGCGCCAGGTCGTGCCACGATGGCGTGACCCAGAAGAAGGGCAGCGCCACGCCCGCGAAGCTTGTCATCAGCAGCGACTGCCAGAGCGTGATGGTGGTGGAGGCCTCGGTGGCCGAGAGAAGCCGCACCAGCAGCGTGGTGCCGGCCGAGAACACGCCATGCGCCACTGCGACCATGATCCCGATCCGCGCCGCCTGGTCCAGCGCGCCGGAGAAGGCGCCCTGGCCGAGCGCGATCACCATGATGCCGGCGAAGCCCAGCAGCACCGCGCCGCCGCGATGGATGCCCACCTTCTCGCCGAGGAAGGGGATCGAGAGCAGCGTGATGAACAGCGGCGTGGTGTTGGTCAGCGCGGTGTGCTCGGCCAGCGGCAGCAGCACCAGCGCGTAAAAGGCGCAGGCCTGCGCCGCAGTGCCGGTGCAGGCGCGCAGCAGATGGCCCGGGAAGCGCTTGGTGCGCAGCGATTCCACGACGGGCCTGCCGCGCCGCGCCCGCGCCACCACCAGCAGCACCACCGGCACTGCCAGCGCCCCGCGGAAGAACATGATCTCGACCACCGGGATGCGGTCGCCGAGCGCCTTCACCAGCACGCTCATCAGCGTGAACAGCGCGCAGGCGCCGAGCATGAACAGCACGCCGCGCCGCATCTCGTGGCGCAGCGCCATCAGGCGCCTCCCGCAGGCGCCACCGAAGGCACGCCCGCCGCGCCGCGCTCGGCCGCACGCTGCAGGCGTGCGCGGTGGATGTTGTAGAGCCCGGCCGCGATCACCAGCGCAGCGCCCGCCAGCGTCATCCAGGACGGCACCTCCGCCCAGATCAAGAAGCCGAGCAGCCCACCCCAGAGCAGGGTGGTGTATTCATAGGGCGCCAGCACCGAGACCGGCGCGATGGCGAAGGCCCGCGCGAAGAGGAAATGCGCGCAGCCATTGGCCAGCCCGAGGAAGGCCAGCGCGAAGGCGACGTCCCAGGAAGGCAACAGCGGCCCGGCTGGCGGGAAGGCCGGCAGCAGCAGCAGCCCCATCGGCACATGCGCGAACAGCAGCCAGAAGGCGATCGCCTGCGGCGTGTCGCTCGAAGCCAGCACGCGCGTCCAGATACGGCTGAGTGCGAGTGCGCAGACGCCGGCCAGCAGCAGCCCCGCCTCCCACCGCCACAAATCCCCGCCCGGCTGCAGCATGATCAGCACGCCGACGAAGCCGACCGTCGTGCTGGTCATGCGCCGCCAGCCGACGCGCTCGCCAAGCAGCGGGATCGCCAGCAGCGTCATGATCAGCGGTGCCACCGCGTTCACCGCGTAGCTGTCGGCCAGCGGGAAGTGGTTGAACCAGGCGACGTAGAAGGTCACCGTCACCGCGCAGTGCAGCACCGAGCGCACGCCGAGCAGCCAGACGCGCCGCGGCCGCAGCCCCGTCCCGCGCACCAGCAGCGCGATCGCCAGCATGCCGAAGACGCCGCGCCAGATCATGGCGACGGCCACGCCGACCTCGGGCAGCGCCCATTTCACCGCAGCATCGGCCGCCGAGATCGTCGCATAGCCGACGACGATGGTGGCGATGCCGAGCAGCGCATCCTGCCGGAGCGGAAGCATCCGGCCCGATGTGTCAGGCACCCTGTCTGTCCAGCACGGCCTCGGCCTGCATGCAGGTGGCGCCGCCTTCGTCACGCGTCTCGAGCGCGAGCGCATCGCCGTCGCGCCGCGCCAGCACGGTCAGCTTGCGGCCGTCGAAACAGGGGCGGCGGCCGCGGAAGGCGAAGCGGGCGAGCTTGCGGCCGGGCGCCGCCCTGTCCGCCACATGCGCCATCAGCGTCGCCGGGGGCGGGCCGTGCACCACCAGGCCGGGATAGCCCTCCACGCCGGTGACGTAGGGGTGGTCGTAATGGATGCGGTGGCCGTTGCCGGTCAGCGCGGAGTAGCGGAACAGCATCACTGGGTCAGGGACGACGACCGTCTTCAGCGCATCGGGCCAGTCCGGCGCCGCCTCTCCGGGCTTCACCGCCGCGCCCTCCGCGCCGCGATAGACGATGTCCTGCTCCTCCTCGATCGCGGTGCCCGCCGGGCCGTCCACCACGTGGCGCACCGTCACGAAGACCAGCCGGCCGGAGCCGCCCGACTTCTCGTTCACCGAGAGGATGGTGCTGGTCCGCCGCACCGCCTCGCCCTCGGTGAGCGGGGCCTCGCGGAAGGTCACGCGACCGCCCGCCCACATGCGGCGCGGCAGGTCGTGGACCGGCGGCAGGAAGCCGCCGCGCTTGGGGTGGCCGTCGGGGCCGACCTGATCGGGCATCACCCAGTCCTGGAACAGCATCCAGTGCCACAGCGGCGGCAGCACCTCGGGCTTCGCAACCCCGAGCGTCGCGGCCATGCCGCGCAGCAGGCGCGCATCGAGGCGATCCTCGCGGGTCTCGGTGTGGCCGACGTATTCCTGGTACGACATCAATCCCCTCTCAGGTAGAGCAGGTAGCTGTCCATGTGCACCACCCGGGTATAGCGCCTCCAGGTCTCCGCGAAGGCGGGATGACGTGAGAAATACGCGATCGGATCGAAATCCTCCGCCCCGCAGCGCGGAATCCCGGACCGCTTGGCCACCAGCACGCCGGCCGGCGGCGCGCGGGAGAAATCCTCCGCCACCGTCCGATAGACGAGGAATTCCGGCCGGCTCATCTCCCAGGTCTCGCGATAGCGCGGCGCACCCTCGGGGCAGTCGGGATAGGCGCCGACCAGCAGCCAGAGGTTCATGGTCCGCAGGGTGGAGCGCGCCCGGGCGTAGTTGAGCGCCGGATAGACCGGGTAGATGTCGGGCGAGAGCACCAGCAGCCGCTCGCCTGCCACCTCGCGCCGCAGTGCGGTGGTGATCTGGCCGTCGCGCAGCTGGAAATACCAGATCTGCCGCCAGGGGCTCTCGCCGCGAATGTGCACCAGGGCGAGCGCCAGCGTCACCGCCAGCGCGATGCCGGGTGCGGCCGCCGCGGCGCGGCCGGCGGGCAGCGTGCGGTCCAGCCAGCGCGCAAGCAGGATGCCGGCCAGCAGCGCGCTCACGGTGGCGATCGGCACCACGTGGTAGCTCCAGCCCTTGTGCTGCACCCAGGCGGAGAGCGCCCCGCCGATCCCCACCGCCAGCAGCGTCTGCGCCACCGGCCCCGCGCTGCGCCGCGCCGCCAGCACGCCGAGCGCCGCCAGCAGCAGCAGCGCCGGGCCGAGCTGGTCGGTCAGCAGCACGTCGAAAAGCCCGATGCCGCCATTGCCGAGGTAGAAGCCCATCACCAGCGGCACGACGAAATCGAGGTAGAGTGGGAAGACCAGCGGGATCGAGGCCAGGTAGGCCATCCAGACGCCCGCCATGCCCCAGGGCAGCGGATCGCGCAGCGCCGACGACGGCCCGCGGCGCAGCAGCACCAGCGCCTCCACCAGCGCCGGCACGGCGAGGAAATGCGGCTTCAGCGCGAAGCCAAGCGCCGCCGCCAGCGTCACCGCCCAGGCCAGCCCGCGCGGCGTGGCCAGCCCCTCGATCCGGCGGGCGGCAAGGAAGGCGTAGGGGATGGCGAACAGCGCCATCAGGTGCTCGCGTTGCGCCACGTCATAGGCAGGCAGCACCACCGCCAACGGCACCAGCGCATCCAGCACCGCGCGCTCCATCGTGCCTTCCGCCCGGCCTGCGCGCAGCCGCACCGTCATGCGCCAGGCGGCCAGGCAGCAGGCCAGTGCCGAAAGCAGCAGCGCCTGCACCGGATCGAGCGGCGTCCAGGCCGCGATCGCCGCCGGGATCGCCGTCAGCACGAAGATCAATGGCGGGTTGACGTCGATCAGGTCGCGATAGAGCCGCTCGCCGGCCACCCAGCGCTCGGCGAAGTTCAGGATGGCGGCGACGTCGTGGTTCAGGGGCGGCGCCAGCACCATCAGCAGGAAGGCCGCCGCGGGGGCCAGCGCCAGGGCACGGAGCAGGCGCGCGCGCATCGCCGGCGCGGCGAGCGCCTGCGTTGCGGTGGCCTCGGCCGGTCTGGCGGAGGGGGGTGGGGGCGGGCTCATGCGGTGGGACTGGCGCTGGCCATCCTTGCGGGCGCAGCGCCCAGGGTGCAACCGCATTGCGGCGCCCAAAGGGCGCGAAATCATGGCGAGGCTGCCTCGCCGTCGCCGCGCGCATGCCTTGCCCTCGCCTCCGGCGGGCGTCACAAGGTTCTCGTGGAGCCAGCCGAATACGCCCTGATGGACACTGCCGAGGACGGCATGTGGTGGTACCGCGCCGCCCATGCGCGCGTGCTCGACGCGCTGCGCCGGCGCCCCGGGGCACGCGGACCGCTGCTCGATGCCGGCTGCGGCACCGGCGGGATGCTGCGCCGCTTCGGCGCCGAACTGCCGGACAGTGCGCCGGTCGGGCTGGAATACGTGCCGGAGGCGGCGCGGCGCGCCGCGACGAAATCGGGCCGCCCGGTCGCCGCCGGCGATGCCAACCGCCTGCCCTTCCCCGATGCCAGCTTCGGCGCCGCGGTCAGCATCGACGTCATCTCCCATGCCGGGGTGGAGCCGGCCCGCGCCCTGGCCGAGCTTCACCGCGTGCTGCGGCCCGGCGGGACGCTGGTGCTCAACCTGCCGGCCTATGAATGGCTGACCAGCGCGCATGATATCCGCGTGCACAATGCCCGCCGCTTCACCCGCAGCGGCGCCACGCGGCTGCTGCAGGCGGCCGGCTTCGCCGAGGTCGAGGGCCGCTACTGGAACGGCCTGCTGCTGCCGCTGATGGTGCTGCAGCGCAAGGTGCTGCAGCGCCGCCCGGACGCGCCGAGCGACGTGACCGACTTCCCGCCCTGGATCGACGCCAGCCTGCATGCCGTCTCGGAGGTCGAGCGCTGGCTCGGGCTGCGCGGCGTGCCGATGCCCGGCGGCGGCTCGATCCTGATCCTGGCCACCCGGCCGTGATGGAGACGACGGACGTGACCGACCCCGAACGCCAGGCCGCGCGCCCCGCCGCCTCCCCCGACGCCGCCATCGGCCTTTCCATCGTCGTGCCGGTGTATCGCGGCGCCGCCACGGTCGGTGCGCTGGTGGAGGCGCTGTCGCAGCTGCGGCCGGCCGGGGGGCTGGAGATCATCCTGGTCAACGACGGCAGCCCGGACAATTCCGGCGAGGTCTGCCGTGCGCTCCAGAAGGCCGCCAAGGTGCCGCTGACCTACATCGAGCACGCGCGCAACTTCGGCGAGCACAACGCGGTGATGACCGGGCTGCGGCATGTGCGCGGCAGCTACGTCATCACCATGGACGACGACCTGCAGAACCCGCCGGAGGAGGTGCTGCGCCTCTACGACCATGCGCGGCTCGGCGGCTGGGACGTGGTCTACACCCGCTACGCAGTGAAGGAGCATGAGGGCTGGCGCAACCTCGGCAGCCGCTTCGCCAACAAGGTGGCGGACATGCTGCTGGACAAACCGAAGGGGCTCTACCTCTCCTCCTTCCGCTGCATGAGCGCGCTCGCGGTGCAGGAGGTGACGAAGTACCGCGGGCCCTACCCCTATGTGGACGGCCTGCTGATGCAGGTGACGCAGCGGCTCGACAGCATCGAAGTGAAGCATCTGCCGCGCGCCGAGGGGCGCAGCAACTATACGCTGAAGCGCCTGGTGCTGCTGTGGCTGAACTTGGCGACCAACTTCTCCGTGCTGCCGCTGCGGCTGGCGATCCTGGCCGGCGTGGCGATGGGCATCGCCGGACTGCTCGGCGCCCTCCTGGTGACGGCGGAGGCGCTGATGGGGGAGACGCCCTCCGGCTGGGCCTCGATGATGACGATCACGCTGCTGATCGCCGGCGTGCAGTTCCTGATCCTCGGCGTGCTCGGCGAGTATGTCGGTCGCGCCTTCCTCTCGGCCAATGGCAAGCCGCAGGGGGTGGTGCGGGAGGTGGTGACCGCAGGCCCGGCGGTCGGCACGCAGCCGGGCGCCGAGGCGCCACGCATGCGCGCGGTCTCGTGAGCGGCGCGATGACGGCGGCCTGGATCACCCTGGCGGCGGCGATCACCACCTCGCTGATCGGCCAGGTGCTGCTGAAGGCCGGGGCATCGGGTTCCGTCGCGGCGGAGGCGGGGTTCCTCGACCAACTGTTCCGCTGGCAGACCATCATCGGGCTCGGCGCCTATGGCGGGGCGGCGCTGCTCTACATCATCGCGCTGCGGAAGATCCCGATGAGCGTGGCGCTGCCGTGCACGGCGGCGAGCTATGTGGTGATCGCACTGATCGGCTGGGGCGCCTTCGGCGAGCCGCTGGGCGCGCAGAAACTGGCGGCGATCGGGCTGATCTGCGCCGGGGTCGTGCTGCTCGCCGCGACGGCATGATCGCCCGCCTCCGGCGGGACCGCGCGAGGTGCGCGGCGCTGCTGCTGCCGCTGCTGCTCGCCGGCTGCGCGGCCCAGGGAGCGCATGAGGGGGAAGCGCTGGCCGCCTGCCCGGCCGGCCTCTCGCCGGCGACGGTGGCGGAGACCTTCTTCGGCCGCAATGCCGGCGGGCGCGAGGTGGTCTCGGACGCCGACTGGGCGCGTTTCCTCGACGAGGTGGTCACCCCCGCCTTCCCCGACGGCCTGACGGTGCTGGATGGCGCCGGCCAATGGCGCGGGCGCGCGGGGCAGGTTGCGCGGGAGCGGACCAAGCTGCTGCTGGTGGCGCTGCCCGGCGGAACGCCGGCGGAGGCGACGGCGCGGCTGGCGCCGGTGATCGCCGCCTACCGCGCCCGCTTCGGACAGGAGAGCGTCATGGTGACGACGCGCGCGGGCTGCGTAGGCTTCTGACCGCTCAATCCGGCGCCTGCCCGAACAGCGTGCGGTGGATCACCCGGTAGATGTCGGTGTTCTCCATCGTCCCGCTGATCAGGTTGCTATTCAGCCCGATCCCGCGCACCAGGATGCCGCCGGCCACGTCGTCGTCGGTCGCCCAGGTGATGGCGAAGCGGTGCCGGCGGCCGTTGCGGTCGGGTGCGCTCATGAAGGGCACGCCCGCCGTGCCGGTCGGACCGTCCCAGGGGGCGCCGTTGCCGTCGCGCTCGGCCATCGGCTGGCCCTCGCGGATGCGGCGGCGGTCGAGCACGCCGGGGCCGACCACCTGCATGCCGCCCGCATCGGAATCCGAGGTGGTGAGCATCAGCGTGCGCGGATTGGCCGCGACATAGCGGGTGAAGAGGCCGATCGCCTCGTCGGCGCGCCGCCCGGCCTCCAGCTGGCCGGCGGCGTTGTTGGAGTTGGCGAAATTGTCCGTTCCCTCCTCCTCCACCACCAGGAAGAAGCCGTCCGGCGCGCGCGCGAGCACGCGCAGCGCGGCTTCGGCCATCTCGGCCACGGTCGGCGAGCCCGGCTGATAGAGCGGCAGGTTCTCCGGCGCCAGATCCGCTTCCTTCCGCGCGTTGAAGCTGTGGTCGCGCGCGAAGATGCCCCAGACGCGGGTGGCATCCGCCGGCAACGCCTTCAGCTCGTCGGCGGTGAACACCACCGCATAGCCCTTGGCGCGCAGCTCCTCGACCAAGTTGCGGCCATCGGTGCGGCGACCCTCGCCGAAGCGGCCCATGATGCCGCGCGGCAGGTACCATTGCTCGCCGCCGGCGAGGTGCACGCGCACGCCGCTTTCCACCAGCTGCGCTACGATCTCCTCGCGGTTGCTCCGGCGCTGCACGCTGGCGATGAAGGCGCCGGTGCCCGGCTCGATCGCATCGCCGGAATTGACCAGCCCGACCCAGCGGCCGCGCGCCATCGCCTGGTGGGCGATGGAACCCTCGCCGCCGCCGAGCGGGCGGATGCGCTCGCCCTCATGCATGCCATAGGCGTTGGAGTTTGTGCGCACGCCATAGGCATGGGTACTCGCGCCGCCCTCGCTGGTGGATGTCGCGGCATCCTGCATATGACCGAGATAGACCGCCATCGCCGGCAGCCGGTCCCAGTTGAGCCTGCCATCGGGGCCGACCGTGTGCAGGCGCACCGCGCCCCAGTGGTTCACGCCCATGCCATCCGGGTGGAAGAAAATCACGTTCCCCGTGCCGCGCGGCTGCGCCGCCGCCCCGCCAGGCAGGAACACGGCGGAAAGAATGGCAGCGACGATCAGCAACACACGCATGGAATGGCCCCCTCTGTCGGGCTCACGAAATCATGAGCGCGCCGGGGTGTCCATGCGAAGGCGGAAGCTACGCGGCGGCGTCGGCCTGTCGGTCGAGATGGGCGACGAGGTCGGCCGGCAGCTGCAGCCGATGCGCCAGTGCCTGGAGATAAGCGCGCTCCGCCGGCTCGTCCGGATCCATCGCCAGGCGCGAGGCCAGGTAGAGCTCCGCCGCCTGTTCCTGCGTGCGCGCCGCGGCCGCCACCTCGCGCACGCCGATCGGCGCATCGATGGTGTCGAAGACGAAGCCCTTCGCCTCGGCATCCAGCCCGGCCTTCTCGACCTGCTCGAAGATCCGCGCGCGTTCCGTCGCGTCGATGTGGCCATCCGCCCGCGCGGCGCCGACCATCGCGCGGATCAGCGCGAGCTCGAAGGGCTCGGCGCCGGCGGCCGGCGTGGCGCCGGGCAGGAAGCGCGCATCCACCGCAACCGCGTCCTGCGGACCGGCCACCGGCGCGCTGGCCGGCGCCTGGCCGGCCTGCCAGTTCTGCCAGGCGCGATGCGCCAATGCGCCGAGCACCGCCGCGCCGCCATGGCTGAGCAGCCCGCCGCCGCGCTTGCGCGCCTTGCCGGAGAGCAGCACCGCGAGCAGCCCGCCCGCCGCCGCCACGCCGCCGGCGCCGCCCATGCGGCCGAGCACCTGTTGCGCGGTGCCACCGAGGTCGAGCGGGGCACCGCCGCCGCGCGTCGCGGCGGGTGGCTGCGCGCCCCATGGGCTCGCGGCCGGCGGTCCGGCGGCGTTCGGGTTCTGTCCAGCGGTTCCCGGTGCGCCAAGGAACCGTTCGAGGAGAGCCTTCGCGTCGATCATGCCCCGGACGTCGGGATTGCCCGGCCGGGCGACAAGAGGCGCGGGGATGACGGAGTGTTGCGCCGGCGCGCCGGGTCCCGCTCTACAGCCCGCGCAGCGCCGTGCAGACGCGCTCTACCTGCGCGTCGGTGAGTTCGGGAAACATCGGCAGGCTCATCACCTCGCCCGCGGCGCGCGCCGTCTCAGCGCAGCCGGCCGGACCCATCGGCGTGCGGCCCTGATAGGCCGGCTGCAGATGCACCGGCTGCGGATAGTGGATCGCGGTGGCGATGCCCTCGGCGCGCAGCTTCGCCATCGTCGCCGCGCGGTCCGCGACCCGCAGCACGTATTGGTGGAAGACATGCCCGGCATCGGCGCGGCGCAGCGGCGGCGCGATAGGGCCGCCGGCCAACGCGGCGTCATAGGCCGCGGCGATCGCCTGGCGCCGCGCATTGCCGGCATCGAGCGCCGTCAGCTTCACCCTGAGGATCGCCGCCTGCAACTCGTCGAGGCGGGAGTTCACGCCGACCGTCGCGCTGATGTAGCGCTCTTTCCAGCCATATTGCCGGATCGCGCCGATGCGGTCGGCCAGCGCCGCGTCGTCGGTCGTCAGCACCCCGCCGTCGCCGAGCGCGCCGAGGTTCTTGGTCGGGTACAGCGAGTAGCAGGCCACGTCACCATGGTTGCCGACCTTCTTCCCGCCGAGCGTCGCGCCATGCGCCTGGCTGCAATCCTCGATCACCGCCACGCCGTGGCGCTTCGCCGCCGCGAGCATCGGCGCGAGGTCGCAGGCCTGGCCGTACAGATGCACCGGGATCACCGCCTTGATCGGCGGCAGGCCGGGCGGCGGGTCGTCCAGCACCGCCACCAGCTCCTCGGCGTCCATCGTGTAGGTGTCGGGGTCGATGTCAAGCAGCAGCGGCGTCGCGCCGACCATCTCGATGGCCGCGACGGTCGCGACCGCGGTGTGGGAGACGGTGACCACCGTCGCCCCCGGCCCGATGCCGAGGCCGCGCAGTGCCAGCGTCAGCGCATCGGTGCCGTTGGCGCAGCCGATGGCGCGCCTTGCTCCCTGCCAGGCCGCGTATTCCGCCTCGAAGGCCTCCCCCTCCTTGCCGAGGATGTACCAGCCTGAGCCGAGCGCGCGCGCGACGGCGGCGTCGATCTCCACCTTCTGCGCGCGGTAGCCCGCGCCGGGATCGGCCTGCGGGACGGTGATGGTGGTGGCGTTCATCGATCTGGCCTCTCCTCAGGCCGTGTATTCGGCAAGGCGCGGGCGATACCATCCCAGCGAGCGGCGCAGCCCCTCATCCACGTCCACCCGCGGCCACCAGCCGGTGGCGGCGCGGAAGGCGCGGTCGTCGGCGGCGAAGCTGCCGATGTCGATCGGCGCACGGTCGGCCGGAAACTCCTTGATCTCGTAGCGGCCGGCGCCGCCATTCGCCGCGATCAGCTTCTCCGCCAGGTCCTTCAGCGAGAGTGGCGGCGCGCCGCCGATGTTGAACACCTTGCCGCCGAGCTGCGCCTCATGCGCGTGCTGCGCCGCACGCAGGAAGGCGTCCACCACGTCGTCGAGATAGGTGAGGTCGCGCAGCTGCTCGCCGCCCCACACCTCGAAAGCCTCGCCTTCCAGCACGCGGCGGATCCAGATGCCGAGGAAGGTCTGCCGCGCATCCTTGATGCGCAGGCGAGGCCCGTAGCAATTTGTCAGCCGGAGGGAGACCACCGGTCGCCCATGCACGCGGTTCTCCAGCAGCCAGTACTGCTCGCCCGCCCATTTCGACACGCCGTTGGCATCCGGCGGGTTGACGGTGTGCTTCTCGTCCACCGGCAGGTATTGCGGGCGGCCGTAGAATTGCCGCGTCGAGGCATGCACCACCACCGCCTTCGGCGCCGCCTCCCGCATCGCGCCGATCAGCCGCACCTGGGCCACCGCGTTGATCGCGATGTCGGCGACGGGGTCGCGCTGGCCGCCCATGTGGCTGGTCTGCGCGGCCATGTTGAACATCACGTCGATGCCCTGGCAGAGCGAATGCAGCTCCGCATCGCGGATGTCGCCGCGCACCAGCATCACGTTGCTGCCTTCGAGGTTCAGCGGGCTGGCGCCGCCATCCGGCACCATCGCATCCAGCGCCACCACCCGCGCGCCCTCGGCGGCGAGCGCATGGCACAGGCCACTGCCGAGGAAGCCGGCCCCGCCGGTCACCAGAATGCGCTTGCCGCGCCAGCCGTCGAACGCCATTGCGTATCCGTCCTCAACCGCCGGCGGCTGGCGCCGCCTGGCCCAGCCGCTGCCCCGCATAGCGCCGCGCGCGGATCGGGCCCCACCAGGCCTCGTTGGCGAGGTACCAGCGCAAGGTCTGCTCCAGCCCGGCCTCGAAGTCGTAGCGGGCCTTCCAGCCCAGCGCCGCCTCGGCGCGGCCGGGGTCCATCGCGTAGCGGAAATCGTGGCCGGGGCGATCCTTCACGAAGGTGATCAGCCTCTCGCGCGGGCCGGCCGGATCGGGCCGCAGCCGGTCCAGCACCGTGCAGATCGCCTTCACCACCTGCAGGTTGGTGCGTTCCTGCCGTGGCCCGATGCAATAGGTCTCGCCCGGCCTCCCGGCCCCCAGCGCGGCGGCGCAGAGCGCCTCGGCATGGTCCTCCACATGGATCCAGTCGCGCACGTTGGAGCCATCGCCATAGACCGGCAGCTTCCGCCCCTCGAGCGCGTTCAGCGCCACCAGCGGGATCAGCTTCTCCGGGAATTGCCAGGGCCCGTAGTTGTTCGTGGTGTTGGAGACGAAGGCCGGCAGGCCGTAGGTGTGCTGCCAGGCGCGCACCAGGTGGTCCGACGCCGCCTTCGACGCCGAATAGGGGCTGCGCGGGTCATAGGGCGTGGTCTCGCAGAAGGGCGGGTCGCCGTGGTCGAGCGCGCCGAACACCTCGTCGGTGGAGACATGGTGGAAGCGGAACTCCTCCTTCGCCGCGCCCTCCAGCCCGTTCCAGTGGCCGCGCGCGGCTTCCAGCAGCACCTGCGTGCCGACCACGTTGGTGCGAATGAACTCGGCCGGCCCGTCGATCGAGCGGTCCACATGGCTCTCGGCCGCCAGGTGCATCACCACCTGCGGGCGCCATTCGGCGAAGGCCGCGCGCATCGCCTCGGCATCGCAGATGTCGGCCTTGAGCTGCACGTGGCGGCGATGGCCGCGCGCCTCCTCCAGCGCTTCATGGCTGGCCGCGTAGGTCTCCTTGTCCACATTGACCACGACGTGGTCGGTGGTGCGGATCAGGTGGCGGATGACGGCCGAGCCGATGAAGCCCAGGCCGCCGGTCAGGAGGATGTGCATCGCGAATATCCAGCGCAGCGCCACAGATGCCCGGCGATTGCGGCGGAACCACGTCGCCGGGCCGGCGCGATGGTGGCCCGCGACACCGCCGGAAAGGCCGGCTGACGCCCGGGCGCGTCAGCCACCGGGCGGAGAATGCCCGTCCTGCGACTTGTGGTCGAGATGCCGGGCGGCGACCCGGTTCTCCCGCGCCCGCATGATCTCGGCGAAGCCGAACAGCAGCAACAGCTGCCCCGCCACCACCTGCAGGCTGGCCAGCACGCGGATGCCGTTGTCGTGCGGATGGATGTCGCCGTAGCCGACCGTGGAGAGGGTGGCGAGCGAGAAGTGCAGCGCATCCGAATAGGTGATGCGGATCGGCCCGCCCGGCCCGTTGAACAGCGGCACGTGCGAAAGCCCGTCGGAGATCCGGTAGGCCGCGGCGAAGAACACCACGGCCAGCGCATACAGCAGCAGGAAGGCGGTGGCCGGCACCACCAGGTGGCGCAATCGGGAGGAGATCTCGTCCATGATCTGCGAGACATCCACCAGCAGCCGCACCACGTTGCGCTCGGCCAGCGCCACGATGCCGGCGATCACCGCCATCGCCGCCAGCAGCGCCGCGCCCTGGACCATCGGCTCCTGCCGGTTCACCGGCAGCACGAAGCAGACCACGCCCACCAGCGCGGCGAGGAACAGCCATCGCCCCGTCCATGGGAGTTGCTCGAGGTCCTGCTCGCCATGGTGGGAGACGATCGAGGCCACTTCCCGCCGGCGCCAGGCGGCCATGCCGATGAAGGCGACCACCGGCAGCAGATAGGCCAGCGACCGCGACCAGTCCGGCGCATCGGGGAACTGCGCGCGGCCCAGCACGACGAAAAGCGTGGCATAGAGCGCCTGCCCGGCCGAGGTGCCGATGGCGAAATGCATCCCGTGCGGGAACAGCCAGTAGAGGACGCCGAGGCCGACGCCGGCGGAGCCGACCACCGTCGCCGGCAGCATCCATCCGGCATCGCCGACACCCCAGGCGACCATCACAGCCAGCGACAGCGAGAGGGCGGTCGGCTGCAGCCACGCCGCCAACCCGGGGCGACCGTGGCCGTGCCGGCGGGGCGCGGTCATCGTGGCGGTGTCATTGCGGGGCCTGGGCCACGCCGGTGATCTCCACCTTCCAGCTTGGGTCCACCAGCGGCGCCTCGATGGTCATCCGCGCCGGCTTGTGGCCGCGGTCGAGCCAGGCATCCCAGGCACGGTTCATCGCCGGCGCGTCGCGGATATCCGCCAACACGACGGTGATCGAGAGCAGTGCGCGCTTGTCGGTGCCGGCCTCGGCGAGCAGGGCATCGATCTGGCGCAGGATGTCGGCGGTCTGGCCCTCGGCATCGAGGCTCGCATCGTCGGCGACCTGGCCGGCGAGCCAGATCAGCCCGCCCCCGACCACCGCGCCCGACAGGCGTTCCTCCTCGGCGATGCGACGAATCGTCATGCTTCCCTCCGTGTCAGGCGACACATCTAACACTGTCCTGCCGGGAGACTGACATGTACGTGAAACTGGACAAGGCCGTCCTCGCAAGCCGCTGGATTCTGGCGGTGTTCTTCATCGGACTTGGCGTGGCGCTCGCGGCCTACGCAGTCCGCTTCGGCTACAATCTGTGGATCTTCACCACCACCGCGCTCAGCGCGGAAGAGACCGCGATGCTCATCGGGCTGCTGCACCTGCTGGATGCCGCGCTGGTGGCCTCGCTGGTGATGACGGTGGTGATCGCCTCCTATGACAGCCTGGTCTCGCGCCTGTCGGAGGAGGACAAGCAGGGCAAGCCCTCCTGGGTGGCGACGGTCGATCCGGGGAACCTGAAGATCAAGCTGTCCACCTCGCTGGTCGCGATCTCCTCGATCCACCTGCTGCAGATCTTCATGGAAACCTCGACCTACGATGACCGCAAGGTGATGTGGGCCCTGGCGATCCATGGCACCTTCCTGGTCGGCGCCTTGGTGCTCGGCACGCTGGACCGGCTCACCGCCCATACCGAGCATGGCAAGCTGTAGCCGGCAGGCTCACCCCGCCAGGTGCGGGCGCCGGACCAGCCGCGGCAGCAGCCCGTCCACCGGCCCCGCCAGCACAGAGACGGCCCAGAGCAGCCCCGCCGCCAGCACGATGGCCGGGCCGGAGGGCACGTCCAGATGATAGGAGGCGAGCAGCCCGCCATAGGCCGCCAGCACCGCCATCCCCACCGCCGCATAGGCCAGCCCCGAGAGCTCCCGCGACCAGTGGCGGGAGGCGACGGCCGGCAGCATCATCAGCCCCACCGCCATCAGCGTGCCCATCGCCTGGAAGGCGGCCAGCACGTTCAGCACCACCAGCACCAGCAGCAGCATGTGCCACAGCCCGCCCTGCGCGCCCTCGGCACGGGCGAAGGCGGGGTCGAAGCATTCCAGCGCCAGCGGCCGCCAGGCCAGGGCAAGCGCCGGCAGGGTGAGCGTCGCCACGCCGGCCATCAGGAACAGCGCCGGATCGTCCACGCCCAGCACCTGGCCGAACAGCAGATGCGTCAGGTCCGCCGCGTCGCCGCGCAGCGAGACCATGGCGACCCCGAGGGCCAGCGCGATGAGGTAGAGCGCGGTCAGCGCCGCATCCTCCCGCCCGCCGGTCGCACGGGAGAGCGCGCCCGCGCCGAGCGCCACCACCAGCCCCGCCACCAGCCCGCCTAGCGACATGGCGGGTACGGAGAGGCCCGCGATCAGGAAGCCCGCGGCGATGCCCGGCGTGACGCCATGCGCCAGCACCTCGGCGGTCAGGCTGGTGCGGCGCAGCATGAGAAACACGCCGAGCGGCGGCGCGGCCAAGGCCAGCGCCAGACAGCCGACCAGGGCGCGGCGCATGAAGCCGAATTCGAGGAAGGGGCCGAAGAGGAACTCAGCCATGCGGTAGGAGGTGGCGCGCCTCGGGGTCGCGAAGGCGGCCCGCGCGCAGCGTTCGGCCGCAACCGGGCGCATCAGCGCGTCGGCGCGGAAGCCAGGCGTGCGCCCGGCGTCTGAGGGCAAGCATCTACGCCGCCCGGCTGTCGCAGACCGGCGCCGCCTCGTCCCAGGCTTCCGCCATCATCCGCGCCTTCAGGCGGTTGGCGGCGGTCAGCACCTCCGCAGTCGGGCCGAAGGCGATCTTCTCGCGCGCCAGCAGCAGGCAATCCGGGAACTCGGCGCGGACCAGTTCCAGGTCGTGCAGCACCGCCACCACCGTCCGCCCCTCGCCATGCCAGCGCTTCAGCACCGCGAGCAGGTCGGCGGCGGTGCGTGCATCCACGGCGTTGAACGGCTCGTCCAGCAGGATCAGGTCGGCGTCCTGCACCAGCAGCCGGGCGAAGAGCAGGCGCTGGAACTGCCCGGCCGACATCTCGCCGACCGGCCGCGGCCCGAAGCCGCCCAGGCCCACCGCCTCCAGCGCCGCGGCGGCGCGCTCCAGATCCTTCCGCGATGCACCGCGTAGGGCACCGAGGCGGGACCACAGCCCCTGCAGCACCACGTCGCGGCAGAGGATCGGGAAGCCGCGGTCCATGCCCGACTGCTGCGGCAGCAGCGCCACCCGCGGCTTGCGGCCATCCGCATGGGCGACGGCGATATGGCCTTCGTCCACCTTGTGCAGCCCCGCCACCGCACGCAGCAGGGTGGTCTTGCCCGCCCCGTTCGGCCCGACGATGGCCGTCAGGCTGCCCGGAGCGAAGCGCGCGGAAAGGTGGTGCACCGCCGGATGCCGGCGGTACGTCGCCGTCAGGTGCTCGATACGGAGTTCGGGGCCGCGCATGGTCAGACGAACCGCGCCCAGGCCACCGCCGCCCAGAGCAGCGCCAGCACGCCGGCCGCCAGCAGCAGCCGCAGCGCGGCGCCGGCGGACAGCGCGAGCGGATCGGAGGGAAGCAGGTCTCGCATGGCTACCTTATAACGTAGCATTCCCTATAGCGTTGACGGCCCCGCTGGGCAAAGGGCATCGCGCGGCCTACCTGCGTGCGGCATGCAGGGCAGACCCGATCCCCTCCCCCTCCCCGCCCCTCTCGACCCGGAGGCGGAGCTGCGACGGGCGCTCACCCGCCAACGCGCCCTCGCCACCGCGCTGCTGGCCGGCATGGGCGGGCTGCTGGTGGGCTCCTACTGGCTGCCGCCGGGCTACTGGACCGAGCTGCTGCAGGCCTCGGCCAAGGCGGGCGTGGTCGGCGGCATCGCCGACTGGTTCGCGGTGACGGCACTGTTCCGCCATCCGCTCGGCCTGCCGATCCCGCACACCGCCATCATCCCCCGCCAGAAGGAGCGCCTGGGCGCCGGCCTCGGCCGCTTCGTGGCGAACCACGTCTTCACGGAAGACGAGGTGCGGCGCGTCATCGGCCGGCTCGATCTGGCGCGCATCCTGCGCGACTTTCTGGCCGACCCCGATGCGGTGCGCCCGGCCGCGGTGGCGCTGGCCGGCGCCATGCCGAAGGTGCTGGCCAGCCTGGAAGATGGCCGCGCCCGGCGGCTGCTGACCCGCATCGTCCCGCGCCTGGCCGGCGGCCCCGGCGCGGCGAAGGTGATCGCCAAAGCGCTGACCGCGCTGATCGAGGGTGGCCGCCATCAGGAGGTGTTCGGGCTGGCCGTCGGCCAACTCAAGGTCGTGCTCACCGCCAAGGAGGACCAGCTCAGGACCGCCATCGAGGCGCGGGTGCGCGCGGAAGGCGGCTCGCTGGTCGGCTGGATCGCCGGCGCTGCGATCGCGCGCCGCGTGCTCGGCGCGCTGAACCATGAGCTGGACCGGGTGGAGCCCGGCGATTCCGACCTGCGCCACGCCTTCGAGGAATGGGTGCGCGCCGAGATCGCCCGGATGGAGGAGGACCCCGAACGCGCCGCCGCCATCGGCCGCGCCGTGCGGGAGGCGCTGGCCCATCCGGCGGTCGCCGCCTGGCTCGGCGACATCTGGGCGCGGCTGCGGACGGCGATGGAGGCCGATGCCGCCAACCCCTCCGGCCGCACGGTGCAGGTGATCGCCGGGATGCTCGGCAATCTCGGCGACGTGCTTGCGCATGACCCGGCGGCGCGCGAGCGCCTGAACCGGGCAGCGGAGCGGGTGCTGATCGCGCTGCTGCCGAATGCCCGCGCGCAGATCTCCGACTTCATCGCCGGCGTCGTGCGTGGCTGGGATACCGCCACCGTGACGGAGAAGATCGAGCTGCGGGTCGGCAAGGACCTGCAATATGTGCGCATCAACGGCACGCTGGTGGGTTTCCTGGTCGGCGGCGGCCTGTTCGCGCTGCTGACGGCGATCTTCGGCCGCATCGCCGTCTAGTTCACGCAGGCGTCACCGCATCCTGCGGAACGACCCGCGAGGTCGCATGCCCGTTCCGCTCCGCCCGGCGTTGCGCGTGTGACAGCAGCAGCGAGGGGTGGAGGCTGGCATGGCGGGCATCGGGCGAATCTGGCCGCGGCATGGGCGGCGCCGCAAGGGCGCGGCGGAAGATGCACCTTTCTTCGAGGCTGCCCCCCCGCCGAGGCCCGACCGCCCCGCCCTCACCCCCGCGGAGGAGGCCGAGAGCCTGGCCCGCTGGCACCAGGCCCGCCGCCAGGCCGATCCGCTGGCGCCGAGGGCGGGCGAGCTTGCCGGGATCGGGGCGCTGGCGGCGGGGCTGCTGGGGCTCGGCGCCGCGGAACGCGCCGCCCGATTCGGCGAAGGGGGAGGCAAGGGCGACGGGAGCCCGGCCGAGACCGGGCAGGCGGGGGTCGCCGGCTTCGTGGGCGATTTCTCCTCGGAGTTCAGCCTTTCCGCCAGGGGCTGGCGCTGGAGCCCGGAGGGGCCCGCGGAGGCCGCACCCGATTTCGCTGCAGGCACCGGCGCCACGGTGATCGGCCCCTTTCGCTACACGCCGGGCAGCGCCGGGCTGGCGGATGCGCAGCCCCTCGCGACGCCACCTGCTGGCGAGGCCGCCAAGGCGCCGCACCCGTTCGCCGTCGCCGCGGTGACCGAGCCTGCCGGCGCCAGCAAGCCTGCCGCGACGCTGCCCAACGCCATGGCCACCGTTGGCGGATTCTCCGAGTTGCTGGCGGCGGCGCCCGCGACGGGGGAAAACGCCGCAGCGGCTGCGCAGCAGACCGCCCGGCTTGTCGAGTCGGCGCCCGCCTCCGCCGAGGCTGCGCCGGCCCCGGCCCGCGTCGAGGCTGCCGAACGGCAGGTGAGCTTGAGTTCGCCCGCCACCGAGACGGCGCCGAAGAGCTCGGCTGGCGAGGGTGACGCAGGCCGCGCGGAGGCGCCGCGTGCGACGCAGGTCGCGGATCGAGGTGCGGCGCCTCAGGACCAGGCGGAGATCGCGCCCCCGGTCGCCAACCCCGCGCCGCCAAGCCCCGGCTCCAGGCCGGCTGCGCAGGACGACAACCGCCCGCCGGAGCCCGCGGCGGGTGCGTCCGGCCCCATCGTTGCGCCAGGCCGGCAGGACGACAGCGGCAGCCCGCCGGTGGTCGCCGAGGTCACGCCGCCCGGCCTCGCCACCGCGCCGGGCCCGCAGGACGACAACAGCAGCCCGCCGGCGGTCGCCGAGGTCACGCCACCCGGCCTCGCCATCGCGCCGGGCCAGCAGGACGACAACAGCACTCCGCCGGTGGTTGCCGAGGTCACGCCGCCCGGCCTCGCCACCGCCCCGGGCCAGCAGGACGACGGCAGCCCGCCGGTAGTCGCTGAGGTCACGCCACCCGGCCTCGCCATCGCCCCGGGCCTGCAGGACGACAACGGCAGCCCGCCGGTGGTTGCCGAGGTCACGCCACCCGGCCTCGCC
>NZ_JAWLHG010000038.1:0-50377 GCF_041690465.1 Falsiroseomonas sp. | reverse complement strand
ACGACAGAACGGCACACAGTCCAACGCGGGGTGGAGCAGCCCGGTAGCTCGTCAGGCTCATAACCTGAAGGTCACAGGTTCAAATCCTGTCCCCGCATCCAACGTTGCCAAGACTTCTCCAGAACCCCTGTTCGCCCCCGCGCGAACAGGGGTTCTGCCGTTTCGGGCCACCGTGATCGGCCGGCCGGCATCCGCCTCGGCGCCATCCAGGAACGCCGCAAGGTCGCCGCGCAGCATCAGCGACACCTCGCCACGCCGCTCCCCCGGGATCACCAGGATCGCGTCGATCAGCGCACGCAGCGCCTCGGTCGCCACCGCCGCCGTCTCCGGCTCCGCCAGCGCCTCCTCCAGCGCCTCGACCCGGCGCCGATAGAGGTCTGGCAGGTTCGGGTGCAGCACCGGCACCGGCTCCGGCTCGCCCGCCGCCGCGGTCTCGCCGGCCAGCGCGTCCCGGCGGCGCTCGACCTCGCGCAACTCCGCCGCCATTGCCGGGCTGCCGTGGCCGTCCTTGATCAGCTCCAGCAGGTTCCGGATCTGCCGCTCGAGCTTCGCCGCCTGCGCCTGCAGGGACGCCTGCCGCGCGCCCCGGTCGCGATTCGCCGCGTTCACCTCGGCGACGTAGGCCGTGACGAACTCCTGCACCAACTCCGGCGCCAGCAGCCGCTCCTTGAGGCCGACCAGCACCCGACCCAGCAGCGCGTCGCGCGCCACGGTCCGCCGGTTGCCGCAGGTGCCGCGCTCCACATGGTTCGAACAGCCCAGCCGGCCGCCGCTGCCCACCACCGTTATCGGGCCCTCGCACAGGCCGCAACGGACCAGGCCGGCCAGCGCCCAGCGCGGACGCCGGGCCGAGGCCAGCGCGCTGCCGCGGTTCGGCGCCGAGGCCGCGGCCACGATCCGCCGGCCTGCCTCCAGGCGCCTCTGCGCGGCCTCCCAGACGTCGCGATCCAGGATCGCCAGGTCGGGCACCTGGCTGATCACCCAGGCCTCCCGCGGGTTCAGCCGCGCCACCCGCCGGCCGGTGTTCGGGTCCGTGTCGTAGTTCTGCCGATTCCAGACCCGCTCCCCGACATAGAGCCGGTTGCGCAGCAGCCCGGTCTCGCGCGCCGCCCCGCCGAGGAGCAGCGAGGCGGTCCACTTGCCGTTGCGCGGCCCCGCCACGCCCTCCGCGTTCAACGCCACCGCGATCGACCGCGGCGACTGGCCGGCCACGTAGCGCTCGAAGATCCGGCGGACGGTTGCCGCCTCCGTCGCCTCGACCTCGAGTTCGCCGGTGATCGGCGTGCCGTCCGGCCGCAGGCCCCGCCGGACCCGGTAGCCGTAGCAGAGCCCCCCGCCGCTGCGGCCGGCGCGCACGCGCCCCTCCAGGCCACGATGGGTTTTCTGCGCGAGGTCCTTCAGGAACATCGCCGCCATCGTGCCCTTGAAGCCGATGTGCAGTTCGTTGACCTCGCCATCCACGAAGGTCGCCACGCGAACCCGGGCGAAGGTCATCCGCTTGTAGAAGCCGGCGATGTGCTCCTGGTCGCGGCTCAGCCGGTCCAGCGACTCCGCCATGACCACATCGAAACGCCCGGCACGCGCATCGGCGAGCAGGCGCAGGTATTCGCTGCGCGTGTCGATCTGGCCGGTGACCGCGTAGTCGGCGTAGATCCCGACGACCTCCCAGCCCTCCCGTTCCGCACGGGCGCGGCAGATCCGCACCTGGTCCTCGATCGACGCCGGGGACTGCACGTCGTCGCTGTAGCGGGCGTAGATGGCGCAGCGCATCCTGTGCTCCTCCCTACCGAAGGTCGAGGGCCAGAGCCGCCGCCAGGATGGCGGCAACGAGGAGCAGCAGTAGCGCTGTCTCCACCATGCTGTGAGCCCGTCGGGCGCCGTGCCGGCGGGCAGCGTCGCGGCCCAGCGCCCGGGCCAGCGCGATCAGCGCCGGCGCCGCAGTCGGCGGGATCGGCGCCGCCCGCGTCATCATCGCTGGCATCGACCCCGCGCCAGGGCCGGGATCACCCGGCGTGCCGGCGGCACGGAGCGGGCGGCCGGCGGCTGTGAGGCTGGGCTCAGTTGCTCCTTCGGATAGGGCCATCTGGTTCCTCCTTGCGCATGATGGCTGTCGGCGGGCCGACCCGGTTCGGCGCGCCCGGTCGCGCCGGCGCCTCGGGGCGCCCGAAAGTCCTGGCGCACGGCGCCAGATCGAAACCAGAATGACGCGTGGTTCCGGAAAGTCACGCGGAAAGTATTGTCAACATTGAAGGTGGACACCTCCGATAACCGCCTGCGTTGCGCGGGGTGGGGCCGTTGATCGGCGTTGGAGCGGCCGGGAGTGGAGCGCTGGGACGGCGGCGGGAGGCTCTCGGGGCCTGTTCCGTGCGGCCGGCGGCTCAGGCGTGCAGACCTCTCCTATCGAGCCAGCACCATCGCTTCATGTTGTAGGCCATGTTGGCCAGCGTGACGGTGGCGCTCGCCCGGGCGAGGCCGATGGTGCGGATCACCAGGCCCATCACCCCCTTCTGATGCGCGAAGGGATGCTCGACATGGGCGCGCACCGCGGACTTGGTCGCGTTCGCCCTCGCATGGTGCCGCGGCATCGAGCGGCCCGGCGGCTTGCGGCGATGGATGCGGCTGACCTTGCCGGCGCCGGCGAGATACCGCTCGTTCTCCATCGAGCGGTAGGCGGTGTCGGCCCAGACATCGGAGGCGGTGTTGTTCGGATCGATCAGCCCTTCACGCAGCCGCGCCCCGTCATGCGCCGCCGCGTCGGTGGTTCGCTCGCGCCGGATCACACCGTGCCGGCGATCGATCGAGATGTGCGACTTGTAGCCGAAGTGCGGCACCGCGATATCGATCTGTGGCTTGCCGTCGGGGCCTGGCCTTGCCTTGCTGAACTTCACCGTCCAGCGCGCGTCGGTGTCCTTCTGCCGCGCCTTGGCCGGCTGATCCGGCCAGATGTCACGCGCCTTCTCGCCCGCCTTGATGCGCGCCTTCTCAGCCTCGGTGTTGCGCTGGCGGGGTGCTGCCACCAGGGTCGCGTCCACGATCTGGCCGGCCATCGGCAGATACCCCGCGCCGGTGATGGCCTCGTCCAGCCGGGCGAACAGCCTCTCCAGTGCGCCGGTGGCGATCAGCGCCTCGCGGAAATCCCACAGCGTGTTGGCGTCCGGCACCGCATCGCCGGGGCCAAGCCGGCAGAAGCGCATCCAACTCAGCCGGTCGGCCACCAGATACTCCGTCTGCGCCAGCGACAGGCCGTGCAGCGCCTGGAGCACCAGCATCCGGAACTTCAGCACCGGGTCGAAGGCAGGCCGCCCGCCCTTGCGAAGGTCGCGTGTGCCGAGCGCCGCGGTCAGATCAGCGCGGAACAGCTCGAAATCCACGGTGGTGGCGAGCTTCTCCAGCGGATCGCCCTGCGCCGAGAGCTGACGCAGGCGATCCTGCACGTCCCAGAAGCCAGCTTGGCCCGATGACATCCGCTGCCCCCTGCGCATCGCCCTACGCGAACGGAATCATCATCCCAGCCACGCCGCCAGGGGGTTTCCGGAGGTGTCCAGGTCGCGGCTTTGCAGGCGGAATGCGCGTTGGCAGGATAGCGTCTTGCAATACAGCGCCAATCTAGCCCCTATACGAGCGATAGAAGCCTGTCGGCTCGCTGAGCGTCGGCTGCGCTCTGCCCCAATTCACGCCAGTCCAGGACGCGGGTCGATATTGAGTCCGTCGCTTCCGTCACCCCGTTCCCCCCGGGAAGTGGCGCGGCGCGCGCAGTTTTGGGTGCGGCGGGCACGTCGTCTGCCGCGACCGCGGGGGGTGGCGCCTGTTGCAGAAGGCTCGCGCGCAGCGTCTCGGCGACACGCGCGCGCGGCTCGCGCAGCAGCATGTGCGCGGCGCCTAGCACGTACGGCTCCCGCGCGCGGCCGTCCCAGGCATCCACCACCCAGCCCGCCGCGACCGTCGGCGGCGGCGGCGCGATCGGCCGACCGTCCCTTTCCGCCGGCGGTGGCAGCGCGGGGTGCCGCAGACGCAGACCCTCGCGCCGCAGCGCCTCGTCCAGCGCGTTACGATTGAGGGCGTGTTCGGCCCAGATGCCCGCGAGCCGGCGCACCAGCATCGGCAGGTCGAGCGTCTCGCCTTGCGGGTCCGCGTGGCGACGTTCCAGCCGGCGCCGCTGCTGCGCCGAGTAGGCGGCGTATGCCGGAGCTCCCTCCTCGATGCCGGCCTCGCGCAGCCGCCGCGCGGATCGCGCATCATCGCCCTTCTCGAAGGCCGCCACCACGACCGTGTTGAACCGGCCCTTCGTGACCCGGTGCAACAATGACAGCTCGGCCCCGCGCGCGAGGCGCTCGTGGCGCGGATACATCCAGCGGCTGTCGAGCACCCGCCCGGTGACTGGGTCGATCTCCGGCACCATCAGGTGCCAGTGCCGGTCGTACCCCTGCGTGCCGAGGTATGGATCGTGGTGGGTTCGTCGCGGCTTCTGGTGCCGCACCAGGACGGCGCCCTCGGGATCGAACCCGAACTCGGCAGCGAGCGCCGAGACCACCGCGCCGGCTTCGGCGTCCGTGGTCGGCTCGCCCGGGGAGATGTGGAAATGCCGGATCGCGTAGGGATGGCGGCCGGCGCGGGCCATCTCGACCATGTCCTCCAGATCGGCCTCGCAGCCGGCGAGCGTGGCGACCTCCGCATTCCCCGGCCCGCGCCAGACATGCGCGGCCAGCCTGCGATGCCCTGAGCGGCTTCGGATCCGCGTCGCTGCGATGATCATGGCCCGGCCTCCTCGTCGCGCCGAGGCCGGCGCGGCATTCGGCGGCCAAGCAGCACGGCGCGGACATCCTTCCGAAGCTCGGAGAGCTCGGCGGCGATCTGCGCCGGGCCCCCGGGACCGGCCGGCAACCCTGCGGTGCCGCCGGCGAGGACCCCGGTGGCGCCCTCGAAGAGGATGTTCAGCCGGCGCTGGAAGCCGACGAGGTGCCGGCGCCAAGCCAAGGGATCGGTGCCGCAAGCTGTCGCCTGGTCAGCCACCGCGCGCAGCCATGCGGACAGATTGTGGACGCCGTTGCGTTCGGCCGCGGCGCGCCAGCGCGCGCGGTCGGCGGCGTGGATCCGCAGGCGGAGGATGCGCTCACGGCGGCGCTTGCCCTGCCGGGTCTGCGCCGGCTTCTGCCGCTGCTGGTCGTCTGTCATGTGCCTCTCCCGGTCTCGCTGCCGGGGGCGCGGAGGGAGCTGTGGGCACATTTCCCACGCCTGGCTCCCCCCGACTGCGCACCCCGGCTGCCGGAAGGGTGGCGGGCACGCTTGCAAGAGAGAGCACCGATGGCCAGGCGGCTCCTCGCCGGTCGATCAGCAGCCCGATCCGCGGCGGATGCCCGGGGCGAAGGGGTGCGCTCGCCGAGACAACGGCCGGCCCCCCCCGCGCCGTGCGGACACGGTGCTGGCACGGTGTGAGCACGGTTCGGGCACGGTGCTGGCACGGCGTGCTGCCGGGCCTGCACGGCGCCCATGCACGGGGCGATCCCGCATCTGGGCAAGCGCCGGAGCGTGGGCCGGACGCCACCGGCCCGAGCGGCGCACCCTTTGTGGCAGGATCCTTCCAATCCGGTCCCTGGGCTCGGCATCCTGTGCGGAAGGTCGAGGTGGGGAGGGTCGCGATGCGGCGTGACGACCCGACGCCATGACGCGGGGCCCGCCTGGCGATGCGCGTGGCGGGGTGCAGCGAAAATCGTCCGGATATGCACCAAAACTGTTGACTACGAACTGTGACCAGGAAATTGTCCTGGAGATGGCGGCGCCGAGCCGCCTTGAGGAGCCGCGCCCATGCGCCCGCCACGCAGCGCCCCCCGCCAGCCGTCCGCGCCAGTCCCTTTCGGGGCGCCGCCTTGTCCAGGCGCGCATGGCGGCGCCCGCGCCGCGGCAATACGGTTGCGGCTTGGCCGATGAGCCGAACGACCCGATGCCGCCGCGCGGCGCGCGGTGCGGCGGCGCCGAGGAGCCCGATCTCGCCGGATATCCCGATTCCGGCCGCCGGCGAGCCGGTGCCCTGGGCGACCCACCTGCGGGCGGAAATCCCCGCCTACGTGGCGGACCAGTTGCGCGAGGCCGCGCATCGGCGTCGCTGCACCATCGTCTCGCTACTGCTGCAGCTCATCGCCGCGCACCGGGACCCGGATGGTAGAGCGGTGTTCCACGTCCGGGCGGAAGACCTCGTGCGGGACAGGCGTCGGGCGCGGCGGTGACCCGACAGCGGTCCCCGGCGCGGCAGACTGGCGCTCGCTGTGGCCGCATCAAGCCGAAGCGAGATCAGCGAGGGCGCTGGCAGGTATTCCGTGCATGCGAGTCGTAACCAATCAGAATGCGGTCGGGTCAGGAGCCAAAATGCCCAGGGCGCTTGGCAATCACCCTGTCTGAAGCTCGAGTAAGCATCTCCATTCTCGCGTGAAGCAGGGGCCGCGTAATTATGGCGCTCGCTGAGTTAATTCGTTGACGCTCTATCCGATCGACGTCATGACCGTGCGCCAATCACGGCGGATTGCCAGCAGGCAAAGGAGCAAGAGATGCACGACCAGGATGACGGCCGCGCTGCGGGGGCCCGGCGCATGGCCACGGGCGGCCAGGTTCCGGCGGTGCCGATCGGCGAGTCGGTGGCCAGGGACTACCTGATCTGCCTGGAGGACGGCCGCCGGATGAAGATGCTCCAGCGACATCTGCGCGTGCACCACGGCCTGAGCCCGGCCCAGTACCGCGCGAAGTGGGGGCTGCCGCCCGACTACCCGATGGTGGCCCCAGGATACGCCGCGGCAAAGCGTGCCGTGGCGGTCAGGATGTGGGTGCCGTTTCCGATGCGACCGACAGAGGGCGACGGGTAGGGCGACGACCGGGGCTGAACCGCGCCGTCATGCCCGGCGGCAGCAACGTCGAGGGCCCACCGCTCGAGGCAGCCGGGGTGATGCTGGCGCGGCGGTCGGGACGTTGCCCTTGATGAAACCGGGGGGGCGTTTCGTCCGGATGCGCACCAAATCTGTTGACGTTGTCCTGGCGCCAGGATAATGTCCTGGTCACCAGCGGCCTCGCCGTCACCTCCTCCGGGACCCACCCCCATGCTCCACCCCGCCTACGCCGAATGCCGCGACGCCCTCGCGGCGGCACCGATGCCCAAGGCCGCCCAATGGCCTCTCGGCACGGTGGCTCGGCTGCCCGAACTCCTCGACCGCGCCGGATGGCCCGCGGAGCAGCTCTGGCTGCACCCCGACCTGCGGGCGTTCAGCGCTCACCGGGACCGGATCGAGGAGGCCCTGCACGCCCGCCTCGGCGCGATCCCCCGCGGCCTGCGGGCCGGGCCGCCGGGCTGCGCGACGGTGCGGAACGTCGCCGACTTCCTGGCCGAGGGTCAGCCCGACCGAGCCTGGCGCCTTGCCGCCCGGCTGTGCCTCGCCGCCCGGTCCGGGCGGATCGACGGGTTCGCGGGCCAACTGGCCGATGACCTCGCGGTCTCGGCGCTCCTCCTCGCCGGTGACGTCCATGGCTGCGTGCTCGGTGCCGTGGAAGCCGCTGCCGTGATGGGTGATCTCGCGGACCGGGCCACCGCCGGCGCGGTCCACTGTCCCGGGCTGGGGCTCGCCCCGGCCGAGCTCGCGGTGCGGATCTGCCGACGTCGGCAGGCCGTCCTCGATCGGGCCGCGAGCCGCGTGGCTGTGGACGGCGGATCCGCGCAGTCGATCGAGGGCCTGATGTGGCGCGCACCCGTCGCGCAGCGCCGCAGCGCCGAACAACCCGGCGAGGGCTGAGCCCTCGCGCGGCACGAGATGCCGCAGCGGCCGTGCGGATGCGACCCGAAGGGACGCGCCGCGGCCGTCCTCGCCCGGCGCCCCCGCCACTTCCACCTGCGGAAGGACACCGCGCATGGTCCGGGAAGAGCTGACTGCCGACCCTGGCTGGGTGGCCGACGCCGCCCTCGACCCCTGGCTCCTGGTCAGCGACGGCCCGGGCAGCGCCCTGTTCGGCTACGCCACCGGGCACCCGGCCACCGGCGGCCTCGCCTGGACGCTCAGCACGCCTGTGCGGCAGCTCGACACGCACCGGAGCCGTGCGGTGACGGCATCGGGGCGACGCTACGACCTCGGCCGCCGGATCGACGTATCCAAGCTGCCGGACGAGGAAGCGCGCTTCGCGTACGCCCTGCTCGTCTGCCCCATCATCGGCAGCGATCCCGCCGCGCACCTCGGGTCCGCCGATCCGCTGCTCGCCGCGGACTGGGTCCGCGCCTGCAAGATGGCGCGCCACCTTGGCGTGACGCCGCCCGAGCGGGACGTCGATGCGCTCTCGGCGTTCCTCCAGCGCCACGCCGACGCCTATTTTATCCTGATGCGCCGGAAGCTCGGTTACTGATCCGGATCAGGGCTCCGCCGTGTTCACCCGGGCGCGCAGCAGCACGCCCTCGCCGCCGGTCTCGGCCCACAGGAACACGATACCGGCGTCCTCAAGGGCGCGGCGCATGGCCTTGAGGCTCAGCCGGATCGGCTGGCGCGCACCCCGCTCGAAGTCGCCAACCGTCGCCCGGCCGACCTCGGCGACCTCGGCGAGCTTGTTCTGCGACCAGTCCAGCAACGCCCGCGCCGCGCGGATCTGCGCGACGGAGGGGAGACGGTCGGGCGCCTCCAGCAACAGGGGCAGGGGCATGCGGCGGATTCCGGTGACCGAAGGGGGAGGCGTGGCATCCAGCAAAAATGCTGACCCGGCGTCAATCGCATGGAGTGCGGCGACGTCCGGTGCGCGACGGCCGTGACGGCGCGAAAGTCGAAGTCGCCGCGCTGGCGCCCGTTCCGCGCCTGGTGCCACGCCCGGCTGAGCCAGGAGCGCCGGAGCGACGCGATCGCGGACGTCGCCGACGCGGTGCGCCTCCATGCCACGCGAGAGACCGAACCGACTCAACGGGGGGCCTGGCTGCGCTGCGCGGCAGGCGTCGCGGCCGGCGATCCGATCGCGTTCCGGATCGCGGCTCGCATTGGCGCGGAGGATTGGCACGAGGGTGGCCCCGAGCCGATCGGCCTCGCGCTCACCGCCCTCACGCTCGCCGCCTCGGCCGACACGTCGCGCAGGGCGCGCAGGGCGCGCCGCGCCTGCGTCGCCGCCGCCGTCGACCTCGCGGTGCTCGCGGCCAACTCGGCACGCATCGCCGGACTCGGCACGCCGCGCGGCCGTCGCCTGCGCGTGGCGACCTGGCGCGCGCTCGCGCGCATCGACCGACTGACGGCGCCGTTCTCGATGCACCAGCGCAATCCGGCGCACCCCGCCGAGGAGCTCGTCTGCGCGTGGCTGGAGACGGAGGTCGAGATCCTGCGCGGCGACCTCAGCGGTTGGCCACCGAACTCGCGGCTGCGCGACCTCGGCAGGCCGCTCGCGGCCGCCCTGGAGCTCGCGACGCGGCGCCCGCGGGCGGCGGACGAACCGGACCTTGAGCGCCTGCGCACCGGCGATACGGAGCTGGCCGCGGACGGGACGGATGCTGCGCCAGGGCACGCCATCGTGCTCCACCCCAACTTCACCGAGGCGCGGCTGAGCGAGCGCCGTGACCGGCTCTGGCGGCTGTACGAGTCGCTCGCCAAGCCGATGCCCTACGCGCCCGTCCCGACGCCCTCGGCGGTCCGACCTGCCCTTGAGGCGTTGCGCGTCGAAATGCCGAACATGGCCGCGGTGATCGACGCGGTGCTCGCCGAGCTCGCGATGGGGTGGGCCACCGGCGCGAACGGCCCGCTCCGGCTGCGCCCCATGCTCCTGGTCGGACCGCCGGGCATCGGCAAGACTCGGCTCGCCCGGCGCCTCGCCGACGCGCTCGGCCTGCGGTTCGGCTGGCTCGGGCTCGGCGGCACCTCCGAGCCGCGCGAGCTCGCGGGCACGGCCCGGGGCTGGGCGAGCACGCATGCGGCCTGGCCGGTGGACCGCATCGTCGCGCTCGGCTCCGCCAATCCGCTGCTGCTGCTCCTCGACGAGGTCGACAAGGTCGGCGAGTCCCGGCGCTCGGCCCACGCGCACGACACGCTGCTCGGCATGCTCGAGCGCGACAGCGCCCGCGCGTTCACGGACGAGTGCGTCGGCGGCCCGGTCGATCTCTCGCATGTGTCGTGGATCCTGACCGCGAACGACGCGGCTGGCCTGCCGGGCCCGCTGCTGTCCCGCCTGCAGGTGGTCCGCCAGCCGTCACCCCGGGCCGAGGACCTGCCCGCGATCCTCGACGGCGTGCTGCGGGACATCGCCGCCGAGCGCGGGCTCCGTGATCCGCGCCTGCTGCCCGGGCTCGACCGGATGGCGCGACGGTTCATCCGCGCCAGTTTCGCGCGGCGGCCCGACATGCGCGCACTCCGGCGCCTCATCGAGAGCCTCCTCGCCAGGGCCGCCCTGGACGAGTTGTCCCCCGGCGACGCCCGCCGGAACTGATCGGCAGACAATCTCGATAGGCGACGGCGGCAGGGCGTGATCCGCCATCAGCGGGTGGGCCGGACGGCCCGACGTCGTGGCCGCCCACCCGACGCAGCAGGCGTCGGAGCTTGGCGGAGGCGTTCGATACGCACGGCCAGGCTGTAATTCGATATAGAGCGGTAATTCTATGAATTATGCTTGGATTATATCGAATTAATCTCTTATAATCCAATACTGATCCGATAATTCCGAAACTAAAGAATTTATCTGTAATGTTCTTTCTGTCCGCGTCGCTGCGGATTATTGCCTTTATGGGCTTCTTCCACGCGATTTCGCGGCCCATATGCATCAAGGGCAAACCGAATCCGGACGGGGGGTGCTCGATGGACAGTGAAATGCGGATCTCGGCCAGCGTCTGGCAGCGGCACGCCCGGATCAAGCGATTCGTCAGCAGGGCCACGGATACCCAGCAGTTCTCGCTGCGCGTCGGGTCGTTGCGCCTGTATCGCAACGAGGATTGGTCCGACAGCTCGCAGACTTGCTTCGTCGGACTGGGAGGCCGCGGGGCCTATGTCGTGAGCATCGCCTCGCGCGGCCAAGAGCGGTGGCACAGACGAGGCGCGCTGGGCGTGCATGCGGAAGTCCTCCGCCTCGAGCCGAGCTGCGAACGTTGGGTTCGCCAGCCGCTCTACGCGTTTTCCAGCGAACAGGTCCCGTTCTTCGACGACCTCATGTTCCACCTCGACACCGCCCAGCCCGTGAGCCCGATGGCGGCCCTGGCGCGCCAGCGCCTCAGATGGCGGAACCTCCGACGCGCCCTCGCCGCTGTGGCTGCGTTCGAGGCAACAGGCGCCGTGGACGGTCTGCCCGAACCTGTGCGTGACCTTCCGGCTGAGGTGGTCGCCCTCGTAGCCCCGCGGCGCTACCCGGAAGTCAGGCTCCTGCGCCAGTGCGCCACATGGCCCGGCGGCGATGCATGGTATGCCCGCGCCCCCGGGGGGGTCCTCATAGCCTGGAACCAAGTGTACATGTGGTGGGTCGACTACCACAGCGAGCTCGGACCGGCGCTCTCGCTCGGCATGATGCCGTCAAGGTTCCGCCGCGCCGTGCGGGAACTCGCGTTCCGACCGCTCGACGAAGCAGCGCCCGACGTGCTGGCCCTGCAACGGGAGGCGCGGAGACGCGAATGGCCGCCCGAGGCGGTGCTCGCAGCCGCCCGCCACGCGATGCTCGCCGCGGGCCTGAGCGAGAGCTTGCTGCGCCGGGACCTCCTGCAGCAGCTCTGCAGACAGGCGGAACTGCAGGACATCAAGCGCCGCGAGGAGGCGGAGGAGATCGCTGCGATGTTCTCATCCCCGCCGAGGCAGCCCGCCCCCGTCATCCCGCTGCGACACAGCACGCCATGAAGGGCGGCTTCGCCGATGCGGCGGGGCCCTGCTGCCCCACGGAATTCGCATAAGGGTCGCGAGCACTGACCGGATCAGCGCTGTCGCAACGGCGTGGCGCTCACGTAAGTGGAGTTGACCCGGTTTTGGGGACACCCCGAGGCTTGAGACGTAACCGTCATCCTGACCTTCCGATTACCCACATTTCTGCTGCATGGCGTCTGCTCCGAGCATCATGTCTGTCAGGCGTGACCAACCGCGCCACATGACGATGATGCCGGGCGGCGGATCGCGGGCGCGAGCGAGGTAGCCGCCGAGGCAGGCGATCTTCGTGAGGTAGCGCGCCAGCGTGGCCGCCGCAGGCGTTGATGGTCGGTCCCTGACAGTGCGATCGAGGAGAACGACCTCGGTTTTGGTCAACACGGCTTTGGTCGGGGTGCAGGGCGCAGCGCGGGCAACCATGGTGGTCCAGAAGACGCGCCAAGCCAGAATGCAGAACAGCGCAATCAGCTTGGTCAGGCGCTCGGCGGTCCGCAGCCGTGCCGCTTCGACGTGGCAACCGGACTTCAGGACCTTGTGGAACGACTCGATTTTCCAGCGCTGGGCATACCAGCGGAGCTTCTCGACCGCGCTCCGCACCGAGTTGACGGTCAGGTCGGTGACGAGCTTCCACTCGATGCGGGCTCGGCCGCGTGGCTTTTTGGCTTCGAACGCATGGATCACGGTCAGGTCGAGTGCGGGGTAGCGCTTCTGCTTGCCGATCGGGGGCAGGATGTGGAGCCTGCGGAAGCGCAACTGGAGGATCGCCGTGGCGGGACGTCCCTTCGCGTCAGGCACCTCGACCGTATGCTGCCCAGAGACCGGCACGCGGGCCATCATCCGCGCGACCGTGCGATGACCATCGTCGGCCAGCCGATCGACGCAGGTGCGGATCAGGAAATGCGTGCCGGCCTCCCTGGCCGCGCAGAAGAACTCGTAGATGTCGTTCTCCCGGTCCCCGACGAAGACGCAGCGGCCGGGATCGCCGAGCAGCCTGGTCGATTGCCTCAGGCTCGACAGCCAGCGGACGCTCTCCTTGTCCTCGATCGGCACCCGCGTCGGATTGACGTGCCGCTTCAGCTCATTGGTGCTCTTGAAGGCCTTGCGGCTCCAGAACTGCACGGCGGTGAGACCCAGCGGCAATCCGTCGCGCGTCACTGCCAGGCTGCCGTGCATCAGTAGGCCGCATTGCGTGCGGATGCGCGGCTTGCCGTTGCGGTCCAGCCCGTTCGGCACCCGGCCAATGGCGCCGATCGTCTCGCGCTTCGCCCAGCGGAAGCTGAACTCGGTCGTGTCCTGGACGACCAAGACCATCCCGGACGTGCTGGCGAAGCGGTCGGCGGTGGCCTGGAAATGCCCGGCCAGCAGCGCATCTTCGCTGAACCGCTCGTTCGACAGGAAGCGGTAGGCCGCCTTCGTGTTCGCCCAGTCCTGGCAGGCCAGCGGCAGCGGCGCCCCCGCCGCCTGCTCGAGTTGCCGCAGCAACAGCCGCAGGCGCTTGCTCAGGCGCTGATCTCCGAGTTGGCATCCCGCCACCTCGGTGTCGATCCAGCTTCGCCCGGCTTCGCTGGTCCCGACCGGGACGCTGTCGCCCGTCCGTTCCGACCCTGCCGGCATCGCCGCCTCGTGCCACGCAACGCACGGCAATCAGCCCGTCATCGCCACCTCGGTTCCGACGCTCCCGCCTAGAAATGTGGGTAATCGGAAGGCCAAGACGACGGTTACGATCGAGCGCGGATACCTCGGCTCGTTGCTCCGGCTAACGCTGCTGGCGCCCGACATCGTGCAGGGCATCCTCGATGGCCGCCCGCAGGGCAGCGTGATGCTGCCACGGCTACTGGCGCCATTCCCGGCCGACTGGGCGCAGCAACTGCACTCTCTTGCCGACCCTTGCGCATCGGCGGGGTCGGCATGAAACCCAGCCCGTGGATGATTAAGTCGCGCGCCAAAGCGTTCGCAGCACCTCGTTGAGAGGCCCGCCCGCGAACTGAATTTCGTGGCCGGCTCCTTCGATCACTGTCCGAGAAGCTCCGATTCGTTCAGCCGTCTCGTTGCAGATGGCATCGAACCCCGTGCTATGCCCACCCGATATGACGAGCTTGGGGAACGCGGCGGACGCCAGGGCAGCCAACGGAAGCTCTGGTTCCCACATCGGTCGTGCGCGACGAAGCACGGGCACGAGCGGTACTGCAGCCGCGACCAGTTCAGGTGAGAGTGCATCCGGATCACTCCCCACAAGCTGCAGAAAGCGGATTACCCATTCCTCGTCAGGGAGATCCTGATCCCAGTGGCGGCGAACGTCTGCCACGAGTGCCCTCGCAGCTTGATGCTTGTGGCCGAGCGCGAACGCGGCTGGCTCCAGCAGCGTCAGAGATAGAGTCGCATCGGGACGTCGAGCAGCGGCGAACATGACCCCGAGGCCACCGTAGGAGTGACCAACGAGATGAGCGCCATCGCCCATGAGATCAGCAATATCCTCGGCATCAACCAGGAAGTCCTCGCCGTCAGCCGCAGGGCTTAGCCCATAACCTCGCCGATCCGGCGCCAACAGATGAAAGCCCTCTTGTGCGAGCGATCGCTGAGCCTGCCACTCGTCGGCTCCTATCGCTAAAGAGCCGTGCACCAGCACGACCGGCACGCCCGATCCCCAGGAGTTAACGAAGAGGCCGCTCATGGTCGACTTCCTTGCAATCGCTCAGTTGGCTCACTGCGCCGCCACGTTCCGTGTCGCGCAGGTGTTCACCTGTCGCTGCTCCCACGGGCGGCCGTTCGCGTAGATCACCCGGATGTCGTTGATACACTGGCCACCCGGCAGCAGGACGACCATCGTCCGGCCGGGGATCAACGGCGGACCGCTGACCTCGCGTGTGCGGTCTGGCCCCCAGTTCGGATCGCTCGACGCCGATACGTAGACCTCGCGGAAGGCCGCCGCACCCTGGTTGTGCAGAACGAAGGACGCGTTGGGCGGTGGTGCCTGCGCGGCGGCGGGTCCGGCGAGGATAAGGGCCGTGACGACGCGGAACGCCAGGTGGCGGGTGGGGCGGGTCATGGGGCGATCCTCCTGCACGGTTGCGAGCTCCGGACTGCGGTGCGGTCCCGACCTGATGGATGCGGCCGCGCCCGCTCGTTGGTGAGCTTCGCCTGGCGATATTTCAGGGCGATGTCGCGGGGGCTGGAATCGGGTTTCGTCCCTTGCGTCGGCAACACGTGCACCCGGCTCTGGTCAAGGCGCTGGCGCGCCCCTTCAGGTGCGACCCGAGCCCCGCTGGCGCGGTGGCGGCGTGACGAAGCCGAACGCTCGCCGGAGCTCCCGAGGCGAGACCCGCCGGCATCCCGGCGAACTGATCCAGGACCATAGTCGAGCGTTGTAGACTGCGTGAGCCACGCGTCGCACCGGGGTCCATGGCCATGCATCTGAACCTGCGCAGCTACCCGACGATTGGAACGAGCCGAGGCACGATCGAGAAGGCGGTGCATAACGAGCTCTTGCCGACCCTCCAATCTCAATCCGGCTTCGAGGCCTACTTCGCGTTCTGGGACCAGGCGGGCGCTGGCGTTAGCGTCAGTCTCTTTGCTGATGTGGAGGCGGCGCACCTCTCCACCGACGCCGTCCGCCGCTGGCTGGCGAGTCATCTGGACTTCTTCCCTGCGCGCGGCGAGGAATTCTCGGGCGAGTGCTTCATGCACGAGGAGGCGCCTCGGCGTGCAACGGATGCGGCCGATCCGCCGTACCTTCTCATCCGCGTGCTGTCAGGCGTCCCGGGCACGCAAGATACGCGCGCGTTTGTGGAACAGCGGACGCTCCCGTTGATCGCACGCTCGCCAGGCTTCCAAGCCGTCTGGATGGCACGGAGCGACCGGGAGGCGGGCGACGCCCTCGTCACCACGCTCTTCGACGGCCCGAGTGAGGCCATGGCGTGCCACGGGTTGGCCGTGAGACTTCTCCACGAAGGACTTCCCGCCGTTTCGGTGACAAAGGTCATGCATGGCCGCGCGGTGATCGCGTGCCTCGGTGCGGCATGAAGGGATGCGGCCGTCGGCGAGCAGTGACGCCGCGATCCAGAAGTGGCTCGATCCGGCACTGGTGAAGGCGTTGGCGCGGTCGTTCTGGCAACAGACCAGCGCGTGCTGGACGAGGGCCCCTACGCCAGCGTGAGCGAGATGGCCGCGGCGGAGCAAATCGAGCGCCGCTACCTCGGCACGCTGCTGCGGCTGACGCTGCTCGCGCCAGACCTGTTCGAGGCAGTCGTCGACGGCCGCCACCTCCAGGAGCTGACGCTGCCGCGGCTTCTGGAGCCGTTGCCAACCGGCTGGATCGAGCAGCGCCGCACACTCGGCGGCAGAACATCCCACCAAGCAACAGGAGACCGAGCGTGAAGCGCATCACCTTCACCATGGACGAGCGCGGGCTCGTTCATCGCATCTGCGCCGACGAGGACGTGGAGGTCTACATCGTCTGCCCAGGCATCCCGCGTGACCGGGTCTACCGGTGGAGTTCGCTGCAGGTCGGGCCGGAGCACGTCGACGAGGAGATCGACGGCTGGCCGGTGGGCGATAGGGATCACCTGCCGGCGCGGCACTGATCCGGCCGCATCGCGCATTCAACGATCGCGGAAGGCGATGGCGTTGCGCAGGGCGTGGACGATCTGCTCCATGCGTCGCTCGAAACCAGCCCCCGCTTCGGGATGGCCGAGCGCTTCCGCTCCGATGACGCCACGGAGGACTGACGCTTCGAGCTGGCCGGCCATGGTCTCCATGGCGCGCAACGCTGCACCTGAGCCGCCGCCCTCCATCGAAGCGCGCAGGACCGCGATCTCGCCAAAGGCAGCCGCGAGCGCTGTCTCGAGTGCGACGACCTCGCCGCGCAGCTCTTCGATCTTATCCACGGCCATGCCATGCTCCAGGCCCATTGCACGCGCCGTCAACGCGCAGGGTGGTTGGCGGTGCCGACTGAGCCGGCGCTGGTGAAGGCACCCGTCGAGCCGGGCGGACGGAATGCCAGCCTCCCTGATTGCTACTCCCGGCGGCGCCCGGGCAGGCGCGCCACAACCATCAGGGCGACGCCCACCGCAATGATGCCGTAGGTTTCCGGGTTCGACCGGGGCATGTCGACTACAGCCATTGGCAGCTACAGCAGCGCGTCCCAGCCGAGCAGCAGCGCAGCCAGGCCGAGCGCCACCAGCAGAGTTCCCAGGGCCAACAGCAGCCTAGTGGATGGCACCTGACGGAAGGTACTGTCCAGGGCTGCCCGCTGGACGCTCACGAGAAGGCGTGCGTATGGCCAGTGGTTTTCCGCCTAGCCTGTGCAGGGCGGCCGGATCGTCCGGGATCTGCGTCGGACGCGAGGTGCAGGTCAGGATTGCCACCGGTCGATGATGGCGCGCACGAGCGCAATGAACCTCGGGGCGCGGTGAGGGAGGCGGCAAGGGTGCGATGGCGACGGAACTGACTTACGGCGAGGATGCCGCGGCGGGATACGAGCGGGCCTTCGCCCACATCTCGACGCACTTCGTTCCCTTCCTGCTGCGCGCCGCGCGCCTCGCGCCGGACATGCGCGTGCTGGACATCGCCGCGGGCACTGGACTTGCTGCCGAGGCGGCCCTGACCGTCGTCGGCCAAGGCGGCCACGTCACGGCCGCCGACATATCGCCCGCCATGGCCGAGAAGGCGCGCGCACGGTTCGCCGGCGCCCCGAACGCCACGGTGAGCATCGAGAATGGCCAGTCTATGGGCTTCCCGGACGAGAGCTTCGATGCCGTTCTGTGCAGCCTAGGACTGATGTTCTTTCCCGACCCGGCGGGGGGCCTGGCGGAGTTCCGCCGCGTCCTCTGGCCAGGCGGATGGGCAGCCGTGTCTGCCCCGGCGGCGCTGGAGCGGTCCTGCAACGGCAAGATCAACCGTGCGATCGTCCGTCACGCGCCGTCGCTCGCCGAGGCCACCGAGCGCTTCTTCTCCCTAGGCGATGAAACGCGCCTGCTTTCGCTGTTCAAGGGCGCGGGCTTCCAGGAGGTAGGCATCACGACGGAGAGCCACCGCTTCGCGTTCCCCTCCTTCGATGCCTACTTCGGGCCTTTCGAGCGGGGAGGTGGATCGACCGGACAGGCGTTCCTCGCGCTGACGGAGGAGCAATGCCGGACCGTGCGCGAGGAGATGCGGCGCGAAGTGGGCGACGCGGGCGGGCCGATCGGGATCGAGGTGGACATCAGGATCGCCAGCGGGCGGCGCTAGGCGGGGCAGGCGAGGATGAGAAGCCAAAGAGCCAGGGCGAAGCGGCGAGCGCGACACCGCCCGCGACATCCAGCGCCAAGTGCTCCTGCATGGTCAGCGCCGACACCAGGCCGAGTTGGTAGTCGGCCAGGCCGGCGTAGGCGATCGCGCCTGCACCGGCGGCTTGGCACGTGCGCGCCTCCGCGGAACGGGACGGTAGGTCCAGCACGCGCGGCGCAAGCAACAGGGCGACGCCCCAGGCGTAATCCACAACGCCAGGACGCGGGTAGGGACCAAGCGCAATTGATTCTTCCTCTCCCGGCGGGCGCTGCCGACCGGCCGGATGATCCGTCTCACTGATCCTCGCAACGCTCGCGAGAGGGAGGTGTTCCGGGAACCGGACGGCGGGAACCGGCGTCGGCCTGCGTGCCTCTGACCATCAGGTGAGCGAGAAGGCCGCCGTGCAGCGTTCACCGCTTCCGATCCCGGCCGCGCCCGGCTGGCTTACTGACCTCAAGGTCTGGCTCAGGGCCCGCTGCGCGTGAGACGAGTTGCACGACGGCGGCGCGGGTTGGGACATCCAGGCGCCGATAGTGCCGCAGCAGAGCCTCTTCGTCTGGCGCGAGCAGGCCGAGCTCACCCTGCGGGTCCTCCAGCATGTCTGCCGGGACGAGGTCTCCTGGTTCGAGCCCGAGAATGAACTCCTCGGCTACGTCCAGAGTGGCCGCCAGTCGCCGCAGCGCATTGCCGCGGGGCAGCTTTCCGGATTGATGTACGATGGCAGCGACGGTGCCTGCAGGCAGTCCCGCTTGGCGATCTGCCTCCTCAGCGGATAGCCCGAGCCGCTCCAAGCGGCCTTCAACACGGCTGGCGATCTCGGCGTCGGCATCCAACTCTCGACCTCCCTAAGCGAGGATCTCGAATGACCGTAGGCGCGCCACATGGCCGTAGATCGCTATTGCCCGGCTAGCCGACCCGACGCACCGAACTGGAGGTCCGGATCGAGGCGTGACGTCTGATCCTACCGCTTCGGGAGCCAGCGCTTGGCGATGCGGCAGGCAACCGTGAAGGCGGGGTTGAAGACATTGCCGACATCGTAGCGGACGACTTGGCCCATCAGGTGGCTGGCGGCGCGGGCGTCCAAGCCGTAGTCCTCGCCGAGCCAGCGCGACATCTCTGTCGTAGCGTGCTGCAGCGCCTGGTCCAGCGGCCGGGCATTGCCGACGGTGAAGATGTCGTCGGCCGTCTCACCGCGCGGCCAGGTGATCGTCCGCTTCAGGACGCGGAAGGTCACCTCCATCTCGAAGGATGTCTCGATGCCGGTGCCGGTGATCTCCCCGTCGCCTTGGCAAGCATGCCCGTCGCCGAGATAGAAAAGCGCGCCGGGTACCGCGACGGGAAACCAGGCCGTCGTGCCCGGTGCGAACAGGCGGTAGTCCATGTTGCCGCCGTTCTGCGCGCTTGTCGCGGTGGACAGCGACTGCCCGCCCGCTGGCGCGACCCCGAAGCAGCCGATCATCGGCTGGATGGGCGGCGCGAAATCCTCCAGCCCTTTCACCTTGTCCTGCAACCGCACCGTCCCGGCCTCGCGGTCGATATCCCAGACGACGCGCTGCTGTGGTGGCCTGTCGAGGATCGCCGCCGGATCCAGCACGGTGAGAGCGAGCGGCGAGTAGGTCCAGCCGGTCGCACGGCTCGGTGTCAGCCGATCGATCCGCACGGCGAGCGTGTCCCCGGGCTCGGCGCCCTCGATGAAGAACGGACCCGTCATCGGGTTCGGCCGGCTGGCGACGGTCACATCGCGCGCATCGAGGCCGGACGCGTCGAGAGTGTCGGTCACCACCGTGTCGCCATCCGCGACGCGTAGGCAGGGCTCGGCGACGCCGATCGCGTTGAAGTATCGTGTGGGACGGAAGCGGTGCGTGGCCATGGGCCCCCCGGGAGATCTCACTGGCATGGGCCGACCGGTCCGCGCCAAGGCTGCTCCCGGCACGCTAGGAACCGGGTCGCGTGGCGGTCAAGGCAAGGAGCGAGCCATGGCGTTGGCGCCGATATGCGTATGCGAGTCGAGGGGCTGACCGGGCGGCTAAGGGCTCGATCTCGGCGCGGTGGCGGGCACCGCACGGACGGCCGCATGAGCTCTGTCACCAGCATCCCGGTCCGGTTCGTGCTGACCATCCGGCGGCGGCCGGGGCGGAGAAAAGATAGTGGTGACGCCGGTCTGGGCCGGCCCTCTACACGGCGCTTCCGACACGGACCGACCCAGTGCTACAGGGGACCGTTGACCGGGCGCGGCAATAGAGCGTGCCAACAGCGGACCAGGAGCTTTCGCTTTCGCCTAAGCCCCTGCTGGCTGCCCCTCCTTGGGCTGGCTGGGCCGAGAAAATTCGGGCGGCAGGGTCGGGAGACCTCGGACAATGGTGTCGACTAGCTGCCGGAGCTGTCGTGATTTCTCGCGTGATGGCTCGGTTTTCGCAAGCATGAGCGCATAGCCCTCGTCGGCCACCTTGCGGGTGACCAGCATCAGCAACCACCTGAACCTATCCTCCGCGAACTGCAGAAAGGTGTAGATCGGCTGCATCGCGTCAGTGTCGAAGATCGACAGCGTGTGGTGTCCTCCGCCAAACTGATTCCGCAGTACCACCATGGGCACGAAGGTGGTCTCAATCTGGTCAGTTGGTATGCCGAGGCGCGTCAATCCGGCACGGACGTGGTCGATGGAGCCTGGGCGGTCCCGTTCCCTCTCCTCTCCCATGAAGAGGGTGTCCAATACCTTGGCTAGGTTCAGGATTATCTCCGGCGCGAACTCCCAAAGCGAGTTGCCAACTCTTGCGAGGCGGCAACCGGTCGCGAAGTAATGCAAGGCACCGAAAACGCGTGGCTCATCGCCGAGTCTGGTGATCCGGTATAGGTGTGCCACGAGTTCCTGGCTGTACTCGCTGTGAACAACGCCTCTTGCAGACGGAAGGACTTGGTGAAAAGCCCATTGCACCGGTGTGTCACCGATGGTTCCAGTGACTTGAACGATAGCCGCCGTATCGAGGATGGCGAGGTTCAGAAGGGGCAGCACGCGGTGCTCGACCAGTCCGATGATGTCGGGGATCTCACCAAGTTCCTGGATGCGACCGGACACCACGATCCTGCCGGTCTCGATGCTAATCTGGTGCGGTTTAGTCAGGAGGCAGAAGGCGACCGGAGGAAGCGGTGGGTCCGACACGATGCCCGTACGGCCGGAGTAGAAGTCGATCGACACGGCGCCGAGCCCCGCATGAGCAGTGAGAGCTGGCTGGTCTGACCCGAGCAGTCCGGCCGCGGGCGCCAACTCCGCGGCTAGGCGGAAGTCGGCAGGGATCGGCGGTGGTGTGTCGAACATCAGGGTCCGGCGCTGCAGCCGATAAAGCGAGACCATGGCGAGATCCGCGATACGAATACGTGCTCATCTAGAACAGTCATACCGATGAAGCATGCGAGATTTCACGACCCCGCCATTCAGGGCTGCGCGCGCCTTACCGGGACCCTGGAGCTACCCACACGCCGCGCAGGTCGTCAGACCGCGCCGCTCGCGCGCCGGCTGGATTGCGTAGCCGCAGCGCAGGCAGTTGGCCCTGTCATCGGCCGGGTCGAACGGGTCCGCGGTGCGCCTGATTGGTGCCACGGCCGCCTGCTTCCGGGGCCGCCCACGACCGCGGCGGTCTGCAACGACGGACTTCGGACCGGGGACGACATGTGCGGCTTCGGCCGCAGGCACCGGAGGCGACCGCGCGGGCATGATGTGAAAGGTCGGTTCGGCCGGCGCACTGATGCTCGGCTCCGGCGCGGCGGGACGCTGAGGCGCCTGCCTGGCCGGGAAGCCATTGTCCCACGCCGCCGCCCGGACGCCGACGGACGAATGACGCGGCTGGTCGGTGGAACGGGGCGTTGAGCCGGACCGAACATGCACGACCTCGACCGTCCTGCTGCCGCGGGCGCCACGCTGAGGAATGCTGCGCGTCTCGCGGCGATCGGTGGATGGAGACTTCTCGTCGCGAAAGTTGGCGAACACGTCGTCGATCTCGGACATGGACCTCCACGGATGTCAGGCGTTCCGGCTCCGGCAGGCCGACTGCTGCCGAGGCTTGGGGCCGAGTAGAAAGTTGAGCGGCAGCACTGCCGAGCGATCGGAAAAGCTGAATATCGTGGCAGGGTGCTGCCAAGAACGATTCGCGATCAAGCACTTAATGCTACTGTGTCATGAATATTTGTTGTTGCGTGAGGCGTTGGCAGCAGGGACATCGCGGCATGCTGCGGGCGAGTTCACGGGCGATGCGGACACGCAGGGTGGCGATGGAGTTTTCGACGTGGCGTTCAGGCCGGATTGGCGGCGCCTCTTGGCCGGTAGTCCTTGGGAATGCCAGGTGCCTGGATGATTGGCGCGCCGGGTTCTGCTGAGGGGGGAATCGCTGCCCGTTCGGCGACCAGGAATCCGTAGGCTGCGATGCAGAGGGTGGCGTGGTGGTGGAAGCCGCGCCAGCCACGGCCTTCGTAGTGGCCGAGGCCGATCTCCTGCTTCATCTCCTGGTAGTCGCGCTCGATGCGCCAGCGCAGCATGGCGTGGCGGACCAGGCTGGTGCGGCTGATCGTGGCGGGGAGGGTGGAGAGCCAGAACTTGGTGGGCTCGGCCTCACCGACCGGCCATTCGGTCAGGCACCACTCCTCCGGCCTCGGCGTGGCCGCGTTGTAGTCCCGGTGGGCGGGGCGGACGCGGATCGCGGCGAAGCGGGAGGCGAGCGGCGTGTTCGTGCCCTGTCGCCAGGTCACCCGGCGCCAAGCGTCCCTGGGCAGACTGGCAGCGAGTTCCCTGGCCGAGACCGGCTTGTGGGTGGCGCTGCGCCCGACGCGGCTCGGCGGCCGTCCGCGGCCGCTCCAGGGCTTGACCGGCAGCGGCGCCTGGCCCGGCGGCCAGAGGCTGGTCGAGGACTGGATGCCGACGACATAGGCCAGGCCAAGGGCGGTGATGCCGTCGCGGAAATCCGTGTCCACGCCATAGCCCGCATCGGCCAGGACGGTGCCGGGCGGGATGCCGTCCGCCTGCGCCTTGCGGATCTGCTCGAGGGCAATTTGCGGCTTGGTGGCGAAGCGAAGGTCGTCGGGCACGCCGGCCTTGGCGCGCCGTGCAGCATCCTCGGCCCAAGCCTTCGGCAGGTAGAGCCTGTAGGCGACCGGCAGGCTGGCATGCCCGTTGGCGACCGAGAGGCTGACGGCGACCTGGCAGTTCTCCTGCTTGCCGAGTTGGCCGCAGTACTGCCGCGCGACGCCGACGGAGTGCGTGCCCTTCTTGGGAAAGCCAGTGTCGTCGACGATCCAGGCCTGGATCGGCCCGTGCTCCTGGATGGCGGGCAGCGCTTGGGTGCGGACCACGGCCAGCACCGCGGCGTCGGACCAGTCGGCCTTGGCGACCAGGTGGTGCAGTGACTGATGGGCGGCCTGGACCCGGCCGGGCTCGACCCGGGCGGCCATGGGCTCGATGCTCTTGCGGTCGCCGGGCAGCAGCAGGCCAGCGCAGTAGTTGCGTAGCGGGGCGACGCGGTCGGCATGGCCGAGGGCCGCGCCGAGCGCCTCGACATAGGCAGCAAACCGCGATTCACTGCCGTCCGGTGGGGATGAACGAGCCAACCGATGCCTCTCTGCGTCAGAATCTCCACGCATAAGAAAGCAGCGCCGAATCGCACAAGCATTTCATGACACAGTAGTATTAAGCTTGAGGGTAAAATCGGCCTACCCTCAAGGTCCGGAGAGACTCCGTCGATCGGAGAGGGTTTTCGCCTCTTCGTTCCGACATTGCACCATCAAGGTTGGTGCGCGAACCTCGGCCAGACAGGCGTTTCCGCATGGCCAAACCGACACGGGAGAGAGTTACGGTAAGGACAGACTGGAGCAGCGGTAGGAACTGGGACCACAACCGTCTCTGGGCACACGCTCTGCCGGAACGCGTCACCGAACACCGCCGCGCTGCGCGCGTTGCTGCCCGATAGGGAACGTCTTGGGCGGCATTTAATCACCATGACGACCATACCCGAGGACACCCGCCCGAGGGACGGAGCTCACGGCGAGCCCGATCACGCCAGGGAGATTTCCATGACCGGCAAGCAAATCGGCCTGCCCGCCCTGCCACTCCCCGGCCGGGAGGAGGAACGGGACTTCCTCCCTATCCGCGACTACGGGCTCATCGGCGATTGCCACGGCGCGGCGCTGGTGGGGCGCGACGGCTCGATCGACTGGTGCTGCTTCGAGCGCTTCGACGCGGCGCCGACCTTCGCCCGGCTTCTGGACCGCAGGCGCGGGGGCTTCCTGCTGCTCCGCCCCGAAGCGGCAGTGCCTCGCGTCCGGCGGCGCTACCTTGAGGGGACAGCCCTGCTGGAGACGGAGTTCGAGACGCACTCCGGAACCGTCGCGGTGATCGACATGATGCCGGCCGCCGCCCTGCCGGATGGCGGCATCGGCCCGGCCGGCTGGGTCGTCCGGCTCGCCGAGGGCCGGGCCGGCGAGGTGGCGATGCGCGTCGCGCACCGTCCTGTCCACGACTTCCAGGCGCCGCCAATTGAGCTGGCGCGAGACAGCCACGCCGCTCTCGCCGCGCGCTGCCCGACCCTGCATGGCGAGGTTCCCTTCTCCCTCCCCGAGGCCGGCACCGCCGCTGTCGCCCGCTTCACCCTGCGCGCCGGCGAGCGGCGTGCATTCCTGCTCGCCCCCCCGGAAGCCGAGGTTGCCGATCCCGCGGCCACCGCGGCGGCCTTCCTGCAGCGCACGCATGCCTTCTGGCGCGAATGGGTCGGGGGCATCCGCTATCATGGCCCCTATCGCGACACCCTGTTGCGAAGCGCGCTCATGCTGAAGCTGCTGATCTATCACCCGACCGGCGCGATGGTGGCGGCCCCGACGACCTCGCTGCCCGAGACGATCGGCGGCTGCCGCAACTGGGACTATCGCTATTGCTGGCCGCGCGACGCCTCCTTCGCGCTCTATTCGCTGCAGAAGCTCGGGCTGACGGCGGAGACCGAGGGCTTCTTCCGCTTCCTCGTCCGCGCGGCGGAGGAGACGTTGCCTGTGATCCCGCCGCTCTTCACGATTGATGGCCAAGGTTGCGGGGCGGAGCGGATTCTTGAGGATCTGGAGGGCTACATGGGCAGCCGCCCCGTGCGCGTCGGCAACGAAGCCGCGATGCAGCACCAGCTCGACGTCTATGGCCAGCTCCTCGACCTCATCCATCTCTACAGCAGCGCCCGGGAGGATGGGTTGTCGGATGAGCTGCGGCGGCTCGGCACTGGCCTCGCCGATTACGTCGCCGCTCGCTGGCGGGAGCCGGACCACGGGATCTGGGAGCCCCGCCTGACGCCGCGGCGCCATGTGCACAGCGCCATAATGGCGTGGGTGGCCCTCGACCGCGCGCGCCGCCTGTTCGGCCCCCGCGCTGATTGGGATGAAGCGGCGGTCGCGCTGCTCGATGAGATCCGCAGCCGCGGCGTGCACCCCTCAAGCGGCTTCCTCACGCAGGTCATGGACGGGCGGGACACCGACGCCGCCCTGCTGCTCGCACCCATGGTCGGCCTGCCGATCGCGGATTCGACGCTCGCCCGGACAGTGGAGGCCGTGACCGCCGAGCTCGCCGAGGGGCCGCTCGTCTGGCGCTATCACAGCGAGGACGGGCTGCCGGGCAAGGAGGGCGGCTTCCTCGTCTGCAGCTTCTGGCTAGTGGATGCGCTGCTCGCGCTGGGACGCGGCGAGGAGGCGCGGGCACGTTTCGAGGCGCTGCTCGCGCTCGGCAACGATCTCGGCCTCTATCCCGAGGAAATGGCCGTGGATGGCACCTTCCTCGGCAATTTCCCGCAGGCATTCACCCATCTCGGCCTGGTGCAGTCTGCGCTGCTGCTCGATCTGTACGAGGGCGGCGGGGCTTCGGCCATCCGCGGCACCCATGCCGATCGTTGGCGCCGCATGTCGGCGCGGCCGGAAGGCAGCGCGTAGCACCCTGCGCGGAACCTGCGTCCACCGGTCCGGTTCCGGACGCATACCGAGCGGGAGGGCTGGGGCATGTACTGGCGGGCGGCGGCTTGGATCGGCATCTACCTGTTGCTCGTGCTTGCGCCCCAGGCCGTGCTGCTGCTGGGCGAGGTGCCACCGGGCCGGGATTTCTGGTGGAATTTCTCCATATCGCTCGGCTTCGCTGGAATGGCGATGATGGGCGTGCAGTTCGCCCTGACCGCACGCGTCCGCCGCATCACTGCGCCCTTCGGAATAGACATCATCTACCTGTTCCACCGCTATCTCGCCTGGATCGCCCTCGCGCTCGTCTGGGCCCATTTTGCGATCCTCTGGGTGGGCTACGAGGAGGCGCTGGGTCCCACGATCGACCCGCGCGAGGCCCCGTGGGAGCTGACGGCGGGGCGGGCCGCGCTCGTGCTCTTCACATTGGCTGTCGTCACCTCGGAATGGCGCAAGCAGCTGCGGCTGGAGTATGGCCTCTGGCGCTACGCACACGTCGCCTTCGCCACGCTGGGCTTCGCCGCAGCCGTCGCGCACATCCTTGGCATCGGCTACTTCACCGCCGCTCCGCCGAAGCGCGCGCTCTGGCTGTCCGTCACGCTGGTCTGGGTGCTGCTGCTCGTCTGGGTGCGGGTGGCGAGGCCGTGGAGCGAGAAGCGGCACCCGTGGCGGGTCGTCGAGGTCCAGCCGGAACGGAACGACACCTGGACCCTCGCGGTAGAGCCGGTGGGTCACTCGGGCCTGAAGGGCTTCATGCCCGGCCAGTTCGCCTGGCTGACGCTGCGCGCCTCGCCTTTCGGACTGCGCGAGCACCCCTTCTCGATCGCCTCAGCGCCCGAGGATCTGCCGCGCATCGAGTTCGGCATCAAGGCACTCGGCGACTTCACAGGACGGATCGGTGAGATCCGGCCGGGCGAGACGGCCTACGTTGACGCGCCCTACGGGATCTTCTCGATCGACCGCAACCGCGACGCGGCCGGCTTCGTCGGCATCGTGGGCGGCGTCGGCGTGACGCCGATGATGAGCATGCTGCGCAGCATGGCTGCACGCGGCGATCGGCGACCAGTGTGGCTGTTCTACGGCAACAAGAGCGGGGAAGCGGTGGCATTCCGGGAGGAGTTGGGCTGCCTGCGTGAGAGGCTCGACCTGCATCTGGTTCATATTCTGGAGCAGCCGCCGCAGGATTGGCGCGGCGAGACCGGCTACGTGTCGCGCGACCTGCTGGAGCGCCACTTGCCTGCGGAGCTCCGCACGCGGCTACACCATTTCCTGTGCGGCCCCGCGCCGATGACGGCAGCAGCGGAGGAGGCGCTCCACGCGCTCGGCGTGCCTGCTCATCGGATCCAGACGGAGGTCTTCGAGTTCGCCTGAGGATGATCGTCCATGCGTCGCAAGATCGCATTCCGCCTGGCCATGTTCACCGGCGCGCTCGTGGTACTGATGGCGCTTGGCTTCGCCGTGGCAAGGTAGGGCTGCTGGAGGCCGCAGCCCGAGGTATCCTTGGCTGACTTTGCGCTTTGCGGTGCTCGTGGAGCCTTCGGGGTGCGGCGAGATGGACCGGACCGGACCGGACCGCAGCCGCAGCCGCAGCCTGGTCGCGTCCGCACGAGCGCTTCCTGGGCCGCCGCGCCCCACCGGTGAGTATTCGGCTGCTTCTCCTGCAGGTCCAGCTCGTTACAGCTCGGCCCCGGATCCCCGATGTGCGGAACCCGGAGGCTGACCTGCGTCTGCGCTATCGGCTTGGTGTGGTTCCACCGCCGCCAGAGGGCGCCGCCGTTGTCCCACCAGTGCCCCCACTCCTCGCCGGCGGGGAGGCACGGTCGGCGCCCGGAGGCGGTACTATCGTCACATTGGCCCCGCCGCTCGGCGGTACTACCGTGACGTTGGCCCCGCCGCTCGCCGGCGCAGAGGCGGCCCCGGCGCCCGAGCCAGCGGACGGCGGTGATGCGGCGGTCGTCCCGGTCGTGGACGATGGTTGCGTCGCGCCTGCGGAAGGTGGCGGTGATGGCGTGGCAGTAGGCGGCGCCGCGGGAGCGGCCGTCGTCCGGTCAGGCGTGGACGATGGTTGCGTCGCACCCGCGGAGGGTGGCGGCGACGGCGTGGCAGCAGGCGGCGCCGCGGGAGTGGCCGTCGTTCGGTCCTCGGTATTCGCACCGGTGGTGGTCGTGTCGTCGCACGCCGCAACAGACAGGCCCACCAGGAGAAGAGCCGCCGCGGCAGCCTTATCGATTGTCCGTTTGGTCATAATGCCCTCACAATTTTGCGGACAGCGGTCGGCACGCCGAGCATTTCCGGTCGGCGGCCGGTCGCCATCCGGTTGCCTTCAGAAGATCAGCGCGAGCACGCCGATCACGACAAGCAGGCCGATCAGGAAGATGATCCCCGCCATTCCGCCGAAGACTTTCAGGATCGTGCCCATGCATCACCTCGCTCGAAGGTTGCGCCCGAAGGGTGGAGGAGAGCGGCCAGCGCACTCCGGCGTCGGGGCCTTGGCGGCCATTCTCAATCCAAAGCGTCGCGCGCCTTGTCCTTCGCCTTGCCCGCGGTGTTCTGAACCTTGCCCTCGGCCTTATCCATGCTGCCCTCGGCCTTCATCTTGTCGTCGCCGGTCAATTCGCCGACGCCCTTCTTGACCGAGCCCTTGGCTTCCTTGCCGGCGCCTTCAATGCGGTCCTTGTCCACCATTGGAGTTCTCCTTTCCTCGTTCGGTTCTCGCCGAAGCAGCGGCCATGCCGGAGCGGCGGGACGCCGCCCTGGCACAGCTCGCTTCTCGGGTCAGCCTTCGTCGTTGTCGCGGCGCTCGCGTTGCAGCAGGGTGCCGCTGCGTGCGTTCAGGCGCAGGTCGTACTCGCGGCCGTCCCGCCGCGCCTGAGCGGTGATGACGTCGCCGTCGCGCTCGATGTTGCCGACATCGGACCAGCCACGCTCCCGCAGAACGGTTCGGACCTGGTCCTCGTTCAGCCGACTCTGGTTCCGCACCTGCCCGGTCATGGCGTCCACGCGAAGACCCTCGACGCGCTCGCCATAGCGGCGTGCATCGGCGGTGTAGCGGCCGTCCTCACGCTCGAGATCCTCGATGTCGGAATAGCCCTGGGCCCGCAGCCGCTCGCGGATCCGCTCCTCGCCGAGCGGACGGGGACGCTGGAGATCCATGGCCTCGCCGCCGGGCATGCCGAGCGTGACACCGCCCTGGCTGCCCTGGCTGCCGCCGCCATAGCCCTGCGACCCCTGACGATCGCGCCAGAGCCGCTCGCCGCCATAGCCAGGCATGCTCTGCCGGCCCTCGGTGCCATACTGGCCGCCGCCCCAGCGCTGGTCGCCGCGGCTGTCGAAGTCGCGATCGGTGCCGGATTGCCCACCGTAGCCGCTCCGCTGGTCGCCCCAGCGGCCGCCCTGGCCCTGCTGGCCACCGTAGCCCTGCTGGCCGCCATACTGGCCGCCGCCCCAGCGCTGGTCGCCGCGGCTGTCGAAGTCGCGGTCGGCGCCAGATTGCCCGCCAAAGCCGCTCCGCTGGTCACTCCAGCGGCCGCCCTGGTCCTGCTGGCCGCCATACTGGCCACCGGAGCCCTGCCGGCCCTGGGTGCCATACTGGCCGCCCCAGCGGCTGCCCTGGCCCTGCTGGTCGCCATACTGACCGCCGTAGCCCTGCCGGCCTTGGGTGCCATACTGGCCGCCCCAGCGCTGCTCGCCGCGGCTGTCGGAGCCGCGATCGGCGCCGGATTGCCCGCCAAAGCCGCTCCGCTGGTCGCCCCAGCGGCTGCCCTGGCCCTGCTGGCCACCGTAGCCCTGCTGGCCGCCATACTGGCCGCCGCCCCAGCGCTGGTCGCCGCGGCTGTCGAAGTCGCGGTCGGCGCTGGATTGCCCGCCAAAGCCGCTCCGCTGGTCACTCCAGCGGCCGCCCTGGTCCTGCTGGCCGCCATACTGGCCACCGGAGCCCTGCCGGCCCTGGGTGCCATACTGGCCGCCGCCCCAGCGGCTGCCCTGGCCCTGCTGGTCGCCATACTGACCGCCGTAGCCCTGCCGGCCTTGGGTGCCATACTGGCCGCCGCCCCAGCGCTGCTCGCCGCGGCTGTCGAAGCCGCGATCGGCGCCGGACTGCCCGCCAAAGCCGCTCCGCTGGTCGCCCCAGCGGCTGCCCTGGTCCTGCTGGCCGCCATACTGGCCGCCGTAGCCCTGCTGGACGCCATACTGGCCACCACGGAACCCGTAATCCTGCTGCTGCGCGATAGCAGGCGCTGCGATCAGCGCCGTGCCGGCGAGAAGAGCGGTCGCCAGCGTCAGCTTGCTCCTGACGTTCCTCATCCCTGGTTCTCCTCGGTTGCTTAGAGACTGTTTTGGCCTGGCCGGCGAAGAAGCAGGCGCGCCGAGGCGCGCCTGCCGGTTGCCCGCCGTCAGGGTCAGTTGCTGGCCTGCTGCTGCGTCACCGTGCCGGTGCGGGCGTCGATGCGCAGGTTCAGCTCACGGTCACCCTGCTTGGCCTTGGCGGTGATTGTGTCGTCGTCGCGGCTGACACCGCTGATGTCGCTGTAGCCGCGGTCACGGAGCAGATTGCGCGCCTGATCCTCGGTCAGCCGCTTCTCGTCGCGGACCTGGCCGGTCCTGGCGTCGATGCGCAGATCCTCGACGGTTTCGCCGTAGCGCTTGGCCTCTTCGACCTTGAAGTTGTCGCCATCACGCTCCAGCCCCTCGATATCCGAATAGCCGCGAACGCGCAGCGCGGTGCGGATCTGCTCCTCGCTCATGGGGCCGGTCTGCTGCGCCTGACCCGAGGCGCTCCCCTGGCCCATGGTTGTGCCCGGCGTGCCGCCACCCTGGCCCATCGTCGAGCCAGCCGTGCCGCCGGTCTGACCCATGGTGGAGCCGGTCGCGCCGCCGCTCTGACCCATGCCGCCCTGCGTCGTGCGCGGCTGAGACATCGGGCCGGACTGGGTTGGGCCGGACTGCGCCTGGAGGCCGCCGCTCGCGCTGCCCGGCTGGGCGGGGTTCACCGCCTGGGCACCGGCGAAGCCGTGAGAGCCCAGGGCGAGCGCGGCAGCGACTGCGGTAGTCGAAAGAATGCTCTTCATGATGTATTCCTCTCCTGCTTTGATGTTCATCGGCGAGTATCGAGAACTTGCCACCGCGACGATATACTTCCAGAAGTCCGTGATTTCGTGATCCTAAGTCGGACCTGGATCTGATCGCAGTGCATTCCGCCGACTTTCTCCTAAACGACCTGTCTCCGAAGATGTTCCAAGCTATTACGCTACAGGATGGGCTGATTTATTGTTCAGATTACTTCATTTCTGTTCGGGTATTCGGACCTTGATGTTCAGATTTCCGAACATGCCCGCGGGCCGCATCCGTGAGAGAACCGGCTGAGCGACCACGCCGCCTTCCGAGCGTTGAGGAAGCCCACAGTGACGCTCGGTCCCCTGTCTTCCCGATGATTGCCCGCCGCCCATGACGCTCCAGCTCCCCCACGTGCCAGTCGCGCTTCGCGTGCCGCTGCTGGCCGGCACTGCCGTCTTCCTGTTCGTCGTTGCGACGAGCCAGGTGGCGCTGTGGGCGATGGGAACCCGCCTGGACCGGGAAGCCGCTCGCCTCGGGCGCGTCTACCTGGATGGCCTCTCGGCGGCGGTGCTGCCGGCGATCCGCGCCGGCGACGAAGCTGCTCTCGAAGCGGCCATGTCCCACGCGCTGGGCTTCCAGGAGGGCATACGGGAACGTCGAATTGTCATCGGCACGCCCACCGGTGAGCGGCTCTCCGTTGCGGGCATTGGGCCAGACCCTGATTGGCCGCCGCCCTTCGTCCGGGGTCTGCGCGGACATGTCTGGGAGTTCTCGCCGGACGGGGACAGCGTCTGGGCACAGCGCCCGCTCGTGGATGGCGATCGCGCCGGCGTGCTCGTCGCCGCGCATCTCGACATTTCGCCCATCGTTGAACGCCGGCAGCGGCTGGAACTCGCCCTCGTTGCCTTTGGCCTCGCGCTCGCCATCCTCGGTGGTGGCTTCTCGGCGCTTGCTGCGCGCCGGTCCCTTCAACCCGTGCTTGTGGTCACGGAGGCGCTGCGTCGCGCGGGCTCAGGTCACCTGGCTCCCATCGGCAGCGACGACATGCCGCCACCGGATACCGAGGCTGGCCGCCTCTCGGTCGCGTTCAACAAGATGACCGCCCACCTTGCAGAACGGGAGGACCTGGCCGGGCGGCTTGCGGACAGAGAACGCGCCGCGGTGCTCGGCCGGCTCGCCGCCACGGTGGCCCACGAGGTGCGCAACCCGCTGGCCGGCATGCTGACCGCACTCGAGACGGCGCGTGCCTTTGGCGACGACCGCAGCGAGCGCGAGGAGGCGCTGGAGGTGCTGGAACGCGGGCTTCAGCAAATCGAGAGGGTGGTCTCCTCCACCCTCGCAGTCCATCGTGATGGCGGCCCTCCGCGGCCCCTCGTTGCGGCCGACCTCGAGGATCTGCGCGTGCTCGTCGCACCGGCAGCCCGCCGGCGCGGTGTCGTTCTCGACTGGCGCGTCGCCCTGCCCGAGTTCTTCGGCGTGGATGCGCCACGGCTCCGCCAAGCGGTTCTCAACCTGCTGCTCAATGCCGTCGCCGCGTCGCCTCCTGGCGGTCGCATCGTCCTCCACGCCCAGGTGGAGGCCAATGGCGACCTGGAGATCACTGTCGAGGACAGCGGTGCGGGCCTGCCGCCATCGGCTCATGGCCGCCTTGGGCTGGCGGCAGGCAGTCCTTCGGGTGCCGAAGACGGGCGGCAGGGCCTTGGTCTCGAGGTTGTTGCGGACATCGCGCAGCGCCTTTCGGCGCGCATTACGGCCGAGGGTGGCGGACCAGGCGCGCGCGTCACGCTGCGCGTGCCACCGAACGACCAGGCGTTCGTGCCGCCATGCCGCGAGGTGGCCGCGTGAACACAGTGGCCGGCGCCTCAGTGGTGATGATCGAGGACGACCCGGTGCTGGGCCGGTCACTCGTGCAGCGTCTACGGCTCGCGGGTGTGACGACACACTGGGCGCGGACGGCCGCGGAGGGCGAGGTATTGCTGCGCCGGCACCGCCCGACGATGGTGCTCTGCGACATCTGCCTCCCGGATGGCAGCGGCGAGGCGCTGATCGCGCAGCTGATGCCTGAGCTCGGAGACGTGCCGGTGGTGGCCATGACCGCCTATGGCGGCATCGAGCAGGCCGTGCGGCTGATGCGTGCAGGCGTGGATGACTATCTGGCGAAGCCATTCCCCGTGCAGCAGCTGCTCGACAAGGTGGCCGCCTTCTCGGCCGGGGCGCTTGCGCCCGTCACGGAGGGCGAGGGCAGCGACGCGGGCTGGGGCTCGCCGCAGATGCAGAAGCTTCGCGATGCGCTGGAGCGGCTCGCTGCAGACGATAGCCCCGTGCTGCTGATCGGCGAGAGCGGCGCCGGCAAGGGCGTCGCACTGCGGCGGATGCACGGGCTCAGCCGCCGCTCGGCAGAGCCCTTCGTCGTGGTGGACTGTGCCTCGCTTCCGGCGGAGACGGCGGAGGCCGAAGCAGTCCTGCTGGGCCGCGACGGCGGCGCGGCGCCGCCGGAAGGCGAGCCGGGTCTCGCCGAGCGTGCGGGAGCGGGCACGCTGTTCCTCGACGAGGTCGCCGAGCTCGCCCTGCCGCTGCAGGCGCGGCTGCTGCGCCTCGTCGACGAGCGCCGGTTCCGCCGCGTCGGAGGCCGGGATGAGCGTCCCCTCCATGCCCGTCTGGTTGCCGCGACGAATGCTGACCTGGAGGCGAAAGTCGCGGCGGGCACGTTCCGGCAGGACCTCTGGTTTCGCCTTTCCGGCATGGTCCTGACGGTTCCGCCCCTGCGCGAGCGTCCCCAGGACATCGAGGCTCTCGCGCAGCACTTCCTGACATGCTTCTCCGCCGCGCGGGGCAAGGAGGGTGTCGCCTTTGCCGAGGATGCGGCCGCCCGGCTGACCGTGCATCCGTGGCCCGGCAACACCCGCGAGTTGCGCAATCGCATCCAGCGCGCCGTGCTGCTGGCGGGGTCGGCGCACATCGGCGTTGCCGATCTCTTCCCGGAGCACGCCGTAGAGCCGGCCGCGCGGAGTGGCGCCGAGTTGGCACGCGAAGCGGGTCATGCTGCCGAGGAGCGCGACGGCGCGGAAGACAACGAGGACCTGCACTCGCTTGCGGAGATCCGGAAGGCAGCGGAGCGAGAGCACATCCGACGCGTGCTGGAGCGCTGCGGGGGCCGCGTGGGCGATGCGGCGCGTGCGCTCGGCGTTTCCCGCACGACGCTGTGGGAAAGAATGCGCCGGCTTGAGGTGCCATCGCGCTGACACGCCGTTGCGGCCGCGGGCTATGCACGATGACCGACGGATCGGCCACATGAGTGGTGGTGGGAGGCGATGAAGGTCCAAGCCCGGTCGATGGCAATGCGCCATCACGGTCGCGGCCGAGCAGGAGAGCGAGGCAGTCGCACGCCACGGAGAGCAGATCGATGGAACAGCTACAGGAGGTGGCACAGTCGCTGCTCGGCGCCGGGCGGGAGGACCTTTCGCTCGGCCAGATGGCAGCTCGGGCCGTTCTCGTCTACCTCGCCGCGCTTGCCATGGTGCGCTGGGGCGAGAAGCGCTTCATGGGCAAGAACACCGCCTTCGATGTGATCCTCGGAGTCATCCTGGGCTCGGTGGTCAGCCGCGCCGTCAACAGCACGCCTGACATCCTGCCCACACTCGGCGCCGGTTTCGTGCTCGTCGCAATGCACTGGAGCTTTGCGAGCCTCGCCTTCCGCTCCGACCGGTTTGGCAACGTGGTGAAGGGCACGACCAGGGTGCTGGTGAAGGACGGGCAGATCGACTGGGACCAGATGCGGCGCTCCAACATGAGCCGCGATGATCTACTCGGTGCTTTGCGCTCTGAAGGTGTGCAGGAGCCAAAGGAAGTGGCGGAAGCGCGGCTGGAGCGCAGCGGCGATGTCAGCGTCGTGAAGGTGACGAGCGGACCACAGATCTTGGAGGCCACCCTCGAAGGCGGCACCCTGACGGTGCGGATCAAGATGGAATAGAGGGCAGGCGAAAAATGGGTGGCCCTCGGGCCTTGGCGCTTCCGGCATTTACGCGACGCAACCGGCCGGAGCCGCCGAGGCGATACCAAAAGGCGCTCCGACACTGAACCAGCCTACTCCAGGACCAGCAAGCGAAGCAGCTCGGGCACGGGTCCGTGGTGCACGTCTGCAGTCGCTCCGGAATGGCGGGTTCGGGCCACTTTGGCTCGCTTCGATGCTGGTCCCGCTCGCGGCATTCTGCGCAGCTGCCCTCGTTTCCTGGTACCAGGTGACCGGCCAGGCCGAGGCGCGCCTCGCGCGCACGGCGGAAATGCTGCAGGAGCATGCACTGCGAGCTTTCGAAGCGCAGAACGCGGCGCTGATCGCGGTCGCTGCGCTGATGCGAGACAGGGATTGGGACGGGATTCGCGCCTCGCACTCGCTCCGGTCCGTGCTGGCGGCCCTCGACCGTGCGGCGCCGGCCACCGCGGGCGTGGCGCTGATCGCCCCGAATGGGGAGCTTGCGCTGGCAAGCCGCGTGGAGGTGCCGGCGCCGCCGATCGACCTCTCGGAACGAGAGTACGTGGTCGCGCATCACGGGGGCGGCTCTGCGGCTCTCCTGGCCGGAAGTGGAACCTTCGTCGGCGAGATTTCCCCCGGCGCCGTGACGGGCCGCCCGGTTTTCCGGCTGAGCCGGCCCCATCTCAATCTGGACGGCCTCCCGGATGGTGGTGTGGTGAGCACTGCCTTCTTCCCAGCGTACTTCTCCGACTTCTGGCAGTCTGTCGTGGAGTCGGCGGACGATATGGTCTGGCTTGTCCGGCACGATGGTGCCGTCCTGGCACGCCAGCCCGAACACCCGGACCCCGTAGGCGTGCGCCTGGTGCCCGGCGACCTGCTCGAAGCCGTACGCGACGGCAGAGCGGCCCGGAGCCGCGTGCACCGACTGGAGCCAGAGCCCGGCCTCGGTGAGCGTCTGGTTGCGATCTACCAGCTCCGCGGATTCCCCGTTTCCGTGGCCTATGCGTTGGATCCGGGTATCCTGCGCAGGGATTGGCTCCGCCGGCTGCCCGCGCCGGCGCTCGGCGCAGCCGCCGCCGCCGCGCTGCTGCTGCTGCTGACTGGCCGAGCGCAGGCCGCGGCTGCGCGGGCACGGATCGAGGCCGACCGCCGCGGTGCGCTCGAGGCGCAACTTCGCCGCTCCGAGACCGGCGCGGCCGTCGGCCAGCTCGCAGCCGGCGTAGCGCACGACTTTGGCAATGTCGCACAGGCTGTGGCGAGTGGAGCCCGGCTGATCGAATGCCATTCCGGTGAGCCGGATCGGGTGCGCCAAGCGGCTGCGCTGATGGCCGGCGCGGCGGAGCGCGCCGCTCGCCTCTCCGCACGCATGCTGGGCTTCGCACGTCGCGGCGGAGGCGGGCCCGCGGGCGCCTTAATCAAGCCGTACGATCCGGGCGCCGCACTTGCAGAGGTGGCGGAACTGCTCGCGCAGACGCTCGGCGCCGGCACCCGGGTGCGCTTCGAGCATCGCCCTCCTCGGCCACCGCAGGTGATCGCCGATCGCGCAGAACTCGAATCCGCCATCATCAATCTTTGCGTAAACGCCCGGGACGCCATGCCCGCTGGCGGCAACATTCTCATCACCGCGACCGGCGATGCCGTGGCTGCTGGCGAAGCGCATGCGGCTGGGCTCGACCCCGGCGCGTACGCCCGCATCGATGTGCGCGACACCGGGACGGGAATGGATGAGGAAACGCTCGCTCGCGTCGGTGAGCCCTTCTTCACGACCAAGCCGCAGGGCCAAGGCACCGGGCTCGGCCTATCGATGGCTCGTGGTTTCGCTGTGCGTGCAGGCGGTGCACTCCGCATCGAAAGCGAGGTCGGGCAGGGCACGACCGTGTCAATCTGGCTGCCGGCCGCTCAGCAGGACGGCGGGAGTGCCCGCTAACAGCTGCGCAATGTCCAGCTCTCCTGGGGAGTGCCACAGCTCCAGCGCGAACGGACAGCCGGCCGTCAGTCCGACAGGATCTCCTGCTGAATGACTGCACCGCGCCAGGCGTGGCGCGCAGCGCAAGCTCTGGTGTGGGCGAGCACGCCTCTCGTGATAATGGGCCGTAGGATCTGAAGCGCTACGGCACCCTCCGCTTCGTCACCTGCACGGAGAGCACCGCCGCATGCTCTCCCAAATGCCCGCGGCGGCCCGGAAGGCGCGAAAGCAGCCGTGCACCGTTGGGCCAGGGTGGGAAGGCCGGAGCCGGCGGCAGGTGCCGCCATTGGCAGCCTGTGCGCACTACGTAGAACAGCCCGTCGAGCAAGCGCCGCATATCCGTGGTTCGCAGCCGACGGCCGGGCTTGGCGGGCGGGATGAAGGCCGCCAGCAAGCGGTATTGGTCATCGCTCAGCGCTTGGCCGGCCCCGAGATCCCCGGCCAGCGTGCGATCCTCGGGCGTCCACATGGCGACCTCCGAGCAGGAGAGCCCGCCGTCACCACAGCCGCCCAGCCGTAGTCAAGTCGGACAGCGCACTCTTCGAAGACGGGGACTGTTACGGCCCATGCTGGAAGTCAGAACCTGCCGAGCAATCTCGGCGTTCCGCGGTGACGGCATTGGGAGACAGTCGTGATGCCGATCTCGGATTGGCCCCGTTCCGGGCTGCATGGGACAAGGGAACCCATCTTGCGCCACCCGCTGCGGCAGCCCGGTCGCGCCGGCCTGCTGATGGTCGCGCTCATGTCCCTGCTTGTTCCACGCACCCTGGCCTGGGCGGCGGTTCCGGCCGGCGTGTGGCTCATCGACGGCAAGGCGGCCGTGCAGATCTATGACTGCAGCGGCCTGCTGTGCGGCCGGATCCTGTGGCAGCAGACCCCCCGCGACGCCCAGGGGCAGCTGAACCGCGATAGAAACAACCCCGATCCGGCGCTACGGCAGCGCCCGTTGTGCGGCCTGACCGTCCTTTGGGGGTTGCGCCCCGCCGGTCCCGACCGCTGGGAAGGCGGCTGGTTCTACAACCCGGACGACGGGGAGACATACAACGTCTCGGCGGAACTCAGGTCCGACGACCTGATCGTGGCGCGCATCTACTCGGGGATCCGGCTCTTCGGCGAGACCAAGACCCTGCGCCGGGTTCCGCACGGAACGTCGGAAGGATGGTGCTGAGCAAAGAAAGCGTACGGGCTGAGGCAGACGGCATTACCTACCGGCGCCGCTGATCTTAGCCCCGGCCTCCGCGTCAGCCGCCCGTCTGCCTGACTTTCAAAACGGGCAGTGAGACATGCCCGTTGCGGTTCGAGTAGGCGCGGGCGCGTTGCCGAACCGCACCTCAAAGCGGTCCAACGCGGCGTTCACCCCCGCGCACAGGATGCGGGCATCAGTTCCCTCGGCTTCGCCTAGGTACGGACACGGAATCCTCTGCCTCACCCCGCCTCTTAGATGGGACTGGTTCGGCACAGCACTGGGCGGGCAGCCTCTGGCTCGCCCTCATACCGGAGAGGACTGACAGCATGACACGAACTCCCAATCACCGTCCGCACGTCGCCGCGCACCGCCTGGGCGGCCGCGCCCTCCTGCTCGCCGGCGCTGCCGCGCTCGCGCTGAGCTTCGGGCATGCGGCGCTTGCGCAGCAGGGCCAGGCGCAACAGGGCCCGCAAGGCCAGGCACAGCAGCGCCAGCAGGGTCAGCAGACGCAACAGAGCCAACAGGGTCAGGCGCAGCAGGGCCAGCAGGCGCAGCAGGGCCAGCAGCAGGCGCAGCAGATGCGCACGGTCGAGCAGTCGATGCGCACGGCCGAGCAGCAGCTTTCGCGCGAGGGGCAGCAGCCGAACTTCCAGCAGGCGCGCACCGCCGTGCAGGCGGGCCGCGAGGCGCTGGGTCGTGTCCCGCAGCAGATGCAGCAGCAGGATGCCTATCGCACCGCGCAGCGCGAGCTGAACGAGGCGCAGCAGGCGCTGCAGCAGCAGCAGCCGAACCGCGAGCAGGTGGCCAGCTCGCTGCGTGAGGCGGCTGAGGCTTTCAGCGAGCTGCAGCGTGAGATGGGCGGCATGGCGGCTGCCGGCGGTGCGGCTGGTACGGGCGCGACGGGTGGCGCCCGGATCGCCGTACAGCAGCCCGCGCCGCAGGTGACGGTGCAGCAGCCACAGCCGCAGGTGACCGTCCGCCAGCCTGAGCCGCAGGTGCGTGTGCAGCAGGCCGAACCGCAGGTGCGCGTGCAGCAGGCCGAACCGCAGGTGCGCGTGCAGCAGGCCGAACCGCAGGTGCGCGTGCAGCAGGCCGAACCGCAGGTGCGCGTGCAGCGCGAGGGTCAGCCGCAGGTACAGATTCAGCGTGAGGGCCAGCCGCAGGTGACCGTCCAGCGCGAGGGCCAGGCGCAGGTGCAGGTCGAGCGCGAGCGCCAGGCGCAGGTGCAGCGTGAGCAGGCCCGTCCGGGCACCAGCGAGCAGCGCACCGGCGCGACCACCGCCGCCCCGCCGCCGGCGCAGTCCGGTGGCGCCCAGCCGCAGCGGACCGCCGCCACGCAGCAGACAGGGGTCGAACTGCAGTCGGTGCAGGAGCTGATCGGCAAGGACGTCTACGGCGCTGAGGGCCGCCAGGCCGGCGCGGTCGAGAACCTTCTGATCGACAGTGCCGGCCGCGTGCGCGCCGCCGTGATCGAGTGGGGCGGCTTCCTCGGTATCGGCCAGCGCCGCGCCATGGTGCCGATCGAGCGCATCCGCCTTGGGCAGACGAACGAGGACCGCGCGGTGCTCGAGATGACCCGCGAGGAGCTCGAGGCGCTGCCGCGCTACGACCGCGACAACATCGCGGAGTACAGCCGCGGGCGGGGCTGGGGAGAGGGCACGCGCCTCTATCGCTGACTGCACAGGGCGGCGGCTGCGGCCGCCGCCTGCACAGCCAGGCAAGGGCGGCGCCAGGAAACTGGCGCCGCCTTCTCCTGTACAGCCGGTCCGGTCATCCGATTACCAGCACGGAACGGGCGGCCGCGGAGCTGGCCGCTGGCGCGGCGCCTGCGCGGCGCATAACTGCCGAGGCCGCGGCGCCGTCGGGGGCGCGGCGTGTGATGATCGCGCTCGGCACGGCGCAGACGCTCTCCTGGGCATCGTCGTACTCCCTGCTGGCGACTCTCGCGTCGCCGATGGCGCGCGAGCTGGGCGTGCCAGTCTCCTGGGTGTTCGGCGCCTTCGCCGCGGCGTTGGTGCTCTCGGCGCTATTCGGCCCGCGGTCGGGCGGGCGCCCGCGGAAGAGCCGCACCACCTGATCGGAGGTGGCGCCGATTTCTCGCGCGGCGATCGAGAAGCGCTGGAAGGCGCCGACGCTCTCGGATAGGGCGACGCCGGTGGACAGCGCGCTGCAATACAGCGCCTCGCAGATCGCACCGGCCCGCTCCACCGAGCCTGTCGCGTTCTGCAGGCGGGACAGGCTCTGGGTGAGCGCATCGCCGGCCTCCACCGGCGCCCGAGCGGACAGCGTCCCCGACAGCAGCGGCGTGCCGTTCAGCGGCGTTCCGTTCAGGCGTGAGCAACGGACGGCGGTCCGGCCGCGACTACGGCTTCTCCATTCGCACCCTCAGTGTCCCACCGCCCAAGTCGACTGCGTCCGCCGTACCGTTTTGAAGCCGCACGCTGACCGTGTCCGCCGCCGACACCCACGCCGGCAGCGTGATGCCCTGCAGATCGAGTGAGAAGCTCGCGCGCGCGAAGTCGCCAAACGCAGCGCCGGGGACATCGACGGTGGTGGTGACGCCTTCGCCGGCGGCAAGGCGCGGTGGATCGTAGGTGATGCTCGCCTGCAGCAGCCGGGGCGCGACAAGCGTCCAGGCGCTGCCGCTCCAGCCCCACTGCGCTAGCTTCGCGGCATCGAACACCACCAGCCCAACGAAGGGCGCGTAGAACACCCAGGCGCCGCCGATCCGCTGCGTCAGCCGGTTCGCCTGTCCCGCCCAGACGCCGGTCGGGACGGCGCCGATGATCCAGCACTGCCCATCGGCCGGAGAGGCGGGCGGTGTGTTGAGCCCGATCTGCTGCACGACGGGCTGCACCAGCGCATCCAGCCGTTTCAGCCCGGCGGCGTGGGTGACTTCCTTCTGCGCCTGCTGGGTTAGGATGTAGGGCATCGCGAGACGAGGCGTGGTGCTCATTCGATGGCCTCCCTGGCCGCGCCGCGGCCGATGGTGTCACTGATCTGCTGCACGCGCACCCGCACCGAAACCTGCGGCGCGCCGAAGTCGGCGGCCTGCTCGGGGGCCGTGTAGGTGACGCTCGGGCTCGTGCTGCTGATGGTGCGCAGCGTCGCCGTGTTCGCGGCGTTACGGATGTCGACCTCGTAGCGCTCCGCTGCTTCGCCCAGCGGTACGTCGGTGCCGTCCGCCCAGGCCGAGGGAATGCGCGTGCGCCGGATCCAGGTGATGATGAGATCGCCTGCGTCGTCGCGGCTGCCGGCGACATGCACCGGGCTGAGCGGCGCCAGGCTGGCGGCCGTGTTGGCGAAGCCCGCGGCCGCGACTGCGGTCTCCTCCTGCCAGAGGCTCACCGCCTTGTAGCTGCGGCTCATTCCCCGCGGCCCCAGCCCGTCGCGGATCCGCTCCAGGCCCAGTGTGCCCGAGAGCAGCACGAAGCGCTCGCCTGGCCCGTGGGTCCCGATGCGGTCATCGGTGCCGAGCCGCCCACGCAGCAGGCCGGACAGCCGATAGGTGCCAGGAGCGATCAGCACCGCGTTGCGAAAGCCGATGACCTCGTCACCGACCAGCGCCGCGTTGCCGCCGGCCAGCACCTCCGCCTCGGGGATCGCATCGAGCTCGTCCTCCGGATTGAGCAGCAGCACATCCAGCGTGCTGGCCTCGTCGAAGTGGGCCCAGGGGCCCGAGGGAAGGATCGTCTGGCAGGTGCCGAGCGCCGCAGGCGCGTCGAGATAGGCGATCTCCTCGTAGCTGACGCCATCGCCCGAGCGCAGGATCGCCGCCGCCCGCCAGCCGGCCCCGCCGCCAGCCGCGACGTAGAACCCGGCATCATCGTCCTCGGCTCGGAGCATCGGCAGATCGAGCAGATGCAGCGTGCTCGGCACCACCCGCGGGATGTCCTGCACCGGCAGGCTTCCCGGTTCGGCGCTGGCGGTGCGCGGCAGCCAAGTGACGCCCTGCTCGATGGCAGCGGCGATCTCCACCAGGCCGGAGGGGGCGACGGTGGCGCGGGTGATGTTCAGCCGCCGCAGCCGGCCGGCCAAGACCACTTCCAGGCTCTCGCCCGGCTGCAGCGTGGCAAAGGCCGGCGGCAGGGTGAGGGTCTCGACGGTGTTTCGGGCCGCCCAGAGGTCACGATGCGCCTGCTCCGCCCGTGCCTTGGCCTCGGCGGCCTCGAGCACGACGGCAATGTCGTAGGCTGCCTTCGCCAGGCCGGAGCCGTCCTGGCGGGTGCTGCGCACGGTGCCGGGCTGGTAGTCCCGCGCCGGGTCCATGTGGGTCAGCGTCAGCTCGCGCGGCAGGCCGTTCTCCTCGGCGCGGGCCATGGTCCAGCGATCGGCATCGGCGTCGCCCTCGGCACGGGCGCCGAACGCCTCGGCCTCCATGCCGCCGAGGGCTGCGACGCCCCTGGGCTTGACCGCTACCCCGCCGGGCACGGCGCAGCCGACGAGGGAGTAGGCGAGCATCAGCTCCTCGATGGCGGCGCGAGCGCTGGTGGGACGAGCCACGGCATAGCCGGCCAGCGGCCGAGCGGCGGAGGCGGCATCGGTGGTAGCGACGCCGGCACGGCTGGCCAGAGCATGCAAGGTGCGGGCGAGGTCCGCCCCTCCGGTTTCGATCTCGGCGGTGATCTGGGGGATGCGGTTGGCGAAGTCGGCGAGCTGCAGGCCCTCGAAGACCAGGTAGCAGAGGCCGCGATAGGCCGGGCAGTTCGCCGCCCCGACATCGGCCGCGATCAGCGCGTCCGCCGCCTGGCTCTCCGTCCCGGTGTAGATCCGGATGTCGGAGGCCAGCGTCTGCGGCGGGCTAGCAGTGGCATCGTAGAACAGCTTCCCGTCGGCCCAGATGCGGCGGATGCCGGCGACCGGTCCCTCGCAGAAGGCGACGGCGAAGTTGGCGCTATAGCTGTAGGTGGTGCTGGTCTGTCGCCGGCCGCCGCCCTTGCCGCCGCTGCGCTTGCTCGTGGCGGTCTCGATCAGCGGCATGGCCCAGATGATGTTGCCGCCCATGCGGATGCGCTGGCCGTAGGCGAGCGGGATGGCGGCACCGTAGGTGGAGGTGGTGACGGTGAGGTCAGCCAGGCGCGGCCCCTCGATCCGCTGCCCGCCACCGCTGCCGAACAGCGCGTTGTCGATCGCGGAGCCGGCAAGCGCGCCGAGGCCGCGGCCGATGGCGGCGCCGAACGGCCCGCCGATGGCGCCGCCGACGATGCTGCCGACGACCGAGAGGGTAAGCGTGGCCATGGTTCAACGCCCGTCTCGAGGTAAACTGCCGAGCGCCGCACAGGAGTGTTGCCGCGCACCCAACTCACAACATCCCGTGATGCGCAACTGCAAAGCAGGTCGAAGCGGCATGCCTAACAAACTGGTGGCTGACCGCGGTCTTTGCCTCGCATCAGGTTGGATGGCACGAACATCCCAGAAGCGCCCTGACATCTAGTGTCGAGGAAGCCCACGTCATGGACGTCATGGTTGTCGATGACGAAGCGCTTATTCGCGAGCTGATGGTCGATGAGTTGGCCGAAGTGGGAGTAGTAGTCACCGAGGCAGCAAGCGCCGAGGCAGCATTACAAGATATCGCCCAAGAGGGACTCCCGCCCTCCGTAGTCGTAACGGACGTCAATCTTGGCCCTGGCATGGACGGCGTCGAACTCGCGGCGGAAGTGCGACGCCGCTGGCCGAACGTCTGGCTTATCATCGTTACCGGAGATATTCGAAATCTCGAGCGGCTTGCTCCTGGCTCGTGCGACGGAACGTATGTGAAGCCGTTCAACCCGCGGCGGCTTGCATTTGACGTTCAGAACTTTCTTGGGCGTGGAGCATAGCGCGGGTGCGACAATCTGAGGTCGGCGGTCTACAGACCCGGCAGGCGGTAGATCAGCGGCCCGGCCGCGTCCTGCACAATGCGGTCACGCCATTCGGCGGTGAGGCCGTGCTCGACGACGCGGCGGATGCCGGCCCAGGCGTGGATTATGCCCCAGCCCTCCGGGAGGGTGCTGACGATGGCGAGGTGCTGCGGCTGCGCGGCCCAGCGCATGAGAAGCACGGCGCCGGGTTCCAGATCCGGGATGCGGCGGCACTGACCTTCGACGCAGGCGCGCAGGCTGACGCCGTCCGGCAGGCGGGCATAGCCGGGCGGGTGGTCCTGCACCAGCAGACCCAGCGCCTCCGCCACGCAGACCACCAGCCCGCCGCAATCCACGCCGACGCCACGCAGCCGGGCCTGGTGCCGCCAGGGCGTGCCGAGCCAGCGCCGCGCCTCGGCGACGACGTCGGCTCCGGTGACCGGGTTCATCGTGCGTCGGGATAGCGGAAGGCGGCGTCGGTGCCGGGGACGTGCGGGAAGCCGCGGAAGTTGGCGACGTTGGCGAAGCGATCGCGGCAGGTGGTCAGGCGCTTGTCGCAGCCGGCAGTGATCGAGATCGTGTCGCCCACTACCAGCGCCGCCGCGAAGGGCTCCCACAGCTCGATCCGGCCGTCCGCGCCATGGCTGCGCACCTCGCGCCGGGCGCCGGCGTTCGGGCCGGACGTGACCGTCACCCGCCCGTAGTCGGCCCAGCCGGCCGGTTCGGTGAAGGCCGCGGCGACGAAGGCGGTGTCGGACAGCACCGCCGTGATCGTCGCCGTGCGGGTCCAGGCGGCCGCTGCTACGCTGCAGGCCGGCGAGAACAGGTCCACGCGGCATTCCGGCGTGTAGAGGTCGAGCACCGGCCGATCGAGCAGGGCCGAGGGCAGCAGCAGTTCCGCCTCGAAGCGGGTCTGCCCCGCCGTGACCCGGCCGATGCGCCCGGCCAGCACCACCTCCGCCCCGCGGCTGGGGGTGCCCCAGTCCACCCGCAGCACCGTCACCTCGGCATCGTCATAGAGCCCGTTCAGCAGGTCCTCCGCCGTGATCTCGGGTGCTGCCAGCAAGCCCGCCACTTCCATCTGCCCCGCCGCCAGGCTGCGCGAGGCCTCGGCTGCGGTGGCATCGAACGGTGCGGCAGCGGTCCAGGTCTGCCCGCCCCAGGTGACGTCGGCGTCCAGGCTGGCAAAGAGCCCCTCGGTGCCGTCGCGGCGGCGGATGCGCCAGAGCAGGCAGACCTGCGACACCTCCTCCGCCTGCAGGCTGTCCGAGATCAGCACCTCCAGCACCGCCTGGGTGAGATAGACCGGCGCGCCGTCCTCGGTCAGCGCCTCGAGGACGAATTGGGTGGCCAGGATCGGATCCGAGCCGGCGTCCAGCGCCTCCAGCACGAGATGCGTGACCTGGATTGCGCCCTCGCCAGCATCGACCAGGCTCTCCAGCACCTGCTGGGTGACGCGGATGGTGGTCACCTCAGAGGATCCGCTCGATGCCGACGCCAAGTGCGTTCACCGCCGAGGGCGTCCAGGCCGCGCCGGTGGCGGGGTCGGTCGGGAACAGGGCGGAGAAGTAGCGGTAGGTCACGTCCGGCGCATCGTCCGGCCCTTGCGCCACCGTCGCACTCGACTGGAGGAAGCATCGGGTCTCGGCCGGCACCGCATCCTGCTTGCGCACGCGATAGCTCAGCCGCACGCCGGAGACGGTGGCGACCGACGCCGGCAGGTCCTCCAGCCCATAGCGGTCCACCGGCCCGGCGGCGACCGCCGAGACGTAGCCCGTGTCATCATCGGCGGCGGCATCGGCGACCCGGGCCGCGTTCGAGCCAACCGGGGTCGCGGTCCACTCCGCCTGCAGGTCGGCATTGGGCAGGAGGGTGCGCACGCGGCGCTGGCCGAGGAAGTCGTTGTTGGCCGTCCCGGAGCCGTCGCAGATGTAGAGGTCGTCGAGGCGAAAGCGCAGGCCGCTGCCGCCATTCTCGATCGCCCGCACCGCATCCACCACGTCCGCCGCGGCCAGCTTGGTCTGCACCCCGGTCAGCGCGGCGACGATCTGGCCGTTACGCCGCAGCGTGATCGCGCCATTGGTGGTGTGGTCGAGCACGGCCTTGAGCTCGTAGTGCAGCCAGGTGCCGGCGGGTTCGACATCGGTGCCGGTCCACAGCACGGTGGCGGTATCGCGGCGCAGCTGCAGCTGGCCCGAGCCGTTGGTGCCCAGCGTCAGGTTCACCCGGGCCTGGTTGCTGGCCCAGAGCTGGATCGGCAGCTGGTTGCCGTTCGGCGCGGCGACGAAGAACACCCCGGCGCCGACGATCAGGGTATTGCCGCTCGGGACCACGTTGAAGCGCGCATTCTGGCTGTTCCAGAACTCCAGGCAGCCGCGGCCGGTGCGTGGGGTGGTGGTGACGATGGCCGGCGTGGTGGTCGAGGCATAGTTGGCCTGCTGCAGCATCTGGGTGGCGGTGGCGTATTTGTCGAAGCCCTCGAAGAACAGCAGCGCCATGGGTCAGATCCTGATCTCGATGAGGTCGATGTCGCGCACCGCGACGGCCCGCCAGGTCTCGTAGGTGCCGGCGAGCGCGTCGGTGTCGAAGCGCACCGGCACGTCGAACTCGAAGCCGGCGCGGATGGTGAAGAGGGGGTGCGGCAGCATCGGCCCGGTGAAGCTCAGCAGGCCGGTGGTGGCGTCGACCGACCACGGGTAGAGCCAGCCGGGCGCGATCTGCTCGGTGCCCTCGACCGACACCCGCACGCTGCCGGCGACCGGCTTGCGGATGGTGCGGGTCCAGCCGCCGCCGGCGTCGGCATAGAGTTTCGCCAGTTGATGCGGCCCCGGCCCGGTGCCGAGGACCTGGTCCATGGCCGTGACCGGCACGTCCGGGGAGGCAGCCGAGGAGAAGTCCTGCCAGTCCTTGAACCGAAAACCGTGCAGGCGGCCGCGCCGGGCCTGGAAGAAGCGCAGCACCTGGTGGAAGTCGGCCAGGCGCTTGATGCCGGTGGCGACGTTCCAGCGGTGGCGGGCATGGACCCAGTTCTGGTTGCGCTGCTCGGCGCCGGTGGACAGCGCCGCGATGGTGGTGGACCAGACCGGCCCGCCGGTGGCGCCATAGGCGATGCTGTCCGGGAAGCGCACCTCGTGGAAGGGGATCATCTGAGGCGGGCTCCACGGCGGACCGCATCGCCGATGGCAGCGGCGACCTGCGCGCGCGAGCGCCGGAAACCCTCGGCATCGGGGCTGGTGATGTTCACGGTGACGGAGACCGCGCCGCCGCCATTGGCCTCCACCCCGAGGCGGCCGTCGCGGGTGCGGCGCAGCGGCATGATCGCCTCCGGCCCGGCCTCGCCCATCAGCCCGCCCCCGCGGGCGAAGGGGAACAGGACGGGGCGGTCCACGACACCACCGCGGGCGAAGGGCACAACGCCCATGCGGTCGAGCACGGCGCCGTCTGCTGCCTTGAGGCCGCCGCCCCCGGAGAAGGCGCTGGACAGCGCCTTGACGAGGTCGAAGGAGCCGCCGCTGCTCCCGCCACCACCACCGCCGAGGAACCCGCTGAACAGGTTCGCCAGCGGCTCGGTGACGGTGCGGCGCAGCACCATGCGGGAGAGATCGGTGACCAGGCCCTGGATGACGTTGCGCAGCCGCTCGCCACGGAGCACCGCATCCTCGAAGGCGGAGGAGAAAGTCAGGCCGAGCTCGCGGCATCGGAGCCGCGCTGGGTCACCTCGCCGAGGCGCTTGCCGGAGGCTTCCAGCTCCTCGAGCGCGCGCGCCGCCTCGCGGCGGATGGTCTCCTCCGGCACCGGCTGGCCGGCCCGCTCGGCGCGCTCCACCAGCCGGCCGAGGGTCTCCATCCGGCGGGCGTAGCGCTCATAGGCGTCCTCATTCTGCTGGATCAGCCGCTCGCGCTCGCGCAGCACCTCGTTCAGCTCACGCTCGGCGTCGCGCCCCTCGCGCCCCGCCGCGGTGACCCGGCGGGTGGTGCCCTCCAGCCGGCGCAGCGCCTCGTCCCGCTCCTGGGTGGCCAGCGCTTCCAGGCGCCCGCGCTCGGCGGCGGTGACGCCGCCGGCGGCCTCCGCCTCGCGCAGCCGGCGCAGGCGCTCCTGGTATTCGCGCTCAATCCGGAAGCGGTCGTCGAGGTCGTTGGTGAGATCGAGCACGTCCTGCGCCGCGCGGCGCCGGCGGGCGTCGGCGGCCTGCTGGCCGGCGCGCTCCGCCTCCTCGATCCGGCGCGCCGTCGCAGCGCGCTCGGCGGCGTCCACCTCGGCGAGCAGGGCGAAATACTGCCCTCGCAGCTCCTCCAGCCGCTGCGCCGGATCCACCCCGGCCTGCTGCTGCGCCGCCCCGACAAGGCCGGGGCGGATGCTGCCGCGCCGTGGCTGGGCGCGCAGACTGGGACGGCCGTCATTCTCCGCCTCCAGCCGGCCGATCTGATCGCCCAGCGCCTGCAGCTGCCGGCGCTGCTCAGTGAGGCGCTCGGTGTCGGTGAGCAGGCCGGCGCCCTGGCGCACCCCGTCCACCGCCCGGGCGGCGCCGGACAGCGCCCGGGCCAGCGTGTTGGACAAGCCGATGGCGCGATCGAGCTGGCCGAGGAAGCCCTCGGTCGCCGCCGTCAGCTGCCCGAAGGCGCGGCCGAGCGACAGCGGCGCCTTGTCGAGCTCGGCGCCGACCCGCTCGGCCGCACGCAGCAGGGCAGGGAACACCCGCTCCGCCGTGAGCTTGCCCTCGGAGCCGAGCTGGCGCAGCTGGCCGATCGAGACGCCGAGCTCGCGCGCCAGCCCCTCGGCCAGCAGCGGCATGGCTTCCAAGATGGAGCGCAGCTCGTCGCCCTGCAGCACGCCGGAGGCGAGCGCCTGGGCGAGCTGCAGCGTGGCGCTGCCGATCTCGGCATTGGAGGCGCCGGAGACGATCGCGACCCGCTGCAGGCCGGCAACAAGGCGCACCACCTGATCCGAGGTGGCGCCGATCGCGCGCGCGGCGATGCTGAACCGCTGGAAGGCGTCGACGCTCTCGGAGACGGCGTCGCCGGTCGACAGCGCGCTGCGATACAGCGCCTCGTAGACCGCCCCGGCGCGCTCCACCGAGCCGGTTGCGGTCTGGAGCCGGAACAGGCTCTGGGTCAGCGCGTCGCCAGCCTGGACCAGGGCGCGGGCGGCGACGGCCACGCCGGCGATCTGCGCACCGCGCACCGCGACGTCCATCAGCGACAGCGCGCGGGAGGCCTTGTCAGCGCCGTCCTGGATGCGCTCCAGGCTGCGCTGTCCCGTCTCGCCGACCTCGCGCAGCTCGGCCTTGACCCGGGCGGCGTCGTCCAGCGACAGGCGCACCGAGACGCGGCGGGTGTTATCCGCCATGGGCGACACCTCCGGCGTCCGGGGTGGGAGAAGCACGCGCTGCCAGGCCCTCGGCGAGGCCGAGGCGCAGCGCGGTCAGCAGTTCGGCGGTGGCCCAGCCGGCGGCACCCAGCTCGCGCGCCATGGCCAGAGCGCCCACGAGGTCGAGATCAGCGCCGATGCCGGTGGTCGTCACGCAGGCGGTGCCGGCGCTCCACACGGCTGCGCCCTCGACAGTGCAGGGCGCGTGCGCCGCGTAGGGGCAGGCGTCGGCGCAATCGCGGCCGAGCGCGTCGCAGCCGCGACAGTATTCGGGCCCGCGGCCGAAGTGCCAGGCAGCGCGCGCCCTTACCCGTTTCCCTCCGCGGCCACCGCGGCCACCGGTGCCGTGGCGCGGTCCCAGAACCCAGCGGCGATATCGTCGAAGTCCATGAGGCGCTCAACCGCCTCGGGCGAGAGCGGAAGCGGCGCACCGGCGGCATTGCCGACGCCCTCCCACGCGGTGACCGCGTGCCGGGCGAGCGCCTTGACCAGGAACGCGAAGGCGAGGCCGCGCGACATGTCGGAATCCAGGTCCGGGTCGGCGGCACGGACGGCGCCCAACCGACGCGACGCGTCGGCCTGCGCGGCCGCCATGACGGCGGTGGTTACGGGGCGGATCTCAACGCGCACGCCGCGCGGCAGGTCGAGCCAATACGGCTCGGCCGGAAGGTCGAGGGTGAGCATGCGGTTCTCCGTTCAGTGGGCTTCGGGTGATCCCGTGAGAGTGCGGGATGCGCGCGTGGGGCGTTGCGCTCAGCCTCAGCAGCGGAGCTCACGCGATAAGCTGGCGCGCCGAAATGGAAGACCCCGCGCCGAGTTCTACCGAGGCAATCTAGTCTGAAGGCGGTTGCCCAGCCGTGAGGCTTCACGGCTTCGTCGCCGCTGTTCGACAGACGCTCGGGCCGCAGACAAAGCCTCCCGGGATGGATAAGTCTGCCCGATCAGCCG
>NZ_JAWLHG010000037.1:0-53196 GCF_041690465.1 Falsiroseomonas sp. | reverse complement strand
CGCCATCGGCAACCTCCTTGACCGCTTCAGCCCCGAAGAATGCACCGACTACCTGCGACACTGCGGCTATGCACAGTCAGGCCAATAATGGTCTAGCGTGCGATCCAATTTGGCGATTCACCACCTACATGCTGCCGTGAAGGCGGCACGCCGGGCGCACGAGGTAGAGGTCGCCAATAGCAGTGCCGAACACGGGCCTTGGTTCGACGAGCTGCTTCACGCTGTGCCTATGGCGGTCATCATGGCAGCAGCTGCTGTTGAGGCTCAGGCAAACGAGGCCATCCAGGACATCTTGGACGGCATGGGAACTGCTCAAGCCACAGACGCTCAGAAGGTTCTCCTGCGGGAGCTGAAGGATAGCAGCGCGAGCAACACGCTGGACAAGTGCCGTCATGTGGCATTGGTGTTTGGCCAAGTACCAGACAGAGGGCGCACAGAATGGGAGGAGGCCAACCTCCTCTTCGTTTTCCGGAACCGGCTTATCCACTTCAAACCAGCCTGGGACCATGAGGAAGTCCACGATAGTAAGTGGGTCAGGGCACTGAAGCAGCGCATTCCAGTGTATGCGCCATATGCGACGGCGTTTCAGTTCCCCTATGGGTTCATCACCTACGGAGCTGCGAAATGGGCAGTCACTACGGCGCTTGCGTTCGCGGGGCACATCGCCCCGATCTTGGGCGTTCCGAACCGCTTCGACGGCCAGAGCTACGCTCTGCCGTAATCGCTTGGTGAGGTGTTGGGGCAAACGTGCGGGGGCGCGTGTGGGGGCGGACGTTGACCGGCCGACAGAAAAGGCCCAGGATTCAAAGCGTTCGGAGTTGGTCCGTGTCCGCCAGGAATGGGTGGACCACTACGGCCACATGAACCTCGCCTACTACCTGGTGGCCTTCGACCTTGCGACCGACGCGCTCTGGCCAGCGCTGCACCTCGGCGAAGGCTTCCGCGCGCGAGGGCTCGGCACCTTCGCGGTGGAATCCTGGCAGGCCTATCTCCGCGAAGTCATGCTGGACACGCCGCTTTCGGCCGAGAGCGCGGTGCTGGCCTACGACAACCGGCGGATGCTGCTGCGGCACAGGCTCTACCATGCCGAGGAAGGCTGGCTCTCGGCCGAGAACGAGGTGCTGTATCTCTGCGTGGATCTCGCGGCGCGGCGCGCCTCGACCTGGCCGGAGGATGTGCTGGCGCGCTTCGCGGCGGCGAAGGTGGACGAGGCGCCGAAGCGACTCGCTCTCAAGCGCGGCTGAAGGCACCGCTTCAGCCGCGGTTCACCACCCAGATCCCGGCGCCGATCAGCACCAGCGCCACCAGCAGCGGCATCCCGGCCGGCTCGCCAAGCACGGCGGCGCCGGCGATCACTGCCAGGACCGGCGTCAGGAACATGAAGGGCGCCAGCGCCGAGGCGCGGTACCGCGCCACCAGCCAGAACCAGGCGACGTAGGAAATCACGGCGATTCCCACCGCCTGGAAGGCCAGCGCCCCCCAGACCAGCGGCGTCGGCGCGAAGATGCCCGGCTCGCCCATCGCCAGCCCGAGCGGCAGCAGCGCCGCGGCGACCGCCAGCTGGTACAGCAGCGTCCGCTCCGCGGCGATTCGCGTCAGCCCGCTCGCCTTGATCACCACGATCGTCGCGCCCCAGCAGATGCCGGCCAGCAGCGAGAGCAGGTCGCCGCGCATCGTCGCGTCCATTGGCGCGCCGAGACGATCCGCGAAGGCCACCAGCAGCCCGGCGAAGGCCAGCAGAAGGCCGGCCAGCTTGCGCACCGTCAGCCGGTCGCCCGGCACCAGCCAATGCGCCCCCAGCGTCGCCCAGAATGGCGCGGTGTAGAGCAGTACCGTGCTGCGCGCCGCGGTGGTCAGCCCCAGGCCCTCGTAGAGCGCCCAGAATTCGCCGGTGAACAGCACGCCGGCCAGCAGCCCGGCGCCGAGCGTGCCGTCCCGCCGCAGCACCGCCACGCCGCGCCAATGGCACCAGGCCAGCAGCAGCGGCACCGCCAGGCAGGACCGCAGCCCCGCCTGCACCATCGGCGAAATGCCCGCGAGGCCCAGCTTCACCGCGATCTGCGCCAGTCCCCAGCTGGCGCAGAGCACAACCAGCAGCGCAGCCGCGCCGGGCGGCAGCGCGCCCGGACCCGGCGGCCCGCGATCAGGCGCGATGGCGCACCACGCCGCCGACCACCGTCGCCATCACCTGCGTCCCGGCGACCGCGGCCGGGTCGCCATCCAGCACGTCGCGGTCGAGCACGACCAGATCGGCGAGCTTGCCGGCTTCCAGCGAGCCCTTCTCGTGCTCCTCGCGCTGCGCCCAGGCGCCAAGCCAGGTATAGGCGTGCACCGCCTCCCGCGGCGTGACCGCCTCGCGTGCGTCGAGGTCGGCGCCGGTGGTGGTGCGGCGGTTCACCATCGCGGCGATGGCCGTCCAGGGCGAGACACGGCAGACCGCGAAATCGGAATGGCCGGGTGCCGGCACGCCGGCGTCGATCAGGCTGCGATGCGGCCACATCCAGCGCATCGCCTCCTGCCCGCGATTGGCGGCGTAGGCCTCGCCAAGCTCGTCCATGAAGCCGGTGGCGGAGCTGTCCACGAAGCCGCCGCGCTTCAGCCGCGCGAGGATGGATGGGGTCACGTAGCAGCAATGCTCGACGCGCATCCGGTGGTCATCCACCCAATGCGCGCGCAGCGCGGCTTCCATCACGTCGAGTGCGAAGTCGATGCCGCGGTCGCCGACGCCCTCGATCATCACCTGCAGCCCGGCAGCGTGCGCGGCACTGGCGCGCCGGATCAGGTCCTCCTTCTCGTAGAGCAGCATGCCGGTGTTGGGCACCGGCTCGCCGGGCACGGGCGTGCCGAGATACGGCTCCCAATAGGCGGCGGTGCGGCCGGAGGTCGAGCAGTCCGGGCACCACTCCACGCCGACGACTCGGAGAAATTCGTCGCCGAAGCCGGAGCGGATGCCGGCGCCGATCAGGTGCGGCACCAGCGGCTCGTCGCGGCCGGAGGCGATGATGCCCATGCGCATCCGCCACCGGCCATCGCGATGCATCTGCTGGTACGCACGAATTGCCGTGGTCGGGCAGAGCGAGTTGGCGACCGAGGTGATCCCCGCCGCCAGGCATTGGTCCTGCACCAGCTCCATGCCCTCGGCGATGTCGGATTCGGAATCCTGCCCGTGGACGGCATTGAGGAAGATGTGCGCCGCCGTCTCCCGCACCAGGCCCGTCAGCGAGCCATCCGCCAGCTTGTCGAAGCGGCCATAGGGCGGGTCGCGCGTCTGCGCGGTGATGCCGCAGGCGGCGAAGGCGGCGCGGTTCGCGAGGCCCAGATGACCGTCGGTGCGCAGGATGAAGATGGGGCGCCCAGCGCTGGCCGCATCCAGCTCCTCCAGCGTCGGATAGCCGCCGGAAGCGCGCTCGTTGAGGCGGTAGAAGGCTGCCCATCGGCCCGGTGGCAGTTCCGCGCAGCGCCGGCGGATGGTCTCCAGCAGTTCCTCGCGCGAGCGCACGCGGTCGGGCGAGACCAGCCTCCAGCTGCGCAGGCGGATGGCGTAGGCATCCGGATGCGCGTGGCTGTCCACGATGCCGGGCAGCACGCGGCGGCCCTCGGCATGCAGCACGGTGGTGCCGGGGCCGATATGCCCGCGCATCGCATCGTCATCGCCGAGCGCGACGATGCGCCCGCCATGCGCGGCGAGCGCGCTGCATTCGGTGCCGGCCGCATCCATCGTGGCGATGCGCCCGCCGAGGACGACGAAATCCGCGTTCATGCTGCCATCCTGTCGAGCCGGTCGCGCAACTTGTACCACCCGCCGACCAGCGGCAGGAACCAGGGGTGGCCGTTGTAGGTCGGCCGCGTCGGGAAGGGCAGGCCATCCAGCGCGAAGCGCTCATTCGCCGCGCCCGCGATCTTCAGCGCCGCGTTGTGGCCGAGCCAGGTGGCCATCGCCACGCCGCTGCCCTGGCAGCCGGCGGCGTAGTGGATGCCGTCCTGCACGCCGATATGGGGCAGCCCGTCGAAGGTGAAGGCGACATAGCCGGTCCAGGCATGGGTGATGCGGCTGTCGCGCAACTCCGGGAAGGTGTCGGTCATCGTCGCATGCAGCACCGGCGCGCTGTCCTGGGCGGTGACGCTGCGGAAACTCGCGCGGCCACCCCACAGCACGCGCCTGCCATCCGGCGAGGGGCGGAAATAGTTCAGCACGCGCTTGCTGTCGCTGATCATCCGCCGGCCGGGAAACAGCCGGTCGATCACCTCCTGCGGCAGTTCCTCGGTGGCGATGATGTAGGAGTTGAGCGGCACCAGCCGGCGCGCCAGCCAGGGGCTCGCCGTGCCGCGGCGATCCAGCGAATAGCCGTTGGTCGCCACCAGCACCGCATCGGCGGAAAGCTCGCCCTTGTCGGTGGCGATGCGGAAGCCGCCGCCTTGCTGCGCGATGCCCTTTACGCGCACGCCATCGACCAGCACCGCGCCCGCGCGTTCCGCCGCCGCGGCCAGGCCACGCGCATACTTGCCGGGATGCAGGCTGCCGGTCGCCGCCGCCGCCATGCCGCCGTGGTAGTGATCGCTGCCGAGGAATTCGCGCTGGCGCGACTTCGGAATCATCTCGGCGGGCAGGCCGGTGATCTCGGCGATCCAGGCCACCTTGCTGGCCATCGCCTCGTAATGGGCGGGCGTCCAGGCGCCGACATAGCGGCCGCAGCGAACATAGTCGCACTCGATGCCCTCGCGCGCGATCGTCTCCTCGATGAAGGGGAAGCTCGCGGCACAGGTCAGCGCGATGCGCCGCGCCTCCTCCTTCCCGAGCGTCTTCTCCAGCGTGCCGCTCGCCACCTTCAGCCCGCCCGAGACCATGCCGCCATTGCGCGAGGAGGCGCCCCAGCCGATCCGTTCGGCATCCAGCACCACCGCCTGGTGGCCGAGCCGGCGCAGCGTCAACGCGGCGGACAGGCCCGCATAGCCGCCGCCGACGATCGCCACTTGGGCGTGGTCGGGCAGCGGCGCGTCGCGGTCCGGCGGCTCGGCGGCCTCCCACCACCAGGGGCGGGCCTGGAAGCCAGGGGCGAAACTTGGATGAAGATCGGTCATTGCCGCCGCGCGCGTCCCGGGTTTCACTGTCGGCAGCAGGTTCCCGCCGGCGCGAGCCGGGATCAAGGGGACCAGCCGGGACGGCGAGCAGAACGAACGGAGACGGGGCATGCAGAGCTTCCAGCAGGATTGCGTCGAACTGGCTTTCGAGAAGTTCCGCCGCGGCCAGGTCAGCCGCCGTACGCTTCTTTCAGGCCTCGCCGCGCTTGGCGCCGGCACCGCGCTCGCGCCCGGAGAGGCGGCGGCGCAGGAGCGGCAGCTGGTGATGGTGAACTGGGGCGGCATCGCCAACCAGGGCTTCGGCCGCTTCTACGGCGAGCCCTTCGCGGCAGCGAATCCAGGCGTGCGCGTCGTGCAGGACAGCACCGGCCCCTCCGCCGGCCGCATCCGTTCCATGGTGGAGAGCGGGCGCGTCACCTGGGACATCTGCGACAGCTCGGCGACCAGCTCCTACCTGCTCGGCGGGATGAACCTGCTGAACAAGGTGGACTACTCCGTCGTGAAGCGCGAGGACGTGATCGGCCCGACCTTTGCGCTGGAGCACGGCGCTGCGCCCTATTCGTTCAGCAACGTGCTCGTCTACGACAGCAGCAAGTTCCCCAATGGCGGCCCGCAGAGCTGGGCGGATTTCTGGGACCTGCAGCGCTTCCCCGGCACGCGCCTTCTGCGGCGTGACGCCGCCGGCGCGCTGGATGCGGCGCAGATGGCGCTGGGCAAGGATCCGGCGAACCTCTACCCGCTCGACATCCGCGCCTGCATCGCGAAGGTGCGCGAGATCCGGCGGAACTGCGTGTTCTGGACCTCCGGTTCGGAATCCGAGCAGTTCATCCGCACCGGCGAGGCGGTGATGGGCCAGATCTGGCACACCCGCGCCAAGGTGCTCGAGGCCGAGAGCAACGGCCGCTTCAAGCGCGTGTGGAACCAGGGCATCCTGCAGCCCGGCATCTTCGTCAACCCGCGCGGCAACCCGGGCGGTGACCTCGTGCAGAAGCTGCTGGCCTCGATGCTCGCGAACGCCGAGGCGCAGGTCGGGCTGCTGCAGTTCCTCGGCAACGGCCCGACCAACCCGCGCGCTGCCGCGCTCGTGCCCGCCGAGTTCCGCCAGTACAACCCGACCGATCCGGCGAATGCCCGCGTGCAGGTGGCGCAGGACGGCCGCTGGTGGGGGCAGAACTACGCGCAGGCCAATGCCGACTATATCGACATGGTCACCGGCTGACGGCAGAACCCTCGCGGAGCAGCGAGTTCGGGGGAGTGGTGACGAAGCCTGTCCTGTTGGTGAAGTCCGGCGGCGAAGCCGCGATGCCGGAATGGCAACGGCATTTCGCGATCCTCGCGCCGGACCTCGACGTACGCTGGTGGGACGACGCGACGGTTGATCCCGCCGCGGTGCGATACGTGCTGGTGTGGGACCCCGAGCCAGGACGCCTCGGACGCCTGCCGAAGCTCGAGGTGATCTTCGGCAGCGGCGCCGGCGTGGATTTCATCGCCAGCGACCCCGACCTGCCTCGGCATGTGCCACTGGTGCGCATGGCCACGCCCGGCGCGGCGCAGCGCATGGGCGAATACGTCACCTGGGCCGCGCTTTCGCTGCTCAAGGGCGCGCGGCGCATCGGCATGGCGCAGGCGGCGCGCCGCTGGGACTATTTCGAGCCGGAGCAGACGGCGACCGATACCACCGTCGGCATCATGGGCCTCGGCCATATGGGCGGTGCGGCGGCGCGGATGCTGCAAGGCATCGGCTTCACCGTCATCGGCTGGTCACGCACGCCGAAGGAGGTGCCGGGCGTGCGCAGCTTCGTGGCCGCGGCGGAGCGCGGCGCCTTCCTGGCCATGAGCGACATCGTCGTCTGCCTGCTGCCGGCCACGCCGGAGACGCGCGGCATCCTTTCGAAGCCGCTGCTCGATGGCATGAAGGATGGCGCGGCGCTGGTGAATGTCGGCCGCGGCAGCCAGCAACGCATCGAGGACATCCTGGCGGCGCTGGACTCGGGAAAACTCTCCGGCGCCGTGCTCGACGTCTTCGAGCAGGAGCCGCTGCCACCCGAGCATCCCGCCTGGGCGCATCCGAAGCTGCTCGTCACCTCCCATCTCGCCAGCTTGCCGCCGCGCAGCGAGCGGGTGGCATATGTCGCCAAGCTGATCGCCGCGCATGAGCGGGGCGAGAAGCTGCCCAACACCTACGATCACGACCGGGGCTATTGATGCCACTCCCACCGCCGCCCGTCCGTCCCGACCCGGGCCACGTGCCCACCGAGCGCGAGTTGCGCGAGGAGCTCGCCGCGGCCTATCGGCTGATCGCGCTGTTCGGCATGACCGACCTGGTCTTCACCCATCTCTCGGTGCGCGTTCCGGGGGAGGGGCACCGCTTCCTGGTGAACCCCTACGGCCTGCTGTTCGAGGAGATAACCGCCTCCAGCCTCGTCCTGGTGGATGCCGAGGGCGAGCCGAAGCAGGCCACGTCCTGGCCAGTCAACCCCGCGGGCTTCGTCATCCACTCCGCCATCCATATGGGCCGCGAGAGCGCGCAGTGCGTGATGCACACCCACACGCTGGCCGGCATGGCGGTGGCGGCGCAGGAAGGCGGCCTGGTTCCGCTGAACCAGATGATGATGGAGTTCGATGGCCGGGTCGCGCTGCACGCCTACGAGGGCGTGGCCGCCGATGACAACCTCTCCGAGCGCGAGCGGCTGGTGCGCGACCTCGGCGACCGGCCCTGCATGATCCTGCGCCACCACGGGCTGCTGACCGTCGGCCACACGGTCGCCGAGGCGTTCTACTGGATGTGGTACCTGGAGCAGGCCTGCCGCATCCAGCTCATGGCGCAATCCTCCGGCGCGAAGCTGGCAATTCCGCCGGACGAGGTGGTGGCGCGCACCCGTCAGCAATTCTCCACCGGCCCCACCAAGGGCTGGCTGCCCTGGCAGGCCTTGAAACGGAAGCTCGACCGAGAGCAGCCGGACTACCGGGACTGATGTCCGCTTCCGGCCATGCCCTTTCGCTGCAGGGGCTCACCAGGCGCTACGGCAGCTTCGTCGCGGTGGACGACGTCTCGCTGAAGGTGGAGCGCGGGCAGTTCCTGACGCTGCTTGGGCCTTCGGGCAGCGGCAAGACGACGATCCTGATGTGCATCGCCGGCTTCGTCGCGCCCAATGCCGGCGCCGTGCTGCTCGATGGCCGCGACATCACCGCGCTGCCGCCGGAGAAGCGTGACTTCGGGATGGTGTTCCAGGGCTATGCGCTGTTCCCGCACATGACCGTGGCGGAGAACGTCGCCTTCCCGCTGCGCGTGCGCAAGCTGGGCGCGGCGGAGCGCGAGGCCAAGGTGCGCGCCGCGCTCGACCTGGTGCAGCTCGAGCGCTTCGCCGACCGCCTACCGCGGCAGCTTTCGGGCGGCCAGCAACAGCGCGTCGCGCTGGCCCGCGCGCTGGTGTTCGAGCCCAACCTGCTGCTGCTGGACGAGCCGCTCTCCGCCCTCGACAAGAAGCTGCGCGCCGAGCTGCAGGAGGAATTGAAGGCGCTGCACCGGCGCATCGGGCGCACCTTCGTCAACGTCACGCACGACCAGGAGGAGGCGCTGTCGCTCTCGGACCGCGTCGCCATCCTGAACCACGGGAAGCTGGTGCAGGAAGGCGCGCCGACGGCACTCTACGACCGCCCACGCACGCGCTTCGTCGCGGACTTCCTCGGCAAGTCGAACTTTCTTCAGTGCACCGTGCAGTCGGTCGGGCCGGACAGCCTGCACCTCGTCGCGGGCGCCACCCGGCTCGTCCAGCGTGTCGCACCGGGCGAGCCGCACCCGCCGCACAACATGCCGCTGCTGCTTTCGCTGCGGCCGGAGAAGATTGCGCTGCTGACCGAAGACGAGCCGGCGGACAACATGGTCGAGGGCCGCATCACGACGTGGTCCTATCTGGGTGCCGGCTTTGCGCTTTCGGTGGCGACACGGGATCTCGGCGTGCTGCGCGTCACGCTGCCCTCCTGGCGGGCGCCGATCGCGCCGGCCGAGGGGCTGCCCATCCGCCTCGGCTGGAGCGCCGAAGCCAGCGTGCCGGTTGCCGAGGATGCCGACTGATGGCGGCAGCGCAGCGGCAGACCGGGTGGTGGCTGCTGATCCTGCCGGCCTTCCTGCTGATGACCGCCTTCTACGTGGCGCCGATCATCCAGGTGCTGATGATCTCCTTCACCGACCCGTCGCCCGGCCTCGGCAACTACGAGAGGCTGATCACCAGCGAGAGCGTGCAGCGCGTGATCTGGACGACGCTGCGCATCTGCCTGATCACCACCGCGCTGTCTCTGCTGCTGGGCTATGTGCTCGCCTACCGCATCGCGCTGGCGTCCGACCGGGAGCGGCGGTGGTGGATCCTGGCGGTGCTGGTGCCGCTCTGGATCAGCGTGCTGGTGCGCGCCTTCGCCTGGGTCACGCTGCTGCGCCGCCAGGGCCTGGTGAACGAAGCGCTGATGGGCGCCGGCGTGATCGCCGAGCCGCTGCAACTCGTCTGGAACGAGTTCGGCATCGTCGTCGGCATGGTGCACTACATGGTGCCCTATGCCGTGCTGCCGATGCTGGCCTCCATGCGGGAGGTCGATCCGCGCCTGCTGGCCGCCGCGCGCGGGCTCGGCGCGTCCCGCATCACCATCTTCGGCCGCGTCTTCCTGCCGCTCTCGGCGCCGGGGCTGATCGCTGCGGGCGTGCTGGTCTTCATCTTCTCGCTCGGCTTCTACATCACGCCCGCGATCCTCGGCGGCGGCAAGACGCTGATGGTGGCGGAGTGGATCGGGCTGCAGATCCTGGACCTCATCCGCTGGGGGCTGGGCACCATGATGGCGACGGTCCTGGTGGTGGCGATCCTGGCCACGCTGGCGGTCTTCTCGCGCATCGTGGACATGCGCCGCGTCTTCGGCGCGGGGCGCTGAGCATGGACGGCGCCTTCCGCCCCGGCGGCTTCGCGCGCGGCGCGGCCTGGCTGGTCGCGATCTACCTGGTGCTTCCGATCGGCATCGTCATCCCGGTCTCGCTGACCGACCAGCGCTTCCTTTCCCTGCCGAAGGAGGCATTGTCGCTGCGGCACTATGCGACCGTGCTCACCTCGCCGGAATGGCTGGGCTCCATCGCGCAGAGCTTCTGGATCGCGCTGGCCGCGACCGTCATCGCGGTGGTTGCCGGCACGCTCTGTGCCATCGGCTGCTGGCGCATCTCCCGCCGCTCGACCGAGCTGATCCGCGTGCTGATGCTGCTGCCGATCATCATCCCCTCGATCGTCTATGCGATCGGGCTCTACCGCTACTTCGCCGGGCTCGACCTGCTGGACCGCTTTCTTGGCGTCGCCATCGCGCATGGCGTCACCGGCATTCCCTATGTTGTGATCACCGTCTCCACCGCGCTCGCCGCCTTCGACCCGCGGCTGGAGCAGGCGGCTCGCGGCATGGGCGCCAGCCTCGGCCAGACGCTGCGCTGGGTGATCCTGCCGCGCATCGCGCCGGGCATCGCCTCCGGTGCGATCTTCGCCTTCATCCATTCCTGGGACGAGCTGGTGATCGTGCTGTTCATCGCCAGCCGCGACGTCTTCACCCTGCCGCGTCGCATCTGGGACGGCATCAACGAGAATCTCGATCCCGCCATGGCGGCGGTGGCGGTGCTGCTGGTGCTGTTCACCCTGCTGCTGCTGCTGCTCGACATGGCCCTCCGCCGGAGGCGCGATGTGCGGTGAGCCCGCGTCACGCCGCCGCACGCAGCGGCGTCAGCGGTCGTGCCATCCGCTCGACGGCCAGTTCCATCCCCTCGGCCAGCTTCAGCCCGTGCCGCGACACCCTCTCGTAGCCGAGCGCCGCATAGAGCGGCACGCCGGAGAGCGTCGCCATCAGCTCCGCCGTTTCCGCGCCCATCGCGGCAAGGCGCTGTTCCACCGCCTGCATCAGCCGTCGCGCGATGCCGCACCGCGCCATCTCGGGCGCGACATAGACGCTGCGCACCACGCCACAGCGACCCGGCAGCGCGCAGAGCGGCTCTGGCAGCAGGCGGGCATAGTTCGGCGGCCGCATCGTCCAGCCGGCGCTGCCGGCGATCTGTCCGTTGAGTTCCGCCACCAGGTAGGTGCCATCGCCGATCAGCCGCGGATCCATCGTGCCCATCTGCGCCAGCGCCGCTTCCAGCACGTCGCGCGGGTAGAAGCGCGCGCCGAGCACGCGCAGGCTGTGCTGCTGCATCTCCAGCAGCGGTTCCAATTCGTCGGGCGTGGCGGGGCGGATCAGGGGCGGCATCGTTGCGATCTCCTCGCCCCCAGCAATACAAAGCGCGGATTGCGCTGTTATTTCGTGACCCCGCATAAAACGATGTCGTCCATGTCGCCTGTAACCGGAGGCCCGCCATGTCCCGCGCGATGAGCGAATTCGATCACCGCTACAACATGTTGATCGAGCGCTTCGCCTCGGTCCCCGAACCCGCCTTCGAGGTATCGGAGGAGCAGGCGCGCGTCTGGGGCCGCCATTGGGGCTGCAATTCCGACATCGGACGGCTGCGCGTGGTGCTGATGCACCGCCCGGGCGAGGAGATGGCGGTGGTCGAGAAGCTGCCCCGCATTCCCGAACTCGGCGCCTTCGGCGACCCCGAGACCGGCGCCTATTGGCGCGGCGAGGTGCTGCCGACGCTGGCCGAACAGCAGGAGCAGCACGATGCGCTCGCGGCCGCGCTGCGCGAGGAGGGTGTGGAGGTTGTCTACCTTCGGCGCTGCGCGCCCGGCCGGCACAAATCCATCTACACCCGCGATTCCTGCATCGGCGTGCAGGGCGGCGCCATCGTCACCCGCATGGGCCCCAAGATCCGCCGCGGCGAGGAAGCGCCGGTGACCGAGACGCTCGCCGCGCTCGGCATGCCCATCCTGCGGACCATCCACGGCACGGGGCTGATGGAAGGCGGCAGCTTCGCCTGGATCCGGCCGGACCTGGCCGTGGTCGGCGTCTCCTCACGCGTCAACGAGGAGGGCGCGCGGCAGGTGGAGGAGGTGCTGAAGGTGCAGGGCGCGCGGCTGATCCGCGTGCAGATCCCAGGCTACCGCCTGCACATCGATGGCGCCTTCGTGATGGTCCACCACGACACCGCCATCGTGAATCCCTCCACGCTGCCCTTCGTGTTCATGGAGGAGCTCAAGCGGGAAGGCGTGAAGCTGATTGCGGTGAACCACGAGGACCCGTCCTGGGCCATCAACTGCCTCGCGGTCGCACCTGGCCGCGTGCTGATGAGCGACCAGGTCAGCCCCCGCACGCAGGAGGCGCTGGACCGTGCCGGCGTCTCGGTCCGGCTGGTGGCCTATGACAAGGTCGGCCTTGGCGGCGGCGGCATCCATTGCTCCACCAGCCCGCTGGTGCGCGATTCGCTGTAGCGGCAAGGGCGGGGGAGCGCCGCTCCCCCGCGCACCTGGCTACCGCTTGGTGACGCCCCAGAAGACCGGGATGATGGTGGGCCGCATCCCCTCCACGTTGCTGCGATGTGCGGCCAGGGTGCGGAACTGGCCGGCGTTGATGTAGGGCAGCACCTCATAGGCGCGGGCATGCACGCGGTGCAGGATCTCCTGCCGCTTTGCCGGGTCGTTCTCCTCCCACCAGCTGCGGCGCAGGTCTTCCAGTTGCTGGTCGCAGGGCCAGCCGGCGAGCCCGCCCTCGCAGGGGCTGGCGAGGTAGAGGTTGGTCAGCGGATTCTGCCCGTCGAGCACGTTGGCCACGGTGACGAACAGGTTCCAGCCGCCCTGGTCCACCGGATCGCGCCGGTTGCGCCGCTGGGTCAGCGTGGCCCAGTCCATGCTGGGCACGTCCATGTTCAGTCCGCCGCGCCGGAAGCTTTCGGACATCACCAGCGTGGCGGCGTTGTTGATCGGCTGGTCGGCCGCGTTCATGAACACCACGCGCTGGTTCGCATAGCCGGCCTCGCGCAGCAGGGCCCGTGCGCGGTCGAGGTTCACGGCGCGCAGCCCCTGCGCGCCCGCGTCGCTTTCCAGCGGCGTGCCGCAGAAGAAATAGGCGGGGCAGTAGGGCACCTGCTCGCTGGCGCGCACGCCGATGCCCTGCAGCACCTCCTGCTGGTTGATCAGGTGCAGCAGCGCCTGGCGCGCCGCGGGGTTGTTGAAGGGCGGCTGCGTATGGTTGAGCCGCAGCCACACCATGAAGCCCACCGGGTTGAGCGCGAAGGTGCGGATGCTGCGGTTGCGCTCAAGCGTCGGGATCAGGTCGGGCGAGGGCTGCTCGATGAAGTCGATCTCGCCGGCCTGCAGCGCCGCCGCCGCGGTTGCGGGATCGGGCATGGAGATCCACTCGATGCGCTCCAGCATCGCCACCTTGCCGCCGGCCAGCCCGTCGGCGGGCTCCTGGCGCGGGCGGTAGTTCGGGTTGCGCGTATAGACCGCGCGCTCCCCCGCCCGCCACTGGTCCGCCTGGAAGATGAAGGGGCCGCTGCCGGTGGCGTCGGTGATCGCGGTGGCCGCCGGCGTCTGTGCGATCCGCTTCGGCATCACGAACAGCGCGCTGGCGGTCGGGCGGGCGAGCGCCTCCGTCACCAGGGCGAAGGGGCGCGAGAGGCGGATGGTGAAGGTGCGATCATCCACCACCTCCATGGCTGCGGTTGCTGCCGCCAGCGCGCGTCCCACCACGTCGCGCTGCGACCAGCGGCGGATGGAGGCGACGGCATCGGCGGCGCGCACGGGCTGCCCGTCATGAAAGGCGAGGCCCTCGCGCAGCGTGAAGCGGTGGGACATGCCATCGGCGGCGGCCTCGTGCCGCTCCACCATCTGCGGCCGCGCCACGCCCTGGCTGTCGAAGGCGAAGAGCTGGTCGTAGACCAGGAAACCGTGGTTGCGCACGAAGGCGGCGGTGGACTGCACCGGATCGAGGCTGGCCAGGTCGTTGATCAGCACGATCCGCAGCGTGGATTGCGCCGGGGATTGCGCCAGGGACACCGCCGGCGTGCCGGCCGCCCCGATGCCGAGCGCCGCCGCCGCGGCCACCCCCAGCCATCGCCTGCCCAAAGCCATGGCACCTCTCCTCGGTTTCTGCCGCATCCATGATGCAGGCGGGGGCGCCGCGGGCGCAACGGCGCCGGCGGCCGGGTTGACGCCTCGCGCACCGGGCGTGACAGTCGCGCAACCTCGAACATGCTTTGCACAGGGTTCAAGTCCGGGCGGATGAAGCAGGATCTGATCTTCACCGGCGGCCGCATCTTCCGCGGCCTGGCCGGAGGCTTCGCCGATGCGCTGGCGGTACGGGATGGGCGCGTGCTGGCGATCGGCGCGGAGGAGCAGGTGCGGGCGGCCGCACCGGATGCGCGGCAGGTGGCACTTGATGGCCGGGTCGCGATTCCCGCCTTCAACGAGGCGCATATGCACCTGCTGCCCTATGGCCTCGCGCTCGGCCAGGTGAATCTACGGGCCGAGGAGGTGCGCAGCCTGCACGAGGCGCTGCGCCGCGTCCGCGAAGCTGCGCAGGCGGCGCCGAAGGGCGCCTGGGTGCTCGGCCGCGGCTACGACCATGGCGAGCTTGATGTCGGCCGCCACCCGACGGCCGCGGAGCTGGACGCGGCGGCGCCGGACAACCCGGTCTTCATCGTGCGCACCTGCGGTCACATGGGTGTCGCGAACAGCGCCGCGCTGCAGCGCGCCGGCGTCGGCCACAACACGCCCGATCCCGAGGGCGGCGTGATCGAGCGGCGCGGCGGCGCGCTCACCGGCCTGTTCCAGGAACGCGCCATGCGGCTGGTGCGGGATGTGATCCCGGAGCCCGACCAGGCGACGATGGTTGATGCCATCGAACGCGCCGGAGACCACCTCGCCAGCCTCGGCTTTGCCAGCGCCACCGACATGAATGTCGGCATGACCGCCGGCATCGCGGAGGTCGAGGCCTATCGCGCCGCGCAGCGCGCAGGCCGGCTCCGGCAGCGCATGTGGCAGGTGCTGGCCGGCAATCCGGAAGGCATCGCGCAAGCGGCCTGGGAGGCCGGGCTGCGCCCGAACGAAGGCGACGACATGCTGCGCTGGGGCGCGGTGAAGGTCTTCGCCGATGGCTCCGCCGGCGGCCTGACCGCCGCCTTTTTCGAGCCGTATCTGGCAGCCGCCGGCGGCGGCACCGGCGTCTTCACCTTCCCTGACGACAAGATGCACGCGCTGCTGAAGCTCTATCACGAGCAGGGCTGGCAGCTCGATATCCACGCCATCGGCGACGCGGCGATCGAGCAGGTGCTGCAGGCGATGGAAGCCGCGGACAGCGAGGCGCATCCTTTTGCCGGCCGCCGCCACCGCATCGAGCATTGCGGGTTCGTGACCCGAGACCAAAGACGGCGCATGAAATCCCGGGGAATCCTGCCGGTGCCGCAGCCGGTCTTCATGTACGAGTTCGGCGACCTCTACATCCGCAACCTCGGCCATGCGCGCAGCGACCACGCCTATCCGATGCGGACGTGGCTGGAGGAAGGGCACCGTCCCGCGGCCAGCTCCGACTGCCCCGTCTCGACGGTGGACCCCTTCGTGAACCTCTTCACCATGCTGACGCGCAAGACCAGCCGCGGCACGGTGATGGGACCGGAGGAGGCGCTGACCGCCGAGCAGGCCATCCACTGCCAGACCTGGTGCGGCGCCTACACGCAGTTCGCCGAGGACCGCCGCGGCACGCTGGAGCCCGGCATGCAGGCGGACATCGCGGTGCTGTCGCGCGACATCTTCGCCGCCGAGCCGGAGCAGATCCTGCGTGAGACGCGCTGCGACCTGACATTGCGCGACGGCCTGCCCACCTTCGACCGGCACGGGACGCTCGCCTGATGCTGCGTCACGCCGCCGAACGCCTGGCTATGGCGGTGCCGGTGATGTTCGGCGTGCTGCTCGTCGGCTTCCTGCTGATGCAGGTGGTGCCGACCGATCCCGCCATCGTCCGCGCCGGCCCGACCGCGACACCCGACGTGATCGCCGCGATCCGGCAGGACCTCGGCCTCGACCGGCCGCTCTACGAGCAGTTCGGCCTCTATCTCTGGCGGCTGGTGCAGGGCGATCTCGGCGTCTCCATCATCAACAACGTGCCTGTGACGCAGGAGCTCGGCGCCACCATCGGCCCGACCCTGGAGCTGATGCTCGCCAGTCTCGTCTGGGCGATCCCGCTCGGCATCTCGCTCGGCACGCTGGCGGCCTATATGCGCGGCTCGCTGCTCGATCGCGCGATCACCGCCTTCACCGTCGCGGGCGGTTCCATCCCGGTGTTCTTCCTCGGGCTGGTGCTGATCTGGTACGTCGGCTTCAAGTGGCAGATGCTGCCCTTCACCGGCCGGCTCGGCCCGATCTGGACCTGGGACGGCTTCCTCGCGATCATCCTGCCGGCGCTGACGCTGGGCGGCGTCTTCGTCGGCCCCGTCGCCCGGATGACGCGCACCGCCGTGCTTGACGTGCTCGGCGCCGACCACGTCCGCACCGCGCGCGCGAAGGGCCTGCCGGAGCGGCTGGTGGTGCTGCATCACGCATTGCGCAACGCGCTGATCCCGGTCGTCACGCTGATCGGCCTGCAGATCGGCTTCCTGCTCGGCGGCGCGGTGGTGACGGAGACGGTGTTCTCCTGGCCCGGCGTCGGGCGGCTCGCGGTGGGTGCGATCCTCTCCTCGGACTTCCCGATGGCGCAGGGGACGATCATCGTGCTGTCCATGGGCTTCATCGTGATCAATCTGTGCGTGGACCTGCTCTACGCCGCGCTCGATCCGCGGATTCGCCACGCATGAGCGCGACCACGACGGACATCGCCGTACCGCGGCGCCCTGGCGTGCTGAAGCTGATCCTGCGCGATCCCGGTGCCGCGGTGGCGGCGGCCTTCGCGCTGGCGATCGTGCTGGCCGCGGTCTTCGCGCCCTGGCTGGCGCCGACCGACCCCTTCGACAACGACCTCTCGAAGGCGATGCAGCCGCCAGGCAGCGAGGGCCTGCCGCTCGGCGGCGATACCCAGGGGCGGGACATGATCACGCGGCTGCTGTTCGGCCTGCGCGTCACGCTGCTGATGGGCGTCGCGGCGGTGGCGGCGGGTGGCAGCGTCGGCGCGATGCTCGGCTTCGTCGCCGCCTTCTACAAGCGCCTCGACGGCATCATCATGCGGCTGATGGATGTGCTGCTCTCCTTTCCAGCGATCCTGTTCGGGCTCGCGATCGCTGCGATCTTCGGGCCGGGGCTGTTCTCGGTGGTGCTGGCGCTCTCGATCGCGACCGTGCCGCTGATGGCGCGCATCGTGCGCGGCGCAGCGCTGGTGGTGATGCAGCAGGACTACATCGAGGCGGCGCGCGCGCAGGGCATGTCCGATGCGCGGCTGATCCGCCGCCATCTGGCGCCGAATTGCCTCTCGCCGATCTTCGTCTTCGCCACGCTGCGCTTCGGCCAGGTGATCCTGCTCGGCTCGGCACTATCCTTTCTCGGCCTTGGCGCCCAGCCGCCGATCGCGGAACTCGGCGCGATGGCGAGCGAGGGGCGCAACTTCCTGTTCTTCGCGCCGCATATCGCCGTGATCCCGTCGGTGGTGATCTTCGCGGTTGTGCTGGCTTTCAACGTGCTGGGCGATGCGCTGCGCGATGCGCTCGATCCGCGGCTTCGCGTCTAGAAACACAAGGGAGACTGGAGAGAGATGAGGAAGATCCTGGGAAGCTTCCTGCTCGCCGCGGCGGCGGCGATGCCGGCGGGCGATGCGGCGGCGCAGTCCGCGCCGCGCGACACGCTGGTGGTGATGCGCGAGATCGACGCCGACCGCTACGATCCGCACCGCTCCACCGCGCGTGGCGCCGGCGAGATCATCTACATGATGAGCGACACGCTGGTTTCGCTGGATTGGGACATGCGAACCGTGCGCCCTGGCCTGGCGGAGCGCTGGGAAGTCAGCCCGGACGGCAAGACCTACACCTTCCACCTCCGCCGCGACGTCACCTTCTGCGATGGCCGGCCGATGACCGCGGATGACGTGGTTTATTCCATCAGTCGCTGGGTGGACCCTGCCACGCGCAGCCCCGTGCGCTGGCGTGCCGGCCCGGTGAAGGAGATTCGCGCCCGCGATCCCCACACAGTCGAATACGAGCTGACGGAACCCTATGGCGAGCTGCTCTACCAGCTCACGCTGTTCTTCGCCTCGGTGATCGACCGCAACACGGTGGAGCGGCTCGGCCAGAATTTTGGCGTGCAAGGCTTCAACGGCACCGGCCCCTATTGCTGGACCAGCTGGACGCCTCGCCAGGAGATGGTGCTGACGCGCCACCCCACCTACAGCTGGGGCCCGCCGATCTACCAGAACCCGCGCCCGCAGGTGGAGCGCGTCATCTGGCGCGTGATCCCGGAGGCGAACACGCGCCTCGCCGCGATCCAGACCGGCCAGGCGGATGTGACGCAGTACATCCCGCACATTGCGGTGCAGCAGCTGCGGAACGTGCCGACGGTGCGCATGTCGCAGCAGCCCAACTACTTCTGGGACCACTTCATGGGCTTCAAGGTGGACAAGCCCGTGATGAACGACCCGCAGGTGCGGCGCGCGATCAACCTGGCGGTCAACCGTGACGCCATCGTTCGCGCCACCTGGTTCGGCAACGCGGCGCCCGCCGATGCCTACCTCAACCCCAACGTCACCGGCTTCGATGCCCAGGCCGCGGAGTTGGTGCCGCAGTACAACCCGGACGAGGCGCGCCGCGTGCTGGACGCCGCCGGATGGACGATGGGCCCTGACGGCGTGCGCGTGAAGAACGGCGAGCGTGCCAGCTTCCTGGTCTATGGCCTGCAGACCGCCGAGGCTCGGCGCTATCTCGAAGCCATCCAGGCGGATCTCCGCCGCGTCGGCATCGAGATGCGCGTGCAGCTCTGGGATGCGACGGTCGGCTGGGGCCGGCTGGCGACGCAGGAGTTCGACGCCTTCGTGATGTCCTACCCCTATATCAGCGCGACGGACGGCTTCTCGCTCTACTTCGACAGCGCCAACCGCCCCACGCCGAACCGCATGAACTGGAACGACCCCCGCACCGACGAGCTGCTGCGCCAGGCCCGCACGGCGCTGAGCGAGGCCGATCGCCTGGCCGCCATCGCCCAGGCGCAGCGCCAGATCGCGGAAGCCAATGTGTGGCTGCCGCTGGCGCGTGAGAGCCTGTGGGTGGCGTCGGCGCAGCGCGTCCAGGGTGCGCGCGCGCATGGCATCTATGGCGTTGCGCTCTACAAGGGGCTCGACATCCGGCTGACGCGCTGAACCGCCTCCCGCGGGGCCGGCGCGCCGGCCCCGCGGGGCATCCGGTACAAGAGCGATGAGTCTCGAATTCCTGCTCACTTCGCTGGTGATCGTCGCCTCGCCCGGCACGGGCGTGCTGATCACGCTGGGCGCCGGTCTCTCGCGGGGGCGCCGCGCGGCCGTGGTCGCCGCCTTCGGCTGCACGCTCGGCATCGTGCCGCACATGCTCGCCGCCATCACCGGCCTCGCTGCGCTGCTGCACGCCAGCGCGCTCGCCTTCGAGGCGGTGCGCTGGGCCGGCATCGCCTATCTGCTCTGGATGGCGTGGATGACGCTGCGTGACGAGGGCGCACTCGCCGTCAGCTCGGAGGGGGCGCCGCGCGGCGATGGCGCCGTCATCCTCTCCGCCATCCTGGCGAACCTGCTCAACCCGAAGCTCTCCATCTTCTTCTTCGCCTTCCTGCCGCAATTCGTCGCGGCCGAAGATGCGCAACCCGTGGTGACTATGCTCGGCCTCTCCGGCGTGTTCATGGCGATGACCTTTGGCATCTTCATGGTCTATGGCATCTTCGCCGCAGCGGCCCGCCGCCATGTGTTGCAGCGCCCGTCCGTGCTCGCCTGGATGCGCCGCGGCTTTGCAGCTGCCTTTGCCGCGCTCGGGGCGCGCCTTGCCCTCAAGGAGCGCTGATGCTGGATCATCTCGGCTTCGCCGTCGCCGATTTTGCCGGCCCGCCGCCAGGCCGTATCCACTCTGCCTTCACCGCCGCCGACCGCGCGTGGGTGGACGCCTTCCACGCCGCAGCGCTCACCGCCGGCGGGCGTGACAACGGCGCGCCGGGGATCCGCGCGCAATGCCATCCGAGCTACTACGCCGCCTTCGTCATCGATTCCGACGGCCACAACATCGAAGCGGTCTGCCATGCCCCCGGCACCGCGGAGGACCAGAGATGAGCACCACCGTCATCCGCAACGCGGAACTCGTCGTCGCCTGGGACGCCGGAACCGGGCAGCACATCTACCTGCCGGACGCCGATGTCGCCTACGAGGGCGGCAAGCTCACCTTCGTCGGCCGTGGCTACAAGGGCCCGGCGGAGGAGGAGATCAGCGGCAGGGGCCTGATGGTCATGCCGGGGCTGGTCAACATCCACTCGCACCCGTCGAGCGAGCCGATGAACAAGGGGCTGATCGATGAGATCGGCAGCCCGGGCCTCTACAACTCCTCGCTCTACGAGTTCATGCCGATCTTCCGCGCCGATGCGGAAGCGGTGCCGCATTGCGTGCGCGTCGCGCTCTCCGAGCTGCTGCTCTCCGGCGTGACGACGGTGGCGGACCTCTCCATGGCGCATCCCGGCTGGCTCGACCTGCTGGCGGAAAGCGGGCTGCGCGTCTGCATCGCGCCGATGTTCAAGTCGGCGAAGTGGTTCACCAAGAACGGCCATGTCGTGCAGTACGAGTGGGATGAGGCCGCCGGCGAGAAGGCGATGGCCGAGGCGCTGACGCTGATCGAACGGGCCGAGCAGCATGAGAGCGGCCGCCTCTTCGGCATGGTGGTGCCCGCGCAGATCGACACCTGCACCGATACGCTGCTGAAGGAGAGCTTCGAGGAGGCCGGGAAGCGTGGCGTCTCCTGGCAGATCCACGCCGCGCAGTCGGTGGTGGAGTTCCACGAGATCACCCGCCGCCACGGCAAGACGCCGATCGGCTGGCTCGACTCCATGGGGCTGCTCTCCGACCGCTCCATCATCGGCCACGGCATCTTCCTGGACGATCACCCGAGCACGAAGTGGTGGACCGACACCGATATGAAGCGCCTGGCCGAGACCGGCACCACCGTCGCGCACTGCCCAACGGTGTTCGCCCGCCGCGGCATCACGCTGAAGCATTTCGGCCGCTACAAGCGGGCTGGCGTGAACATGGGCCTCGGCACCGACACCTATCCGCACAACATGCTCGACGAGATGCGCCTCGTCGCCTATCTCGCGCGCACCCAGGCCAATGATCCGCGCAGCATGACCACGACGGAGCTGTTCGACGCCGCGACGATCGGCGGCGCGAAGGCGCTGGGGCGGGAGGATATCGGCCGCCTCGCCCCCGGCTGCCGTGCCGATTTCGTGCTGGTGGACGTGACGCACCCCATGATGCGCCCGGCGCGCGATCCTGTCCGCAGCCTGGTCTATGCCGCCGGCGACCGCGCGGTGAAGGACGTGTTCGTGGACGGCCGCAAGGTTGTCGCCGATGGCGAGGTGGTGACGATGGACTACCGCGCCGCCGCGGCGCATCTGCACGAGGCGCAGAAGCGCGTCATCCAGAACGCGCCGGCGCAGGACTGGGCGCATCGTCCGGTGGAGGTCACCTCGCCCCCGACCTTCCGCTGGTCGTGAACCCGCATCCGATGACCGCAGGGCTGAGGCCGCGACGCGGCCGGGCACCGGAGGCCTGAATCGGATGCCCGACGAATCGCCGCTGCTCCGCATCGAAGGGGTGCGCACCGTCTTCCGCAGTTCGGTCGGCGACATCGCCGCGGTGGATGGCGTGGACCTCGAGGTGCCGCGCGGCCGCACCCTCGGCATCGTGGGCGAGAGCGGCTGCGGCAAGTCCATGCTCAGCCTCTCCATCATGCGCCTCGTCCCCGCACCGGGGCGGATCGCGCAGGGCCGCGTGCTGCTCGAGGGACAGGACCTGCTGACACTCTCCGCCGCGCAGATGCGCGACGTGCGCGGCAGCCGCGTCGCGATGATCTTCCAGGAGCCGATGACCAGCCTCAACCCGGTGCACCCGATCGGCCGCCAGATCACCGAGGCGATGCGCGCACATGACAAGCGCGCCTCCGCCGGCGAACTGCGCGACCGCGCGATCGAGGCGCTGAAGCGCGTGCGCATCCCCTCGCCGGAGCGGCGCTTCGACGACTACCCGCACCAACTCTCCGGCGGCATGCGCCAGCGCGTGATGATTGCCATGGCGCTCGCCTGTCGCCCCGCGCTGCTGATCGCCGACGAACCGACGACCGCGCTCGACGTGACCGTGCAGGCGCAGATCCTCGACCTGCTGCGGGAGCTGCAGGCCGAGACCGGCATGTCCATCATACTCATCACCCACGACCTCGGCGTGGTCGCCGAGATGGCTGATGAAGTGGCGGTGATGTACGCCGGCAAGGTGGTGGAGCGCGCCGCCGCCACGGAGATCTTCGCCAGCCCGCAGCACCCCTACACGCTCGGCCTGCTCGGCTCGATCCCGCGCCTGGACGAGGACCGCGAACGCCTTCTGGCGATCGAGGGCGCGGTGCCACCGCCTTTCGCCCTGCCCAAGGGCTGCCGCTTCCACCCGCGCTGCCCCTTCGCCATCGAGGCCTGCACCCGTGCGCAGCCGCCCTTGGAGGTGGTCGCACCGGGCCATCTTGCCGCCTGCATCCGCGCGCCGGTCGAGCAGGCGGTGGAACTCGCCGCATGAACACCACGCTGCTGGAGGTCGAGGGCCTCGCGAAGCACTACCCCGTGAAGGGCGGCCTGCTCGGTGGCGGCGGCGGCACGGTGCGCGCGGTGGATGGTGTCTCCTTCGCAATCGCGCGCGGCGAGACGCTGGCGCTGGTCGGCGAATCCGGCTGCGGCAAGTCCACCACCGCGCGGCTGGTGCTGCGGCTCATCGAGCCCACCGCCGGCACGGTGCACTTCGATGGCGTGCCGGTGACCGGCGCCGCCGAACTGCGGGCGCTGCGCCGCCGCGTGCAGGTGGTGTTCCAGGATCCCTATGCCAGTCTCAACCCCCGCCTGCGCGTCGGCGAGACCATCGCCGAGCCGATGGAGGTGCACGGCATCGGCGATGCCGCCTCGCGCGCCGCGCGGGTGCAGGAATTGCTGCGGCTGGTCGGGCTCGCACCCTTCCATGCGCAGCGTTATCCGCACGAATTCTCCGGCGGCCAGCGGCAGCGCATCGGCATCGCCCGCGCCCTGGCGGTGCAGCCCGAACTGGTGGTCTGCGACGAGCCGGTGAGTGCGCTGGACGTCTCGATCCAGGCGCAGGTGGTGAACCTGCTGAAGGATCTGCAGGGTCGCTTCGGCCTGTCCTACCTGTTCATCGCGCATGACCTGGCGGTGGTGCGCCACATGGCCGACCGGGTGGCGGTGATGTATCTCGGCCAGATCGTCGAGACCGCGCCGAAGCGCACCCTCTTCGCCGATCCGCGCCACCCCTACACACGCGCGCTGCTCGCCGCGATCCCGCATCCGGATCCGCGCCGTCGCGGCCGCGTCACGCCGCCCGGCGGCGACGTGCCGAGCCCGATGAACCCGCCGCCGGGTTGCCGTTTCCACACGCGCTGCCCCTTCGTCCAGCCGATCTGCCGCGAGCAGGTGCCGCCCCTGCGCGAGCTCGCCCCCGGCCGCGCCAGCGCCTGCCATTTCGCCGAGGACCTGCCCGCGCACGAAACGGTGGCCGGGGAGGGGATCGCCCCGCTCGCCGCGCGGCGGCTTGCGCTCTATGCCGCGGCGAAGGAGCGGCGCGCGACCGGGTAGGCACCGCTCGTCACCCGCATTAGCTTCCGCCGGGACGGCAAGGGGAGGGCGCGCGCATGGTCGTTCAGCTCGTGGCACCGCGATTGATGCTGATGGGCGGCGGGTCCGTGAGGAGGCTGGCGGAGGTGCTGGCGCAGCTCGGCCTGTCGCGGCCGCTGGTCGTCACCGACCCCTTCATGGTCTCCTCCGGCCTGGTCGAGCGCGCCCTCGCGCCCCTGCGGGAAGCCGGCGTCGCGGCGACGGTCTTCTCCGACACCGTGCCCGACCCGACCGACACCGTGGTCGCGGCCGGCGTCGCCGTGATGCAGGCCGGCTCCCATGACTGCCTGATCGGCTTCGGCGGCGGCAGCCCGATGGATACGGCGAAGGCGATGGCGATCCTGGCCGCGGCGCCGCCTGGGGTGCATATCCGTGCCTTCAAGGTGCCAGCCGCCGCCAATGCTGCCGCGCTGCCTGTCATCTGCGTGCCCACCACCGCCGGCACCGGTAGCGAGGCGACGCGCTTCACCGTCATCACCGACACCGAGCGCGACGAGAAGATGCTGATCGCCGGCCTCGGCGCGCTGCCGCTCGCCGCCGTGGTGGACCATGAGCTGACCTTCGGCCTGCCGCCGCGCATCACCGCCGATACCGGCATCGACGCGCTGACCCATGCGCTGGAAGCCTTCGTCAGCAAGCGCGCCAATCCGGTCGCCGACGACTACGCCCGCAGCGCGATGCGGCTGATCGCGCCCAACCTTCGCCGGGTCCGGGCCGATCCGAAGGACGCGACCGCGCGCGAGGCGATGATGCGCGGGGCGACGCTGGCGGGCCTCGCCTTCTCCAACAGCTCGGTCGCGCTGGTGCATGGCATGAGCCGGCCGGTCGGAGCGCATTTCCACGTCCCGCACGGCATGTCGAACGCGATGCTGCTGCCTGCCGTCACCGCCTTCGGGCTGGAGGCGGGCCGCGCCCGCTACGCCGAGGCGGCGCGGGTGATGGGCGTCGCCACCGACCGGGAAGGCGACCAGTCCGCCTGCGCGAAGCTGGTCGAGGAACTGCGCGCCCTGAACCGCGAGCTGGAAGTGCCCACCCCCGCCGCCTACGGCATCCCGCCTGACAAGTGGGAGGGCCTGCTGCCCACCATGGCCGCGCAGGCACTGGCTTCCGGCAGCCCCGGCAACAACCCGCGCGTGCCGGATGCCGCGGAGATCGTGACGCTCTACCGCGAAGCCTTCGCCGGCTGACGCCCCGGCAGAGCGGCCGCGCCCCAGGCGGCGGTCCAGCCGGGCAGCGCCTCGGGCAGGATCGGGCGCCCGACGCCGAAGCCCTGCGCCAGGTCGCAGCCCGCCGCGGCGGTGAGGCGCCATAGCAGCGGGTCGGTGACGCCCTCCGCGATCACCACGCGGCCGCGCCGGTGTGCATCCTGCACCAGGCGCTCCACCTGCGCACGCGCGCGGCGCGCATGCGGCAGCGCGGCGATCAGCGCACGGTCGAGCTTCACGCCACGGAAGGGAAGGTCCAGCAGGCCGCTGCGCGAATCGTCGAGGCCGAGGTCATCGAGCAGCACGCCCAGGCCCACGGTTGCCAGCCGCTGCAGCGCGCGGCGCAGCAGGGCGGTGTCGCGCACGGCGGTACTCTCGGTCAGTTCCAGCAGCACGTCGCCCGGATGCACCCCGGCCTCGGCGATCATCGCGGCCAGCCGGCTCGGCAGGTCCCGCCGCAGCAGCGCGCTGAGCGAGACGTTGAAGGACAGCAGCATGCGCTTCCGGCCCAGCCCGGCCAGGGCGCGGCGCGCCACCGCAAGGGTGAGTTCGGTCGCCAGCCCCGCGGCTTCCGCCATGGCGATGAAGGCACCGGCGCCATGCGCCGCCTCCGGCCGTTCCCAGCGCGCCAGCGCCTCCACCATGACGGGCCGGCGATCGGCCAGGCGCACCACCGGCTGGAAGCGCACGGTGATCTCGCCGCGGGCGAGCCCGGCGGCGAGCGCCGCCGCATCGCCGGCCGGCGCGGCATGCGGCGGGCGCGGCGCCGCCAGCGCCTCGGCCAGGCGGGCGCCGACAGCGGGCACGGCGCGCAGCCCTGCGGGCACCTCCTCGCCGGGGCGGGCGACGACGATCACCTCGGTCGCGCTGAACCGGTCGCGCGCGGCGGAGAGCAGCATGGCGCCGGCCGCGCCGCCCTGCAGCACCATATGGCTCGGCGGCTGGCCCGGGCCGACCAGGCGGTGCAGGGCTTCGGCGCCGGACACGATCTGGATCGCGCGCGGGCCGTGCAGGCGGCGCGATGCGTCGCGCGCGGCGGCGATCACCAGCGGGTCGCTGGCCACGAGCACCAGGCTCGACGGATCGAGCGGGCTGCGTCGCGCGCGCCTAAGCATCCGGTCGGCGTCCAACGAGGGCGGGTCCGCGGCCGGCATCAGGGTTTCGAAGGCGCCGGAAGGCGGCATGCAGGGCTCGACTCGGCAAAAATGGTCTCAAATCGCTAGATTGTCGTGGGAAACGTCGCAACAGTTGATCCGTGTCGCGCATCGTTCTTCGATTCACGTGCGGCGCGGAAGCCACGGTTCGTCCAGCCACCGCCGCCGCAGTTCCTCTTCCTGCCGTGCGAGCAGGTTGCCCCAGGCGTCGGAGCCGAGGAAGCGTGGAACCTGTCCGTAGTCGGCACAATGCGCGGCGAAGTCGGGATCGGCTGCCAGCGCTTCGAGCCCGGCCAGGAGCCAGCTGCGCCACGCCGCCGGCGCATCGGGCGCCAGCGCGAAGCCGCGCCGCGTCGAGCCGAGCAACTCGAGCCCGGCCTCGCGCAGCGTCGGCAGTTCCGGCAGCAGCGGGGAGCGGCTGCGCGCCGCGATGCCGAGGGCGACCAGCCGATTCTCGCGCAGGTAGTCGATCGCGTCGGGCAGGGTGAGCGCCGCGGCCGCGACATGCCCCGCCGCGGCCGCCTGACGGGCCGCCGCCGCGGACGGGAAGGCCAGCACCGGGCGAGCGAGCCGCGCGGCGAGCCGCAGCGCGGTCACATGCGCCCCGGTGCCGGGCGGCGGCGTGCCGATCGGCGCCCCCGGCGCGGCGGCGCGCAGGCTGTCGAGCTCGGTACTGCCGCCGGGCGGCCCGACAAGCACGACCGGCTCCTCGACCAGCGCCGCGAGGGTGGCGATGCGGGCGAAGGGCGAGGGTGCGTCCATCTCCACCGCGCGGGAGAGCAGCAGCGGCGTCGTCAGCACGCCGATGATCCGCGGGCCGCCGGCCGCCAGTTCCTCGACCGCCTGCAGGCCGCCCCGCCCCGGCCGGTTGCGCACCGTGAGGGCTTGGCGCGGCCAGGCGCGCTCCAGGAACGGGGCGACGCCACGCGCCCAGCGATCTGTCTGCGAGCCGGGCGGCGAGGGCACCAGCAGCTCCGCCGGCTCTTTCGCGGCGGCAAGGCCGGGGCGCGGCAGCGCCAGGCCGGCGAGGATCCCGGCCAGCGCGCGCCGCGGCAATGGCGGGCGCCCGCGCGACAGCCCGGCGCCCGCGGCGGTAGGCCACGCGGCGCGCCGGGCTTCGCGCGTCTTCATCCCGCCGGCGCCCCGACCGGCTGCGCGGGCTCGGTCCTGCGCAGCGACTTGGCGCCGGTGAACAGCACGATCGGCGCGGCGATGAAGGTGGAGGAGGCGGTGCCGATCACGATGCCGGCGATCATCAGCCAGGCGAAGCCCTCCAGCGCGTCGCCGCCGAACAGCGCCAGCGGCAGCGCCGAGAGCAGCAGCGTCACCGAGGTGCCGATGGTGCGGTTCAGCGTCTCGTTGATCGAGAGGTCCACCAGGTCGCGCAGCGGCATCTGCTTGTATTTGCGCAGGTTCTCCCGCATGCGGTCGAACACCACCACCTTGTCGTTGGCGTTGAAGCCGATGATGGTGAGGATCGCGGCCACGGTGGTCAGGTTGAACTCGATCCCCGTCACCACCATCAGGCCGACCACCTTGGTGGTGTCGAGCAGCAGCGTCGCGATGCCGGCGACGGCGAACTGCCATTCGAAGCGGAACCAGATGTAGAGCAGCATCGCGCCGAAGGAGAGTGCGAGCGCGATCAGGCCGCCGACGAACAGTTCGTCCGAGACGCGGTTGCCCACCGCCTCCACACGCAGGATGCGGGTGCCGGGGGCGGCCTGTTCCAGCGCCGCGCGCACCGCGGTGACGGCACGCTGGGTGCCGGCCTCGTCGCCCTGCGCCGGCAGGCGCACCAGCACGGCATCGGGTGCGCCGAATCCCTGCAGGCCGACATCGCCGAGGTTCAGCCCGGAGGCCGCCGCGCGCAGCTGGCCGAGATCGGCCGGGCCCGGCGTGCGCACCTCCATCACGATGCCGCCCTTGAAGTCGATGCCCTGCTCGAGGCCGGGATAGACGGCCAGGCCGACGGAGGCGGTCGAGATGATCGCCGAGACCAGCAGGCCGATCCGCGCGCCCTTCATGAAGGGAATGCGCGTGCCGTCCGGCACGATGCGGAACAGCGGGCGGCCGAGGCGCTGCCACAGCGAGAGGCCGGGCCGTTCGACCACCGGCAGCTCCTTGGGCCGCTTGGCGCGGTACCACCAGGCGATGACCAGCCGCGTCACCACCGTCGCCGTCCACATCTGCACGACGGTGCCGACCGCCACCGTCACCGCGAAGCCGCGCACCGGGCCGCTGCCGAAGCCGTAGAGGCAGGCCATGGCGATCAGGTTGGTCAGGTTGCTGTCCATGATCGTGCCGGAGGCCTTGGTGTAGCCGGCCTCCAGGGCGTTGATCGGACTTCGCCCGGCCTTCACCTCCTCGCGGATACGTTCGTTGATCAGGATGTTGGCATCGAGCGCGGTGCCGAGCGTCAGCACGATGCCGGCGATGCCGGGCAAGGTGAGCGTCGCGCCCATCACGCTCAATATGCCGATCATGATGACGACGTTCGCCACCAGCGCGACATTGGCGATCCAGCCGAAGAAGCCGTAGGCCAGCCCCATGTAGAGGAAGACGAAGAGCGTGCCGGCGGCGAGCGAGAGCATCCCCGCCCGGATCGCGTCCGCGCCGAGTTCCGGCCCGACCGTGCGTTCTTCCACCACCGTCAGCGGCGCCGGCAGTGCGCCGGCGCGCAGCAGCACGGCCAGGTCGTTGGCGCCGCGGACGTCGAACTGGCCGCTGATCTGGCCACGGCCGCCGGTGATCGGCTCGCGGATCACCGGGGCGGTGATCACCCGCTCGTCGAGCACGATGGCGAAGGGCCGGCCGACATTCTGCCGCGTGACATCGGCGAAGCGGCGGGTGCCTACGGAATCGAAGGTGAAGTTGACCACCCATTCGCCGGTGCGGCTGTCCTGGCCGGCGCGCGCATCGGTCAGGTTGGCGCCGTCCACCTCGACCCGGCGGCGCACCGCGAAGCGCTCCTCGCCGCGGTCGGATTGCAGGAACATGGTGCCGGGCGGGGGCGTCGGCGCGGCCAGGTTCGCCCCTTCGTCCAGCAGGTGGAAGGTCATGCGCGCGGTGCGGCCGAGCAGGTCCTTGATGCGCGCCGGGTCCTCGACGCCGGGCAGTTGCACCAGCACGCGGTTCTGCCCCTGGCGGGCGATCAGCGCCTCGACCACGCCCGTCTCGTCGATGCGGCGGCGCACGATCTCGATGGATTGCTCCACCGCGTTGCTGGCCTTGGCGCGCAGCGCGACCTCGGTGAGGGTGGCGCTGACGGTGCCGTCCGGCGCGGTGGTGATCTCGATATCGGGCTGCTGCGCGCCGGCGCCGGCAGACAGGGTGATCGCCGCCTCGCGCAGGATGCGCGCGACATCGGCCGCGCGCGCCGGGTCGGAGACGCGGACCGAGACGCGGCGCTCGGCCGGGTTGGCCGAGAGACCGGTGTAGAGGATGCGCGGATTGGCGGTGGCGGCGCCGCGGCGGACGGTGTCCACCAGCGCCTCCAGCCGTTCGCGCACCAGCGCCGAGGTGTCCACCTCCAGCAGCAGGTAGGAGCCGCCGCGCAGGTCGAGTCCCAGGCTGATCTGGCGGGCCCAGCTCGGCAGGCTGTCCCGCGGGAACAGGTTCGGCACCGAGATCAGGACGCCGAGGAGGCAGACGCCGAGGATGGCGAGCTGCTTCCAGCGGGCGAAATACATCATGGGAGAGGAGAGCCTGGATCCCTGGGTGGAGCTGCCTTCCGGGAACTCCCCGGGCAGCCTTTGGGCCGGAACATGCGCGGGGGTGCCCTGGGATGCAAGCCCACGCTATGGGACACCGCGGTCCCGGAAGGTGATGACATGAAGCTGCGCGTGGCGGTGGTGGGGGCAGGGCATTTCGGACGCTTCCACGCACTGAAGGCGGCGCGCGGCGCGCGCACCGAACTGGTCGGGGTGCACGATGCCGACCCGGCCCGCGCCGCGACGGTGGCGGCGGAGGCCGGCGCGCCCGCCCTGCCGCTCGACTCGGCGATCGCGGCGGCGGATGCGGTGATCGTCGCCGCGCCGACCCGCTTCCACTTCGCGCTCGGCGAGCAGGTGCTGGAAGCCGGTCGGCACCTGTTCATGGAAAAGCCGCTGGCCGCGACGCTGGCGGAGGCGGACGCGCTGGCCGCGCTGGCCGCGGCGCGGGGGCGTGTGCTGCAGGTCGGGCATATCGAGCGCTTCTCCGCTGCCTTCCGCGCCGTGGTCGGCGCGCCGGGCCGCGACGCCGCGCTGTCCTGGGAGGCGGTGCGCGCGGCGCCGTTCCGGCCGCGCAGCCTGGATGTCTCGGTGGTGCTCGACCTGATGATCCACGACATCGACCTGGTGCTGACGCTGGCCGGGGAGGAGCCGGCGGAGGTGCAGGCGGTGGGGGCACGGGTGGTCTCCGACCATCCGGATTTCGCGGTGGCGCGCTTTCGCTTCCCCTCCGGCCGGGCGGCGGTGATCACTGCGTCCCGCGTGTCGCTGGCGATGGAACGGCGGCTCCGGGTGCTGGGGCGCGAGGGCGAGATGGCGGTGGATTTCCTCGGGCGCAGCCTGTCGGTGCTGCGGAAGGGCGGCGCGGAGGCGGTGGCGACCATGCCCGGCCATGGCGTGGACCGGATGAGCTGGACCGACCATGACAGCCTGGAGGCCGAGCAGGCCGGATTCGCCGCCGCCTGCCTGGACGGGTTGGCGCCGGAGGTGGGTGCCGCCGCCGGGCGGCGGGCGCTGGCGGCGGCGCTGGCGGTGGAGGCCGCGATCGGCTGAGCGCGCCGTCCTGCCGAAGTCACGCCTGCAGCGTGATGGCCCGCCGCATGGGCCGCGGGGCATTCCATCCTGCCGCGCGTATCAGCGTGCCGGCAGCGCTCGGGTGAGTTGCCCGGCCTGGACGAGCTCCACGCAGGTCTGGACCAGCGGCGCGCAGGAGGCGCTGCGGATGGTCGGGGTGCCCGCCATCCGCGTGAAGGCGACCCGTGCGACGCGGCCGCGCCACAGCTCAAACGTCGCGCGGCACTCCTCGCCGCCCGAAAGACTCACGCCGATCTGGGGCATGGAAAAGTTGCCGCTGCCGACCGAAACCGCGCGCTCATAGGACCAGAACTCCGTGCCGCCAGCGCCGAAGGCCGTGCGGTCAGGGAGGCCTGCGCAAAGCCGCAGGTCGTTGGCGGCCAACCCGACCAGCAACTCCGGCGCGCGGTTGGCCGTCAGATACTCGCCGACCTCGCAGCCCCCGAGCGTCAGCAGCCCGGCCAGGCTGTATCCGAGGCGTCTGGAACGGGATCGGCTCGGGCTCATGGCATGTCAACACGGCCCGGTGTGACGCGATCCCCGAGACGTGGCGGTCAGCTCGGGCGGACCATCTCCGGGGCGATGCCGAAATGCTCGGCGAAGCCCTGCCAGCCGAGCGGGGTGATCTCCAGCGCACGGCTGCCGGCGCGGCGGCGAATCCAGCCGAGTTCGAAGCAGCGCGCGCAGAGCGCCGCCCCCAGCACGCCGGCGACATGCGGCCGGCGCTCCGACCAGTCGAGGCAGGGCCGGCAGTAGAGCCGGCCGCCGCGGGCGGGTGCCGCGGCGATGCCGAGGCCGGCGAGGAAGCCCTCGCCCGACGGCGTGACGGCGCCGCCATCGGGCGTGAGCTCGATGGCGCCGCGGGCGACCAGCGCATCGGCGATCGCCACCGCGAGCCGGCCGGCGAGGTGGTCGTAGCAGGTCCGGGCCTGGCGCAGTGCCGCGTCGCGCGGGCCGGTGACGATGCGGCGGGGCAGGGTGGCGCTGAGCTCAAGCAGCCCCTCGATGAGCCGGGCGACGGCCGGCGTGGCGAGGCGGTGGTAGCGGTGCCGGCCCTGCTTCTCCATCGCCAGCAGGCCGGCGGCGGCGAGGCGGGCGAGATGGGCACTGGCGGTCTGGGGGGTGATTCCGGCCGCGGCGGCCAGCTCGCCGGCGGTCAGCGCTCGGCCGTCGAGCAGGGCGGCGAGCATGGCGGCGCGGGCGGGGTCGCCGATCAGCGCGGCGGTCTCGGCGAGGGCGGCATTGGTGGCCATGGGGCTGCATCCTAGCCGTAAAACGGCCGGCATGCTTCGGCCCGGGCCGAAGCCTGGGATGCGGCGCGCGCGTCAGGCTGGCAGGATCGGCGGGGCAGCGGATCGAAGGCGTGCGCAGCACAAGGGAAGGCTTCTTCGGCTGGCGGGTGGTGGCGGCTGCCTTTGCGGTCGCGGTGTTCGGCTGGGGCTTCGGCTTCTATGGGCCACCGGTGTTCCTGCATGCGGTGGAGGCGGGGCGGGGCTGGCCGCTCTGGCTGGTCTCGGCGGCGGTGACCTGCCACTTCCTGGCCGGCGCGGCGGTGGTGGCGCGGCTGGCGGCGCTGCACCGGCGCTTCGGCGTGGCGGCGGTGACGCGGGGTGGCGCGGTGCTGGCAGCGGCCGGGCTGCTGGGCTGGGCCTTCGCGGCCGAGCCCTGGCAGCTGTTCCTGGCGACGCTGTTCTCCGGCGCCGGCTGGGCGACGATGGGCGCGGCGGCGATCAGCGCGATGGTGGCACCCTGGTTCACGCAGCGCCGCCCGGCGGCGATCGGCGCGGCCTTCAACGGCGCGAGTGTCGGCGGCGTGGTGTTCTCGCCGCTCTGGGTGGCGCTGATCGGCTGGATCGGCTTCGGCGCGACGGCGGTGCTGGTGGGCGCGGTGATGGTAGCGGTGCTTTGGTGGCTCTCCGGCCGCTACCTGGCGGCGACGCCGGCCGCGCTCGGCCTGGCGCCGGATGGCCTGGCGGCGGATGCGCCGTCCGTCGTGCCGTCGCGGCCGGTGGCGGCGCTCGGCGGTGCGCCGTGGCGGGACCGGCGCTTCGCGACGCTGGCGGCGGCGAATGCGCTCGGGTTGTTCGCCCAGATCGGTCTGGTGGCGCATCTGGTGTCCCATCTGGCGCCGGTGCTGGGGGCGCAGGGGGCGGGGTTCGCCATGGGCATGGCGACCGCCTGCGCCATCGCCGGGCGCAGCCTCATCGCGCGGCTGTTGCGGCCGGGGGCGGACCGGCGGCGGGCGGCGGCCAGCAACTACCTGGTGCAGGTGGCGGGCATGGCGCTGCTGGCGCTGGCCGGCGGCGAGGAGTGGCTGCTGCTGGCGGGCGTGGCGCTGTTCGGGCTGGGGCTGGGCAACGCCACCTCGCTGACGCCGCTGATCGCACAGCAGGATTTCTCCGATCGCGACGCGGCGCGGGTGGTGGCGCTGGTCGTCGCGGTGGGGCAGGCGGGCTACGCCTTCGCGCCGGCCGCCTTCGGCCTGCTCCGGGAGGTGGATGGCGGGGCGATGTTCTGGGTGGCGGCGGTGTGCCAGGCTGCGGCGGTGGTGGCGGTGCTGGCGGGGCGGGGCGGGCGTGGGTCGTGACGCCGGTCGTGGCCCCACCCGGACCAGCCATTCCCAGAGCAGGTCATGCCGGGTCGGTCCCCTTTTCAGTGACCTGCTTCCCCTTCGTTCGCCCGAGGTGCAGCGAAGTTCGGGGACAGGATACTACTAGAAGGTCCAGGCCAGGCTCAGGGAGGCGAAGCGCGCGGCGTCGCGCTGGGCGGCGAATTCCTCGGTACGGATGGTGTAGGTGAGCGTCGCCCGCGCCGCGCCGTACATCAGCGCGAGGCCGGCACTGGCATCGGCGACGCCCCATTTCCGCTCCACGCTCCGGCTGGCGCGCCAGGTGTTGCCGTCGAGCGTGATGTCGCGCCCGACGACGCGGCCCTCGACGCCGATGAAGGCGTACCAGCCGAAGCCGCCATTCTCCGGTGGGTCGTAGAACACCGACCCGCCCGAGACCGGCCGCACGCGCGGCGGCCCGAAGTCGGCGTTCAGGGCATTGCCGATGCGCAGCATCGCGCCGGCGCCGGCATAGGTGTGGACGTTGCCCAGGCTGGCGGAGGCGCTCGGCACGATGCCGACCGAAAGGCCCTCGATCGGCGTCTCCCAGTTGAGGCGCAGCTGACGGGTCAGCACCAGGTTCACGCCGGGCTCATCCTCGATCTGCGCATCCCAGCCGAAGGTGCGGTCCACGCCGATCAGGTCGTGCCAGTTGTTCTGCACCTGCTCGCCGAGCGCCGACGGCCCGACCATGCCGAGCTGCAGCTCCACGCTCGAGAGCTGGCGTTCATTGGAGGAGATCAGCGTCAGCGCGCCGAACAGCCATGCGGCATAGGGCCGGTCGCTCCGATCGGGGTTGCGGGCAGCGGTGTCATTCGGCGTGTAGATCTTCTGGCCGAAGGAGAGGCCCCAGCGGAGCTCGTCGCCCGGCACCACCAGCCGCAGCGCCGGGCCGGTGAGGGGGGCGAGCCATTCGGGCGGCCGGTAGGCGGGGGAGCTCCAGGCGAGGAGGAAGCCGTTGGTGTAGTCGCGGTCGAAGCCGGAGGGCTTGTCGTTCTCGAAGACCGCCGCGAACTGGCCGCAGCCCTGCTCGCAGAGGGCGCGCGCGGGGAGGGGGGCGAGCAGCGGCACGGCGGCAAGCAGCGCGGGGATGGCGGATCGCATCGGGTTGGGTCTGCTCCTGGCAGTTTCGCCGGATGCGTGTATCAGGCTGTGCCGGCTCGGGCGATGTCGGCTCCACCGGAAGAGCCCCGACGCCTGCCTCCGTTCCCGGTCACTGGTCAATGTTTCCGGTGGCTTGGTGGGCCCTCGGCAGAGCGGACGAATCTCAGGGGCAGGGCGCTACCGGGCTTCCGGGCCCGTCTCGGTGGCCTGCATCACGAACAGCCGGTGGGTGGCGATATCCACTTTCCGGCGCGTCTCGTCCCGCCAGGCGCGGAGCGCGGTCGCCTCGTCGTGGTAGGGGCCGTGCAGCTCCTCGGTTCCGGGTTCGAGCACGGTGAAGTTCGTGTCGGTGAACACGCCGCCCCAAACCACCCAGATCCTGCGCCTGTCCATTGCTGCCTCTCATCCTGGCCGGCCCTGCATTCGACGCCGACGGCGGGCGGAAGATCCGGCGGCGCGTATTACCGCGCAAGAGCCTGCACCCGGAAGGGCTGCGGCCGGCTTGACCGCGCCCGCCCTTCGCGCGAGCGTGCCGCCCCTTCCTGCAACCGGGACAACATGACGATGCGTCGCGCCGCCCTTGCCGTGCTCCTCAGCCTCGCCGCCGCGCCGGTGCTCGCGCAGGACCGGCCGCCGATCGTGCCGACGCGGGATGTGGCCGTGACCTACCGCTTCCTCGGCGCCGGGATGCCGGCCGGGGCGCCGCAGGCGATGCAGGTCGCCTGGCTGGCGTCTGCCGGGCTGATGCGCACCGACATGCCGGGCATGGGCTGGATGGTCGCCGACCAGCGCGCCGGCAAGGCCTTCATGGTGATGGAGCAGATGCGGATGGTGATGGATGTGCCGGTCGGCCAGGCCGGCGGCCCGCAGGGGCTGCCGCCGAACGCCACCTTCCGGCGCGAGGGGAACGCGACCGTCGCCGGCCTGCCCTGCACCATCTGGGTCTACCAGGACGGGCAGAGCCAGGGTCGCTCCTGCATCACCGCGGAGGGCGTGATGCTGCGCGCCGAGGGCACCCACCAGGGCCATAGCGGGGGGATGGAAGCCACGCGGGTGGAGTTCGCGGCACAGGATCCGGCGCGATTCCGGCGCCCGCAGGGCTACCAGACCATGCAGGTGCCCCAGGGCATGCCAGGTGGCATGCCGCCCGGCATGGCCCGCCCGCCCGGGCGCTGACGCGCCCTCACGCAACGATCTCCCCTTTCCACAGCGCGATGCTGCCGGAGATCTCGGGCAGGCCCGGCAGCCGCCACACCGCGCGCCAGGTCACGCGGTGGAAATTCATGCCCATGTTCACGAAGCTGCCGGCATCGGCGAGTTGCACCGCGATCACCGCCCGCCGCAGCTCCGGCGAGAGCTGGTCCAGTGCGTGGCGGACCAGCACGTGGCGCTCAACGCCGTGGAATTCGGCAGCGTCCACCGGCAGCGTGGCAGGCAGGGCGGCGTCGAGGGGCATCGCGCGACTCGGTCGGGGATGGTCGCCCGGTCTTCGGGCGGTCGCTGCGCCGGCTGGCGCTCGGCGGCAGCATGCCGGCCGAGAGGTAGCGGAGGGGTTAACGCCGCAGGGGGAATGAGCGGCGCCGCTGCCTTCCGCTTGCCACCCTGCCGCGCCATCTGAGTGGCATGACCCGACGCCGCATGATGACCGCCGCCCTTGCCGCCATGGCCGCGCCCCTGCTGCCGACCCTGGGGGTGCCTGCGCTGGCACAGGCGCCCGACGCCGCCACCCTGGCGCGTGTGGAGGCCTATCTGAACGCGCTGACCACGCTTCGGGCGCGTTTCCTGCAGGTGGCGCAGAACGGCGCATCGGCCCAGGGCACCGCCTGGATCTGGCGGCCGGGCCGGATGCGCTTCGACTACGACCCGCCGGAGCCGCTGCTGCTGGTCGCCTCGGGTGGCCAAGTGATGATGTATGACCGTGAATTGCGCCAGCCGAGCACGGTGCCGGCCAGCTCAACGCCGCTCGGCGTGCTGCTGCGCGAGCGCATCCGGCTGTCGGGCGACATCACGGTGGTCGGCATGGAGCGCCGCGGCGGCTTCCTGCATGTCACGCTGCAACGCACCGACGCGCCCGCGGAGGGACGGCTGACGCTGACCTTCCAGGAGGACCCGATGCAGCTCCGCCAATGGACCGTGGTGGATGCGCAGGGGCGGGAGACGCGGGTGACGCTCTACGAGGTGGATACGACGATCCGGCCCGATCCGAAGCTGTTCGACTTCAACGACCCGCGCTTCCTGGAACAGGAAGGCGCGCGTCGCTGAAGAAGGCCGGGCGCGTCCGCCTCAATCCGCGGTGATCCCCGCCGCGCGGATCATCGGCACCCAGCGTGCCAGCTCGCGGTCCACGCGTTGCTGCGCTGCCTCGCCGGTCGTCGGCGTCGCGTCCACGCCCATGGCGGTGATCCGCTCGATCACCTGCGGGCTGGTCAGGGCCGCATGCGTCGCCTCGCGCAGCTTCGCCAGGACCTCGGGCGGCGTGCCGCGGCGCGCGGAGAGGGTGTGCCAGATCTCGAAGGCGAAGTCGGGATAGCCGCTCTCGGCCACGGTCGGGATCTGCGGCGCGCCCGACAGGCGCTTCGAGCTGGCCGCCGCGATGCCGCGCAGCCGCCCGGCACGGATGTGCGGGATGCAGTCCGAGGCGCCGGAGAACATGAAGTCGAGATTGCCCGCCACCAAGTCGGTGGTCGCCGGCGCGCCGCCACGATACGGCACGTGCTGCGCCTTCACATCGGCGGTGCGCAGGAACAGCGCGGTGGTGATGTGCGCCGGCGAGCCGACGCCAGCGGTGCCATAGGAAAGCTCGTCCGGCTTCGCGCGGCAGGCGGCGACGAAATCCTGCAGGGTGTTGATGCCGGACTGCCGGTTCGGGTTCACCACCAGGATGTTCGCGGCGGTCGAGGTGATGCCGAGAGCGACGAAGTCCCGCGCCGTGTCGTAGCCCGGGTTCCGCTGCACGGCCATGTTCACGACATGGGTGGCGACATGGCCCATCACCAGCGTGTAGCCATCCGGCGCCGCCTGCGCCGCCTGCGCCATGCCGATGGCACCGCCCGCGCCGGCGCGGTTCTCCACCACGACGGACTGCCCGAGCCGCTCCGTCAGCGCCTGCGCGACGATGCGCGCGGTGGTGTCGGTGCCGCCGCCCGGCGCGAAGGGCACGATCAGCCTGATCGAGCGGTCAGGCCAGGCATGGGCCAGGCGCGGCAGCGCCAGCAGCGTGGCGGCGCCAAGCAGGGCACGGCGGTGCAGTCGTGACATTCTCATCCTCCCCCGGTCTTCCGCGCACGCAGGCTGCGCAGGTTGTGGACATGCACATGCGCGCCGGCGGCGATGTCCTCCGTCGCCTCGCCGATCGGCGCGCCGTATTTGCGGATCGCCTCGCCGCGCGCGATGGCGCGGCGTGCGACCTTGTGGCCGAGCGGCACCGCCGCTGGCAGCTGCAGCGTCTCGATGCGCTCGCCGACGCGCGCGGCAGCCTCGCCGGCGGGCAGGTCGGTCAGCGCGGTGGCGACATCGTCCTCGGGCTTGAGGACCAGCAGGACCCAGCGTCGCATCAGAAATCCGCCCCCAGCCGCGCGAAGGCGTATTCGCCCTCGTCGAGCACCTCGCCCCAGGTGCGCGTTCCCGAGGCATGGTCGAGGAGCTGCGCGAACAGCGCCTCCGCCGCCTCTTCCGGCTCGCGCGTGCCATCGAGCACCGCGGAGGCGTCGAAGTCGATCTGCGAGGTCAGGCGTCGCGCGGTCGCGGGATTGGCGGTGACCTTCACGGTCGGCGCCAGCACGTCGGAATAGGAATTGCCGGCGCCGGTGGTGAAGATCACCATCTGCGCGCCGGCGGCGACGAAGCCGGTGATCGAGGGCGGCGAGAAGGACGGCCCCTCCATCACCCAGAGCCCCGGCCCCGGCAGCGGCGCGGCGTGCGGCACCACGCCCTGCACCGGGCGCGAGCCGCCCTTGGCGATGGCGCCGAGCGACTTCTCCTCGATGCTGGAAAGCCCGCCGCGGATGTTCTCCTGGCCCGGATTGTTGCCGGTGAGGTCCTCGCCGGAGGCGGCCGCCCAGCGCTCGCGGTTCAGCACCGCGCCGACGATCCGCTCGCCGATCTCGGGCGTCGCTGCGCGGGCGGCGAGGACATGCTCGGCGCCGAGCCATTCCATCGTCTCGCCGAACACCGCCGCGCCGCCGGCATCCACCAGCCGGTCCGCTACGCGCCCGACGATCGGGTTGGCGGCGATGCCGCTGGTCGCATCGGTATGGCCGCATTCGATGCCGAGGCGCAGCAGCGAGGCCGGCAGGCGCTGCCGCCGCGCGCGCGAGGCATCGCGCACAAGCTTCGCCGCGACCCGCACGCCGCGCTCGGACAAGGCCAGGTTGTCCTCGTGGCAATCATCCAGCGCGACGGTCTCGACCGGCTTGCCGGTGGGCGCGATCTGCTCCGCCACGGCGTCGAGCCTAAGGCGGTCGGCGCCGACCAGCAGCACCGCGGCGGCGTTGGCGTTGCGCCCGAGCCCCGCGAGCATGCGGCGCATCATCGCCCGGTCCTCGCCGAACTGCCCGCGCCCGACCTGCAGCGTGACCAATGTGGTGCCGGGCACCTGCCGCGCGATGCGCCGCGCGGAGGCGCCGGTCAGCCCGAGGATGGACAGCACCAGCACAGAGTTGCGCACGCCGGCCGAGCCGTCGGGGCGCAGATAGCCGGCGAATTCTGGCGCCATGGACGTCCTCCGCTTTGCGCGTACGGTGACGCTTGCCGACGCCGCGGTCAACCGGCGGCCGCTTGCCGAAAGCGCCTGGCCGTGTCCCACTTCCCTCGCCCCCCGCGACGGGCGACGCCAAGGGAACGCCAGAGATGATCGACACCAGCGCCGCGGCCGCAGCGCCGGATTTCGCCGTGGCCGGCAAGGTCGTGCTGATCAGCGGCGGCGCCGGCGGCATCGGCATGGCCTTCGCGAACGCCTTCGCGGCCTGCGGCGCCACGCCGATCATCGCCGACCTGAAGCCGCCGCCGGCCGGCACGCCCTTCCGCTACGAGGTGCTCGACGTGCGCGACGACGCGGCGGTGCGCGACCTCGCCGGGCGCATCGAGCGGCTGGATGTGCTGATCCACTGCGCAGGGCGGCTGATCCGGCACGAGGAACACCAGCCGGAGGTCTTCGCGGAGATCGTGGACATCCACCTGACAGGCAACCTGCGCCTGGCCACCGCCTTCCGCCCGCATCTCGCGCGGACGCAAGGCTGCCTGATCAACATCGGCTCGGTGTATTCCTACTTCGGCGCGGCGATGATCCCGGCCTATGCCTCCGCCAAGACCGCGGTGGTGGGGCTGACGAAGTCGCTGGCGCTCGCCTATGCGGAGGATGGCATCCGCGTGAACGCCATCGCGCCTGGCTGGATCCGCACCGAGATCAGCCGCCGCGGCCGCGAGGAGCCGGCCTTCAATGAGAAGGTCATGCAGCGCCTGCCGACGAAGCGCTGGTCGGAGCCGGAGGAGTTGGCCGGCACCGCGGTGTTCCTTGCCTCCCCCGCGGCGCGGCTGATCAACGGCGTCACCATTCCGGTGGATGGCGGCTATGTCGCGGGGTGACCGGTGAAGGCGGCGCGATTCCAGGGCGAAGGACGCATCGTCATCGAGGAGGTGCCGCAGCCGCGGCCCGGCGGCGGCGAAGTGCTGCTGCGCGTCGCCGCCTGCGCGCTATGCGGCAGCGATCTTCGGCCGCTGCGCCAGGGCTGGCCAGTGACGCCCGGGCACGAGATCCTCGGCCGCGTCGAGCAGCCCGGGCATGCCTGGCACGGCCGTCGCGCGCTGGTCTACATCCCGGTCTTCTGCGGCCGTTGCGACGACTGCACCGCCGGCGCGACGCAGTACTGCCGCAACGCGACGGACCTGATGGGCTGGCAGCGCGACGGCGGCTATGCGGAAGCGCTGGCCGTGCCGGAGCAATGCCTGCTGCCGGTGCCGGACGACATCCCCGATCGCCTCGCGCCGCTGCTGCTGGATGCGATCGGCACCACCTCGCATGGCTTGCGCCTGGCGCGGCGTATCGTGCCGCATGGCGCGGCACTGCTGCTCGGCGCGGGGCCGATCGGGCTCGGCGCGCTGCTGGCGCTGCGCGGCATGGGCTGCGGACCGATCTTCGTCGTCGAACTCGGCGAGCATCGCGCACGCTTCGCCGCCTCGCTGGGCGCCGAGCGGCTGGATGCCGCCGAGGCGTCGCGGCGCCGCTTCGACCTGGTGATCGAGGCCAGCGGCAAGGATCCGGCGCGCCAGCTCGCCTTCAAGGTCGTCGCGCCGATGGGCGCGATCCTGCAGCTCGGCGAAAGCGACGTCTGGACCATCACCGAGAACAAGGCGATCCGCCGCAAGGACTTCTATCTGTTGCGCTCGTTCTACTTCCCCATCGGCGACCACGCGGCGAACATCCGGGCGCTACGGGCGCAGCGCGAGGATTACGAAAGAATGGTGGATGCCGAGGGGGGCTTCGATGAACTGCCGGACCTGTTCGCCGCCTTCCAGCGTGGTGCGTTGCTGAAGCCGATCTTCGTGCCATGAGGCCCCGGATCGTCTGTTCCGGCATGGCGGCATTGGACCGGGCCTATGAGCTGACCGCGCTGCCCGACCAGCCCGGCAAGTTCATCGCGCGCGGCTTCCGCGAGGTGGGTGGCGGCATGGCGGCGACGGCGGCGGTCGCCGTCGCGCATCTCGGCGGCAGCGCAGCCTGGTGCGGCCGGCTTGGCCGCGACGCCGTCGGCGCCACTCTGATGGCGAAGCTCGCCGCGCATGGGGTGGACACGCGCGGTGCGACGCTCGCCGAGGGCGGGCAGTCGCCGACCGCCGGCATCCTGGTGGACCCGAAGGGCGAGCGCATCCTTGCCGTGTTTCCTGGCGCCGGTCTGCCGGAGGATGCGCCGGTCGAGCCCCACTGGCTCGACGGAGCCGGTGCCGTGCTGGCCGATCCGCGCTGGATCAGCGGGGCGGAGCGGCTCTTTGCGCTCGCCGCCGCGCGTGGCCTGCCGCGCGTGCTCGATGCCGAAACCAGCCCCGATGGCGTGCTCGCGCGGCTGGCGAAGCTGGCCGATCACGTCGTCTTCTCCGAACGAGGCCTGGCCGAGTTCGCCGGTACGCCGGATGCCGAGGCCGGCCTCGCCCGCGTCGCGCCGCGGCTCGACGCCACGGTCGCGGTCACGCTCGGCGAGCGCGGCAGCCTGTGGTGGCGCGATGGCGCTGCCTTGCGCGTACCAGCGCCGCGCGTCGCCGCGCGCGACACCACCGGCTGCGGCGATGTGTTCCACGGCGCCTATGCGCTGGCGCTCGCCGAGCGGATGACCGTGCCGGAGGCGGCGCGCTTCGCCACCGCCGCGGCCGCGCTGAAGGCGGCGAACGGCGAGGGATGGGATGGCATGCCCGATCGTGACGCGGTCGAGGCGCTGTTGCGGGAGGGCTGGGCATGAGGATCTCGCCAGGCAAGCTGTGGGGCATGCGGCGCCTCGCCGACGGCGCCGGCCGCTGGAAGATGCTGGCGATCGACCAGCGCACGCCGCTCTTCGGCCCGATTGCGAAGGCGCGCGGCGTTGCGGAGCCGCCCTTCGAGGATGTCGCGCGCGTGAAGCAGCTGCTGGCGCGGCACCTCGCGCCGCTCGCCTCCGCCGCGCTGCTCGATCCCTTCCACGCCTATCCGCGCGCCATCGCGGAGATCCCGCCGCGGACCGGGCTGATCGTCTCCTACGAGCACGCGGCGGTGGAGAGCACGCCGCTGGGCCGCAAGTCGCGCCCGATCCCGCATTGGTCCGTCGGCCGCATCCGGCGCCTCGGCGGCGATGCAGTGAAGGTGCTGGTCTGGTACCGCCACGATTCCGCGCCGGAGATCCGCGCGCACCAGGAAGCCTTCGTCCGCGCCGCCGGCGAGGCGTGCCGAGCGCATGACATCACCCATCTGCTGGAGGTGCTGGTGTATCCGTTGCCGGGCGAGGACCCGGCGGCGATGGAGGCGCGGCGCGAGGAGCTGGTGATCGAGAGCATCCGCCCCTTCACCGATCCCGCCTATGGCGTGGACATCTTCAAGCTGGAACCGCCCGGCCCGATCGGCGCGGTTCCAGACCCGGACGGCCCGCAGGCCACAGGCTTGCAGGCGGCGTACGACCGCATGGCGGCGATGCTGCCGCGGCCCTGGGTGATGCTCTCGGCCGGCGCCGGCGCGGCGGACTTCCTGCGCAGCATGCGCTTTGCCTGCCGCGCCGGTGCCTCGGGCTACCTTGCTGGTCGTGCCATCTGGGCGGATGCCTTCGCGCACTTCCCCGATTTCGACTCGATGGATCGCGAGCTGGCCACCGAGAGCCGCCGCAACCTCGAGGCACTGAACTCCCTGACCGACGCCGCCGCGACGGCGTGGCACGCACACCCGGTCTTCGGTGGGCTGGTCGAGCCCGATGTCGAGGAAGGCCGCTTTCCCGAAGGCTACGCGGAACCCGGCTGATCACGGCAGGCGCCAGCCTTCGCGCGCCGCCGCGGCGACGACAGGGCGTGTCGCCGCGAGAAAGCGCGCCAGCAGCGGGCGTGGCGTGCCGCGTCGCCAGCACGCGGCAAGTTCGACACTCTCGCCGCCTTCGGCGAAGGGGCGCACGATCACGCCGGGCGGGCGGCTGATCGCGGCCGGCGCCGGGACTACCGCCAAGCCCTCGCCAGCCCGCACCAGCGCCAGGGCCGCCGGCACAGTCTCCACCGTCTGCCGCAGCTGCCCGGACAGCCCGAGGCGCCGCAGCAAGGCATGCGAGACGGCGGAGGCGTCGCGCTCGCGCGGCACCCGCGGCAGCCCGATGAGCGGACGCCCGCGCAACCGCTCCACCGGCACCTCGGACAACCGCGCGAGCGGATCGCGCGCCGGCATGGCCAGCACGAGCGGCACGCGGGCCAGCACCTCGGCCTCGACTTCCGGATGTTGCAGCGGCGGGATGCAGAGCCCGACCGAAACGCCGCGCTCCAGCAGCAACGTCTTGCGCGTCGCGGCCGTCATCTCGATGAGGTCGAGCTCAAGGTCTGGCAGCGCGGCGCGCAGGGCCGGCACGAGGCGCGGCAGCAGCGCGTACGACAGCACGAGCATGAAACCTACCGAGAGCCGGCCGCGCCGCCCGGCGGCGACGGCGCGTGCCGCCTCGGCGGCCTCCTCGGCCAGCGAGAGGGATTCGCGCGCGCGCAGCAGGAAGGCCTCTCCGGCCTCGGTCGGCGTCATGCCGCGCGGTCCGCGCTGGAACAGCGGCGTGCCGACCTCCTCCTCCAGCCGGCGGATCTGCACCGTGAGCGGCGGCTGCGCCATGCCGAGCCGCCTGGCAGCCCGCCCGACGCCGCCCGATTCGGCGACCGCGACGAACAGGCGGAGGCGGCGGAGATCCATGCGGGCCATACTGCAGCAGTATGGCCTGCCGGTGATAGCCTCAGAAGGTACGGCGCATCAGGCTGAAGCTTTGGCCGGTCGGGCCGGGCGCGGGATGGGTGGCGAGGAACATCGCCAGCGGCACCACGTCCTCCGGCTGCTTCAGCCACTCGACCGGATTGTTGACCACCGATCCGGTGCGCTGTGGCACGCCGGTCATCGCCGTCTGCACGGGGCCGGGCACCAGTTCGTTCACTGCGATGCCGTCGGCGCGCAACTCGTCGGCCAGGATTCGCACCAGCATCCACACTCCGGCCTTGGAACAGGAATAGGCAGCGTGCCCATGCAGGCTGCTGTGGCCCATGCCGGAGCCGGTCATCACGATCCGCCCGCCGCCGCGCGCGCGCAGATGCGGAATGGCAAGGCGTGCGCAGTGATAGGCACCGAACAGGTTCACGCGCATGGTGGTTTCGAAGGCGTCCGGATCGCTGGCCTCGACCGGCCGCTGGTCCAGGCTGACGCCGGCATTGACGAAGAGCAGGTCCAGCCCGCCGGCGCGCCGCAGCGTCTCCGCATACAGCGCAGCGACCTGGCCGGCTTCCGCGACATCGGCGCGGAGCGCGAATGCGAGCCCGCCGGCGGTGCCGATCCGCGCTGCGACGGCCTCGACCTCTGCCAGGCTGCGCGCGGCGCAGGCGACGGTGGCGCCGGCGGCGGCCAGCGCCTCGGCGATTGCCGCACCGATGCCGCGGCCTGCGCCCGTGACAACAGCGACCTTGCCCTTCAGCGATTCCTGCTTCGTCACGCCACGACCCTCCCATTGCTCGGGGCAGCTTAGGACAGGATGGCCTCGGCCCGCGAATTCCTTGACGCATCGGCGTGCCGCCCGATACCGTCCGCGTATAAGGTTCCGCGCCCCCGGCTGGTCCGGCGATGGCCGCGGCCACTCGGGAGGAAGCCATGCGCCAGCCGCATCTCGGCCGTCGTCATCTCATGCTGGGCGCCGGCGCGCTCGGCCTCGGAACTTTGGCTGCGCCGCCGGTGGTCGGCCAGTCGAGGCCTTTCGCGGGGCAGACGTTGAACGGTGCAGCCTTCCAGAGCACCTTCTTCGAATACCTCCGCGCCTTCTTTCCGGAATTCGAGGAACGCACCGGCGCGAAGCTGAACTTCAACACCCAGGCCTTCCCGGTCTACAACCAGCGCACCGACCTGGAGCTTTCGACGCGCGGCAGCGCGCTCGACGTTATCAACGTGACCTTCATCTACTCCGGCCGCTGGATCGGTGCCGGCTGGCTGACGAACCTCAGCGACTTCGTCAACGACCGCAACCGTACGCCCGCGGAGTGGGATGCTGCGGATTTCGTCTCCGGCGCACAGTCTGCGATGCAGGATGCGCAAGGCAACACCTTCGGCTTCGCCTGGGAAGCGGGCGCCATGCTGATGGCGGCGAGCCGCGCGGACCTGCTCGACCGCGCGGGCAAGGCGATGCCGACCACGTTCGACGAGCTGGTCGCCGCCTGCGAGGCCGTGCACGGCAAGGAGAACATGTCCGCCTTCGTCGCCGACCAGCTGCACCACTGGAACTGGATCCCCTACCTGATGGGCCATGGCGGCAAGGTGTTCAAGGATCCGCCGGGTAATCTTACGCCGATGCTCGGCACGCCGGAGGCAGCGCGCGCCGCGGCCTGGTATGCGGGGCTGCTGTCGAAATATGCTCCCTCCGGCGGATTGTCCTTCTCGGATGACCAGGCGATGCGCACCCAGATCGCCGGCCGTGCCAATTTTCGAACCCAGGCCATCACCTGGCTGGTGCCGCTGGCCAAGCACGCCGACAGCACGGTGAAGGACACGGTGCGCTATGCGCTGATGCCCGGCGGCCCGGCGGGCAACTTCCCGGGATCCAACAGCCACGGCCTTGGCATCCCGGCCGGCTCGCGCCGCAAGGAGCTGGCGTGGGAGTTCATCAAGTGGGCGCTATCGAAGGAGATGCTGAACCGCATCGTCGAGACGCGCGGCTATCCCAGCGTCTGCCGCCGCAGCGTCATCACCGGTGAGGCCTTCAGGAACGCGCTGACGCTGAACGGTCAGGACGTGGCCTCGCTCTATCTCCAGGTGCTCGAGCTCGGCGGGCGGTCCGGCTACATGAAATACCGCACCGTGCCGGTCTTCCCGCAGGTGGGCGACACCATCAACCGCGGCATCGCCCGCATCGCGACGCGCCAGCAGGATGCCGAGGCGTCCATGCGGCAAGCGCAACAGGATGCGGTGCAGGTGCTGCAACGCGCCGGCGTTACGGTGGACGCGAACTAGGGCGGCGCGCATGTCGGGTGCCGCGCAGGCGCTGCCGGCGCCTGCCACGCGGGTGGCGTCGCGCGGCGGGCTTAACCGTTCGCGTGACCGCTTCTTCGCACTCTGCGTCACGCCATCGCTGGCGGTGCTGGCGGTGATCACGCTGGCGCCGGCAATCTACCTGCTCGTCACCAGCTTCACGCCGCTCGACCTGACGCGGCCTGAGACTGCCTGGAACTTCGCGCAGCCCTTCGAGAACTACCGCCAGATGCCGGCGGATTCGCGGTTGGTGAATTCGCTGTGGGTGCAGGCAAAGCTCTCCTTCTGGACCGTGCTGCTGCAACTGCTGATCGGCTTCGGCTTCGCGCTGCTGCTGAACATGCGCAGCCGTTTCCTGGAAGCGCTGCGCACCGTCTTCCTCATCCCGATGGTGCTGCCGCCGATCGTTGTCGCGATCATCTGGAAGGTGATCTATACGCCCGACATCAGCCCGATGCATTGGGGGATCTCGCTGTTCGGCATCACCATGCCGGCGCTGATCACGCATCCCGACTGGGCGCTGACGGCGATCATCATCGCCGACACGTGGCAGTGGTTCCCCTTCACCATGCTGATGACGCTCGCGGCGTTGCAGATGATGCCGCAGGAACTGATCGACGCGGCGAAGGTTGATGGCGCCTCCGCGTGGCAGATGACCTGGCATGTGACGCTGCCCTTCCTCAAGGGCGTGCTGCTGGTGGCCGGGCTGTTCCGGCTGATCGACAGCATCAAGGCCTTCCCGCTGATCTTCATTCTGACGGAAGGCGGGCCCGGCAGCGTGACGGAGGTGACGAACTACTATTCCTTCCTGCAGGCCTTCAACTTCTCCTTCCTCGGCTATTCCAGCGCCATCACGGTGGTTCTGCTGACCGCCAGCGTGCTGATGAGCTGGGCGATCATCCGCCTGGTGGGCTGGGGGCAGCATGGCGACTAGATCGACCGCCCTCGCGCGCGAACGGCGATTCATCCAGGCGCTGGCCTCGGTGCTGGCGCTGCTGGTGATGGCGCCCTTCCTCTGGCTGCTGCTGATGTCGTTCAAGACCAATGCGCAGGTCTTCACCTTCCCGCCGCTGATCATCTTCACGCCGACGCTGGAGAACTACGAGGCGCTGTGGACCAGCGGCTTCCGGCAAAGCTTCATCAACAGCTTGGTTGTCGCCGTGGCCTCCACCATCGTGCCGTTGCTGATCGGCGTGCCGGCGGCTTATGCGCTCTCGCGCTGGCAGGCGCGGATCGCAGGCTCGATCAGCCTTTGGATCCTGGCGTCGCGCATGGCGCCGCCGATCGCCTTCACCATTCCCTACTTCCTGGCCTACCGCCACCTGGAGCTGATGGATACGCGCACCGGCCTGGTCATCATCTACATGACCTTCAACCTCTCGCTCGTCATCTGGATGATGCGACCCTTCTTCGACCAGTTGCCGCGCGCACTGGAGGAGGCGGCCTGGATAGACGGGGCAACGACGGCGCAGGGTTTTGCACGGATCATCCTGCCGCTCTCTGCGCCCGGACTGGCGGCGACTGCCATCCTCTGCTTCCTCTTCGCCTGGAACGACTTCTTCTTCGCTCTCATCCTGACGCGGACGGAGGCGATGACCGCGCCCGTCGCGGTGGTGAACTTCATGAACTACGAAGGCTGGGAGTGGGGCCGCATCGCCGCCGGCGGCACCATGGTGATGCTGCCGGTGCTGGTCTTCTCGCTGCTGGTACGGAAGTACCTGGTCCACGGCCTGACCGGCGGCGCGGTGAAGGGATGAGCTTCGATCCCACGCAGCGCCGCCGCCTCGGCCGCACGACGCTGGAAGTGACGGCGCTCGGGTTCGGCGCTGCGCCGATTGGCGGCTTCCGCGCCACCCTGCCGGACCGCGACGCGATTGCGGTGGTAGATGCGGCCTGGGAGCAGGGCGTGCGCCTGTTCGACACCTCGCCCTTCTACGGCTATGGCCGCAGCGAGCTGCGCGTCGGCGCTGCGCTGCGCGAGAGGCCCCGCGGGGATTTCGTCCTCTCCACCAAGGTCGGTCGCGTGTTGCGCGCCCTTGCGCCAGGCGAGCCGCCGCCGGAGGGGCTGCGCCAGGGCGGCCTGCCGGGCTTCGCGCCGCGCTTCGACTATACCTATGACGGCATCATGCGCTCGGTCGAGCAATCCTGCCTCCGCCTCGGCATTGCCCGGCTGGATGTGCTGCTGGTGCATGACGTGGACTTCTGGACCATCCGCGATCGCGCGATGCTGGAGGACCGCTTCCGCACAGTGATGGACAGCGGCTATCGTGCGCTGGACGAGCTTCGCCGCGCCGGCGTGATCGGCGCCATCGGCTGCGGGCTGAACGAGTCGGATATGTGCCTGCGTTTCGCCCGCGCCGGTGATTTCGACTGCATGCTGCTCGCCGGCCGCTACACGCTGCTGGAGCAGGGCGCACTGGCCGAGCTGCTGCCCTATTGCACGCAGCGGGGCATGAGCATCATCCTCGGCGGCCCGTTCAACTCCGGCATCCTCGCAGGCCCGGTGCGGAATGGCGCCTGGTATGACTACGCGCCGGCGCCGCCCATGCTGCTCGATCGGGCGCGCCGGATCGAGGCTGTCTGCGCACGGCATGGCGTCCCGCTTCCAGCGGCAGCGCTGCAGTTCCCCCTCGCGCACCCTGCTGTCGCCAGTGTCATCCCCGGTGCGCTCTCGCCGCAGGAAGTCGCACAGAACGCCGCCCATCTTCGCCGCGCCATCCCGGCCGATCTCTGGGTGGAGCTGCGCCAGGAAGGCCTGCTCGACCCCGCCGCGCCCACCCCGGGCTGAAGGAGACAGGAGCCATGCGCAACAGCCACATCGAAATCGCCCCTATCGCCGGCGCGCTTGGCGCGGAGATCCAGGGCGTGGACGTCTCCCGACCCATGGACGAGGCGTTGTTCGCGGAAATCCGCCAGGCTTTCCACGATCGCAGCGTGATCTTCTTCCGCGACCAGGCGATCACGCCCGAGCAGCACGTCGCCTTCGCGCGGCGATTCGGGCCGATCAACGTCAACCGCTTCTTCACCGCCGTTCCCGGCCATCCGGAGATTGCCGAGGTGCGCAAGGAACCCGAGCAGAAGAAGAACATCGGCGAGACCTGGCACACCGACCACAGCTATGACGAGGTGCCGGCACTCGGCTCCATGCTGGTGGCGCGCGACGTGCCGGACCATGGCGGCGACACCATGTTCGCCAGCATGTACGCCGCGTACGACGCGCTGTCGGACGGCCTGAAACGCACGCTGGAGGGCCTCCGCGCGGTCCATTCCAGCCGCCACATCTTCGGCCCGGAGGCGCGCTACCACGACACCGATCTCAAGGGCCGCCTGCACAACCCCGACGCGGCGACGCAGGACGCCGTACATCCGGTGGTGATCCGCCATCCCGACACCGGCCGCAAGGCGCTCTACGTGAATTCCAACTTCACCGTCGGCATCGAGGGCTGGACGAGGGAGGAGAGCGAGGCGCTGCTCGGCTTCCTCTACCGTCACGGCCAGCGGCCGGAATTCACCTGCCGCTTCCGCTGGCGCAATGGCTCCATCGCGCTGTGGGACAACCGCAGCACCTGGCATTGCGCAGTGAACGACTACCATGGCCAGCGCCGCCTGATGCACCGCATCACCATCGAGGGCTCGCCGCTGCATTGAACCCACTCTGCGTCCATCCGCTGGTCTTCATTCCGCGCTGGACGCGCGCCGATGCCCCGCGCGCAATTGAGCGGGCGGCGGCGTCCGGCTTCGACATGATGATCGTGCCGGCGCGCGATCCGGCCGAAGTGGATGCGAGGGACGTCGTGCGCCGCTGCGCGGCCGCCGGCCTGCGCATCATCTGCAACACCAACCACCCACCCGAGGCGGATCCTGCCAGCGACGATGCCGCCATTGCCGCGAGCGGCGCGGCCCGGCTGCTGGACGCCGTGCGGCTGGCGCGCGACCTCGGCGCGGTGCAGCTCGACGGCATTCCGCACGCGGCATGGGGCAAGGCGAAGGGACCGGTTTCGCCGCGCGGCCGCGCGCATGCGGTGGCGGCGCTGGCGCGCGCGGCAGAGCTCGCTGCGGCGTCGGGGCTGCGGATCACGCTGGAATGCGTGAACAGATTCGAGAACGCATTGCTCAATACGGCGCAGGATGCGCTGGACCTGATCGGCGAAACCGGCGCCCGCAACCTGATGGTCCATCTCGACACGCACCACATGCTGATCGAGGAGACGGACACGGCCGCCGCCGTGCTGCGCGCCGGATCGCGCCTCGGCTTCCTCGAATTCTCCGAGAGCCATCGCGGCCCCCTCGGCACCGGCAATGTGGACGTGGCGGGGGTGGCGGCCGCCGCGCGCTGCGCGGGCTACACCGGGCCGGTCGGCTTCGAGGCCTTCTCCGCCGCGATCCTCGACCCGGCGGTCGCGGCCCATCTCTGCGTCTGGCGCGCGACCTACACCGATGCGGATGCGGTGGCGCGCGCGGCCTGCGCACGCCTGCGCGATGCCCTGGAAGGACGATGACGATGCGCGGCCCCGGCGTGATGCTGAGCCAGTTCATGGGCGACGCCGCCCCCTTTGACAGCCTGGAGGGCGTGGTCGGCTGGCTCGCGGGCCTCGGCTATGCCGGCGTGCAGATCCCAGTGCACGACCCGCGCCTGATCGACCTCGAACGCGCCGCCACCGACGATGGCTATTGCCGCGACTACCGCGCGCGCCTAGCGGATCTTGGCGTGGAGATCGCCGAGCTCGCCGCGCATCGCGCCGGCCAGCTCACCGCCGTGAACCCTGCCTTCTCGGAGATCTCCGACGTCTTCGCTGCACCCGCCGTGCGCGGCGACGCGACCGCACGCGCGGTCTGGGCCGGGCGGCAGCTCCGGCTGGCGATCGAGGCGGCGGCGCGGCTCGGGCTGCAACGCGTCGCCACCTTCTCCGGCGCCTTCGTCTGGCCCTACTTCTACCCCTGGCCGCCACCGCCGCCCGGACTGGTCGAGGCGGCGTTCGACGAACTCGCACGACGCTGGAAGCCGGTGCTGGACCACGCCGAAAAGGCCGGCGTGGACATCTGTTTCGAGCTGCACCCCGGCGAGGACCTGCACGACGGCGCCACCTTCGACCGCTTCCTGGAGCTGGTGGATGGCCATCGCCGCGCGCGTATCCTCTACGACCCGAGCCACATGCTGCTGCAGCACATGGACTATCTCGGCTTCATCGAGCTCTACGCCGACCGGATCGCCGCCTTCCACGTCAAGGATGCGGAATTCGTGCGCAGCGCGCGCAGCGGCGTCTATGGTGGCTTCCAGGATTGGGCGCAGCGGCCGGCACGGTTCCGCTCGCTCGGCGACGGGCAGGTGGATTTCCGCGGCGTCTTTTCCCGCCTCGCCGCTGCCGGCTACGAGGGCTGGGCCGTGCTGGAATGGGAGTGCTGCCTGAAGCGCAAGGAGGACGGCGCGCGCGAGGGCGCGCCCTTTATTGCGCGGCACATGATCGAGACCACCGCGAAGCCCTTCGACGCCGCCTTGCGCCGGCCGGTGGACCGCGCCGCCGCGCATCGCATCCTCGGCATCGAGCCATGACGGCGTTCGAGCGCCTCGGTCGTCCGCTGCGGCTGGGCTTCATCGGCGGCGCGTCGCCCTCGATGATCGGCCAGGTGCATCTGCGCGCGGCGCTGATGGATCGGCGCTTCATCGTGGTCGCGGGCGCGCTCTCGCGCGAGGCCGCGCGCGGAGCGGCCGCCGCGGCCGAATACGGCATCGAGCCGTCTCGCAGCTATGCCTCGGTACCCGAGATGATCGCGCGCGAGGCGGTGCGGCCCGACGGCATTGAGGCGGTGGCGATCGTCAGCCCGAACGACACGCATCATCCATTCGCGCTGGCTGCGGTCGGCGCCGGTCTTGACGTGATGCTCGACAAGCCGATGACCAACAGCGTTGCGGAAGCGGAGGAACTGGTCGCGGCATCCACGGCGCGCGGCATCGCCTTCTGCGTCACCCACGCCTATTCCGGCTACCCGATGATCCGCGAGGCACGCGCGCTGGTCGCGGCGGGACGCATTGGCGCGCTGCGCGCGGTGCAGGTGGAATATCTCGGCTCCGGCCTCGCGGCTTTCGTGGAGGGCGGGCCGGATGCCGCCAAACGCTGGCGGCTGGATCCCGCGCGAAGCGGGCCGTCGCTGGTGCTGGGCGACATCGGCACGCATGCGCACCACCTCGCCGCCTATGTCTGCGGCGTGCCCTTTGCGGAAGTCAGCGCGGAGGTCGGTGCGCTGATGCCCGGCCGCAGGGTGCACGATTACGCGCAGCTCCGCTTCCGCCTCGCTGGCGGCGCGCGGGGCGCGATGACGCTCTGCCAGGGCGCGGCCGGGGTGGAGAACCATATCCTGCTCCGCGTCATCGGCGCCGAGGGCCATCTGGAATGGCGGCATGCTGCGCACAACGAGCTGCGACTCTGCCCGATCGAGGGCTTTCCAATGCTGCTCTCCCGCGGCCACCCGACGCTGTCGCCGGCCGCCACCCATGCCACGCGCTTCCGCCGCACCGGCCATCCGGAGGGCCTGCACGAGGCCTTTGCGAATCTCTACTCGGATTTCGCGGAACAGGCGGCGGCGCGGCGGCTCGGCTGCGCGCCCGATCCGCTGGCGACCACCGCCCCGAATGCCGCCGATGGCCTCGCCGGCCTGCGCTTCGTCGCCGCCTGCCTGGCCTCGGAGGCCGCATCCGGCGCATGGACGCGGCTCGTGTGACGGTGCAGGCGCGCTAGAGCGGTTTCCGAGCTGAATGAATCGAAGGGGATTCCCCGGCGCGGGGCGGATCTGATTCAAGCTGTCTGTCGGCGAGGAGGCCGACAGGCATG